>NZ_WWDL01000043.1 GCF_009848505.1 Muricoccus harenae
CAGGCTCGATCCGGGCCGCCATGGGCTCCACGCTCTTGCGGGCGCCCGGCAGCAGCAGCCCCGTACAGTACGCACGCGCCGCCGCAGCCCGGCTGGCATGACGCAACACCGCCGAGATCTCACCCAAATAAACCGCGAACCGCGCCTCGCCGCGCCGAAGGCCCGCAGCCCCTTCCATCTCTCTCGCCATGACCCACATATAGGAAGGACCGAGTAAAATGACACAGTAAGACTAGGGGCACGGGCTTGAAGGCTCAATCGGCTTCGCTGTTCCACATTTCAGGGGGGGCCGTCGGAGTGACGGTGAATGGCGGCGGCATCATTCGGCGGCCGCGCGGAGCCGCCTGTTCCTGCATCGCTGGGCCTGCCAATGCGGAGCACAGTCAGGCATGTCGGTAGAAAGTCGCCGCCGCAGAGCTTCCGGCAGTTCTTGACAAGGCGTGCTCAGCGCTGGTGCAGTCATGCGAAGGGGGAATGGCGCTGGTCGCGAACCCGGCGCCTCCTGCGCCGGAGGAGGATAGGTCATGCTTCAGCTGCCCACGCTCGGACTGTCCCGCCGGTTGATCCTCGGCGCGGCATTGGCGCCTGCCTTACCCGCGCCTACCTTTGCGCAAACTCCCCGGACCCTCGATCTCGCAGTCAGCGCACCACCGAGCTCTATCGATCCGCATTATTACACGCTGACGCCGAACAATGCGCTCGCCGCTCATATCTTCGACAATCTGGTGCATCGCGATGCGCAGGGCCGGCTCACTCCAGGCCTCGCAGAATCCTGGCGTCTGGTGGACGACACCACCTGGGAGTTCAAGCTCCGCGAAGGCGTAAACTTCCACAATGGCGAACCCTTCACTGCGGCCGACGTAACCTACACCATGGACCGCGTGCCGCGCGTGCTGAACAGCCCCGGCTCCTTCGCCGTCTTCACCAAGGCGGTCCAAAGCATGGAGGTCGTGAGCCCTCATGTCATCCGCATGCGGACTGCCGGCATCTACCCGCTCCTGCCTGCCGACATGTCACAGGTCGCAATCATATGGCATGGGTTGGGCGCAAATCCCTCCACAGGAGACTTCAACAGCGGCAAGAACGCCATCGGCACAGGTCCCTTCCGCTTCGTCGCCTTCCGCTCTGGCGACCGGGTGGAGCTCGAGCGCAACGACGGCTATTGGGGCGAGAAGCCGGCTTGGCAGCGCGTGAACTACCGCATGATCTCCAATGACGGTGCGCGAGTGGCAGCTCTCAAAGCTGGTGACGTCGTCTTCATTGACGCAGTTCCGACCGGTGACATCGCACGCCTGCGCGGTGAGCCGCGCATCGAGATCTCGGACACGGTCGGCCTCCGCTCCGTATATCTCCGTACCGATTTCCGCCCGGAGACGCCTTACGTCGCCGGGCCGAACGGGGAGCCAATGACACGCAACCCGATGGTAGACCTGCGCGTGCGCCAGGCGCTTTCAATAGCCATCAACCGGGCCGCTATTGCGGATCGGATCATGTCGGGTGCCGCCATCCCGACGGGGCAGCTCATGCCCCCCGGCACCTATGGATACGTGCCCGACATCGCCCCGCCCGCCTTCGATCCAGACCGCGCGAAGAAGCTGCTGACCGAGGCCGGCTATCCCCAAGGCTTCACTGTCACTCTCGTCGCTTCCAACGACCGGTACGTGAACGACGCCCTGATCGCGCAGAGCATAGGTCAGATGTGGGCGCGCATCGGCGTGAAGACACGTGTCGACACCATGCCCTTCGCTGTCGTTTCACAACGCAACGCGCGCAACGACACCAGCATCTCACTCGGCGGCTGGGCCAATTCAAGCGGGGAGCCATCCTCTGGCCTGCGCGGCCTGCTGGGCACGCGAAACCTGGAGAAGGGCTGGGGCACAGTGAACCGCACCGGTTATTCCAGCCCGCAGTTTGATGCCGCGCTGGAACGCGCCATGAGCACAGCGGACGACGAGGCGCGGGAGGCCCTGATGCAGGAGGCAACGCGCATCGCCGCCAAGGACTTCGCCTGGGTTCCGCTGCATGTGCAGAAGAATGTCTGGGCGATGCGCCAAGGCCTGAAGCATACGCCGCGCGCCGACGAGATGACCCTCGCCCAGGACGTCCGTCCGGCCTGAAGCCGCTGGGGGGGGGGGAGATGCCCCTCCCGCGAGTGGCCTCAGCGCTCCAGTCCGCCAAGCTCCTGGTGGACCAAGCTGACCCAATAGCCGACGCCGTAGGGAATGGCGTCATCGTTGAAGTCGTAATTCGGCGTGTGCAGCCCCTTGGAGCTGGCTCCCCCACCGCTATTCCCCATAAAGACGAAGGCACCTGGCCGCGCTGCCAGCATCCCGGCGAAATCCTCCGCCCCTAGAATCGGATCCGCCTTTCCGTTCACCTGTGCTGCCCCGACCAGCGCAGTGGCGGCGGCAAGCGCAGCCTCCGTCTGCTCGGCATGGTTCACCAGTGCATCCGTGCCGCGGCGATAAACCAGCTCTGCCTTGCAGCCGAAGGATGCGGCGAGCCCCTCTGCCAACTCGCGCATCCGCCGCTCGATCGTCTCTCGTACCGCCGGCATATAGGACCGGGCAGTGCCGCCGACCACGATCTCGGCCGGCATAACATTCGTGGAGGATAGCGAGCCGCCGTGGATGGCACCCACGCTGATCACCGCGGAATCAATGGCTGCGATGTTGCGCGACACGATCGTCTGCAGCGCAAGGACGAACTGCGCCTGCAGCACCGTAACATCCGTCGAGAGATGCGGCGCCGCCCCGCCATGGCCGCCTGTACCACGGAAGGTGACGACCCATCCATCGGCAGCCGCCAGTGCAGGGCCCGGGCGGGTGGCGAAATGACCCACCGGGAGTTGGGGATCGTTGTGCAGCCCATAAACCGCGTCGACCGGAAATCGCTCGAACAGCCCATCCGCCAGCATCGCCTTGGCGCCACCGCGGCCTTCCTCGGCGGGTTGGAAGATGAACTGCACGGTGCCACCGAAGTTCCGGTTCTCCGCCAGATAGCGCGCGGCGCCCAGCAGCATGGTCGTGTGCCCGTCATGCCCGCAGGCGTGCATAACGCCCTTGTTGGTGGAGGCATGGGGCAGGCCCGTTGCCTCCTCGATGGCCAGCGCATCCATGTCGCAGCGAAGCCCGATAGCGCGCTGCCCGGGCCCGCGCCCCTTCAGCGTGGCAACCACGCCGAACTTGCCGACGCCCTCCGTCACCTCCAGCCCCCAGCCGCGAAGCTTCTCAGCTACAAGGGCGGAGGTGCGGACCTCCTCCATTCCCATCTCCGGATGGGCATGGATGTCCCGCCGGATCGCCGTCAGTTCGGCTCCCAGCGCCTTGATGCTGGCCAGAGCAGTGTCGTCCATCAGTGGGGCTCCGTCATCGCGTTCTCGGTGGGAAGGATGATCCACCCCGCCAGTGCTGCCTAGTCCTTGCTCCGATGGTTAGGTGGTTGGCACGACCTAGTGGTTCAGACGGCTAGGCGTCGGGCTGCACCCCATCCGCGCCGGCCCTTTCGGCTTCGTGGAGCGGGTGGCGCAAAACCGCATCCTTGCCGAACGCTTCCCGGAGTCTTGTGACCGCAGCCACATTCACCTGTAGCGCGCGAGCGGACTACCCATACCGGGCGGGTCCGTGCGGCTGGCGAACCTGCAGGCTGGAGCAGTGGAGCTCGCCGAAATCGCCATCGGACGTCGCCACGGTCCGGCGCGACGCAGGGCTAGGGCTCTTGCCGCCGGAACGGTGCTGGCATGCGGACCACGCCCCTCCCTGCGCCCTTGATGGGGCTCCCTGTTGCCCGAGCTAACCCCGACCCGCGACGAATTCCTGTACCTCTGCGCGCAGGTTGGACTTGCGGTCCATCCGCAGGTGAGCATTCCTGGCGCCGCGAGGCAGGGGTGTCCGGTTGGACTCTCGCTGATCGCCGCGCGGGGCGGACACGCTCCTGGCCGGACAGCACTCGCGATGGAGACTGCATCATGGAAGTGAATATCCCCGAGATTGTCGAGGAGGTGCGCGCGCTGTTCGAACGCTACGAGCGGGCGCTTGCCGAGAAGGACGTGGCAGTGCTGGACGCCACCTTCTGGAATTCACCGCACACCATCCGCTACGCCATCCACGAGAACGGGTACGGCTTCGACGAAATCCATGCGCACCGCGTGCGCCGCCCACCGGGGCCCGGCATCAAGACCGGCCGCCGGCGCCTGGTAATTACCACCATCAGGCGGGACATCGCGACGGTGAACCTGGAGTTCGACATGCGCGGGCGGGAGATGCCGGGGCGGCAGAGCCAGTCCTGGGTGCGCTTTCCGGATGTGGGCTGGAAGGTTGTTTCAGCGCATGTGTCAGTGACAGAAGACAGCCCGGCCTACTGATAGACGAGGCCTCTCCGGGCGTGGCCATGAAGTGCTAAGCTTGGGGGCTCATCGCCGTCTCGCTCCGCCGCAAGCACGGCGCGATCTTCAGGCGCGAGAATGTCGCTGCTCTGGATACCTGATCCTGCTGGCCGGGAGGTGAGCAGGATCACCGGCTGTCGCACTCTTGCCCTTCCGTGAGCTCCAACCGAGCCGGCAGCCTTCCTTGCCCGTCGTCATCCAGCCGGGGCTGCCCAGCGCCGGCCCAGCAATACGTATGGCCTGATCTTCAGCACCGCCGTAGCCGGGCAGTCGCAGACGCCATCTCGGACAACGTAGTTCCATGGAACGCGGCATGTCGTCCCCGCTGATCGCTCGCAAAGAGCAAATTATCTTCTTGTGCCCAGCGCCCACGTCACTGGCATCATCAGCCCCCCCCGGCGGCAAGGGAACCTGTCGGACACTGGCGGAGATGCCAGCGGCTCCTTCTGCCCCGGGACGGAGGCCGGCCGGGATGCAGGGCGGTGACAAGTGCCAGACTGACCTAAGCGCCCGGCAGGAAAATGCTCCGGCCCTGGCGTGTCCTGCACATCCAGAACTGGAGGAAACGACAGAGTGAAGTTCACCATCGAGATCGACTGCACCCCGGAGGAAGCCAGGCACTTCTTTGGCCTTCCCGAGGTGAAGCCCATTCAGGACGCAGCCATGGCGAAGATGGGACAACAGATGAGCGATGCCGTCCTGAACCTCACACCCGAAGCGATGCTCCGGACCTGGCTTCCTTTGTCGCCCTGGACGCCAAGCCAGATACAGGAAGCTATGACGAGCATGTTCAAGGCGCCCTCTGCCGCAAGACCGAGGGAGGACTCCTGAACGGCGGGCGGGAATGGCTTGATAGTCTCCGCCACCGTCGCGTCCTCAGCGTGGATGTGACAACATCACGACGTTCGGCTATATCACCCGAGTGAGTCGAGCTCGGGTTAGTTGATGCCGTCGTGTTGCCGCTACTGGACGCGCCGCAATCCTGAAGCGGCACCTCATGGCACTCCTGCACCTCGATGGTGGCATGGGCAATGTTGAGCCCGGCCGGGATAAGCGCCCTGTAGTGCCCCGCAGGTCGCCGCGCGTGCGTAACGACACCGATCGCAGCGGCATAGGTGCCAGGCGCCACGGACCAGACGTGCAGATCGTACAAGCGGTTGTCGTCGGCGCCTTCGACGGCGTCCCGCACGGATCGCAGGACCGCCTCGGGCGCTTGGTGGTCGAGCAGGATGCGGCTTGTGTCCCGAAGCAGGCTCCAAGACCAGCGAGTGACGAGGACGGCACCAAGGAGCCCCATCAGCGGGTCCATCCACCAGGCGCCGAGGAGCAGGCCAGCCAGCAGAGCGGCGATGGCCAGCACCGAGGTGAGGGCGTCGGCCAGGACATGCAGGTAGGCCGAGCGCAAATTCAGGTCATGCTCCCGCCCATGGTGGTGTTCGTCGCCGTGATGATGGTCCTGCCCGTGGGCGTGATGATCATGATCGTGCCCGTGATCATGCCCGTGGTGGTGGCGATGGTGGTCGTGAGCATCCAGGATCAGCACCGAAGCTGCGTTGACAACGAGGCCAAGCACCGCGACCGCGATAGCCCAGCCGAAAGCAATGGGTACCGGATCGAGCAGCCGGGCGACGCTCTCCCAGACCATGGCCAGCGCGAAGGCGGCCAGCAGGACGGCACCGGTGTAGCCAGCCAGCGCATTGACCTTGCCCGTGCCGAAGGCAAAGCGCGGGTCGGCCGCATGACGGCGGGCATAGGCGTAGGCAAAGGCACTGATGCCGAGGGCGGCCGCATGCGATCCCATATGCAGCCCATCCGCAAGGAGCGCCACGGAGCCGAAGGCCAACCCGGCCGCGATCTCCACGACCATGGTGGCGGCCGTAAGCAGCAGCACAACCAACGTCCGGCGCTCGCCGGATCGAGGACGGTCCTGCCCGAAGGTGTGGCTGTGCCGCCAAGCGGCCGTCGGATGCTCGTGCATGAAGCCCCTAACGTCATTCCTGCCTTGAGGTGTTCACCTGCGGCAGTTCCTCAAGCACGCGGCTCAGCAGTGGCAGGGTCAACATGGCGGCGACTGATTGGGGCAGGCCCGCCGTGACCTCCCCCATCGGCTCGGCCGCCGCGCCGCGCAGGTCATCCTGTGCGATCGCCGCCCGGGCGAGAAGGTCCCGCGCATGGTTCAGCAACTTCAGCCCCGCCGACGTTGGTACCACGCCCTGTGGCAGACGCTCGCGGGAGTCCGACGCGGCGGATGGTAGCCTGATGATTGGTGCGGGCAACGATGCCCAATGGCAGCGCCTCTCCAACCTGCTGGAGCTCGCAATCCTGACGGAGAATCCCCGCTTCGCGACGAACGTCACCCGAGTGGCGAATCTTGCGGAGACGGCACGCCCGGAAGAGGAGCGGATTGCCCCGCGGCCGGTGGCGCCCTGGCTGGACGCGCTGAGCGCGGCCGGAGTACCCTGCGCCGCCATCCAGCCGCTGGACCGAGCCCTGGTCCATCCACAACTCGCCAGCCGCCAGTTGGTGTTGAAAACCGACCATCCGGTGCTCGGGCCGATGCCACAGACGGAATTCCCAATTGCCTTCAACGGCGCCCCGTGCAGCGGCCAGCGCCCGCCAGCGCTGCACCGCCAGCACGCTACCGGAGTCCTTTGCGCCCTGGGCGACGGCAACGAGGCCATCGCCGCCCTTGCGGCGCAGGGCGCTATTCACACGCTGAGCGAGGCGGAGGTGCCGGCATGAGCGAGGACGTTACCTACCAGGCGGCCAAGGGCGTCGCCGAGATCACTCTCGCTCGCGGCCCGGTCAACGCGCTCAGCGTATCCTTTCTTGAATCCATCCTGGAGGCCTTCCGCCGCGCCGCCGCCGACGACGCCGTCCGCGCCGTCATCCTGCGGAGTGCGCTGCCCCGCCGCTTTTCCGCGGGGCTCGACCTCGACATTCTCATGGGCAAGAGCGGCCTCGAGGTCCGCAGCTTTCTGGAGCGCCTCTATGTCGGGCTGGCCGACGTGCAATACGGCATGGGCAAGCCCACCATCGCGGCAGTGAACGGCGCCGCACGCGGCGGCGGCATGACGCTGGCCATATCCTGCGACGTGATCCTGGCGGCTGAAAGTGCAAGCTTCGGCTACCCCGAGATCGAGCTCGGATTGATCCCTGCCATCCACTTCGCCCACCTGCCCCGCATCATCGGCCGCCACCGTGCCTTCGATCTCCTCTTCACCGGGCGCCGGTTCGAAGCACCGGAGGCCGCCGCCATGGGGCTCGTCAGCCGCGTCGTTCCCGACGATGCGCTGGACGCGGAAGCCAACGCCCTCGCCGCCAGCTTCGCGGCCAAGCCGCCCATCGCCATGCGCCTTGGCCGTGCGGCCTTCATGCGCGCCAACGACCTGGACTACCGCCGCAGCGTGGCCAATGCCGTAGAGGATTTTTGCAACCTCGCGACCACCCCGGAGGCGCAGGAGGGCTTGGCCGCCTTCCTCCAAAAGAGAGACCCCGCGTGGAGGCGTTGAGGCGATCCGGCGCGGTGGGGATGTGGTCGGAGGCTCCCCACACCGGCCGTACCCGCGCCGGACACGAATTTACTTGGAGGTATCGGGCTGGTGTTCCGTCAGCAGGCTCCGGCAACCCTCAGGCGCCGCATCGTGTCGCCAAACGCCTCGCAAGGGTGTTGAGTATCGCGGCCGGGTAGGATGTAGAACACGGCAGAACTCGAGGTGTGGACCATGGCCCGATCAGGCGATGAAGGGACGGTACCGGTTGCGCTGCGGCCGCAGCCGAAGGACTACGCCTATGACCTCGATCGTGCCCTCTCGGCCTTGGTGACACTACGGGCCCAGGTCCCGGACGACGCCTTCACCGCGAAGACGTTGGGGACGGAGCGTGTTGGGAATGCCGTTCTGATCCGCGAGAATGGCCTTCTGCTCACGATCGGCTATCTCATCACCGAGGCGGAGGATGTCTGGCTGACCACAGCCCAAGGCCGCGTCGTACCGGGCCATGCTCTGGCCTACGACCAGGTCACGGGCTTCGGTCTCGTCCAAGCGCTTGGCCAACTGGACCTGCCGGCGCTCGAACTCGGGGATTCCAGCCAGGTCCAGGTCGGTGAACGGATCGTCTTCGCAGGTGCCGGCGGACGTTCTGGTTCGATCGCAGGCCGGGTTGTCGCTCGCCAGGAATTCGCCGGCTACTGGGAGTACCTGCTGGACGACGCTCTCTACACCGCGCCTGCCCATCCCCTCTGGGGCGGCGCGGCCGTCATCGGACCGAAGGGCGACGTCGTCGGCATCGGCTCGATCCAACTCGGGCACGACCCCGGTGATGGCCGCGTGAGGGTGCTCAACATGAGCGTCCCGACAGACATGCTGAAGCCGATCCTGGATGACATGCTCACCCTCGGTCGTCCCAACCGCCCGCCACGCCCCTGGCTCGGGATATCGGCCACCTCAGACGATGGGCAGGTCATTCTCATCGGCGTCACCGGCAACGGTCCGGCGGCCCGGGCCGGGCTGCGCAGGGGGGATGTCATCCTGGCTGTCGCTCAGGAGTCGCTGACCGATCTGGCAAGCTTCTTCCGTGCGATCTGGTCATTGGGCGAAGCCGGTGTGGACGTACCCCTTCTCGTGATGCGCGAGGGCGACCGATTCGAAGTCAGCGTCACTTCCGGAGATCGCCAGCGGTTCCTGAGATCGGCGCCCCTGCACTAGCTATCTGCGCTGACTACGAGCGTCTGCGCCGCCCCCTCGCGAGCCATTCGCAGGTTGGCGCATGCCTCAGCGGTGGTCAGAAGATCAGTGCAGCGCAGAAGCGCACAGAGCGGGCAATGTAGCCGCGCTACTGGGTGCAGTCAGAAACTCACCTCTGCCCACCCGAACAATATCCGGCTTAAGGCGGTTCAGACATTCCCTGGGCGGCATCAAGTGGCGCCACCCTCCCCTGACCGGTGGGTCCGGCTCTGTTCCTTGGGAACGTCCCCAAACTGCTCGGCCGCCCAGGGCGAGCCGTCAGATAAACTGGCCGCGCAGGAAGCCGAGGGCAGGCAGCGGCCGCCAGCTACGGGGAAGGTCGGCGCGGCGGATGGGCGAGACGCTGTAGTTGGGCACCGGCATACTCGAACTGCGCAGGAAACCGGCGTAGGCGCGGACCTGCTGCTCCCGCCACTGGCGATCGGCATCGGCGGCGGCCCGGCTGGCGTATATCTCGGCAATCCGCGTCTTGCGGCCAATGGCAGCAACGACGGCCCAGAGCTTGTCGTCGCGCGCGCGGCTCAGGCTGAGCACCTGGCCCGCGGGAGCCTCCTGTACCGACTGGCTCATGCGTCCGGCCTCGTCAATCCAGTGCCACCCGCATGGCGATCCTCTCTCACATGCATCGAGCCCATCTGTGTTTTGGCAGCCCGGCGCGCAAGAGCGGGACCGGGGGAACCTCTCTTCTACGTGACTGTAATTCCCGCAGCAGCCCCGCGCGGCTTCCTTCCGATGCGGTTGGGATAGCGGGGCCTGTTAGGTGCCGGATCCACTACGAAAAGGAATACCCGTCAGAGTTAGTTCTGCAGGTCTCCGGCGGCCGGGTAATATTCACCATCATGGACGATTTTGAGCGGCGCGGGGTTAGCTTTTCCATGACATGTTTTACTACTCTGACTACATGCGCCGCCGGCAGAATATCTGCGCAAGTGCCTCGCCCGGACGAGGAGCACCGCCACGCGAACCCAGCTTCCGCTCGCGCAACGGCCAAGCACCACCTGCGTTGGGGCGGAATGGACCCCTACGACCTGTTGCCGAACATTCGTCAGCTCGCCTTGTTTCCCCATATCCGCGACCTTGCCATCGCCTATGGCCTTGCCTTCCTCATCGGCTGGAACCGCGAGAAGGAGGACCGTAGCGCCGGATTGCGAACCTTTCCCCTGGTCGCGATCGCCTCCTGCGGCTTCATCCAGGCGACCGAGGGCATGCTGCGGGGCGAGGCGGAAGGGATGGCGCGCGTCATCGAGGGGATCATCGGCGGCATCGGCTTCATCGGAGGTGGCGCGATTCTCAAGGGAGGCGGGGAGGTCCATGGAACTGCAACGGCCGCGAGCCTCTGGGCGACTGGCGCGATCGGCATCGCGACGGGCCTAGCCGCCTATGACGTCGCCGCGGTGCTTTGCCTGTTCACCGTCCTCACGCTCTATGTGCTCAGCAGGCTGAAGCCGAAGAATCAGGAAGGATGAGGGGAGCTTCGGCAATCCCTCGAGCTTCTCCACCGATTGGTTGTAGCCATCGAGCGGCCGGCATCGGTCACCAGGCCGATCGAATGGTGCGACATTCTGCGCAGCGGCCGCGCATTTCTCCAATGACGCCGTGGAGACGCCATCATGCTCGCAGAGGCCAGTATGTTGCCCAAGACGGGCATGGGATACTTCGGGGCGGACGTGCCCGCATGCTCATAATGTTCAATTTCATGGTCAGCCATAAGCTCTTTTACGCCCTCGCGAGCACCGATAGCCGACTGCTAGTGAAGGCATTGAACGCGACGCGGCCGGCGACAGCTGAATGGGCAACCTTCCTCCGCAATCACGCTGAGCTCGACCTTTGGCGCCTGACGGGGAAGCAGCGAAACATGGTGTTCGACGCCTTTGGTCCCGCAGAACTGATGTAGCTCCGTGATCGCGGAAGCCGGTGCCGCCGCGCGCCCATGATGCAGGTCGACCGTCGGCACATCGAGCTGGCGACCAGCTTGGTGCTCACATTGCCGGGTACGCCAGTATAACCCTACCGCTATCAATGGTTCCGCGTTGGCGGCTTGGATTACCTGCTCCGGCGCAGCGAGATCTAAGAAACGCCCCCCCCTCTGTTGATCCAGGCCTCAGCACCATCGAACTTGAGACCCTGTGCAGGGTCGTCGCTCGCCTTGGATGCTAATCCGCCAGCAGCCATACCGAGAACAAGCCCTTGGGATCGGTCCACATGTCCGCCGCGCGCCAACCGGCTGCCTCAGCCATCGCGCGCAGCCGCTCTGGCCGATACTTGTGGCTGCTCTCCGTGTGAATGGTCTCCCCTGATGCGAAGCGGAATTTGCGCCCGGCCAGCGAGACGGTTTGCATTCGCCGGGCTACCAGATGCATTTCGATCCGCTCCTTGTCGGCATTCCACATGGCGCGATGGAAAAAGCCCGAGAGGTCGAAATCAGCACCCAGCTCCCGGTTGAGTCGGGCCAGAAGGTTCAGGTTGAAAGCGGCCGTCACGCCGGCGGAATCATCATAAGCGGCTACCAGTAGCCCTGCCTCCTTCACCAGATCCACACCCAGGAGCATGTGGGCACCGCAGCCCAGCGTGCCGCGGGTGCGGCGGAGGAAGGTCACCGCGTCATCCGACTCGAAATTGCCGATCGTCGATCCAGGAAAGAAGCCAAGCAGTCTCACACTGCCATCGGCTCGCCCTGCCAGTTCGAAAGGATGCGTGAAATCCGCCACCACCGGCCGCACGCGCAAGCCCGGGAAAGCCGAAGCCACCCGCGAGGCCGCGGCCTCCAGCCATTCCGGGGCGATATCCACCGGCAGATAAGCCGCCGGAGCGGACAGGGCGCCCAGAAGCTCAACCGCCTTGGCCCCATCCCCCGGACCGAATTCCACCACCGCCGCCCCAGGGCCCACCGCGCGCGCAATCTCCTGGCCCGAATCCTGCAGGATCTGCAGCTCTGTCCGGGTCGGGTAGTATTCCGGAAGACGGGTGATCGCCTCGAACAGCGCTGCGCCCTCGGCGTCGTAGAGCCACTTGCAGGGCAGCGTTTTCCGCGCAGCGGAGAGGCCGGCCAGGGCGTCGGCGGTGAGCGCAACCCGCTGTGCTTCGTCGGGATTGCGCGAAACCGCGCCGCTCACGCGGCATCCTCCGCCAGCCGCACTCCGCTGAACTGCCAGCGAGCCCCCGGGGGGAAGAAGTTGCGATAGCTGCGGCGGGTATGACCGGGCGGCGTCGCCTGCGACCCGCCGCGCAGCACCATCTGGTTGATCATGAATTTGCCGTTGTACTCGCCAACGGCACCCGGCCAGGGGCGGAAACCCGGATAGGGGCGATAGGGGCTGCCGGTCCACTGCCATGCAATGCCCTCGGCTTCGGCGAAGGCCGGCAGTGCGCCGGCGGCCTCCCACTCCTCCTCGGTCGGCAGGCGCCTGCCCGCCCATCGGGCAAAAGCGTCAGCCTCGTACCAGGAGATGTGGCGCACCGGCATCGCGGGATCGACAGGCTTCAGCCCGCCGAGACCGAACTGCATCCAGCTGTCGCCGCGGCGCTCCCAGTAAAGCGGCGCTTCCCAGCCTTCGGCATGGCGGGCGGCCCAGCCGTCGCTCATCCACAGAAGCGGCTCGCCGTAACCGCCGGCCTCCATGAAGGCGAGCCATTCGTCATTGGTTACCATCCCGCTCGCGATCCGGTAGGGCGCGAGATAGGCGTGGTGCCTCGGGGTCTCGCTGTCAAAGGCGAAGCCGCTTCCATCGTGGCCAATCTCTGCCATACCCGGCGGTCCGTCGAGCATGCGGACCGGCCCGGCGGGTTCGGGTTCCCGCCATCCTGGCTCGTAGGCTGGACGGAGAGGATTGGTGCTCAGCGCATGCAAGATGTCCGTCAGCAATAGTTCCTGATGCTGCTCCTCGTGCTGAAGGCCAAGCTCAACCAGGACGGGGGCTTGCTGCGGCGGGTCGCGCAGAAGCTCATCCATGGCTTCGTCCACGGCCCCGCGATAATCGGCCACCTCCGAGCAACTGGGACGGGTCAGCATGCCACGCTGCGGCCGGGCATGCCGCGGCCCGGCCGCCTCATAGTAGGAGTTGAAGAGGAAGCCATATTCCTCACGCACCCGCCAGTACCCTGGCAGGAGGGGGAGCAGCAGGAAGGTCTCAAAAAACCATGTGGTATGCGCCCGATGCCATTTGGTTGGGCTCGCATCGGGCATGGACTGCACCACCTGGTCCTCGGCCGACAGCGGCGCCGCGAGCGCCTCCGTCCTGGCGCGAACTGCCCGGTAGCGGGCGGAAAGCGCCTGCGGATTGGTGTCCCGGCCACCTGGGAGGATCACGTTCATGCGCTGACTACATCCCCTGTGCCGATCTCCGCAGCGGGAATGGCAACATTCCGACGCGGCTTCCCAGTCCCAAGGCAGTCGATGCTGATCAGAACCAGCTACTCGCTCCAACCACCCGGGCCCGCGGAAGAATGGCAACGCCATGCAGGGAACGCGGTTGCCGGAGTGGAGCAGGCGGCTACCGTGCCGCATGAGGCGCCCCCTGGAGATTTTCCCTGGCCCCCTCAGAAGCCGCGGCTCGACTTCTTCAACATGCCCCGCCTCCCCAACCCCTGGAACGCGTCATGGCGAAGCATTTTCATCGCCGCAGCAGGATTTGGCGGCAGGAACCCGGGGTGCATCTCCACTTCACAAACCTCCTCCAGCCTGCAATGCGGAGGCCATGACGACGCTCAATCAAAAAGGTCCGCCGGCGCCCGCTGAGGTCACCGAGACCCGGACAGGCATGCAGCTGATCTCGCGGGCGGCCGCCGTGCTGAGAGCATTGGAAGGCCAGCCGGCCGGCATCAGCCTCGGACAGATCGCCAAGGCCACCGGCCTGCCGCGACCAACAGTCCAGCGGATCGTGGACGCGCTCTGCGTCGAGGGCATGGTGATGGTGGATCCGCTTCAGGGCGGCGTGCGCCTCGGTCCGCTGCTCGCGCGGCTGGCCACCTCCATTCGCATTGACGTGGTCGGGCTGGCGCGCCCGCACCTGGAACAGCTGGCCTGGACAACCCGGGAATCGGTGGCCATGACCGTTCTGCAGGACGGCAAGGTTGTGGTGATCGCCATCGTGACGCCTCCCACCCAGGCGGTCCGTCTAACTGCAAGCATCGGCTCCACCTGGCCGTTGCACAGCAGCGCGGAAGGAAAGGCACTGCTCTCCGGCCTACCGGAAACGACGGTCCGTGCGATGCTGCCGCAGCCGCTTGAGGCCCGCACGCCGAATACGATCACGAACGTAAAGGCCCTCTTCACGGAGCTCACCGAGGCTGCGCAGTCCGGCATCCTCACCGATCATGAAGGCACCGCGATCGGGATTTCCTCTGTTGCGGCCCGGCTCGTGGATGCCTCCGGCACGCGCTACGCCATCTCCATCCTGCTGCCCACCTCCCGCTTCGAAGCCAATCTCACGACGCTCCGGGAGGAGCTGTCGCGCTGCCGCGATGCGATCCTAAAGGCCGCCGGCCTGCCGACGTGAACGCCGCCCTGCCAGAGGGCGCGGCGTAGCGGCGGGAAGCGCCAGTTTAGGCTGCCTGGCTCACCTGAACCGGCGCCGCACGGCCCAGTAGCCTTAGCAAGGCTTCGCTCAGTCCCTCCGTCCTAGTGGCATCCTGAGCCCTCCAGGCCACATGCATGTCTGGACGGACAAGGACGCAGCCGCTTTCGCTGACCTCCCGCGCCATGGCCCAATCACCGAACAGGTCCTCATAGGTTTGGCCAGGCCCGATCACGAAGACCTCGACCGGAACGCCAGTCCGTTCCGCAGCATCTGCGGCCGCCTGCGCCCAGGCCGCACCGTTCACCCCGGTGAAGAGCGAGAAACGGCCCTTCCCCGCAAGGTCCAGTGTCGAGACCTGCCGGCCGGCATTGCCCAGCCAGACATGCGGCAGTCGCGCGCCAGGCCAGGTGGTGGGGTGGTAGTAGAGTTCCCGGTCACGCTGCCATTCCGGCTCCGGCGTGCCGTCCGGCACCACGGCGGCCGAGCGGTAGCGCTGGTTCATCTCAACACCATGGGCGTTGAACTCGTAATCCTTGAAGGCAATGGCCCGGCGCAGCGCCTCACGCTGCTCGGCGGCCTCGGGCGTAGTGGCCTTGCGTGCCTCCATATTGGCACGCATCTGCGCAAATCCGCGGCCGTCAAGCAGGCCGAGCGCGCCGAATATCGGGCCGAACTCCTCGATGCTCTGGTTGGCCCGCGTGACGATCTGCCGCCCGATCGGTGCCCGCTCCGCGTCATAGCTGCCGAGCAGCGACGGATCGGCCTGCCCCTTGAGCACGAGGGCCAGCTTCCAGGCGAGGTTGTAGGCATCCTGAATGGAGGTGTTGGAACCGAGCCCGTTGGAGGGCGGATGGCGATGCACCGCATCCCCCATGCAGAAGACGCGTCCCTCGGCATAGCGCGTCGCGAACATGTGGTTCACGGTCCAGACGGAGGTGGAGGTGACCTCGACCGGGATCGAGCTGTCGCCAATCAGCTTGTGCGCCACCTCCGTCGCCACGGCGTCGTCCACCTCCGGCGGAGGCTGGTTGATGTCGTAGCCCCAGACGATCAGCCACTTGTTCCATGGCCTCACCATACGGACCAGCCCCATGCCGATGCCGCCGATATTGGAGCCGGGCTGCAGCACCCAATAGAGCACGCTCGGCCGATGGGCGACGTAACGCGACAGATCGGCCTTGAAGACGATGTTCATGCTGCCGGCGACGCCCATGCGTCCTTCCATCGGCAGCCCGATATCCTCGGCAACCTTGGAGCGGCCACCATCGGCACCGATCAGGTACTTCGCACGGATCTGGTATTCCTTTCCGCTCAGCCGGTCGCGTACCGTGGCCGTCACGCCCTCCGCATCCTGGGTGAGCGAGAGATACTCGGTATCGAAGCGCGCCCGCGTACCTCGTGCGCAGGCATTGCCGAACAGGATCGGCTCCATCAGGTGCTGCGGCATGTCGCACATGGCGGAGGGGCTGGCCTGGTCGTAATCCGCCTGGCGCTGAGGATGCGTACCCCAGGTGCGAATACGCCCCAGTTCCTCTCCGGCCAGGCTGGTGCAGAAGACGGTGTTTCCCATCCACTGCTGCGGGGTCGCCTGGGCCTTAACCTGCTCTTCCACACCCAGGTCGCGCAGGATCTCCATGGTGCGCTGGTTGGTGATATGGGCGCGGGGCGTATCCGCGAGCCACCGGTACTTGGTCACGAGGATGTTCGGGATACCATAGCTGCTCAGCATGAGCGCCGCGGAGGAGCCAGCAGGCCCGCTGCCGACGATGAGGACGTCCGTCTCGATCATTCCCGCATCTCCTTCCCGCGCGTCTTGCTTGTGCCGCCTGTCTACCGAATATCGGCCAGGCGCCGAAATCCTAGCGCAGGCGCCGCCAGCGTCGCATCAACGTCGGGACCATTCCGCGCGGGAGCCGGGCCGCCCCTTGGCAAAGGTGCCGATCAACCTAGAGTTGCGGCTCCGGCGAGGCCCTTCCTATCGAAGGCCGCCTCTGTCCTCATCAACGACCCACCCGACGTTTCAGAGGCCGCGGAAGCCGGTCGGCCGGCCGAGATGGGCACGTGCGACATAGGTTGCGAAGGCCTGGTGCTGTGCCGACATATGCGTGCGGTACATCTGGACGTCGCGGAAGTAGCGCTGCAGTCGATTGCCCTTCTTCGTCGCAAAGGCACCTACGTTGTGAAACAATGGCTCCACCACATCACAGGCCAGGCGCCCGCCCTGCTGCAGCATGGTCCAAAGGCGGAAATTATCCTCGATGCTGACGGGCGTGCCATCCTTCGCCCAGCGCGCGCAGAGATCCATGTAGCGCTGCGCGGCACCCATCAGGACAGCCTCTGCCGCATCCGCCCTGGCCAGGGCCTCGCCCAAGGGGCGCTGGAAGTCGAAATGGTCGGCACGCAGCACTTCCGGATCGATATAGGTCTTCATCATCTCCGAGACGCGCTTGTACTCGTCGATCGCCGCCTAGGCCGCGCCCGTGACCACGGCGACAAGCGACGCGTGATAGGGGCCCATCAGCCGGCCAAGATACATCGGGTTTCCATGCAGGCGCGTTCCCGGCGTGCCGCCCTCCATGGTGCCCGGGCGGGCGAACATGACATCGAAGGGGATCACGAAATGCGCCGGCACCAGCGCATCCTTGACCTCCACGCTGTTGGAGCCACTGGCGCGCATGCCGAGGATCTCATCGCCACCCCAATCCGGCAGTATTTCGTAGCCGCCGCGCGGTACTGCCACCAAAACCGTCTTCGGCGACGCCCCCTCCTCGCGCAGGAAAGCGGTTCCAATGAAATGCGTCGCATGGGGAATGCCCGAGCAGTAGTTCCAGCGACCGTTCACGCGCCAGCCGCCCGCGTCCCTCACCACGGTGCCCATCGGCTGCGCGCGATGCGGCGCGATGAACTCGCCATCCGGGCCGAACAACTCGCGCTGCGCCTCCTCCGGCCAATGCGAGGCGACGATGAAGCCATGTGATGCGCCGAGCGACAGACACCAGCCCACTCCCGGATCGCCGCGCGATACCTCCATCACCACCCGGTAGAAGTTAGACAGGCCCATTTCATAGCCGCCGAACATCCTGGGCTGCGTGATGCGGTAGAAGCCGGCGCGGCGGAAGGCCTCGTGCAGATCCGCGCCATAGGTGCCACGCACCTCGTTCTCAGCCTGCTGCTCGCGCAGGATCGGCCGCAGTGCGACCGCGCGCGCGACCAGCTCATCGAGGGTAAGGCCAGGCTCTGGCACGGGAAACGGCGCCGGATGCGAGGCGGCGCGATCCGCATAAGCGAGGGGCATGGCACAACTCCTGGAAGAGAATGCGGCCTGGAGGCGATCATTCCTCGGCCGTGTATCCGGTGACCTTCACGATTGGCCCCCAGCGGTCGCGCTCGGTCCGGATCCGCTCGGCCATGCCGCGCGAACCAAGCGTGACGGGAACCTGCTCCATCTTCGCCAGTGCAGCGCGCAGCTCGGGATTGCCGGACGCCGCGGCGATGGCCTTTTCCAGCGTCTCGACCACCGGAGCGGGCACGCCCGCCGGCAGGAGGATCGTCTAGAGTTCCTGCGAGGTCAGGTCCGGGTAACCCAGCTCGGCAAGGGTCGGCACATCCGGAAGTGTCGCCAAACGCTGCGGGGCGGAGATGGCGAGCACCCGCACATGCCCGGCACGGTGCTGCTCGGCCATGTCGCCCACGACGCCCATGATGGCACTCAGGCGCCCCGTCGAAAGATCCGGCAGGGCCGGGCCGGTGCCCCGATAGGCAACATGCATCAGCCGAAGATCCATTTTCGCGGACATCTGCTCGGCCAGGAAATGCGGCACGGACCCCGCTGCGGGACTGCAATAGGAAACGTCCCGCTGCGTGCGCGCCCACTGCGCCAAGCCGGCCAAGTCGCGTGCCGGGTGGTTCGCCGCCACCACGAAGGCGAAGGGGAAGGAGGAGGTCGCGCCTCCCGGTACGAAATCCTTCAACCCGTCATAGCGCAGCGTCTTCGGATATATATGCGGGTAGATCGTCAGCATGCTCTCGGGCGTGAAGACCATGGTCGAACCATCCGGCGCGGCCGCCTTAGTAGCGTCGAGCGCGATGCGCGCGGCCGCGCCGGGCCGGTTCTCCACCACGACCTGCTGCGCATAGGTGCCGCGAAGGCGCTCCGCATAGATCCGCGCGATGATGTCGGCCGCACCACCCGGCGGAAAGCCGACCAGCAGCCGCGCCACGCGCTCCAATGGCTGCGCGCCGGCGCGGCCGGCAAAGAGAAAGGTTGCAGTAGCGCCGAGCGCGGCACGGCGAGTGATCCTGAGCACGATCGATCTTCCTCCCTTGCAAGGCTCCGCCCACCCGGGAGGGCCCCATTTTGCCGCTTCACGATGCGGTGTATCGTTTCACGAAACCTACGGAAGCATTCGGCCTGGTGTCAAGCTTCCGCCATGCCGCGCGGAACCGCGCAGCTAAGGCGCCGAGGGAGAAAGTGAATCAAACTGCCTTCAGCGCACGGGCCAAGTGCAAGGCCCGTCACCTGGCGGCGAACTCAGTGCCCGCGTGACGCGATCCAGTCTGCGGATACGGCAGTCAAAGGACAGCGCGGCACCACTCAGCGCCACGCTTTCTCGGCTAGCCGCCCTATCGTGCAGCGGCGATGCATCGCTCCTCAACTCCGTCAGCCGTGACGTCGTCTACCACGGCGGCAGCCGCTCCATCCGCTCTGGAATGCGCGCGAATGCCAGCCATGCCGCCGTCCCCCGTTCCCTCACTCCCCGACCTCGTAGCCGGACTCACGCACCACCGGCCCCCAGCGGTCACGCTCCGCCTGCAGCCGCGCGGCAAACTGGGCTGGCGTCGTGTTGACGGGATATTGCTCGAGCCGGAGCAGCGAGGCGCGCATTTCGGCCGTGGACGCCACCTGCGCGATTGCACCGTGCAGTCCGGTCACAGCCGACTGGGGCGTGCCTGCCGGAAGGAAGATGCCGTACCACTCGTCGGCCGTAAGCTGCGGGAAGCCAAGTTCGGCGAAGGTGGGAACATCCGGCAGAGTGGGCACACGTGACGGCATGGTCACGGCCAGCGCGCGCATTCGCCCGGCGCGGTGCTGCTCGGCGCCGGTGCCGATCACGGACATATAGGCGGATATGCGGCCGCCGTTGAGGTCCGCGAAGGCCATGGCGATTTCCCGGTAAGGCACATGGGAAAGCCGGAGGCCGAGCGTCTTCGCCATCGCGACGGAGACGAAATGTGGCGTGGAGCCTGCGGCCGGCGTGGCATAGTCGATCTCGGATTGCCGCCTCACCCATTCGATGAACTGAGGGAAGTCCTTCGCCGGGTGGTTCGCATCCACCAGCCAGGCGAAGCCGAAGGAGGACAGGCCCGTAACGGGCAGGAAGTCGCGCTGCGGGTCGTAGCGAAGCGTCTTCCTGTAGATGAAGGGGTACAGCACCATCATCGTCTCGGGCGTCATCAGGAAGGTGGCGCCGTCCGGCGGCGCGCCCTTCGCCAGCTCCACCCCGATGCGCGCCGCGGCGCCCGGGCGATTATCCACGATCACCTGCGGCGCGTAGATACCGCGCAGCCGCTCCGCATAGAGTCGCGCGACGGTGTCCATCACGCCGCCCGCCGAGAAGTTCATGATCAGTCGCGCCGGGCGATCCAGCGTCTGTGCCAGGGCGCCTCGAGGTCCGGCGAAACCGCCCAGAACCGTGGCAGCACCGGCGCCCATCAGGGTCCGGCGCGTCGTTGCACGCTCCATCCTCGTTCCTCCCTCTCAGGACCGCGGGCGGTTCATCCGCCCTGTCGGCCACGTCACGCCATTGCCGTCTTCCGCTCTATCCAGTTGGCGAGCAGCTTTGCGATCTCGTCGCTGTTGCGCTCGATCATCATCATGTGGCCGTTGCCGTGCAGCCCATGCTCCTCCAGGCGAAGATGCTCTGCCGGCACCCCGGCCTGCTGCAGGAAGGCCACGACCCCGTGGTCCTGCTGCGCCTTCCACGACGCCTCGCCCGTCACCACCGCGACGGGGCAGTTGCACAGGTTCGGCAGCTGACGGGGAGGCTCGGCTTGCACCATGCAATCCTGCAGATCCGGCCGCAGCGCCTTCAGCGGCGCCTGCAGGAGGTCCTCCGGTGCTTCGGCTGGCGGATCAAAGGCAAGAGGCACCGCCGTGAGGCCCCAGGCCAGCGCGCCTCCCGGCGCGTCCACAAAGGCCGGGCCCTGGGGCTCTACGGCGACGATCCCGCGCACCAGAGAGGGGCGCGCATCCGCCGCCAGCCAGCCGAAGGGGCCGCCAGCCGAATGGGTGATCAGCACCGCTGGCCCGATCCGGTCCAGCAGCGCTTCGGCACAGCGGCGCATATCCGCATGGACGCGCGCGAGGTCGGCGATCGAAGGTCCCTGGCCTGCCATGAACTGGTCGAACACGGGATCGCCGATCGCGGCCCCACCCGGCCATTGCGTGTGCAGCTTCGCCTGCGGGTAGGCGCCCGGCGTCAGTTCCGGCGCAACAAAGCGGCCGCGCATGAAGTCATAGCTCGGCGGAGGACCAAGCGGTCCATGCAGATTGGGATGATAGGGCGAACGTCCGAGTGCCGTGCGGTCCACCACATAGACGGCGTGGCCCCGCCGAAGGAAGAAGCTGGCCCAGCCGGGCCGGCCATCCGGCGTGCCGAGATAGTCCAGCCCCTGCCCGCCCCCGCCATGCACCATCACCACGGGAAGGGCGTGCCGCCGCTCCGCGGGAATTTGGTACTGCACGAACATCTGCCCGGCTGCCGCCAAACCATAGGGTTGCAGCTTGCGCGTGACCCCGACCCAGAAGAAGCCCTGATCCGCCAGGACCAGCGGCGACGCCACCCTCGCCACGCCATCCACCGGCCCCGCCTCCTACAGACCGCGCAGGCCGACGGGACGGCCGAGATGGGCTCGCCCGACATAGGTCGCGAACTCCTCCATCTAAGCGGAGCTGTGCGTGCGGTACATCATCACATCGCGGAAGTAGCGCTGAAGACGGTTTCCCTTCTTCGTGGTAAAGGCGCCGGCGGAGCGCAGCAGCATCTCCACCGTCTCCACTCCCATCGCCCCCGCCTGCTGCAGTGTGGCACGCAGGCGTAGATTATCCTCCACGCTGATTGGGGTGTCATCTGCCGCCCAGCGCTCGCATAGCTCCATGTATCGCTCCAGCGTCCGAACCAGGATTGCCTCCGCTGCATCGGCGCCCGCGATGGCCAGGCCGAGCGTGCGCTGAAAGTCATGATGATCCGCACGCAGCAGATTGGGGTCCGCCAGCGTCTTCATCCGGCCAATCAGCTCCTCGTATTCGTCGATTGCGGCCCAGGTCGCGCCGACCACCACGGAGACTAGCGAGGCGTGGTAAGGACCCATGATGCGGCCCAGATACATGGGGTTGCCGTGCAGCCGCGTGCCTGGCGTCCCCCCCACCATCTCCTCCGGCCGGCAGAATTGTGCATTGAAGGGAATGACATGGTGCGCGGGAACAAGCGCGTCTTCGATCACGACAGTATTGGAGCCGGAGGAGCGCATCCCGAGAATCTCATCGCCGCCCCAATCCTTCAGAACGGCGAAGTTACCCCGTGGCACGACGACGAGCACGCTGGAAGGCGGCGCCTGCTCATCCTTCTGGAGCATGGCCGTGCCGATGAAATGCGTCGCATGCGGCACGCCGGAGGAATAGTTCCAGCGGCCCTTGACCCGGTATCCGCCGGGCACAACCGTCGCGGTTCCCAGAGGCTGTGCACGATGCGGCGCGACGAAGTGGCCGGTTTCGCCGAACAACTCGCGCTGTGCCTGCTCCGGCCAGTGCGAGGCCAGCAGGAATGCGTGCGAGGCCGCAAGCGTCAGGCACCACCCGGCACCGGGATCGCCACGCGACACCTCCACCATGGTTCGGAAAAAGGTCGGAAGGCCGAACTCGTAACCGCCAAACATGCGCGGTTGGGTAATCCGGTAGAAGCCCATGCGCTCGAAGGTCGCATGGACGTCGTTGGCATAGGTGCCGAGTTCCTCATGCTCCGCCTGGCGTTCGCGCAGCATGGGCCGGAGGGAGATCGCACGATCGAGCAGGTCGCGCGGGGTCAGTCCAGGCTCGGGCACAGCAAGTGAGACGGAGGGCACCGATGAGGGGCGGTCAATGACGGCGAACGGCATCCGGATGCGTCCTCCCAGCGCCGCGCCTTGCATCGAAACGTGGCATTCTGTGCATGCATGATCGACCCGAATAGACACGTGACGATACAGTGCATCGCTCCAGAAACGTTACGGCGCGGCTTTGCTCTGTGTCAAGCGTGGTCTGAGTCGGATGAAGCGAAGTCGACGCCTTCCGTGGCACGGAAACCATCGGGCAGCTGACGTCTATAGTTTTGGATAGGCCAAGCGACTTCAGATAATGCCAGATGGTGGCAATGACCTTGTCCACCGCCTGTAGCGCCGAGCGATCACAACCCTGGCTTGCGCCAAACGAAGTTCTTTCGCGCAGCGAAGTGTTGGTAGATCCTGGAGCCCAACTGTTCCGCGAGCAGCTTGTGCCGGGAGAAAGACGAGTGGCGGCCATGAGTAAGTACTGGGACGCGATGGAGGACCGTCGTGCGGCATGGAAGCGGCGCGCCGCCGGACCGGGCTTCGGAAAATGCCAGACCTGCGGCCTGAAGCTATCAGTCCTTGGCGCGGCAGACGACCCGGCCCCCGGAGCGCCCCACCGGAAGCGGGTCATGCTCGGATGCATGAACTGCCGGACCCGCAAAGAGGTCGCGTTCGACCCGTCGGTCGAATGGTGACACGCCTCATCCTTGTCGATGCCATAAATCGGTAATCGCTGGCTGACGGGCAGCATACCCGGGAGGGATCAGTTCGTCAGTTTCTCCAGGCGTTACGCAGTGCAGCCGCGACAAAGCTCAGCAATGAGGCCGCAGGTCCAATGACCTTGTCCATGGTCAACACGGCATGGGGCATGTCCGCCAGATGCAGCGCGGTGACGCGCACCCCCTCTTGCTCCAGCCGCTCGGCATAGCGCCGGCCTTCGCCGCAGAGCGGATCATGGCCGCAGGTCAGCACCAGTGCTGCCGGCACGCCGCGCAGGCTCGGCGCCCGCAGCGGTGATGCGCGCCAGTCCGCCCCGTCGGCGGCCGCCGGCAGGTAGTGCCCGATAAAGTAGTGCATCGTCTCCGCGGTCAGCACCATGCCGGGCGTGCGGGGACCATAGCCACCCTCCGCCACCGCCAGGTCGACGGCTGGATAGAGCAACGCCTGGAACATGCTCGGCGGCGCCGTGCCGTCGCGCCCCATCAGCGCCAACACAGCCGCCAGGTTCCCCCCGGCGCTGTCGCCGCCAAGCGCAATCCGCGTCGGATCGACGCCAAGTGCCCCAGCCTCCGCGGCGAGCCAGCGTAGAGCCGCCAAAGCGTCCTCCACCGCCGCCGGATAGGGATGCTCGGGCGCCAACCGGTAATCCACGGAAAGGACGCAACCCCCGCTCTCCTTCGCAAGCCTGCGGCAGACCCAGTCATGCGTTTCCAGGCTGCCGAGCACCCAACCGCCGCCATGCAGGAAGAGAAGACAAGGCAGAAGCGATCCCGGAGGCGGCTCCGCGTCGCGGTACAGGCGCACGGGCACAGAGATCCCGCCATCCGTCGCCTGCATATCGCGCACCAGCGCGACAGGATCGGGCGGAGATTGCAGAGCGCGTGCGCGCGCGGCATGCGCCTTCCGCGCTTCCTCAGGCGGCAGGCTCTCATAGGTCGGACTGCCAGCCTGCCTTATCGTGTCGAGGAGCTTGAGCACGTCAGGATGAACGGCGGGCATCCCTTCCTCCCCCCGCGCCGGATGCGACGCCCGGCGCCATCCCCGGGCGCCCCGCCGGACGGCCAGCACCCCGTGACGAACCAGACTAACCCACCATGGCGCCGCGGCCGCCCCGTGCCTCGGGCACGGCCGGGTCGCTCAGGATGAATCCCTCATAGCCTTTCGCGGCAACCTTCTCACAGATCATGGCGTAATTCGCCATCCCGCCTGCATAGGGCATGAACACGCGCGGCTTGCCCGGCACATTCGCACCGAGATACCAGGAGCTGTTGGCCAGTGGCAGCAGCGTCGCGTTCGCCGCGTCGTTCACATGCGCGACCCAAGCCTCCGCCGCCGCAGCATCGGCCTCGATGCGGGTCAGCCCTTGATCGCGCATATGACGGATACAGCGCGAGATCCAATCGACATGCTGCTCGATGGCAACCGGCATGTTGGTCAAGACCGAGGGGCTGCCCGGGCCGGTGATGGTGAACAGGTTGGGGAAGCCCGCAACCTGCAGCCCGAGATAGGTCCGCGGCCCCGCGGACCAGGAATCCCGCAGCGCAATTCCGTCACGGCCGCGAATGTCCACGGCCAGCAGTGGCCCCGTCATGGCGTCGAAGCCGGTGGCGAAGACGATGATGTCGAGCGGGATTTCCGCATCCTTCGTGCGGATGCCATCCGGCGTGATCTCGACGATAGGCGAGGCCTTGATATCCACTAGCGTCACGTTGTCGCGGTTGAAGGTCTCAAAATACTCGCTGTCGATGGGCGGGCGCTTAGTGGCGAAGGGATGGTCCTTCGGCGTCAGCATCTCGGCCACGGCCGGATCCTTGACGATGCCGCGGATCTTGGCGCGGATGAAATCCGAGGCCGTGTCATTCGCCGCCTTGTTCGTCAGCAGGTCCTTGAAGGCCGCGCGGAAGCGCAAGCCGCCGCGCTCCCAGGCCGCTTCGTAGCGAGCCAGGCGCTCATCCGGCGGCGCCTCCAGTGCCGAGACCGGCGAGATGTCGAAGGGGTGGCCGTTCGGTGAGTTCCGAGCCTGCTCCCGGATCGCGGCATAGTTCGCCTTGATCTCCCGCTGCTCCTCGGGCGAGACGGGCCCGTTTCGCGCCGGAATGCTGTAATTCGCCGTGCGCTGGAAGACGGTGAGGTGGGCGGCCTTGGCGGCGATCACGGGAGTGGCCTGAATACCCGTGGATCCCGTGCCGATCAGCCCGACGCGCTTGCCGGTGAAGTCCACATCCTCCTGCGGCCAGCGGCCGGTGTGGTACCACTGTCCCCTGAAGCTCTCCAGGCCCGCGATCTTCGGGATATTGGCGGAGGAAAGGCATCCCACCGCCGTGATGAGGAATTGCGCGGACAGGCGCGTCCCGCCCTCCGTCACCACATGCCAGAGGTTCGCCGCCTCGTCGAAGGATGCGCTGCGGACACGGGTGTCGAACTGGATGTCCCGGCGCAGGTCGAACTTGTCGGCGACGAAGTTGAGGTAGCGGCGGATTTCGCCGTGCTCGGGATAGCGCTCGCTCCAACCCCACTCCTGCTGCAATTCGTCCGAAAAGGAGAAGGAGTAGTAGTAGCTCTCGGAATCGCAGCGGGCGCCAGGATAGCGATTCCAGTACCAGGTCCCACCAACGCCACTGCCCGCTTCCAACACGCGTACCTTCAGTCCCAGCCGGTCGCGCAGCGAATGCAGCTGGTAGAGCCCGGCGAAGCCGGCCCCGATGACGATGGCGTCCAAGTGCTCGGAACCCGCCGTGCTGGTCCGGTCGATGCTCGCCTGCGTGCTGGACATGAGGCACCACTCCCGTTCTGTTCTTGCCGTGACCCCGCAGAGGCCGCGCTTTGCCGGGGACGCTACGGGCTTGCTTCCGGTCGGGCAATTTCCAAAGCTGACAAGCTGGTGTGAACTTCCGTCACAATGGGGGGCGCATGGACCGCCTGGGGGAAATGCTGGTCTTTGTCCGGGCGGTCGAGGATGGCGGCTTCTCCGCGGCCGGGCGCTCCCTCTCCCTGTCGCCCTCGGCCGTCAGCAAGCTCATCGCGCGGCTGGAAAACCGGCTGGGGGTTTCCCTGTTCAACCGCTCCCTGCGCAGCCTGGCCCTCACCCCTGAGGGCGAGGCCTTCTACCCAGCGGCGCTGCAGGCGATTGCAGCAGTGGAGGAGGCCGAGGCCCTGGCCTTCGCCGGCGTCCAGCTGCGCGACGTGCTGCGCATCCGCTCCATCCCGACCTTCGCCATTCACCGGATCGCGCCGCTGGTCCCCGCCTTCCGTCAGCAGCACCCGGCGCTGCGGCTGGAATTCGTGCTCGGTAACGAACCGGGGAACCTCCTCGAGGGCGGGGTGGACGTCGCCATCTCCATCGGAGATCTGCCGGACTCCTCTCTGGTGGCAAGGCCCGTCGCGGACATGCGCTGGATCATCTGCGCTGCGCCTTCCTACCTGAAGCGGCATGGCGCGCCCGGCAGCCCGGCCGAACTTGCGGAGCACGAGTGCCTGAACTTCAACAAACGGATGCCATGGAGCACCTGGACCTTCCGCGACACGGATCGCTCCGTCAGCCGCATCCGGGCAAGCGGCAGCGTAACCGCCAACCAGGGGGAGATGCTCATGGCCCTCGCCCGTGCCGGAGCAGGGATCGCCCGGCTGGCCGATTTCCAGGTGGGGCAGGACCTAACCTCCGGGCGGCTGGTCCAGATCTTCCCGGAGCATGAGAACCGCATGGAGGACACGGTCTATGCCGTGTACCAGAGCCGCCGTCATCTTAGCCAAAGGGTGCGTATTTTCCTGGAGTTCCTCGAAGCGTCCTTCGCGCGCGCCAAGAACTAGTGCGCCATCCTCATGCCCGGGGGCGCCGTAGCGCCGTCATGGCCATCAATCCTGCCACCCCGATGATCGCCGCTGTCGCCACGGGGCGCTTGGTAGCCTTCACATAGAGGCTCCGGCTGCGGCGAAGATGCGGTTCATGCGTGCCACGCTCCTGGCCACCATAGCCCGCCGCAAACAGGGCGCGGGGGCGGGGACCGTTCGACACCCGGTTCCGCGACTGGTGGGAGGTGTACATGATCCGCTCCATAATCCTGTCGGTCAGCCGCGGGGCAAAGGCGCCGAGGAGGGCGGCGAACTTCGCCTGGAATCCGACATACATGTCCCGCTTCGGGTGCGCCGCGCACCAGAGGATGGCCTCGGCCACCGCCTCCGGCGCGTAGACCATGCCCCGATGGACCGGTTGCATCGGCATGTAGTTGCCAGCGTGCTCGTTATATGGCGTGTCGATGCGACCGGGATGGACAAGGGAGACGGAGATGGGAAGGCTGTTGTGCTCCAACTCCATCCTAAGCGTGTCCGTGAAGCCGTGGACTGCAAACTTGGCAGAGGCATAGGTTCCCTGCACCGCGGTCGCCCGATCGCCGAAGAAGCTGCCCACATTCACGATGGCGCCCGGGCCGCGGCGCTCCCGATAATGGCGGACGGCGGCGAGGGAGCCGTGGACGACGCCCCAATAGACCGTCTCGAACATGCGGCGCCAATCGGCCATGGGCACGTCCCAGACCTGCCCGAAGATGGAGATGCCGGCATTGTTGACCCAGGTGTCAAAACGGCCGAACTCCCGAACCGCCGTCTCGGCAAGGTGGCGGACGTCTTCCTCCCGCCCGACATCACAGACAACATAGATGGCCTTACCGCCCTCCTTCCTGATCTCCTCCACCAAGTCCTTGAGCGCAGCCTTGTTGCGCGCAGCAACGACGACGCTGGCACCTTGCCGTGCCCCCATGCGCGCAGTGACCAGCCCGATGCCGCTGCTCGCCCCGGTGATGACGATCACCTGCTCAGAGAGGTTCTTCAATTTCGGATTCATGAATCCACCTCATCAACGGGTGCTTGCGGCACAGATCTCATGCCGCTGCATCTGAATGCGACTGGCGCATGAGTGATGGCCTTGTCCCGCATGGCCAGGAGAACGCCCTTGCAAGATCACCACCCACATGAATGATCTGTGCAGAAGCACCGGCCCGATGGAAGCGCCAGTGCAAGGAATACTGTTCCAGGCACCTAACCTTTGTTGCAGCACACAGCGGTGTGACGCTCGCATCAGTCACGACTCATCCGCCAGCGCGCAGGCCGGCTGAGTGCCCAGCCCCTCCTTGAAGCATCTGGGCCTGCCCGGCGTGCTGCGTGCATCTTCTCCATCTACAACACACGTGATGAAGTGGATCAGCTGGTAGGCGCAGTCGAGAGGTTCCAGCATGAGCATGTCCGTTGAGTCGCCGCGCGCCGGCCTGAGGCGCCCGGCATGAGTCGCAGCCGCGCGGTAGCCGCCCCGAGGCTGCAAGGCGTCGAGCGGCGCGAGGAAGCCGGGGGCCAGGAGCGGCTCCGATTGTTGACAAGCGACGGCATCATGGACGCCCGGCTGCAACACGCCGCAGAAGGCGAGGTGGCGGTCCTCTGGATGTTCGGGGTAGGCGGTGGCCTGAACGGACCAGCTGGAGGCCTCTACACGCGCATCGGCCGGCAGCTCCGTCCCCATGGCATCCTCTCCCTCGAACTCGCCTACCGGCACCCCGGGCAGCTGGAGCACTGCGTCCAGGACGCGCTGCTCGGCATCCGCTGGCTGGCCAGCGAAGGCAGGCGACGGGTGATCCTTGTCGGCCATTCCTTCGGCGGTGCCGTGGTCATCACGGCCGGCGCCATCAGCAACACGGTCATTGCCGTCGCCGCCCTGAGCAGCCAGACGCGGGGAACGGAGGCGGCGGACTTGCTCAGCCCCCGGCCGCTCCTGCTGATCCACGGCACCGCGGATGAGGTGCTGCCAGACATCTGTTCACGAGACATCCACCAGCGCGCGCGCGAGCCGAAGGAACTGATCCTCTATCCAGGTTGTGGGCACGGGCTGGACGAGTGCCGGGATGCCCTGGACCGCGACCTGCTGACCTGGCTCACGAAGATGGCATGAGGGCGCCGGAAGCCGGCGGCCGGATTTGGCCTGACCCGGCCGGGGCGCTAGCCTGATCGCAGACCTTGGGAAGCGGAGCCATGAACCCATGCTGAAAAGGGCAGCGTGGCTGCAGAGGCTTCCGCCGCGCGTGATCGGCATGGAACGATGGACCCTTGTCACCATCGCTCTGACAGCAGCAGCCTTGTTCGCCTTCGTCCAACTGGCCGCGGAGGTCGTCGAAGGCGAAACCCGCACTTTCGACGAGCACGTACTCCTCTCCCTCCGCAATAGCGCGGACCCAACCGATCCCATCGGGCCACGGTGGCTCGAGGAGATCATGCGCGACTTCACGGCCTTCGGTGGCAACGCCGTGCTTGCGATGGTATCCGTCGCCGTCACCGGCTTCCTCCTGCTGACCGGCAAGCGGCAGGCAGCGGCCATGATCGCCGTCTCCCTCATCACCGGCACACTGCTCAGCCACGCCCTCAAATGGGGCTTCGACCGGCCACGGCCCGACCTCGTCCCGCACGGGGCCGCCGTCTACACGCAGAGCTTCCCCAGCGGCCATGCGATGCTGTCAGCGATCGTCTATCTCACCCTCGGCGCCCTGCTCGCCCGCGTGCAGACGGATCTCCGCGCCAAGATCTATCTCCTGATGGTTGCAGTGCTCCTGACGGTCACCATCGGGGCCAGCCGGGTCTATCTCGGGGTCCATTGGCCAACGGACGTGCTGGCCGGCTGGGCAGTGGGTGCCGCCTGGGCCCTTCTGTGCTGGCTCGTCCTGCTCTGGCTACAGCGCCACAAAGGCCCGGACGACCCCGCCGCCGCCGGATGAAGCCTAGCCTGCCGGGATCCTTCGCCAGGGCATGGCGCAGGCTCCCTATTCCTCCCTGCCAGACTTCTCGCTGCCGGACTCCTCGCTGCCAGCCGCCGGGGCCAGCACGCTGACGGCCTGTCGAAGAATCCGGAAGTTCGCGGGCGTCCGCGTGGTCAGCTCTCCGTCGGTATTGACCTCCCGTGGGCGGCGCGTCCGGATTTCCGCCTCAGCGAAGCTCGCGGTCCGCACCTCCTGCCACATGCCATGCCGGCCGGAACGGAAGGCCGGGTAGACCAGCGCGAGCTTCCACAGGCTCTCGAACTCAAGGCTGTAGAGGTTAAGGCGACCGTCATCGATCTCCGCATCCTCCGCGATGGCCATGCCGCCGCCATAGTACCGCCCATTGCCGACAGCGATCTGGAGCGTGTGCACCTTGTGGACCGTGCCGTCGTACTGGATCTGGGCGGAGAAGGGCCGCATCTGCCACAGCGCCTGGCAGGTGGCGACGGCGTAGCCCAGCCTCCCCCAGCGCCTCTTCACCTCCTGCGTCAGCTTCCGCGTCACGGCGACGCTGAGGCCGATGCTCGCGACATTGAAGAAGGGATGCCCGTTCACCTCCCCAAGGTCGATCCGGCGCACCTGCCCGCGGAGCACGACGCGGGCGGCTTCCTCCGGGTCCAGCGGAATGCCCAGGGTGCGTGCCAGGTCGTTCGCTGTGCCCAGCGGCAGGATCCCGAGCGGCAGCCCCGTCTCGATCAGGGCCGGCGCAGCCGCATTCATTGTTCCGTCGCCCCCGCCCAGCACGACCATGTCGACGGACGGCGCCATTCGGCGGATGGTGGCGCAGAGGGCGGCTGGATCAAGGCATTCCTCCCGCAACAGGCGTATGCCGCCGCGCTCCATGGCGGTCGCGGCAGCCTCCGCATCATCCGCGCCCCGCCGACTTTTGCGGTTGGCCACGAACAGGGCACGGGGCGGCTGCTGGGGGACCGGCGTCGGCGCCTCCTGCAGGGAGTCGGCTTCGGAGCTCATAAGGTGCTTTTCCACTTTTCGGGAGCAGGCGGAGCGATCAGGACCGTCGCGACCGGCCTGGCCGATCCGCGTACCGCCGCCACTCCCGCCGCCGTCCTCAGAGCGTGGCATGGGCCAACGGCAGGAGGAAGGTGGCCACCATCGCGAAGACGAGGAGACGCGGCTCGCCGGGATGCCGGCTACCGCCAAACACAACGTCCACCCGCGTCTGTTGATGCGCTGGTCGGCATGATCAGCGCAGCAGCACGGAACCCGGGCAACCAGCCTTGCGTTGCGGGCTGGTGTGCGGACGCGTGAAGCGGGGTTGAAAATGGTGGCTAACCGGAACCGCCTTGAGTTGCTGGCCCGGCTTGGCTACGCGGCCCGGGGCGTCGTCAGCCTGCTCATCGGTCTCCTGTCCCTGCTCGTGGCTCTCGGCCGCGGCGGGGAGGTGACCGGCTCGAAAGGCGCCCTGCAGGCGCTCTTCTCCCAGAGTTGGGGAAGCATCCTGCTCGGGGTGGTGGCGCTCGGCCTCTTCGGCTTCGCGCTCTGGCGCGCCCTGCAATCGATCCTTGATGCCGACGGGCTCGGCAACACATGGGGCGCCCTGGCCAAGCGCGCCGGGCAGCTGATATCCGCCGGCGTCTATCTTGGCCTCGGTATCTTCGCCGTCAGCCTCCTCATGGGTTCGGCCTCCGGCGGTGAGGAAGAACAGGCTGCGCGGGACTGGACGCGATGGCTCCTCTCCCAGCCCTTCGGCCGCTGGCTCGTCGGCGCCGTCGGGCTCGGGGTTCTCGCGGCCGCTTTAGGAATGGCCCGAAAGGCTTGGTCAGCCTCCTTCAGGAAGCATCTTTCCTGCGGGCAGGCCCAGGCATCATGGGTCGTTCCGCTCGGCCGCGCCGGCTATGCGGCCCGGGCGGTCGTCTTCCTGATCATCGGCGGATTCCTCCTGGTCGCGGCATGGCAATCCGATCCGGGCGAGGCGCGGGGCCTCGGCGGCGCGTTGCTCGCCCTGCAGGAGCAACCCTTCGGGCGCATCCTCTTCGGGCTGGTGGCGCTTGGCCTCGCCGCCTTCGGGGCCTTTGAATTCGCGGAAGCGCGATACCGGCGCATCGCGGCGCCGAGTGAAGCAGAGGTCGTCAGGGCCGCAACGCCACGGATCTGACGCCGCCATGTCCGGCGGCCCAAGTGCCGCCAGGCCTGTACGGCGCCGGCGCGACCGTCCAAAAGCAGCAGTCAAACCGGGGGCGGTCCACAGGAGCCCCCCGGGACAAGGCCGCGCCCGGCGCGGTGGCACTCTTTCTGCTTGCCTTTGGCCCCTCCGGAGACCCGACGCATGGATATCGCCCTCTTCAACCTCATGTCGCAGAACCGGGCGGATGAGACCCCGGCTGAAATCCTCGGCATGACGGTGGAGATGGTGCGCCTTGCGGAGCAGCTCGGCTTCGACGGCACTTGGTTCGCCGAGCATCACTTCACCAGCCACTCCGTCTGCCCCTCCCCTCTGATGATGGCCGCCCACTGCGCCGCGGTCACCCGGCGCCTCCGCCTCGGCCCGGCCGTGGTGGTGCTGCCGCTGCACCACCCGCTACGCGTGGTGCAGGAGCTGGGGATGCTGCAGGCCCTCACCGGCGGGCGCATGCAGCTCGGACTGGGCACCGGGCACCAGCCGCATGAGTTCAATACCTATGGCGTCCCCATGGGCGAGCGCACGGCCATCCTCGAGGAAGGCTGGGACATCATCGAGCGCGGCCTGACCACGGGCCTGGTCGGCCACGAAGGACGCCACTTCAGGATTCCCGAAGCCCCCATCGCCGCCTTCCCTGGCCAGATGCCGCCGCTCTTCCTCGCTGGCGGGGAGCCGAAGCTGCTGCAGCGCGCGGCCCGCGCCGGCGGGTCACTCTTCATCAGCCAGGGGCATCGCCGCGCGGCGGCGGCCCTGCCGATGCGGGACAAGCTGCTCGCCGCCCTGCGTGCGGGCGGCCTGCCCGACTCGGCGCTCCGCCTCGCCATCCAGCGATACGTCTTCGTCACCGACGACCCGGCCGAGAAGCGCCGGGCGGCTGAGGGCATGCTGCGCTTCATCCGCACCACCCTCTCGCTGCGCGACGAAGTCCCGCCGCGCGACGGCGCCTTCATGCGCTCGATCGCCTTCGAGGGGGAGCCGAGCATCGACTGGCTGCTGGAGAACGCCCCGATCGGCTCGGCCGAGCAGGTGACGGAGCGGCTCGTGGAGGATTTCGACATCCTCTCGCCCACGCATTGGAGCCTCTACATGGGCTTCAGCGGCCTTCCGGCCGCCCGCGTGCTAGCCTCGCTGGAAAACTTCGGAGCCAAGGTGCTACCGGCGCTGCGGCGGCTGAAGGCGGAGCCGGCGCGGCTCGCTTCCTAGTGCACTGACTCATTCAGAGGGTGCAGGAAGTCTGGCCAGCTTGGCGAGGATGGTATCGGCAGGCTTGGTCCAGGCGAATGGCTTGGCGGCCCTGTTGTGGTCGCGGATGGTGCGGGTGATGG
>NZ_WWDL01000044.1 GCF_009848505.1 Muricoccus harenae
CTCAATGCAGTCGGGAAGCAGCGTCACCTGGCCCCGCTCCTCGCCTTCCACGAAGCGCTTCATCCCAGCCTCCCCTCCGAAGGCCATAGGATACTCCGCCCAGCGTTTTCACACGGCCTCCGCCCATGGCGGTCATGGGGCGGTCTCACCCGACTTCCCGTAAGCGGACCTTTCTCGCCCCAGATCCAAAGGTCAGGTCAGGTGGTGAGCGGGTATGGGTTAGCTCGTGGGGCGCTTCGCCAATGCCAGCCCGACGCCCAGGGCGATCATCGCGGCCCCCGAACCCTCTCTAAGGCGCCTAATCAGTGTGGAACGCGCTGCTGCGCCGTCCCGGATGCCGCCCGCCGCGAAGGCGACCACGACATCCGCAAGGGTGTTGAGGGCGACCGACACGGAGCCAAGCACCACGAACTGCAGCGCCACGGGACCCGCGGCCGGATCCACGAACTGCGGAACGAAAGCGAGGAAAAACGCCGGGGGGCGCAGGAAGCCCTTACCGCACAGCAGGCCGCCGTTGCTTGCGCCGAGAGCCGGGTGCAAGCCCTTCGGCAGGCTATCGCCAATGCTGAGGCGGATCTTGGGATGCGTCAGAGTGCCGTCGCTGGAGCAGAGGCCCGGTTAGCAGAGATCACGCGGGCCGCCGAGGCGGCGAACGAACAGCGGCGAGCTACTGAGGGCCGCGCCGCGGAAGCGGCAAACGCCGTCACGGCGGCGGAAGCTCGGCTGGCGGAACTCCGGACGGCGGCGGAGTTGGCCGGAGCGGCGCTGGCGGAGCGTCAGGCGGCGGTGGAGGCTGCCGGAGCGCGCCTCAGTGAGATTGGCCCCCAATTACAGGCAGCCCAGCAGGGGATCCAGGACGTACAGCGCCACGCTTCGGCGCTCGAGGCGCGGGCGACCTCGCTCCGCACGCAGGTCAGCGAGGCGGAGGCGGCTCTGGCCGGCCGGCAGCAGGCACTTGGGCAGGCCGAGCAGCGCCTGACGGCACTGCGCGATGAGATTGCCCAATCCGAGACTGACCTGACGGCCCACCGCAGGGAGGCCGAGGCTGCCACTGCGCGCGCGGCGGAGACCAATCGCACAGTTCATGAGGCTACGGCCCGGGTCCAGGCACTCGGGAGCAGGGCAACACCATTAGAAGCCGATCTGGCAGCCGCAGACGCAAACCTGGAGCGCCTCAGGACCGAGGCGGCCGGGCTGGAGCAGCACGTCGCCCAGCGCCGACAGGATTTGGCGGCTCTCGAGGCAAACGCGGCCCGGCTCCGGACTGTGCCGGATACAGGGACGATGCCGGGTGGAGCCGGAGGGGCGCGCGAGGAGGCGAACTGAGACGGTGATGGGGCTTGGAATCGGCTAGGCCAGGACCACTTCCTCGACCACGAAGCGTTGCCCGCGACGCCGCTAGGCTGCGTGGATACGCGACCACCTCCGCTAACACTTACCCCAATGCGATTTCAGCTTTCCGGCCCCTCCGACCCGTCCTGCAATGGCACCTGACCGATAAGCCCAACTCGCAGCCGGGCACCCGGTAATGACGGTGAAGTCGGAGGAACTAACCAGGCCGTCAGAACGCCTTCCTGCATCTGGCGCCGCCGATGCTCAAGCGCGCGGCGCACATCATGCCGAGATCAGCCAGCCAGGGAAACGCTCAGCATGCGAAACGCAATTGTTCCCGTACTCTGCCTCGTTTTCGGCATGGTCGCGCTCACCGTGCCGGCAACAGCAAAGGAGCCACGCCCCGGCCATGTCGCCGGAGTGCAGCAGGGGCACAGCCATCACGTCCGAGCACAGCGGGGTCGCGCCTCCTTCTACAGCTCGCGCTTCCACGGACGCAGAATGGCAAACGGCAAGCGCTTCAACCGCCGCTCGAATTCTGCGGCCAGTCGGACCTTGCCGCTGGGTACCCAAGCAAGGGTCAGGAATCTGGAGAACGGCCGAACGGCGGTCGTGGTGATCCAGGACCGTGGCCCTCATGTCCGGAGTCGTGTGCTCGACGTCAGTCCGGAAACGGCCACCAAGCTCGGCATGCGTGAACAAGGCACGGCCATGGTCGAGATCACGCCGCTGAGCGTTCCCCGCGACGAACGCGGATAGCGGTCCCCGGCGGCCGGCGGCGTCTTTGCCCGGAGGCTACGCGGCAGCGGCGCTCTGCATCAAGCCGCGCTCAAAACTCGTGAGACCTATCGTGACGGCGTTCCCCGGGATGTCGCTCCTTGCCACGCGCAGCAGGGCGTAGCCGAGCAGACCCGGGAGCAGCGAGCCGCCCAGGATGCCGATCTTCGCCTCGGCCTGGAGCAGCACGTCGCCCGGGAAGGCCAGCAAGGTGATGAAGAGGCTCATGCTGAAGCCGATGCCGCAGAGCAGGGCCGATCTCGGAGCGCTTCGTCCCGAATGCGGGACCTTGGCCGGAGCCCCAGGCCCCGCCGGATGTGAGGTTGGTAGGGAGACCTACCACAACAGGAGCTCCGCCTTGGACGATGAGGCCGCTGTGACCGCAGAGCACAACCTGAAGCTGCTGATCCGACTTGACGGAGTGATCTCCATGTCAGGCCGAACAGAAGACTGCGCTCGACCACCATGGCAGATCTTCAGATCGTCCTTGCGACGCGGGAGCCATCCACAGAGGACACTGGATGAACGACATGGCGGCCGTCCAGCTTGCCTGAGGATTGCGCATCCCGAGAAGTCATCCTGAACCGGGTATCCCAGACCGGCGGTTCGGCGATGGTAAATCGCCACTCAGCTCCTTCGGATGTTGTGGAAGATCGGGAACCCGTTGAGCATGCCCGTCACGTCGGACCGGAAGGCCGTTGGCTGGGTAAAGGCCCCGGTCGGCAGATACGGGATGTCCTCGAAGGCCCGTCGCTGCATCGCCTCGGCGAGGCGCTTCTGCTCCGCGGGGTCTTCCGCGTCCATGAAGCGGTCGCGGAGGGCCTCAATCTCCGGGAGGTCAGGCCAGCCATATGTGCCGGCCCGGCCAGGGCCGCGCAGATAGGACTGTGTGGCGGGGCTGGTGGCAATGATGCCGGGGATGGTGTTGCACCACACGCTCCATCCGCCCTGGTCCAGGGAGCCGCGATTGTTCACGCGCCCCGCGATCGTGCCCCAGTCACCCGTCTGATAGTCGAGGTTGACACCGCTGCGGCGGAACATCTCCCCGGCGATCTCGCTCATGGTGTTCAGGCGCGCGTTGTCGGCGGGCACGACGAAGACGACGCGCTCGCCCTTGTAGCCCGCCGCTTCCAGGTTGCGCTTCACGCGATCAAAATTCGGCGCACCGTCCATCGCCTCCAGCCCCACCTCCGTCGCCAGGAGGCTGCCCGGGAGGAAGAAGCCGCAGCGGTCGTTCCAGAGGGTGCGGTCCTCACCAAGCACGGCCGTCATGTAGTCGGCCTGCTTGATGCCTGGCAGGAAGGCGCGGCGGATCGCCGGGTTGTCGAAGGGCGGCTGGAGATGATTCAGGCGGATCATGGACATGGAGCCGCTCTTGTCCTTCACCTCTACCCTGAGGTTGCGGTTCCGCCGCAGCAACGGCAGCAGGTCCGGCGTTGGCTGCTCCCACCAGTCCACCTCGCCCTGCTGCATGGCGGACGCCGCCGTCGCAGGATCTGGGAGGGTATGCCACTCCACGCGGTCCAGGTGGGCGCGCTTCCCGCCGGCGAGGAAGCTCGCCGGCTCGTCCCTCGGCACGTAATTCTCGAAGCGCGTGTAGACCGCCCGCACCCCGGCCATGCGCTCGCCGGCGACCCATCTGAACGGGCCGCTGCCGACGATCTCCGTCACCTGCGTGGAGACCGGCAGCCGAGCGAAGCGCTCCTGCATCACGGGGCAGAAGGAGGAGGGCTTGGCCAGCGCAGACGCGAGAAATGGGAAGGGCTTCTTCAGCCGGATGACGAACACCCGGTCGGAAACGGCCGTCATCTCGTCGGTGATCGCGCGGATGTTCTGCCCCAGCACGTCCGCCTGGCACCACCGGGCGATGCTGGCGACGGCGTCGGCCGCACGGATCGGCGTTCCGTCGTGGAAGGTCGGCCCTTGGCGCAGCGTGATGCGCCAGGTCCGGCCGCCATCCTCGATGACGTGGCCCTCAACGAGCTGAGGACGGGGCTGGTAGTTCTCGTCCAGCCCGTAGAGCTGGTCGTAGACCATCATGGCGTGGTTGCGCGTGACGAGCGCGGTGTTGAAGACGGGATCCAGCAGGGCCAGGTCGGCCTGAGGCACGAAGCGCAGGACGCTCCGCGCACCCGCCGTGCCCTGGGCCCGGATGACGGACGGCGCCGACAGCATGGCAGCGGAAAGGCCCAGCATCTCACGACGCTTCATCGTTTTCCTCCCGTTAGTATGATTACTCGCCCGCCCCGGCGGGCGCCGCGCCCAGCCAGTCCGGCATGCGGGTGATCCAGGGACAGACGGCCTCGTAGCGGGCCGCCGCCTGCAGCACGCGCAGGTCGCCGCGCGGCGGGCCGATGACCTGAAGGCCCATCGGCAGTCCGCGCGGATCGAAGCCGGCGGGCACGCTGATGGCGGGGCAGCCCGCCATGGTGGCGCCTACCACCACCTCCATCCAGCGGTGATAGCTGTCCATGCGGCGGCCGTTGATCTCCGCCGGCCAGTCAATGCCAGCCTCGAAGGGGAAGACCTGTGCCGAGGGGATCAGGAGGAGGTCGAACCGCTCGAACAGAGCCGTGAAGGCCTTGTACCAGGCGCCGCGGTCCAGGCCCGCCTTGTAGACGTCGAGCCCGGAAAGGCGATGGCTCTCCTCAATCTCCCAGATCGCCTCGGGCTTCAGCAGGCGGCGCTGCACCGGATCGCGCCAGGCCGCGTCGTGGCGGCCGCCGATGCTCTGCTGGCGCAGGGTGACGAAGGCCCGCCAGAGCCGCTCGGGGTCGAAGTCCACCCGGACCTCCTCTGCGCAGCCCCCCGCCTGCCGGAACAGGTCGAGCGCGGCGGTGCAAAGCTCCAGCACCCCCGGCTCGAAGGGCAAGTACCCGCCGAGGTCGCCGAGCCAGCCGCAGCGCAGCGGCCCCCTTCCCTCCTGCAGCCGGTCCTCGAAGCGGAAGCCCGGATCCTCAAGCGAGAGAGGGGCGCGGGAATCATAGCCCGCCTGCACCGAGAGCAGCATCGCCACGTCCCGCACGGAACGGCCCATCGGCCCCTCCACCGCCATCTGCCCGTAGAAGGGATCGGGCGTGTCCGCCGGTACGCGGCCCTGGGAGGGACGGAAGCCGAAGACGTTGTTGAAGGCCGCGGGGTTGCGGAGGGAACCACCCATGTCGCCGCCATCGGCCACAGGCAGCATCCGCGTGGCCAGGGCCACCGCCGCGCCGCCGCTGGACCCGCCTCCGACGCGGGAGGGATCGTAGGCGTTGCGGGTCAGGCCGAAGACCGGGTTGTAGCTGTTCGAGCCGTAGCCGAACTCCGGCACGTTGGTCTTGCCGATGATGATGGCGCCTGCCGCCCGCATGCGGGCGACGAAGATGGCGTCTGCCTCGGGCACCTGATCGGCAAAGAGGGGTGAGCCGAGCGTCGTGCGCAGCCCTTTCGTCGCGGCAAGATCCTTGATCGCCTGCGGCAGGCCGTGCAACGGCCCGACCGAATCTCCGCGCGCCACCGCCTGGTCCGCCCTCTCCGCCTCGGCCAGGAGCTCCGCGCGCGGGCGCAGGGACACAATGGCGTTCACGTGCGGGTTCACGGCTTCGATGTGGTCGATGTAGGCCGCCATCACCTCGCGCGCGGACACCTCTCGCCCGCGGATCATGGCCGCGAGTGGGACGGCATCGATCCGGCACAATGCCGGGACGGAGGCGGGTGCCCCGCCGCTCACGGGCACAGGACCTGGACCGACCGCGGGGCAGCGCGCATCGCGGCCCCGCCGTAGAGCATCGGCACCATCCGCGAGCCCGCCCATTCCATGTGCTGGCTGGCGTCGTGCAGGCTGCCCGGCTGGCTCCAGCCGCCGTGGAGCACCGGCCTACGGCTGTTGTCCTGCATGTGCACGAAGCCCGGCGCAAGTAGGTCGAGCAGGCGCAGCTCACCCTTTCCCGGTGGTAGCGCGTCCCTCAATGCGCTCGCATCCAGTGCCGGCATCCCTGTCCCTCCCAACGACGCGGCGGACTGTGAAACCAAATCGCGGACGTGTCGATATATCAAATATGATACCGCGGTATTTGGGCTGCCGATATTGGATGCGGTGCCGGGCCAATCCCTGAGCGTGTGCCCGTGAAATCGCCTGTGAAACACCTCGGGCGGCTGAACGCTGTAGACCACGTTTCGCTGGAGGTCGGCGCCGGCGAGTTCCTGCTCTGCACGGCCCCTCTGATTTCAGCAAGACACCATCCTCGTCCCTTCGCGGGCTTCGAGTACCCGGAAGAGGGCCACGTCCTCATCGGCGGAGAGAAGGTGATCTGGGCGTTGCCGAATCAGCGCGACCTGGGCATGGGCTTCCAGCGCTACACGCTCTTCCCTCACATGACAGTGCTGGAGAACATCGTCCTCCCGCTCAAGATGCGCGACCTGGGCCGGACCAAGCGCGGGGAGCGGGCGAGCGCCGTGTTCGAACCGTTCGCCTCGGCGGCCTGGGAGATCGCCGCCTGCCGAGCTCTCCAGAGGGCAGCAGCTGCGTCGCGCTGGCGCACGGCGCCTCCTTCGATCCCCGCCACAAAATGGTCCTCTCTTGCGCATCCTGAAGCCGACATAAACCGCGCGCTGAAGGCGGCTGAGACCGAGTTCCAGGCGGTGCGGCACGGATAAGCGCTATCACCCCCGCAGGGGCGCAGCCCCACCATAGGTCTTGTAGCGCTCCCGCGTGGCGTCCATCTGCGACGCGTCCAGCAGGCGCGGCGCCCCGGCAGAGCGTGCCAGCAGGTACTGCCGCGCCAATGTTTCCAGCCGCACCGCCGCGGCCAGCGCCGTCCTCACGTCGCGGCCCGTCGCAATCATGCCATGGTTGCCCAGCAGACAGGCGGTGCGCCCCCGCAGCGCCTCCACTGCGACCACCGCCAGCTCCGGCGTGCCGAAGGTGACATAGGGCGCGCAGCGCACATCGTCTCCGCCGAAGCCCGCGACCATGTAGTGGAAGGCCGGCAGGCCTTCCCCAAGGCAGGCCAATGCGGTGCAAGCATCCGCGTGGGTGTGGACCACGCTTCCAACCTCGGGAAAGGCATGCAGGATCGCCGCGTGCATCGGCCACTCGCTGGACGGCGTGACGGTATCCTCAGTGGCGCCGTCAAGCGCCATCCGAACAGTGTCACCCTCCGCCGTAGCGTCGACCGTGGTGCCGGAACGGGTGACCACCATGCCGCCCTCCACGCGGCGGGAGACGTTGCCGGCGCTGCCGAAGTTCAGCCCCAGCCGCCCCAGTTCCCGGTAAGCCCAGGCCACCTCTGCGCGCGCCCCTTCTGCATCCGTCATGCGCGCATCCGCTCCAGCACCGTCTCGAACATGTCCACCGGGCCCAGCTTCCCGGACTTCAGGCATAGCGCCAGCGGCACCGGCGCCTCCGCCGCGCAGACGCCGATGCCTGGTGAGACGTAGGGCGCCACCGACAGCCGCGTGATCCCGAGCGCCCGGATCACCGCGCCGGAGCTCTCGCCCCCTGCCACCAGCAGGCGCCGCACGCCCGCCCCCACCAGCGCTACCGCTAGCGTGCCGAGCAGCCCTTCCGCGGCCCGGGCCGCGCCGTCGCGCCCCAGCCTCGACTGCGCCGCCGAGACGGCCTCCGGGTCGCCCGCGGTCGTCACGCAGATCGGCCCGCTCTCCAGCAGCGGCAGGGCCCACGCCACTGCGTTGCGCAGCACGGCCTCGGGCGATTCCATTTGCGCGAGTTCGATCCGCAGCACCGGGTGGCGCGCGGCGAAATGCTCCACCTGCTCACGCGTACGGTCCGAGCAGCTTCCAGCCAGCACGGCCCCGTGCCCGCCCGCGCGCAGCGGCGGCACTGCCTCCGCGGAGGGGAGCAGGCCCCTCTCCCGCCAGATCGCCGGGAAATGTGCCGCGAGGTTGGAACCACCCGTCGTCAGCCTCCAGTCCCAGCTCGCCCGCGCCAGCGTCGCCAAATCCTCCTCGGTGCCCGCATCCGCAATCGCGTAAGACACGCCGTCCGCCCTGAGCGCCGCAACCTGCCTGCCCACCGCCTCTGCGCCCTGCGCGGTGACGTGCAGCGGAATCAGCCCCACGCGCCGCCGTGTCTGCGGCGCCAGCACCTTCACCAGGTCAGGCTCGGTCATCGGCGTCAGCGGGTCGAAGCGCTTTGGCGAGTTGGAGACGAGCTGCGCGCCGACGAAGAGGTGCCCCATGAACACCCGCCTCTCCACCTCCGGGAATGTCGGGGCGAAAATCGTGAAGTCGGCCCCCACCCGGTCCATCAGCAGGTCGGCGCAGGGCCCGATATTGCCCTCGGGGGTGGAATCGAAGGTCGCGCAGTACTTGAAGAAGAGCCGCTCCGCCCCGGCGGCCAGCAGCGCGTCCGCCGCCCGCGCGAAGCCGGCCCGCGCCTCCTCCACCGCTGCCACGCGGGAGGGCAGCGCCACCACCACCGCGCCCAGGCCTCGCGGCACAGGCGCGTCGTCCAACACAAGCGCCACCGGCATGCCGCCGGCGGCCAGCATCCCCGCGAGCTCCACCGCGCCCGTCAGGTCGTCCGCAATCGCGCCCAGCAGCATCGGGCCGCTCAAACCTCCACCTGCCAGAACATGGGGAACCTGGGCGGGATCAGGTTCTTCCGCCGCGCGCGGTAGCCCGTTGGGCGCGAGAATTGCCCCACATCACGCTCAGCACCAGCCCGTGGGCCACCCGCCAGATCCGCTCCGCCCCCCCTTTCCGTGTAGCGGCGTCGGGGGCTCGCACGAAGCCCTGCCGCACCATCGGATCGGCTACGGGGCCGCTCGTGTGGTTCAGGCGGAAGTTGCCGTGGAACATGTTGATACCCTTCAGCCCCATTAGCCGCACCCCGCAGTTGCGGCGCAGCGGGGCCAGGAAGTCGAAGCGCAGGTACTGCATGTGGCCGATATCGCTGGCGGAGAGCGCGTTGGCGCCTGTCGCGGCGTCTGGCGTCGTCTTCAGCACCAGCTGGTCGAGCTTCACCACCATGCCGCCCTACAGGAAGACCGGCAACTCTATCCGCGGCACATAACGCGTTCCGGCGCAGCACCATGCGTTCGCTAGCGCGCCGCTGGCTTCTCTCGAAGGTGAAGGGACAGGAGCCGATGATCTCGGTGATCCACCCATCGCCTGCGGGCAGGAAACGCTTGGGCATGACGAAGGGCGCGGGCGCGCTCGGCTTGCGCAGCACCTCCAGCATCAGGAAGAACGGTTCCTTCAGCACGATGGAGAATTGGCGCATACCCTCGCCCCGCATCTCCCACATGCTCGTCAGCAGGATCCGCCCCTGGATTTCGCGCGCGGCCCAGCGGTGGAGGGAGGCCACGCAGTCCGCCGTCACTGGCGCCTGGTTTTGAAAGACCAGATCGTCGCGCAGAGCGAAACGCCAATCCAGCTCGTCGGCGGACATGGTGTGGCCTTCCACCATCTGCGGGCGGATCGTATCCTTCGAACCCTTGGCGAACAGCGTGCCGAACATCCGGTAGCCGATGCTCCGGATGATCGCGGCCGTGGGCGCGTACTGGTCAGGGATCACCGCCTCCAATTCCAGCGCAGCCGTGACCGTCCCCGCCGCACGGGCGGATCCCGATGCCAGAAGCAACGCCGGGACAGCGAGCCTTCCGGCAGCCAGCAATGCCCGGCGAGACGGGTGCGGGTCAGACGAGGAGGTCTCCTGCTTCCGACGCCTGCCGTCGGCCTCCGAGCAGGCTGCATCATCACCATAGGGCAGTGCTACAACGACGCAAGATATGATATATCGAAAAGTGCGAGCGGTAGCTGAACCGATCGGGGAGGAGCCCGATTTGGACCGCCGAGCTCTGGCGGGTAAGCCCAAGAGCACCGGGCAAGGCTCGTGATCTTAGGTCCGCTTCTGCAGGTTCCGCCCCGATTGCCGCCAGGCCACTTTCGGCCAGCTTCGCCAGTTCGTCTTCGCGCCACTTTTGGCAATCCCACTGGGTTCTGCCGCTACCCGAAGGCAAACGGAGTCCAGCAGATGAACCACCCCGGATCTGCCGGAGGCCTTTGGGCTCGGGTTACGCGGCAAGGGCTGGTGCCTAACTTGCTGTATAGTAGCGCGCTCCGGCTTCGGCGGGAGGGGTGCTCCGGATCGGCTCGAGGAGGCATTGGTTGTTGAACCATGGGCTGTCCGCGACACCCGCCAGCCGACGATTCGGCAGGCGAAGACGTCGATGACGAACGCGGCACAGACGAAGCCCTGCCACGCCGCGACGTAGGTGAAATCTGAGACCCACAGCCCGTTCGGCGCCGCTGCGGAGATGCTCAGGGGTGCGGCAGGAACAGCCGGACCGTCCTGCGCGGCATCACATCACGGCAAAGTCCCGCAACACAGCTGGGTCAGGGTCGCAGCCGAGCCCCGGTCCGGTCGGCAGCGCCAGCACGCCACCTGCCGGAAGCACAGCGCCGCCAAGCGGACTAGCGCCCAACTCGCACCAATGGATCTCGATGGGGACTTCACCTTCCATTGCTGCGGCCAGGTGCATGGAGGCGAGGAGGCCAGGACCGAAGTAAGGAGAATGCGCCGCCACCATCACGCCTTGCGCCTCCGCCCGCTTCGCCGCGCGCCACCATTCGGCGATGCCACCGATCTTGGTGACGCTGGGCTGCACCACGTCAGCCGCGCATGCGCGCAACATCGTCTCGAACTCGAGGCTATTGCAGGCGTTCTCCCCCGTCGCGATGCGGAGGCCACCCTCCTGCCGCACCCTCGCCAGGCCCGCATAATCCTCCGGCGGCCAGACCGGCTCCTCGAGCCAGAGCAGGTCATAGGGAGCGAAGCGGCGGGCGGCGGCTATGGCCTCGTCCACCGTCCAGGGGCAGTTCGTGTCCACGGTCAGGGGCACGCCCGGCCCCATCGCCTCGCGTGCCGCGCGCACCTCCGCTTCATGGATCTCGTGCAGCTTCACCATTGAAAAGCCGCGCCGCACCGCCTTCGCCGAATTGCGCGCGACAAGTTCCGGGTCGCCGTACCGCATCAGGCTGGCATAAGCCGGCAACCGATCCCGCCGCGCGCCGCCGAGCAATGTCGAGACCGGTTTGCCCGCGCGCTTGCCAGCCAGGTCCCACAGCGCGATCTCCAGGCCGGAGAGCGCGAAGACGATGGCCCCTGTGCGGCCGAACAGGTGGAAGATCTGGCGGAGGGTACGGATCGTGCCGTCGATGTCCGCGGCATCGCGGCCGATGGCGACAGGGGCGATGTTGTGCGTGACGGCGGCCGCGGTCGCCTCCCAAGCGACATGGCTGAAGGCTTCGCCCCAGCCGACCAGACCATCCGCCGTCTCCACGCGCACGAGGATCATATGGACAAACTCGCGCGGCTTTCCCGCAAAACGGGGCTTGGGCCCGCCCACCTCAAAAGGTAGAGCCAGGGTGACGGCCTCGACGGCGCGAATGGTCAATGGACGCGCGCTCCTATTGGGGCTGGATATTCGCGGCGCGCACAACATCGCGCCATTTGGCCACTTCAGCGCGGATCCAGTCGGCGAACTGCGCCGGGTTGCTGGCCGCTGGCTCGCAGCCCAGCTCCGCCATGCGCCGCACCATCTCTGGCCGCTTCACCGCATCAGCCACGGCCGCGCTGATCCGCTCCACCGCGGCGGACGGGGCGCCGGCCGGGGCGATGAGGCCGTTGATGGTCTGCGTGTCCACGCTCGGCAAGCCCAACTCGCCCATGGTCGGGACATCCGGTAGGGCCGCGGAGCGGCGCATGCCGGTGAGGCCGATGGCAACCGCCTGCCCGCCGGTGGCCAGCGCTCCCGCTTGCGACTGGGCGAGAAAGGCCATCGTCACCTCCCCCGTCAACACCGCGTTGGCGGGCAGAGAGCCGCCGCGATAGGGGACGTGCAGCAGCTCAGCGCCAAGGGCGAGGCGCAGCTGCTCGCCTGCTATGTGCACCGCCGTGCCGACGCCGGCCGAGGCGAAAGATGCCTTCCCCGTATTCGCGCTTATGTAAGCCGCCAACTCCGGCATGGTTCGCACGCCGAGGCGCGGGTTGACCATGAGCACCAGCGCAGTCGTCGCTACCAGACCTATGGGGGCGAAGTCGCGCAGCGTGTCGTAGGGCAGATTGAAGAGGGAGGGATTCACCAGGAAGGCGAGGTCGATCATGCCGATCGTCTGGCCGTCGGGCGTCGCGCGCGCCACCGCCTCCGTGCCGATCGCGCTATTGCCGCCAGGGCGATTCTCCACCACCACCGTGGTGCCCAGCGCCTCTCCGATGGACGGCGCCACAAGCCGCGCGAGAATATCGGTGCCGCCGCCCGGCGCATAGGGCACGACGAGGCGGATGGACCGGCCCGAAACCGGCTGCGCCCTCGCATGCGGCGAAAGCCCCGCAAGGCCGAGCATGGCCATCGCTGCACGACGCTGCATGCGATCCTCCCTCATTCCCGAATACCGGCCGTTGCCGCCGGTTCTTGCAGGATCGGAACGCTGTTGAGGAAGGCTGTCAATCCTGCAGCGCGCGCTTCAGGCCGCCAGGTCCTTCATCAACGCGTACAGTTCCGCCTGCCCCTCGAATCCAATGCCTGGACGATCGGGCAAGCGCAGCCAGCCCTCCTCTACCCGAGCGTCGTCCGCGTACCCGGCAAAGGCACCGAAGACGCCGGGGTAGCTCTCGCAGCCTCCCAGGCCGAGCCCGCCCACGACCGCGAGCGACATCTGGTTGCCGCCATGGGGGAAGATCTGGGCCCTGGAGAAGCCCGCCGCCTCTGCCATGGCGACGATCCGCGCAAAGGTCGCGATACCGAAGGCCTGGGGCGGATCAACCTGCAGGATGTCGCGGTCCGGCCTCAATCCGCCGAACCGGATGAGGTTGGCCACATCCTGGAGAGAGTAGAGGTTTTCTCCCGAGCCAATAGCCGGTGCGTAGGCGCCACAGACCTCGGCATACAGGGCCAGATCGAGCGGATGCACCGGCTCCTCGAACCAGCGCAGCCCGTAGGGGGCGAGCATCGCAGCGTATGCCAGCGCGCGCTCCCGGTCGAAGGCGCCGTTCGCATCCACGGCCAGGTTTTCGCCCCCACCGACAATGGCGAGGACGCCCTCGATCCGGCGCCGATCTTCGTCGAGCGGCATGCCGCCGACCTTCGTCTTGAGCATGACATAGCCCGCGTCGCGGTGACGGCGCATCTCGTCCTGCAGATCGGCCACTGTCTGGCCCGGTTTGTACCAACCCCCGCCCACATAGCAGGGCACCCTGCCCTCCGGGCTGCCAGGGCCGTAGCGGCGGCCGAGCAGCGACCATAGCGGCTCTCCACGCGCTTTGGCGGCGGCATCCCACAGGGCGGTCTCGATCGTGCCGATAGCCCAGGCACGCTCCGCGTCTCCGCCCGGCTTCTCCCGCCGGTTCATCACCGGCAGGCAACGCTCCGGGTCGATCACGCCGTCAGCGTCCAGCAGGGTGTCCGGCGCCTCGCCCAGCAGGCGCGGGATGAAGCGGTCGCGCATCGTGCCGCCGCATGCATATCGCCCGGTTCCGTTGAAGGCGTAGCCGACCACCGGGCGCCCATCGACCACCCGGTCCGTGACCACCGCGACGATGGAGGTGGTCATCTCGCCGAAGTCGAAGGCGGCGTTGCGCATCGAGGAACGGACCGGCACGGCCCTCTCGCGAATGTCGAGAATTCTCAAGCGTTGTCTCCTTCAGTCCGCGCGGATGCCCGCGTCGTGGACCAAGGTGGCGAGAGCCGGCACCTCAGTCGCGAGTTGTGCAGCGAATGCAGCGGGTGTGCTTGCCACCCGGCGGAAGCCGATACCCTGCAGCCGCTGCTCCGCAGCGGGGCCGCGGACCGCAGCAGCCACCAGCTCAGCAACGCGGGAGATTGCGTTTTCCGGCGTCCCCGCCGGCGCCAGCAGCGCCTGCCAGGTCTCCGCCTCGAAGCCCGGCAACTCAGTCTCGGTGACAGTCGGCATACCGGGCAAGTCCGGCCAGCGTTCAGGCCCCGTGGTCGCAAGGCCGATCAGGGCGCCGCCACGGATGTGGGTCTGTGCTGCTGGCATTGCCGAAAAGCCCAGCGGCACTGTCCCCGCCAGCACCGCCTGGATGGCGGGAGCGCCGCCATTGAACGGTACGTGGGTCATTTCAATCCGGGCGGCGCGGAGGAACATCTCGGCCGTGAGGTGCGGGCCGGTGCCATTCCCTGGGCTCGAGTAGTCGAGCCGCCTCGGCTCCGCCCGTGCCCTTGCGAGCATCCGGGTGATGCTGCCGATCCGGGTGGAGGGGTGGGCGACGATCGCGTTGGGCGAGGTGACGGCGACTGTGATCGGGGCAAAGTCCCGGAGCGGGTCATAGGCCGCCGGCCGGTCCGCCGGTTGCAGTGCCGGATTGGCGGCGAAGGCACTGGAGGAGAACAGCAGTGTGTGCCCGTCGGGCGCAGCGCGCGCGACGGCCTGAATGCCGATGTTCCCGCCCGCACCCGGCCGGTTTTCAATCACCACAGGCTGCCCAAACGCCGCGCTGAGTGGTTCCTGCAGCAGCCGCGCAATGATGTCCGTCGGCCCCCCGGGGGCGAAGGGGACCACGATCCGCACCGGCCGGTTCGGGGTCCAGGACGCCTGCGCCCGGGCGACCATCGGCGTGGCGAGAGAAGTGGCGAGGAGAAAGCGTCGGGTCAGAGCCAAATCGCTGCCCTCACTCGACCGCGATGCGCATGCGGGCAGCGACCTCGCGGTAGCGGGCAATCTCGTTTCTGACGAACTCGGCGAAAGCTGCTGGAGGCATTCCGCCGGGTTCTGCCGAGGCGTCGTTCAGCACGCGATGCATCTCTGGCCGGGACAGGGCGGCCGAGGCTGCAGCGTATAGGCTCTCCACTGCTGGATCGGGCAAGCCACTGGGCGCAAAGAGGCCGAACCACGACCGGATCTCAAAGCCGGGTGCACCGGCCTCGTTGAGTGTGGGCACGTCGGGCAGCCGCGGAACGCGCTCGGCCGTACTGACCGCCAGCGCGCGGATGCGCCCGGCGTGCAGCAGCGGCGCCGCGCCGGCCAGCCCGTCGATCACGAAGTCAACCTGGCCGCCAGCGAGATCGGCCAGAGCCGGTCCGGTGCCCCGATACGGGACGTGCACGGCGTCAATACCGGTGGCCGCCCGAAGCATCTCCCCTGCGACGTGCTGCACCGAGGCGACTCCGGACGACGCATAGGTCAGGCGCCCCGGCGCCTTTCGGGCGGCAGCCAGCAACTCGGCCACGGTCGTGTAGGGCGCTGCAGCGTTGACGAGCAGCACGTGGGGTTGCGCAGCGACCAGGGTGATCGGTGCGAAGGCGGTACGCGGATCGTAGGATAAGCGCTGAGCAAGATTGGCGGCGATGGCGTTGGCGGTGGAGTGGCCGAGCAGGAGCGTCGTCCCGTCCGGCACGGCGCGCGCAACTGCCTCAGCCCCGATGATGCCGGCGGCGCCGCTTCGGTTCTCGACCACCACCGACTGGTCCAGCTGAACCTGCAGCAACGGCGCGAGGACCCGCGCGAAGATGTCCGTAAAGCCGCCTGGAGGGAACCCAACCACGAGCCTGACCGGGCGCGGGGGCTTCCAGGCTGCCCCCATCTGGGCCAGTGCCGGCCGCGCCAGGGTGGCGCCCACCAGCGTAAGCACGGCCCGGCGACCGGGCCGAAGTCCATTGATCACGCGTCGCTTCCTCCCGAACCGTTTCGGCTCAGGCCGACACCTTGTCTGCCGGCGCGTCGTCTCGCAACCCGGTCACCCTGCGAGTGGTCTCCATCGCGGGTGGCACGGTGCGGGGACGCTGGTCGATGCAGCCCGGAAGCTCAGGATTTTGCAGCCCCCCTGAGGCATAACGCATGGCTTGCCGACGCTCCGCTCCGGGACGGCGCCGCTCTCTCATCACCCGTGGCACCGTTCAATGGGGCGAGCCAACAGGGCGAGCTGGCGAAGGGCTGTGGGGAGGCCAAGAGGAAAACTGAGGCGCCCCTGCTGAGCGTTGCCACCTGTACCCGTGCCCGTAAGGTATGGGGCCTCCTCGTCCACCAACAGGCGCAAGTTGGCGAAGTCAGTGTCGCGCGTGCCTGGTTGGAGGAGATGGCGGCACAACACGACGTGGCGCTGGCTGCCTTCGTGCAAGCCTGCGGGCTGCGCAAGCCGCGCCTCCGCGTGAAGGCCGGGCGCGGGCCGCTGGTGGGGTAGCCTGCCGGTACAGGACGATGGCGGACCGTGGCGGTCGTGCTGCGGTCCCCTCGTCAGTGTCTTGAGCCGCCACAGGCTCACTCACCCTGAATTCACTGGCCTAGCGAGCACGAAGGCAAGGTGGCTTTCGTGCTGCAACAGCGTCTTGAGCAACGATTGCAACACGGCTTCAGCCAGCTTGATAAGCAACATCGCTTCCAACAAGTCACCAAGGTGACGCTTGGCAATTAGCTGTGTAATCCTCATCTTGGCGCCGAACACGTTCCGTGCCCTCTCGAACGTGCTGGTTTGCCAGTTGTAGGTTTGTCTCGCGCCAGGACATCATACCTCTTCGCTGCTGCCGTCTGGCCGCCGAGGGGTTGCCCGGGAAGTACCAGTGATCCGAGATTGGGTCAGAGCCACCCTAGCTGAAAAAGCACGGCTCGCGTTAGGACCATCGAGAAATGCTGGATGCAGCCTGGGCGGGTTAGCCCTTCATAGCCCTGGCGTGTTGCGGGCAGTCTCCTGAGCTGTCCGATGCAGCTTCGGGTATCCGTAACGGGCCACGGAGACACCGCGGAGCGCAACCCGGTATCCTTAGCTGTCCTCATTTGCACCTCGTGTGTCACATGCCCGCCTGTCCGCCTTCTAAGTGGCTCTGTGAGGCGGCGCAGAAAACTCGCCGATGGCCTGCTTGTCAGTCGCGCTCACGGTCCTGCTCGTTGAAGGGATCTCGCCCCTCCCCGGTTCCTTGACCGCGTGCGCGGCGCTATCCCACAACGGTCCCACACGTCACGTTCCGGTGCGAACCCGCGCTTGGGGCCTAGGTCTCTCTGCCTTCAACCATATCGGTCAGGTGACTTCTTCATCACGGGCGCGTTGGCGCGAGAATAGGACGACCGATGGAGGGCGAGCATTCCAGATTCTGCTGCACCCGTTCGGGTGAACCGGGCTCCCGTCCTGACACTCTGGGCGGCGATCGTCGCGGAGCGTCTCGGGCACCCGCCCGACACAGCACTGAGCCTCGCGAGCTACGTCGCGGGAACGGCGGCACAGGCCAAGGCGCGGCGTCTCGGCATCACGGAGGACAGCGACGGCGCGCGGTCGAAGGCCGAGGAGCGTGCGACGAAGAAGCGCGAGACGGTCCGGCTGCTTGGTCGGGACATCGCGCTTGCCCACGACGAGGATGGCGTCGTGCTGGCCGACGTCGGCGATGGCAAGCCGCAGCACTCAGCCCCGGTGAAGGCCTATGTCGAGAAGGCGTTCGGGAGGCGCCTCGCCGAGGTGGAGGCCGCCATGCGGGAACTCGCCGCCTCGCTTGAGCCTGACGAACTCAACCGCGTGGGCTTCCACCTCTACGAGCGATTCCGCCCTGAGGTCCCGGCCGACGTGCGGGGCTGGGGAGCCAAGGGGGAGTTGGACCTCGGCAAGGTACGGGAGGCTGCCGGGAGCTGAGCGGCGGCTGCACTAACACGGAGGGAGCAACCGGTGACCGACGAGACGGTGGAGTTCACCGCGACGCAGCAGGCCGCCGACGATGGCGCGCCCGGAGCGACGGCCGCCTTCCCGTATGATCGTATCACCGTGGAGCGCTTTCGGGAGGCATTCCCGCGGGCACGGTGGCGCGACGACCTGGGTGCCTGGTTTGTGCCGGGCACGCGTGCGGAACAACGCCTGACGGCATGGATGAGCCGTGAGTGGTCTGGCGTGCTGGCCTATGCGGACCAGCGCGGGCGCGACGCCTTCACCTTCGAGCCGATCGAGAGCCCCTACCTGGAAGTCGCCGATGGCTTCGTGGTCCGGACGCCGTATTCCCGGACCGTCATCGCGGAGTTGCGGGAGGTGCCCTGGGCTCGGTGGGACCCGGCGCAGAGGGCCTGGCGCGTGCCGTTCCGGTCGTTTGGGGAGTTGCACAGGCGCTGGCCCGCCATCGAGACCGCCGCCCGCCTGGCCGAACCCGAGAAGCGGCGGAAGCGGGAGGTGAGCCGCAAGGCCTCCCCTGAACACGAGAACAGGCGAGCCGAGGCCGCCGAGCGTCGGCGGAACCGCTATCCCGTGCCGGAAGATGCCTTACCGCCATTCGACCGCGTGCTGATGACCCATGCGGGATGCGTGATGTTCGAGGCGGTCACCGGCGAGCTTGTTGAGCCGGTGACCGCCACCCGCTTCTACCCTGGTGTCACCGCTGGACCCGCCGCGCTGATCTGGGCGGCTTGGCGCAGGCCCAGCCATGCCGAGCTGGTTCGGGCTTGGCCCGCACGGACACCGCCCAGCCCGGCCGACCTGGCCCGCGGCTGGTGGCAGCCGACGATCGAGGTGCTGCGGGAGGAGCGTCGCAGGGCGGCATCTCTGGAGCGTGCTCAAGCGACGCGTCGATCCAAAGCACTGTGAGTGCCCAGAGGAGATACCAGGATGACCAGTGAAGTTACCTAGGCAGCAGCCGATGGTATCGCCGATACCGCGCTCACTCGCGGTCCGGTCAAGGCACTGAGCGTGGACTTCCTGGAAGCCATCGTGGGCGGCTTCCGCCGTGCCGCGGCCGACGACTCTTTCCGCGCGGTGATCCTGCGCAGCGCCCTGCCGGGCCACTTCTCCGCCGGGCTCGGCCTCAACATCCTTATGGGGAAGAGCAGCCTGGAGGTGCGCCGCTTCCTGGAGCGCCTCTATGTCGGGCTGGGCGGTGAACGGCGCCGCGCGCGGTGGAGGGATGACGCTGGCCATCTCCTGCGACGTCATGCTCGCCGCCGAGAGCGCCAACTTCGGTTATCCGGAGATCGAGCTTGGCTTGGTCTCCGCCATCCACTTCGCCCTTCTCCCACGTGTCGTCGGCCGCCACGGAGCCTTCGAACTGCTCCTCACGGGAAGGCGCTTCGAGGCAGCAGAGGCCGCGAGCATGGGTCTGATCAGCCGGGTCATGCCCGATGCCTGCTGCCCAGTCGCTGACTGCCACATCTGCTTCCAAGCCGCCCAATGCGATGCGCTTGGACCGAGGCGCTTCCATGCGTGCCAACGATCTCGATTACCGCCGTAGCGTGGCCAATGCTGTCGAGGATTTCTACAATCCCGCGACCACTCCAGAAGCACAAGAGGGCCTTGCTGCCTTCCTTGAGAAAAGGTACCCGGCCTGGCGGCGCTGAAGGCCGCGCCCTTCATGGCTCTGACAACCTTTCCCGAGTTTGCTAGGCGGCGAAGATACAGGTTCAGGTCGGCGCCGAGCCTGGTGATATCGCCATGGACAGCCTGAAGCCGCGCAGGACGCTCGCGTCCTGGTCGGACGCATCAGCTGGCATCAGCACGACGGGAGAACTCTCCCCCATCTGCGATAGCATCTCGGGCAGGCAAATGGCGGTGACCAGACCTCTCACGTAGCGGGTCTCCTCTTGCTCCTCCTGCGCGGCTGCGCCGAATGGAATGGTCGCGCGCCCCTGCGGCTCGGGCACGGCTTCATAACCGAAGGCAATGCTGAAGCCCCGGATGGCAAGCCCGCCGCTCTTCTTCTCCACGACCCATCCGCCGATCCCGCGGGCACCGGATCCGTCCTCCCGTTCAGCTTCGAGCCAGAACAGCGGCGGCAGGACATCCAGCACGGCAGGCGAGCGCGACACCTCGGCGAAGGCCAGCCCACGTGCCAAGCCAGCGATATCGTCGTCGATCGCCAAGGCGGGCGCGCCCTCCGCACGCAGGCGTTGCGCCGCGCGCCGGACGTCCGTCGGTGCGTACTCGCCGAGCATGGCGGCCAGCAGACTTCTTTCAGGAAACCTTATCCTTGGCATTTGTTCCATCATGCGCTGCCCCGTGCATCCATACACCGCTGTCGGCCTCGCAGCGGAATGTACCGGCAGAGCCGAGACAGCACGACTGCCTTTGGGAAGCGACTCAATCTTACTGCCCCTGATGCAGACAGCGCCTGCGCAAGGCGGGCAGGCGTGAGACATGAACGCCATAGTCACGCGCCTGCGTATCCTGCCGCGCACCGGGTTCTGCAACTGCCGCGGTTCAGGCTATGTTCCCGATCCACCATGCCTGCTCACCCTGCAGCCGTTCGCGACACCTCGGTCCGGACGTACAGGGCCAGGGGCACTTCGCCCACTCGAGCGAGCCGAACCGCGCCGTGTTGGGCCTCCCACGAGCTCGGGGCTTAAGTTCATGGTGCAGAAGCATGCCGCGCGGCACCTGCATTGGAAGTTCCGCCTGGAGCAAGGTGGCGTGCTCTGGAGCTGGGCCGTCCCGAAGGGCCATCCCTTGGCCCGTCGGACAAGCGCCTGGCCGTCCGGGTGGAGGACCACCCTCTCGACTACGCGTCCTTCCAGGGCATCATCTCAGAGGGGGACCACGGCTCGCTGCCAGAGGCACTGAGCCTGCTCCGCGTTTCGCCTGCCGCGCGACGCGGATCCGATCCTCAGAATGTGGGGCCTCTCCTCACTCGTTAGTATCCGGCTTTTTCGCCAGGGCGTTCGGCACCCGGAGGCTGGATTGGGTCAAAGGTAGCCGAAGCGCTTGCCCAAGGTGGGTGTCGGCTCTGCCTCGTCGCCCGCCTGAAATCTATCAGTCTCCTCTCTGCGAGATCCCGCCGCGGTGGCTCTGCGCCCGTTGCGGCCATTGGTGAGCCATTCCATCTCGAACCGGTGCTATAAAGCGGGCCGGGCTCAATCAGCCGACGATAAGGAGGGTTCGACCGTGAGCGATCTCTTCGTGGGATCCTGGGGATTGGGCGTGCCCGTGGTGCTCGTGCACGGCTCTCTGGCGACAGGGGCCTACGAGTGGCAGTGTCAGCGGCCGCTCGCCGAAGAAGGCTTTCGTCTGTTGGTACCGGACCGGCGGGGTTACGGGCGCAGCCCTCCGGCTCAAGGCGAGGACTTCCTGGTTGATGCCGGCGACATCGCTGAGGTCATGGGCGACGGCGCTCACCTCGTCGGGCATTCCTATGGTGGCCTGGGCGTCATGTTCGCCGCTGCCCGCCGTCCGGATGCGACTCTCTCTCTCTCTGACGTTGCTAGAGCCAAGCGCATTCACGCTCGGCCAGCGGCATCAGGTTGTGCGGACACTGGTGGCAGATGTCCGCCGCCTCTGGCATCAGGATCTTCCCGACGAGGACTGGGTCATCCGCTTCCTGCAGGTTGTAGGGAGTAATCCGGATGCTCTCTCGCCCGAACTGGTCGCAGCTGCGGTGCCACTCGTGCCCGTGTTTCGTCGCGGGCGGCCGATCTGGGAACCTGAACTACCCCTGACCGCGCTGGCGTCGGCCACCTTCCCCAAACTCGTCGTGTCCGGCGGGCATAGTTCAGGCTTCGATGCCATTTGTGACGAGCTGGCTGAACGGACCGGAGCGTCTCGGATGGCGATCGAAGGTGCTGGCCACGAAATCCAGTTCACTGGAGAGCCTCTTAATGAGGCACTTAGAACGCTGTGGCGAACGGCCTAGGTAGGGGCCTCATTCACGTCCACTCGGAGATGGTGGCGACGAGGGCGAGGCTGGCGAGGTCGTTCGGGGCGAGACGGTCGTATCGCGTGGCCAGCCTTCGCCAGTTGTTGAGGCGGCAGAACAGGCGCTCGATGACGTTGCGACCTCGATAGGCGAAGCGGCCGAGTGGGTAGGGCACGGTGCGGGTGGCGGTGGACGGGATGACAGCCTTGATGCGCCTGTCCTGCAGCCAGCGACGGAGGCTTTCTGCGTCGCGGGCCTCGTCCGCGATGAGGCGTTGAGACCGTGCCACGGACTGGAGCAGTGGCAGGGCCATGCTGATGTCGGCGACGTTGCCGGGCGTCAGCGCGAAGGCGAGCGGTTGGCCACGATCATCGGCCAGGCAATGGATTTTCGAGCTGCGGCCGCCACGCGAGCGTCCGACCGCCTTCGTCCACTCCCCCCTTTTCCGCCTGCTGCCGAGCGGTGGGCTTTGACATGCGAACTGCCGAGGCTGATTTCCTGCGGGACCTCGCCTGTCGCCGCTACTTTCTCGAACAGGCGCTGCCAGAGACCGCGCTGGGACCAACGGTTGAAACGGTTTAGACCGTGGTGGGCGGGCCGTACTCGGGCGGCACATCGCGCCAGCGCAGCCCGTTGCGCATCACGTGGATGATGCCGCGGACGACCCGCTGATCGTCGATCCGCAGCACCCCATGCGAGAGCGGGAAGTAGGGCGAGATCCGCTGGATCTGCGCCTTCGTGAGCCAGAACAGGTTAGCCATGGCAGTACCTCCGGCCACCATAGAATCGAAGCAGCATCAAAGCACAACGTGGCTACTAATAGGTCCTGAACCTAACTGGTTTCCATGCCCCAGAAGACGAGGATCTGGTCCACGATCACGCCGCGAATATCGGAGCGATAGCCAGTCACAACCTTGTAGCCCCCCAAGGGAATGGAAAAGGCCTGTTCATTGGAGAGCCGCTGGAGGTCTGCCGCAATTGCCTTCTGCTTCGCCGGATCGGTCTCGAATGAGAACGCCTCGCGTAGCCGCTCCAGCTCTCCATTTTCGGCCCAGCCAACATAGCCCCGTGAGCCACGCCCATCGAGGTTCAGGTTGATGATGGGGTTCATCAGGTCGAGATTGGTCCAGATGCCCCAGGCGATGCTCCAGCCGCCCTGCTCCACGGGCACGTTACGATTTCGGCGCGCAAGCAGGCTGTTCCAGTCCATGCTGTCCACCTGCACATTCATGCCGATGGATCGCAGCAGCTGCTCGGTCACGGGAGCCAGTGCACTGCCCGAGGGTAGGTCTGCCGGATGCAGGATGACGACCTTTTCGTTGTTGTAGCCACTCTCTCGCAGCATCTGCTTCGCGCGCTCGATATTCGCGCCGGGTCCGGGAATATCGGCCGCATAGGGAGATTCGCAGGAGAGGACAGAGGTACATGGCTGGGCGAGGCTGTCGTCGCCGATCTGCGCGTCCAGATAGTCCTTCTGGTTCACGGCCATCATGACGGCTTGGCGAACCTTCAGGTTGTTGAAGGGCGGTTGGGCGCTGTTGAACCGCATGAGGATGAAGTTGCTCACGCCGCGCGGCTTCAATACCACCTGCCGGTTGCGCCGCATCAGTCGCATCATGTCCGGAGGGATGTTCTCCATCACCTGTACCTCCCCGGCGAGGAGCGCATTGGCGCCGGTCTGGGGATCGCTGATCTCCATCCACTCGATGCGGTCGACCTTCGCCACCTTGCCGCCAGCAAGGCCCGAGGCCGGCTCACTGCGCGGCATGTAGCCCTTGAAGCTCTCATAGACCACGCGGTCGCCCGAACGGTACTCGGTCGCGATGAAGCGGAACGGGCCCGAGCCGACCACTTCCGTAATCCGCTGGTCCGCCGGGATTTCCACGATGCGCTTCGGCAGGATGAAGGGTACAGGGCCGCCGGGCTTTCCCAAGGTTTCAAGAACCAACCCATAGGGGCGCTTCAGCACCAGTCGGAAGCGCTCCGCATCCACAGCCTCCAGCCGCTCCGTCACGTTGCGTAGCCGCGTGCCCATGACGTCGCGGGGCATCCAGCGGTTAAGGGATGCGACGACATCTGCAGTTGTCACCGGCGTGTCGTCGTGGAACTTCAGCCCGGGACGAAGCCGGAACTCATAGGTCAGCTTGTCGTCGGAAACCAACCATTCACCCACCATCTGCGGTTGAGGTTGGCTCTTCGCGTCCAGCGCGAAGAGCGTGTCATAGACGAGATATCCGTGGTTGCGGGTGATGTAGGCCGTGGTCGCATAAGGATCGAGCACGCCCAGGGTGGCATGCATCACCGCCTTGATGACGCGCTTCCCGCCGGCGCCCTGCTGAGCCATGGCAGCTGGCGCAGCGAGCGCGGCCGTGAGACCCGCTGCTCCCTGCAGCATGGCGCGGCGTGTGCTGCCGTTGAGCATGTTTATGGCCATGGCCGTTTTCTCCTGTTGCGTTGACTTAGTGGCGGATTTTCGGATCGACGGGGCGGCGGCCGAGGGCGCCAAGCACTTCCTCGCACCATGCCGCCATGCGCAGAAGTGCCGCCTCGCCGCGCGGGCGGCCCAGGATTTGCAACCCAACGGGCATCCCAGTCGCGGTAAAGCCACATGGGATGGAAATTACCGGACAGCCGGTGAGCGAGAGGGTGAAAGTGATCGCTATCCAGTCGATGTAGGAGTCGAACTCATGCGCGCCGAGCCGTTCCACCCGGCGCCATTCGGCGGGGAACGGGGTCATGATGGCGGTGGGGCAGAGCAGGAACTCGTGCTCTGCCAGGAAGTCCATCAGGCGCTGGAACATGGCCGCACGCGCATTCTCCGCGCGGGCATAGTCCGCGATGGGTAGGGCCGCCGCGCGCTCCGTGCTGGAATGGATCTCGGGGATCACCCGCTCCCCGTGCTGCGCGATTAGCGGTGCGAAGGCGGCGAGGTGATTCACCCCGCGGATGGCGTGGAACACGTCCCTGCCCTGGGAGAGATCCGGTGCCGCGCCTTCTATCCTGGCGCCCGCCGCAGCCAGCCGCGCTACGGCGTCTCGCACCACCGCCTCGACCTCTGGGTCAACCGGCGTCACGCCGAGATCCATGGAGAAGCCGATGCAGCCGGGCCTGCGGGGCGTGGAGGCCGCCTGCCCGAAACTCCCCGGCACTGCGCTCGGCAGGCTCAGCGGATCCGTCCAGACCTCTCCCGCCATGGCATCCAGCATCATGCCACAATCTGCGACCGTGCGCGTTATGGGGCCGACCACCGGCAGCATAGAAAAAACCATCCCCCGGCGCGCCCGCGGCACCCGCCCAGGCGAAGGCCGCAACCCCACCACGGAACAGAAGGCGGCCGGAAGGCGGATGGAAGCGCCAAGGTCAGAGCCCAGGGCCATCCAGGCCTCACCCGTTGCCACGGATGCCGCCGCCCCGCCGGAGGAACCGCCGACAGTGAGCCTCGTGTCGAATGGGTTCCGGGTGGGGCCGAACAGCGCGTTGACGGTGCTGGCATTGAAGCCGAACTCTGGCGAGTTTGACTTACCCAGCGTGACCCCGCCATTCCCCTCCAGCAACTCCACCGAGGGGCTGGAGCGCTCGGAGACGTGGTTCTCGAATAGCACCGAGCCGCCGAAGGAGTGGCGTACCCCCGCCACCTCATCCAAGTCCTTTACCGTTACGGGCAGGCCGCCGAGCCAGTTCGGGTCATGGAGGCGGGCTGGCGCGGCAGCAACGGCGCGCGCCTGATCGCGGGCGCGATCCAGGCAGAGGATAGGGAGCGCGTTCACCGCCGGCTCCACCGCCGCGATCCGCCCCGCCGCCGCCTCGACCAGCTCCGCCGGCGAAACGGCGCGGCGGCGCAACAGCGCCACGGCCTCGGTGGCGGTCAGGTCGATCAGCGTGCGGTCATACGGCATCCGATGGTTCCTTCATAACCTGGCCCCGGCGGGGGTCGGGCCAGAAGGATGTCCCGCGACGGGCCAGTCCGCCACCGATCCCCGTCGGCACACCATCCGCGCGCCAGCACGAGGCGCCCGTCATGCGGGCTCCGTCGAACAGGATGGCGCCCATACCGCCAGCCACATGGTCCACAGGCGTGACTGGGTGTCCCAAGGACTGCAGCGTCTCATGCACCGTCTGCGGAAAGCCCCGCTCCACCTCCGCATCCGGGCCGTGGGTGAAGACTCGCGGCGCCTCGACGGCCTCCTGCAGACTCATCCCATGGTCCACCATGTTCATCACGAACTGGAAAACGGCGGAGGGAATGCGATGCGCCCCCGGCAGCCCCACGGCGAACCAGGGCGCTCCCTCGCGATAGCCGATCATCGCAGAGATGCCGCTGGTGATCCGCTTGCCCGGCTGCAGGGACAGCGCGTGCCCGGGATGCGGGTCAAAAAGGTACATGTAGTTGTTCGGGATGACCCCCGTGCCCGGGATCATGATGCGCGCGCCGAACAGGCTGTTGATGGTCTGGGTGGAGGTGACGATGTTGCCGTGCCGGTCCGCAATGGTCACATGTGTGGTGTTGGCGGATTCGTTCGTGAGCACGCGGGAGGCGAAGTTGCCGCTGCGGGCCGGGTCGATTTCCGGACGCCGGAGCGCAGCGTATTCCTTGGAGGTCAGCCGCGCGACCGGCACGTCGACGAAGGCCGGGTCGGCGGTCGCCGCGCGCCTGTCAGCAGCCGCTATCTTCAGCGTTTCCAGTATCAGATGCAGTGTCTGCGCCGTGCCGAAGCCGGATGCGCCGAGGTCGAAGCCTTCCATCAGGTTCAGCATCTGGATCACATGCACGCCGCCCGAGCAGGGCGGCGGCGGCCCCACCAGTTCCACTCCGCGATAGGTGCCGCGCACCGCCTCCCGCGTCTCGGTCCGGTATGCCGCCAGATCCCCGAGCGCCATGCAGGAGCCCTGGGCTCGCAAATGCGCAATGATCTGCTCGCCCAGCGCGCCGCCATAGACCACATCAGGTCCCGCAGCGGCGATGCGGCGCAGCGTCTCGGCATATTCCGGCATGGCCAGCCGGCTTCCCTCCGGCAGTGGATCGCCACCGGGCAGGAACATCGCGGCCATGCCAGGGTCCAACGCCAGGTCCGGCGCTGTCTCGGCGATACAGGCGGCGAGATAGGCGGTGACGCGGAAGCCGCGCGTGGCATGGCGGATCGCCGGCTCCAGCACCGCCTCCAGCGGCATTGTGCCAAAGCGATCCAGCGCCTCGCACCAGGCCTTCAACGTGCCCGGCACGGCTACCGCGCCGGCGCCGCGCTTGTTCGCCCGCCCCTCAGTTTCCATGTAGTCCGGCCAAGTGTCGGAAACCGGCCGGTACATGTCCGGCCGCGCAGCGGCAGGCGCGGTGGAAAGGCCATCCAGCACCACCTCTCGCCCGTCAGCCAAGCGGATCAGCGCCACGCCCCCGCCGAAGAAGCCGACCATCATCGGCTCCACCACAGTCAGGGTGAACAGCGCGGCGATGCTAGCATCGATGGCATTGCCGCCCGCCGCCATCATCTCCGCCGCGGCGGCGGAAGCGAGGGGATGGTTGGTCACGGCCATGCCACCCTCCGCAATGACCGGCGCCTTCTCGGTGGAGAATCGGGCCCCCGCACGCAGCCGCCAATCCGTCATCACGCCTCCCTTTCCCTCGCGCCGCCCTTCCGGGCCGGTTCTATGGGAAGAAAGTATCGAAGCTGCGGCGCGGCGCGGTCCAATACGCACCGCAGCCGTTTTTCATAAGTCCGGCGTCTAGGTCCCGCGCAGCCTGTACTGCTGCGCATGGCGGATGAAGCGGCGCACGGCGGCCGATGGCTCGCTCCGGCGGTGAGCCACGGCCAATTCCGCCGTCACTGCGGGACCGGCCAGGGGGCGATAGGCCACGCCCGGCAGCTGAATGCAGCCGACCGAGCGCGGCACCAACGCCACCCCCAGCCCCACCGCCGCCATGCTGGCGATGGTCATGAAGTCCCGGCCTTGTGGCCCCAGGCGCGGCTGGAACCCGGCCGTCTGGCAGGCAGCCACGGTGTGCTGGTGGAAGCTGACACCGGCCGCGTGATTGGGCGTGATGAAGGTCTCGTTCGAAAGTTCCTCCAACGGCACCGCATCCCGCCCGGCAAGGGGATGGCTGGCCGGAAGGGCGATCGCGACGGGCTCCTGCAGCACGGGAAAGCTCGTTACCCCAGGGGCAGCGATACAGGCGGGCGGATGAAGGCCACATCCAGCCGCTCTTTCGAAATGGCGTCCAGCTGCTGCTGCATGGCCATCTCGGTGATGACCAGTTCCACCTCGGGACTAGCCTCGCGGAAGGCGCCAAGGATGGAGGTGAGCACGCCCGTATAGGCCGCGGAAGCGACATAGCCGATGCCCAGCCGGCCCACCTCCCCCTGCCCAGCCCGGCGGGCGGAGGCCACGGCGGCCTCGGCCCGGGCCAGGGTAGCGCGCGCCTCCCCGGCCAGCAGTTCCCCGGCCAGGGTGAGCCGCACGGCACGGCGCGTGCGGTCCAGCAGCGGTGTGCCGATGATCTCCTCCAGCGCTCGCACCTGCTGGCTCAGCCCAGGCTGGGCTATCCCCAGCCGTTCCGCCGCGCGCCCGAAATTCAGCTCCTCCGCCACAGCCAGGAAGTAGCGGAGATGGCGCAGCTCAAGCCTCGACCTCTCAGTGCTCAACCAGAACTTCCACTTATCAAGATCCCGCGTGCCGCATAATGGATGGCTGGGCCACCAGGCGTCCATCATGCGGCACTCGATAGGATGGCTCGCGATGGACAAGCACCCGGCCGATGGCCTGCTTCTTCCGCACAGCGCTCATTGGGGGGCCTTCCGCGCAAGCTGGGACGGATCGCGCGTGACAGTGATTCCTCATCCTGCTGACCCTGCCCCCTCCCCGATCCTAGGCAACTTTGCTGACAGCCTGCGGCACCGCGCCCGCATCGCCTGCCCCGTGGTCCGCCGTGGCTGGCTGGAGCAAGGCCCTGGCCCCACGGATCGCCGCGGCGAGGACGAGTTCGTCGCCCTGCCCTGGAACGAGGTGCTGGACCGCCTGGCTGCCGAGTTGCAACGGGTGAAGGCGGCACATGGGGCGGAGGCCGTCTTTGGCGGTTCTTATGGCTGGTCCTCGGCCGGCCGCTTCCACCATGCGCAAAGCCAGATCCACCGCTTCCTGAACGTCGCGCTTGGCGGCTATGTGCGCTCGGTCAACTCTTACAACGCGGGTGCCTCTCAGGTGATCCTGCCGCATGTCATGGGCTCGCTTGAGGAGCTGTTCCGCCGCAACGTCACCTGGGAACAGGTCCAGCGCGACACTGAGTTGCTCCTCTGCTTCGGCGGCATGCCTCTGAGAAACTCGATGATCGCGAGCGGCGGGGTGACCCGGCATGTGGAGCCCGGTGCCATCGCCCGTGCCCGCGCCCGGGGCGCCCGTTTCGTGCTGGTAAGCCCGCTGCGCGACGACCTGCCGCCCGAAGCCGGGGCGGAGTGGTGGCCCATCGCCATCGGCACCGATGTCGCCTTGATGCTTGGTCTCTGCCACACGCTGGTGACAGAGGGCCTGCATGACGGCGTGTTCCTGGAGACCCATACCACCGGCTATCCAGACTTCGAACGCTATCTACTGGGGCAGGAGGACGGCCAGCCGAAGCATGCCGGATGGGCCGCCGCCATCTGCGGCATCGGCGCCGACCGCATCACGGCCCTGGCGCGGGAACTCGCAGCCAAGCGCAGTCTGATCACCGTAGCCCATGGGCTGCAGCGCGCCCAACATGGGGAGCAGCCCGTCTGGGCCGCCGCCGCCCTGGCTGCCATGCTCGGCCAGATTGGGCTTCTCGGCGGCGGCTACAGCTATGCCATGGGCGCCATGGGCCATTACGGGCGCAGGCCCAACGCCGTGCCCATCCCCACCATGCCGCAGGGGCGCAACGGCGTGCGTTTCTTCATCCCCGTCGCCCGCATCGCGGACATGCTGCTAAATCCCGGGGCGCTCTTCGATTACAATGGCGAACGCCTGACCTATCCGGATATTCGCCTGGTTTACTGGGCCGGCGGTAACCCCTTCCACCATCATCAAGACCTGAATCGGCTACGCCAGGCCTTCTCGCGCATTGATACCTTGGTGGTGCACGAAACCTCCTGGACTGCCACTGCGCGCCACGCGGACATCGTTTTGCCCTCCACCATGACACTGGAGCGCGACGATATCGGCGCGGCGGGCACGGACCCGCTCATACACGCCATGCGCGCCATCGCGCCGCCCTTCGCAGAGGCGCGGGACGATTTCGCCATTTTCACCGCACTCTCCGCGCGGATGGGGGTTGAGGAAGCTTTCACTGCGGGCCGCAACGCCGCCGCCTGGCTCCGTCATCTCTACGAAGCCACGCGCGAGGCTTTGGCCACGAAGGGGCATGAAGCCCCCTCCTTCGAAGCCTTTTGGGAACGGGGGGAGATCACCCTGCCCTCCACCCCCGATGATGGTGGCCCGCTGCGAGCCTTCCGAAGGGATCCCACGGCACATCCGCTTCCGACGCCGAGTGGGTGGATCGAAATCTTCTCCGAGAGGATTGCGGGTTTCGGCTATGCCGATTGCCCTGGTCATCCGGCCTGGCTGCCCTCGACCGAGCAGCCGGATGCACGCCACCCGTTACGCATCATCGCAAACCAGCCGGCCACCCGCCTCCACAGCCAGCTGGACTTCGCTGCCTACAGCCAGTCCAGCAAGCGCCGGGGCCGCGAACCCGCGCGGATGAATCCGGCGGATGCGGCGGCGCGCGGTATCTTCGATGGCGATATCATCCGCCTGTTTAACGACCGTGGCTCCTGCCTCGCCGCCGCCACGCTGTCGGAGGATGTTGCCCGCGGCGTCGTGCAGATTGCGACCGGCGCCTGGTATGATCCGCTCCCGGACAATGGTCCGCCCCCGCTCTGCGTGCATGGCAATCCGAATGTGCTGACGCGAGACATCGGCACCTCACGTCTTGCCCAGGGAAGCTGCGGCCAGACGACCGTCGCGCAAGCCGAACGTTACGAGGCGCCGCTGCCGCCGCTCCGCGCCTACGATCCGCCGCGGGGCGCTTGAGCATGGGGCCGCTGGCAGGCATCCGCATTCTCGATCTCACCACTGTGGTGATGGGCCCTTTTGCCACCTCCGTGCTCGGCGATCTGGGCGCGGACGTGATCAAGGTGGAGGCACCAAGTGGCGACCCTATCCGCAAGGTAGGGCCGAGCCGCGGTGGCGCCATGGGACCGATGTTCCTGCACGCCAACCGCAGCAAGCGCAGCATCGTGCTCGACCTGAAGACAGATGCCGGGCGGGGCGCGCTGCTCCGCCTATCCGGTTCGGCTGACGTGCTGGTACACAATCTCCGCCCACGCGCCATGGAGCGGCTCGGCCTAGCATTACAGTTGCGCGTTACGTTTGAGGTGGGCTTGCTGGGCGACAGCTTGATGTGCTCGTCGCCAGAGTGACCATGCGATGACGTGGGCGGGCCGGATTTTTCGTTGGGCCAGTTGGACCGCTATGCGGCGGACTTCCTGGA
>NZ_WWDL01000045.1 GCF_009848505.1 Muricoccus harenae
CGCCCGCGCGGCGCGCCACCTCCAGAACCGGCAGCCGCTCAGCGGAGAGCAGAATGATGTTGGCCCGCTGTACATGCTTGAGCGGGCGGTTCCGGTCGCCAATGATCGCAGCCAGGTGGGCGCGATCTTCAGATCCAACGATGACACTGACGGTCTGGGCCATGCCCAGAAAATTCCAGCGCAGCGCCCCCTTGTGAATCCTCCGTCTGGGTCAGTGCACTAGTGCGAAGGCCCAGGGGGCGATGCCCCCTGGGCCCCGCTGCTTACTGCTGCCTCGCCCCGGAACGCTCCACGACCCCAGCCCAGTGCGGGATGTCGGCCGCGAGCCGGTTGCGCATGGCCTCAGGCCCACCAAGCATCATGGTAAAGCCCAGCGCCTCCATTCGCGTCCGCACCTCGGGCGTGTCCGTCACCTTCAGGATGGCGGCGTGCAGGCGCTCGATGATCGGCTTCGGCGTCCGGGCGGAGACGACGATGCCGTACCAGGTGGTGCTCTCGAAGCCCGGCATGCCGCAGGCCTCGGCGATGGTGGGGATCTGGGACAGCGTCGGCATGCGCTGGGCCGAGGTCATGCCGAGCAGCCGCACGCGCCCGAGCCGCCAATCGTCCAGCACCGGGCCCGACTGGTAAAAGAACAGGTCGGCATCGCCCTGGAAGAGCGCCGTCATGGCGAAAGGCCCGCCCCGATAGGGCACATGCACCATGTCGAGGCTCGCGGCGGTCGCGAATTGCGCCGCCGCCAGATGGGTGGAGGCGCCAATCCCGCTGCTGGCATAGTTCAACTTGCCCGGCGCCGCACGGGCGGCCGCCATCAGCGCCCGGCAATCTGTATAGCCCGGCCGCTTTTCGGTGCTCACCACGAGCACATTCGGCACTTCGAACAGCGTCATCACAGGCGCGAGGTCCGTCTGCGTGTCGATGGGCATTGAGGGCAGCACAGCGCGGTTGATCGCCAGCATGGCCGAGGTGGCGGCTAGCACCGTGTGCCCGTCCGGTGCCGAGCGCGCGGTGGCTTCAAGCGCGATGTTGCCCGAGGCGCCGCTGCGCGCCTCCACCACCATCGGCACGCCCAGTTCGGCCGCGAGCGGCTGCTGAATCACACGCCAGTAGATGTCTGCCTGGGTGCCGGCGGGAAAGCCGCCCATCAGCAGCATCGGGCGCCCTGGCGTCGGGAATTGCTGTGCCTGCGCCAGCGGTACAGCCAGCAAAAGGGTCGCCGCGGCTAGGAGAAACCGGCCTCGCATCTCAACCTCCTCGGTTGCGTCTGGAAGCCGTCTGACAGGCGTATGGCCGGATTGTTACCCTTCTGCCACGGGCAGTATGGCGGCCGGGCGAAACGGATCAAGGGCGCGACGGACTCCATGGCAGCGTCGATGGCGGCGATAGCCAAAGCGTCATGGCCGTCACCCACGCGGCCCCATAGGTTCCCTCGTGTCGCAGGGTCCTGCCCCGGCCCAGGCGACCTGCCGTGGCACCCCTCGGGCCACGCGTTCCCGGCCGCGCCGCCCCTGGCACGGCCATGGCCCGCCCGCGGTCAGGTTCCGCCGCCCCGCCCCCGGGGCGGCGGGACACCCGTCAGCCGCTCCCGCGGATGGTGGCGATGAGACGCTGCGTTCCCTCCACCTGCTGCCGCCACCAGCCGCCATGGACGAGCGAAGGCATCGCCTCCGGATCGCCGGTGCGGGGGAAGACATCGCGCCGGAAGTCGCCGGTGCGAAAGAGCATGTCCCAGAAGGGAAACAGCACCGCGAAGTTCCGCCCGCTCTCCCCGGCTGAAAGCACCCCGTGATGCAGTCGGTGGAAGCGCGGCGAGACGAGAAGCCGCTCCCCCACCCGTCCGAAGGAGAGGCGGACATTCGCGTGGGACAGGCTCTCGGCCACGCGCAAGATCAGCACGATCAGCGGGAACTGCCCCGGCGGCACGCCGATCAGCAGCGCCAGGCCGCCGAACCAGAGCGCCGCGATCATGTCGTCGATCACGTGGTTCCGGTCATCCGTCCAGAAGGTCATCTTCTCCTGGGCGTGGTGGATCGAATGCAGCGCCCACCACCAAGGCAGGGTGTGCTGCAGCCGGTGCCGCCAGTACTCCCCGAAGTCCAGGATGAGGATATAGAGGGCGAAGGCCAGCAACGGCTGGCTTTCCAGCGCCGGGATCAGGGTCTCAAGGTTGGGCGCCACCCAGCCGAGATCCGCGATCCATCCCGCTATCTGGGCCTGCACGCCGGACAGGATCACAAAGGCCATCAGCGGCAGCAGCCCCAGCCGCGCGAGCAGCGTGTAGACGACATCCGTCTGCACCACGCGCCGGTCCTCCCAGCGCTCCACCGGACGCCAGGCCTCCAGCGGCCGACAGACGGCATAGACCACGAGAACCTGCACCACGCCGAAGACGAAGAAGTCCATCCATGAAAAGGCGTCATCCGCCCATTCCATCATCCCGGCAGCATAGAGCGCGGGCTGCACAGCTGCCTGGAACAGCCAGCTGGTAAAGGAATCATAAAGGCGGATGATCTCATCGAACATCAGTGCCGCCCCTCCGGTGGCAATGTCTCGAAGCAGAAGCCGCGCTCCTGCAACCCGGCGATCAGCGGCTCCAGGATGCTTGCGAAGGGCTCACGCCTGCTGCGCACGCCCCAATGCATGATCAGGACCTCGCCGTCGCGGATATTGGCCAGGTTGCGCGCCAGCAGGGCACGGTTGGGATGCGCAGCCGCATCCAGCTCGTCGCCGAGAAAGCCGTCCGCGGTCCAGCCCTGATGCGCAAACCCGCATTGTCGTGCCATGGCGACGGCACCGGACGTGGTCCGCCCGCCAGGCGCGCGCCAGAGCGGCAGCACCTTGGCCTCCGGCACCATGGCGCGCAGCGCCTGGATCGGCCGCTCCAACTCAGCGCAAAGCGCTGCCTGGTCGAGCACCTCGGCGCCCTCGCCAGCACGGCGGGAGGCATAGCGGACCCGACCGCGCCCAGCATCGCCGGTGAAGTACCAGTGGCGCCAGGTATGGCTGGCGAAGACATGCCCTTCCGCCGCCCGCGCCCGCCAGAAATCGGCCCAGCCGGGCGAGAGGGAACGGTCGCCCCGCGCCGTCGGCTCATCGGCGAGGAAGAGGGTGGCGCGGACATTGCGGCGGCGGAGGATGGCGGCAATCTCCTCCGCCTCCCGCGACCAGCCTGTATCAATGGTCAGGTAGAGCGTGCCGCGGCAGGACTGCGCCGCGGCCGGGAGCGTAAGCAAGGCCGCCAACGCGGCCAGGAGCAGCCGCCGCACCGCCTGACGCCAGCGAAGCATCGGCTCAGCGCGCCAACGGCGCCGCGGGCGCCTCGTTGCGCGCCTGCATGTTCCAGTTTCGGAATAGGACGCCGTGCGGCGAGCGCCCGACGAGCGAGGTTGACACCTCCCCCGTCGCCGGGTCCAGCAGGCCGAGCTGGCGGTTCCAGCGTAGTGTCGCCCAGATCCTCCCCTGCTCGTCGAAGGAGAGGCAGTCCGGCCCGCCGGGCACGTCATAGACCCGCATCACGTCGAGGCTGACTGGATCGAGCGCCGTGATCCGGCTGTCCACCCGGCTGGTGACATAGATCGGCCCGCCGCCGGGCGAAGGGAAAAGCGCATGCGCGCCGCGTCCCACCCTGATGGTCCGCTCCACCCGCCGCGCCTCGGGATCGACCACGGCCACGTGGTCCGAGCCCATAATGCCGATCAGCAGCTTGCCGTTGTGCCAGATGATGCCTGCCGGCTCGCGACCCACCTGCAGCGTCCAGGCGATCTGCCGGGTCTCCAGGTCGATCGCCGCGATGGCACGGCTGCCCTGCAGCGTGATGTAGGTGAAGCGGCTGTCCGGGCGGTAGGCGATGTGGCTGGGCATGTCGCCGGGCTTCACCCGGCCCAACAGGTTCAGCCCCATCGTCGGCGCGTCCCAGCCGTAGATGTCCACCTGATCTCGCCGCAGGCCCGTCACCACCAGCAGCTTCCCGTCCGGGCTGAACTCGAGGTTATAGGGATTGGCGATCCGCTCGCGCTTCTTCACCTCGCCCGTGGCGGGATCGAGGAAGAGGATCTCGTTGCCGCCGGAATCGCCCACCAGCAGCACGTCCCGTGCGGGAGAGAGGGTGAGGTGATGCGGCTCCCGCAGCACGGGAATCTGGCGCAGCTCCGCCCGGGTCGCAGCATCCACAACCTGGATGCCAGGATCCATCGAGTTCACGACGAAGACCACATCCGCCCGGCCCGGGCCCGGCAGGAAGCCGGCCGCGAGGAGGGGAAGCGCGAGGGCGAGGCGGCGCATGGAATGGTCGGCTCCGGAACGGGCGGCTGGCGCCATGGCCCGCAGGTTAACGTTTGGCGGTTTGCCACGCCATCGCGTCTAGCACGCAATGACGTGGCTTGGAGGTCATTCCATAGGCGTGACCAGGGCGAATCCGGAGAACCCGCCCATGCAAGCCGCAGCGGGCTACTCGACCGCCGGCCCGTCCTCATCCGTCGGGTGAAAGTCCAGCGCCACGCCGTTCATGCAGTAGCGCAGGCCCGTCGGGCGGGGGCCATCCGGGAAGACATGGCCGAGATGCCCGCCGCAGCTGGCGCATTGCACCTCCGTACGGGTCATGAAGTGGGAGCGGTCCGTGGTGGTCCGCACCGCGCCCTCGATCGGCTTCCAGAAGGACGGCCAGCCGGAGCCACTCTCGTATTTCGTGTCACTGGTGAAGAGCGGCGCCTGACATCCGGCACAGTGGAAGACGCCGTCCCGCTTCTCCACGTTCAGCGGGCTGGTTCCGGCGCGTTCCGTGCCGTGGTGGCGCAGCACCCGATAGGCGTCGGGGGCGAGGCTCTCCCGCCACTCCGCATCGCTGCGCTCCACCATGAGCTTTCCGTCCTCGTCCTTGGCCGCACTCATGCCGCACGCTCCTTGAGCCGATGGGCAAAGCCCTTGCGGAACTTCGCCACCTTCGGTGCCACCACGGCACGGCAATAGCCGGACCAGGGGTTGCGATTAAAGTAATCCTGGTGCTCCGGCTCTGCCGGCCAGAATTCCGGCGCCGGCAGCAGCTCGGTCACGAGCGGCCCGGAATACAGCCCTTCCCGCGCCACCTCCGCCATGACGGACTTCGCGGTGGCCTCCTGCTCCGGCCCGTCGAAGAAGATCACGCTGCGGTACTGCGGCCCGACATCGGCGCCCTGCCGGTCCTTGGTGGTCGGGTCGTGGATGGTGAAGAACACGCGCAAGATGTCGTCATAGGAGACGATGGCTGGATCGAAGACCACGCGCACCACCTCCGCATGGCCGGTACCCTTGCCGCAGACCTGCTCATAGGAAGGGTTCGCCACATGGCCGCCGGCATAGCCGGAGACCACCTCGGAGACGCCCTGCAGGTTGCGGTAGACGGCATCAAGGCACCAGAAACAGCCGCCACCGAGGAGAGCCACCTGCGCGCCGGGGGGATTCGGGGAAGATTGGGTCATGAGCGGAATGTGGTGCTTCCGCCGCCACACACCAGGGAGGGAGACCAGGGAGTGGCGCCCCCCTATGCCTCCGCCCCGCGGCGGTCCAACTTGCTCCGCGATGAGCTCTCCCGCCCCCTCCCCTGTCCCTTTCCCCGAAGCCGCGCCCGGCCTGCTCGGCTTCGATCCCGCGAGGCTTGCCGAGGCTGTCGCCTTCGCCGAGTCGCGCGAAACCCCCTTCCCGCGCGATCTGCTGGCTCATCTGGAGAGCGGCTATTTCGAGCCGGCTCCGGACAATGAGGTGCTCGGTCCGGTCGCCTCGCGGGGCGCCCCGAACGGGCTGATCCTGCGCGACGGCGTCGTCGCCGCCCGCTGGGGCAACACGCGCCAGGCAGACATGACCTTCTCGGTCGCCAAATCGTGCCTCTCCATCCTCGCCGGCGTCGCGCATGGCGACGGGCTGATTCCGAATCTCGACGCCCGTGTCTCCGAAAGCGTGGACGATCCGGCCTTCGACGGCCCGCGCAACGGCGCGATCACCTGGCGGATGCTGCTGCAGCAGACCAGCGAATGGGAGGGCACGCTCTTCGGCAAGGCGGACCAGATCGACCGCGGCCGCGACCTCGCCTCGGAAGGCAAGAAGCCGAAGGGCTGGCCCCGCCCCCTCGCCGCCCCCGGCGAACATTGGGAATATAACGACGTCCGCGTGAACGTTCTCTCCCTCGCCCTGCTTCACCGCTTCGGCCGCGCGCTCCCGGAGGTCTGGAAGGAGCGCGTGGCGGACCCGATCGGCTCCTCCACGGAATGGCGCTGGGAAGGTTACCGCACCTCCACCGTCGGGCTGGGGGGGCGGAAGGTCGTCTCGGTGCCCGGCGGCGGGCATTGGGGCGGCGGCATCGTCACCCATGCCGAGGACCAGGCGCGGCTCGGTCTGCTGATGCTGAACGACGGCGTCTGGGAAGGTCGCCGCATCCTGCCCGAGGGCTGGGTGGCGGAATCGGGCGTGCCGGTGTCGCTGCATCCGGATTACGGCCTGCTCTGGTGGCTCAACCGTAGCGGCCGCTTCCCCGAGGCGGACAGGGCGAGCCTCTTCGCCGTGGGCGCGGGTGGAAACACCATCTGGATCGAGCCCTCCACGCGAATCGTTGCGGTCTTCCGCTGGCTGCACCCCGACGCCCTGCAGCAGCTGATCGCCCGGATCGCCGACGCCCGCACGAACTGAACCGAACGTCATGCACGCTGAGATTCACACCGAGACCCTCACCCTCGACACCCATGTCGACATCCCGTGGCCGGACATGCCTGACCCGCGCGGCGTGACTCAGCGTTGCGTCGACTTCACGCGGATGAAGGCGGGCGGTCTGAAGGCGGTGGTCTTCATCGCCTACACGCCGCAAGGCCCGCGCACGCCGGAGGATCACGCGGAGGCCGGCGCCCGCGCCGAGGCCATGCTGCGCGCCATCCGCGACACCGCCCATGGTGAGGGCCGCCGGATCGTCACCCGCGTGGCGGAGCTGGAATCCGCCCATGCCGCCGGCGCCACCGCCGTGCTGCTGGCGGTGGAGAACGGCAATGCCATGGGACACGACCTGTCCCGCCTCGCGCTCTGGCGCGGGCTGGGCGCGATCTATCTCACCCTGACCCATGACGGGCACAACGACCTGGCCGACGCCGCCCGCCCCCGCCGGGACCGCCCCGAGCCCGCCACCCTGCACGGTGGCCTGTCGGATCTCGGCCGCAAGGCAATCGAGGAGATGAACCGCCTCGGAATGCTGGTGGACGTGTCCCACGCCTCGCGCGATTCAATGATGCAGGCCGTGGAGGCTTCGCGCGCGCCCATCGTCGCCACCCATGCCTGCTGCGCCGCGCTGCGCCCGCATCCGCGCAACCTGGATGACGGGCAGCTGGATGCGCTGCGGGATTCCGGCGGCCTGGTGCAGATCACCGCCGTGCCCGCCTTCCTGCGCGATGCCGGGCCGGACGGCCGCTTCGTCGCGAGCGTCGAGGACATTGCGAACCATGTGGATCATGCCGTGCGCCGCATCGGCCTCGCCCATGTCGGCCTCTCCTCCGATTTCGACGGCGGCGGAGGCGTGACGGGCTGGATGCATGCCGGCGAGACAGGCGGGCTGACGGAGGCCCTGCACCGCCGTGGCTATGACCGCGAGGCGCTCGGCCTGCTCTGGGCGGGGAACTTCCTGCGCGTCTGGCGCCGGGCGGAGGAAGTGGCGGCCGAGGGCTTCTAACTGTCCAGCCGTGCGGCGCGCCGGCCAGCGGCACGGATAGGATGGTTCAAAGTAGGGGCCGTGCCCTACTTGGCCGCCGCCTTTTCCGGAGTCTCCATCGGATCAGGCGCGATCCGCGCGAGCTCCACCGTCAGCGCCTCGATCGTCACCGGCTTCGCCAGGTAACCGCTCATCCCCGCTTCCCGACAGGCGGCATTGTCGCTGTCGAAGACGCCAGCGCTCAGCGCCACCACCGGCACGTCACCGCCCTCGCGCCGCGGAAGCGCCCGCAGCCGGCGCGTGGCCTCCAGCCCATCCATCTCGGGCATGGCGAGGTCCATCAGCACGAGGTCGAAGGGCTGGCCACGCCGGGCAGCGCTCGCCACCGCCTCGATGGCTTCGGCACCTCCAGTGGCCAGTTCCGCGCAATGGCCGATGCGCTCCAGCAGGGCACGGGCAACCAACCGGTTCGTCGCCACGTCGTCCACCACCAGCACCCGCAGCGCCCGCCCGCGAGTGGGCGCGGGGGCGGCCAGCTTCGGCACCACGGCGGCCTCGAGCGGAAGCTCCACCCAGAAGCGGGAGCCGGTGCGGCCGGCTGCCAGGGTTTCAGGATTATCATCCACCCCGATCCGCCCACCCATCGCCTCAACGATGCCGGTGGCGATGGCGAGCCCCAGGCCGGAGCCCTCCACGGGCGCGGCACCGCTATCGATCCGGTCCAGCCGGACGAAATCGCGGAAGACGGCGCCGCGCTGATCGGCGGGAATGCCTGGCCCGGTGTCCAGCACCTCCAGACGCAGCTGGACTTGCCCCGCCTCCTCCCACCGCTGCGCCCGAAGCGTCACCTTCCCGCCCTCAGGCGTGAACTTCACCGCGTTGGACAGCAGGTTCAGCAACAGCTGCCGCAGGCGCATCGGGTCGAGCTGCAGCCCGGTCGGCAGGCTCGGGTCGTGCTCTGTCATCACCGTGACGCGCCGGACCACGGCCGCGGAGCGCGTCAGGTCCACGCAGGCATCCAGCAGCGGGATGAGCGCGGTCGGCACGCGCCGCAACGGCATCCGTCCGGCCTCAACATGGGCGAGGTCCAGCACGTCATTGGCAACCGCCAGGAGATGCCGCCCGGCCTCCTCCAGCATCACCGCGCGGGCCTGCTGCTCCGCCGAGAGCGTCGGGTCGGAGGCCAAAGCCTGCGCCATCCCGAGCACGCCGTTCAGCGGGGTCCGCAACTCGTGGCTCATGCGCGCCAGGAAGCGCGACTTGGCCGCCCCCGCCGCGGCGGCCTGGTCGCGCGCCTCAGCCAGGTCGGCGGCGGCGCGCTTCTGCTGGGTAATGTCGGTGCGGATGCCAACAGAGCCGCCACCGGGCACGCGCCGCTCCGTCACCAGGATCCACCGCCCGTCCGGCAGCAGCCGCTCGACCGGCGCCGTGTTCCAGGGGTGGCGGTAATGTGCCACCGCCTCGGCAACGAAGGCCTGCTTGTTCGGGCCGGCTTGCGGGTACTGCCCGTGCTCGGCGCCGTAGCGCATGAGCTCGGTCAGCGTGACTCCCGGGCGGAGAACCGGGGCGCTGGCGCGGTAGAAGTCGCGGTACCGTTGGTTGCAGACAATCAGCCGGTCCTGCTCGTCCCACATGACGAAGCCATCGGCCATCGCCTCGATCGAGGATTCCAACAACTGCCGGCCGCGCGCCCGCTCCGCCTCCGCCTTGTCCCGCTGGCGAAGCATGGCCAGGAGCAGGGCCGCAATAGCGATGGTGAGGATCGCCAGTCCGCCGGTGGCATAGAGGATGCGGGTCTCGTTCTTCCGCCAGTCACGCAGCGCCAGCTCGGCATCCTGCGTCGCCACGACATGCAGGGATGGATAGAGCGTGCGCCAGAGCCCGATGAAGGCCCCCGGATCCACCCCCTCGGCAAGCGGGCGGGCGACCGGGCGTCCGATGCGCGACTCGTCATGCGGCACGCTGGCCAGCAGCACCCGGTCTTCGCCATGGATCAGCAGCACGCGCAGTCCCACCATGTCGCCACGTGCGCCATAGCCGGTGAGGCCGGAGGCAACGACTGGTACAGGCACTTCCGCCACCGCCAGCATGGGCGGCAGGCCCGGCAGGGTCATCGGGCGGGCCAGGAAGAGCGCCCACTCGCCTGTGGCCGGATTGGGCACCGGGCCGGCGATGGTGACGCCACCCCGCCCCGGGCCGCTGGCCTGGCGCGGCCCAAGCAGCGCTGAATGCGGCACCGGTGGCGCGCGGCGGCGCGAACCGGCAACGGCGGCGGCAATGGGCGTCCCCCCTTCCAGCGGCAGGAGGATGAGGTCCCGGAAACCCAGGCTGCTGTCGCTGAGCCCCATCAGCACGCGGGACAGGGCGGCGGAGCGGGCGGAAGGCCGCGCATCGGCATCGGCGGGCAGCGTAGCGGTGAGCAGGTTCGGAAGCCCGGCCAGGGCGCTGTCGACCGCCAGGAAGCTGCGGTTCATCGAGGAGGCGGCGCTCTCCGCCGCCGCCTCGACGGCCTCCTGCGCATTGGCTGTCGCGGCGCGCTCGCCCTCGCGGACGATTGAGAAGGCCACGGTCGCCTGCACGACCAGCATCCCAATCGTGCCAAGCACGATCCATAGCCCGGCCGAGCCGGACTGGATGGGCCAAAGGAGCCGAGGAGGCATCGCGCCTATTTCGGGACGGGCACGGCAATGCCAAGGGCATCGCCGATCCGGTCATTCCATTCCTCTGCGCAGGCGCTGCCGCAGCGCTCCGCCCACCGCGGGAGGATAACCTCCCGCACCAGGCGCCGGCGCAGCGCATCGTCCTCGGGCGAGACATTGACCAGTGTCATGCGCCCACGCCCGCGGACGCCGCCCACCTCGGCCTGCTCGCCGGTGCATTCCGGCCTGCCGGTGTTGCAGGCGAGGCCGAGGCCGGTCTCGGCGTCCGAAGCCTCCCAGATGCGCTGCTCCAGCCCCGCCAGCTCACGGCGGAGAAGGTGCCGCATGTCCTGCGGCAAGCCGGCCCAAGCCGTGCTGTTCGCCCCGAAAAGCGATACGCCCCAGGTCAGCGACATGGCATGGATGTGGCTCGTCACCTCGTTCAACCCGATCTGCCAGCCGGAGAGGGTTCCGGTGATCGCGCATTCCACCACATTGGCGCGGATGGCCGGAACGATCTCGGCGAAGGGAATGACGACCGGAACGGCGCCGAGCGCCGAAACCAGCTCGGACTGGGCCGCCGAGGAGGTGCGGATCCGCCGCCCCCGAAGGTCCAGCAGGCCGTTGAAGGGGCGCGCGCAGAAGAAGACCTGCGCCGGATAGATATAGACGGCCAGCAACTCCGTATCGTGCCGCTCCCTCAGCATCTCCTGCAGCCAGGGGCGCTGAGCGGCGATCACCCGCCGCAGCGTCGCCATGTCCGGGGACACGCCGGGCAGCTCGAGGGCGGAAAGCTCCGGCTCCTCCGCGGCAACCAGGCCAAGCAGCGCGGTGCTGAAGGGCGTGACCCCGAGGCGGAGGAGGCGTAGCGTTTCCTGGCCGCGGATACCACTGCGATCGAAGGCGGAGATGTCAGCAGTCAGCCGACCGCCGCTGATCTGCGGCAGACGCAGCCGCCAGAAGGGCTCCTCCAGCCGCGTGTACTGGTTCACACCGGCCAGCCCGCCGACCACCTGCAGGCGGATAGGGGCGGATGCCGTCCCCTCCTGAGCCACGCTGCCGCCGGAGGAAAGCGCAAAGGACAGCAGGAACGCCGCGAGGATGCGGCCGTGGCGCCCCCCGCCGGCAAGGCCGGTGAGGTGGAGGACGCACATCAATGCCCGCATGCCAACAGCTCCGCGCCCCGTCGCGTGGACGTGCAGCCACCAGCCGCCATCCCCATTTCATTACAGCACGATTTGCGGGCCCAGGTCGAGCAGAGCAACCGGCGGGAGAGGGCCTGCCGGCTCCTGCAGCATGGGCTCCAGGCATCCCGCTGAGGCACCCCTCCCGGGCTCGGGTCTCGGGCCTATTCCAGCTTGATGCCGGCCTCCTGCACCAGCCGTCCCAGTCGTTCAGCATCCCGACGCACCAGCGCCGCCGCCGCAGCCGCCGTGCCGCCGCCCGGGATGTAGCCGGCATCCACGAGTCGGCGATTGATTGTGGGATCAGCGATCGTCTTGCCGAGTGCCCCCTCCAGGCGCCGCACCACCTCTGGCGGCAATCCGGCAGGGCCGAGGACCATGTACCAGACGGACATGTCGTAGCCGGGGAAGCCCTGTTCCTCGACGGTCGGCACCTCCGGCAGCGAGGCCGCGCGGGCCGGCAGGGTGGTCGCCAGCGCCCGCAGCCTTCCGCCGCGGATATGCGGCAGGTAGGTCGCCAGCGTGTCGATGTTCACGTCGACATCCCCGGCCATCAAGGCATTCACCGACTGCCCGGTGCCCCGATAGGGGATATGGGTCATCTTCATCTGCCCTTGGCGCGCCAGAAGCTCGCTCGCCAGGTGCTGCTGGCTGCCGACACCGGACGTGCCGTAGTTCAGCCCGTCGGGTTTCTCTTTCGCATAGGCCCTCAGGCTCGCCACGTCCCGCGCCGGGCTGTCCGCGCGCACAACCATCACCAGCGGCAAGGTGCCGACGAGCATCAGGGGCGTGAAGTCGCGCAGCTGGTCGTATGGCGGCGGGCGCATCAGCGGCGCCACAGAGCATTGCGAGCTGACGGTGCCGGTAAGCAGCGTGTAGCCATCTGGCCTAGCCCGCGCGACCATTCCGGCCGCAAGGGTTCCGCTGGCGCCGGGGCGGTTCTCCACCGTGACCGGCTGTCCCAACTCTTCCTGGAGCCGCGGGGACAGCATGCGGGACACGATGTCCGTCCCGCCGCCCGGCGCGAAGCCGACGAACATGGTGATGGGCCGCGTCGGGTAATTCTCCTGAGCGCGGGCGGCCATGGGCAGAGCGGCAACGCTGAGCCCCCCAATGAGGGAGCGTCGTTGGATCATCATTTCCTCCGTAGTGTCGTAGTTGGAGGAAGCCTGGACCGCGATGGCCCACCGCGTCCAGAGGCGCGTGGGCAGATGTAGCGGCGATGTCGGCAAATGATTTGCGCTGCGCCTGCAGGCGCTAGGCAAGGCCAAGCTGGGACCGAGCCCCGAAATTCCGATCGACCGGCCAAACCGATGCCGGCCGGGTCACGATATGGAAGGGGGAAAGTTCGTGGGAAGGAAGGTTTGGTGGACCAGGTAGGGCTCGAACCTACGACCAATCGATTAAGAGTCGACCGCTCTACCAGCTGAGCTACTGGTCCACGCCAACGCTTGTGACCGCAGCGCCTAGGCGCCGGGCCGTCCCGGGTCGGGGCTGAAGCTCTCGGCCCGGGAGGCGGCTTCTATCTCATCCTCCGGAGAGGTCAACCCCGTTTTCCAAGCTATTCCCGTGCCGCAGCGAATTCTGCGTCCCGATGCACATAGACGCTCCCGAGCAGCCCGAAGCCGAGCATCACCGTCAGCATGGCCGAGCCGCCATGGCTGATCAGCGGCAGCGGCACGCCGCCCACAGGGATGCTGCCCGTCACCATCGCCACATTCACGAAGACATAGAGGAAGTAGTTCATCCCCAACCCCAGTGCGACGAGCCGCCCGAACTGGTGGCGGCAGCGCAGCGCCGTCAGCATGGCGAAGATGATCACCAATGCCAGCAGGCCAAGCGTGCCGAGGGCGCCTACCAGCCCGAACTCCTCGGCGATCATGGTGAAGATGAAGTCCGTCTGCTTCTCCGGCAGGAAGTTCAAATGACCCTGCGTGCCCTGCAGGAACCCCTTCCCCCACATCCCGCCAGAGCCGAGGGCGATCTTGGACTGGATGATGTTATAGCCGGCGCCCAGCGGGTCGCTCTCGGGATCAAGGAAGGTGGTGATCCGGGCCCGCTGGTAGTCGTGCAGGCGTTCATAGGCGATGGGGGCGGCGAAGCCGATGGCGGCGAAGAGGATGGCGAATTTCCACCACCGAACCCCTGCCGCCCAGAACATGGCCGCGCCGATCATGCCGGTGATCAGCGCCGTGCCGAGATTCGGCTGCTTCAGGATCAGCGCGACTGGAACCAGCACCATAAGGGCCGGAGGGACAAGGAAGAGCGGATTGCCCATCCGCTCCCAGGAGGCGCGGTGAAACCAGGCGGCCAGACCCAGCACCAGCATGATCTTCATCAGCTCTGAGGGCTGGAGTTGGACCGGGCCGATGTCGATCCAGCGCTGCGCCCCCTTGCCGATATTCCCATGCAGCAGCACCAGCACCAGCAGCGCGATGCCCGCCGCATAGCCCACCCAGGCGAAGCGCGCGATGACGCGGATATCGACCAGTGCGATGGAGAGCATCATCACGAGGCCGAAGCCGAAGCGCAGCGCATGCTTCGTCGCATAGGCCTCCGGTACGCCGCCACCGGCGGAGTAGAGGGCGACATAGCCGATCGCCGCCACGGCGCAGAGCATCAGTACGAAAATCCAGGGGATCTGCCAAAGCTTCTCGAGGATGCCGAAGCTGTGCTGCCGCATCAGCAGGCGGCGTTCGTAGATGGTGGGCTCGCGCAGCATCATGGGCAGCATTTCATGGGCTGGATGATCAGGGGCCGGGTCTTCATGGGCGGGGACCCACGGGTTGCGCGGCCTCGGCCATCCGGGCCGGAGGCGCGTTCACCGGCTGGCGGAACCGGTTGATGGTGTCGATCATGATGTCGCGCGCGATCGGGGCCGCGGCGCCGGAGCCGCTGGTCCCGTGCTCCACGATCACCATCACGGCGTATTGCGGATTGTCGACCGGGGCGAAGGCGACAAACAGCGCGTGCGGGCGCCATTCGCGCGGCATGGATTCCACCCGGAAGCCGCGCTCGCGCTGCTCGCGGCTGACCCGGCGGACCTGGGTGGTGCCCGTCTTGCCCGCAAGCTGCCCCATGCCGGCGGGAAGCCTCGCTGAACGGGCCGTGCCGCCCTCCTCGTTCACCACCGCCCACATGGCTTCCCGCATCAGGCGCAAGTCACGCTCCGGGATGCCGAGGGTGGGCCAGTCATCCGGCTTCACGCCACGCACCAGCTTGCCGCCGATGGCGCGGGTGAGATGCGGCTGCACCGCCCGGCCGGTCGCAAGCCGCGCCGTCATGGTCGCCAGCGACAGCGGGGTAAGCTGGTAGAAGCCCTGGCCGATGCCGTGCACCACCGTGTCACCGAGGTTCCAGGGCTTGCCCTGCGCCTGGCGCCACTCCCTCGTAGGCATCAGGCCGCGCCTTGTGCCCGGCAGCTCGATCTCGAGATCCACACCGAGGCCCAGCCGGCGCCCCATGGCGGCGATCCGGTCGATGCCGGTGCGCCTGGCCATTTCGTAGAAGTAGACGTCGCAGGAATACTTGATCCCGCCCCGCATATCGAGATTGCCGTGGCCACCACGGGAATGGCAGTGGAAGCGCGTGTCGCCCAGGTCGTAGTGACCAGGGCAGAAGACGCGCTCGGCCGGCGTGCAGACCTTCGCCTCCAGCGCTGCGAGGGCCACCACCATCTTGAAGGTGGAACCAGGGGCATAGAGGCCGTTGGTCGTCTTGTTGATCAGCGGCGTCTGGCGGTTGCGGGTCCAATCCCGCCATTGCACCGCCGAGACGCCAGCATTGAACAGGTTCGGGTCGAAGGAAGGCTGGGTGGCCATGGCCAGCACCTCGCCCGTCTTCGCATCCAGCACCACGGCACTGGTCCCCTCCTCGCAACGGGCGCGGACGGCGCGCTGCAGCTCGGCATCGATGCTGATCTGCACATCCTGGCCAGGCTGTCCCTCGCGGCGGTCGAGCTCCCGGATCACGCGGCCGACCGCATTCACCTCCAGCCGGATCGAGCCGGCGCGGCCTCGCAGGGCCTTGTCGTGGTGGCGCTCGATGCCAGCGCGGCCGACGCGGATGCCAGGCAGCTCCAGCAGCGGGTCTTCGCCGATGTCGGCCTCAGCGGGCGGGGCCACATAGCCGACGATATGCGCCAGGTGCTCGCGCTCGGGATATTCCCGCGTGGTGCCGACATCGACCGAGATGCCAGGCAGGTCCGGCGCGTTCATCTCGATCCGCGCCATCTCGTCCCAGGTCAGGAACTCCCGTACCGTGACGGGGATGAAGCGGCGGCGGCGGCGGACCTCGCGCTCGATCCGGGCGCGCTCGGCGTCGGTCAGCGGCACGATCCGGTTGAACGTGTCCAGCACGGCGGACACGTCCCGCGCATCCTCGGCCACGATCAGGGCGCGCCAGTTCAGCTGGCTGCCAGCGATCACCTTGCCCTCGCGGTCCAGAACCCGGCCCCGCGGCGGGGCGACCAGCCGGGCGGAGATACGGTTCTCCTCAGCCAGCGTCGCGTAGCGCTCCCCTTCCTCCACCTGCAGCTTGTTCAGCCGCCAGCCCAGGAAGCCGAGCGCACCGAGCTGCACGCCTGCCACCACAAGGGCGCGCCGTGTGAAAACCCCGCGCCGGGCCTCCTCCTCCTTGCGGGCGGCGCTCATGCCACCTCCCTCATGCCAGGGCCTCCGCCCGCTGCATCGCACGATGGACGCAGGCCATCAGCCAAGCGAGCAATGGATAGAGACCGATAGTCAGGCCCAGCTGCGCGATGGCCGGGGTGGTGGACGGCACCTGCCAGGCGAGCAGCGCCTGCAGAACATAGCCGATTCCGACCGCCAGCAGCGCGAAGCCGCAATAGGCCAGCCAGACCAGCAGGAAGGATTGCTTGGCCAGGACACGCCGCAGCCGCAGCGCCGCGGCGTGTGTGAGCAGCAGGGTGAGCACCCCGATCCCGAGGGGCGCGAAGCCGAGCAGGTCCTGCAGCAGGCCCATGCCGAAGGCGACCGGCGCCGGCATGGAGCCTGGGCGGAAGAGGCTCCAGAAGAACACCCCGGCCAGCCCCACCGCCGGCAGAATGGAGGGCAACCCGACCGGTGCCGCGGCCAGGATCATGCCAAGCGCCGTGGTCACGCCAGGCACCGCGGCGCGGGCCAGCGCGTCCAGCCGCGCCAGCAGGCCGGGGGCCGAGGCGGGGCGTCCCTGACGGGCCATGACCGGATCAGCGCCGCGGGCGGATGGTGGGGTCGGGGCGCGCCACGGCTTCGGGCGGGAGGATCCCCGCAAGCCCGAACTCGAAGATCCGCAGCAGGTCCAGCCGGTCGAGCTGGGCGAAAAGCTCCACCTCCGGCCAGCCGGTCTCGCCAATCCGGACGATCCCCACAGGTAGCCCGGCCGGGAAGGTGGCGGATTCGGCCGAAGTCACCACCCGGTCCCCGGCCTGCGGCTGCATGCCGGAGGGCCAGTGCTGCAGCCGCGGGCGGGCGCCATTGGTGCCGACCATCATGGCGCGGGCGCGGGAGCCCTCCAGCACCACCGGGATGCGGCTGTTCATGTCCGTGACCAGCAGGATTCTGGCGGAGCGCCCCCCGACCTCGGTGACGCGCCCGGCGAGGCCACGCTCGTCCAGCGCCACCTGGCCCTTCTGGACCTGCAGATAGGGCCCGGTTGCGATCAGCACGGCACGGGCATAGGTGCCGCCGGCATCGGCCACGACCCGCGCGGTGCGGAATTGCGGCGCCGGGTCCGGCACGAAGGAAAGCTGGCGCCGGAGCAGCGCGTTCTCCGCCTCAAGCGCGAGGGCAGCCGCCTGCCAGCGGTGCAGGCGGTCATTCTCCTCCCGCAGACGGCTGGACTCCTCGCGCAGGTTAAGAAGGACGTGCGCCTCCGAGACAACTTGGCGGACCGCCCCGATCGGCTCGGCCGCCACGGCATAGAGCGGAGCCAGAAGGTCTGCCACCGCCATGCGGCTACGCTCGACCAACACCGTATCCGCCTTGCCCAGAAGCATGGTCCCGAAGGCCGCGGCAATGAGAACCGGCACGGACAGCCGCGCAAGGGCCTGCCGGAGCGGGATGCTGAGACGAATCATGCCGATCTCCCCCTCCCCGCCTGCAGCGCCTCACCCGATTCGGGAAATTCGGCACCCAAGAGACTGACTGTGAACGAGACTCGGGAACGAAGGTCGACCGAACCCGGTCATTCTCTCTATTCCGTGATCCCTTAATACATCGAAGACAGCACGTGGCGAAGACGCTTCATCTCCTCAAGGGCCCTCCCGGTACCCAATGCAACGCAGGAGAGTGCCTCTTCGGCCACACTGACCGGCAGGCCGGTGGCATCGCGCAGGACACCGTCCAGCCCATGGAGCAGCGCACCGCCGCCGGTGAGCACGATTCCTTTGTCCACGATGTCCGCCGCCAGTTCGGGGGGGGTGTTCTCGAGAGCAACCTTCACGGCCTCGACAATCTGGGAGACCGGCTCAGCGAGGCTCTCGGAGATCTGGCGCTGGGAGACATAGACCTCCCGCGGTACGCCGTTCATCAGGTCGCGGCCTTTTACCTCGGCGATCCGGCCCTCCTCGCCGTCCGGCGGGGCGGCGGAGCCAACTTCCATCTTGATCCGCTCGGCGGTGCTCTCGCCGATCAGCAGGTTAAACTGGCGGCGGATGTAGGAGATGATGGCCTCGTCCATCTTGTCCCCGCCCACGCGGACGCTGCGGGCATAGACAATGCCGCCGAGGGAGATCACCGCCACCTCGGTCGTGCCGCCGCCGATATCCACGATCATGGAACCGGAGGGTTCGGTCACAGGCAGGCCGGCGCCAATGGCGGCGGCCATGGGCTCCTCGATCAGCAGCACCTTCCGAGCCCCGGCCGACTCGGCGCTCTCCTGGATGGCCCTCCGCTCGACCGCGGTGGAGCCAGAGGGGACGCAAACGATGATCATCGGGGAGGCGAAGGAGCGGCGGTTATGCACCTTGCGGATGAAGTGCTTGATCATCTCCTCCGCCACCTCGAAGTCGGCGATCACGCCGTCCCGCAGGGGGCGGATGGCGGCGATGTTCCCCGGGGTGCGGCCGAGCATCATCTTGGCCTCCTCCCCCACCGCCAGGACCTGCTTGCGGCCGCGGATATCGGCGATGGCCACGACCGAAGGCTCGTTCAGGACGATGCCGCGGCCCTTCACATAGACCAGGGTGTTCGCGGTGCCGAGATCGATGGCCATGTCGGCGGAGAGGAAGCCGAACAGGCGGGAGAACATGTGGGGATGACCTCGGGATGCGCGTTGGCCGCCCGGCAGGCCGGGCGCGGGATAATGGCGGTGACTAGCCGCAAGGGGCGGGCCACTCAAGCCGGAAACACGGGACGTCCGACAAGATGACGGTTCAGCAACCTGGGGCGCGAGGCGGCGTTCCTGAGACAGCGACCAACATCATAGGATACTGACCCCATGAGGAAGACCACCCTTGCCCTGCTCGCCGTTGCCGGCCTCGGCCTCGGCGCCTGCGGCTACAGCACCGGCGATCGCGCGGTTTCGGGCGGTCTTCTGGGTGCCGGCGCCGGCGCCGGCGTCGCGGCCATCACGGGCGGCAATGCGGGGACGGGCGCCCTGATCGGCGGTGCGGCCGGTGCCGCCGGCGGCGCCCTGACGAGCGGCCGAGACGTCAATCTGGGCCGCCCCGCCTGGCGCTGAGGCAGTGGGCCCGGGAGGGCCACGGTTAAACGAAAGGGCGCCCTGCGATGGGCGCCCTTTTTCATGTTCGGCCGCAGAAGGGTGGCCGGGCCACCCTTCCCCTAAGGCTCAGGCCGCCGGCGCGGGCATCTCCGCTGGCGCCGTACGCTCCCGCTTCACCAGCAACTTGTTCAGCGCATTCACGTAAGCCCGGGCCGAGGCGACGATCGTGTCGGTATCCGCCCCCTGCCCGTCCACCAGCTTGCCCTTCTCCTCGAAGCGCACCGTCACCCGCGCCTGGGCATCGGTGCCGCCGGTGACGGACTGCACGGCATAGAGCTTCAGGGCCACTTCGTGTGGGTAGGCCGTGCGGATAGCATTGAAGGTGGCATCCACGGCGCCATCGCCGACCGCCACGCCCTCCTGCTCCTCGCCATCAATCTCCAGCTTCAGCGTCGCCATTGGGCGGGTGTGCAGCCCGCTGGTGACGGTCAGCGCCGTCAGCTTCACGCGGTCGTTCTGGCGGACGACCTCGTCATCCACCAGCGCCATCACGTCCTCGTCGTAGACGACCTTCTTGCGGTCGGCGAGGTCCTTGAAGCGGCGGAAGGCGTCGTTCAGGGCATTGTCGCCCAGCTCGTAGCCCAGGACCTTCAGCTTGTCGCGGAAGGCCGCGCGGCCCGAATGCTTGCCCAAGACTAGGGAGTTCGTGGTCCAGCCCACCGACTCCGGCGTCATGATCTCATAAGTGGAGGCGTCCTTCAGCACGCCGTCCTGATGGATGCCGGACTCATGGGCGAAGGCGTTGCGGCCGACGATCGCCTTGTTCGGCTGCACGTCAAAGCCAGTGATGGTCGCCAGCAGGCGGGAGGTGCGCAGGATATTCGGCGTGACGATGCCGGTCTTGCGTGCAATCGCATTGCCGCGCGTGCGCAGCGCCATCGCCACTTCTTCCAGGCTGGCATTGCCGGCACGCTCGCCAATGCCGTTGATCGTGCATTCAACCTGCCGGGCGCCGGCCTGGATGGCGGCGATGGTGTTGGCGACAGCCAAGCCCAGGTCGTCATGGTTGTGGGTGGAGAAGATCACCCCATCCGCGCCCGGCACCCGCTCCCGCAACATCGTGAAGATGCGGGTCATATCCTCCGGCAGGGCATAGCCGACCGTGTCCGGCACATTGATGGTGGTGGCCCCCGCCTTGATCGCGGCCTCGACGCAGCGGCACAGGAAGTCGGGATCCGTGCGGCTGCCATCTTCGGCGGACCATTCCACGTCGTCCGTGTGCTGGCGGGCCAGCGTCACGCTGCGGACCACCGCGGCCAGTACATCCTCGTTCGACATGCGCAGCTTCACACGCATGTGCAGCTCGCTGGTGGAGATGAAGGTGTGGATACGGCCGCGGGCTGCGGGCTTGATGGCCTCGGCGGCGCGCAGGACATCGGCATCCCCCGAGCGCGCCAGGCCGCAGACCACCGGTCCGCTCTTGGCGAAGCGCTGGGCAATGGAGCGGACGCTGTCGAAGTCGCCCGGGCTGGCGATGGGGAAGCCGGCCTCAAGCACGTCGGCGCCCAGCTCGGCCAGGCTCTCCGCCATGCGCAGCTTCTCCTCCAAGTTCATGGAGAAGCCGGGGGATTGCTCGCCGTCGCGCAGCGTGGTGTCGAAGATGATGACGCGGTCGTCGGCCATATTGCCGAAGCTGGGGTGATTGCTGGCCATTTGTGCCGTCCTTCAGTGCCGTGTGTCGCGTGGTGACATGCGGGCGCATCGCCCGGGGGATCCCCCTGAGCGATGCCGGCCGGTCAGCCGCGCGTCACGCCCAGGGGCGGCGAAGTCGAAGAAGAAGCGGAAGGAGGGCGAGGGCCGGGCGCGCGGCGGCAACGGCCGAAAGGCCGGTGCGGAAAGGCGCGGAACGGGCGGGGATCGCCTGCATGTGTGGAAGGCTAGGTCAGGGAGCGGAATGAGGCAAGCGCCGATCGCCAACAGGTGAACGCCGCCGGGCAATCTGGCCCGGCGGCGCTCCCTGGAGCGGTCAGTTCTTGGTCTGGTCGACCAGCTGGTTCTTCTTGATCCAGGGCATCATGCCGCGCAGGCGCTCGCCCACCTGCTCGATCGGATGCTCGGCCAGGCGGCGGCGGGTGGCCTTGAAGCTGGCCTGGTTCACCCTGTTCTCCAGCATCCAGTCGCGGGCGAACTTGCCCGACTGGATGTCGTCCAGCACGCGCTTCATCTCGGCCTTGGTCTCGGCGTTCACGATGCGCGGGCCAGTGACGTACTCGCCGTACTCGGCGGTGTTGGAGATCGAGTAGTTCATGTTGGCGATGCCGCCCTCATAGATGAGGTCGACGATCAGCTTCACCTCGTGGAGGCACTCGAAATATGCCATCTCGGGGGCGTAGCCGGCCTCGACCAACGTCTCGAAGCCTGCCTTAATCAGCTCGACCAAGCCACCGCAGAGCACGGCCTGCTCGCCGAACAGGTCAGTCTCGCATTCCTCCTTGAAGGTCGTCTCGATGACGCCCGAGCGACCGCCGCCGATAGCCGAGGCGTAGGAGAGCGCAATCTCGAGCGCATTACCCGACGGGTTCTGGTGCACGGCCACGAGGCAGGGCACGCCGCCACCCTTCTGGTACTCGCCACGCACGGTGTGGCCAGGGCCCTTCGGCGCGATCATGAACACGTCGATGTCGGCGCGCGGGTCGAGCAGGTTGAAGTGCACGTTCAGGCCGTGCGCGAAGGCGAGGGCCGCGCCCTCCTTCATGTTGGCGTGCAGATGCTCACGATACAGGTCGCCCTGACCCTCATCCGGGGTCAGCACCATCACAATGTCGGCCCACTTCGCCGCATCGGCCGGGGACATCACCTTGAAGCCAGCGGCCTCGGCCTTCTTCGCGGAGGCGCCAGGGCGGAGGCCGATCACGACATCCTTCACGCCGGAATCGCGCATGTTCATCGCATGGGCATGGCCCTGGCTGCCGAAGCCGATGACCGCGACCTTGCGGGCCTTGATCAGGTTCACATCCGCGTCGCGGTCATAGTAAACGCGCATCTTCACTTCCCCTCTGGGTGGAACTTGCAGTCTTCAGGCCGCCAGGCTGCGCGGTCCACGCGCGATGGCAACGGCGCCCGTGCGGGACACCTCGGCCAGCCCCAGCGGCCGCATCAGCGCCACGAAGGCGTCGATCTTCTCGGCGGCGCCGGTCATCTCGAAGGTCAGGCTCTCATGGCTCGCATCCACCACGCGGGCACGGAAGGCGTCGCCCAGGCGCAGCGCCTCCATCCGCGTATCGCCACGGCCGACCACCTTGATCAGCGCCAGCTCCCGCGTCAGATGCGGCCCTTCCAGCGACAGGTCGGAGACGGTGTGCACCGGCACCAGCCGGTCGAGTTGCGCCTTGATCTGCTCGATGATCATGTCGGTGCCGGTGGTGACGACGGTGATGCGCGACAGGCGCCGCTCCTCGTCGACCGATGCCACCGTCAGGCTCTCGATGTTGTAGCCGCGGCCGGAGAAAAGGCCGATGACGCGCGCCAGCACGCCGGCCTCGTTCTCCACCAGCACGGCAATCGTTGCGGTGCGCTGAGTCGTGTCGGACATGTCGCGCGCCTCAGACCAGGACCTTGCCCTCGTCCGTGACGCCCGCGACACCCCCCTGCTGGCCCGGGCCCAGGATCATCTCGTTATGGGCAGCGCCGGAGGGAATCATCGGGAACACATTCTCCTTCTGGTCCACGGCGATATCGGCGATCACCGGGCCGGGATGGGCGATCATCTCGCGGATCACCTCGTCGAGATGGCTGGCATCCGTCGCGCGCAGCCCCCGTGCATGGAAGCTCTCGGCCAGCTTGACGAAGTCGGGCAGCGCCGCCGAGTAGCTCTCGGAGTAGCGGGAGCCATGCAGAAGCTCCTGCCACTGGCGCACCATGCCCATATACTCGTTGTTCAGGATGAAGATCTTCACTGGCAGGCGATACTGCGCCAGCGTGCCCATCTCCTGGATGTTCATCAGGATCGAGGCCTCGCCGGCGATGTCGATCACCAGCGCGTCCGGATGCGCGATCTGCACGCCCGCCGCCGCCGGCAGGCCGTAGCCCATCGTGCCCAGCCCGCCCGACGTCATCCAGCGGTTCGGCTTCTCGAAGCCGAAATACTGGGCCGCCCACATCTGGTGCTGGCCCACCTCCGTGGTGATGAAGGTCTCGCGCCCGCTCTCTCGGGTGATCTCGTACAGCCGCTTCACCGCATGCTGCGGCTTGATGATGCTGCCGCTCTGCTCATAGCGCAGGCAGTTCCGCGCGCGCCAGGAATCCACCTCGCGCCACCAGGCGGCCAGCGCCTCGCGGTCCTGCTCCGCGCCATCGGCCTCCCAGGCCTCGATCAGCGCACGCAGCACCTCGCCGGCATCGCCCACGATGGGCACGTCCACCTTGACGTTCTTGTTGATGTTGGACGGGTCGATATCGGCGTGGATCTTCTTCGAACCCGGCGAAAAGGCGTTCAGCCGCCCCGTCACCCGGTCGTCGAAGCGCGCGCCGATGTTGAACATCACGTCGCAGCCATGCATGGCGAGGTTCGCCTCGACCGTGCCGTGCATGCCGAGCATCCCGATGAAGCGCGGATCGCTGGCCGGGAATACGCCGAGGCTCATCAGCGTGTTCGTGCAGGGCATGTTCGCCATGCGCACGAACTTCGTCAGCAGCTCGCTCGCCTCGGGGCCCGCATTGATCACGCCGCCACCGGCATAGACCACCGGGCGCCGCGCCCCCTTCAGCAGGGCCACGGCCTTGCGGATCTGCTCGGCATCGGGGCGCGTCGCCGGGCGGTAGGAGCGGTGCTCCTCCTTCGGTGCTTCCTCGTAGTTGCCCTTGGCCAGCAGGATGTCCTTCGGCAGGTCCACCACCACCGGGCCGGGGCGGCCGGAGCGCGCCACGTAGAAGGCGTCATGCACCGTGCGCGCCAGATCCCCGATCTTCTTGACCAGGTAGTTGTGCTTGGTGGCGGGACGGGTGATCCCCGTCGTATCCGCTTCCTGGAAGGCGTCGTTGCCGATCAGATGCGTCGGCACCTGTCCCGTCAGGCAGACCACCGGGATGGAATCCAGCAACGCATCCACCAGCCCGGTCACCGCATTGGTGGCGCCGGGGCCGGAGGTGACCAGCACGCAGCCCACCTTGCCGGTGGAGCGCGCATAACCCTCGGCGGCATGCACCGCCGCCTGCTCATGCCGCACCAGGATGTGGCGAATGGCGTTCTGCTGGAACAATGCGTCGTAGATCGGAAGGACAGCGCCCCCCGGATAGCCGAAGATAACCTCGACGCCCTGCTCCTTCAGCGCACGGAGGACGATCTCGGCGCCCGTCAGGGTGCTGGAATCGGTCTGGGCCGGAAGGGTGGCGGACATGCGGCTTTTTCCTCGGGGAAAGGTTCGCGGGCCGGTGGTCTAGGCGCCGTGTGCAGGTGCGTCAATGCGCCTTTTTCAGAAATGATAAGATTTCACCAAGGTGACTTTCCGAAAATTGCTCAACACCTCCGATTCGCGCATTGATGCTATGCGTGCTGGTCGGGGCGGCCAGCGGGTGGTGGCGGAGCCAAGTGGCCTGCCGCTTCGTGTACTGCCCGATGGAAAGGCAGGCGCGGCGACCTGCCTCCATCAGTGCCATCTCCCCCCGCAATACGGCGGAGAGTTCTGGCACGCCGTGGGCGCGCATGGCAGGCAGTGCCGGGTCGAGACGCTGATCGAGCAGCGCACGCACCTCCTCCATTGCCCCGGCACGCAGCATGGCCTGCCAGCGGACAGCAATCGCCTCCCGCAGCGAATCCCGGGGCGGATCGATGCGGATCGCGCGGAACTCGTAGGGGGCGGCCCCGGTGGCGGGGGCGTCATCCTGCCAGTCGGCGATGCCCCTCCCCGTCCCGCGCCATACCTCCCAGGCACGGGCCAGGCGCTGACTATCGCTGGGGCGGAGCCGCGCTGCGCTGCGCGGGTCCTCGGCGGCGAGCCGCGCATGCAGTGCGCTGGGCCCCTCCTCCGCCAGCAGTCGTCGCGCCTCCTCCCGCGCCTCGGCCGGAATGGGCGGCAACTCGGACAGGCCTTCGGTCAGAGAGCGGAAATAAAGCCCGGTGCCGCCGCACAGGATCGGCATCCGTCCCGCCGCCACCGCCCGCGCCATAGAATCGAGCGCCGCCTTGCGCCACCAGGCGACCGAGGCTGCGCGCGAGGCGGGATGCACGCCGTAAAGGTCGTGCGGCGCCATCGCCTCCTCCTCCGGCGACGGCCGCGCAGTCAAAACCCGCAGCTCGCGATAGACCTGCATGGAATCAGCATTGATCACCACGCCGCCGAGGTGCCGAGCCAGGGCCAGGGCCAGGGCGGATTTGCCGCTGGCGGTCGGGCCGGCGATCAGCAGGGCGCGCGGCGCCATTTTCGTCGATTGCTCCATGAGGGGGTCCGGGGGCATGAACCCGGCCCATGTCGCATGTCCTTACCCTGATCGCACCCCCAGGCCGGCTTCCGCCCGGCATCCTCGCCCGCGCACGGGAGGCACTGTCGGCGCTCGGCGCCGATCCCGGCAAGCCGGACTGGCTCGCCGAAGCCGAAGCCGTCGACCTGCCCTTCGCCGGACTCAACCCTGAGCAGGCAGTGGCCGCCTTGCACGCCGCACTGCCCGCCGAGCCGGTGGATGCCATCGCCCAGCCCGCCGAGGGCCGCCGCAAGTCCCTCCTGATCGCCGACATGGACAGTACCATCGTCACTTCCGAGACGCTGGACGAGTTGGCCGCCTTTGCCGGGCTGAAGGAACAGGTGGCCGAGATCACCCGCCGCAGCATGAATGGCGAGCTGGACTTCTCCGCCGCCCTGCGGGAGCGGGTCGCCATGCTGGAAGGCCTGTCGCTCGATGCGCTGGAGGCGACCTGGAAGCAGACCGAGCTCATGCCGGGCGCGCGGGCGCTGGTGCGCACCATGTCGGCCAATGGCGCGCATTGCGCCCTGGCATCAGGCGGCTTCACCTTCTTCACCGGGCGCGTTGCGGAGCTGTGCGGCTTCCAGAGCCATCATTCCAACACGCTGCTGGATGACGGTAAGGTGCTGGCCGGGACGGTGGCGGAGCCGATCTTCGACCGGGAGGCCAAGCTGGCCACCCTTACCCGCCTCGCAGCCGAGAGGGGCCTTCCCCTCTCGGCCACCATGGCCGTCGGGGATGGTGCGAACGACCTGGCGATGATCGGCGCCGCGGGCCTCGGCATTGCCTATCGCGCCAAGCCGATCGTGGCGGGCGCCGCCCGCGCGCGGGTGGACCATGCCGATCTGCGGGCGCTGCTTTACGCGCAGGGCTATCGCGCGTCGGAAATCGCCGCCGACTGATCCAGCCCGAAGGCGTCGCGCAGCCCCCGCCAGCCTGTGGGGGTAACCGTCAGCGCACGCGACCCGGCGACGCGCCGCATCCAGCCGAGATCCAGGCAGCGCCGGCACAGCGCCGCCCCCAGCGCGCCGGCCAGATGCGGCCGCCGCTCGCTCCAGTCCAGGCAAGGACGGCAGAAGGAACGGGTCCGGCCCCGACCGGCGCTCGCGGCGGGCAGCGCGATGCCGAGGTGCTCCAGGAACCCCGCGCCCGCTTCCGTCAGCGCCCCGCCATCCGGCGAGAGGTCCAGATGGCCGCGCGAGACCATCGCATCGGTCATCCCGACCGCCAGCCGGCCGGCCAAATGGTCGTAGCAGGTCCGGGCCTCCCGCATCGCGGTGTCGCGCGGGCCGATGCGAGTCAGGCGGGGCTGGGCACGCGACCGCGCGGCGGAGAGCGCCATCAACCCCTCCAGCACCCGCGCCACTTCGGGCGAGGCTAGGCGGTGGTAGCGGTGCCGCCCCTGACGCTCCATTGCCAGAAGCCCGGCCTCAAGCAACCGGCCGAGATGTCCGCTGGCAGTGGTGGGCGCCACGCCGGCGATGCCTGCCAGCTCCCCGGCCGTCAATGCGCGGCCATCCATCAGCGCGGCCAGTATGTTCAGCCGGGTGGGGTCGCCGAGGGCGGCGGCCGTCTCGGCCAGGGCGGCGGTGCTGACCATGGCGCGTCTCCTTCGGCGTCATCCCCTGTTACCGTGAGTGCCAGGCGCCATGCTACGGCCTCCGCCGAAGCATGGCGCGGCGGCCCAGGCCGAGAATGCCTGGGCATCATACGGGCAGTTCCATGGACGCCACGCTCTTCGCCGTCATCGCGGCCACCTTCACCCTCGCCGGCTTCGTGAAAGGCGTAACCGGCCTGGGCCTGCCAGCCATCGCCATCGGGCTGCTCGGTTCCCTGATAGCGCGAGGCGCGGCGTGGCGCCGGTTTCGCTGATGACCATCTCGACGACGCCCGAGCGGCTTGAACCGTCACATATGAAGGTCGCTGAGGGCGACCGAGCAGGACAGGGCCGATGTTGCCGGGCGCCGGCGGCACTGGCGTGTTTGGCAACGCTACATGGACCCGGAGCGCCTCGCCTTTCTGGATGAGACCGGGCGGCCAGGAACCTGATCCGGCGCTCCGGCTGGCGACCCCGGCTGGGGACCAAGGCGCGAGTGCCTGATCGATGCCGCGCCCCACGGTCACTGGCGCACCACGACCGTCGTCGCGGGCCTGCGCGGCACCGGCCTTGCCGCCCCTCTCGTGCTCCACGGTCCCATAACCGACGAGGCCTTTCGCGCCCGTGTCGGGCAGTTCCTCGCGCGGACCCTGGCAAAGGGCGACGTGGTGATTCTGGACAGCCTTCCCGCCCACGAGCTTGCAGGCGTGTGCGAAGCGATCAGGGCTACCGGCGCCAGCCTTCTCCACTCGCCGGATCTGAACCCCGTTGAGCAGCTCTTCGCCAAGCTGAAGGCGCTGCTCCGAAAGGCTACAGCCCGCACCTGATAGGCCCTCTGAGCCACCATTGGCCGCCTGCTCGACACTTTCACCGTAACTGAGCGCAGGAGCTACCTCGCCAACTCCGGCTATGCGTCCGAGTGAGGTGGAAGATGACCTGCGAGGCATTGGCGCCCCGGGGACAGTCCGGCGAGTGCAACATCGTTTCGGGCAGTTGTGCCATTCAAGGGCGTAGCCGAACGCATAAGCGGCGCTCGTGCAGCAGGCGGGCATGTCAGCACCAAAGAACGGATATGGACATATCGATCCGCGCGGCTTGTACATAGATAAACTCGCTGGAAGAGCCCCTTCCCAACGATCAGTCCGCTCTCGATCAGGTCGGCACCGTAAGATGCTCAACCAGCCGCCGTGCATGCGACGACAGAGCGTCAAGCCGCCGCGCGATCACGACCAGTCGACGTTCGGCCCAGGGATCCTCTAGAGGCACAAGGACAAGTGCTCCGTCCCCCCTGCCCCTGCGCGCCGCGGACTCGGGAACTACGGCGACGCCCACATTGAGCGTGACCATCCGGCAGACAGCATCCAGCCCTCGCACTCGCACTCGCACGCGCATCCGCAGCCGGCCGCCCGCCCGCGCCGCGTGCCCCGCCAAATGCTCGCTCAGGGCGCTGTCACCCGATAATCCCACAAAGTCGCTGCTCAGCGCTTCAACGAAGGAGACTTGCCGGCGATCGGCGAGCCTATGTTCCGACGGCACGATGAGCACGAGCCGGTCCTCCCGGGAGGGCATCACCTCCAACCCCGAAAAGTCAGCGTGGCCAGCCGCGATCCCGACCTCCGCCAGGCCTTCTGCAACGGCCCGCGCGACTTCGGGGCTCGGCCGCTCATCCATGTCCACGTTGACGTTCGGATTCGCGACGAGGAAGGCGGCGAGCAGCTCGGGAAGAAATTCCGCCGCAGCCGCAGTGTTGGCAAGCAGTCGGACATGGCCTCTCAGCCCCCGAGCGTACTCGCCGAGTTCGCCGTACATCCGCTCCACCTGGGCCGTCAGCAGCCGTGAGTGGTGCAGCAGCGCCCAGCCTGCCGGTGTCGGCTCAACACCCCGCCGGCCACGCTCCAGGAGGAGCACCCCCGCCTGCTCCTCCATGCCCCGCACCCTTGCGCTGGCCGACGCCAGCGCAAGCCCTGAACGGGCCGCACCGGCTGTGATGCTGCCTGTTTCCGTCACATGCAAAAACAATCGCAGGTCGGTAAGGTCGAAGTTCATCCGGTGCGCCCCAGCCCGTGTGCCTTCGTCTTGGACGAAGGCTCCCTATAACACTTCCGCATTGTGCTGGAGGAGGGGCAGACTGCAGCATCGCGCGATGAACGATCTCTTCCAGTCCGTCCCGTTCATTGCGGGCACCTTCTTCCTCGCTGGTACGGTCAAAGGCCTCATCGGCCTCGGCCTGCCGACCGTCGCCATGGGCCTACTCGGCCTGATGATGCCGTCAGTCGAGGCTGCGGCGCTGCTGCTTGTTCCTTCGCTAGTGACGAATGTTTGGCAGCTCTTCGCCGGTTCCCATCTCGGCGTTCTGTTACGCCGTCTCTGGACCATGATGCTCGGCGTTGCCGCCGGCACCTTCGCCGCGTCGGGGCTGATTGCAGGTACGGCCGCGCACGCCGCGACAGCGGCCCTCGGCGCCACCCTGGCACTTTACGGCATTCTCGGGCTGCTCAAGCCTCGCCTGCAGCTGCCGCAGAAGGCTGAACCCTGGGCCGGGCCACTCGTCGGTACAGCGACGGGGCTGGTAACCGGGGCAACGGGCGTCTTCGTTGTTCCCGCCGTCCCGTACCTTAACTCACTCGGGCTGGGACGGGACCATCTCGTCCAGGCACTCGGCTTGTCCTTCACCTTCTCCACGCTAGCGCTCGCCGCCGGCCTCGCCTGGCACGGCGCTCTGTCCATCGAGGTGGCGGGTGTCTCTTCGCTTGCACTCTTGCCAGCACTCGCGGGCATGATAGTGGGCGGATGGCTGCGCGCGCGGGTGGAACCCGAAACCTTCCGACGATGCTTCTTCGTCGGCCTGCTGGTGCTCGGTTGCGAACTCGCCTGGCGGGGAATGGTGTGAGCGGTAGCGTGGGGACGAGCAATGGAACCCGGTAGCGTGGCAGGCCCGCCGCTCCCCGATGGCGCAGGCGTCCTGCAAGTGGCGCACCACATCCCGGCGCCGGGCGGGCCTCACCATTTTCTACGCAACACGTGCTGCAGTATCGCCTTCCCCAAACTCAGATCGGCAATCAGCCGCTTGAGCCCGGCCTTGCTCGCCCGCTACCTCGCCCGTGTACCGCTTCCGCTTCATGGCACCTCCCCCTCCCCAAGGGTTCAGAATGCCCGAAGACTTTTGCTCCCGCCGGACCAGTCCCACGAGCTGATCCTGTACCATGTGGGCTGGAGACGACCCGGAGATAGGCGCACCCACCCGATCGGGAACGGACATCTGGTTTAGGTTCAGGGTCCGTTAAGGCAGGCGGGAAGGCTGAGATCACCCCATCGTCACCGCGTCGATTTTGTGAAATGACCGCAAGACTCGCGCGGCGGGTCGGCAATGGCGCCGGGTCTGAGGTTGTTTCCCCTGGCGATACTCATGGGTTCAGGCAGCGCTATTCGAAAAGAGCGTTCAGCTTGGGCAACAAACGGCAGGATTGTCAGCTGCCGGAAGGCGCTGTGCTCCCCGTCCATCCGATAGGCGGCGGCGCCAGGATTGGCTACGCAGAACTCAACTGGGAAGACGTCAGCGAGCGAGAACTCAGCGAGGAAGAACTGGATACAGTCTCAGGCGGGTGGAGCCTGCTGCACTAGATCCACCGCTCAACGCTCTAGGGTCTGTGACCGGACTCTGCGATGCGTAGGTTGATCATCGTGGCGGCGAGGTGGGCGAAGCCCATCCAGCTGCGGCGGGTCTTGTCGCGCCGGAGAGCAATGCGAGCCCAATCTTTGAGGCTG
>NZ_WWDL01000046.1 GCF_009848505.1 Muricoccus harenae
ACCTGCTGACCCGCCTTGTCGATGGCTGGCCCAACAGCCGTATCGACGAACTCATGCCATGGCACTGGGCCGAAGCGAAACCAACCTGATCGTCAGCAAGCCTAACGGGTGTGAAAGCCTCGCTTACCCAGCGCCGAGCAGGCCAGCCAGAAGGGCGCCGAACTGCGAAGGCCAGCGGCAGTCAGTCTTAACCGAGCTCATTTCACCGCTCGCGCCGATTATGTGATGGCCGTGCCGGAGGGTCTGCTCCATTCCCCGCGCTCCCCTGTTCAGGCGCGAGGACGACGGACCTGCTGGCGAGGCTCTGGCTGTTCAGAGTGGTGGCATTGGCCAGACGAGCGCGCTCGGCAAAAGGAGCCCGAAGCCGAGCAGCATGCTGAAGGACAAGCTACCCAACAGAAGCGTCATGGCACTTACCAGCAAGCGCCGCATCACAACGCTCACTCCGGCGGCAACGCGTCACGCGCGGGAGCACCAGGCGCTGCCACCGGGGCGGAGCTGGCACTCGGCAGGTGCCGTTCAACGATGTAGAGCGGCCTTTGCTTCGCTTCATTGAAAATGCGGCCGAGGTATTCGCCGATGATACCAAGCGTCATGAGTTGCACGCCGCCGAGGAAGAGGATCACGACAAGCAGACTCGGATACCCCGGCACAGGATTCCCGAAGACGATAGTGCGGATGAACATAATGACGCCATAGACCAACGCCGCGAAGGCCGAGGCGAAGCCCAGATAGGTCGCCATCAGCAATGGTGCGACGGTGAAGCTCGTGATTCCCTCAAGGGAAAGATTCCACAGCTTCCACCAATTCCACTTGGTGCTGCCCGCCGCCCGTGGCGCGCGGTCATACATCACCGCCTTGGCAGGAAAGCCGACCCAGGCGAAGAGTCCCTTCATGAAGCGATGCCGCTCGCGTAGCGTCAGCAGGGCGTCCAGTGCGCGCCGGCTCAACAGCCGGAAATCGCCCGTGTCACGTGGCAGGTTCACCGGCCCGCCGAGCTTGCCCATCACCCGGTAGAAAGCGCTGGCCGTCGCTCGCTTGATCCAGCTCTCGCCCTCACGCGTGCGGCGTTGGGCGTAGACGATGTCGAACCCCTCCCGCCAACCCGCCACCAGTTCCGGAATAACTTCCGGCGGGTCCTGCAGATCGATGTCGGTTGCGATGACGGCTTGGCCACGCGCATGGTCCAGCCCCGCCGTGAGCGCGATCTCCTTCCCGAAGTTGCGAGAGAGAGAGAGGATAGCAATGCGGGGATCCCGCTCCTGCAGCCGCGTAAGGCAAGCCAAGCTGGCATCCGAGGATCCGTCATTGACATAAACGACTTCCCAGCTTTCCCCCAACCCATCCATCACCGGCACAAGGCGCTGATGGAACAGATCGATTACCACCTCCTCATTGAAGAGGGGCACGACGACGGAGAAGGTAGGGGAGCCATTGGGCGGGGTGGGAGACACGAGGGTCCAGAGTCCAGGGAAAGCTGCGCCTTAGCAAGATGGTTTTGTTTTAGCTAGCTGAGTACAGGAAAGCCTCTTGATACCGTTGCGGCCGCGCGGATGAACCATTGCCGCGATTTCGCTGGCTGAAAGACCTTTGACCGAGGCCGAAGCAACCGGATGAAGACAAGGTGCGGGTGGAAGCGCTGGCCTGCCGCGGGCGAAGATGATCCTGCTCGCGGCCGAGCAGGGGTGGTGGCACACGAGATCCCGGCTGAGTCCGCAAGCGAGCGGCGGCACATCCAGCCCGTCATCCCCAGCAAGAGCAACCAGCGCCTTCAGTCCCACGCCGACTGCGTGGCTTATCGGCGGCGCAATCACGTCGAGCGCCTGATCAACCGCCTCAAGCAGTTCCGCCGCATCGTCACCCGCTACGAAAAGCGCGCTGCCAACTACTTTGCCATGGTCCACATCGCCATGCTGTTACTGTGGTTATAGCGTTTGCGAAGACGCCCTCGACCCTTGCGGCTGCGCCGCCTGTCCGGTCGAATTGGGCGCACTCCACCTCACCCTGGCCACCGTCGTTGGACCAGGGGTATATGCGCAACAAATGCCGGCAGGACGGCAGCCATCTCAAGGGTTTCGATGACCAACTTGCCGTACTGCCGCCGTGCCGTCGGGCCGCTCGCCTATGGAATTGCCGCCACTGCCGGCCTGGCTCTCGTCCTCTGGTTTTTCCCGCTCGCCTTCCTCTTCCCTGACGGACAGGCAGCCCTTTCGGGGGATGTGGCGCAGCACGCGGCAGGCCAGCGCTACTTCATCCATGAGCCCTGGAATTGGCCGCCCCTTTGGATCCACAACGTCATACCGCCTGGGGTGCCGCTGGGCTTCATGGACGCTATTCCGTTGCTGGCGGTGCCGCTGAAGTTGGCGCGCTCCTTGCTCCCGCCGGGCTTCCACGGGATCGGTCTGTGGTACGGAATCGCCTGGTGCCTGCAGTCCGTCGCCGCCGTCTACTGCATCCGCTCGGCCGGAGAGCGACGCCTTCTGCCCTGCCTGGCATTCGCGGCCATTGCCGTCAGCATGCCGGTATGGTGGGCGCGCTACGGCCATGCGGCGCTGACCGGCCATTTCATCCTGCTGCTCGCCCTTGGGCTCTACTTCCGGCTCCTGGCACCCCGCCCAATTGGCGCTTGGGTTGCAGCTGGCCTCCTCGTCCTCGCCGCCTTCCTGGTCCACCCCTACCTAGCCGTCATGACGATGGCGCTTGTCTTCGCGGCGCCGGTCACCCTGGCCTTCCGCGCATGGGCTGAGAGTCGGGCGCAGGCATCCGGGCGCACAGAGGCGGACACCTGGAGCATCTGGCGGCCCACCTTGCGCTCCGCCCTCTGGGCCGCGGTCGTGCTCGCCGCGACTTTCCTGCTCCTCAGGCTGCTCGGCTATACCAAGTCTCACAACCCGGGCGGCTACGGCACCTACGCTCTCAATCTCCTGTCGCCCATCTGGCCGTTCTGGTCGGGCCTGCTCCCAGATCCGCCGAGCTTTGCCGAGGTTCCTGGCCAAACTGTTGGCTGGGAAGGCTACAACTGGCTCGGTCTGGGCGTACTCCTGGCCCTTGTCCTGGGCATTGCTGCGCATCCGCGGACAGTGCCGCGGACCATCAGACGCCATCTGGGCCTCGTCCTCGCCCTCCTGGCGCTGACCGCCATCGCCGTATCAACACGCATTAGCTTCGGTGGCCTTGTCCTCATCGATCTCGGCAGCCCGCCGGGCGTGATACAGCAGTTCCGCGCCAGCGGACGGATGTTCTGGCCCGTGGCCTATACGCTCGCGCTGGCCGGAATCCTCATGATCGCGCGGCTCAGGCCAGCAGCCCTCTGCGCCGCCGCGCTGATCACGCTTCCCGCCCTCCAGTGGCTCGATTCCGCTCCGGTCCGTGACCGTCTGGCGCAGGATGTGCGCGTCCGGCAGCCCATCTCGCCGGAAGCAGGTGCGCTTCGTGACATCCTGCCCACCCTAAGCGCCGTCACCATCCTGCCATCCTGGTATTGCTGGACACCCGAAGCGACGCGGATCGCGGATCCCATCCTGCTGCAGATGCTTGGCCTCGCCTCCGAACGCGCCCTGCCAATCAATACCGCCTATCTTGCGCGGCAGCCCCGAGCGATTCCCTGTAGTGACGATATCCCGGTGGCGAAGTCGCCTCTCCGCCCAGGCGAGGTCCGGGTCTTCCTGACGCCCGGCGAAGGCGAGTGGACGCAGTTCCGGCCGGAGGGCCCCCAGGAGTGCCGGAAGGTGGCGCACGTCCTCTTCTGTCGCCTTCCGGGCGAGCCCTTGCCCAAGGAACGGAGCCCGTCATTAGTAGAAGGATTGGACTTCCGCGCCACCGGCAACGCTTTCTCGGAGATGGTGGAAGGCTGGCGCACGCCGGGCGATGGCTGGACTTGGTCGGGCGGGCAGGATGCGACGCTGCTGCTCCCGCGCGGCGCGGAGGCCACCGGCCCGCTCCGGCTGACCTTTGAGGCGATCGGCTTCGCCCCGCCTGGCCAGACTGTTCAGAACGTCACTGTCCGGGTGCAGGGCGTCGAGGTCGCAAAATGGGCTCTGCCGCACATGGCCTTCATGACTCCTACGTTGGAAGTGTCGGCCGGGCGTGAGCCACTGCGGATCGACTTCCACTTCGAGCGCCCCGCCTCGCCGGCCGAGATCGGCATGAGCGCGGATCCGCGGCTTCTCGCCATGGGCCTGCGGACCCTGCGGACGGAGCGGCGCTGAGAAGGCGGTTCTGTCTGACGATGCACGCGATGTGGCGGTCAGGCGAGCCCTTCCGCTGGACGAAGCAGGCTGAGGCCGCCTGAGCGGCGGCCCGGCTGCCCTGCCACGCTGTGGCAGGTCCTGCGAGGGACGGGTTGGCCTGAGGGCGCAGATAGGTTTGGTCCCAGCTCGGTGAGAGACCGCCGATGAGATCGCTCCGGGCCACCTGACCGACCCCATCCTGTGCCGGCGCGTCATGCAACGGACCAGCGCGTACAAAAATAAACGAACTTGAGCAGGATCACCGGGGCGAGAAAGAGCGCATACGATGTTTGCGCGAATTCAAGAGCTTCGACTCTGCCGAGCGGTTCTGTCGAAGCTATGACGAACTCCGCGATTTCCTCCGCCCCTGCGCCCGTCACAACCAGCCCGTCCTCGCCAAACGCCGTCGCCTACGGCATCTCCGTCGTACCATTGCTGTTCTCGCCATTCTCCAGCCAGCGTAGACGGAGTTCGTAATCCAACTCGTGCCACCAGGTTTGGCGTGAGTGCTGACAGAACCTCAAAGACTGCGCTCGCATTGCCCTCCGGCGCGACAAGACCCGTCGCAGCTGGATGGGCTTCGCCTATTTCGCCGCCACGATGATCAACCTACGCATCGCAGAGTCCAGCCACAGACCCTAACGGCTTTCGCGGCTACGCCAGCGCCTTCCTGAGCGATCCGCGCGTGAATCCGTTCCGAGAGGTCTTCAGCGACTATGCCTTACTCTTCTACCTCACCATACGGGCGGGGCAGCTCGGCGACCGCACGGCGGAGTTTCCAGTGAGCTGGCGCTATCCGGCCAAGGGCAAGACGCCGACCAAAATCTTCGGCCTCAGCGGCCGCTTCGCCATGATCCGGGAGCTGCTGGACCTGGTACGCGGCGCCTGCAATCCGCCGCGCGGCTGACCCAGCCGGCTCAGCCGCGCCCCGGCGCGCTGGGGGCCTGGCCCGTTCGGAAGACATAGCGGCGAGACAGGACGAAATTGCCGCCCATACCCGCCAGGGACCCGGCGGCGACTCCGAGGATTGGATGCGCCGCCACGAAGGGCACCTGTCCGACGAGCAAGGCATAGGTGCCGTAGTTCACAGCGAAGCCGACGAGATTGACCGTCAGGAACAGGGCCCATTGCCGACCGAGCGCCCCCTGCTGGTGGGCGCTCCGGAAGGTCCAGGTCCGGTTTAGCGCCCAGGTCGCCGTTGCAGCAGCGATATAGGAGGCAACGCGGCCCGCATAGAGCCCGGCCCCGAAAGCCAGGGCACCGTAGAGCACCGCTGTATCGACGATGAAGCCGGCTGTGCCGACCACCCCGAAACGCAGGAACTCGGTCACCACCCTCTGGCGACCCGGCGGCAGTAATCGGTCTCGTGTATGGGCAAGAACCATGGCGGGCCGCTTCGAGCATCCTCCGGTCACGATGTTCACTTTGAAGGCTCTACCCTTTCATAGGCAGGGCGGCTGCATGCTTCGGGCGGTTCCGCCGTGCGGCGGCCGCTCTACCGGACAGAGAGCAGGGCGTCAGGGCGTGCCCTCAGAGGTCCTTCAGCACCGCCCGCAGCACCATGGCGATGACCCCCAGCACAAGGATGCTCGCCGCCCACAATCCCACGAACCACAGCAGCCGCCGGCCCCACATCTCAGTGGTAGCCGGTCTCATGCGTCACCTTGCCGCGGAAGATCCAGTACACGTAGCCCGTATAGGCAAGGATGATCGGGATCAGCACCGCCGCCCCCACTAGAAGGAATCCCTGGGAGGCCGGCGGCGCCGCCGCCTCCCAGATGTTGAAGGCCGGCGGCACGATCATCGGCCACATCGATACGCCGAGCCCGACATAGGAGAGCGCAAAAAGTCCCAGCGCCAGCAGGAAGGGCCGCGCATCCGCCATCCCGCCCCGCCCGGTATCCTCCGCCAGCGCATGGAAGAAGCGCCAGATGATGAAGACCACCAGCACCGGCACCGGCGCGGCATAGAGGAGGTTCGGAAAACTCAGCCAGCGCTCCGCGAAGGCCGGTTGCAGGAAGGGCATGATGGCCGAGACCAGCAGGATCCCCCCCACCGTCGCCAGGGCGAAAGGCCAGGCCAGGGAGACGGCGCGGCGATGCAACGGCCCTTCCGTCTTCCACAGCAGCCAGCAGGCGCCCAGCAACCCATAGCCAATGATCAGCGCCCCCCCCGTCAGCACCGAGAAGGGCGAGAGCCAGTCCCACCACCCGCCTGCATAGGCGCGCCCCTCCACCGCGATCCCCTGCACGAAGGCCCCGAGCGCGATGCCCTGCATGAAGGCGGCGAACATGGACCCCCAGGAGAAGGCCCGGTCCCACCACACCTGCTGCGCCTGGCTGTCGGCGCGGAAGCGCATCTCGAAGGCAACGCCCCGGAACACCAGCGCCAGCAGCATGAAGATCAGGGGGATATAGAGCGCCGGCAGCACCACCGAATAGGCCAGCGGGAACACGGCCAGCAGCCCGCCGCCGCCCAGCACCAGCCAGGTCTCATTCCCGTCCCAGACGGGCGCCACGGAATTCACCGCCACGTCCCGCTCCGCCTTTTCCCGCATGAAGGGGAACAGGATGCCGATGCCCAGGTCGAACCCGTCCATGCAGACATAGAAGAACACGGCCAGCGCGATCAGCACCGCCCAGATCAGTGGCAACCAGAAGGCCCAGCCGGTGAGATCGCCCCCCATTCCCATCGCCCCTACTCCGCCGGTTGCGGGCTGGGCGAGGCCCCGTCCTGCGGCCCCGGATCGGCCCCCGCCGCCACCGAAGGCGCCGGAGTGATCCCCGCGCTGCGGATCGGCTGCCCATGCGGCGGCACCCCTTCGCGCGGCCGCGGCGTCTGCGCGAACAGCTTGAACAGGTACCAGATGCCCGCCCCGAACACGAGGAAGTAGACCACCACGAACGCCGCCAGGGAGGTCGCCACGGCCGGCAGCGCGACAGGCGAAACGCTGTCCGCGGTGCGCAGATGCCCATAGACGGTGAAGGGCTGCCGCCCTGCCTCCGTCACGATCCAGCCCGCCGTCACGGCGAACAGCCCGGCCGGCCCCATGGCGATGGCGGCCCGCAGCAGCCAGGGCGTGTCATAGAGCCGCCCGCGCAGCCGCATCACCCCGCTCGCCAGCCCCAGCGTCACCATCAGCAGCCCCAGCCCCACCATCACCCGGAAGGCCCAGAAGACCAGCGGGATGTTCGTCGGCCACTGGTCGCGCGGAATGTCATTCAGCCCGCGCACCTCGCCATCCCAGGAATGCGTCAGATACAGGCTGGCCAGGTTGGGGATCGCGATCTGCATCCGCGTCTCTCCCGCCTCGGCGTCCGGCAGGCCAAACAGGATCGAGGGCGCCCCGCGCTCGGTCGGGAAATGCCCCTCCATCGCGGCCACCTTGGCGGGCTGGTGCTCGAAGGTGTTGGTGCCGTGCAGGTCTCCCAGCACCACCTGGATGGGCGCCACGATCAGCAGCATCCACATCGCCATGGAGAACATGACCTTGGCGCGCGGGTTCAGCGCATACTCGCTCGCCTCGGTGCCCCGCGCGGCGCCCGCGCTGGCCGTCGCGGGGCGTGGACTGCCGCCCTCATCCACCAGTGCCCGGCCGGGATCGTGGAAGCGGGCCGCGGCCGCGCTGTCCATCCCCGCATCCCGCACCGGCTCCTCGCCCCGCCGCTCCCGCAGCAGGTGCCAGGCCCCCACCGCCCCCACAATCAGCGCCGTGGTGAGATAGGCGCCGGTGACGGTATGGGCGAGCCGATAGGGGAAGGAGGGGTTGAAGATGATCGCCCACCAGTCCTCGGGCACGAAGCGCCCATCCGGCAGCAGGGTGAAACCCGCCGGCGTGTGCATCCAGGAATTGGCCGAAATAATCCAGAAGGCCGAGAAGAAGGTGCCGATGGCGACCAGCGAGGTCGCCAGCATGTGCAGCCTCTTCCCCACCCGGTCCAGCCCGAACAGCATGACACCGAGGAAGCCCGCCTCCAGGAAGAAGGCCGTCAGCACCTCGTATCCCATCAGCGGCCCGATGATCGGCCCGGCCTTGTCCGATAGCACGGACCAGTTGGTGCCGAACTGGTAGGACATGACGATGCCGGACACCACGCCCATGGCGAAGGCCACGGCGAAGATTTTCAGCCAGTAGCGGAAGGTGTCGAGGAAGACAGCGCGCCCGGTCCAGAGCCACAGCGCCTCGAGCACCGCGAGATAGCTCGCAAGCCCGATCGTGAAGGCCGGAAACAGGAAGTGCCACACAACGGTGAAAGCAAACTGGAACCGCGCCAGGTCGAGGGCGCTCGGAAGAAGGGCGTCGATCATATCCGGCCTTTGGGATCCCCTGGATGGAAGATGATGTCGCCTTCGGCATGCGCCAACAGCACAGCCAGCCGAGCACGACCTGTTGACCGTTCGCGCTGAAACCTTTCGCGCTCAGACCACATCGGCATAGGCCGGCGCATCCCGCCGCAGCGCGGCCGCCACGATCCCGAGCGAATGCCGCAGCGTCTCCTGCTCCGTCGCGGCCCCGAGCGCGATGCGCACGCGCGGCGGCGCTTCCCCCTCCACCGCAAAGGCATCGCCCGGCACCACAGCCAGTCCCTGCCGCCGCAGATGCGCGGCGAATTCGGCGCCCGGCCAGCGCGGCGGCAGGCGCAGCCACAGATGCAGTCCTTGCGGATGCGCCTCCGCCGCCTCACCCAGCAGAACGCGCGCGATCTTCTGGCGTGCCGTCATTTCCCGCCGCACGCCGCGCAGCAGCTCCAGCGCCTGCCCGCCCGCGATCCATTGCTGCACCAGCCCCGTCAGCAATCCCGGCGCCATCATCACGGTGGCGCGCAGTGCCGCGGCCAGGCGCTCGGCCCGCGCCGCATCCGGCGCCGCCACGAAGGCCGTGCGCAGCCCGGGTGACAGCACCTTGGAAACGGTCGCCACATGGAACACGCGGCGCGCATCCAGCCGCGCAAGGGCCGGCAGCGGCTGCTCCGGCAGCAATCCGTAGGGATCGTCCTCCAGCACCGGCAGATCATGGCGCCGCGCCACCGCCAGCACGGCTTCCCGCCGCGCCAACGGCATGGTCGCGGTGGTCGGGTTCTGGATGGAGGGCGTGCAGCAGATCAGCTTCGGCGCATGGGCATGGCAGGCGCGGTCCAGCTCCTCCGGCAGCATCCCCTCCGCATCCATCGCAACACCCACCACCGCCAATCCAAGCTGCGCCGCCATGGCGCGCAGCCCCGGATAGGCGAAGCGCTCCGCCAGGATGACATCCCCCGGCCGCAGCAGCGTCGAGGCCACGGCCACCAGCGCCGCCTGCGCCCCCGGCGCCACCAGCAATTCCTCCGGCGGCCGCGTGCCGAGCACCGGGCGAAGCCAGGCGGCCCCGGCCGCGCGCTCCGCCGGCGTGCCAGCCGTGCTGCGATAGGACATCAGCCCGCCCACCTCCTGCCGCCGCAGCAGGCTAGCGAAGCCCTCCTGCATCAGGGCGCGCAGCGAAGGCGCCTCCAGCGGCGGCGGCAGGTTCATCGTCATGTCGACCAGCGCTCGCCCGCTCTCCCGCCACAGCCGCCCGGAGGCACCAGACCGGACGAAGCTGCCCCGCCCCACCCGCGCATCAATCAGCCCCCGGTGCCGCGCCTCGTTGAAGGCGCGGGTGACGGTGGTGAGATCCACCTTGAGCGTCGCGGCCAATTCCCGCTGCGGCGGCAGCCGGTCCCCATCCTGCAGGTCCCCGGCCTCCACGGCACGCTCCAGCGCCTCGACGATCCCGCGGTACAGGGAGCCGGCATGGCCCGCCATGTGGCGGCGCAGGATGAGCGAGGCGGCATTCTTCGTCATGAGGTCACCCGCTCCGGCGATCGGCGCCAGACTGACTCCCCACATGGCCCCGTACAATCAGCTGGATTGTCAGGCCTTGGCGGCAGAGGAGCGCATCACCGGCCGCCCCTCCTCCGCCTTGTGGATGAATTGGGAGCAGACCAGCCATCCCTTGAAAGGCCGCAGCAGCGCCAGCGAGCCAAGGACGAGGAACGGCAGGGTGGTGACCAGATGCACCCAGAAGGCCGGCTCAAAACGCAACTCCAGCCATCCTGCGAAGATCACCACGGGAATGGCGATGACCGACATCACGAAGAAGGCCGGCCCATCCGCCGGATCAGCATAGCTGAAATCCAGCCCGCAGACCTCGCAGGCCGGCCGCAGCCGCAGGAAGCCCGAGAAGAGATGCCCCTGGCCGCATTGCGGGCAGAGCCCACGTACGCCGAGGTGGAAGGGGCTCGCCCCCTGCGCGAGCCGTGTCGGATGCTGTTCCATGGGCCACTCCGGGATCGCCGGGCGCTGGCCGGAAGGGTCCGGCCGCTCGGCACGCCCGATATGTCGGCTCAGACAGTGAAGGGCTCAAGCAAAGCGTATGCGGACAATACCCGGATATTGCCCGGTTTTCGGCCCTTGGCCGGAGCCAGCGGCTTAGGCGGCCAGCCCGGCCACCCGCCCGTGCTCGACCTCAAGCCGCATCACGCCGACGACGGAGCGCAGGTTCCCCGCCACCAGATGCACCATGCCCTCCGGCAGGGTCACGGCAAGCTCCACCCGCATCGCCGCACCCTCGCGCGCGGCCCGCATCCGGTCAGGCACCAGGTCGCGCTTGGCCAAGGGCTGGAGCAGGCGCGGCAACAGCCCGGGCGAAGGCTCGGCGCGCAGCAGGTACCGGACGGAGAGGACGCGTTCGCCCTCCTCCTCGGTTGCGAGGACAGGAACGGGCGCCTCAAGAAGGGCACCGGGAACAGCATCGAACATGGGACTATGTCTCTTCCGAAGGGAGGGCGGGGGCGGAGGCCCGGCCGCCCGCCCGCACGCCACGGGCCAAGGCCCGCGCGCCGGTCAGGCGACCGGGCGGATAATTCGGCGCATTCGGCGCCCGCGCGTGCTCGGGAGAGAAGACATGCCGGTCAGACTATGCGGCTGCCGCCGGAACGCAAGCCTTTCCTGTCCAGGCTGCCATGCGCCGTGCGCAAGGATCGCCGGCACGGGAAGCGGGGCCGGCGGCCTCACGCCGCCGCCTGCTGCGCCTCGCCGCCACCCTCCTCCTCCAGCGTCTTCCGCCAGGGCGAGTTGATCTTGATGCCCTCCGCCTCGAAGCGCGCCTGGATGCGGCGGTACAACTCCCGCGTCACCGGCCAGCGCTGGGACGGGTCGGTCTTCATCCGCGCCCGCACCACCACGCCGGTCTCCAGCAGCTTGTCCACGCCCATCACGTCGATCTCGTCGCGCGTCGCCGAGGCCCAACGCGGCTCCTGCCGCATCTCGGCCGAGATCTCGCGCAGCACCTCCGTCACCCGGTCCGTGTCCTCGCCATAGGGGAGCGAGACGTCCACCACCGCGAAGGCAAAGTCGCGCGTCATGTTCGTCACCGAGGTCACGGCGCTGAACGGCACGATATGCACCGAGCCATCCAGCGCACGCAGCCGGATCGAGCGGATGGAAAGCTGCTCCACCACCCCCGTCATCGGCGGCGCGCCCAGCGTCACCGTGTCGCCCACCGCCACCGCATCCTCCAGCAGCAGGAACATGCCGGTGATGACGTCCTTGACCAGCGTCTGCGAGCCGAAACCGATGGCGACACCGACGACACCGGCACCGGCGATCAGCGGCGCGACATTCACCCCGATCTCGCTCAGCACGTTCAGCGCGACGAAGATCAGGATGATGATCAGCAGCGCGGTGCGCAGCATCGGCAGCAGCGTGCGGATGCGCGCCGAGCGCGCTGCCTGGGTATCGCGCGAGAGCTTCACCAGCCGCCGCTGGATGGCCGCGTTCGACACTTCCCACACCGTCACCGCCGCCAGCGCCGTCAGCCCGATGGAGACGAGGCTGCCCACCACCCGCGCGCCCAGCTGCCCGCGGCCGAACCAGGCAAAAGCCTTGATCCCCCAGGTCTCGAGCAGGAACAGCACCGCGACGATCGTCACAAGGGTCGAGACAATACCCTTCAACACCGGCAGGTAGCGGTTGGCCCGCAGTTCCAGCCCCGGATAGCGCTTCGCCAGGTCCGGGCTGATGCGGAAGCCGCGCTCCAGCAGCCGACGCAGCCCGTAATCCATCAGCTTGGCCACGGCCAGCACCGCGAGCGTCAACCCGCTGGCGCGCAGCAGCCGCTCGAAGCCGTCCTGCACCTGCAGCGACCACACGCCCCAGAGCGCGAGCAGGTACAGGATGGCCAGCACATGCCAGATCTCGGCAAGGCGGTCCCGCAGCGCGCGGAACATCCGCCGCGAACGGTCCGGATGGTCGCCCGGATTCAGCTCCGGCGCGCGCAGCCGTTCCGCCACCAGGTGGCGGTTCTGCATGACGACGATAATGAGGAAGAGCGAGGCGACCAGCAGCGCCAGCCGCGTGACGCCGTCATACACCGCCCAGGGGATGCCGAAGAGCAGCCCGGCCTCGGCCACCGCCCAGCCCACCACCAGCACCGCGACGATCCGCCGCAGCCACACGGTGATATAGGCCGCCGTCTCGTCATGCAGCGGTACCAGCCGCAGATGCGCCGAATTCGGCGAGAAGAGCATGCGGGACGTCAGCATCACCGCGCGGATGGCGATATAGGCGTTGTTCGCCAGCAGCAGCACCAGCTCCGTCGTCGGCAGCGGCTGCACCGCCCGGACCATGCCGTAGGAGATGACGGCGAAGGCGCCGATCGGCAGCAGGTCCAGCACCAACCGCGCCAGCACATAAGGAATCCGGCGGAACCAGGTCCAGACATTGGCCCGCTCCGGCGCATGCGCGTCCAGCCTGTCACGCCAGCGCGCCAGCGCCCGCCACACCAGCCATTCCGCCAGCAACCCCAGCCCGAACAGCAGCGCCAGCTTCCAGGAGGCGTCGAGCACCCGCGCCTGCGTCACCGGATCGCGCGCGACGCCGGAGGCCCAGGAGACGATGTTGGGCAGGTCGGTTACCGCCTGCACACCGGCCACGATCTGGTCCGACAGTGCCGCCAGCCGCTGCGATGCCCCCATCATCAGCTGCGCCCCAAGGGTGTTGGGCGCCAGAAGCCCAGCTTCGGCCGGCGCTTCGGCCGCGGGTGCCGGAGTGGCAGGAGCGGGGGTGGCAGGAGCGGGGGTGGCAGGAGCGGGAGTAGCAGGAGCGGGAGTAGCAGGAGCGGGGGCACCAGGAGCGGTAGCGGGAGCCACCGGCGCAGCCGGGGCCGCCCCACTGCCGGGCGGGGCGGCTGCCGGGGCGGCTGGCGCCCCAGCCGGCGCGGCGCGCGACGCGGCCGAAAGCCCTTCCAGGTTCCGGATCAGCTCCTGCCGCCGCGCATCGTCGCGCAGCACCCCCAGCAGCCGTTCCGCCTCCCCTGAGGGCAGGGCGACCGCCGCCGGTGCCGCCCCATTGGCCCGCGGCGCTGCAGGCGCCTGGGCGAGGGCGGGCACCGTTGCCAAGGCGGGCAGCAGGACGGCCAGCAAGGCTGGCAGGAGCTTGATCAGGCGCATAGGGCGGGTTTGGACCCCAGCGCATCCTCCAAGGTCAAGTTCCGCGCTCCGTTAGCGTTCCGTCAGCGCGCCCCTTGAACCCCGGCGAGGCGCCGCGTCAGCTCGCCCGCCGGCATCTCCCGCGCCAGCCCGGCCGCCTGGCCGGACCAGAGGCTGGTGAAGTCGTCCCGCCCCTCCGCCTCGGCCTTCGCCCGCAGCGGCGCCAGCGCCCCGCCTGCGGTTGGAAAGGGGGGCGCATCCGGGGAAAGCGGCCCCACCTCGCGCATCACCCGGTTCAGGATCCCCCGTGCCGGCCGCCCGGTGAAGAGATTGGTCAGCGCCGTGCCATCCGCCGGCGCCGCGCGCAGCGCTGCCCGGTGCACCGCCGGGATGCGCGCCTCGGTTGTGAACAGATAGGCCGTGCCCACCTGCACGGCCGCCGCCCCCAGCGCCAGCGCGGCCAGCACCCCGCGATGATCCGCGATCCCACCCGCCGCGATCACCGGCACCCGCACCGCATCCACCACCTGCGGCACCAGCGCCATGGTCCCGATCTGCGTCGCCATGTCCTGGGTCAGGAAATTACCCCGGTGCCCCCCGGCCTCAAAGCCCTGGGCGATCACCGCATCCACCCCGTGCTCCTCCAGCCAGACCGCCTCGGCGACCGTGGTGGCGGAGGCGATCACCTTGCAGCCCGCCGCCCGCACCCGCGCCAGCAGCCCCGCCTCGGGCAGGCCGAAATGGAAGCTCGCCACCACCGGCCGCACCTCCGCCACCACCGCGCAGAAATCCGCATCGAAGGGCGCGCGGCCCCCCGGCGGCACCGGCACCGCCGGATCGAGCCCCGCTTCGCGGTAATAGGAGGCGAGCCGCGTCCGCCAGGCCGCCTGCCGCGCCGGATCCTCCGGCGGCATGACATGGGCGAAGAAGTTGAGGTTGATTGGGCGCGAGGTTCCCGCCCGGACCACCGCCGCCGCCTCGCGGAACTGCGCCGGCGTGAATTGCGCGGCCGGCAGGGAGCCGAGCCCGCCCGCCTCGCTCGCCGCGATCACCATCTCCGGGGTCGTCGACCCCGCCATCGGTGCCTGGATAATCGGCAACTCGATGCCGAAGAGATCCAGGATCCGCCGGTCCTGCCAAGCCACCATGCCGCCATCCTCCGGTCGGGGCCTGCCATCGACTTTCCCGGCCGCCCCGGCATCAATCTGAGCCCTGGGCCGTTCCCCCTGCAACGCCGCCCCGGAAATGCCACCCCAAAGCGGCCATGGAGCGCCGATGGACCCCGAACACGACCCCCCGCCCATGGTCGAGCTGATCGAATCCCGGCTGGACCGCCTCGGCCTGTCCCCCGAGGAGGCCTTCCGCCAGGCCGGCCTGCCGCCGGACCTCCTGCTCCGCCTGCGCGACGGCACCGCCCCCGTTCCGCGCGGTGCCCGCCTCGTCCGGCTGGCCGAGGCGCTGGGCACTTCCGTCTCTTGGCTCGTGGGCCTGGACCCCGATGTCGCCCCGCCCACCGAACTGCTGGAGGAGGAGCAGGGCAGTCTCGGCCTGCTGGCGGGCGACGAGGAAGCCCTGCTGCACGCCTACCGCAGCCTGGATTTCCCCACCAAGGCCGCGCTTCTCACGGTGGTCCGCAGGATGGCCGGTCCGGAGCCGGTGCCAGAGGTCCAGGCGAAGGGTAAACGCCGCTCCGGCTGAACCGCCCGTGCAAAAACGTCCCGCGAAAGCCCCGCGCGAAAACGATGCCAGACCTTTGTGACGGAACCGTTGCGCCGGGCGCCGCAATCCCCAGATGTCAGCCATCATGATCACCCTCCTCACCATCCTCGTCGGCCTCGGGATGCTCGCCACCCTCGCCACCCTCTTCATGGGCATGCTGGGCATGGCGCGCGGCAGCGAGGATCTGCGCCGATCGAACACGCTCATGCGCTGGCGCGTGACGATCCAGGGCGTCACCCTCGTCCTCTTCGCCCTGCTGCTCTTCCTGATGCGCGGCTGAAACGCGGGCCTGCCCGGCGGCTTGCCGCGCCTGGGGGCGGGCCCTATAGACCCCGCTGATTCCGCGGATGCGAAGCCCGGCCAGGGCCCAGCGCGCCCGCTCGCCCGGGGCCGATCCAGGTCCCCCAACGCTCCGGCCCCGACCATCGGAAGCCGGCGCCTGCCAGAGGACCGTCACCCGGCATGAAGCTCCTCGTCCCCGTCAAGCGCGTGGTAGACTACAACGTGAAGGTCCGGGTCCGCCCGGATGGCACCGGCGTCGAGACCGCGAACGTCAAGATGTCGATGAACCCCTTCGACGAGATCGCCATCGAGGAGGCGGTCCGCCTGAAGGAGAAGGGGATTGCGACCGAGATCGTCGCCGTCTCCATCGGCCCGGCCCAGGCGCAGGAGCAGATCCGCACGGCGCTCGCCATGGGCGCGGACCGTGGCATCCTGGTCGAGGTGACCGATACGGTCGAGCCGATCGCGGTGGCCAAGATCCTGAAGGCCATCGTCGAGAAGGAAGGCCCGCAGCTGGTCATCCTCGGCAAGCAGGCCATCGACGACGACATGAACGCCACCGGCCAGATGCTCGCCGCCCTCCTCGGCTGGGGCCAGGGCACCTTCGCCAGCAAGGTCGAGATCGCCGACGGCGCCGCCAGCGTCACCCGTGAGATCGATGGCGGCCTCGAGACGGTGAAGCTGACCCTGCCCGCCATCGTCACCACCGATCTGCGGCTGAACGAGCCGCGCTATGCCAGCCTTCCGAACATCATGAAGGCCCGCAAGAAGCCGATCGAGACGATCAAGCCGTCCGATCTCGGCGTCGACACCACCCCCCGCCTGAAGGTGCTCAAGGTGGAGGAGCCGCCGAAGCGCGTGGCCGGCGTGAAGGTGGGTTCGGCCGCCGAACTCGTGGCAAAGCTGCGCAACGAAGCGAAGGTGATCTGAGATGACCGTCCTCGTCCTCGCCGACCATGACGGCGCCTCCATCAGCCAGCCCACCCGCTCCGCCGTCGCCGCCGGCGGTAAGCTGGGCGATGTCACCCTGCTGGTGATGGGGCCGGAAGCCGTGGCCCAGGCCGGCGCGAAGATCGCCGGCGTCACCCGCGTGCTGCACGCCCCCACCGAGCACCTGCTGGCCGAGCCTGCCGCCGCCCTGATCGCGGGCATGGCCGATGGCTACACCCATCTGCTCGCCCCCTCCTCCGCGGTCGGCAAGAACATCATGCCGCGCGTCGCCGCCCTGCTCGACGTGCAGCAGATCAGCGACATCTCCGCGGTGGTGGATGCCGATACCTTCGTGCGCCCGATCTATGCGGGCAACGCGCTGGCCACCGTGCAGTCCTCGGATGCGAAGAAGGTCATCACCGTCCGCGCCGCCTCCTTCGACCCGGTGGCCGCCGAGGGCGGCTCCGCTTCCGTCGAGGCCGCGCCGACGGCCGCTGACCCCGGCGTGTCCTCCTTCGTCGGCGCCGAGATCGTGAAGAGTGAGCGCCCCGAGCTGGCCGCCGCCCGCGTGGTGGTCTCCGGCGGCCGCGCCATCGGCTCCGCGGAGAACTTCAAGATCCTGGACGGCATCGCCGACAAGCTCGGCGCCGCCGTCGGCGCCTCCCGTGCCGCGGTCGATGCCGGCTACGCGCCGAACGACCTGCAGGTCGGCCAGACCGGCAAGATCGTCGCACCCGAGCTCTACATGGCCTTCGGCATCTCGGGCGCCATCCAGCACCTGGCCGGCATGAAGGACAGCAAGGTCATCGTCGCCATCAACAAGGACGAGGAGGCGCCGATCTTCCAGGTGGCCGATTACGGCCTCGTCGGCGACATCTTCAAGGTGATCCCGGAGATCGAGGCGGAGCTCTCAAAGTGAGCGACGCGACGCCGTCCATCGAATCGGTCGGCGTCATCGGCGCCGGCCAGATGGGCAACGGCATCGCGCATGTCGCGGCCCAGTCCGGCCTGGCCGTCACCATGATCGACGTGAAGGCGGAGGCGCTGGAGAAGGCGCTCTCCACCATCCGCAGGAACATGGACCGCCAGGTCTCCAAGGGCACACTGCAGGCCGGGGACCGCGACGCGGCCCTCGCCCGCATCACGACCGGCACCGACATGGCGATGCTGTCGGAGGCCGACATCGTCATCGAGGCGGCGACCGAGCGGGAAGACCTCAAGAAGTCCATCTTCAAGTCGCTCTGCCCGCATCTGAAGCCCAGCGCGATTCTCGCGACCAACACCTCCTCCATCCCCATCACCCGCCTGGGCGCCGCGACCGACCGCGCGCCGCGCTTCATCGGCATGCACTTCATGAATCCGGTGCCGGTGATGAAGCTGGTGGAGATCATCCGCGGCATCGCGACCGACGACGCCACCTACCAGGCGACCGAGGCCCTGGCTCGCCGCCTGGGCAAGACCACCGCGACGAGCGAGGACTTCCCGGGCTTCATCGTCAACCGCATCCTGCTGCCGATGATTAACGAGGCCGTCTACGCGCTTCATGAGGGCGTGGGCGACGTCGCCTCGATCGACACCGGCATGAAGCTCGGCACAAACCAGCCCATGGGCCCGCTGGAACTGGCGGATTTTATCGGCCTGGATACCTGCCTCTCCATCATGCAGGTGCTCCACGAAGGCATGGGCGACAGCAAGTACCGCCCCTGCCCATTGCTGGTGAAGCATGTCGAGGCCGGCTGGCTCGGCCGGAAGACCGGCCGCGGCTTCTACGACTACTCGGGCGAGACGCCGCGCCCCACGCGCTAAGTCCGAAAGATGGAAGGCAGTCCGAGGGCTATCTCCCCCCGGCCTCGCCCGAGGAACGCATCGTCGGCGAACGCATCGTCGGCACGGGGGCTTCATCCGAAACCGCCCAGCCGGGCTGCGGCACCCGGATCCGCCGGGCCCGGGCCGGCGCCGTGGCGGGCGGAATCAGCCCCATCACCGCCTTCCGCGCCTCGATCAGCGTCACCCCGCCCAACTGCGGCGCCACCACCTGCCCCACCGCCTCCCACACCTTCGCCCCCCGCAGCAGGGGCCGCAGGCCGAAGGGCGGGATGAACAGCGCCGCCTCCCGCCGCTCCACGGTGAACATGGACCGTTCCAGCAGCCGCGCGAGCTGCCCGGAGGAATAGGGCGCGCCATGGCCGAAGGGCGTCCGCTCCAGATGGGCCCAGACGGAGCGGCGATTCGGCACCACCGCCAGTAGCCGCCCTTCCGGCCGCAGCACCCGCCAGGCCTCGCGCAGCATGCGCCGGGCGTTCTCGGCCGCCTCCAGCCCATGCACCAGCAGGATGTTGTCGAAGCACATATCGGCGAAGGGCAGCCGGTCCTCCTCCGCCAGCGCCACGGCGCAGGGGCCATCGGGCGGCCAGGGAAGCATCCGCCGGTCGCCGGCCAGCGCCTCGGGGGTAGCCGAGACCAACCTGGCCGCCCCACGCCGCCACAGGCGCAGATATGGCCCGGCATGCCCCAGCCCCAGCACCTCCCGCCCCGTCAGCTCCGGCCAGATCTCCCGCAGCCGGGCGCGCAGCACCCGCCGTGTCACCGCGCCAAGCGGTGCCTCGTAAAAGGCCTGCAATCCCCAGGCAGTGAAGTGGACCTCGGCGCCCATGCCGTGGATATAGGCGATGGCGCGCCGCGCCGCAGGGCAGAATCGCCCGAAGCCGGCCATCCGCACTTCCGACCAGGAGAACAGCCGATGACGTGGACGATCCGGGCCGTGCCCAACCTCTCGGACAACTACGCCTGGCTGTTGCGGGACGAGGCCACCGGCACCGTTGCCCTCTGCGACCCCGGCGAGGCCGAGGCCAACCTGGCCGCCTTGCGGGACATGCCCGAGCCCGGCCGCCTGGACTGGATACTCCTCACCCACCACCACGCAGACCATATCGACGGCGTCCCTGGGGTGGTGAAGGCCACCGGCGCCAAGGTCCTCGGCGCCGCCGCCGATGCCCACCGCCTGCCCAGGCTGGACATCTCGGTGACGCCTGGCGACAGCATCCCCCTCGGCAGCGGCGCCATCGAGGTGCTGGACAGCCCCGGCCACACCATCGGCCATGTCGCCCTCCACATCCCCGCAGCCAAGGCCGTCCTCTGCGGCGACACGCTCTTCTCCCTGGGCTGCGGCCGCCTGCTCGAGGGTACGCCCGCCGACATGTTCCGCGCGCTCCGCCTGCTCGACGCCCTGCCCGGCGATACCCTCGTCTGCTGCGGCCACGAATACACCGAGAGCAACGCCCGCTTCGCCGTGACGGTGGAACCGGACAACGCCGCCCTGAAGGCCCGCGCCGAGGAGGTCCGCCGGCTTCGCAAGGAAGGCAAGGCGACCGTTCCCACCACCCTCGACACCGAGCGCGCCACCAACCCCTTCCTGCGTGCGCAGAACGTCGATCAGCTCGCCGAGCGCCGGAAGGCCAAGGACGTGTTCAAGGGCTGAAGCGGCGTGTTCTACGAACCGAAGAACGGCCACGGCCTGCCCTGGGATCCCTTCAAGGCCATCGTGGCACCGCGCCCGATCGGCTGGATCTCCACCATCGACGCCCAGGGGCGGGTGAACCTCGCCCCCTATAGCTACTTCGCCATCGTCCATAACGCGCCGCCGATGATCGCCTTCGGCAGCGAGGGGCTGAAGCATTCCGCCGCCAATGCCCGCGAGACGGGCGAATTCACCTTCAGCCTCGCCACCCGCGCCCAGTTCGATGCGATGAACGCCTCCTCCGGCAACCAGCCCGAAGGCATCAACGAGTTCGAGGACGCCAACATCCCCGCCACCCCCAGCCGCATGGTCCGCCCGCCCCGCGTGGCCGGCAGCCCCGCCGCCCTCGAATGCCGCGTGGTCCATGCCATGGAATTGCAGGACCAGGATGGCCGCCCGAGCAACGGCTTCCTCACCATCGGCCAGGTCGTCGGCGTGCATATCGACGAGACCTGCCTCCGGGACGGCCGCTTCGACATGGTCGCCGCCGGCACCATCGCCCGCTGCGGCTACCGCGACTACGCCCAGGTGACGGAACTCTTCGAGGCGCTGCGCCCCACGGATGCCGGTGCCTTCCCGCCCGTCCCGGCCCGCTGCGCCGCCCCTTCCTGAAACACGAACGGAAGCACCGATGCGCCTCTTCTTCGCCCCGACCAGCCCCTTCGTCCGCAAGGTCCTCGCCTGCGCCATCGCGCGCGGCATCGAGGATCGGATCGAGAAGGTGCCCACCAGCACCCAGACCAGCACCCAGACCAGCACGGAGCTGCCGCTGGCCAACCCACTCGGCAAGGTCCCCTGCCTGCTGCTCGACGACGGCACCCCCATCTACGACAGCCCCGTGATCTGCGACTACCTGGACACGGTCGGCGACGCCCCGCCCCTGATGCCCGCCTCCGGCCCAGCCCGGCTGCGCGCCGCCGTCATGCAGGCCCTGGCCGACGGCATCATGGACGCCGCGGTTCTCCGCCGCGGCCAGCTCGCCCATCCGCGGGACGAGGGCCGCACCGCCGTCGACGCCCGCCAGAAGGCCGCCCTGGAACGCGGGCTCGACCGCCTCGAATCCAGCCCGCCGGAAGCACTGAACGACGTCGGCGCCATCTCCGTCGCCTGCGCCCTCGGCTACCTGGACTTCCGCTTCGCCGCCGAGCCCTGGCGTGAAAGCCGCCCGCAGCTTGCCGCCTGGTTCGCCGCCGTCTCCGCCCTGCCGCCCCTGTCAGGCAACGCTCCCGCGTGAACCTGCGCGACCCCACCCTGTCCGCCGCCGACATCATCGCGGCGCTGGGCCTCCAGCCGCACCCGGAAGGCGGCCACTTCCGCGAAACCTGGCGCGACAGCCCGGCGGATGGCGGGCGCGGGGCGGGGACCGCCATCCTATTCCTCCTGGCGGCCGGGGAATGCAGCCACTGGCACCGGGTGGACGCGGCGGAGGGCTGGCACTGGCACGCGGGCGCCCCCCTCGCCCTCCGCATCTCGGATGGCGACGCCCCGGCCACCCACCGCCTGGGACCGGACCTGTCCTCGGGCGAATCCCTCTTCGCGATGGTGCCAAAAGGCCAGTGGCAGGCGGCGGAAAGCCTCGGCGCCTGGACACTGGTGGCCTGCACGGTCAGCCCGGCCTTCCACTTCCAAGGCTTCGAGATGGCGCCGCCGGGGTGGGAGCCGGGGTGACGCCAGGGGCTTTGCCCCTGGACCCCACCGGGGTGGCAGCGGCCACCCCGGACCCCGCGATCTGTTGGTGCGCCTGAGGTCGATGACCTCAGGCGACTGACAGGTCATCCCGCGCCGCCCAGAAAATCTGCCTGCGGTGCCGCGTCACCCGGTTGTTCCCCGAAAAACTGAACGCGGGGTCCGGGGGGCCCGCCGCCCCCCCGGCGGAGGTCCGGAGGCAGAGCCTCCGGGAGGCCAACCGCCTTGACGCCGCCCGCCCAGGGCGGGACACCCACCCCTCACCTCAACGAAGCCCCCGGCGCTCCAACCGCCGGCAGGCCAGGAACCCAGCTCCATGCAGCGCGTCTTCTCGGGCATCCAGCCCTCCGGCGTTCCCACTCTCGGCAACTATCTGGGGGCGATCCGCAACTGGGTGCCGATGCAGGACACGCATGAGAGCATCTTCTGCGTCGTGGACCAGCACGCCATCACCATGTGGCAGGACCCGAAGGAGCTGACGCGCCAGACGCGCGACATGGCCGCCGCCCTGCTCGCCTGCGGGCTTGATCCGAACCGCTGCACGCTTTTCGTCCAGTCGCATGTGCATGCCCACACGCGCCTCGCCTGGATCTTCAACTGCGTCGCCCGCATCGGCTGGCTGAACCGCATGACGCAGTTCAAGGACAAGGCCGGCAAGGACCGCGAGAATGCGGGTGCGGGCCTCTACGTCTATCCGAACCTGATGGCCGCCGACATCCACGCCTATCACGCCACCCGCGTGCCGGTGGGCGAGGACCAGAAGCAGCATCTCGAGCTCGCGAACGACATCGCCGAGAAGTTCAACCACGACTACGGCGTGAACTTCTTCCCGCATATCGACGCGCACATCATGGGCATCGCCGCCCGCGTGATGTCGCTGCGCGACGGCACGAAGAAGATGAGCAAGTCGGACCCCTCCGACCAGTCGCGCATCAACCTGAACGACGACGCCGACACCATCTCCCTCAAGATCCGCCGCGCCAAGACCGATCCCGAGCCCCTGCCCTCCGAGATGCACGGCCTGGAAAGCCGCCCCGAGGCGCGCAACCTGGTGGGCATCCTCGCCGCCATCACGGACCGCACGCCGGAAGACGTGCTGCGCGAACATGGCGGCCAGGGCTTCGGCACCTTCAAGGGCGTGCTGGCCGATGCGCTGGTGGCCCATCTCTCCCCCATCGCCGGTGAGGCCCGCCGCCTGCTGGCCGATCCCGGCGCGGTGGATGCCCTGCTGCGGCAGGGCGCCGAACGCGCCCGCGCCATCGCGGAGCCGATCGTGGCAAAGGCGGAGGAGCTGGTCGGCTTCCTGCCGCCGCGCTGACGCGGCAGGCGGCGCAATGCTGAAGAGCATCCTTACCGTCGGCTTCTGGACGCTGGGCAGTCGCGTGCTCGGCTTCCTGCGCGACATGCTGATCGCGGCCAGCCTCGGCGCCGGCCCGATCGCGGATGCCTTCTTCATTGCGCTGAAGCTGCCGAACCTGTTCCGGCGGCTCTTCGGCGAAGGCGCCTTCAACGCCGCCTTCGTCCCCGCCTTCGCCGCCACCCTCACGCTCAACGGGGCGGCGCAGGCGCGTGCCCTGGCCGAACGCATGTCCACGCTGATGACGCTGTGGCTCACGCTGCTTACCGCCCTCGGCATCGTCTTTATGCCGCAGGTGCTGCACGTTCTCGCCCCAGGCTTCGTCGACGAGCCGATCCGCTTCCAATACGCCGTCGAGCTGACGCGGATCACCTTTCCCTACCTGATCTTCATCTGCCTCACCGCGCTGATTTCCGGCGTGCTGAACGGGCTGGACCGCTTCGCCGCCGCCGCCGGCGCGCCGGTGCTCTTCAACCTGCTCTCCATGGCCGCCCTCTTCGCGCTGACGCCCTATGTCGCGACCCCCGGCCACGCCCTCGCCTGGGGCGTCACCGTCTCCGGCGCCGCGCAGCTCCTCCTTGTCTGGATCGCCGCCGCACGCGCCGGCATGCCGATGCGCATCATCTCCATGCCCCGCCTCTCGCCGGAAGTGCGGGACGTGCTGCGCCGCATGGGCCCAGGGCTGCTCGGCGCCGGCGTCACCCAGCTGAACCTGGCGGTGGACGTCATCATCGCCTCCCTCCTGCCGCCCGGCGCCGTCTCCTACCTCTATTACGCGGACCGCATCGGCCAGCTTCCGCTCGGCGTCATTGGCGCGGCCATCGGCACCGCCATGCTGCCCCTGTTGGCGAAGCAGCTACGCGGCGGCAAGCCGCTCTCGGCCCATCGCACGATGAACCGCGCGCTGGAACTTTCCCTCGCCCTGGCGCTGCCGGCGGCCGCGGCCCAGGCGGTCCTCGCTTGGCCCATCATCTCCGCTCTTTTTGTGCGCGGCGCCTTCGGCGAGCTGGAAGCGGCCGCCACCGCCGCCGCCCTCACCGCCTATGCCCTGGGCCTGCCCGCCTTCATCCTGGTGAAGGCCTATGTCCCCGGCTTCTTCGCGCGCGGTGACACGGCCACGCCGGTCAAAGTCAGCCTCTGCATCGTTGTGCTAAACCTGGCGCTGAACCTGGTCCTCACGCGCTACTTCGCCCATGTCGGCATCGCGCTGGCGACCGGCATCTCTGCCTGGGTGAATGTCATCGCCCTGGCCTGGCTGCTCCGTCGCCGTGCCCAGTGGCGTCCGGACCGCCGCCTCCGCCGCCGCCTGCCCCGCCTGCTGATGGCGACCCTCGCCATGACGGTGGTCCTGCTCGCCCTGCGCGCGGCCATGCCGGAACCGGTGGGATCGACGGCACGGCTCGTCGTCCTGGCCGTTTATGTCGTGGTGGGGCTCGCGACCTATTTCGGGATCGCCCAGGCCATCGGCGGACTGCATATCCGCGAGATTAGGCGGCGCCGGTAGCTCTGGGTGAGGCGTCGCCTCCCCCAGACCCCCTCTACCGGGGGGCGAACGCGCCTCCCGGTCCCCCGATCTGTTGGGAAGCACGCCTGAGGTCCAAGACCTCAGGCGACTAACCTGCCAGCCCGCACGGCCCAGAGAATCTGCCTGCGGCACTCTGTCCCAAAAAACTCAACGCGGGGTCCGGGGTGGCCGCTGCCACCCCGGCGGAGGTCCGGAGGCAGAGCCTCCGGGGTCCCCTCAGCGCTTCCGCTTGGCAGGCCGCGGCAACGCCTGCATCGGCTCGACCCGGATATGCGCATCCTCGCCACCCGGCCGGCGCACATTCGCCGCGAAATGCGCCGCCGCGTAGGGCGCGATCTCCACCTGGCTTTCATGCCCCAGGATGCGGATGCGTCCGATCTCGGCGCGGGAAACGTCCCCGCGCTTGCACAGGAAGGGCAGCATCCAGCGCGGATCCGCCTGCCCATCGCGGCCGACGCCGACGCGGAACCAGATCCCTTCGGAGGGCGGCGGCGGCCCACCGGCCTCTCGCGGACCGGGCCCTTCGAGACCCGGAGTGCGGCGCCCACGATCCGCCGCCATGGCGGACAGCTCCTCGGGTGCCGGCAGCGGGGCGCGCAGCAGCTTCACCAATGCGGCGGCCAGGGCGAGCGGATCGACGCCGGACGGGGCGGCGCCGCCCTCGGGCTGGCTCCATCCCGCCTCGCCGGCTGGGCGGCTGCCCGTGATGCCAGTGATGCCAGTGATGGTGCGGGCGATGGCCAGGTCTTCCTCGGCCGCCTCCTCGCCCAGGATTTCCGTCGCCCGCGCGGCGATGCGCTCGGCGTCACGGGCCCGCACCGCCTCGGCGGCGGGGGCCGGCCCCCAGGCCGCCTCCACCCGCGCGGCGGAAAGCAGCCGCTCGGCAATGCGGCGGCGCGCGGGCGGCACGATCAGCAGGCTGACGCCCTTGCGCCCCGCGCGCCCGGTCCGGCCGGAACGATGGAGCAGCGTATCGGGATCGCGCGGCAACTCGGCATGGATCACGAGGTCCAGCTCCGGCAGGTCGATGCCGCGCGCCGCCACGTCGGTTGCCACGCAGATGCGTGCATGGCCGTCGCGCAGGCTCTGCAGTGCGCGGGTGCGCTCGGACTGCGACAGCTCGCCCGAGAGCGCCACCGCATGGAAGCCGCGCTCGGACAGGTTGCCATGCAGGCGCGCAACGGCCGCGCGGGTGGAGCAGAACACCATGGAGATCGGCGCCTCCTCGAGGCGCAGCGCGTTCACCACGGCGCGCTCCACGTCACCGGGGGCAACGAGGGCGGCGCGATAGGTGATGTCGCCATGCGGCTCGCTGCCGGCGGTGGCCTCGATGCGCAGCGCGTCGCGCTGGAACTGCTTGGCCATCTGCGCGATGCCGCGCGGCACGGTGGCGGAGAACATCAGCGTCCGCCGACGCTCCGGCAAGGCGCCAAGAATGGCCTCCAGCTCCTCTCGGAAGCCGAGGTCGAGCATCTCGTCCGCCTCGTCCAGCACCACGGCGCGGATGCCGGCGGTCTTGAGGTTGCCGCGCTCGATATGGTCGCGCACGCGGCCGGGGGTGCCGACGGCGATCTGCGCACCGGAAGCCAGCACGCGCCGCTCCGCCACCGGATCCATGCCGCCGACGCAGGAGGCAATGCGCCCGCCGGCCGGGCCGTAAAGCCAGGTCAGCTCCGTCTTCACCTGCAGCGCCAGCTCGCGCGTCGGGGCCACCACCAGCGCCAGCGGGGTGCCGGCCGGCGGCAGGCGCGCGGCATCAGCCAGCAGGTCGCCGGCCATGGCCAGGCCATAGGCCACGGTCTTGCCGGAACCGGTGCGGGCGGAAACCAGCAGGTCGCGCCCCGAGGTCCCCTCGGCCAGCACGGCGGCCTGGACGGGGGTGGCGGTGGCATAGCCACGGGCGGCGAGCGCGTCGCGGAGCGGCGGGGGAAGAGATTCGAAGGGCATTCAAGCGTCCAAGGAAAAAGGCGCCTGAACGCGGCAGCGTGCATCATGCACGTCGTGGCGCGGGGGGCGGCGCGGCAAATGGGCAAGGCGCAAAGCAGCAGCCTTGCGAGGCGCCCCATATCGGCCTGTCACCCGCCGATCACAACCGGTAACACTGCATCACAGCCCTGCGACGGCGCAGCCTTACCCCCGGCGATGCAGGATCATCCCCAGGATCAGCGCCGAGCAGGAGGCGCCCGCCGCCCGCGTGGCCCCCGGCGTGTCGCCGGATACCGCCAGCACGAAGGTGGCCACCACCCCCGCCGCGCCGGCCAGCATCAGCAGCAGGGCCAGGCCACGCATCCTGTCCTCCCGCTCAGCGCGGGCTCGCGGGCCGCACCACCGGCAGGTCGCCCTGCTCGACGGGCGCCTCCGCCGCGGCGCCGCCCGGAGCCTGCGCATCCCCGCCGCCCGTGCGCGCGGTGGGCGGGAAATAAGGGTATAGGCGCGGATAGGTCATCTCGCTCGGCGGCCCCGGCGCCCGCACCGGCCCCACCCGCCCGCAGGCGGAGAGCACCAGCAGCGCCCCCATCCCGAGGACCAGACGCGACAGCAGCCTCATGCCAGCTTCCCCACCCATTCCTTGGCCATGGCCGCCACATTGGCCGGCGCCGTGCCGCCGAAGGAGGTGCGGGACCGCACGGAGGCCGCGACGGACAGCACCCCGAACACCGCCTCGGTGATGCGCGGCTCCACCGCCTGCATCTCCCCGATGGTCAGCCCCGACAGGTCCACCCCCATCTGCTCCGCCTTGGCCACCAGGCGCCCGGTGACATGGTGGGCATCGCGGAAGGGCAGCTTCAGCTCGCGCACCAACCAGTCCGCGAGGTCGGTCGCGGTGGAGAAGCCGGCACCCGCCGCCTCCTGCAAGCGCCCGACCACCGGCTGCATGTCCCGCACCATCCCGGCCGTCGCGGCCAGGGCCAGGGCCAGGTTCTCGGCCGCGTCGAAGATGCCTTCCTTGTCCTCCTGCATGTCCTTCCCATAGGTCAGGGGCAGGCCCTTCATCACCGTCAGCAGCCCGACCAGCGAACCGGTGATCCGCCCGGGCTTCGCCCGAACCAGCTCCGCCGCATCCGGGTTCCGCTTCTGCGGCATGATGGAGGAGCCGGTGGTGAAGGCATCCGTCAGCTTGATGAAGTTGAAATAGGGGTTGGTCCAGATCACCACCTCTTCCGCGAAGCGGGAGAGATGCGTGGCGCAGATCGCGCAGGCCGAAAGGAACTCCAGCGCGAAATCGCGGGATGCCACCGAATCCAGGCTGTTCCGGGTCGGCCCGTCGAAGCCCAGCGCCGCCGCCGACATGTGCCGGTCGATCGGAAAGCCCGTGCCGCACAGCGCCGCCGCACCCAGCGGCGATTCATTCAGCCGCTTGCGCGCATCCGCCAGCCGACCGCGGTCGCGCGACAGCATCTCGACATAGGCCAGCAGGTGATGCCCGAAGGTGGTGGGCTGCGCTGGCTGCAGATGGGTGAAGCCCGGCATCACCGTGCCCGCATGCTCCAGCGCCCGCTCCGCCAGCGCCTTCATCACATCCGCGACCTGCGCATCCAGCCCGTCGATCGCATCCCGCGTCCAGAGCCGCACATCCAGCGCCACCTGGTCGTTGCGCGAACGCCCGGTGTGCAGCCGCTTGCCCGCCTCGCCGATGCGCTCGGTCAGCCGCGCCTCGATGTTCATGTGGATGTCCTCCAGCGCCTCGCTGAAGGGGAACTCGCCCGCCTCGATCTCCTGTCCGATGGCATTCAGCCCCTCGCGGATCGAAGCCTCGTCCTCGGCGGAGATGATCCCCACATGCGCCAGCATCGCGGCATGGGCGAGGCTGCCCTTGATGTCCTGCCGCCACATCTTGCGATCGAAGCCGATCGAGGCATTGATCGCCTGCATGATGGCGGAGGGACCGGCCGCATAGCGCCCGCCCCATGCGGCGTTGGCAGAGGAATTCGGCTTGGCGTGATCGTCGGGCACGGTGGTGGAGGTCTTCTCAGGTGTTGATTGCAGGTCGCCGTGGCGCATTAGCCCGGATCGGGGCCCTCATGGCGGGCGGGACACTAGGCGCGGCCCTCCCCCAACGTCCAGCGCGCGCGCAGGCCATCGGCAAGCTCAAGGAGGACGGCCCCAAGCCTCTTCCCGCCATCACCCTCACCGACCCCGAGGGCAAGCCGCGCGACATCCCGTCCATCGTCCAGCAGGGCTCCGGCAAGGGCATCGTCCTGAACCTCTGGGCCACCTGGTGCCCGCCCTGCGTCGAGGAGATGCCGGCGCTCGACCGCCTCGCCGCCCTGCTGGCGCCCGAAGGCATCCTGGTCATCCCCGCCTCCTCGGACCGCAACGGCCGCGCCCAGGTGGAGCCCTTCTACGCCCGCACCGGGATCAAGCATCTCGGCATCTGGCTCGACCCCAACTCCGCCGCCATGCGCGCCCTCGGCGCCCGCGGCCTGCCCACCACCATCCTGATCGACCGCCAAGGCCGCGAGCGCGGCCGGCTGGAAGGCGCGGCGGCCTGGGATGGGGAAGCCCTGGTCGCCGATGTGCGAAGGCTTTGCGGCGACGGGGCGGCCTAAGGCAGCGGAACCGACAACTCCTGCTTCGCAGGCTGGAACGACAAAGCCCTCACCCGGGGGGACGGGCGAGGGCCATGGTCGAAGTAGCGCCCGCCCAGAGGGGGATCGGCGGGAGTTACGAACAGAACCTAGCGCGCCATGGGTTCCGCGGCGAATCGAAGCCGATCCAAATCGGTTCGCAATTTTAACGGGATCAGCCCGAACCAGGGCGGGCATTCGGGCCGAGGACAGGAGGACCTGGCCCGGAATCCCGAAGCCCTCGCCCGGAGGGGCGGACGAGGGCCGGGATCGGAAGCGGCGCGGTACCCGGCGCCAACTTGACTCTATGCCGCAGAAATCAGGATGTGCGCGTCACGAAACAGTGCTTTTTGCGGCGCAACAAAGGGCGCAACAAAGGGCGCACCAGAGCAGCACCAGAACCTGTCCCCGCATGCAGGAAGAAAAAGACCTTAGCCCGAGGTCTATCCGTTAGCGGTTCAGGCTGAAGCGGATCGGCACCGTCATGGACTGGCTGTCACCGTAATCGCTTGGCAGCGACGGCAGGTTCGCCCGCTGCAACATCGACACCGCCTCCGTATCCAGCTCCTCATCTCCCGAGCTGCGGGACAGACGCGGTCCCAAGACCGTGCCATCCCGCATCAGGGTGAAAGTGACCTGCGCCACGCCCTCCGAGTGCCGCGCCCGCGCGCCCATCGGATAGCGCTGCACGCGCCGCAAGGCCGCGCTGATCTGGCCCAGGAAGCTGGGTGACAGCGATGCGGCGCGTGCCGGGGCAGCCGCTGGCGCCGGCGCCACGGGCGCCGCCGCCACGGGCGGCGAATAAGGCTGCACCGGCGCCTGCTCGGCCACCTGCGGCCGGCGCGGCTGCGGCGGTGTCGGGCGCGGCGCGGGGCGCGCATGCTGCAGGGGGGGCGGCGGCGGGGCCGGC
>NZ_WWDL01000047.1 GCF_009848505.1 Muricoccus harenae
CAGCCTCAAAGATTGGGCTCGCATTGCTCTCCGGCGCGACAAGACCCGCCGCAGCTGGATGGGCTTCGCCCACCTCGCCGCCACGATGATCAACCTACGCATCGCAGAGTCCGGTCACAGACCCTAGCTATGAAAGGCGAGTTCGACTGATCGCGAACCTCGGCCAGCTTCCTAGCCAGAGTTGCAGTATAAATCAGCTCCTCGGCGCCTGGGGGCGCGAGAAGCGCGAACTGAGTTGGCGCTACGTGGTAAGCCTTTCGCGTCGGACCGATTGCCGTCCTGATCGTTCTAGCTGCCTTCCTAACCATGTCGTCCAGATAGGAGGAGCCCATGACACGCACGGAGTTGTTGAGTTGCTCAGGGCTGGTGAGATCCACCAGTACGGCGAGACGTCGTGCGTGATCGGGCTGGTCTCTGCCCAAGTCCTCAAGATCCTCAACGAATTGCGTGAAGTTCGGCATCCCGCTGAGCGGGTCGACGCGGCCAAAAGCATGCTGCAACTCAATCTGCGACATCACCATGGCTGCGAGGTCGGTCAAGGACGCGAGTTCTGAGGCGGACGCCTGCCTTGGTTCCACGCCGAGGACGCACATCGATCCGAGGCCGAACCCCTCGCGCGTCGTCAACGGCGCACCTGCATAGAAGCGCACGCCGGTACGGGCGAGATAGCTGTCACGGTAGCAAGGATCAGCAAGCAGGTCTGGGATTACCAGAAGGTTGCAGCTTTCTGCTACTTGAGCACACGGCGCTCTGTCCCGAGGGATAGAGGTATGGGCGACCCCTACGCGTGACTTGAACCACTGCCTATCACGGTCGGTTAAGGAGACGGCGGCAATGGGCAGACCAAAAATCTGGGCCGCCATGCGGGTTATGCGATCGAAGGCCTCACTTGGAGCCGTGTCGAGCAGGTCTAGCTGACGCAGGGCATCGAGACGTGCCTCATCGGATGCTTCGGCCACGCGGTTCCCTCTGTTCTGGGGGCACTTACCCTATCTAACGTTCTGATTTCAACTCTGGCGAGGAGGCTAAATGAGAATACATCCGGCTACGGTCAACGCGATCTAATTAAACGTTAAATTTTAGTGTGATAGCGCGAAGTGCTTGCCGATGGACATGCTGTGCAGATGTGCGTCCGCACACGACGCGCAGCATACTTTCCGTGTACGGCATCCCTGATGCGCTCGATCTTGACCGTGTGTCACCTTGGTGCATGGGTCGCCCGGTCCAGCATCGTCGGGCAGACTGGCGCGGGGGCGAACCCTCGATGCCTAGGGTCAGGACCTATTGATTGGGTCTAGCACTTGATGTGATTGGCTCATTCCATGGCGGCCGGAGGTGCCGCCATGGCTGATCTGTTCTGGCTAACGAAGGCGCAGATCCGGCGGATCGCGCCTTACTTCCCGCTTTCGCATGGGGTGCCGCGGGTGGATGACCAGCGGGTGGTCAGCGGCATCATCCACGTCATCCGCAATGGGCTGCGCTGGCGCGATGCCCCGGCCGAGTACGGACCGCACAAGACCCTCTACAACCGCTTCGTGCGATGGAGCCGCCTCGGCGTGTTCAACCGCATCTTCGCGGGGCTCGCCGGCCGGGCGGGCGAGCCGGACCGGCTCATGATCGACGCCACCCACCTCAAGGCCCATCGTACAGCGGCCAGCCTGCTCAAAAAGGGGCTGTTCCCCGCTGTATCGGGCGCACCAAAGGCGGCCTGAACTCCAAGCTGCACGCCGCCTGCGACGGTCAGGGCCGCCCCGTGGTTCTACTGCTCTCGGAAGGTCAGATGAGCGACCACAGGGGCGCAGCCCTGATGCTGCCCAGCCTGCCACAAGCCAAGGACCTCATCGGCGACAAGGGCTATGACAGCAACCGTTTCCGCCAGGCACTCGCGGCCCGTGCCATCGCGCCCTGCATACCCTCAAGCCGGAGCCGCAAGGTCCCGATCCCCTACGACAAGACCCCTTATCGGCAGAGGCACCGCATCGAGAACATGTTCGGCCGCATGAAGGACTGGCGCCGCATCGCCATGCGCTATGACCGATGCGCCCACACCTTCATGTCCGCCATCTGCCTCGCAGCCACCGTCCTCTTCTGGATCAATGAGTCCTGACCCTAGCCCGGGCCGGCCAAACAGGCCGCTGGCGCGGGTCCTGGCAGGACCATCGAAGACGGCTGGGCCAGCAAGTTCATCCGGCACTTAAAGATGGAAGGCAGGCGCCTCCGACAGAAAGTCATGGGTGTGCACCACGACATCTTCCTCCGTTACACGTACCAGCGCATAGGCGGGCGGCTCGTGGCTGCCAGGCACGGTTTCGCGCTCCGCCAAGTCCAGCGCAACCTGATGCGCCGTGCCCCGAAGCGACGAAGTGGGGATGCCGTGCCAGGAGCCGGCCAAGGGTCGGTGCAGGTGCCCATGGAAGAGGTGGCGGATTCGTTCCCGGTGCGGGCGCAGCACTTCCCATAGGCCGGCTGCGTCCAGCAGGGGAATCGAGTCCATGCGATGGATCCCGACGCGCACCGGCGGATGGTGCAGGAAGAGGAAGACAGGCTCCTCGTCCTCCGCAAGCTGAGCCGAGAGCCAGGCGAGGCGACGCTCGCAGTAGCGTCCGGCATGAGTGCCCGACTCGTTTGTGTCGAGCAGGAGGAAGCGGCCCACAAGCGTTTTCAAGGAGCGCTGCACGAAGCCGGCCTCGTCAACCGGCGCCTGCGGGAAGGCGACCCGGAAAGCCGTGCGGTCATCATGGTTGCCGATCAGCAGATAATAAGGAATCGGCAACCTGGCCAGTTCCTGGGCCAGCACTGCGTAGGCCTCCGGCTCGCCCCAATGTGCCAGGTCGCCGGTGATTACCGCAAACGATGCGGGCGCCGGCCCACCAGGCCCGTGGCGCCGGGCGATGCTTTCCACCGCCTCAGCCAGCCGGGCCGCAGGGTGCAACCCGTAAAGTTCTCCACGGCCCGGCGCGACGATATGGATGTCCGTAAGATGGAGAAAGCTGAAGGGCGTCATGCTGCCTCCGCGATGAAGGGCGCGGTGGTGAGCCCGAGGTAAGGGGCTGGGCCGGCAATCACGGCGTAATGCCCAATGCCGTCGCGCAGCCAGCTGCCGATATCCGTGTTGAACATTCGAGATGGCTCGCGCGGAAAAGCCCTGGGTGTGGTGCCGAGCTCAAGCATCATAAAGCCGACGCGCCGACGCCCGCCACGATCCGGCACCCATTCGACGGCCATGTCCTGGACGAAGGCCGTGCCCGGTACCCAAAGGTGCCGGATGCCCTCGATCATCCGGTCGCGCGCCTCATGGAGGTGGCCGGAGATCACCAGCCGCACCGCCCCTTGCTGCAGCGCATCCGCAACCAGCGCCCGCGCCGCCGGGTACCAGAAGGACTGGCTCATCGCCGGCTCCAGCATGCTCTGGTCGCACAGCGGCTTGTGGAAAAGCAGTGCGACCGGCCGCCCCTCCGCCCCCGCAAACGCGCCGTGCAGAAAGGCCGCCTGCTCGGTCTCGGCCGGGAAGCCGGAGCCACAGACCAGGGAATCCAGCCCGACCACCCGCCAGCCATCCACGTCCAGCGACCACCAAGCGGGGCCGAAATAGTGCGTCCAGGCCTCCCGGCGGGCTTCCGTCACCACCGCTTCCCCGCGCAGGTCGGGGCGGGCATTGCCGATGTCGTGGTTCCCCGGCACGGCGTGCCAGGGCGCGGGCAGCCGGTCGAGCTGCGCGCGGGCGAAGGCAAGGTCGTCCTCCCGGTGCGGCCCGTCCAGGGCCAAGTCGCCAGAGATCAGGATCAGGTCCGGCGCCTCCGCCGCCAGCTCCTCCAGCAAGATCTCCCAATTCGCGTGGAAGTAGGGGCGGGCGCGGCTGAGGTGGATGTCCGAGATCAGCGCGATGCGGTTGGCCATTGCTAGCCCCTCCGGCGCGGCAGAAGAGCCTGCACCTCGGCGGCCATGCGGTCGAGCGCCGCATCGGCCTCAGCCCGCTTCGACACCACGGATTGGATGCCGTCATTGAGCACGTCCGTGATCTTCAGCGCGTTCTGCCCGGGGAAGGCGTACCAGCCCGTGATCACGTCCTGCTGACGGATCGCGGTCAGGTGATTCGGGTTCTCGCGGTAGAAGCGGCCGAGCAACTCCTCGCGCTCCGCCGGGATGGTGGTGGCGGGCATGTAGCCCGTGTGGTTCACCATCATCGTCGCGCCCTCGGGTCCCGTGGCGTACTTGATGAAGCGCCAAGCCGCCTGCTGCTTCGCGGGATCCTTGGTGAACATCATCGCCACATTGCCGCCAGCGGGGAGGCGTGGGTTCGGGCCGGGGATGGGGAAGCGGCCTGTCCGCAGCGGGAAGCGGCCGGCGACCTCGCGGTTGAAGCGGCCGAGCTGCGCTGTGGACTGCATGATGATGCCCAGACGGCCGGCGATGAACTCGTTCATCATGGTGGGGGCGCGCATATCGGGCATCCGGCCCTCGTCCACCATGCTGCGCAGCACGCGGACGGCGCTGCGGCCCGGCGCATCGTTAAAGGCAACTGCGGTCTCGTCCTCGTTCATCATCCGGCCGCCATGGCTGAAGAGCAGCGCCTGCCAGGGCCAGTTGCCGGTGATTGTCCAGTCGAAGAAGAGCCCTGTCGTTCCCTCGCCGCTGCCATGGATGGCACGGGCCATGGCGTTCACCTCGTCCCAACTGGAGGGCAGCTTCTCGGGGTCGCCGCCAGCACGGCGGAGGAGACCGAGGTTGTAGTAGAGCACGGGGGTGGAGAGCGCGAAGCCGATGCCGGTCTGCTTCCCGCCGACCTGGCCAAGGCTCAGCAGCGTCTCGGAATAGCCCTGGGCGGTGGTCTCGGCGTCGTCTTGCATCAGGGGTCGCAGGTCCACGGGGATGTCGCGCTCCAGCAAGGTACGCTGGCGGTTCAGGCCGTGGAAGGCAACGTCGGGCAGGCTGCGCGTCACCGCGTCGCGCAGGTTGCGCTGGAGGATCTCCTCATAGCCCTGCTCGGCGGAGCGAAAGGTGATGCGGATGTCCGGGTTCTTGCGCGTGAAGCCGGTGGCCACCTCGTCCATCAGCTGCCGGAACAGCTCGGGGATGGCGTATTGCACTGTCAGCTCCACGCCGCGCGACTGGGCGCGGGCATAGAGCGGAGTGGCGAGCCCGGCGGCGGAGCCGAGCAGCAGGCGGCGGGAGATCATGAAGCTGTTCTTTCCGATGAGGTCGTCAGGGTTGGCCGGCGCTACTTCACGCCCGTCATCGTCACGCCGCGGACGAAGGCGCGGCTCGCGAGAAGGAAGGCCAGGGCGAGGGGCGCGGTGGTGACGGTGGCGGCCGCCATGAGCGGCCCCCAGTTCGTCCCCGCCTCAGCGTTGTTGAAGAAGGCGATGCCGAGCGGCGGGGTCATCAGCCTCTCCTCCTGCACCGCGATGAGCGGCCAGAAGAACTCGTTCCAGTTCCAGATGAAGGAGAGGCAGCCGAAGGCCGCGAGCGCCGGCAGAGCGGTGGGCAGCATGATTCGCCAGACAATGGCGAACTCGCCCAGCCCGTCCATGCGCGCCGCCGCGATCAGGTCGTCGGGCACGGTGCGGAAGAACTGACGCATCAGGAAGATGCCGAAGACGCTGATAGTGGAGGGCAGAATGATCGCGGCGTAGGTATTGAGCAGATCCAGCTTCCACATCGCGATGTAGAGCGGGATCGCCGGCACCTGCGGCGGGATCAACAGCGCCAGCAGCACCAGGGCGAAGGCGGCTTGGCGGCCGCGCCAGCGCAGCTTCGCGAGCGCGTAGGCTATGGGCAGCGCCGTGGCGGCCTGCGCGGCGAAGATGGAGGCGGTGACGATGAGGCCATTGATGAGGAAGCGCGCGAGCGGCACCCGCGTGAAGGCCTCGCGGTAGTTCTCCACCGCGTGCCACTGCTCCGGCAGGAGCCGGAACTCGGGCGCGAAAATCTCTCCAGGCGGCTTCAGCGAGAGCGAGACCATGATGACGAAGGGCGTCAGCATCAGCGCCGCGCCGGCAAGCAGGACGAGGTGGCGCAGGAGAGTGCCAAGGAGGCGGTCAACCATAATGCGCCCTCCGGTCCAGTAGGATGGTCTGGGCCATGGTGATGGCCAGGGTAAAGACCAGGAACACCACGGTGATGGCCGCCCCGTAGGCGCTGCGAAGGAAGGTGAAGCCCTCCTGGACCATGGTGTAGAGCAGCACTTCGGTGGACTTGCTCGGCCCGCCCTCGGTCAGCACCGCCACGGTGTCGAAGACCTGGAAGCTGCGGATCGCGATGATGGAGACGACGAAGACCAGCGCCGGACCCAGCATGGGCCAAGTGACGCGCCGGAAGCGCTCCCACGGCCCGTCCGCTCCGTCCATCGCCAGGGCCTCGTACAGGTCCCTCGGAATGCCCTGCAGGCCCGCGACGAACAGCACCATGGCCAGCCCGAGGTTCTGCCACACGCCGATCACCGCAAGCGCGAGCAGCGCGACATCCGGGTTGTTCAGCCAGTCCGTGACCGGCAGCCCCAATGCACCGAAGGCCTGGTTCACGAACCCGACTGTCGGGTGGAACATGAATTCCCAGACCAGTGCCATGGCGAGCAGCGTGGAGGCGACGGGGAGGAAGTAGGCGGCGCGGTAGAAGCCGCGTCCCCGCCCCACGCTTTCGACCAGCAGGGCGGCGGCGAGCCCGAGCCCGACTGTCGCGGGAACGCACACACCTACGTAGATTAACGTGTTGCGCAACGACGTCCAGAAGACGGGATCGGCCGCGAGCTGCGCGTAGTTACCGGCGCCGATCCACTCCATCTCGGCCTCACCAAGGCTCCACCCCGTGAAGGAGAGGAGCAGCACGGCGACGGCCGGGCCGAGCAGCATGGCCCAGAGGAGGATAAGCGCCGGCAGCGAGAGCGCCCAGGCTGCCAGTGCTTCGGCGCGTGCGCCGGGGCGTGTCTCAGCCAAGGGCACCCTCCATCGCCGGGGTGGCGGCCGGATGCGGCCGGCACTCCATCCGCAACCCCGCCTCCTGGAAGAGAAGGACGCGACGGGGCATGAGCGGGATCGTCCCGCCCGGGGAAAGACCGTTGGCGATCGCGGTCTCGACGCGTGCGAGGACCGTATCCTCCACGCCGGGCAGCGCGCAGTGCAGCACAGCCTCAGCCCCCAGCCGCTCGACGCGCTTGAGCGTAGCCGGCAGCCCACCCGGGCGCGGCACCAGGGATTCGGGGCGGATGCCGGCCATCACGCGCGCCCCGGCCCGGCCCTGCGCGTGCCAGGGAAGGACATGGCCTGCCAGCTCCACCATGCCCGTCTCATCCAGCAGTGCGGGGATGATGTTCATCGGCGGGCTGCCGACGAAGCGCGCCACGTCGATGCTGGCGGGCTCGTCGTAGAGGTGCTGCGGCGGCGCCACCTGAAGCACGCGGCCCGCCTGCATGACCGCCACACGGTCCGCCATCGTCATGGCCTCGACCTGGTCGTGCGTGACGTACAGAATCGTCGCGCTGAGGCGCCGCTGCATGGCGACGATCTCAGCCCGCGCCTCCACCCGGAGCTTCGCGTCCAGGTTGGAGAGCGGCTCGTCCATCAGGAAGGCGGCAGGTTGGCGTACCATGGCCCGGCCCAGCGCCACGCGCTGCCGCTGCCCGCCCGAGAGCTGCGCCGGACGCCGCTCCATCAGGGCGGAGAGCTGCAGCGGGCCAGCAACCGCATCCACATCCGCGGTGATGCCGGCGCGGAGGGCGCGTCCGCCCGGCGCCAAGCGGCCGAGCAGAGGGAGGCGCTGCAGCGCCGACAGGCGGCGCATCTGAAGCGGCAGAGTGATGTTCTGCCGGACCGTCATGTAGGGGTAGAGCGCGTAGCTCTGGAACACCATCGCCAGGTCCCGCGCCTTGGGGCGGAGATGGCCCACCTCCTCGCCGCCGAGCCGCACCTGGCCACGATCCGCTCCCTCCAGACCCGCCAGGATGCGGAGGAGGGTAGATTTGCCGCAGCCCGACGCACCGAGGATGGCGAGGAACTCGCCATCGGCTGCTCGCAACGTCACGTCCTGCAGCACCTCGGTGGCCCCGAAACGCTTGCCGATGCCGATGAGATCGACGCTTGCCACCGCCATCACCTAACCGCTGTCGCAGAGGCTATCTGCCGCAAGATGGAGCCCCGTTGGGTGACGGTTGGATGAAAGAATCTCAGTGAAACGATGAAAGGCACTGAAACAAACTCAGCGGGGTGTATAAGGAGGTATGGCCCGGCGCAGCGCAAAACCGATGTCTGATCCTTCGTCTGAGGCGACGCCATTGGCCGCGCTGAGCCGGCTTCAGGCCTTGCGGCCCGGTCTCACGCCGGTCGCGGCGCGCATCGCGGACGTCGTGCTCAATTCGCCGGCCGAGGTGGTGCATATGTCCGTGACGGAGGTGGCTGAACGCTCGGGTGCGAGCGAGGGAAGCGTGATAGCGTTGTGCCGGCAGATCGGCGCGCACGGCTTCCAGCACCTGAAGATCGAGCTGGCGCGTGACCTTGTGGCCCCCGTGCAGGCCATCCACGAGGACCTGAACCCCGCGGACGAGCCCAGCACCGTGATCCGCAAGATCTTCGCTTCTGGGGCACAGGCCCTTTCGGACACACTGGCCGTGCTGGATCCCGGGGCGCTGGCGCGCGCCGTCACCGCGATCCGATCGGCGCGCAGGTTGGAGGTGTATGGTATCGGTATGGCTGCGCCGATCGCTGAGGACGCCCACATTCGCCTTCTCCGCATCGGACTCGATTGCCGCCTGGCGGTGGACAGCCACCTTCAGGCGATTAGTGCGGCCCAGGCCGGACCGGAGACAGCCGTGCTCACCATCTCCCATTCCGGCAGCACGCTGGAGACTGTCATGGCGACGAAACTGGCACGCGAGAGGGGGGCGAGTACGATCGTCATCACCAATTTCGGGCGCAGTCCAATCCAGGCCTATGCCGAGATCGTGCTGTACACGGCGGCCCGTGAGACGCGCTACCGCTCGGAGGCTATGACAAGCCGGATCGCGCAACTCGCCGTGGTGGACGCGCTGGTGAGTTGCTTGGCCCTGAGCGGAGGAGACGCCTCACTAGACGCCCTGCGTCGCAGCTTCGAAGCCCTCGCGCTGAAGCGCTACTGACGAGAGCATTGGCAAGTTGCTTGGCGAGAGGGCACCGTCAATCTGCCAACTTCAAGGCGACGAGGCGGGCTGATCGATAGTGGCATTAAGGGCGATCAAGCCCGCGCGGTGACCCCGCTGACGTCGGACCAAACCTCGAACGCCCACGCCCCTGCGGCGCGGCACTCGCTGGCGGTGACGTGCTCGCGGCGAAGATGAAAGAGGTTATTGATCCCGTCCTGGGCGGAAAGGAAGCGCTGCGCCTGGCCCGTGGACTTGAAGCGCTTCATCCCTCGTTCTCGTCGTCATGTCGGCTGATGCGAGTTCTCCGCGCGGTGGTTCCGCCCCTTGTGCTGTCGGTGCTCCACGGAATGGCATCGGCAAGTTGAGTGTCAGTGGCCGGGCCGACCAAGCCAGTTCGTCGCGCGTAAGGGTGAAGCCCTCCCCGCGCTCCCGCGGACAATGATACCGTGCACTCCCTTGCCCAGCATGTAGCGTAACTGCTGACGCATTGCCGCCTCGTCGATCGTCTCGTCCCCGCAAAAAGGGGTGACGAGGAGCGGGATGACGCCGCGGATCTCGGTCGGGTCGCAGGGTGTCTTGGGCAAGTAGCGCGGTTGCCCGCCGCACGTGGCCCGGGGCTCGGCCTTCCAGGCCGCGAACGCCGCGTTCGTGAACCAGATCGTCAGACTGCCGCGCCCGCGCAGGGCGGCATCGTACTCACTCCAGCTCGTCGCCCCGAACCGTTGCTTCCGAATGCGATGACGGCGGCCGGCATTCGCCTAGAATGGCAAGCTCGCCTCCCCTCGAGGATGCCAGGGCACCGTTCCCTCCCTATCCTACCTCAGGCTTATCGCCAGGCCGGCCGATGCAACACACCCCCGGCTCAGCCCAGAAAGCCGAACCGTCGGACCGCCGCGTAGGTCTCCAACACGAACATCTGCCGGCGCCCCACCCTGATCCCTCAGGGTAGGCCGCCTGCCTCTGGCTGGGTCCTACTCCGCCCGCAGCCGCATCACGCCGCCGCTCCAGTGGCCGACTTTTTCTCCGCCGCGCACACATCCACCTTGTTCGCGTGAGCGGAGGTGAAAAAAGCGTTGGATGCTCCGGCCGTCCACATAAGAAGCCAAATCGGCTGGTCCGGCGTCCGGACACGGCCGAGCGGCCGCGTGCTGCTATCGGCCACGAGGCTCAGGCAGCCGGGCCGGGCCGTAATGCCGGCATCAGTGCCGTACCAGAGAGAGCACGATCTCCAGGGCAATCAGCCCAAGGATGGCGATCTCCAGCACCTCTGCCCGGCCACCCGCCGCTTCGCCGTGCAGCGCACTGTAAGTCTGGCGGATGATCTCCAGCTTGCGGTCAACCGCCGCGCTGACATTAGGGACCCGGAAGAGGTTGATGGCGGCGGCATAGACGCGGGCCAGATAGACGTCCTCAGTCACCTGCAGCGCGTTATCCACGCGCTCCGCCAGCTCCGTCACCTCCGCCACCAGGGCGTGGAGCCGGCCGGCCAGCCGGGCGTAGCGGCGGGAAGCGAGGAGGTGGGTGCGGCGTCGGGCTGCCTGCACCAGATCGTGCATGCGCGGCAGCTCGTCGTCCAGCATCTCGTCATAGGTGCGCATCTCCAGGAGCTGCGCATTGGCCATCTCCAGCACATGCCCGACATCAGTCTCGTGCCGCGGCTCGAGGATGAAGGCGCGGTCCCAGGTGATCACCGCGAGGTCGTCCGGGTGGTAGGAGAAGCGTTGAGCCAATAGGTCCCGTCGCGCTCCCTCCGACAAAGGGCGCTCCTCGCCGGAGAGGAGGGGGACGAGGTCGGCGGCTTCCAGAAGCTCCTCCGCCGTGACGGGGGCGACGAAGCTGTGGACCGTGGCGATCAGGTAATCCTCCTGCAGCGGCTTCGCAGATGGCCTGTCCAGGGCACCACCCAGCACCTCCCGCAGATGGCCCAGGAGATCGTTCCAAACAGGGAGATCGCCGGGCGGACCGACAGCCCGATCCACGGCGTTCACGAGCGCACTAAAGCTGGCCCAGGAGAGATCCTCCACAGGGAAGGCGAGTGAGAGTGCGGCAATGCCGAAATCGTAGAGGCGGACGCTTGCCTCGGCAGTCAGCTCCCGGCCAGCGACGCGGATCTGCAACGGACCGAGCGACAGCTCCAGCGGTGGGACTCCGAACGAGACTGCCTTGGCAGGCGTTCCGGCAAGTCGGCTTCGCGCGGCATTGCCCTGCGCACGCTCGGTCCATAGCTCCTCGGCCCGGCGGAGGTCGATCTCGTAAGCCATGTCAAAGAGCCGGAGGGCGGCGACGCGGCCGGTACGCAGGACCAGGCCATCGGTTCTCTCGAGAGCATCAGTCATGGCAGTTCCGCGTGCCTTCTTGCCAAGGATAACCTCGTCGTCATGCAAACGGTGCTTCCCATGTCCTCGCGCTGCGTCGGTAGCTCCTTACGGGGCCGCTGCAACCACGCTGTTGCCCTTCGCGTCCAAGATGCTCGCGACGAGGTTTCTGACAGTTCACCGGCGCAAGGAGTTCAGGCCGCAGCGTACGACGCTCATACCGGGGATTGAGGACCCGCTCGGGCAGCACCACCGTACCCCGACGGCACGCCCCCGTATAGCACGAGCGACAGGAAGCGGGCCACGCAGCTTAGCCGCGCCCGCTTCCCATCGTCAGCCTCGAGGCGATCGTCTCAGTTAGACTTCAGGCCTGCATGCCACGGCGGTGTTCCGCCAGCTGGACGCGCTCTGGCAGGAAGCCGCGCTTCAGCACCGGGATCGCCAGATAGGGGTCGCAGACCCCGCAGACGAAGATATCCAGCGCCGCGTAGGACTTCTCGGGCCAGGTGTGGATCGAGACATGGCTCTCCGCCAGCACGAGCACGCCGCTCACCCCGCCATTCGGCTGGAAGTGGTGGAAGTGGCCGTGGAGGATCGTCGCCCCCGTCTCGATGGCGGCTTCGCGCAGCACCTCATCGATATGCGCGGGGTCGTCGAGATTCGTCGCCCCCCACAGATCGATGATCAGATGCGTCCCGGCGAAGCGAACGCCGTTCTTCTCGACGAAGTAATCCTTCGTCTCTTCCGTGTGCAGGGCTTCGCTCGGGCTGTCACCCGAGAACATCCCTAGCGAAGTAACAAGAGCGTCCATGTGGCCCCCTAATTTCCCTGCCGGGCGCTGACCAGGGCGATCGAAATTTCGATCAAGTCAACGGCTGCTGCATATGCTGCAACCAGTTCCGAATCGCAAGAAAATTAGGACTTCTCGGCCCGTAAAAAACGCGGCCGTCCCCCGCGTCCGGCGCGTGTCTTTCCTTGGGCGACATCTTGAATGCCGAAAGGCCTGCGATCTGTCCGTTGATCGACCATAAATATTGCGGTTGGATCTGGGGGTATGAAGCAGTCTTGTCTTGAGGCTGTGTTGCACGGCTTGCCTGTCACGATCCTGCCCCGCCCGGTTGACAGGCCGATGCGTGGAACAAAGTCGCCGCACCGACACTGAAGCATCCCTGGTCTCGCACACGGTCCTGCCCACCTGGAAGGCATGGCCCGCGAGAACATCGCTAACCCCTTCACCGCCTATACCTGGTTCGCGGAGGCCGGTTGGGTTTTCGCGGTGCACAGTGCTCAACTCTGGGCCGGCCCCGCCAGGGCCAGCGCCCGCCTGACCGCTCTCGGAGCTGAAAAGCAAAAGGCCTTTGCCGACGGCGCGATGAAGGTCGGCACCGCTGTCATGTGCGGAGCATCGCCGGACACCGTCGCAAAAGTTGCCATGGCACCTGCCCGCCGTTGTGTGTGGGCGAATGAACGGAAAATTCGGAAGGGGTAGTGGGACGCCGTGGGAGGGAATATCCCCAGGGCCCTGCGCGACGTCGGTCTGCGGAGAAGTTATCTCGTCCCCGTTATCCCAAGGGAGCCTGTCATCTTGAATAAGGCCATGTCCTTGTTCGTGGCCGCCACGCTGCCCTTTGGCGATCTTTTCGTGCAAAGAACGATGATCCTGAACCTGCTGGCGGGAAGCTCGATGAAGCGCGGGTAAGGGTGGGATGGGCGACACGCCTGCGGCCAGAGACTGTGAAACGGCAGGCGCTCGGCAGCGGTGGTAAGGGAGACTGGCCTGTGTGACAGTTTGATGTCTGTTCAGTGGCAGCGAAATTGCGATCCCGTTTCCTCCGGTGGATGCGGCAACATGTCCGCCAGAACGGCGTTTGGCGGGACCATGATCACCAAGACAGAACCTCGCCCCATGGAGCTGGAGATCAAGTTCCATCTCCCCGAAGGGATCGAGGCAACGATCGCCGCACACCCGACCCTCCGGGCCTGTGAGACCCAGCCACCACGCCAAGAGGTGACAACCTATTTTGACACGCCCGATCATCGCCTGGCCCGGGCTGGCGCCAGCCTGCGTGTGCGCCGTGCCGGCGGTCAGTGCGTGCAGACGCTGAAGCTCCGTGGCGGCGACAATCCCTTCAGGCGCGGCGAATGGGAGTGGCCCGTGCCAGACGAGCGCCCTGACCCCCGGTATCTCGCGGAGACGCCGCTCGCCCCGGCCGTGCCGGATACGGCAGAGCTGGCGCCGCTCTTCACCGCCGAGGTGACGCGCAGCCTCCGCACCCTGCAGCAGAACGGGATCGTGGTGGACGTGACCACGGATCTCGGCAGCATCCGCGCAGGCGATGCGCAGGAGCCCATCCGCGAGATGGAGCTTGAGCTGAAGGAGGGGACGCCCATTGCGCTGTTCCGTCTCGCCGAGGCGTTGCAGGTGGATATTCCCCTTGTGCTGGGCACCGAGGCCAAGTCAGAGCGCGGTTGGCGGTTGCTAACCGGGCAGCCCCGCAAGGTGGAGAAGCAGGAGGATATCGAGCTTCCGCCGAATGCCACGGCGGCGGAGGGCTTCCGTCGTATCACCGGCACCGCCCTGGCCAGCCTGCTGGCCAATCAGCCCGCCGCGGCGGCAGGGATGATGGACGGAGTGCACCAGGTGCGGGTGGCCATCCGCCGTCTGCGTGCCTGCCTGGCCCTGTTTCGTCCTCATCTGGATGAGGAGCAGGAGGAGCGCTTCACCGGGGCTATGCGGCGGCTCGGCGGCATCCTTGGCGAGGCCCGGGACTGGGATGTGTTTTGCGCCGAGACGCTGCCGGAGCTGACCAGCCGCAATCTGCCCGAGCCGCTCCTGGCCCAGCTGCTTGCCGGTGCGGAGGCCGAGCGCGCCGCGGCACATGCGAGGCTCGCCGAGGAATTCGCCCGCCCGGCCATGACACGTCTGGTGCTGGGCCTTGCTGCCTGGGCCGAGGATCCGGCGGCGCTGTCCGGTATGCCGGATGGCGGCGTGATGACCGAGCCGCTCGTAGAGCTGGTGCCGGAACTGGAGGAGCGGCTCGCGCGGCGGGTGATGCGGCGCGGGCGCCGGATCCGCCGCCGTTCCGACGAGGAGCTGCACGAACTCCGCAAGGCGCTGAAGAAGCTGCGCTACGGGGTGGAGTTCCTGGCATCGCTGCACCGGCGGAAGCGGGCGGGTGCCTATCTGCACCGCTGCAAGGTGCTGCAGGAGCAGCTTGGGGCGCTGAACGATGCCGCCATGGCGGTGACCCTGGCGGAGCGGCTTTCGAGCCGGGACAAAGCCCTGGAACCCGCGACCCAGGCTCTGAGAAACTGGGCCGCGAAGCACCGTGCCGATGCCCTCGAGCACCTGCCCAAGGTCTGGCGGAACTTCAAGCACGCCGCCCTTCCAGGCGTGAGCAGGAGCTGACGCCCTGGCCCGGGTGCTCAGCCGCCCCCCATGGAATGGAGGCGTAGCTCCATAGGATCAGAGGGGCCGCTCGGCCGGGTCAGCAGCCTCCCTGGATCAGATCCGCTCTGTATTTCAGTAGGTTGGCCTTTCGGTAGCGAGGGTCGTGCGTCACCTCTTCACCGGCCCAGGGTGGAAGGGGGACCGCCTGTTCCGGATGCTCAAGTTCGACCTCGGCGAACTCGATCCCGGCAAGCAGGCCCTGGTGGATGTCGACCGTCCAGTTCAGCCCGCCGTAAGGAACGATGTGGCGGACCTTCTCGATGTGGGGCAGCTCGCAGATCGAGAGGATCTCCTCCGCCTCATCCAGCGGGATCTCGTACTCGAACTCGGCGCGGCTGATGCCGCTGCGGCGGCCTTTGACAGTGATCCAGGCCCGATCTCCCGCGTGCCGGATCCGGACCTTGCCTTCGCCGAACCTGGCCAGGAGACCGTCCCTGAGGAGCTGGGTCTGGACGATCCCAGCCTTCCAGCGATCGCTCACGAGCAAGAACTTCCGCTCGATCTCCACCGCCACTGCTCCATCTCCCGACGTCACCAAAGTCCGCGATGTACCGCGTCGGCGGCACCATGACACCCCTGGACATCGAGGTCTGCCTTACACTGTCTCGGCGATAGCCCTGGCCAATGAGCCCACTGCCGCCTCTGATCCTCAGCTGCCACGGGACGATGGCGCAAGGGCTCGCAACAACTCGATCAGCCCCACCTCGGCCACCTTCTCGGCTGCCTGCCCTGGCGTAAACCAGCTCCGCTCGCGCTGGTACCGCTCGGGCCATTCCTCGAGCAGGTGGTCAACCGCCATCCGGAAGACCCCGACATCACACGTCACCCTGCGCCCGTCCTTCAGGCGCTTGCTGTAGCTGTAGCACCCAATCGGCTCGGGCGTGACCTCGCCGACCACGCCAGCCTCCTCATAGGCCTCTTTCGCCGCCAGCCCGCCGGGCGTGAGGCCCTCCTCGGCCCAACCCTTTGGGATCACCCAGCGACGGGTCTCCCGGCTGGTGACGAGCAGCACCCTGAGCTCGCCGTCGATATCCGCGACCGGCAACGCGCCGTACTGCTGCCCCCGCTGGCCCGAAGCCGTCCTCTTCCCTGTCAAGTTTGCGCTTATCCCTCGATAGAGTTGTCTGTCGTGAAGCATGGAGTGCCGTGCTCTCGGGGCTACCGGGGTGCTCAGAACTCCTCCTCCCCCGATGCAGCCCAACCCGGGAGTCATGCTCGGTCTCGACGTTCGATTGTGAGCGAGCGTAGAATCAGACCGCCTTCCCGAACTGGCCACAAGTGCTTTCCTACACGGAAAAATTTGGCGGCCGAGTGGGGTCCTGATCGGCGCTGGTCGGGTCCCCACCGTCGTGCTCCTCATTGAGGGCTGCACTTGCCGACCATAGCGGGCGCAGAGACTGCGTCGTCCCCAAGTCCAGAGTGCATCGCCCCGATGTTGGGACGATGCTGGCAGCAGGGGCATACATGAGGCGGCCCGCTACCGTTGCCCGTTGACCGAGGCACCGGCGTGGGAGGTATCGTTTGGGCGGTGTGTGGGTTGCCGCAGTTGCAGGGGGCGAATACCAGTACCAGGCAAACCCTTCCGTTGAGGGCTGAGATGCCCGGTAGGATTGTCGCCCCAAGGGGGCGAGCTACTTGAGGTTGGAGACCGGCACCATGCAGAACGAAGCGCGTATCCGGAACCGGGCACACGCCATCTGGGAAAAAGCCGGTCGGCCTCAAGGCCAGCACGAGGCGCACTGGGCACAGGCGTCGCAGGAGATAGCCGCCGAGGCCGCAGCCGACAGGCGGGCAGAGGTCCTGGCAGAGGCGATCCCAAACGAAGTTGCGCGAGCAAGGCAAGGAAAAAAGTCCGGGGTGGAATCGGACAAGCCTGAAAAGGCCAAGCGCCCCAAGGAAGCTGAAGGGAAGCCAGCAAAAGGTTCGAAACAGAAGCCAGGCAAGGAGCCAAAAGCAAAGAAGAAGGCCTCCAAGCAGCCCTCGTAAGAACCGGCAGGTTCGCAGGGGCCGGTAAGGGGAACTGCTCGCCCGGCTAGGCGGCGTGCCCCACCCAGTCGCTGCACGGCAGCGCCGGGGGATGGCTCGACGAGGCGGTCGGGACAGCCTTGAGACGGCCCCAGGCTTTCGGTGGTCTCTCCGTGCAGCGAGACAGGGACGCGCCCGGTCCTGAGGACTAGGTAGCCGGACATCACAACGCCCCGGCTGGCCTGTAGCGGAAACGCGCCCAGACAATGCCATGGTCGTTCGTCCCGTCCGCCTTGTGGTCCGTGGAGTCCAGATGGTCGTTCCGGACAGTCATGCCATCGAAGATCCAGAGGCGCTTGCGACTGTTGTCGTAGAACTCCTGGCTGACCAGGATGTGGTCCAGGGACTCCATGATGTCCTGGTGGATGTGCGTGTAGTAGACGTCCCGGGTGTTCCGGTACTCCTGCAGCGTCTGTGCGGTGTAGAGAGCGGTGTCCCCGCCGCCACGGGAGTCGCCGACGAGATAGTGCGGCTGCTCCGTCAGGATGTTTGCCGTATTGCTATGCTGGCCGTCATTGACCTCGCCCAACACCACGATGGGAGTTCCGGAGCCTTTCATCCGCTGGGTGTGGATGAAGCGCAGCGCCGACGCTTCCGCTGTTGTCCGCATGGTTGAAAGGGCGGCGCCCAGGTTGGTCCGGTGCGGCTTGTAGGCCTCCGCGTCCTCCTCATACCACGCCTCGCCCCAGACTTGCGTCGGCGCCTTGGACTTGAAGTGGCAGACATAGACGTGCACCGGGTCGTGATCGTCCCGCACCCTCGCCCGGAAGTGCAGCACGGGCCTGGAGAAGCTGTTGATCTGCACCTCGATGGCAGGCGTCTGCGGGTCGTCACCCGAGCTGTGCAGGCGGAACTTGTCCGGAAAGTTCGAGATCCACTCCGGCTCGCCGTCGAGCAGCCCTTTGCGGAGGATGGCCGCGTTCACGATGCGCGTACCTTCCGCTTCCGGCGGCGTGAGCAGGTCGTACTCGGTACCAAGCCCGGAGGCATCGAGGGCGCGCTCCAGGGAAGTCCGGTGCCAAAGCTCCTGAAAGCCGAGGATGTCAGGCTTGAGCGAGGCGATGTTCGACCCCGTCCAGGCGATCTTCCGCTCGTGCTCCTTCCCGGACCAGCCTCCCCGGTCGGTGTAGATGGGCAGGCCGGGTTCGTTGAGGTTGAAGAGGTTGAAGGTCCCGAAGCTCAGCCGTTCCAAGTTCATCGTGTGCCTTTCCATCCCTGGCGATGCTACGCGAGCCCTCATACAGTTGGGAGAAACCTGTGTTGCGGGGCCGGGTCGGGGGTAAGTCAAGACGGACCGGCGTCTCGCTACCGGCAAGCGTCCTCCCCCTGGACCCACCCGGTCAGCCCATCAGCGTGTTCCAATCGGAGACTCCGGACACGCCGAGGAGGCCGACGGAGCCGCCCGCGAAGGACACGATGCTGTCGAGGCTGCCGCTGCCGTCGATGTCAACCTCCGCGACGTCAAAGGAGGTGATGCCGTCCAGACGAAGGTAGTCGACCCCGACCTTGAAGTCCGTGACGATATCAGTGCCTGCCGACACAGATGCCGAGTAGACGAACAGGTCGGCGCCGTCCCCGCCGGTCAGGCGGTCGTTGCCCTGGCCGCCGTCCAGGAAGTCGTCGCTGCCGCCGCCCTCAAGGACGTCGTTGCCTCGGCCGCCGAAGAGGAAGTCGATGCCCTTCCCGCCGAGAATGTGGTCGTCGCCGTTCTCGCCCCAGATCTGGTCCGAGCCGTCGAGACCGGTCAGGCTGTCATTGCCGTTTCCGCCGTAGATGACGTCCTCGCCATTGTTGCCGGTGAACGCCTCTGCCTTGTTCGTCCCAGCAATCGGGGCGTTGTTGGCGCCGCCGGTCACCGTCACCGTCACCCGGGCAGTCGAGGTCGCGCCGGCGCTGTCGGCCATCGTGTAGACAAAGCTCTCTTGCAGGGAGGCGCCCGGTGCCAGGAGGTCAAATTCATCTGCATCGGCGGAGTAGGTCAGCGTCATCATGAACGTGTCGAGGACGACCGTGCCCCTCAGACCGGCTGTCTCCACAGACACGATCGACCAGGTATCGCCGGCGTCGGCGTCGCTGTCGTTGCCGAGCAGCGTCCCCCACAGGTTGGAGGACGTGGCGTCCTCCAGCACGCCGACGGCGTCGTTGGCCGCCAACGGCCCGTCATTCACCCCGGTGACCTTCCATGTGGCGGAGGTGCCGACCGTCGCGATGCCGTCGGTCACGCCGTAAGCGACGGTGACGAGGCTCATCTCGCCGGCGCGCAGACCCTGGAAGGCCGCCGCGGAGGTGTCGAGGCCGAAGAGCCCAGTCGATGCGTCGAAGGACACGCCTGCGGGCAGTGGGTCCTTCCCAAGCACCACCGAGAGGTTGGTGCCGGCATCGATGTCCGTGGCTCCCTCCAAGGCGAGGAGGGACACGGCCCCGCCATCCTCCGTCGCCGCCGCATGAAGGGGCGCCGCAATCACCGGGGCATCGTTCACGCCCACCACAGTCACGGACACCACGGCACTCGAAGTCGCGCCGCGCCCGTCGGTGACCGTGTAGCCGAAGCTGTCGACTGCCGTCGCGCCGGCGCCCAGCGCCGCGAAGGCCGGGTTGGAGGCCGCGTAGGAGAGGGCCTGCGTTCCGGCGTCAAAGGACACCGCGCCGAGGGTGCCGTTGGTATCGACGGAGACGAGGATTTTCACGTCGCCTGCATCGGCGTCAGTGTCGTTGGCGGTCACGACCGCCGCGAGCCCGGTCTCGGCCAGGCCGGCCGTGACCTGGACGGCGTCCGCCCGGGCCTGGATCGGGGCATTCGGATCGGCGGTCTTGATCATGGAAACCTCGTCCAGCGCCAGTCCGGCGCCGTCCAGCTTGCCGCCGGTCTGCGCGAAGACGAGCCGGTCGGAGCCATCGCCGGAGCCGCCCAGGACCTCCACGGAAACCGTCTCCCAGGCCGCGCCGCTCGGCGCGCCTTGGTAGACAATCTTGCCACCATAGGTGACGGTCAGGCCTTCATTGTCCTTCAGGTCGGTATCGGCCACCTGGAAGCTGAGCCGATAGGTCGCACCCCTCTGAACGCCCGCCACGTCCTGCGCTAACTGCACGTTATTCTGCCAGCCATCCAGGTCCGTCCAGTACTGTCCCTTTGCGGCGCTGACGCCGCTGACCGTGTCGCGGTGCTGCTCCACGCGGCCGGTAGCGAGGTTGTCCCAGCCCGGCATCACGCCGTCGGGGCTGTACCGGCCCCAGTCGCGGTACTCGGTGCTGTTGATGTTCTCGAAGCCGCCATTGAAGATCAGGTTGCCGTCAGCGGCGCCCGCTGGGGCAGCGGCCGTCTTGATCATCGCCACGTTGTCCAGCGCCAGCCCCGCACCGTTCAGCTTGCCGCCGGTCTGCGAGAAGATGAGCGTGTCGGAGCCGTTGCCCGAGCCACCGACGACCCTCACGGACATCTTCTCCCAGGCCGCGCCCTTCGGCGCCCCGGAATAGACCACCACGCCGCCATAGGTGACGGTCAGCTTCTCCGCGTCCGTCAGGTCCGTATCGGCGATCTGGAAGCTGAGCTGGTAAGTGGCGCCCTTCTCCACGCCCTCCACCGTCTGAGCGAGTTGCACGTTGTTCTGCCAGCCGTCCAGGTCTGTCCAATAGGCGCCTTCCACGGCCTTGACGCCGCTGACCGTGTCCTGGTGCTGCTCGACGCGGCCGGTTGCCAGGTTCACCCAGCCGGGCATGAGGCCGTCCGCGTCGTACCGCCCCCAGTCGCGCACCAGCGTGCCGTCGATGTTCTCGAAGCTGCCGTTCTGGATCAGGTTCGGCGCCAGCGGCAGGGCGCGGGCGGGCTCGGCGGCGGCGCGCGCGGCCTCCAGCGCGCCCACGGCCGCGGCGATCCCGGCGGGGGCGGTGTCGGAGGCAAGGGCGGCCAGGGCAGCACCCGTCAGGCTCACCCCGTCGTCGAAGGTGACGTTGCCCGGCAGCGCGCCGGCCGCGCCATCCTCGAAGACCAGGGCGCCGCCATCGGCGAAGGTCACCACCAGGTCCCCGTCCAACCTGCCCACCGCGATCTTGGTGGAGGCGATGTCCTCGACCACCACTGCGCTGCCCGCGGCGGCCACGACGAGGTCAATCCCGTCGCCCGCGGTGTAGCGAATCGTGTCCGCGTCGCCCGCCGCGATCGCGTCGTTGCCGACGCCGCCGGCCAGAATGTCGACCCCGGTGCCGCCGAACAGCACGTCGTTGCCGCCGCCGCCGCGCAGGGTGCTGCCGTCGCCGCCTGCCACGATGACATCATTGCCGCCGTCGCCGTTCAGGACGTCGTTCCCGGCGCCGCCGAGGAGAGTGTCATTGCCCTGCAGGCCGTACACGACGTCGTTGCCGTTCGTGCCGCTGACCACGTCTGCGGCGATGCCGCCGTAGACGGTGTTGAAGCCTTCCACCGAGTCCACGTACTCGCGGGCCACGCGGGTGTTGTCGGAGTAGACGCCGTCCACCCCCATGTCGATGAGCCCCTGTAGCTCCTCGCCCGTGCCGGTATGCGTCCAGGCATAGACCTTCAGCCCCGCGGCATGGGCCTTCGCAACCAGCGAGGCGGAGATGTAGGGGGTGTTGACGGAAATGGTGTCAGCCCACTCCGCGACGGTGTCGAGGTTCACGCTGTTGAAGTTGTACCCGACATAGTCGATCGAGGTGCTGATGCCCGCGGCCGGGTAGAGCGTGTTGGCGAGCCGCTGGGTGGCCGAGGTGTCGAAGGACGAGACAGAGATGCCGTCGGTGCTGGTGATTCCGCGCTCCACCAGCAGGTCCACCAGGGCCTGCGGCATGTCCAGGCCCTTCGCGGCGTGGGCCGCCGGGCTCTTCATCTCGATGCTGATCTTGATCTCGCGCCCGGTCTCCGCCTCCTTCGCCGCGATGAGGTCAAGCGCCTGGTCCAGCGTCATGGTGCCGGGGCTGGAGGCCAGCAGCTTGGCGTAGGTGGTGGTTGGGATGGAGCCGGTGTCGTGGGCAACGACCAGCACGCCGTCCGAGGTCATCTGGATGTCGAACTCAGCCCAGTCCGCGCCCCAGTCGATCGCGTGGGCATGCGCGTCAGCGGAGTGGTCGGCGTAAGGGTTGGTGCCGCGATGGCCGAAGATCTCGAGGGTCATTTTGTCTCTCGGGCGTCGATGCCCACCCGGCCGCGGGCGGCGGGTGGCTGGGCTGATGGAAGGGGCGGCGGCGGGTGATCAGGGGCGGTCGTGACCGCCCGCCAGGAGGGGCGGGCATGGCACGATCGCCGTATCCGATCCGGCCAGCCGGTCGCGTATCGCCGGTGGCAACTCCGCGTCGCAGAAGACAGCGGAAACGTCCTCGATCCACCCACCGCGCACATGCGCCGGGCGGCCGAACTTGGAGGCGTCGAATACCAGGAAGGACCGGCGGGCGTGGCGCATCATCACCTCGCGGATGCGCACCTCCTCGCGCGAGTAGTCCAGCAACGAGCCGTCCGCGTCCACGCCGCCGACACCGAAGATCGCGATGTCCACGCGGTAGGCGCCGAACAGCTCCTCCCCCATCGGGCCGCAGACGTCGAGGTCGCCGGTGCGGACGGTGCCGCCCGCGATCGCAACCTCGAATTCAGGGTTCTGCGCCGCCGCCAGGCCGAGGGGCAGGTTGTTGGTGACGATCTTCAGTCCGCGATGGTCGGAGAGGCACTCTGCCACAATCTGCGGCGTTGTCCCGATGCCGAAGGAGACGCAGGCGCCGTCCGGCACGTGCCGCGCCACAGCGGCGCCGATCTGCCGCTTCGCCGCGCGGTTCAGCACCTGACGGTCCCGAAATGTCATGTTGCTGGCGTTGGAGGGGCAGGTGATACCGCCGTGCCGCCGGCGCGCCACGCCCTGCTCACAGAGGCCGTTGATGTCGCGCCGGATGGTCTGGGTCGTAACCTCGAAATGCTGAGCGAGCTCGTCTACCCGCAGAAACTCCCGGGTCTTGAGCATCTCGGCAATCATCGCCTGCCGGCTCTGGGAGGCGGCGCCGATGTTCAATTGGAAAGACGACCTGTTCATGCGCGGCGTCTTAACGATGCGGTGTGCCGGGGTGGGTGACAGGTCGAAGAAGGATTCGTGTACCTCGCCTGAAGACGCAAATCCGCTCAACATGGCCTCATTCTGGAGTATGTACGCGTCGCCCGGATCCCAGCACCTGGTGGCGCCGAACGCTGCGGGCCCACGGCCCTGCCGGCAACGTCACGAAACAGACATCGAAGCAACATTCATTCGAAGCAAGCGGTGCCTATCAGCCCCGCCTATGAACCCGACCGACGGAAGGAGGGCCGCCATCCAGCTGGACGCCGTGCGCAAGCGGTTCGGCGACACGGTGGCCCTCCATGACATCACCCTGACCGCCGCGCCCGGTTCGCTCGTCGTGCTGCTCGGCCCCTCTGGCTGTGGCAAGTCTACGCTGCTGCGCGTGCTAGCCGGACTCGAGGAGGCAACGGGCGGCGCGGTCCGCCTCGGCGGGCGCGACGTCACAGGGTTGCCGCCGGCGGCACGCGGCATCTCCATGGTGTTCCAGTCCTATGCGCTCTTTCCTCATCTGACGGTGGCGGAAAACATCCTCTTCGGCCTGCGGGCGCGGAAGGTGGCGCGGGCGGAGCGCGACGGACGGCTTCGGCGCACTGCCGCCATGATGGGCCTGGCGCCGTTGCTGGAGCGCCGGCCAGCGCAGCTCTCGGGCGGGCAGCAGCAGCGGGTGGCGCTGGCCCGCGCCATCGTGGCCGAGGCGCCGGTCTGCCTGATGGACGAGCCGCTGTCGAACCTTGACGCCAAGCTGCGTGCCGAGATGCGGCACGAGATCCGCTCCCTGCAGAAGCGTCTGGGCCTGACCATGGTCTACGTGACCCACGACCAGGTGGAGGCGATGAGCATGGCCGATCAGGTCGTGCTGATGCGCGACGGCCGGGTCGAGCAGGACGCCACCCCCGCCGAGCTCTACGCTCGCCCCGCAACCGCCTTCGCTGCCGGCTTCATCGGCACACCGCCCATGTCGCTGCTGCGCCTCGAGGCGTCGCCGGGTGGCGCCTGTATTGCCGGTGCGCCGGACCATCCGGTAGCCCCGGCCGAGGCCGCCGGCGTGCTGCTCGGCCTTCGGCCGGAGGATGTGGTGCCGACCGACGGCCACGGCCTTCCCGCGGTCGTCAACAGCGCCGAGTTCCTTGGGGCCGAGACGGTGCTGCGCTGCGCGGTGGGAAGCGAGGTCCTGCAGGTCCGCATCCCTGGCCACCACATGCTGGCGACCGGCAGTTCCATTCGCCTGCGGCTGCCTCCGCCGGCGCACCTCTTCGACCCTGCGACCGGCCGGCGCCTTCCGCTGCCCGCCTCCGCACCCGCTTTCGCCTGATCACGAGAGGACAATTACCATGTTGGTCACCCGTCGCGCCGCCCTCGGCGCGCTCGCTACCTCGCCCGTGCTCGCCGCACCCGCCCTGCGCGCACAGACGCCCGTGCAGATCACCTTCAACTACCCGGTGGCTGTCGGCGGCCCGATCACGAAGGTGATCGACGGCTACTGTGCGGATTTCGGGAAGGCGAACCCCGGGATTCGCGTGCGCCCGGTCTACACCGGCACCTATCAGGACTCCATCACCAAGGCGCTGACTGCCGCACGTGGCGGCGACGCCCCACAGATGGCGTGCCTGCTCTCCACCGACATGTACACTCTCATCGACGAGGGCGTGGTCGTGGCCTGGGACGAGCTGCCCGGGGCCGATAAGGGTTGGATGGACAGCTTCTACCCCGGCTTCATGGAGAACAGCCGCACAGGCGGCAAGACCTGGGGCGTCCCGTTCCAGCGCTCCACCATCGTCATGTACTACAACAAGGACGCCTTCCGAGAGGCCGGCCTGAACCCCAAGACCCCGCCCGCGACCTGGGCCGAGCAGGTGAGCTTCGCGCAGAAGCTGACCAAGCGGCAGGGCGACAGCGTGTCGCAGTGGGGTATCCAGATTCCCGGCTCCGGCTTTGCCTACTGGATGTTCCAGGCGCTGGCGACACAGAACGATGTGCGCCTGATGAACGAGGCGGGTGACCGCACCTCCTTCGCCGATCCGAAGGCGGTCGAGGCGGCTCAGTACTGGCTGGACCTGTCCACGAAGCACAAGGTGCACCCGCCGGGCATCGTGGAGTGGGGCACCACGCCACGTGACTTCTTTGAGCGGAAGGTGGCGATGATGTGGACCACCACGGGCAACCTGACCAACGTCAAGAACAACGCGCCCTTCCCCTTCGGCGTCGCGATGCTGCCCGCAGGCCGGCGCCGCGGCAGCCCGACGGGCGGCGGCAACCTCTATGTCTTCAAGTCCGCAAGCCCGGCGCAGCGCGAGGCGGCGGTGAAGTTCGCGCGCTTCCTGACGGAGCCGGAGCGCGCGGCCCAGTGGGGCATCGACACGGGTTACGTGGCCGTGAGCCCCGCCGCCTTCGAGACGCCCAAGATGAAGGAGTACGTCGCCGGCTTCCCGGCGGCAGCTGTTGCGCGAGACCAACTGCCGCATGCCGTGGCGGAGCTCTCGACGCATGAGAACCAGCGCGTGACGAAGGCGCTGGAGGACGCGCTCCAGTCCGTGCTGACCGGCCGCGTGCAGCCGGCCGCCGCCCTGACCAAGGCCCAGGAAGACGCCGAGCGCATCCTGCGCAGCTACCGCTAAGAGGCGGCCCAGGCCCATGCGTGGACGCGCGACACTTCACGCTTGGCTGATGCTGGGTCCGGCCATGGTGCTGCTGGTCGCCTTCACCCACTATCCGGTGGTGGCGACCTTCTGGCACTCGCTCTTCTCCACCCCGCGCGGGGCGCGCCCGGCGCGCTTCGTCGGGCTGGAGAATTACGACGTCCTCGCCGCTGACCCCATCTTCTGGCAGGCTTTGACGAACAACCTGATCTACGCGCTGGGCACGGTGCCGCTCTCCATCGCGCTGGCGCTGGTGATGGCGCTATGGGTGAATGGCCGCATCGCCGGAAAGGCGGCACTGCGCGTGGCCTATTTCACGCCCACGGTCCTGCCGATGATCGCGGTCGCCAATCTCTGGTTGTTCTTCTACACGCCGGATTACGGGCTGGTGGACCGGCTCACTCAGCTCCTTCTCGGCTGGGGCGCCACCAACTGGCTCGGCAGCCGGGAGACGGCGCTGGGCGCGATGATGGTCGTCGCGGTCTGGAAGGAAGCCGGGTTCTTCATGATCTTCTACCTGGCTGCGTTGCAGGCCATCCCGCCCGTGCTCTACGAGGCGGCGGCGGTCGAGGGCGCCTCCCGATGGGAGGTGTTCCGCCGCGTCACTCTGCCGCTGCTAGGCCCCACCACCCTGTTCATCGCCGTCAACGCTCTGATCAACGGCTTCCGGCTGGTGGACCATATCATCGTCATGACGCGCGGCGGGCCGGACAACGCCACCGCCCTGCTCCTGACCTACATCTATGAGGTCGGCTTCCGCTTCTGGGACACCTCGCAGGCCTCGGCACTCACCATGGTACTGCTTCTGCTCCTGATGTTGATCGCCCTGGCGCAGTTCACCTTTCTGGGCCGGCGGACCCATTACCGATGAGCACGACAACGATGATGCACGCTGCCGCGGTGCCGCCGCGCCTGCGTGTGGGGCTGTGGCTGGAGACCCTCGGTGCCTGGACACTGGCGATCGCCTGGGTAGCGCCGCTGCTTTATGCCATCTGGGCCGCCATCCACCCGACCGGCTACGCCGCGCGCTTCGACCTCCTCGCGCCACTGACACTGGACAACTTCACCGCCGCCTGGAACGCTGCTCCCTTCCCGCGCTACATGCTGAACAGCCTGCTGCTCGTCACTTTCGTGACGGGCTCCCAATTCGTCCTCGGTACGCTGGCCGCCTTCGTCTTTGCCCGCAGCACGTCGCGGTGGACCGGGCTGCTCTTCGCCCTGGTGCTGGTCCAGCTGATGATCATGCCGGACATGCTTATCATCGAGAACTACCGCACCATGCGCGCGCTCGGTCTGGTAGACACCGTGGTCGGCATCGGCCTTCCCTACGTCGCCTCTGCGTTTGGCATTTTTCTGCTGCGTCAGACATTCAAGCAGGTACCGCGCGAGTTGGAGGAGGCCGCGCGGGTCGAGGGTTGCAGCACCTTCGGTATCCTGTGGCGCGTCTATGTGCCCCTCGCCCGTCCGACCTACCTGGCCTACGGCCTCACCTCCGTGGCCTACCACTGGAACAACTTCCTTTGGCCATTGGTGATCACCAACACTGTAGAGACCCGGCCGCTGACCGTGGGCCTTGCCGTCTTTGCCTCCACCGATCAGGGCGTCGACTGGGCTATCATCAGCGCGGCCACCCTGCTCACTTCGGCACCGCTCCTTCTTGCCTTCCTGCTTTTCCAGCGCCAGTTCGTGCAGTCGTTCATGCGTGCCGGGATCCGATGAGCGACGGCACGTCCTGATCGTGCCCCGACGCGTGGTGTAGCAGCTGTGGGTAAGTGGCCTGCCGGAGCGAGATCAGGGGTTGAGCGCAGGCGGGCTACTTATCCACAGCGGGGGCTGCCCTGGCGGGGTGGCCACCGTCGATCTCTGGCTATGGTTCGAGTGCGACCTTGAGCCCTCAGCACAGAGATGACGATGACCGACGACAAGATGGCGCTGCTGGAGTTGATCGAGAAGAGCGCCGATGGTGATCTGGTGCGCGAGATGCTGGGCTTTGCCGCCGAGCGCCTGATGGAGGCCGA
>NZ_WWDL01000048.1 GCF_009848505.1 Muricoccus harenae
GATCCGCACCCACTGATCGTCACGCAACGCGTATCGCCGCATTCCCCGGCTGCTCCACAACTTGCCGGCACCCTATGAATCACTCCAGCACCATCCTGGGAATCCCCCATCTGAGGACACGCCCTAGCGAATTTTCTTGTGGGCGAGGAACCGGGCGGCCTTGCACGGGCCTATTTCGTCTCTTCCGGCTCTGAGGCAATGGAGGCTGCGCTGAAGCTCTCACGCCAGTACTTCCTCGAGATGGGCCAGCCGCAACGCCGGCGCTATATCGCGCGGCGGCAGAGCTATCACGGCAACACGCTCGGTGCGCTCGGACTGGGTGGCAACATGGCGCGCCGGGAACCCTATGCACCGATCCTGGCGGATTGCTTCAGCCATGTCTCGCCCTGCTTCGCCTATCGCGGCCAGGGTGAAGGCGAGAGCGATGCCGCCTATGTCACCCGCCTGGCGGCGGAGTTGGAGGCCGAGTTCCAGCGCCTGGGTCCGGACAGCGTCATCGCCTTCGTCGCCGAGACGGTGGTGGGCGCCACGACCGGCTGCGTGACGGCGCTTTCCGGCTATTTCCCCGCCATGCGCGAGGTTTGCGACCGCCACGGGGCACTGCTCATCCTGGACGAGGTGATGTGCGGCATGGGCCGTACGGGCACGCTGCACGCATGGGAGCAGGAAGGCGTCGCGCCGGATATCCAGACCATCGCCAAGGGGCTTGGCGGCGGCTACCAGCCGATCGGCGGCGTGCTGGCGGGCCGCCGGATCGTGGATGCCCTGTCTGCCGGCTCCGGCAGCCTCAAGCATGGCCACACCTACCAGGCGCATCCGGTGGCCTGCGCCGCGGCTCTTGAGGTCCAGCGGATCATCCGTGAGGACCGGCTGCTGGAGAATGTGCGCGCCATGGGAGAGCGGCTCGGGGCCGGGCTGCGGGACCGCTTCCGCGGCCATGCCCATGTCGGCGACATACGGGGCCGCGGCCTGTTCTGGGCGCTGGAGTTCGTGGAGGATCGCGCCACGCGCCGCAGCTTCGATCCGGATCTCCGTATCAACGACCGGATCAAGGATGCCGCCCTCCGTCGCGGCATTGCGATCTACCCCATGGGTGGCACTGTCGATGGGAAGCAGGGCGATCACATCATCATCGCGCCGCCCTACATCGCCGATGCGGCCGCCATCGATTCCATCATGGACCGGCTTGGCGACGCCGTGCAGGACGCGATCGGCGCGAACTGAGGCCGGCGAGCCCTGATCGACACCGCCGCGCCGCTCACCTACCGTGCCGCACGGTGGCGCGGCATGCAGCGCCTGCGGACGGCGGGGAGCCGCAATGGCGAGGATGGAGGCGAAGCGAGTTCATGCGGCGGCTGACAGCGTGCTCCGATTGCCCGGCGGCTGCGGCGTGAGGCCCGGCATTTTGTCGGAAAGCCCTCACCGTGAATTCGGCGCCCTGCGGACTCAGGAGGGTGCCCCTAAGTCCGGCAGCCCGTCGCGACAAAAGAGCACTTGAAGCGCGCCGCGGATTGGCGGCACCACGAGAGCAATTGGGGAAACGGCGCATGGATTTCAGCATCTCGGAGGAGCAGCGCGCGATCCGCGCCTCGGTGGAGCGCATCTGCGAAGGCTTCGGCGATGAATACTGGTTGGAGAAGGACCGGAACGGCGGCTTCCCCTTCGACTTCCATCGCGCCTTCGCCGAGGCCGGCTGGCTAGGCATTGCCATGTCGCCAGAATATGGCGGCGCCGGCCTCGGCATTACCGAGGCTGCGCTGATGATGCAAACGGTGGCCGCCTCGGGCGCGGGCCTGTCGGGCGCCTCGGCGATCCACATGAACATCTTCGGCCTGAACCCGGTGCAGGTCTTCGGCACCGCGGAGCAGAAGCAGCGCTTCCTGCCGCCCCTCATCGCGGGCGAAGATAAGGCCTGCTTCGCGGTGACCGAACCTGATGCGGGCCTCGACACCACGCGGCTGACGACACGCGCGGTACGGCAGGGCGACCGCTACGTGCTGAGCGGCCGCAAGATCTGGATCTCGACCGCCCAGGTCGCGAACAAGATGCTCATCATCGCGCGCACCACCCCGCTTGAGGAGGTCGCAAAACCGACCCAGGGGCTGAGCCTGTTCTACACCGATCTTGACCGCTCCCGCATCGAGGTGCGGGAGATCGAGAAGATGGGCCGCAAGGCTGTCGATTCGAACATGCTGTTCATCGACGGGCTGGAGGTCAGCGCGGAGGACCGCATCGGAGAGGAAGGACGCGGCTTCGGCTACCTGCTGCATGGTCTCAACCCCGAGCGCATCCTGATCGCTGCCGAGGCGATCGGCATCGGCCAGGCGGCGCTGGAGCGCGCCTGCCGCTATGCCGGGGAGCGCGTCGTCTTCGGCCGGCCGATCGGCATGAACCAGGGAATCCAGCACCCGCTGGCCCAGGCCTGGATGCAGCTCCAGGCGGCCGAGCTGATGGTGTTCAAGGCCGCCACCCTTTACGACGCCGGCCAGCCCTGCGGCACGGAGGCCAATGCGGCGAAGTACCTGGCCGCGGAAGCCGCATTCCAGGCCTGCCAGACCGCGGTCGCGACGCTGGGCGGCATGGGTTATGCAAAGGAATACCACGTCGAGCGGCTGCTGCGGGAATCCCTGATCCCTCGGCTTGCGCCGGTCAGCCCGCAGCTCATCCTGTGCTACATCGCCGAGAAGGCGCTCGGCCTTCCGAAGTCGTACTGACGCCGCCGGGGACGCGAGGCTGCGTTCCCCGGATGGCGTGCGGCGGCGCTCAGCGCTCTCCGAGCACCCGCGTCAGCCGCGCCACAGCTTCGCGCGCGAGGCCAGGGCTGACCGCGAAGCAGATGCGGATGAAGCCCTCGCCATCCGGCCCGAATGCGGTGCCGGGGGCGACGCCGACCTTGGCCTCCCGCAGCAGGCGGAAGGCGAGGTCCAGGCTGCTCTCCCCTGTCTCCACCTTAGCCATGAGGTAGAAGGCGCCCTCGGGCGGGAACACCGTGACGCCCTTCAGGCGCGACAGACCCTCCACCATGATGGTGCGGCTTTCGTCGCAGCGGCCGACCATGGTGCGGATGAAGGCGTCGCCCTCGTCCAGCGCCGTCACGGCGGCGTGCTGAATGAAGGTGGGGATGGATGTCGTGTTGTACTGCCCGAGCTTGGTGAAGGTTCCGTCCAGCCCATCCGGATAGACGATCCAGCCGGCGCGCCAGCCCGTCATCGCCCAGTTCTTGGAGAAGGTGTTGGTGACGATCAGCCGGTCCGACGGCGTGCAGATCTGCAGAAAGGACGGCGTGATGGTGTTGCCATAGGTGAAGTGGCCGTAGACCTCGTCCGAGATGATCCACAGCCCCCGTTCGCGGGCGGCGTCACGGAGCGCCTCCATCTCGGCGAGCGGCATCACCCAGCCCGTCGGGTTCGAGGGGGAGTTGACCACGAGGATGCGTGTGCGCGGCGTCACTGCCGCCAGCACATCCTCCAGTGGCAGGGTGAACCGGCCGTCGGACGACCGGCGATAGGGCACGGTCACTGGCACGCCGCCGGTCACCCGCACGGCCTCTGCCAGGTTGGGCCAATTGGGGGAGGGGATGATGACTTCGTCGCCGGGGTCCAGCAGTGCCTGGCAGGCCTGCATGATCGCATTCATCCCGCCGGCCGTGATGGCGAAGCGCTCGGGCGCCACCTCCACCCCCCAGTGGCGGCGGTGATAGTCGCTCAGCGCTTGGTGCAGGCGGGGCAGGCCGCGGGAATAGGTGTAGCGGGTCTCGCCCGCTTGCATGGCGCGATGCGCGGCCTCGACGACGAAATCCGGCGTCGGCAGGTCCCCTTCGCCGATCCAGAGCTTCACCACATCGGGGTCGTCGCGGCCCCGGTCGGCCACCAGGCCGATCTGGCTGGTGCCGACCCCTCGGATGCGCTCGGGCAGCGCACCGGCGAGATCGGGGGATAGGGTAGGGGCAGCACTCATGCGAAACCGACATCCTTCGGGGGCGTCGTCACCGAACGGCCGAAGAGGGGTCAGCCGGGCGGGGACGAGCATAGGTGGAGTGCTTCTGCCGCTTCCCCGAGGGCTCCGGAAGGGGGAGGTAAGGAAGAACTTCGGCGCTCCGCGATAGCCGGAAGGTGGGTGCCCCGCCTGCGGCTTGCACGTCCTGCCGCAGCGCAATCCACCCGACGCCTGTCAGCGGGGGGGGCGCAGTTCTTCTGGGCGCTAAGCGGCCGCGGCGGCCGGCGGCACCTTCGGCAGCGCCACGCCCACCAGCGCGTCGCGGGTGACGATGGCGGCGAGTTGGTCCTCCGACCAGCCCTCGGTCCCGTCGGGGCGCAGCGGCAGCACCATCCAGCGATAGTCGGCCGTGCTATCCACCACACGGATATCCACCCCTTCGGGCAGTACCGTGCCCCATTCGGCCAGCACGCCGCGCGGGTCGCGCACGGAGCGGGCGCGGAAGCCGAAGCTCTTGTACCAATGCGGCGGGTAGCCGAGCACCGCGCGCGGATAGCAGCTGCAGAGGGTGCAGACGACGAGGTGGTGCCGCTGCGGCGTATCCTCGAGCACGCCGAGCGGCGGCGCGCCGGCCATGGAAACGCCCATGGCTTCGGCCGCCGCGGAGCCGTCCGAGAGCAGCCGGCGGCGCCACTCCGGATCCAGCCAGGCCCTGGCTACCATGCGGGCGCCGATCTCCGGGCTCGCGCGATCGGTCTGCGCCTGGCGGGCGGCCAGCTCCTCCTCGGTGAGGATACTTTTTGCCTTCAGGGCGCCGATCAACGCCTCCAGCCGTGCAGGGGAATCGGAGCGGGCAGGCGCGCTCATTCAGACCGCCTCCTTCATGGCCTCAGCGGGTTCGAGCCAGTGCTCGAAAATCTCGACCAGCAACTCGTCGCCGGGGCGGCCTTCGTCCCAGATTGGCGGCTGCTCGAACAGAACATGGTAGAGCGCGCGCTTCGGTGCCGGGCGGGCGAAGGCCAGGTCCTCGGGGTTCGCGAAGCGGCCGAGCAGGCGCTGCACCGTGCCGGTGCGCCCCCGCAGGTAATGCGGCGTGCGGATGTGGCAGGGGCCGCGGCGCTCCGGCCAATCGTCCCGCACCTGAACGCGAGTGCCGGGTGGGAAGCGGGGTTGTGCGGGGGCGGGATCGCCGGGCGGGTCGGAGGCGGCGGCGCTGGTGCCCTCGGCCGGGGTCATCGCAGCTCCTCCTCGGTGACAACCCCCTTCTCCAGCATGAGCGTGGTGATGGATCGGAGCCAGCGCTCGTAATAGGTGAGCGCCAGATACTCATCCTCGGGGATGGCTTCGATCCCGCGGCGAAGCTCGTCCACGGTCATCAGCTTCTTCTGCGCGAGGAGCTGGCGCAGGGCATCCACGCGCTTGCCGAAGTCGTCCGGCGGCGCCTCGTCACGCTCCACCGCCGTGCAGCGGAAACGCGTGGCACCACCCATGTCGTGCGTGGCGGGGATCGGGGACCCAGTCTGGGACCCGGCGATGCGGTGAGGGTCACTCATGGCGAGAGGCTAGGACGGGTCGCCCCTGCGCGTCCACCTGCTCGTCACCGGGGTTCGGCTGGCTCTCGCGCAGGACAGTGCTCCGGCCCGTTCTGCCCAACAAGCGGGCGGGCATGCATGAGTCGGCATCGCCGGCCGGATCTGTGCTCGTGCACCCGGCGGCCGGAGCTGCTGCTTAGCTGATGGGCAACGCGCCCCTCGAGGTCACCGAGGCAGGCAGCCTGATGCCGCCTGGTCCCATGTCTGACCAGCGCAGCCCAGCCGTTGATCGCCCCGCTCCACCAGATTTCGGTCAGACCACTTCGCAGGGCTAGCCAGGCCTGAAGAAGCGCAGCCTTGCCCCCAAACTCGAGCCCGCGGCCACTGCAGCTAAGCTGCCAGGATTTGTGAGGATCCGGTATCGCTGTCGGCATGTCGGTGCATTTTCGCAATTAGTCTATGTGAATGTCCCGTTTTCCTCAACCTGCCCCACTCACTTGGCCTCGCCAGGATGAAAGCCGACGTGACCGCTGGCCGGCGCCGGTGCGAAAGGATCGACCAGACCGATCCGGCTAATCAGGTGCCCAGGCACCCGCATCAACCCGGAAGCCACAGTGCTCCCGTGTTGCCCTGAGGCGCGAGGAGAGCCCGTACCCGGCCCTTGCGCGCCAGTTGGAACATGAACTGGGTCCAGAAAGGCAATCGATGCTCGAAACGCTGGAAGCGGCTCCAGGGCCACAGGGATCAACCTGCGTGCTGCTCCTCAGCCACATCGTGAATGACTTGGTGCTGGCCCGCTATCACGAATTGGCCAGCGCCTTGTCTCCGCGGTTCGACGTGACGCTCCTCCTCACTGAACAAGCCCCCGCACCGGATAGGGAAATCGATGCGGTCTCCGTTGAGCCGGAGGAAATCTTCCTTCCGGAGTTCGGGGAGAAGAGTTCCTCCGGCAAGATCGTCCCAGGGAACACAGAACTCGCCATGCTTGCCTTTCGGCGCAAGCGCCCAGGATACAGACATATATGGCTATTGGAGTACGATGTCCTTTTTGCCGGCGGTGCCAATCTCCTTGCTATCCTGGATGCGGCCTCCGGCGCGGACCTGATCGTGCCGAAGCCTCCGCACACGCGGGCGGCACTGCCAGAATGGTCTTGGTGGCGCACACTGCATCCGGCGCCGGCCGTGCACAGCCTCACCCCTGACACGATGATCCGTGCCCTCATCTGCGTCTCGCGGTACAGCTCGCGCCTTCTGGATGTCGTAGATAAGGCATACAGGGATGGGTGGAGCGGGCATCAGGAAGCAACCGTTCCCACCATTGCTCTCCATGCGGGCCTTAAGATCGAGCACATCAACGCCATCGCAGCCAGGACGGGCAGACATGCTGCCTTGAGCAATAGGAGTTTCGATTGGCAGAAGTGCAGCCCTGACGACCCTCAGTTCATCTACCACCCGGTTAAAACCCTGGCGGCGGAAGCCAGATTGCGGATGTTGCTGAACGTCCGGGCCGGTTGGCAGCGCCTCGTCCGCGGCGGCGCGGGACCAGCGTAAATTCGTGTGTGGTTAGGCACCATAGGGCCTGTGTTGCTTGGGTCAGCCTGCCGGTTGGGTTGGGATAAGATCCTTCGGAGGATGTCCGGTCCGCATTCCAGGGGAGCCCAGCTTGCCGTTCAAGGCCAGTGCCGACCGCCCGACGCCACCGCATTCTGAAGCAGCAGTGCCGGGCGACAAACTGGGCCGAGTACGATGTCGCCCCATGCAGCGTGGCAGTCTGACTGTGTGGTTCACGGACGCGGCGGTCGTGGCCTGGGAGGCCGACACTGGACGGATCGTCTCAGCCGACCCATGAAACACACTCGGGCTGATGACAATGAGCAGCCCCGTCAACGCCAGGTCGGTCTCCCGAGGCCTGTTGATCCCTCATCGGCAGGTCGGTTCACCTCAGGCGATCCCCCATCGTGGCGATAGCTAGGATAGCCGGCTTCAGGCGGATAGGTTGGCTGCTCCAGGCCGGGCCTGCTGAAGGGGGCATCGTTGTCAGGCCGATAGCCCGGCGGTTCGGCGTACGGATATCCAGGCGCCCAGCCATCCGGCAGGGTGCCGGGCTGGCTTCGGTAAGGGAGATTGCCCGGATAGCCGTATCCTCGCTGATCCTCCGACCGCCCGGCACGAGGATCGTATCCGGGCGGGGCAGCATAGGGGCTGTATCCCTGGAACCTCTCATAGGGCCGCTGCATTGGCCCCACGCCCGGAGGCGCGGGCGGCGGGAGCGCATAAGGTCTGTCGTCGGGCTGCCGATAAGACCCGTAAGGAGCGCCAGGCGCCGGGTAGACGGACGGCGGGTAGTAGCCGTCATAGGGTGGCGCCACGCAGCCCATGAGCAGGAGGCAGGTCGCTCCGAGTGGAAAAAGGCCTCTGACGGCGCGCACAAGTATCTCCCTCACCCAGCTGCTCGAGGAGGAAACGTCGGAACGATGACGTAATTCCGGCCATGCGGCGTCGATGCCATGGCGTGACCCGGCGCGAGCGCCCCGGCGCCCTTGCCAAAACAGCGGTAAGCGCTCGCCACCACCGTCAGGACAGGAACGCGCCACGCAGGTGGCGCAAGCTTCGCGAATGGGTGACAGGTAGTGCGGACCAAGGAGCGCCTCCTACACCACGCCGTGGGGCACGATCACGTCAAACGGTCTTTTCAGACTGCGTGGCAGCGTTGGATCGCGTCTGCAGCGTTGCTGCACCTTCATAACGAAAGCCGCTGGAGGTGGATGGCCTCGGCCGGCACCGCCTCCCGAAGCACCGGCAGCAGGTGCTCGTGGTGGCTGAGCAGGATAACCTGTGCCGTCCCGCCCAGGTCCAGCAGCGCCAAAAAGGCGGCTGCGGCGCGCGCGTCATCGAAGCTTTGCAGGATGTCATCCCCGAGAAAGGGCAGCACGGTGCCGGCCGCTGCCTGATCCTCGATGGCGACCAGCCGCAGCGCCAGGAAGAGCGCGTCCCTCAAGCCCTCCGAGAGCCCGTCGACGCCCGTCTCCTCCTCCGGGAAGGCGCGCGAGCGGAGAGTCAGCCGCGCCGTGCCGCGCTCGTCCTCCTGCGAGGTCACGCCTGTGTAGGCGCCCCCGGTCAGGGTCGAGAAGGCGGCGCTGATCCGGCGCAGGAGCGCGTCGTCCGCGCCCTCCTGCACGGCGCCAAGCGCGGCCTCCAGCAGCCCGGCCGCCACCTGCATCAGCAGCGCGTCCTCTAGCGTCTGCCCGAGCACTCCGGCGGCGGCGGCCTCGTCGGCCGCGGCCCGCAGGGCCACGTCGTCGCCCGCGACCTGCCGCATCTCCATCTCCAGCCGCGTGACGGCTGCGACCGCCAGCTGCGCCTCGCCCGCTTGGCGCTCCTGCGCCGCCTCCGCCTCTCCGAGCGCCGCCTCCAGCTCCCCGGCGGGCACGGCCTCCGCCTCGGCCCACAGGGCGTCCGGGGCCAGCCCGTCGCCGCCGGCCAGGATCTCCTCCGCCGCTGAGACGCGCAGGGTGTCCTGGCGCTCCCGCTCGGCGCCGAGGGCGATGCGGGCCTCCGCGCCCTCCGGCGTCATCGCCCCCGCCGCGGCGAGCACAGCCCGCAGCTCCGCCTCCGCCCCGGCTAGCGCTGCCTCGCCCTCGCGCAGCGCTCCCGCCTCCCGCGCGCGACGGTCCAGGAGCGCGGCCCGGCGCCCGGCCAGCGCGGCCTCGGCGCGCTGGCGCCGGTCCAGCTCCCGCAGCCCGGCTACCGGCTCCGTGGCCGGCGGGAGGCCCAGCGCGCCGCAAAGTCCGCCATAGCCCGCCCGGAAACGCTGCACCGAAGCGCGCCACGCCCCAGCCCTCGTCTCTAGCGAGGCCGCCTCCCGCATCGCCTCCTCCAGGCCCTCATAGGCCAGCAAGCGCTCATCCACCGCCCCCGTCGTCATGCCGGCCGCGCCGCCGAGCCGCTCCAGCGCCGCATCCCACTCGCGCTGCCAGTGGCCCCGGTGCGCGGCCGCCTCGGCACGCTCTCCTTCAAGGTCCCGCAACAGGTCACGCGCGGCCGCGACCGCCGCCTCGCGGGCCCGGCGCTCGCCTTCTGCCGCCCGGTGCTGCCGCACGCGCTCCTCCGCCCGGTCGAGTAGCAGCGGCAGGTTCGCCGACGCCGCCTCGCTCGGTGCCTGCCCCAGCGCCTGCCCCACCCGCGCTGCCGCCCCCTTGTGCTGCGCCAGCAGTTCATCCAGCACCGCCCGCGCCGTCGCCATTCCCTGCGCCGCGGCCAAGCCGGCCTCACGGGCGCCGAGCGCGCGCTGCACCTCGGCCAGCCCGGCGCCCGTGCCCAGCCCGAGCGGCCGGATGGCGGCGCCCCAGCCCTCCTCGGCCGCGTCCCGGATCGCCCGGGCCGCCTCCCGAGCGTCCCTTGCCATCGCGATCTCCGCCTCCTGGCCGGAAAGAACCCGCGTCAGGCGCTCCGCCGTCGCGGCGCGTTCCGCATCGGCCCAGCGGGCATCCGCCAGCCGGTCGGCCTCCGCGACGGCCTCCGCATAGGCGAGCGCGAGCGGGCGGTCGCCGCAATGCGCCTGCTCCGCCGCCGCCGTCGCCTCCCCGGACAGACGTCGGAAAACCAAAGCCCACCCGGCCTCGCGCCGCGCCCGCGCCTCGGCCAATGCCTCGCGCGTGGGCGGGGCGCCCGCGGCCAGCAGTGCCGCTTGCTCATGCCGTGTCGCGCCGAGAGCCGCCTCCGTGCGCCGCAGAGCCTCATCCGCGCGGTCCAGAGCGGCCTGCGCGGCATCACGTGTCCCCGACAGGCGCTCCAGCGCGGCCGGGCCCGGCAGGTCCAGGGCCGCCAGCCTTTCCGGATCACGCAGCGCGGCCGGCAGCCCGGCCAGCGCCGCAGTGCGGCGCGCCTCGGCCTCGGCCACGCCGCGCCGCGCCGAGGCAAGGTTGGCCACCGGATCGCCCCCGCGTCGGATCTCGGCCAGCAGCTCCTCCAGGCGCCGCGCATCATCGGGCGGGGGCAGGGCGGTCAGCGCTGCCTCCGCCTCCCCGAGGCGCGCCGCTCCCTCCGCCGCGCGACGCGGCAGGCCAGCGAGCGCGGCCTCCTGCCTGATCCCTTCCGCGATCAGCCGACGCAGCTCGGCGAGCAGGGCGGGGGAAGGCAGGACGCCAGCGGGATCGGCGGTCTCCGGTTGCCCCATGGCGACGAGCGCCGCCCCCACACGGTCGCGGGCGGCGGCGAGCGCGACCTCCGCCTCCGGCAGCCCCTCCAGCGCCTGCTCCACCAGGCCGACCGTGCCCATTAGCGCCGCGATCTCCTCCGCCTGCGCGAGCAGGGCATCATCGGTCACCACCGCGGTGATCTCTGCCTCCAGGCGGCGGAGCGACGCCTGCGCCGTCTCCACGCCATGCGCCGCAAGGGCAACGGCACCGCGCGCGGCGGGCAGGCGCGCGGCGAGGTCCGCCGGCAGGCGCGGCGCCTCCGGATGCGCCGCCAGCCAGGCGGTGGCGGCCGCGTGTCGCAGAAGGTGCGGGCGGATGCGGCGGATGCGCTCCAGCCGGCGCAGCGTCCCGCCTGCCTCGGCGGCAGCGCGGTTGGCCGCGTCGCGTGCCGCCTCGGCCTCCCGCAGCGCCCGCTCCCGCTCGGCCCATTCCTGCGGCCGCACAAGGGTCTGCCGGAGCCGCTTCCGGCTTTCCGACCAGCGGTCGAGCGCGGCATAGAAGGGGCGGGTTGCCGTCTTGCGCTGCGGCGCTAGGCGGTCGCGCTCCTCGTCCATGCTGCGGCGCAGGGCAGAGGCCTCGCGCAGGCCCCCAGCCGCGGCCAGCAATGCGTCTGACAGCGCGCCGCCGGAGCTCAGCAGGTCGCGCCCGCCCTGGCGCAGCCGCTCCGTGTCGAGCGCGAAGAGCTGGGACAGCAGCTTGCCATCGGCGCGCCCGAGCAGACGGTCCAGCCACGCCTGGTCGAGTGGCGCGTCGTCGGGGCCGGTCAGGGTGTTGCGCAGGCCCTTGCGCCGGGTGAAGGCAAAGGAGCTTCCATCGGGTGCAAGGCCGGTGGCGGAGAGCTGCATTCCCGCGTAGCCGTGCCGGAACCCCATCGGCGTCTGCCCACCGATGCCGAAGAGCAACTCGCTGAAGGCGTGGCGCAGCACTGACTTGCCGGCACCGTTCGGTGCCAGGACGAGGTTGATCCGGCCCGGCGCGGGGTCGAAGGACAGCGCCGTCTCCTCGAAGGGACCGTAGCGCCTCAGGGTGAGGCCGGTGAGCCGCATGGCGCGTCAGCTCTGGGCGAGGCGCGCGAGCAGCAGGTCGCGCGCCCGCCGCAGCATCTCGGGCGAGAGCTGGCCCTCGGCGGCCTGCACGGCCGGGTGGTCTGGGCCGAGGGCCTGGCGCAGCCCGCCCGCGGCACGGTCCAGCATGGCCGACGCGTAGCCCTGCGCCGCGGCCACCGGCCCCGCAGCCATCGGCCCCGCGGCCTCCGGTCCATCGGCCAGGGCGTCGATGGCTCGCACCAGCCGCCCCACCGCGTCGTCGCGCGCCCGTAGCGCGCTAATGTCCTGCATGGGCCGGGTGGCGAGGCGGATATCCTCCAGCCAGAAGGCATCGGCCTCTGCCACCTCCAGCCCGGCGGCGAACAGCTTTTGGCGCAGGGCCGCGGGATCGCGGGCCAGCGCCGGATGGGCGGGGCAGGGGCCTTCGAGGCGTAAGCGCAGGGCCAGCAGCCGGCCTTCGGCACCGTCCATCGCCTCACCGATGGCGCGGCGGGCGCGTTCCAACACGGCTTCTTCGTCGACGGCGCCCGTGCAGTCCACGCTCGCCCGCTCCCAACGCACGGCGTCGAGCGCCCGGTGCTCCACACCCGCTACACGACCGTGCTGCACGGTGACGAGGCTGGCGCCCTTGGCTCCGCCCTCGTTGACGTGGCGGCCCTGGAGGTTGCCGGGGAAGACGATCCAGGGATCGCGCAGCAGCTCCTCGCGCGCGTGAATGTGGCCGAGCGCCCAGTAGTCGTAGCCGTGGGCCGCCAACTGCTCGACCGTGCAGGGCGCATAGGAGGCGTGGCCGGGGCGACCGGTGGCTGCGGTGTGCAGCAGGCCGATGTTGAAGCGGTTCCTGACTGGCGCCGGATAGGATTGCGCGAGGTTCTGCTGCACGTCGCGTGTTCCGAAGCTCTGCCCGTGCAGGATGACCGCGAATTCCGGCCAGTCTACCGTGTCGGGCTTATCGGCGCGCAGCAGCGTCGCGCCGTCGGGCAGGCGGAGGGAGCGGGTAAGCACGCTCTCGGCGTCGTGGTTGCCCCGGATGGCGACCACGCGGATCCCGGCCCGCGTCAGGCGCGCGAAGGCAGCGACCAGCGCCTGGCCCGTGCGGAAATCCGGCCAGTCGCCATCGTATAGATCGCCCGCGACCACAACGAAGTCGACTCTCTCTCGGATCGCCAGATCGACGAGGTTGCCCAGCGCGTCGCGCGTGGCCTGCCGGATGCGCGTGGCGGGGGCATCTGCGCCGAGGCCTCGCAAGGGGCTGTCCAGGTGCAGGTCGGCGGCGTGGAGGAAGCGGAAGCTGGTCAAGATGGCCGTAATCCTATGGGAGAAGGGATCGACGTTCCAGGTCTGGTGCTGGCCTGCACCTCCACATCCCCGAACCGCAGGCGGAATTCTATGTGGCCTTCCTTGAGGCGACGCTCACCCTGCTGGAGGGGCGGGAAGGGCAGGGGCTGAATTGCTGCACCCTACGGCCCGGCTGGCCCATCCGGATCCGGCAGCATTGACCGGCACCGTCATTGCAGGAGGCGGAATTGGCCGGGGGTGAAACAATTCAGGTGCTCCCTCACCTTGTTAATGAGCGGATTCACGCCTCCAGGCGATCCCGCCCTATGGTGATCTGCTCTAAACTTGGCCTGGATAACCACATAGGAGCTGGTCACCATTGGCGTTCGCCGCCGGCCGTCGCCGCGCCGGTGCATCCTCGAAGGGGAGCCATCATGGCGTCGAACACGCCCGGGCTGATAGGTTTGGATTGGGGCACGACGGCCCTGCGTGCCTATCTGCTCGGCAATGACGGTCGCGTGTTGGACAGTGTCACCGCAGAAGTCGGGGTAATGCACATCCCAGACGGCAAGTTTGACGCGGCGTTCCGGTCCGCTGTCGGCGGTTGGCAGACACGGTGGCCCGCGCTGAAAACCATTGCCTCAGGCATGGTGGGAAGCCGGCAAGGGTGGGTTGAGGCACCCTACCTGCCATGCCCGGTTGGCCCCGATGACCTTGCAAAGGATCTGACCCCCGTACCAGGTGGAGGCTTGGTTATCGTACCGGGGGCCGCTCACTTCGGTTCCCCACCGAATGTGATGCGGGGCGAGGAAACGCAGATTGCTGGATGGCTGGCCCTCCATCCCGGACGCGTCGCGCGAGCGAGGCTTGTCCTGCCTGGAACCCATTCGAAATGGGTGGAGATCGAGGATGGCCGGATCCAGGCATTCGCCACTTACATGACCGGCGAACTCTTCGCTGTGCTGCGTTCTTATTCAATCCTCGGCCGGCTCGCCCCTGCGGCAAGGCCACCCGAGGACGAGGCGCGTGCTGCCTTTGCGCGGGGTGTTGAGGCGGTGAGGTGTGGAGGGCATGTGGCACCGTTGCTTTTCTCCGCTCGCTCACTTGTGCTGACTGGCGGACTGAAAGCCGAGCTCAGCCTGGAGTACCTTTCGGGACTGCTGATCGGCGAGGAGCTGGCTTGTGCCCTGCCGACGGGAGGGACCGAGCTTGCACTGATTGGCGATCCAGCGCTTTGCCAACGCTACGTGCAGGCGCTTGCGCTCTTCGGCCTGCGCGAGGTGTCAGTCATGGCCGACGCAGAGGCGAACGCCGCTGGCCTCTGGAGCATCGCTCGTTGCGCGGGTCTCGTGACCGAAGCTGCGGAGGTGCGCACATGACGGGCCTGGATGCTTATCTCTTTCAGCTCCCGCTTGTCGCCATCTTGCGCGGCGTCAGGCCGGAGGAGGTGGTGCCGATCGGCCAGGTGCTCGTGGAGGCCGGCTTCGCGATCATCGAGGTGCCGCTGAACTCGCCGCGTCCGCTGGAGAGCATTGAGCGCCTCGCCTCATCCCTGGGCGCTAGAGTGCTGGTGGGCGCGGGCACTGTAACCTCTCCTGCGCAGGTGGAGGACGTGAAGTGCGCGGGCGGCCGCATTGTCGTGATGCCCCATGCCGACAGCAAAGTGATCAGCGCAGCGAAGTCGCTCGGCATGGTCTGCATACCGGGCGTCGCAACGCCAACGGAGGCCTTTGCCGCCATCGCTGCGGGTGCCGACGCGCTAAAGCTCTTCCCGGCCGAGATGCTGACGCCGCCGGTGCTGAAGGCGATGCTTTCCGTGCTCCCGATAGGCACGCGTCTGCTGCCCGTGGGCGGGATTACGCCGGAGCGCATGGGCGCATTCCGGGCGGCCGGTGCAAGCGGCTTCGGACTTGGCTCGGCACTCTACAAGCCGGACGCGGGCACGGAGGAGGTCAGTCGGAATGCACGCGCCTTCGTCGCCGCTTGGCGTGCGCTGCACACCGTACCCCAAACTTGAGGCCTTGTTGCTGGGATCGGCCTGCCGGTCTAGTGAGGATGGAATCGCAAGGGGAGGCCACCCCGCCATACTCCGGGGGAGCCCAGATTGCCGTCAGGCCGGGCAAGACGGATAAGCGGGTGATAGTGAGGCCTCGGTTCTGTTGCGAATGGCCTCGGGTTTACAGTGAGGTAGAATGCTGCCGGGCCATTGGATGGGGCCGGCACGATGGCGATGAAGCGGGACAGAGCCTTTGAGAGGCTGCGTCGCGGAAGTTGAGGCCCATTTGGCCTCGTACGGCGAGCTCGGGATAAACTCGCAGGCGACCGGCGCATTATGGCCGGATGGACCCTCACTCCGCCGCGCGCAGTGAAACTGCTGCCACCTTTGCCAGGGCCATTCGGGAGTTCGATCGAACCAGGCCGGTCTGGATCCTGGGCCACAACGATGCGGATGGCTTATCCGCCACCGCCCTGTTGGCGCGCGCCTTCGGGCAAGCGGGATGGACGGTGCGGACCCGCATCATCGGCCGGGGCGAGAGCCCCTGGTCGGACGCGATGCGGACGGAGCTGGCGGATGAACCGGCAGGCGGGGTGGTCATCACCGATCTAGGCGTGCGGGATGCGCTGCCGAAGCCCGGCGTGCCGACCGTGGTGGTGGACCACCACATCCCTGGCCATCCACCCGCCGGTGCCACGGTGATCAGCGGCCACGGGCAGGACCCGATCCCGACTTCCTCCCTGCTGGCCTTCTGGTGCGCCGGCGCGATGGTCGATGCGGAACCATGGCTGTGGCTGGCGGCGGTGGGGCTTATCGGGGATATGGCCGAGAAGGCGGGGTTCCCCGAGATGGAGGCGGCGCGGCGCTTCGGCGTGACCGCGTTGCGGGATGCTGCGGCGCTGGTGAACGCGCCGCGGCGCAGCGCATCGGGCGATGCCACCCCGGCGCTGATGCTGCTGATGGCGGCAAGTGGACCAAAGGATGTGCTGTCGGGCGAGCGTCCGGAGGCTGCGGCCGTGCTGGCGGCGCGGGCGGAGGTGAAGCAGGAACTGGAGGCGGCACGCCGGGTCGGGCCTGTGGTGCGGGGTGAGGTGGCGCTGATCCGGTTCGCGTCGCCCACACAGATCCATCCCCTGATTGCCCAGCAATGGCGGGGGCGGCTACGGGATAGGATCGTGATGGCAGCCAACACGGGATATCGGCCGGGTTGGATACATTTCGCCGTGCGCTCGAGCGAGGACCGCGACCTGGTCGGGTTCCTGGAGGAGCACCGGCCACCGGGCGCGGACGAGATGTATGGGTCCGGCCACCGCCAAGCGACGGGCGGAGCGCTGAGGCCGGCGGACTGGAACGCGTTCATCACCGGGCTCGGCTTTGGTCCCGAAGCCACCGTGCCGAATTTGGCGATCACGGCATAAGCGGCGCGGCGCTGCGGCTCGGCTTTCCCGTGACGGGGAAGGGTCGGACCGGCATCAAAAGCAACCATGCGGGCCATTGGCAGCAAATTCGTCAGAGCCATCCGCGCTCTCTGAACCCGCTCAGATCCACGCCCGACGGCGCATACCAGCCGCCCGTGCGATACCGGGCACCCAGCTGCAGCGCCGCCTCTTTATTTCCGAAGGGGATGTTCAGGGGCGTATCGCCATCTGCTGCCTCCGGCGCGTGCCCCGCTCCCTTTGTGCGGGATACCGCGCCAGCGGCCTTGCCGCCCCTGGCATTCGCCTCACGCCGCTTGGGAACTACTGTCTTTACGGTGGACATGCCGGTTCGCACTGGCCGTGGCTGTTCGGGCTCACCCGGCTGTCCGGCGGTTTCCTTATCCCTTTTTGGGGCGTGCTGGTCGAGGAAGGCGCGGCAGACGGCAGCCGAGGTCGTGTAGCCGCGCGGCGGCTTGAGGCCGTTCTGCCGCACGAGGCCGTCCACAAAGCGCTTCATCGCGGGCGTGGGTGCGCGGCCGATGTTGCTCCCCTGGGCCCGGTCACCGGGCAGGGCGAGACCATCCGAGGGGCCTCGTTCCTGCAGCCGCCCAATGATGCGGCTGGCCTGGGCACAGACCGCGTCGATCGCGCCCTCCATCTCCTGATGGCCGATCAGCACCTCGTCCAGCAGCCGCTCCATCTGCGCTGTCACGCCAGGATCGACCAGGGCCGGGTCAGCCTTCTCCAGCACGGCGTGCAGGGAGAGACCGCGTGCGGTGGGAACGATGTTCTTGCCGTCGATGACGAGGAATTCCTGCGCCTTGAGCCCCCGGATGATCTCGGCCCGGGTCGCCGGCGTGCCAATGCCCTTGGCCTCCTTCAGCCGCTCCTGCAGCGCCTCGTCCTCCACAAAGCGCCAAGCATTCTGCATGGCCTCAATCAGCGTGCCCTCGTTGTAGCGGGGCGGGGGACGGGTCTCCTTGCCCTCCACCACCACATCGCGCAGCCGGGCCGGCTCGCCGTCACGCAGCATTGGAAGCAGCTGGGCATCCTCGCCCTTCTCGTCTGCCGGCTGCCAGTTCGGGAAGGCCGCGCGCCAGCCGAGATCGATGGGCTGCCGCCCCACGGCGCGGAAGGCGTGTCCCCGCACGTCAATCGTCGCGGTGGTCTGCCGGTAGCGGAAGTCCGGCATCATCGCCGCAAGATAGGAGCGGGCGATGACGTCGAAGAGCTTGCGCTCGTCGGCTGAGAGGCGCGGCCAGATCTCGCGCAAATTCTCCACCGTGTTCACGTTGGGGATCACGGCGTGGTGGCTGGCTCCCGCCAGGCCCTTGTCGTGGAAGGGGCCGCCGGCGCCACGGCGGATCACCGGCGGGTCTGGCACCGGCACCTCCGCGAAGGCGCGGCCGACGCGCAGGCTGGCGACGATGCGCGGGACGTCCGGAATCAGGTTCTCCGGCAGGTAGCGGGTCTCGGCACGGGGGTAGGTGATGACCTTCTTGCCCTCGCCGTCGTAAAGCTGCTGCGCCACCTCCAGCGTGCGCGCCGCCGACCAGCCGAAGCGAGAGCCGCAGAGCTTCTGCAGCGAGGGCAGGTCGTGCAGGCGGGGCGGGGATTGGCGTTTGTCTTCCACGCGCACCTGCAGCGGGCCCTCGAAGCCCTCAGCAAAGGCAACAATCGCCTCGGCATCCTCGTGCTTGAGGATGCGCTCCTTGGGCGCGTGGCGCATCCGCAGGGAGCCGGCCTCGACATCGGCGTTGGCGACCACCTCGAAATAGGCCTGTGGGACGAAGTTGCGGATCTCCAGCTCGCGCCTGCACACGATCGCCAGCGTCGGCGTCTTCACCCGCCCCACGCCGATCACCGTGCGTGCGCCCCGCGCGAGGGTCACGGTCGCCGTGCGGGTCAGGGAGAGGTTGTAGATCTGGTCCGCCTGACGGCGAGCCACGGCGGCAGCGTAGAGGCGGGCATACTCGGTATTGGGCCTGGCCCGGGCGAAGGCGTCCCGGATGGTCTGGGGGTCCTGGGCGGTGAAAATCACCCGCATGACCCGGCCGCGATACCTCAGGTGCTCCAGGATCTCCTGGCCGATCAGCTGTCCCTCGCGGTCGCAGTCAGTGGCGAGCCAGACGCATTTGGCGCTCCGCAGCGCCGCCCGGATGGCCTGGAGCTTGGGGGCTTTGTTGCCCCCTGAGGCGGGCTTGGTGCCGTAGAGGCCCTCCGGGCGGAGCAGGATGGGCGACCAGCGCTTCCACTCCGGGACGACCTCCTCCGGCTCGACCAGGTCGAACAGGTGGCCCTCCGCGGGGAGAATCGCTCCGTAGCGGCCGCCCACCGCGGCCCGGACATCCTTTGCCTGGCTGGTCTTCTCGGTGATGACGATCTGGTCGGTCATGGTAGCCCCTTAGATGTTCTCTAAAGGTTCTATGGTCGGCGTGCCAATCCCATCTCTTTAGAACAACCTGGAAAGGGTGCGTCGGGCAGGGATGTGCCTTCGAAGTCTCTGCCTCACGCTCCTGAGGCCTGACGTCGGGAATAGGAGGCAGATGACTTCCGCGACGGCTCAGTACGCCCCCACCGAGGCTCTGGCCGGGCTGGTGGAGCGCGTGGCCTACCACAGTCCGGGATCACGGCTGGAGCGGCGGGCCGAGGAACTCCACCGCCCATGTCTTGCCGAAGGTGGCCAGTACCTCCCGGTCGGGACTTCCGCCACGCATCACCTCACCCAATCCGGCGAAGAAGGATGTGGCATCGAGGCCCGGCAGGATTTGGATGAGCTGGCGGGACGGCCGGGAGGTGATGTTGACGAAGGCATGGGCAGAGCCGCCGGGCGCGGTGATGACGTCACCTGCGCCGGCTTCGAACCGTGTGCCGTTGACCTCGAAGATGTAGCGGCCCTCGAGCAAGTAGAAGACCTCGGTCTCCCGGTGCCGATGAAGCGGTGGCCCGAAGCCAGGAGCGTTGATCGTTTCTATGCAGGTCAGCAGCCCCCCGGTCAGGCCAAGTGGAACCCGTACGCGGAGCTCCAATCCGATCTCGGGAATGCGGAGCGGCGTCTCCTGGCCGGTGGAGTGGAGAAAGCTGAAAGACATCGGTCAAACCTCCATGGAAGGCGACGCGACTGGGACACGCTCAGGTCAGAAGATGCTGGTTGAAGAGTCGCGCGATCTCACCGAAGGCCCTCTCGGTTTCCGACATGAAGGGATCGAGGTACTGGGCGTGGCTCTGCCCCTCGAAAACATGCAACGCGGCCTCAACGACAGCTTGGCGCAGCTTGCGACGTGCCCGCAAGGTGTGGCTGAGGAACAGCTCACGCGTGCCGGATGTCAGAACGGTAGGCGGAAACCTGGTGAAGTCGCCAAGGATTGGTGAGGTCAGCGGGTCCCGCAGGTCATGCCCGCCGGCGCAGAGCCCGGCCGCCTCATCCGCCCCGCCCTGGTCCGAGGCCGGGACGTTGTCCACGAAGGCGTTGGTCGTGAGCGAATGGGAACGGAACATCCGGAGCCATACAGTATTTGATGGAGACGACCCTGAAGCGGCCATAGCCCGCCATCAGCACACCCTCCCAGCCCCAGCCCCAGCCTCGCCTGGATAGAGGACGTATCCGCCGCCATGCACATGCACGAGCAGCCGGTCGTTATTGGCCGGCAACAGGTCGTCCGGCGTCAGGACGAAGATGCCAACGCCCGCGATCCGCGTCGGCTCTCCCTGGATCCGCAGCCGCTGACGAACAACTGGAAGATGCGGAGCGACCGCGGCCGCGCTGCGCGCGGCGAGATCGCGCTAAGCCGCCGGCGTACCAGGGTTGGTGTCCCACCCGTCCGGATAGGGCGCGCCGATGCGGCGCTGCAACTCCGGGCTGACGGTGCCCGGCACTGGGAGCAGCGTGCTGGGAATCGTCCGCAGCGATGGGTCCTGCGGCGGGGTCTTGGGCTGGGCCAGGGCCTGGTCGGTTAGCAGGCCGGCCCCAGGCGTGGCTGAGGCTGGACCGAAGGCAGGTCGCCGAGCTCTGGACAGCATGGTGCTCCTCAGGGCCGCTCACGGCCGAGCCGGCCGAACAAATGCTTCAGGCGGACATCCGCCGCATCCGCGAGAAAGTCGCGGTCCATGCGCATGACGATGGACGTCACCTGACCAGAACGCGGACCATAGCGACGAGCAGGATGGCCGGGCCGGGAACCAGCGAAACCAGCGCGGCGTCGGTGAACAACCAGAGATTTGCGGCGTCCGGTGCGACAATGTCTGTCTTCCACTTCCCCATCCGTGTTCGGCCCGATTTCGGCCAAGCCTCAGGTGGATCAAACCGTCAATCCGCTGGACCGCCGCTTCGCCGGGCATGACGAAGTTTCGGGCGATCAGGAGCCATCTCTGTCAACATACCAGAGCAAGCCTTACCCTCCTGTTGGGGCGAAGCCGCTTAGCAGACGAGGACCGATGCCCAGGATGCCAGGAGTTCACATTGCTGCTGCGGGATCAGCGAGTTTTGTCAGCTTCATTCAATGCCGCATGAGCACCGGTAGGTTGGCATGCGCCAGCATGTACCGCGTCACGCCACCGAGGAGGGCCTCGACCACAGGGCTGTGGGCGTATGCACCCATGACCAGCAGGTCGATGTCGAGCTCGCGCGCCTTATTGAGCAGCGTCTGACCGAACACCTCGGGGCCCAAGGGCAGCACATGCAGTTCTGCCCGCACGCCGTGATCGCGAAAGATCGCGGGGAGGACGGGCGGCGTGGCGCCCTGGCGCACGCCGACGAGCACATGCAACGGCTCGGCGCTCCGGAGGCAGCGCAGGGCCGGAAGGACTGCCTTGGCAGCCCGGCCGTCATCCTTCCACGCGATTGCGACTTGGAGGCCGAACGCCGCCTCCCAGCCGGGGGGGACCACGAGGACGGGCCTATCGGTCCTGAACAGAGCGGCGTGGAATGCCCGCCGCGTCGGATCATCGTCGTCGCGGGCGGGACGGCCGACCACGACGAAGTCGGCATTGCGGCCCTCGCTCACGATGGAGTCGGCAAGACCCTCGACCGAAGTCCACCGTGACGTGAAGGATTCTTCCGTCATTCCCGCCGCCCAGTGTCGGTAAGCCGCCTCCAGCGCCGCGATCCTCTCGTCCTCCAGTGCCATGAGGTCGGCCAGCAACTCGCCCACGGCGACCTCGGAGGTCAGCATGGCGTAGCCGGGCGGCGTGCGGACGGCGAGGACGTTGACGCGAGTGGCACGGGCGAGCACGGCAAGGCGCTCAGCCGCACGCAACAGGTGGGCTGCCGCCTCAGGCCGCTCGAGCACGGCCAGGATGACGTCCGACATGGTAGCCGTCTCCTCAGATATGAGCCCAGTCCGGATCTTGTTCATTCTACTCCCCGCCGGATGCCGCCGCCATCAAATCGGTGATGCAGACCGGCAGCGGGATGGCGCAGCGTTACAGACGCAGTCTGGCCGTGCGGTGGGCGATTGGTGCCGCCGCCGCGATGTTCCTGCTCACCGGAGGGACCACGACCGCGTCGGTGGGCCGCCCTGGCCGTGCTCCTCTAGACCGGGGTCGATGAGTCAAGCTTGCGAGGACAGGCGATTCCCCTCCGTGAGCACGGGACGCGCATGGCCGAGGAACGGGACAATCTGCTCGGATTGCCGACCAATCCGCGTTCTACCCCTCTCGACGAGGCGGGTATGCCGTTGCGCGCTTGCGTGATGCCGGCGACGCGATACTGCCGGATCAGGATCGCGCGAACCTACCGAATGCCAGCGACCAATCCGCGCCTCTGATTGCGACGCTTCCGGAGCACCTTGGTAGCCCGCAGTCGCCGTTCCTGCCCAGGCGTGCCCAGGGTCCTCGGTAAGGCTCCTGCGGACATCGCCGCTTCGCCATGATCGGCGGCCTTCTTATGAGGCCATCAAGATGCAGGCGGCCGACGCTTCCTGTTTCACCTGATATTCACCTAACCAGCAGGCGGAGCGCGGCGCCGATCAGGATGGCGGCGAGGGCCAGTCGCGCGGCGCGCCGCGACATCCGGCGCTCTCCGATGGCAGTGCCGAGGACGGCGCCCGCGAGGGCGCCCGCCGCGTAAAATGAGGTCTTGGGCGCAGGTCGCTGACCGGCGAGGAGGACGCCCAGGAGTGCCAGGGCGGAGTTACACAAGATGAAGGGAGGGCCACCGCGGCCGCGCAACGGCGTGACGCCCACCCGAGGGCCCTCACAATCGGGGTCAGGAACACCCCGCCGCCGACGCCGGTCAGACCAGCGACGAAACCAGCTCCTGCTCTCGCGGCGGGGACTGGCCGGACGTCTTCGTTCTCAGCCGCATCCGCCCTCCGGCGGAGCACCATCAGACCGGCAGCGAGGATCAACAGCAGGCCAGCCAGGATGAAGTAGGCGCGTCCCTCGACTACCAGCACGCCGCTGACGAAGGCCGTCACGAGGGAGGGCGCCGGGACCTTCGCCACAAGTCGCTATTCGACGTCCGCGTTCCGGTGCAGCCGCCAGGTGGCGTAGCCTGCTGCGACGATGTTCAGCAGGAGGGCCGTGGCGCACATCTCAGCCAGAGGGAACAGGGCTAATGCCATGACGGTGAGGAAGGCCGTCCCACCCGCCTGCCCGACGGTGGCGCAGAGGAACGATACGCAGCCAATCAGTACGATGAGGAGGAGCGCATCGACCCCGCTCCATTATCCTGGCGAGCCGCTGCCGAGGCAAACTGGCCCATGCCCACGATGCGAGCTCCGGGCCAGGCGAGTCCAGGCGGCAATCTGTGTTGAAGATGGTCAAGCGGCCGTGTCCAACCTCCAGAGCGCGGTCGGCAGGAGCGCGAGAACCAATAGGATATTCAGCACCGCCCCGCCGCACAGGAAAGCCAGCGTGGCCGTCGAGCCGAAGCCGCCCAGCAGCCAGGCGCCGATGGACGGCGAGGCTGCCTGCGCGACGAGCGTCGGCATGGCGAGGCGCCCCATCAGGATGGCGTATCCCTCACGGCCGAAGAGGGCCAGCGGCACGGTGCCGCGCGCGATGGAGCGGATGCCGCTGCCCGCCCCGTAGAGGACGATGCCCGCCCCGGCCACCGTGACGTCGCCGACCAGCATGCCCAGGCCAATTGCGACCAGCACCGTCGATGCCACCAGGCTCCAGATTGGGTGCGCCTTGCGGCCGACCAGCATCTCCAGGATGCGCGCGCCGACCTGACTGGGGCCGATGAGCGCGCCGAGCGCGACGGCGGCGGCTAAGCCGACACCACGCGACTGCAACAGCGTCAGGAGGTGAACCGAGACGATCGTCATGACCACGGACGCAAGGGTGAAACCCGCCGCCAGCAGGACGAAGGCCAGCCGCTGCTCCGGCCGCACATGCCCCGCCGGGATGGCGGCGCCAGTGGGGGTGTCCGGCGCCCGCCGCTCCTCCCGGGGAACACCGGCGAGATAGAGGGGCAGGACGACCGCGAGGTGGATGGCGGCGTAGGTCAGGCAGGTGCCGCGCCAGCCGACCTGCTCGACGAGAAAGGCGCTCAGCGGCCAGCAGACGGTGCTCGCAAAGCCCCCGAACAGGGTGACATGGGTGATCGCGCTGCGGGCATCCTCGCCGTAGAGACGCCCCAGCGCTGAGAAGGCTGGGTCGTAGAGTCCGGCCGCCATGCCCAACCCGATGACGACCCAGGCCGCCACGAAGACGGGCAGGTTGGGCGCGACGCCCAGCATCAGCAGCCCGAGCGACAGCAGCATGGCGCTCGCGGCCAGGACGGGACGGCCTCCCCGGTCGTGGATCAGATGCCCGACACGGGGCGACGCCAGTCCCGACACCAGCATCCCGACAGAGAGGGCGCCCATGATCCAGGACAGCGACCAGCCGGTGTCGGCCACGATCGGACCGGCCAAGACGGCCAGGAGGTAGTAGGAGGATCCCCAGGCAGGGATCTGGGCCACGCCAATAGCCGAGACCACCGCCAGCCGAGGGGGGCTGGTGGCCGGTCCCGCCGCGGTGTCGGCCGAAGCCGCAGTGACCTGGCTCATTCGGCGGGTTCGACCAGGGCGGGCACCGGGCTTGCGGTACTTCCGCAGCAAGGCGCGTCCTTCGCCAACTCTGGCTTGGGCGGGCAGCAGGCGCCCTGGGGCGTCTCCGGTGTGCAGCACGCGGTCCCTGGCTCCTCCACTCCGGGGAGCAAGCGATTGGAGTTGCAGACGCCGGTCTGCGGCAGGTCGAGCTCGACCCGGCGCGCCGCCTCGACGTCGCCTGCAAGGAACGCCGCGATGGAGCGCACCTGCTCGTAGCCGGTTGCGAGCAGGAAGGTCGGCGCCCGGCCATAGCTGGCCATGCCCGCAACGAAAAGACCCGCGTCCGGCTGCGCCAATTCCTTGGCACCGTGCGGGCGCACGGTGCCGCAGGAGTGCAGGTTCGGGTCGATGAGCGGCGCCAGCACGCGCGGGCATTCCAGCGCCGGGTCGAGGTCTGTGCGAACCTCGCTCAGGATGCTGAGGTCAGGACGGAGACCGGCGGCCACCACCATCTCATCGGCCTCCACCATGCGCCCATCGGCACTGAGGACTCGCAGGGAGCCGTCGGCACCTCGCTGAATCTCGTCGACAGAGAAGGGTGCCAGCAGTTCGATGGCGCCGCTCCCGACGAGGCGCCGCAGCCGCTGGCCCAGGGCGCCGCGTTCGGGAAGGTGGTCGGCCGCGCCGCCGCCATAGGCCCGTGTCAGGTCGGTGCTCCGCACCGCCCAGAAGACGGCCGTGCCCGGCGCCTGCTCGGCGAGAGGGGCGAGGTCGATGAGGGTGCCGATGGCCGAGTGGCCGGAGCCAACCACAAGGATTCGCTTGCCCACGTAGCGAGGGCGTTCAGCGCCGAGGGCATCCGGCATCCCGTAGCGAATGCGGTCGGCCGCCTCGCGCTCGCCCATGGCGGGCAGGCCGGAGGCGCCAGCCGGGCTCGGGTTGCCCCATGTTCCTGAGGCGACGATGACCGCACGAGCGAGGAGGCGTCCCTGCTTTCCTCGGCCGTCCTCGAAGCGCAGTTCGAAGGGGTGCTGTTCGCGCCCAGCGTTGCGAACCTTGCCCGCCCTGAACCGGGCGACGCTGGTGACCCGCGTGTTCAGCCGCAGGCGAGCGGCGATCCCGGGAAGGGCGGCGAGCGGCGCGAGGTAGTCCTCGACGAGATCGCGGCCGGTCGGGAAGGCGTCCGGGCCCGGTGCCGTCCACCCGTGCCGCTCCAGCAGCGTGCGCGCCGCCCCGTCAATGTTGTAGCGCCAGGGCGAGAACATGTGGACGTGGCCCCAGGCGAGCGGCGCCGTGCCAACCGAGGATCCGGCCTCGAGGACGACAGGCTCCAGGCCGCGCTCGAGGAGCTGCGCCGCGGCGGCGAGGCCGACCGGGCCGCCTCCAATGACGGCGACCGGGAGCGCTTCGGGGTTCTGGCGAACCGCTTCCGGGGTCCTGGAGCGCCGACTGGTTGAGCAGCAGGAGTTCATCTGGGGTCGTCCTCCTCTATGCCTCGGTAGGCGATGTATGAGCGCAAATGGGTTTCAGCACTTGCAGCTGTCCCTGGTGTTCCTGCGGGCCTTGGCGGCGCGGCCGGTCTCGGTCAGGGCAGTGGTGGCGTCCATCCAGGCGCCCAGGCCTACGCGGAAGGCTTCCCGGCCCTTGTCGGTCAGTGTGTAGACGCGGCGCTCTCGGCCCGAGACGACCTCGGTTTCCGAGGTGAGATAGCCGCCCTGCTCAAACTCGCGGAGCGTGGGGTAGAGGGCGCCCTCGGACGGCGAGCAGCAGCCATTCGTCGTGCGCTCGACCGCCCGGGCGATGTCGTAACCATGCGCCGGACCATCGTGCAGCACCTGCAGGACGAAGAACCGGCTCAGCGCCATCTTGATCGTCCCAGCCCAGTAAGCGCGGTCGGTAAAGTCCGGTGCGGGGCGGGTGACGGCACGGAGGGCAGGTTGCTTCGACATCTCGGGATCCTATGCCTCGGAGGGCGATGCGTAAAGCCTTTCCTTGGCACCCTGGGATCGCCGCCGAAGCAGTACCGGCAGACCCGAAGGGGCGAAGTTCGCGTGGCCGGTGCTCCTTGAAGAGGCAGGTGGACCGTCACTTCCCGAGCTGCGGCATACTGCAAGCTCGGCGGTCCCCCAGATGCGCGGCTGGATCCCGGCAATTTCTCTTGGAGACGATCATCATCTCGGGGTCCGCTACGTGACCACTTTTGACAAACCCCGATCGTTTTCACCAATCACAGGACCTGCTGGCGACGGCTGGGCGAATGGCATTCAGCGGGGTCTGGACCGCCTGCACCGGACTTTGCTCGAACGTATGCAGGACCCAGGCGCCCTGGACTGGAGCCGGGCGGCGCTCGACAGCGCCAGCCTGCCCGCGGAAGGGGGGGCGAGGCGGTCGGGCCGAAGCCGACGGACTGCGACAGGCCGGGTACGAAACGCCATGTCGTCACCGATGCCTGGGCACGCCGCTTGGCCTGACGCTGTGCGGGGCCAACCGCCACGGCAGCCGTATGCTGGCTCCCACCGCGGTTGCGGTGTCGGGCGTGCGGGCCAGACACCGCAGCCGCCCGCGCCGCGCCCTGCCAAGTTACACGCCGACAAAGCCTATGATCGCCGCCGCTGCCGTCGCGAGTGCTGCGCCCGCGGCATCGTTCCTCGCATCGCATGCCGCGGGATCGAGAGCAGCACCCATCTCGGCCGGCACCGCTGGGTCATAGAGCGCACCTTCACCTAGCCGGCCCGGGTCCGGCGCCTGACCATCCACGACGAACGCCGTGCAGGCCTACACCTCACCCTCACAACACGCGCTTGCGCCGTCGTCTGCCTGCGACAATTCAGGAGGTTTTGTCCTTAATTCTACAGTTGAGGTTTCATGCGGGCTTTACGCTGGCTGCGGCGCCAGTGGCATGTCCTAGCGATAGCCTGGTGTATGCGTCGCCAGAGAGACCATTCGAAGAGGCGGTCGAGCACGACGCCAACGGCGCGCTGGAGGCTGCTGATGAGATGGCGGAT
>NZ_WWDL01000049.1 GCF_009848505.1 Muricoccus harenae
TGCCGACCCGAAGCCCTTCCGCTGGACCAAGTCCGCCGACGACATCCTCGCCAGCATCAAGCGCTTCTGCGTCCGAAGCACCCCACCATCCGCTGAAACAGGGCGAACTTCAGATTCGGGACACTAGTAGCGAGAGGTCATATCTTGGCCGAGAGCGGCCAGGCTGCTTCCCGGAAGGAGGCATGCGATAGCGGACGCAAGGACCGCCTCAATCTAACTGTCTTCATCCCGAGGCGCCTGCAGAGACAGCCTCCGCTCCGGTTGGACTGGGCACGCTGCCTGACCGGCCTGAATGGCTCGCCACCCAGGCCGTTTCCTCTGGCAGGCGCTATGCCGCTCACACGTTGACGACGATCTTGCCGATCTGTTCGTTCGATTCCAGGTAGCGATGCGCCTCCTGGATATCGTCCAGCTTGAAGACCTTGGACACGACCGGCTTCAACTGGCCCGAGCGCAGGCCCTCACTGATAAAGTCCTTCGCGCGCTGAAGGAGAACGTCGTCGGAGATGATCTCGCTGTAAAGATAGCCCTTCAGGGTCAGCGATTTGCCCAGCACCGTGAACAGCGGGAACGGCGTCGGCTCGGGGCTGAGCGCGCCGTACTCCAGCAGGATGCCACCGCGCGCCATGCTCTGGGTCAGCGGCTCGAAGGACGGGCCGCCGACCGGATCGAGCACGACCCGGGCACCCTTGCCGCCGGTGATCTCCATGACGCGGGCGACGAGGTCCTCTTCCTGGGTGGCGACCACGTGGTGGGCGCCCGCCTCCAGCAGCGCCTGCTTCTTGGCGCTGGTCCGCGTGGTCGCGATGACGGTGGCACCCACCATGCGGGCGATCTGGAAGGCCGCCAGGCCCACGCTGCTGGACGCCGCGGTAACGATGACGAAGTCTCCGCTCTTCAACTTGGCCTGCTCGACCAGGGCGCCCCAGGCCGTGACGTACTGCATCCAGGAGGCGGCGGCCTCCTCGAAGCTCAGGTTTTGCGGGTGCTTGACCAAGCTGCGGGCCGGAACATTGGCCACCTCGCCGTAGGTGCCCCAGCGGGCAATGTCGTCGGGCGGGATGAGGCTGACCGCATCACCCAGCTGGAAGCCGGTCACGGCGACGCCGACGGCCTGGACCACGCCGGACGCCTCATAGCCGAGACGGCTCGGGAACACGGCTTCCTGCAGGTAGGCATGATTGCGGAACATCACCTCGGCGCGGTTCAGCCCGATGCTGCGGACGGCGATCTGGACCTCGTCGGCGGCGGGAGGCGGAACCTCGATGTCCTCGATCTTCAGAACGCTGGCGTCGCCGTACTCATGGATGCGGACCACTTTGGTCATATCTGTTCCTTTCAGGAAGATGTCGTGGGCTGCCGGTCGGGTAATCCCGGGCGTTGGCGCTTACCTAGGAACATGCGCCGGTAGAGGGAATACTACAAAAAAATACCCATACTACCCTAAAGGGTAGTATGGAGGCTTATGCCGAAGCGCCGAAGCTACGACGAAGCACCCCCCTGTGCGATCGTCGCCACCCTCAACCTCATCAATGGTCGCTGGAAGGGCGTGATCCTCTACTACCTGACCGTGAACGGCACGATGCGGTTCAACGAGTTGCATCGCCACCTTCCCGGCTGCACGCCGCGACTGCTGACGAAGCAGCTGCGTGAACTCGAGGACGACTGCTTCATCACGCGAACCGTCTATGCGGTGGTGCCGCCGAAGGTGGAGTACGCCTTGACCGAGGAGGGGCGGTCCATTGCTCCCATCCTGATGCAGATGAACGACTGGGGCGCTCGTTGGCTTCAGCGACGAGGATTACGTCCTCAATCGAACGAGGCGGCGTAATCCTGCTCTCGTGGCAAACGACACGGGTCCACAGGCGACCACGTTTGCTTTCCGGAAAGCGCATGGGAAACTCGGATGACCGCCATGGGCGCGAAGCGGACTTCTGATCCCCCCGCGTGTTTCGAGCATGCCCGTCACGGACACCTTGGAGCGGGTGTGCAGGGCTGTTGAGCTAGCAAGCTCCGTTGATAGGAATATTAGCATTGACTTTTGGGTCTCTCTCCACTCACGGAGAGCCACCTGCCAGGGAGCCCACCCCATGCCCCACTCCCGCCCCTGGTCCCCCCTCACCGACGCCGAGTGGGCAGCCCTCGCCCCCCACCTCCCCCTCACCGGCGCCGGCCGCCCCATCGCCAATCCGCGCGCGCGGCTGGACGCCATCTTCCAGTTCGTCACCACCACCATCCCCTGGTCTAGCTTCCGCAGCCCCCACACCCGCACGGATACGCTGCACCGCCAGTTCCGCCGCTGGGCCCGCATGGGCGTCTGGTCCCGCCTCCTTGCCCTCGTCGCGAAGCGCCGCGCCCCGAAATACCTGAAATCCATCGCCGATTGGGTCGCGGCCGCCCACCGCCGCACCTACCGCATCCTCGGCATCCCCGCCCTCACCCTCGCGCGCCGTGTCGGCATGCGAAACGCCTTGCCCGGCCCCTCCTGGATGCTCCCCGATCCGGATTTGTCCGAACTCGTCCATCGCGTGGTGCAATCGGTCCTGAATCGCCCGCTCACCCGCGCCGCGATCCCCCTCCTCCGCACCTGCCGCCGCCTCTTGAAGACAGCAGGCGGCCGCCGCCGCATTCCAGCCTGCCTCATGCCGTCATGAGCAGCGCCTTGACCCCCCATCTCGCCTTTGCGAAACCACCGCGCCGCCCGGAACCCCGGGTCCCGGCTTCCATCCACGCGACAAGAGGCCGAATCACGCCATGCGCGACAAGGGCGAGTACCTTTTCACCTCGGAATCCGTTTCCGAGGGCCACCCCGATAAGGTGGCGGACCGCATCTCGGACACGGTGCTCGACACCTTCCTGGAAGCTGATCCTTACGCGCGCGTCGCGTGTGAAACCTTGGTGACGACGAACCGCATCATCATCGCCGGTGAAACCCGCGGCCCCGGCGACATCACGGCCGATCTCCTGATGCACCAGGCGCGCATGGCCGTGCGCGACATCGGCTACGACCAGGAAGGCTTCTCCTGGCGCAACGCCCATGTCGAATGCCACCTCCACGCCCAGTCCGCGCATATCGCGCAGGGCGTGGACGCCGCCGGCAACAAGGATGAAGGCGCCGGCGACCAGGGCATCATGTTCGGCTACGCCTGCCGCGAAACGCCCGAGCTGATGCCGGCCCCCCTCTACTACGCCCACCTGATCCTCCGCCGGATGAACGAAGCCCGCCGGAACGAGGACATCAGCGCCAAGGGCCTCCTGCCGGACGCCAAGTCCCAGGTCACGCTCCGCTACGTCGATGGCAAGCCCGTCGGCGCCACCTCCGTCGTGGTCTCCACCCAGCACCAGGAAGGCATGTCGCAGGAAGACGTGAAGGCCCTCGTCCTGCCCTTCATCGAAACCTCGCTCCCCCCCGGCTGGATGCCCTCCGCCGACGAAATCTACGTCAACCCCACCGGCACCTTCGTCATCGGCGGCCCGGACGGCGACTGCGGCCTCACCGGCCGCAAGATCATCGTGGACACCTATGGCGGCGCGGCCCCCCACGGCGGCGGCGCCTTCTCCGGCAAGGACCCCACGAAGGTCGACCGCTCGGCCGCCTACGCCGCCCGCTACGTCGCCAAGAACGTCGTCGCCGCCGGCCTGGCCGATCGCTGCACCCTCCAGGTCAGCTACGCCATCGGAGTCGCTAAGCCCCTCTCGGTCTATTTCGACCTGCACGGCACCGGCCACGACGTGGACGAGGCGAAGCTCACCCGCACCGTCTCCGACATGGTGAACCTCTCCCCCCGCGGCATCCGCGAGCACCTGCACCTCAACCGCCCCATCTACGTCCCCACCTCCACCTACGGCCATTTCGGCCGCACGCCGGACGCGGAGAAGGGCACCTTCACCTGGGAACGCACGGACCTCGCCGCGGAGCTGAAGCGCGCCTTCAACCGCTGAGAACAATTTGTTGACGTTTTGTTCTCATTAACGTAGGGTGCCTCTCACCGGGCACCCCCAACCCGGCCGGCCCTCGCCCCCCTAAGCTGGGCCGGACGGACTGCTCCCCACAGTCCCTGAGGGCCGCCCCGCACCCCCTGCGAGGCGGCCCTTCCCCCATTCCGGGTGCCCCCATGGCCTACGACACCACCCGCCAGCCCCCGCCCGCCGAGGGCATCCCGGACCGCCTCTACGGCCGGCGCCGCGGCCACCCCCTGCGCCCCCGCCAGCAGCGCCTGCTGGACGAGACCCTCCCCCGCATCACCCTCGCCACCCCCGAGTCCCCCCGCGACAGCTTCCCCATGGAAGCCGAGTCCCTCTGGCTCGAGGTCGGCTTCGGCGGCGGCGAGCACGCCCTCGAAATCGCGGAGAAGAATCCCCGCGTGGCCCTCATCGCCTCCGAGGTTTTCGAGAACGGCCTCTGCTCCCTCCTCACCCACCTCATCCCCGAGGGCGAGGAAGCAACCGCCCCTCTCCCCCCCAGCCTCCGCCTCTGGCCCCGCGACGCCCGCCACCTCCTCGCCGCCCTGCCGGACGGATCGCTGGGCCGCCTGTTCCTGATGTTCCCCGACCCCTGGCCCAAGGCCCGGCACAGCAAGCGCCGCTTCGTTCACCCCGCCCTGCTCCCCCTGCTTGCGCAGAAGCTCCGCCCCGGCGCCGAGTGGCGCATCGCCAGCGACGATCCCACCTATCAATCCTGGGTCGACGAGGTGATGGGCGCGCAGGATTTCTTCGACCTGGCGGAACACCACACCACCCACCCCGAGGCCTGGCCCCGCACCCGCTACGAGGCCAAGGCCCTGCGCGAGGGCCGCACCCCCCGCTGGTGGGTCTGGCGCCGCCGCTAAACCCTTGTCCCCCGCCCACTGCCCCGCTATATGAGAGCCCAAGACAATCCGCCGTATTAGGGGGGTGGCCTTCGCGGGCCGCCTTTTTTCGTTTTTGAGCGACGACCTTCCTCAGCACGAGGGCCTCGAGGCCCGCATCGCAGCCGCCATCGCGCCGACGCTCGGCCAGATGGGCTATGAGCTCGTGCGCGTGCAGATCCAGGGCAAAGAGCGCCCGACCGTCCAGGTCATGGCCGACCGCGCCGATGGTAGCCTCATCGGCGTCAAGGATTGCGAGGCCATCAGCCACGCCGTCGGCGCCGTGCTCGACGTGGACGATCCCTTCCCGGGCCTCTGGAACCTGGAAGTCTCCTCCGCCGGCATCGACCGGCCGCTGACCCGCACCAAGGATTGGGTGCGCTTCGCCAGCCAGGTGGCAACGGTGGAGATGGTCGTCCCGCATGAGGGCCGCCGCCGCTTCCGTGGCCGCATCCTCTCGGCCGACGAGAACGAGGTGCGCCTGAAGCTGGACGAGGGCGAGGAAGTGACCCTGTCGCGCGGTAACATCCGCCGCGCCAAGCTGGTGCTGACCGATGAGCTGATCGCGGCCACTGCCCAGCCCGAAACTGACGACGCCGATGCCGAGGCGGCCCCCAAGAAGGCCCCCAGGCGCTGGCGCCCACCTTCCGAGAGGAACTGAGACCCATGGCCGTGGACGTCGCAATCGCCCGCCCCGAGCTTCTCCAGGTCGCCGACGCCGTCGCCCGCGAGAAGATGATCGAGCGCGAGGAAGTGCTCGAGGCGATGGAGCAGGCCATGTCCAAGGCCGGCCGCGCCAAGTACGGCCAGGAAAAGGACATCCGCGCCACCATCGACCGCAAGAACGGCGAGGTCCGACTCTCCCGCTGGACCGAGGTGGTGGAGCAGGAGCCGGTCGAGAACGAGGCAACGCAGATCCCCCACCGCATCGCGGTGAAGATCAAGCCGGGCATCGCGGTGGGCGAGTTCATCGTCGATCCGCTGCCGCCGATCGATTTCGGCCGCATCGCCGCCCAGACCGCCAAGCAGGTGATCGTGCAACGCGTGCGCGAGGTCGAGCGCCGCAAGCAGTTCGACGAGTACAAGGACCGCGTTGGCGAGATCATCAACGGCGTGGTGAAGCGGACCGAATACGGAAACCTGATGGTCGATCTCGGGCGCGCCGAGGCGCTGCTGCGCCGCGACGAGACCATCCCGCGCGAGGCTTTCCGCAATGGCGACCGCGTGCGCGCGTACATCTATGACGTGCGCGAGGAGCAGCGCGGGCCGCAGATCTTCCTCTCCCGCACGCATCCGGGCTTCCTCGCGAAGCTCTTCGCCCAGGAAGTGCCCGAGATCTACGACGGCATCATCGAGATCAAGGCGGTGGCCCGCGACCCGGGCTCGCGCGCCAAGATGGCGGTGATCTCGCGCGACAGCAGCATCGATCCGGTCGGCGCCTGCGTCGGCATGCGCGGCTCGCGCGTGCAGGCGGTGGTGGCCGAGCTGCAGGGCGAGAAGATCGACATCATCCCCTGGTCCTCGGATACGCCGACCTTCATCGTGAATGCCCTGGCCCCGGCCGAGGTGAGCAAGGTGGTGCTGGACGACGAGGGCCGCCGCGTCGAGGTGGTGGTGCCGGACGACCAGCTTTCGCTGGCCATCGGCCGCCGCGGCCAGAACGTGCGCCTCGCCTCGCAGCTGACCCGTTACGACGTGGACATCCTGACCGAGGCCGAGGAATCGGAGCGCCGCCAGGAGGACTTCCGCAAGCGCTCCGGCCTCTTCGTCGAGGGGTTGGACGTGGATGACGTGATCGCCGGCCTGCTGGTGACCGAAGGCTTCGGTTCGCTCGAGGAGATCGTCGAGACGGAAGATGAGGAACTCGCCTCCATCGAGGGCTTCGACGAGAACGTTGCCGCCGAGCTGAAGCGCCGTGCTCAGGCGAGCCTGGAGCGCCGTGACCAGGAGCTCGACGAGAAGCGCCGCGAGTTGGGCGTGGACGACAAGGTCGGCGAGACCGGCGGCTTCACCCCGGCCATGATGGTCGCGCTGGGTGAGAAGGGCGTGAAGACGCTCGATGACCTGGGCGACCTGGCCGCCGACGAGCTGATCGAGATCCTCGGCGAGGACAGCGTCGACGAGGAAACGGCCAACGCCATCATCATGGCGGCCCGTCAGCGCGCTGGCTGGTTCGGCGCCGAGGAGCAGGCGGCTGCCGAGACCGCTGCCGCCGAGGCGGCCCAGGCTGCTGCTGACGCGGCTGCTGCTGACGCGGCTGCTGCTGAGGTCGACGAGGAGGCCCTGGACGAAGGCGACGAGACGCCGGACGAGGTGCCCGCCGACGAGATGGCGGGCGAGGAGCCTGCTGTCGCCGCTGACGACAAGGAGAATGGCGACGCCCGGGCCTGATCCCCATCCCGAACAGGACTCTGCTCCCGAGGAGGCTGCCGGCACACCCGGCCAGGCCGCCCCGGTTGGCGGGGAGGCCCCTGGCCTGCCCGACCCCGAGGAGAAGGGCCCGCTTCGCCGCTGTGTGGTGACGCGGGAATCCTTGCCCAAGGAGGCGATGATCCGCTTCGTGCTCGGCCCGGACCGTGTCCTGGTGCCGGACCTCGCCGGGCGCATGCCCGGGCGGGGAATGTGGTTGAGTGCGCGCGGCGATGTGCTAGAACGCGCCCTGACCCGCGGCGCCTTCATGAAGGCGGCCCGCGGCCCGGTACACCCCATCCCCGACCTTCGCGCGACGATCGTCGACGGGTTGCGGCGGCGCATCCGGGACCAGGTCGGCCTTGCGCGGCGCGCGGGGCAGGCCGTGGTGGGCTTCCAGCAGGCGCGCGAATGGCTTCAGGCCGGGCGCGCCGCCCTGCTGGTTGAGGCGGCGGATGGAAGCGCCCCTGAGCGCGCGAGGCTGGTGGGAAGCCATGGGGTTCCCATCGTCTCTGTGCTGGAGGCGTCGGAGCTGGGTTCGGTGTTCGGGCGCGATCACGCGGTGCATGTGGCGGTGGCGCCGGGCCGGCTGGCCGAGGGCATCCTTCGGGAGGCCACGCGGCTCAACGGCCTCATGCAGACCGGAACCGGCGAAGAGGATGCGCGCGCTGGCGGCGGGCGGGGCAGGGGCGGGAACCGGAAGGGTTCTGGCGCCGCGGCTCCGGCATCGCCACATCGTGCGGAATTGGCTCGCCCCGCAGGGGCGGGCAAGGCGGGTCGCCCGAATGCGGGCGGCCATGACGGGGCCTCCCGGGAGAATGTCTCCCGGGCTGGCCAAGGCCCGGCGTCCCGAAAGGGCGGCAGGCAGGGAACGCGCCCTCGGCGCGGAGGGGAGCCGGCCGTGCCAGTGACGCAAGAGCAATGAGCCGCTAGTCGGCCGGATGGCGACGGGGCGCGGGGATGCGATCCGCCCGCCCCATGGGACCGCGCCCCAGGCGCGACCCGAAGGATGCGCGCCCCTGATGGCGCGATAGAGATGATGGGCCGGCCTAAATGGCGCGGCCGGTGCCCAGGGGTTGCCCCCCGGGGGCGCCTTGGAGATCGGTGTGGCTGACAGCAAGCTTGATGCGAACGGCTCGAATTCGGGCGGACAGATGAGCGACGAGAACGGACAGGATCAGGGCAAGGGGCGGCTTTCGCTCCGGCCCGGCGGGCGGATGGAACTCGGCAAGACCGAGCAGGCTGGCAGCGTGCGCCAGTCCTTTAGCCATGGCCGCAGCAAGACCGTGCAGGTCGAGGTGGTGAAGAAGCGGGCCGGCGGCCCGGGTGGCGCACCCGCGCCGGCGGGTGCTGCCCCGGCGCGCCCGGCTGGCCCGCCGCAGGCGGGTGGCCCCCGTGCCGGAGGTCCGCCGCGCGCGGGTGGTCCCCGTGCCGGTGGCCCCGCCCCGGCGCCCGGCCGTCCGCTGACCCAGGGCGAGCAGGCCAACCGCCTGCGCGTGCTGGAGGAGATGCGCCGCCAGGAGGCGGAGCGGCAGCGTCAGGAGCGTGAGCAGCAGGCGCTGATGGTGCGTTCCGCCGCCGAGGAGGCTGCGCGCCGCGCCGAGGATGAGCGCCGCGCTGCCGAGGAGGCCGCCGAGCGTGCCGCCGAGGCGCGTCGCCAGGCCGCCGAGGAGGCCCGCCGGGCCGCCGAGGAGGCGAAGCACGCGCCCGAGCCCGAGCCCGCTCCGCGCGAGCAGCCCGCCGCGCCAGCCCCGCGCCCGGCCCCCGTGGCCGCGCGCCCGGCGCCGGCCCAGCAGGACGGAGCGCCTCGTGCCGCGCCGCCCGCCCGTGCGCCCTATCAGGGGCGTGACGGCGACCGTAGCAACGACCGCGGCCCCAGCGACCGGGGCGGGGATCGTGGCGGCTATGCCGGCCGTGACGACCGCGGTGGTGACCGTGGCAATGCGCCGCGCCCGGCTGGTGGCCCGGGTGGGGATCGCGGTTATGCGCCGCGTCCCTCAGGTGGTCCCGGCGGCGATCGCGGCTATGCCGCGCGTCCGGCTGGCGGCCCCGGTGGGGATCGTGGCTACGCGCCGCGCCCGGCGGGTGGCCCCGGCGGCGATCGTGGTGGCTATGCGCCGCGTCCGGCCGGCGGCCCCGGTGGGGATCGCGGCTACGCGCCGCGCCCGGCGGGTGGTCCCGGCGGGGATCGCGGTGGCTATGCCCCGCGTCCGGCCGGTGGTGCCGGTGGTTACGGCCCGCGTGCGGGTGGTCCCGGTGGCCATGGCGGCGGGTCTGGTGCCCCGCTGGCGGCGCGCCGGCCCGGCCCGGTGCCGAGCAACATTCCGGCCGGTGGCGCCGCGAAGCTTTCCCTGCGTCCGCGTGGTCCCGGCGAAGGTCCGACGCCCGGCAGCATGGAGGACGAGAACCGTCGTCCGCCGCCGCGGCGCCTGGGCGGGCCTTCCCCGCTCGCCGCGCGCAAGCCGGTGCCGGCCCCTGCCAAGAAGGGCATGAACCCGGCCGACCGGAAGCGCGAAGGCCGCATCGACGTTCAGGCGGCGATCGAGGGTGATGACGACCGCGGGCGCAGCCTCGCCTCGGTGCGGCGTGCGCGTGAGCGCGAGCGGCGCCAGGCGGAGCTGGCGCGGCTGCGCTCCGGCCAGGAGCGTGTCGTCCGCGACGTGATCATCCCCGACGTCATCACCGTGCAGGAGCTGGCCAACCGTATGGCGGCCCGCGCCGGCGAGGTGGTGAAGGCGCTGTTCCGCATGGGCGTGATGGCGACCATCACCCAGTCGATCGACGCCGACACGGCGGAGCTGGTGGCGACCGAGTTCGGTCACCGCGTGCGCCGCGTGTCCGAGAGCGACGTGGAGCAGGGCCTTGAGGGCGAGGTGGATACCGAGGAGGCGCTGGAGCCGCGCCCGCCGGTCGTGACCATCATGGGCCATGTCGACCACGGCAAGACCAGCCTGCTGGACGCGCTGCGGAAGACGGATGTGGCGGGCCGCGAGGCGGGTGGCATCACCCAGCATATCGGCGCCTACATGATCCAGATCCCGTCCGGCGACCGCGTGACCTTCATCGACACCCCGGGCCACGAGGCCTTCACGGCCATGCGTGCCCGCGGTGCGTCGGTGACGGACATGGTGGTGCTTGTGGTGGCCGCCGATGACGGCGTGATGCCGCAGACCGTCGAGGCGATTAAGCACGCCCAGGCGGCCAGCGTTCCGCTGATCGTGGCGGTGAACAAGATCGACAAGCAGGGGGTGAACCTCGACCGCGTGCGGCAGGAGCTGCTGCAGCACGAGGTCGTGGTGGAATCCCTGGGCGGCGACGTGCAGGAGATCCAGGTCTCCGCGACCAAGGGCACGAACCTCGACAAGCTGCTGGAGGCGATCATCCTCCAGGCCGAGATCCTGGACCTGAAGGCCAACCCGAACCGGGCGGCCGAGGGCACGGTGATCGAGAGCAAGCTCGACAAGGGCCGCGGCCCGGTGGCGACCGTTCTCGTGCAGAAGGGCACGCTGAACCAGGGCGACATCGTGGTGGCGGGCGCCGAATGGGGTCGCGTGCGCGCCATCATCGACGACATGGGCATCCAGCTCACGGGCGCGGAGCCTTCCGAGCCGGTGGAGATCCTCGGCCTGTCCGGCGTGCCGGGTGCGGGCGAGACCTTCGTCGCGGTCGAGGACGAGACCCGGGCGCGCGAGATTACCGAGTTCCGTCAGCGCAAGCTGCGCGAGAAGCAGGCCGCTGCGGCGGGTGCGGCGCGCGGCACGCTGAACGACATGCTGGCCCGCATCCAGGCGGGTGAGCAGAAGGAGGTGGCGGTCGTCGTCAAGGCGGACGTGCAGGGCTCGGCGGAGGCGCTCGGCGTCACCCTCGGCAAGCTTTCGCGCGAAGAGGTGCGGGTGCGGGTGCTGCATTCGGCGGTCGGCCAGATCACCGAGAGCGACATCCAGCTTGCTAAGGCGTCCAACGCGGTTGTCATCGCCTTCAACGTCCGGGCCACCACCCAGGCGCGGGAGATGGCGAACCGGGACGGCGTGGAGATCCGCTACTACTCGATCATCTACGAGGTGGCCGACGACATCGAGAAGCTGGTCAAGGGTAAGCTCGCCCCGATCCAGCGCGAGAAGTTCCTGGGCTATGCGCAGATCCTGCAGGTCTTCGAGGTCAAGCGTCTCGGCAACATTGCCGGCTGCCGCGTGACCGAGGGCGTGGTGAAGCGCGGCGCAGGCGTCCGGCTGCTGCGCGACGGCGTCGTGATCCACCAGGGCACGCTCTCCACGCTGCGTCGCTTCAAGGATGACGTGAAGGAGGTCGCGAACGGCTACGAATGCGGCATGTCCTTCCATAACTACAACGACATCCGCGTCGGCGATCAGATCGAGTGCTACGAGACGGAGACGGTGGCGGCGGACTGATCCGCGCCTTCCGACTTCGGGTTTGATCCCGCCGCGCCCGGTGAAAGCCAGGCGCGGCGGACGCTTTTCAAGGCTTCAGCCATGCCCAAACACACAAGCAATACCGCCGCCCCCTCCCAGCGCATGCTTCGCGTGGCCGAGGAGGTGCGGCACGCGCTCTCCGCCGTCTTCACGCGCGGGGACCTGCATGATCCGGAACTCGCGGATGCGCGGGTGACGGTGACGGAGGTCCGGGCCTCTCCGGACCTGAGGCACATGACGGTGTTCGTCTCGCGCCTGGGCGCGACGGCGGACAAGGCGCTTCTGACACTACTGCGCGAGAACCAGCCGGAACTGCGCAAGCAGGTGGCACGATCCGTGCGTCTGAAATTCGCCCCGGAGCTGCATTTCCAGGCGGATACGGCGATCGACTATGCGATGCATATCGATTCGCTGATGCGGCGCCCGGAGGTGGCGCGGGATCTTGGGCCGCGCGCCGAGCCCGTTCCGGACAAGCAGGACGACGACCAGACGTGAATAACGCGCCCCAGCCGCCCGAGATGGCGCCTATGATCCGGACCATCGCCATGCCGGCGGATACCAATCCGGCCGGGGATATCTTCGGCGGCTGGCTGATGGCGCAGATGGATCTGGCGGCGGGAAATGCGGCGTCCCGACGGGCGCGGGGGCGCTGCGCGACGGTGGCCGTGGAGGCGATGACCTTTCATCTGCCGGTGCATGTGGGGGATGAGGTGAGCCTCTATGCGCGGATCCTGTCGGTGGGGCGAACCTCGCTGCGGATCCAGGTAGAGGCCTGGCGGCGGGAGCGGCATTCTGACCTGCGCGAGCGGGTGACGGAGGCGGCCTTCACCTTCGTGGCGCTGGACGAGAAGGGGCGGCCGCGGGCAGTGCCGGCGGAGGGGAGCTAGCTTGGGGCTGGCGCTCTACGTCCTTCTCAAGGACGCGCCCTACTGGCTGCCGAGTTTCCTTGCTGCCTACTACATCCTGCGCGGCGGACCACGCGCGCGACGCCTGGCCCTGATCCTCTGGCCCCTCGCACTTGTCCTCACTTTTTTCGGGCCACTGGCCGAATGGCGTGAGGCTGAGGACATCGCGACGGCCGTCCTCATCGGTGCCGTGCTGGGGGCGCTGGCGGGCTTCTGGCAATCCCGTGTGGGAAGGCGCTGAACCGCCGAACCAAGCCGGCCCTGGCTCGTTCCTCCCCACATGAGCACGCCGCGCATCGCATGGGTCTGCCAATGGCTCGACCCTTCCCTGACCGTGAAGGAGCAGGGCGCGCTGAACCTGCGCGACACCACGGTGACGGCGCTGCAGAAGATGGAGCGCAAGGCGGCGATCGAGAAGCTGATCGGGCTGGTGCGCACGAATGGCGAAACGCTTCTGGCGCAGATCGCGCGCACGGCGCGGCTGCCGGAAGGGCAGCGGGCCATGCGGATGGCGAGTAGCGTGCTGCCGACCTACAGCCATCCGGCGATCCGGCCGCTCTATGACGACCCGGTGCTGCGGCGGGTGATGGAGACGAGCCTGGCGCCGGCCGGGGAAGCGGCGAAGCGCGGAGGCGTGCGGCTTTCGATGCATCCCGGCCAGTACACGGTGCTGGCGACGGAGCGGGACAGCACGCGCGCGGCGGCGGTGGCGGATATCGAATACCATGTGGAGGTGATGCGGCTGCTCGGCCATGCGGGCGGGTGGCATCCGAATGGGGCGCATATCAACGTGCACGCCGGTGGGCGGGCGGCGGGGATCGAGGCGTTCCGTGCAGGGCTACGGCTGCTTTCAGAGGATGCGCGCGGACTGCTGACGGTGGAGAACGAGGAGACATCCTACGGGCTGGACGATCTCCTGCCGCTGGCGGGGGAACTGGCGATCGTGCTGGACCTGCATCACCACTGGGTGGTGACGGGGGAATATCTGGAGCCGGAGGACCAGCGGATCGCGGTGATCCGGGATTCCTGGCGCGGGGTGCGGCCGGTGATCCATATCAGCGCGCCGAAGCCGGACCTCGTGGCGGGGCAGGATCCGGAGGTTTTGCCGGACCGGGCAGCGCTGATCGCGGCGGGGGTGTCGGCGCGGGACCTTCGGGCCCATGCGGGACGGCTCTGGAACCGGCCGCATGCCGCATGGGCGGCGCGGCACCTGGCCTGGGCCGATATTGAGGTGGAGGCCAAGGAGAAGAACCTGGCGAGCGCGGAGTTCGCGATGGTTTGCTTCCCCATGGGCTGAACCGCTGATCCCGCTGGCACCAGTGCGCCCGCGATCCGTTTGAAGCTTCTGGCGGATGTGCCCGTTGAAGGGCGGATTGCTCGGAGATGTGCCATGAGGGCGATGATCTACGATCGTTACGGTGAGCCGGAGATCCTGCGGCTTGCCGAGTTGCCCATGCCGAAGACAGGGCCCGGGGAGGTGCTGATCCGAGTACGCAGCGCTGCCGTGAATCCGGTGGACTGGAAGATCATGGCGGGCGGTCTCGATGCGATCATGGAGACCTTCTTTCCGGTCGTGCCGGGCTGGGATGTCTCGGGCATCGTCGAGGCTGTCGGGTTCGACGCACCCGAGTTCCGGCCGGGCAACGAAGTCATCGCCTATGCACGCAAGAGCGTCATCCGCGACGGCAGCTTCGGGGAGTTCATCCCGGTATCGACGCTCTCGGCGGCCCGCAAGCCGGCAAGCCTGGACTGGGACCAGGCGGCGGGACTGCCGCTGGCGGGGCTGACCGCCTATCAGCTTTTCCGGCGCCTTGGGCTGAAGGCAGGGGAAGTGGTGCTGATCCATGCCGCGGCGGGCGGCGTGGGGATCCTGGGCGGGCAAATTGCCAGGGCCATGGGGGCCCGGGTGATCGGGACGGCCTCGGAGAAGAACCACGAGTTCCTTCGCTCCTTCGGGATCGAGCCGGTGACCTATGGAGAGGGGCTGGCGGAGCGTGTCCGGCAGCTTGCGCCGGGCGGCGTGGATGTGGTGGCCGATTTCGTGGGCGGCGTGCTGGATGTCACTCGAGCGGTGCTGGCGCCTTCCGGGCGGCATGGCTCGATCGTGGACGCCTCGGTGGCGGAGCATGGCGGGCTCTATGCCTGGGTGCGGCCGAATGGGGAGGATCTCGCGCAGCTCGCCCGCTTCGCGGATGAGGGGCGGCTGACCGTTCCCATCGCGCAGGTCTTCCCGCTGGAGCAAGGGGCGGAGGCGTTGAGGCTCAACATGTCTGGCCATGTGCGGGGCAAGATCGCCGTCCGGGTGAGCCGCTGAGCCGGCACGGGAGAGGGGCCATGACATCACGCCGCACGGTTCTGGTCGCCGGGGCGCAGGGCGTTATCGGGCGCGCGGCCGCAAGCCACCTGGCGGGGCAGGCGGAGACGGAGATTCATGGGCTGTCGCGCCGCACGGGGCTCGGGCTGCAGGGCGTCAAGGAGATCTCGGTCGATCTGCTGAAGCCAGAGGATGTGCGCGAGAAGATCGGGGCGATCGGCGATGTCACGCACATCGTCTTCGGCGCTTATGTCGAGAAGCCGACGGCCGCCGAGAAGAGCGCGGTCAACCTGGCCCTGCTGCGCAACCTGCTCGATGTGGTGGAGGAGGTTTCGCCGGGGCTGCGGCATGTGACGCTGTATCAGGGCGGAAAGGCCTATGGCGCCGATCTCGGGCCGTTCAAGACGCCGGCGCGGGAGGACGATCCGCGGCTGATGCCGCCGAACTTCTACTACGACCAGGAGGACTTTCTGCGGGAACGCAGCGCGGGGAAGGGCTGGAGCTTCACGGCGCTGCGGCCGGAGGCCGTCTGCGGCTTCGCGGTCGGCAATCCGATGAACCTGACGATGGTGATCGCCGTCTATGCCGCGATCTCGAAGGAGTTGGGCCTTCCGCTGCGCTTCCCGGGGACGGAGGCGGCGTATCGCGCCCTGTATCAGGTGACATCGGCCGAGATCCTGGCCGAGGCGGCGGACTGGGCCGGGCAGACGGAGGCGGCGCGTGACGAGATCTACAACATAACCAACGGCGACTATTTCCGCTGGCAGCATATGTGGCCACGGATCGCGCGCGCCTTCGGCATGGAGGTGGCCGAGCCGGTGCCGACGCCGCTGACGGTCTACATGGCCGACAAGGGGCCGCTTTGGGCCAGGATGACGGAGAAATACGGGCTGCAACCCATTCCCTATGAGCAGCTCGTCTCCTGGGCCTTCGGCGACTTCATCTTCAACAGCGGCTTCGACAACATCAGCAGCACGATCAAGGCGCGCCGTGCGGGCTTCCATGCCTGCATCGATACCGAGGACATGTTCACCCGACTCTTTGACCAGTTGCGCCGGGAAAAGGTTATACCGCCCCTGAGCTGACGCGGGGGCCGGGGCTTCCGGCGGAGGTCCGGAGGCAGAGCCTCCGGAAGCGGTCTAGCCGGCCTTCGCCGACCGGTACCAATCGAGGATTTCCTCCCCGTTCATGAAGACCACGCCCTCCTTCCCGCCCGCATAGTCATAGACCTCCTCGAGGTAGCGGATGCGGTGGGGTTGGCCGGAGATATAGGGGTGGATGGCGATGGCCATGATCTTCGCGCGTTCGGCGCCTTCCATGTGCAGGCGGTCGAGGCTGTCCTTGCAGCGGGTGGCCCAGTAGGGGCTTTCGTGGTGTTGCACGATCATGGTGGGGATGTCGTTGAGCTCCACCGAGTAGGGCAGGGTGACGAGAGGGCCCTGGGTGGTGGTGATCTCACAGGGTTCGTCGTCCCACACCCAGTCGCCGATATATTGCACGCCGGCTTCCGCGAGGAGTTCGGGGGTTTCCAGCGTCTGGGTGAGGCCCGGGCCGAGCCAGCCGACGGGGCGCTTGCCGGTGAAGGCTTCGAGGCGATCCATGGAGCGGTGGATCATCGCGCGCTGGTCGGGTTCCTTGTGGATCGGGCCCTGTTGCCAGGAATGGCCCATGAACTCCCAGCCGGAATCGCGGCAGGCGGCGGCAACGCGCTCATAATCGTCGCAGACGCGGGCGTTGATGGAGAGGGTGGGGCGGAGGCCGAGGCGCTCATAGAGGGCGTGGAAGCGCCAGAAGCCGACGCGCATCCCGTATTCGTGCCAGGACCAGTTGGCGACGTCGGGCAGCAGCACCTGGCCGGTGGGGGCGGGAAGGATCTGGCGGGCCATGGGGTTGGCGATGTCCCAGACCTCGAGGTTCACGATGGTCCAGACCACGACCCGGGCGTTGTTGGGCAGCTTCAGCGGCGGGCGGTCGACGATGGCGGAGAAGGGCGCGCGGTCCCGGGGCTGGGTCATGGGCTGGGTTCCGTGGACGTGATGATCAGGCGGAGATGCACGGCTTCGCAATTCACGAGCCAGAGCAGTCGCTACAGGTGGCGGGAATCATGCCGGCCACCCCTCCGGCGCCTTCATCGCCCCTGGAAGATCGGCTTCCGTTTCCCGTGGAACGCAGCGATCGCCTCCCGGAAATCCGCCGTGCGCGGGAATTCGGCGATCTCCGCGCGATCCGCTTCCGTGAGGGGCAGGGGGCCGCGCAGGGCCCGAAGGGCGCGCTTGTGGTAGCGGTTGGCGAGGGGGGCGCCTTCGGCGATGCGTCCGGCCAGGGCGCGGGCCTCGGACTGCACCGCATCGTCCGGCACGAGGCGGGTGAGGAGGCCACGGGCGAGGGCTTCCTCGCCGGTGTAGGTGCGGCCTTCGACGAGCATTTCCATGGCGACCGCCTCACCCGCGATGCGGAGCAGCGGGTCCAGGCCTTCATGCGGGTAGAATATGCCGAGGTTGCGGGCCGGGATGCCCATGCGGGTGGAAGGGCCGCCGACGCGGAAGTCACACATCAGGGCAAGGCCGCAGCCGCCGCCGAGGGCGTAGCCGCGCAGGGCGGCGACGGTGGGATGGGCGCAGCGCTCGATGGCGAGGAAGGCGGCGACGAGGGCGTCGTTATAGGCCTGCTCCCGTTCCTCCGTACCGCGCTCATGCGCGAAGGCGGCGATGTCGGCGCCGGCGGAGAAGGCCCTGTCACCGGCACCGCGGAGGATGACGCAGCGGAGCGATCCGTCGGCGGAGAGGGTGGCGAAATGCTCGGCCAGGGCCTGCCACATGGGCAGGGTGATGGCGTTGCGCCTGGCCTCGCGGGCAATGGTGAGGGTGACGATGTCGGCGTCGCGCGCGAGGTGAAGATCCGGGTGACTCATGGTGGAACGGAGGGTGGGGGTGGGACCCGGGGCGGGCAAGCCCCTGGCCTGAGGGCAACCGGGGGGGCCTGGGGCCGTTCCTTCGCCTGATCCCATAGGGAAGGAGAAGGTTATGGCGGAAGCCCAGACCGAACATGAGCAGCGCGCCAAGGTGCGCGAGATGATCAAGGACATGAAGGCCGCCGTGCTGGTGACCCATGGCGATGGCGACGAGCTGCGCGGGCGGCCGATGTGGGCGGCGGGGCTGGATGCGGATGGGAAGACGCTGTGGTTCTTCTCGAAGAACGCGACGGAGAAGACGGACGAGATCTCGCGGAACGATCGTGTCCTGCTCGCCTATTCCGATCCGTCGAACCAGAGCTACGTCTCGGTTTCGGGCAAGGCGCGGGTGCTGCGGGACGTGGCGAAGCAGAAGGAGCTGTGGTCCGCACCGATGAAGGCCTGGTTCCCGAATGGGGCGGAGGATCCGGCGATCGCGCTGATCGCCGTGGAGATGACCGGGGCGGAGTATTGGGACAGCCCGTCCTCCACGCTGGTTCATGCCTTCGGCTATGTGAAGGCGACCGTGACGGGCAAGCCGGCCCAGGGCGGTGAGAACGAGCGGGTCTCCTTCGCGAAAATGTAACCTTCCGCCCCGCAGGATGGGGTGGCCGGATGATGGAGGGCGGGGTTTCGGCTTCCCGCCCTCTGTTTTTTCGTTTCGATTCTCGTACGATTTCGGGCAGGAGGGGATGAGTTCCGGTATGACCCTGGCGGGTGCGGAGATTCCCTTGACTGAATCGGAGCCCGACTGCGGGGCGATGCGCCTCGCTTTCCGAATGGCGCTCCTGGATGCCGCGGGCGCGGACGGGAGCGTGACAGAGCGCTGCGCGCGGCTGGAGGCGGCGCGGGGCCTGCTGGCGGCGGCGCTGGCCGCGGGCGGTGCCCCGGGTAGCTTCCGGGTTAGCTTCCGGGGCAGTGCCGTTCCCGAGGCGGGCGGCGATGCGGGAAGACCGGCCTCGCTGAACCCGACCTCGCTGAACCCGACCTCGCTGGACCCGGCCTCGCCAAGCCCCGTGTCGCTGAGCATGGTGCGGGACCGGGCGACGATGGCCACCGCGCTGCAGGGTGGGTACGAGGAGGCCTGGGCTGAGGTAAGCGGCGGGAGGTAGGTGGCGCCGGAAGTGTCAGGCCTGCTTCATCTCGATGAGGGAACGGCGGATCTTTCGGCCGCGGCGGATGCGGTCCTCGATGAAGCCGGCCTCGCCCCAGCGGATCGCGCGGCCGAAGGCCTGGGCATCCTCGGTGAGGCGGGCGAGCATTTCCAGCACGGCTTCACGGTTGTTGAGGAAGATGTCGCGCCACATGTCGACGTCACTGGCGGCGATGCGGGTGAAGTCGCGGAAGCCGGAGGCGGCGAAGCGGAGCACGGCCTCGCGGGTTTCCTGCGCCAGGTCGTCGGCGGTGCCGCAGATGGTGAAGGCAATCAGGTGCGGCAGGTGGGAGACGATGGCGACGACCTTGTCATGGGTCGTAGCGTCCATGGTCTCGATCATCGAGCCGGCGCGTTCCCACAGCGCGCGGATCTTCGCGACCGCTTCCGGATCGGCGCCCGGTGGTGGGGTGATGATGCACCAGCGGCCCTTGAACAGCTCCGCGAAGCCGGCATCCGGCCCGGAATGCTCCGTGCCCGCCATAGGATGGGCGGGGATGAGGTGCACGCCTTCCGGCACCAGCGGCGTCAAGTCCCGCAGCACGCTGCCCTTGGTGGAGCCGACATCGCTGAGGATGCAGCCCGGGGCGAGATGCGGGGCGATATGGGCCATGACGCCGGCATAGGCGCCGACGGGAACGCAGAGGATCACCGCGTCGCAGCCTTCGACGGCTTTCGCCGCGTCGGCCTCGATGACATCGGCGATGCCGAGGGCGCGCACGCGGTCCAGGGTTTCCGGGCGCCGGGAGCTGGCGACGAGGGTGCGGGCGATGTCCCCGCGTTCCTGCGCAAGGCGCAGGATGGAGGAGCCGATCAGCCCCGGCCCGATGATGCAGAGGCGCTGGAAAAGGGGTTCCTCAGCCATTCGGGCGGTCCGCCATGGCGTCGAGCACCATCTGGCATTCCTCGGCGGTGCCGATGGTGATGCGGAGGCAGGTGGGCAGCGCGTAGGAGCCGACGCCGCGCACGATCAGGCCGCGAGAGCGGAGATGGGCATCGGCGGCCTTCGCGGCCTCGGCGCTGCCAAAGTCGGTCAGCAGGAAGTTGCCGTGGCTGGGATGGACGGTGAGGCCGAGCTTCGTCAGCCCCTGGGTCATGCGGGCGCGCCATTCGGTGTTGTGGGCGACGCTCTTCGCCACCCAGTCGCGCTCGGCCAGGGCGGCGATGCCGGCGGCCATGGCGGGGGCGGAGACGTTGAAGGGGCCGCGCACGCGGTTCAGCACATCGATAATGGCGGCCGGGGCGTAGCACCAGCCGAGGCGCATGCCGCCCAGCCCCCAGACCTTGCTGAAGGTGCGGGTCATCACCGTGTTGCCGCCGGCATCGACCAGGGCCTGGCCGGGATCATAATCCGGGGCCTCGACATATTCGGCATAGGCGCTGTCGAGCACGAGGAGGATGTCCTCGCGCAGGCTGGCGCGGAGGCGGTTCACCTCGCTCTGCGGCAGGAGGGAGCCGGTCGGGTTGTTGGGATTGGCCAGCATGACCAGGCGGGTGCGGGGGCCGCAGGCGGCGATGAGGCCGTCCACATCGGTGGTGAGGTTCTTCTCCGGCACCTTGATGATCTGGCAACCGGCCCAGCGGCCGGTCAGCTCGTACATCAGGAAGCCATGGGCGGACATGACCAGCTCGGTCCCCTCGCCGCCATAGGCGAGGATGATGAGGGCCAGCAGCTCGTCCGAGCCGTTGCCGACGACGATGCGGGCGGGGTCCAGCCCGTGATAGGCGCCGATGGCCTCGCGCAGGCCCTTGGCGCTGCCGTCCGGATAGCGGTGCGCCTCCTGAGCCGCCTTGGCGATGGCCTCGATTGCGGCGGGAGGCGGGCCGAAGGGACCTTCGTTGGAGGAGAGCTTCACGATCCGGTTCACGCCCGGGACCTTCGATTCGCCGCCCACATAGGGCTCGACCGAGAGGATGGAGGGGCGGGGCATCACGGGCATGCTGGGCATCCTTCGGGGCTGGTGCCCCGGGGCTGGGTCAAGGGCGCTGGGTCAAGGGCGCTGGGTCAAGGGCGCTGGGTCAAGGGCGCTGGGTCAGGCGGATTCGGGCCGCTGGGGGCTGGGGGCCTCCTCGGGCTCCGGCTCGGCATAGCCGCCGATGGCGGCGGCGCGGAGCGGGGCGAGGGAGGCGAGGCGGGGATCGTCCGGGGTGACGAGGCCTTCCACCTCCGCCAGGGCGCGCAACCCGTCGGCGGAGAGGATGAGGCGCAGGGGTGGCAGGCCGGCGGCGGTGAGGGCCGCGACCACGGCATCCCGCGAGGTGTTGGGCGCGCGTTCCAGGCGGATCAGGCCGCGGTCGCGCGGGGTGGCGTCGGCGCCGAAGCGGGCGACCACCAGGGCGCTGGGCAGGAGCTGGCCGGGCTGCATGAGGAAGGGCAGGGCGGCGACCACCTGCAGGCGCGGCGCGTCCAGGCTGGCCCACCAGGCGGCCTCGGGCGGCTCGCCATCCGCGGGGGAGGGAAGGATGGCGACCGAGGCTTCGCCCGCCGAGAGGGCGGCGAGGGCGCGGGAGGGGGTGGCATGGGTGCGGAGCGGGGTGTCGAGGCCGAAATGGCCGCGGGCCAGGGGCTCGGCGCCCGCCATGGTGGCGACGGAGAAGGCGGATTGCAGCCGGAGGGAGGAGGAGATCACCTCCCGCCAGAGGCGCGCGACGGTGGCGCGAGGCATGGGGCCGTGGTGCCGGGCGAAGAGGCGGCGGAGGATCATCGCCTCCCGCCCCGGGCGGAAGCTGGCGCCGTTGGCCTTCATGCCATTCGCCGTCAGCTGGGCGGAGAGCGCGGCCCGGCGCATCAGCAGGTCATGGACCGCATCGTCGATGGAGTCGAATTCGGCACGGGCGGCGGCGAGCGCGGCCGGCTGAACGACGGAGGGGTCGGTGAGGGCGGGGTCTGACATGGGGCCCGTCGGGTCTAGCGCCCCGATGGCGGGGCGCCAAGGCATAGCGTTGCGTCGGTCGGTACGCGAAGGCGCGGCCTTCCGGGGCGCATCCGCCGGGAAGCCGGGCTTCCCCGTGCGTCCGCCTTCGGGGGAGACACCGTTCCGGGCGGGGACCAGGGCTGCAACGGCGTGCCTTGTCCCCCTGCCCCGGGGCTCCTAATCCTGCCGGCTATGAGCGAGGCCGTCTCCCTGCCGGACGTGGAGCACCAGCGGGTCGTCTTTCCGGACGGCCTGATGCTGGATTCCGGGGTGCGGCTGGCGCCGATGGCGGTGGCCTACCGGACTTACGGGACGCTGGACGCGGCGCGGAGCAATGCCGTGCTGGTGTGCCATGCCCTGACCGGCGACCAGTATGTGGCCGAGACTCATCCGGTGACCGGGCGGGGCGGCTGGTGGGAAAAGCTGGTGGGGCCGGGGCTGCCGATCGACACGGACCGGTTCTTCGTCATCTGCGCGAATGTGCTGGGCGGCTGCATGGGCAGCTCCGGCCCGCGCGAGGAGATGACGGATGCCGAGGGGCGCGGGCTGGGGCGGCCATGGGGGATCGATTTTCCCAGCGTGACCATCCGCGACATGGTGCGGGCGCAGAAGCGGCTGGTGGAGCATCTGGGTATCGAGCGGCTGCTGGCGGTGGTCGGCGGGTCGATGGGCGGGATGCAGGCGCTCCAATGGGCGGCGACCTATCCGGAGAGCGTGTTTGCCTGTGCGCCGATCGCGACGGCGGCGCATCATTCGGCGCAGAATATCGCCTTCCACGAGGTGGGGCGGGCCGCCATTCATGCCGATCCGGAATTCTGCGGCGGCGCCTATTGGCGGGAGGGGCGGGTTCCCGCGCAGGGGCTGTCGGTCGCGCGGATGGTGGCGCACATCACCTATCTGTCGGAGAGCGCGCTGACGCGGAAGTTCGGCCGCCGGCTGCAGGGCGCGAAGGCGGTGACCTTCCTCGAGGATGTCTTCGCGGTGGAGAGCTACCTGCGGCACCAGGGCAGCACCTTCATCAAGCGCTTCGACGCGAATTCCTACCTGACCATCACGCGGGCGATGGATTACTTCGACCTGGCGGCGGATTGCGGGGGCGACCTGTCCCTGGCCTTCAAGGGCACGCCGACGCGGTTCTTTCTGGCCTCCTTCTCCTCCGACTGGCTGTTCCCGACGGCGGAGAGCCGGGCGCTGACGCGGGCGCTGAACCGGGCGGCGGCGCGGACCTCCTTTATCGAGGTGGCATCCGACAAGGGGCATGACGCCTTCCTGCTCGACGAGCCGGAGTTCCACGCGGCGCTGGGCGGGTTCCTGCGCGGTGCTGCGGATGCGGTGGGGGCGTGAACATGGGGATGCGTCCGAAGGAGCCCATTCGCTACGTCGCGAAGAACATGCGGCTGGATCTGCGGCTGATCGCGGAGATGATTCCGGCCGGGGCGAAGGTGCTGGACATCGGCTGCGGCGACGGGGAACTGATTGAGCATCTGACGCGCGAGAAGGGCGCGGATGCGCGGGGCATCGAGATCGACATGGCGGAGGCGACGCGCGCCGTGGCGGCGGGGCTGGCCGTGATCCATGGCGATGCGGATGCGGACTTGGCGCATTACCCGGACGGCGCCTTCGACTATGTGGTGCTGTCTCGCACCTTGCAGGCGGTGGAGAAGCCGCGGGAGGTGCTGCGGCAGATGCTGCGCATCGGCACGCATGCGATCGTGTCCTTCCCGAATTTCGGGCACTGGCAGATGCGCTGGCGGCTACTCTCCACGGGGCGGATGCCGGATACGGATACCTGGAACCGGCCCTGGTACGAGACGCCGAACATCCATCCCTGCACCATCCTCGACTTCGTGGCGCTGTGCGAGCAGGACGGCTACGCGGTGGATGGCTGGCTGGCGGTGGACGAGCACGGGTTGCAGGCGCCGTGGCGGCGCAGCCTCCGGCTGGCAAATTTGTTCGGGGAACAGGCGCTGTTCCTCCTGAGCCGAAAGGGCTGACTTGAAATATCCGGTGACGCCCGACGGGCGGTATTTCGTGGTGCGCGGGAGGCTGTGGCGCATGGCCAATCCCGCCCTGGCGCCGGAGCGGCGCGAGGCGCTGACGCAGGAGCTGATGGCGGCGCGGCGCGCCGTGGGCGCGGCCATGCGGGCCGAGGACCAGGAGGCGCTGAAAGCGGCGCGGATGGCCGTGGACCAGGCGAAGCGGGGGCTTGGGGAACGCGGGCCGGTCTGGTGGGAGGATGGTGCGCCGGACCTCAACCGGAAGAAGGCCAAGGACACGGAATATGCCGGTTGGTACGCCGCGCTGGATCGGTGATCTGGCTTTAAAATCAGAGATGTAACTCCCATATGGGGTCTATGCGCCAGACCCTTGCGGGGCTCCGCGCCGATGCGTCCCCGCCCCTATCCCGGAACCTTCGCCGCCGTGTCGCCCGCCTCTCGCAGGCGGTGCGGGAACGGCGTGCGCTCGAGCTGCTGTATGGCGGTGCGTGGCGCGTCGTGCATCCGCATGCGATCGGGCGGATGGGCACGGGACGGATCGGGCTGCTGACCTGGCAGACCGCCGGGTTGGCGCGGGGCCCGGATGATCCCGGTGAGGGTTGGCGGATGTTCGATGTCGAGCGGATCGAGGGGTCGCGGGCGCTGCGGGCGCATTTCGCGCCGCGCCCCCGCGGCGGCCCTGCCTGGACCGCGGGGATCGACGCGCCGGTGGCCGAAGTGCCGTCCCGCGCCGAGGCCCTGGCCGGCATGATTGCGTGAACGGGGTTGCCCCAGGGGCTTTGCCCCTGGACCCCGCGACCTGTTGGTGCGTCCGAGGTCCATGGCCTCAAGCGACTAATACCAACCGCCTCAGGTTTTGACCTGCGCCCAGGGGCGGCGCGTAATGGAGGCGATCTGCTCGGGCGTGCTCATCAGCGTGGACCAGGCGTGACAGCATGCGTCGACAATGGCGTCGTAGCTT
>NZ_WWDL01000005.1 GCF_009848505.1 Muricoccus harenae
CCTCGCCGTCCCGGCCAGCCTCCGCCACACAGACGGCGATCGTCGCCTTGTGCACGTCCAGCCCGACAAAAGTGATAGTCTCTCCCACGGCCCGTCTCCTGTGCTGAGGCAAGGCGCCGACACACCCAGCGCAACCCTCGTCATTCCTGCACAGTTCGAGGCGGGCCACTCCCGCCTCAGACGGACATCTGGTCTAGTCCTCCTCCGGCCCTCCCGCGATTCATTTCGATGTCCGAGACCTGTGGACGATGGGGCGCAACGAAGCCGGGCGGCTGAGGCCAAGGCCAATGCCCCTGGGGCAACCGCGCCCCCCGCCCCATGTTCCCCTCCCCATGCCCGCCCTTGCGCTGCCCACCTCCCTCAGCCGCCGCATCGACGCCGCCGTACGCAGCCTGCTTGAATCCCCCGACACCCCCGCCGTCGACTTCACCCAGCCCCAGGGCGAACCCGCCCTCATCCCCGCGGAGTCCGTCTCCTGGCGCGTCTTCCGCAACCCCGTGGCGCTGTTCGTCGGCGGCGTCGCGGCCGTGATCCTGGAGTTTGCCGAGCCGCGCGTACGCAGCGGCGTCTGGGAGCATTCCTCCTTCCGCACCGAACCGGTGCGCCGCCTCCGCCGCACCGGCCTGGCCGCCATGGTCACCGTCTACGGCGCCCGCAGCGTGGCGGAGCGGATGATCGCCGGCGTGGTGCGGATGCACGACAAGGTGGCGGGCGACACGCCCTCCGGCGCCGCCTACCACGCCAATGACGTGGAGCTGCTGAGCTGGGTGCAGGCCACCGCCGGCTTCGGCTTCGGCGAGGCCTACAACCGCTATGTCCGCCCCCTCTCACCGGCGGAGTTCGACCGCTTCTATGCCGAGGGCGCACCCGCCGCCCGCCTCTACGGCGCCCTCTCGGCGCCAGGCTCCGTCACCGAATGGGAGGCCATGCTGGATTCCATGCGGGACCGGCTGGAACCCTCCCCCATCGTCTTCGAATTCCTGGAGATCATGCGCCACGCCCCCGCCTTCCCGGCCCCGCTGCGCCCGGTGCAGCGCCTCCTGCTGCGCGCCGCGGTGGAAATGACGCCGGCCTGGGTGCGGGAACGCCTCGGCCTCACCGCCTCCCACGGCCTTCACACCTGGGAGAAGCCGCTGGTGCGGATGCTCGGCCGCGTCTCGGACCGGATCATGCTGCGCGCGAGCCCGGCGGTGCAGGCCAGCCTGCGCCTCGGCCTTCCGGCGGATTACCTCTACCGCTAGCAATACCTTCGCCCCCGGGAGGCGCCGCCTCCCGGACCCTCCGCTGGGGGGCGGCGGGCCCCCCGGACCCCGCGATCTATTTTGTGCGCCTGAGGTCCAAGACCTCAGGCGACCGACTATCAGCCCGCGCCGCCAAGGGATCTGCCTGCGGCGCCACAGCCGGCGCCCTTCCCCTAAAAAACTGAACGCCGGGTCCGGGGTGGCCGCTGCCACCCCGGCGGAGGTCCGGAGGCAGAGCCTCCGGTGGTCACTCAGGCCGCCAGCTTCCGCGCCGTCGCCGCCGCCTGCCCCAGGTCCTCGACGAAGCGATCATATTCCCGCGCCTTCGCCTCCGCACTGGGCAGCCGCAGCAGGTAGGAGGGATGCACGGTCGGATAGAATGGCCGCCCCTCGGGGTCGCGCAGCAGGGACCCGCGCAGCTTCGTCACCGGCATGGCGCGGCCCGAGACAGCCCGCAGCGCCGTCGCCCCCAGCGTCACGACCAGCCGCGGCTGCACCAGCCCGATCTCACGCTGCAGGAAGGGCCGGTAGAAGGCGATATCCCCCGCATCCGGCGACTGGTGCAGCCGCCGCTTGCCGGTGGGCGTGAACTTGAAGTGCTTCACCGCATTAGTGACATAGGCCTCGTCACGCGGAACCCCTGCCTCCTCCAGCGCCTTGTTCCACAGCCGCCCGGCGGGGCCCACGAAAGGCCGGCCCTGGATATCCTCCTCGTCGCCCGGCTGCTCGCCGATGAACATGAGCAAAGGGTTCTGCGGCCCCTCGCCCATCACGGGCTGCGTGGCATTGGCCACCCAGGGCGGCAGGTCGTTGCGCGCCAGCAGGTCGCGCCGCAGCGCGGCCTGGCCCTTGGTGAAATCAGCACTGTCGTTCAGCAGATCGGCCGGCATGGCGGATTCAACGCCTGCGCCCCCACCCAGATGCGTCTTCAGATGCGCCGGCAGGTGCACGCCGCGCTGCCGGCGCTCCGCGGCCGGCGTCGCGCCGCGCGCCACCATCTCCGCCACACGCTTCGGCGCCTCCGCCATCAGCCGCGGGATGTCCTGCGCCTCGGGCAGATTGCGCCAGTACTTCTTCGGCATCTCGGCCCGCATCGCATCGGGCTTCAACCGCGCAGGATTGAAGATCGAGGCGAAATAGGCCCGCCACAGCACCTCCGCCGCATCCTCCGCCGGCGCATCGGTGCGCCGCGCACCAGGGCCGAAGAGCAACGTCGCCCCATCCCAGTGCGCCGAACCCTCCGGCGTCAGGATCGACCAGCGCAGGCTCGCAAAGCGCCGCAGGAAGAACCCGGCCTCCGCGCGCAGGATGTGATGCTCGGGCTCGTACCACGCGACGAAACGTCCATCCGGCTGCACGGCCGGCGGTGCCGGCGCGGCCTCCGGCACGACGTCATCATCATCGAGGCGCCCTATGTCGCGGAGCGCCAGCGCGAAGCCGCGCGCCTCCCGCACGGGCGCCGGATCGCGCGGCACGGCCTCCGGTGCCGGCCCGGGCAGCGGCGCGGACAGCACCCCCTCCTCCACCCGCACTTCGCGGAAGCGCAGGAAGGCGTGCATCTTATGCGCGTCCCGCCGCACCGCGCGCGCCATCGCCTGCGCCCGCGCCACCACCGGATCGGCGGCATCCTCCAGCAGGCCGCGCTCGCCCTGCAGCCGATGCAGCAGCGCATGCAGCAAGGCGAACCGCTCCGGATCGCGATGCCGCGACACCAGCCGCGCCAGATCGGGAAAGTCGCGCGGCGCACGCGGCGCCTCGGCACCGGCCGGCGGCGCGGGCGGCGGTCCGCCACCGAACAACGGCACAGGATCGCCCTCCACCCGCCACGTCACCGCCTCCGGCGGCACCCCGGCCATGACCAGCGCGCGCGCGGCATCGCGCCAGCCCTCGAAGTCGTCCGGTGCCCGGAGCGTCACGCAAAAACCGGTCATCCCGTGCCTTCCATGGCGTGCCGCGACGCCACCGGCCCGTCCCGGCACGCCGATTGTTGATCGCTCCTGTGTGCCATCACGGGTTGTGGTACCCCCCGCCTGGGGCCGAAATCGCCCCGGGTCCGTTCGCGGCCCGTCAACGCATCCACGAATTCTGGCGGTGGGCAGCTCCTGTCCGCCGCCGGAACCGTGAGGGGAGACATCAGAAGACCCATGCGGACCATCCACCGGATCGCCGCCCTGGCGGCCCTGCCCGTCGCGGCGCTTCTCGCCGCGCCGTCCACCGCGCGCGCCCAGTCACCTTCGGCGCCGACCTCCGTCTCCACCACCGCGGACCTGGCCGCGATCTGCCTGCCCAGCACCACGGGCGTGCAGCGCCTGGAGGCCATCGCCTATTGCCAGGGCTATGTGACAGCCTTCGGCCACTACCACACCATGCTGCATCCCGCGGGCGGCCGGCGCCCGCCGCTATACTGCCTGCCGAACCCGACCCCCTCGGTCGCGGAATCGGCAATCGCCTTCGCGAACTGGGCGAAGCAGAACCCGCAATATGGCAGCGAGCCGGCGACCGACGGATTGCTGCGCTGGGCCCAGGCCACCTATCCCTGCTCCGCCGGGGCGGCCCAGCCCGCCGCGCGCGGTTCCCGCAGCGCCCGTTGAGATGAGGAAGACCATGACCCTGCGCGCCTCCCGCCTGGCCCTTCCCCTGCTCGCCGCCCTCTCCCTCAGCGCCTGCGCCGGGATGGACCGCACCCAGCGCACCGTCGGCACCGGGGCATTGGGCGGCGCGGCCCTTGGCGGCCTCGTCGGCTCCTTCAGCGGCAATGCCGGCTGGGGCGCACTGCTCGGCGGCGGCGTCGGCGCGGGCGCCGGCTACCTCTACGACCAGTCCGAGCAGGCGCAAGAACGCGCCTATATGCAGGGCCGGCGCGACGCGCGGCGCTACCGCCGCTGACGCAAGCGGCGGGCATGGGCCAAAAGACCCATGCCCGCCGTGCCGGAATCCCTGATCCACAGGCCCGCGCTGCATCAGGCTGCCAGGACGGCCTGATGCGGCGCCACGCCGAAAAGCGGCAGCTGTACCGGCCGCGCCAGAATGCCGGCGGACAGAATGGAATTCCGCTCCGCCAGCCCATCCTTCGGCAGCAGCAAGGCACGCAGGTCCGCGCGATCGAGCAGCCCCCCGCGCGGGCGGTGATCCACCGCCGTGATGAACGGCCCCACCTTCCGCAGATTCACCCGCAGCCGCGCCAGGTCTTGCATCCGGAAGGCCCGCACGCGCCGCGCGGCCACGATCTTCTCCACCGTCTTCGCGCCCAGCCCCGGCACGCGCAGCAGCATCTCCCGATCCGCGTGGTTCACATCCACCGGGAACACCGCGCGATGCTTCAGCGCCCAGGCGAGCTTCGGATCCACCTCCAGGTCCAGCATCCCGCCCTCCCCGCCCGCCATCACCTCCGGCGCGGTGAAGCCATAGAAGCGCAGCAGCCAATCCGCCTGATACAGCCGGTGCTCCCGCACCAGCGGCGGTGCGGCGGGCGGCAGCAGCGAGGACGCATCCGGAATCGGCGAATAGGCCGAGAAATAAACGCGCTTCAGCCGATACGACCCGTACAGGTTCGCGCTCGTATCCAGGATCACCGCATCCGTGGACGCATCCGCCCCCACGATCATCTGCGTGGACTGCCCCGCAGGCGCAAAACGCGGCGCGGTGGCACGGCGCCCGCCGCCCATCGCCACCTTCACCACCGCCGCCTCGTTCCGCGCTTCCTTCGCCGCGTCGATGCGCGTGCGCAGCCCCGCCATCGCCAGGCGAATGGCGCCCACATCCTTCTCCGGCGCCAGCGCCTTCAGGCTCTCCGCCTGCGGCAACTCCACATTGATCGACAGCCGGTCCGCATGCCGCCCCGCCTCCGCCAGCAACTCCGGCGCCGCGTCGGGAATGGTCTTGAGATGAATGTAGCCCTTGAAGCCATGCGTCTCGCGCAGCTCCCGCGCCACGCGCACGATCTGCTCCATCGTATAATCCGGCGAACGGATGATGCCGGAGGAAAGGAACAGCCCCTCGATGTAGTTCCGCCGGTAGAAGTCGAGCGTCAGCTCCACGATCTCCCGCACCGAGAACCGCGCCCGCCGCACGTTCGAGGAAGCGCGGTTGATGCAATAGGCGCAGTCGAACACGCAGGCATTCGTCAGCAGCACCTTCAGCAGCGAGATGCAGCGCCCATCTGGCGCATAGGCATGGCAAATCCCCATGCCCTCCGTGCTGCCCAGCCCGCCATCGCGGCTATCCCGCTTCTCAGTGCCGGAGGACGCACAGGACGCATCGTATTTCGCGGCATCCGCGAGGATTTCGAGCTTCTCGCGCAGCTCCATCGGGCACCTTCCGGCTGGCCCCGGGATATAGCCCCGCTCCTCCGGACCGACAAGCACAAAAGCAGAACAACATGCCCCTGGAACAACGGAAGGACCCGCTTCCGGGCAGCCACCCCGCCGCATTCGTAACCTGCCCGTGCTTGGGAAATCACCCTCGCGGGCTTATGTGCCGCACTGCACCAACGCCAAGCAGGGGTCCATGCCAGACAACACCTACCCGCAGCTCCACTTCATCTGGGGCGGCGTCTTCACCGACGCGAGCTTCACCACTCTCGAGCCCGGCACCGAGGAAAGCTACGGCCCCTATCACGACGTCAAGACTGCCGACCGCGTCTGGAACGAGAAGGCGCGCCGCAACATCGACATCGCCAACCACCGCCTCTTCGTGATCAGCGTTCCCCGCCCCGGCGGCGCCAAGGCCGCCTGAGGCGCCCCGGCTGCAAGCAGCCGCCAGTATCAGGCGTCCAGCAGCCGCTCGATCTCGCCCGCCAGCTTCGCGGGCGCGGTGGCGGGCGCATAGCGCGCCACCACCCGCCCGGCGCGGTCCACCAGGAACTTGGTGAAGTTCCACTTCACCGCCTGCGTGCCGAGCGCCCCGGGCGCCTCCTGCTTGAGGAAGCGGAACACCGGATCCGCCCCCGCCCCATTCACCTCCACCTTCGCGAAGACCGGAAAGGTCACGTCGTATTTGGTGGTGCAGAAGCTGGCGATCTCCGCCGCGTCCCCGGGTTCCTGCTTGCCGAACTGGTTGCAGGGAAAGGCCAGCACCGAGAAGCCGCGCGGTCCGTAGCGCCGCTGCAATTCCTCCAGCCCCGCATATTGCGGCGTGAAGCCGCACTGGCTGGCGGTGTTCACGATCAGCAGCACCTGGCCGCGGTAATCCGCCAGCGGCGCGGAGCCGCCCATCGGCAGGGGCGCGGATAAGCCGAACAGCCCCGCCGCCTCAACACCCTGGCTGCTCACGAAGCCGGCTCCAGCCGCAGCACGCGCCCACGCGCCTCATCGGTCAGGATATAGAGGAACCCATCGGGCCCAGGCAGCACCTGCCGGAACCGCGTCCGGTTCCACAACAGCCGCTCCTCGCCCACCACCCGGTCCCCATCCATGGAAAGCCGCACCAGTCCCGGCGGGCTCAGCGCCGCCAGGAACAGGTTTCCCCGCCAGGCCGGAAAGGCATCGCCCACATAGAAATTGCCGCCCGAAGGGCTCACCGCCGGCGTCCAGTGCCGCAACGGCTCCTCGATCCCGGGCGCGCTCGCCTTTCCCGTCCCGATCGAGCTGCCATTGTAATCCGTTCCGTAGGACACGAGCGGCCAGCCGTAATTCGCGCCAGCGCGCAGCCGGTTCACCTCATCCCCGCCCCGCGCCCCGAACTCGATCTCGATCATCGAGCCGGTGGCCGGATTCACCGCCAGCCCCTGCGGGTTCCGATGCCCGTAGGAGAAGATCTCCGCCCGCGCGCCCTCGCGCCCGATGAAGGGGTTCCCCTCCGCCGGCCGCCCGTCCCGCTCCAGCCGCAGCACCTTCCCGGCCAGATCCCCCAGCCTTTGCGCCCGCGACTTGTCGGAATACCGGTCGCCAGTGGACAGGTAGAGCTTCCCGTCCCGCCCGAAGACGATCCGGCAGCCGTAATGGTTCCGTCCGGAGGACTGCGCGGGCGTCGCATCCAGCAGCGTCGCCACCCCCTCCAGCCGCGCCATGTCGGCCGAGAGGCGCGCGCTCACCAGCCGCGTCAGCACCCCGCCCTGCGCCGCTCCGGCAAAGCACAGGTAAAGCTGCCGCGTCTGCGCGAAATCCGGCGCCAGGGCCACATCCAGCAGCCCGCCCTGCCCCTGCGCCACCACATCGGGCACGCCCTGCACCGGCGCCGAAACGCGCCCGTCCTGCCCGATAACCCGCAGCCGCCCCGGCCGCTCTGTCACCAGCAGCCGCCCATCCGGCAGGAAGGCGGCACCCCAGGGATGCTCCAGCCCCGTCGAGAAATCCCGCACCCGGAAGCTGGCCTGCTCGCTGCGCACCACCTCCTGCGCCGAGACAGGGCCGGCCGAACAGGCAGCCAGCCCCAATCCCAGCAATGGCGCGAGGAAGCGCGCGGCCCGCAAGCGGATCAGGCCTTGGCGCCGATCGCCTGGTCCACCCAGTCGCGAAGCTGGCCGCGCGGCATGGCGCCCACCTTCGTCTCCACGGGCTTGCCGTCCTTGAACAGGATCATCGTCGGAATGCCGCGCACCGCGTACTCGTTCGGCGTCATCGGGTTCTCGTCGATATTGACCTTGGCCACGGTCAGCTTGCCCGCATAGTCGCGGCCGATCTCGTCCAGGATCGGGCCAACCATGCGGCAGGGGCCGCACCACTCGGCCCAGAAATCCACGAGCACGGGGCCGGAGGCCTCCAGCACGTCGGTCTTGAAGCTGTCGTCGCTGACAGCCTTGGTGTTCTCGCTCATCTTATCCCAATTCCCGAAGGGGGGTCCCTGCAAGGGGCTTGGCACGGAAAGTCGGTTCGGGATGGCCAAGGGTCAAGCCTTGGGCGCTGTCAGCACGGCGTGAAGCAGGGGGCCTTGCCCCCTGCACCCCCACCGTGGGGCGAACGCGCCCCCCGGACCCCGCGATCTGTTTGCAGATGCGCCTGAGGTCGGTGACCTCAGGCGACTGACAGGTCAGACCGCGCGGCTTAAAAAATTCGCCTGCGGCGCCTACCCAAAAACTGATCGCGGGGTCCGGGGGGCCCGCCGGCCCCCCGGCGGAGGTCCGGAGGCAGAGCCTCCGGCGCCCCCCTCACCCAAACAACCCAGCCCGTCCCCGCCCCGGCGGCACATCCGTCACCCCCGCCGCCCGCGGGTTCCACCACCACCCGCCGCCCGGCCCGACCACCACCCCCGCCTGGAAGCGCGGCCCCGGCACATAGCGCTCCTCCCCCGCCAGGATCGCCGCCCCGCGTGGCGTCAGCCCATGCGGCGCATCCCGCGAAACCAGCCGCCGCGTCCCGGTCGAAAGCCGCTTCAGCAGGTCCTGCACGATCAGGTCGGTCACGTGGAACACCGGATCGGAGGCCCGCAGGTGCCGGAACAGCGCGCTCTCATCCCCCGCCCCGCCCGCGACGCCTTCCATCAGCCGCCGCTCCGTCAGCCCCAGCCCATCCGTCACCCAGGGCAGGTCCTGCAGGTGCCGCCGCATCGCCCGCGCCAGATGCGGAAAGGGCAGGGCCCGGCGGGAAAGCCGGTCCAGCGCCGTCGGGTCCGGTGCGGAGAAGGCCCGCCACACCTCCGCCCCGGCCTCCACCCCGGACCAGGGCAGCGGCTCCGGTACCAGCGCCTCCAGTTCCCCCTGCGGCAGCTCGGGGAAGGTCCGGAGGCCATCCGCCGGCATCAGGTGCAGCCGCCCCGCCAGCACGGGCATGTCCGCCAGCAGGGACAGCAGCCGGATCAGCACCGCCTGGTCCCACAGGTCATGCTCGAACCACAGCAGGATGCGCTCATGCCCGGCCAGTTCCCGCAGGGCCGCATACTCCGCCGCCAGCCGCGCCCGCACCGCCGCCACCCCATGCCCGTAATGCCCGGCTACGAAGACCGCGCGGCGGGAGACGTATTCGGAAAGGAACTTCCCCTCCACCGGGCCCTGGCAGACGGGGTCGGCCAGGCAGAAATACGCTCCCGGCACCCGGCCCCGCAGGTCGTCGCCGCATCGGATGGAAGCGGTCCCCTCCATCAGTTCAGGACACCGGCTTCAGAGCGCCCGGTGCGCGATGTCGCGCCGGCAAAACCCGCCGGGCCAGTCCAGCGCATCCACCGCGGCATAGGCCGCCTCCCGCGCCGTCCGCAGGTCCGGCGCCGTCGCACCGATCCCGAGCACCCGTCCGCCCGAGGCCACCACGGCCCCATCCGCGCCCTGCGCCGTGCCCGCATGGAACACCCGCACGCCGGGGATGGCCGCCGCCTTTTCCAGCCCGCCGATCGGCTCGCCCTTGGTCACCGCCCCCGGATAGCCCCGCGCCGCCACCACCACGACGAGCGAGGGATCCGCCGACCATTCCAGCTCCACCCCCGAAAGATCGCCGCGCGCGGAGGCCAGCAGCGCCGGCAGCAGGTCGCTCTTCAGGCGCATCATCAGCGCCTGGCACTCCGGATCGCCGAAACGCACGTTGAACTCGATCACCCGCGGCCCCGTCGCCGTCAGCATCAGCCCGACGAACAGCACGCCCCGGAAGGGCGAGCCCCGCCGCGCCATCTCCGCCAGCACCGGCTCCACCACCCGCGTCATCACCTCGTCCCGCATCGCGTCGGTGAAGGCGGGCGGCGGCGAATAGGCGCCCATGCCGCCGGTGTTCGGCCCGGTATCGCCATCCCCCACGCGCTTATGGTCCTGCGCCGCCGCCATCGGCACCGCCCGCACCCCGTCGCACAGGGCGAAGAAGGAGGCCTCCTCCCCCATCATGCATTCCTCGATCACCACGCTGGCGCCAGCCGCGCCATGCACGCGACTCTCCATGATGTCGGCGATGGCCGCCTCGGCCTCCTCCAGCGTGGCCGCGACCACCACGCCCTTCCCGGCCGCCAGCCCATCCGCCTTGACCACGATCGGCGCGCCCCGCACCCGCACATAGTCGCGCGCCGCCACCGGATCGTCGAAGCGCCGCCACGCCGCGGTCGGTGCCCCCGCGGCATCCAGCACCTCCTTGGTGAAGGCCTTAGACCCTTCCAGCATGGCCGCCGCCGCGCTTGGCCCGAAACAGGGAATCCCCGCCTCGGCGCAGGCATCGGCCAGCCCCAGCGTCAGCGGCGCCTCCGGGCCTGCCACCACCAGCTCCACGCCATTCTCCCGCGCAAAGCCCACCAGCCCCGGGATGTCCTCCGCCCCGATCGCCACGCAGCCGGCGAATTCCGCGATCCCCGGATTGCCCGGAGCGCACCACAGCTGCGTCAGCAGCGGACTCTGCACGATCTTCCATGCCAGCGCATGCTCGCGGCCACCGCCGCCGACCAGAAGAACCTTCATGCGCACCCCAATCTCCTGCACCGCCGGCTGCTGCACCGGCGCGCCGCCTTATGCCGCGTAAGCCGCCCCGCGTCTGCGCCTTAGGGCGCCTGGCCAGCAGCCCGCGAAGCCCGCCTCAGGTCACGAGCGGAAAAAGCACGCAGAACCCCGTCCCCTGCGCCTGCTCCGCCTGCACCATGCGCCCGCCGATCTGCTTCACCAGCCCCCGCACCAACTCCGTGCCCGAACTGCCCGCGCGCGGCGGCCCCATGCCCGCCCCGTCGTCGCGCACGCAGAGCTGCGCCTCGCCGCCCGACAGGGTGGCGAACTCCACCCGGATCGTCCCGCTCCGCCCCTCCGGAAAGGCGTGCTTCAGCGCATTGGTCACCAGCTCGTTCACGATCAGCCCCAGCGGCACCGCCCGGGCATGCGGCATTTCCACCGGCTCCAGTGACGTCTCGATCAAAACCCCCTCCCGCCGTTGCGAGAGATTGCCGCATAGCGCCTGCAGGTAATCGGCGATCTCGATCTGCCCCGTGCCGCTGTCCAGGTTCAGCTGGTCATGCGCCACGCCGATCGCTCCCACACGCTCAAGCACATGGCCGAAGATCCGCCGCGCCTCCGCATCCGGCAGCCGGCGCCGCTGCATCACCAGCAGCGCCATGATCAGCTGCAGGTCGTTCTTGCTGCGATGCTGCAGCTCAACCCGCAGCATCCGTTCCTGCGCCAGCAGCCGGGCGGTGTCGGCGGCCGCGTCCACCACCTCCTTGATCCCGATCCGCCCGCGCAGCGCCAGCCCCAGCGTGTTCCCCAGGGCCTGGAGGAACTGCGTGTCGTCGGGCCCGAAATAGCGCGGGATTTCGCTGTCCACCTCCAGCACGCCCCACACATCGCCATCAACCGCCACGGGCACGTTCAGCACCGAGATGATGCCGTGCTCCCGAAGCAGCGCCGAGTAGCGGAACTCCGGATTGCGCGAGACGTCCCCGATCACGTTCGGCAGCCGCGTGCGCAGCGCCTGGCCTGGCGGTGAGGCCAGGTCGGTGCCCAGGCTCACATGCCCCACCACCCCCGGCTTCCACCCCACCCCCGCAATGATCAGCAGGTCCGCCGCCTCTGGCCGGTAGCGCAGCACCTTGCTGTGCCGCACGCCAATGCCCCGCGCGGCCTGCACGCAGGCCAGCTGCGCCACCCGGTCCGCCTCGCTGCTCTCGGCCGCCATGCGCCCGAAATCGCTGAGGATCTCCGCATAGCGGCGCAGCCGCGCAAGCTGCTCCTCCATCGGGATTTCGGTGGCGTCCACGGACATGCGGGCTGGTAGCCTCCTGCTGTTGAAGTAACGGAAAGGCCGGGGCGGCCGGAAGTTTCTGGCCGGCGCGTGGCGCCGGCGCCCGCGAACCGCCATAATCCCCCGATGGACGGCACGCCCAGCAACATCCCCGAATACAGCGTCTCGGAAATCTCCGGCGCGGTGAAGCGCACGCTGGAGAGCGCCTTCGGCCGCATCCGCGTGCGCGGCGAGATCTGCGAGTTCAAGACCTATCCCTCCGGCCACTCCTACCTCTCGATGAAGGACGAAAGCGGCACGATCCGTGCCATTATCTGGCGCGGCGCCCTCTCGAAACTCACCGTGAAACCGGAAAACGGGGTGGAGGTGATCGCGACAGGCAAGATCACCGCTTCCGACAAGCGCTCCGACTACGCCCTGCAGATCGAGCGCCTGGAATATGCCGGCGAAGGCGCGCTTCTCGCCCGTATCGAGAAGCTCCGCCTGCGCCTCGGCGCCGAAGGCCTGTTCGACGAAGCCCGCAAGCGCCCCCTGCCCTTCCTGCCCGAGGTGATCGGCGTCATCACCAGCGAGAAGGGCGCGGTGCTGCACGACATCCGCACCACTCTCGCCCGCCGCTTCCCCCGCCGCGTGCTGCTGATCCCCGTGGCCGTGCAGGGCAACGGCGCCGCCGAGCAGGTCGCCGCCGCCATCGCCATCATGGGCGGCCTCTCCCCCCTCGGGCGCATCCCGCGACCCGATGTCATCATCGTCGCGCGCGGCGGCGGCAGCCTTGAGGACCTGATGGCCTTCAACGAGGAAATCGTCGTCCGCGCCGCCGCCGCCTCCCCCATCCCGCTCATCTCCGCCGTCGGCCACGAAACCGACACGACGCTGATCGACTTCGCCTCCGACCGCCGCGCCCCCACCCCCACCGCCGCGGCCGAACTCGCCGTCCCTTCCCGCGAGGAACTCCTGGCCGCCCTGCAGCAACGCGCCACCCGCCTCGCCCGCGCGGGCCATTCCGTGCTCGAGCGCGGCCATCTGCGCCTCTCCCGCGCCTCCTCCGGCCTGCCCGACCTTCCCGCCCTCATCGCCGCCGGCCGCAACCGACTGGAGGATCGCGGCCACCGCCTGCAGCTCGCCCCGCGCGCGCTGATCGCGGCCAAGCGCCGCACCCTCGAATCCGCCGCCTCCCGCCTTCCTCGCCCACAGGAAGCCATCGCGCAGCGGCGTGCGGTCCTGGACCTCCTCGGCCTCCGCATCACCGGCGCAACCCAGGCCGCCCTAGCCCGCAAGTCCCGCACCCTCGCCTTGCAGCCCGATCCCACGCCGTTCCTCCGCTCCCGCATGCGCGAATGCCGCACGGCGCTGCGCGGCCTCTCCGCCCGCCTCGAAGGCGCCTCCTACCAGGCCCTCCTGGAACGCGGCTTCGCCCTGGTGCGCGACAGCAGCGGCCTCCCCGTCACGGCGGCAGCCAGCGTCGCCCCGGGGCAGCGGCTGACGCTGCAATTCGCGGATGGCAGCGTGAACGTGGCGGATGAGCGCGCGAAGAAGCGCGGAAAGGCGGCGGCGGAGCAGGAGACGCTGCTTTAAGGGGACAGGCCGGGGGAGGTATCCCCCCGGACCCCCTTCTATTTTCGTCGGTTTACTGGAGCACCCATGGCAACTCGCCGCGCTGTCCTTGCCCTGCCCGCTCTGCTGCTTGCCCGGCCGGCTGCGGCCCTCATCCTCCCGGATCGCGTGACGCAGGGCGCGCTCGTCACCGGCCGCGCGGATCCCGGCAGCCGCATCGCCTATGAAGGCCGCAACCTTCGCGTCTCCCTCCAGGGCATCTTCGCCTTCGGCCTCGGGCGGGACGCCGGACCACAGGCCAGCCTCGCCGTCACCACCCCGGACGGCCGCCGCGAGGAACGCCGCCTCGCGGTCGCCCCGCGCGAATGGGACATCCAGCGTCTCGAAGGCCTCCCCGGCCGCATGGTGACGCCCGATGCCGAAGCCCTCGCCCGCATCCGCGCGGAACAGGAACGCCTGAACGCGGCCCGCCGCACGGACAGCGCCACGCCGCATTTCGCCGAGGGCTTCGAATGGCCTACGCGCGGCCGCATCAGCGGCGTCTATGGCAGCCAGCGCATCCTGAACGGGCAGCCCCGCGCGCCCCATCTCGGGCTGGACATCGCGGTGCCCACCGGCACGCCGCTGGCCGCCGCGGCCTCAGGCCGCGTCACCCCCGCCGACGATCTCTATTTCACGGGAAACACCCTGCTGATCGAGCATGGCCACGGCGTGACCACCCTCTACGCCCATATGTCGCGGCTGGACGTGCGGGAGGGGGAGGCAGTGTCGCGCGGCCAGGTCATCGGCGCATCCGGCGCCACCGGCCGCGTCACCGGCCCGCACCTGCACCTGGCCCTCTTCTGGCTCGCGACGGCGCTCGATCCGCGTCTCCTGCTCCCCTGATTCGGCTTCCGTCATTCAGGCCGCCGCGGGCCGCACCCCCATCATCGGCGACGGCGGCACGGCGGGCAGCAAGGCCGGGCCGGGGCGCAGCGCCAGCAAGCCGTCGCGCGGCGCCGCCTCGCGATTCCCCGCCCGCGCACCATCCACCATGGTGGACGGGGTGATGCCACGCAGAAGAACGCGCGGCGGAAAATAGTCGCGGCCAGGAAGTGGTGCGCGCATGAACTCGAACTCCGGAACCAGGACCAGGCGCCCATCCCGTGCCGCCGGAAACATCCGGTCGGAACAGTGGATCGCCCGTCTCGCCAACAGTGTTGTCGCGGACCGGCGCACTCAAGATGGCCCGCCGTGACAAGACGGTGAAGGATCTATTTTCCCCGCCGGGGCCCTGAACGCGGCAAGCGGGCCCGCGTTTCGCTCCACCAAAACCCTTACGCCGGCAGCATGACGGGCCCGTTAACCTATGCTTCACACACCGTCCCGAATTTAGGTCGTATGCTGCCACCGCCCCTCAACGAGCCGCCGCTCGTCGCCATCTTCCGCAGCGATGACGCCGCCAGCGCCGCCATCGCCGAAACTCAGGCCGAGCTCATGCGACGCCCGGCCCCGGGCATCGTCCTCCTGCGCCCAATGCACGGTTTGCGCGAACGCCTCTACGCCAGCGGCGCCGCGCTGGTAGTTCCATAGTCCCGAACGAAATCGGGAAGCGCGGCGGCCACAGGAAGGCAGGCTTGACCCGCGCTGACGCAATCACCACCCGCGCATGATACCTTGCGTCACAGACAACGGAGGCCGGAGGCGCGCGTCGCCTCCAATGATGCTGATGGATGTTCTGCGTCCCTATCGCGGCATGGCCTACAACAACGCCTGGGCGAACCATCGCCTGCTGGCCGCCTGCACCCGGCTAAAGCCCGGCGAGTTCGACGCGCCACGCACCGGTTTCTTCCCGAGCCTGCGCGCCACGCTCAACCACATCCTCGTCATCGATCGCTTCTACGTGGACGCGATGGAAGGAGGCACGCTCGGCCCGGCGGCCTGGGCGGATCCGGAGCCCTGCGCCACCGTCGCCGCACTCCAGGAAGCGCAGGCGGAGATCGACCACCGCCTGATCACCCTCGTGGCGGCGTTGGACGACGCCGGCCTGGAACGCATCGTTTCCGTGCACCGCGCAACGCGTATCCAGCAGGAGCGGATGGACCGTTTGCTGCTGCATCTGTTCCAGCACCAGATCCACCATCGCGGCCAGGCCCATGCGATGCTGAGCGGCACCTCGGTACGCCCGCCCCAGCTCGACGAATTCTTCTCCGCGAAAGAGGCACCACTGCGCGCCGGGGAGTTCGCGGAGCTCGGCTGGACGGAGGAAACGGTCTGGCCCCCGCCGCAATCCGTCACCTGACCGCCTGCTCCACGCAGGCCGCTGATTGCAACAGTCGTTGCAACCGCCGCCGCGCTCGTGCCTAGCCCACCACCGCCCGCGCAGCCCCATCGGCCACCACGCGCCCATCCTCCATCGCCACGATCCGGTCCGCCACGTCCAGGATGCGCGGATCATGCGTCACCAGCAGGATCGCGGCACCGCGGGACCGCGCCAGGTCGCGCAGCAGATGCACCACCTCCTGCCCGCTGGCCTTGTCCAGCGCAGCGGTCGGCTCATCCGCCAGTACCAGCCCGGGCGAACCCACCAGCGCCCGCGCCACCGCCACGCGCTGTCGCTGCCCGCCCGAAAGCTGCCCCGGCCGCTTCTCCGCATGCTCCGCCAGCCCCACCGAAGCCAGCATCTCCCCCGCGCGCTCCAGCCGCCCGCGATCCGTGGTGCCGCCATCCAGCTCCAGCGCCATGGCCACGTTCTGCCGCGCGCTCAGGAAGCCCAGCAGGTTGTGGTTCTGGAAGATGAATCCGATGTTCCGCCGCAACGCGACGCGATCCGCCTCCCGCGCCCCTGCCAGCTCCCGTCCCAGCACGCGGCAGGATCCCTGCTGCACCGCGCGCAGCGCGCCCGCCAGCGTCAGCAGCGTCGTCTTGCCGCTGCCCGAAGGGCCGGTGAGCAGCACGATCTCCCCCGGCGCCACGCGCAGGTCCACGTCCCGCAGCACCTCCCGCCGCAGCACGCCCTCGCCATAGGCGTAGGTGAGATCCGAGATCTCGACAGGATTCATCATCAGAACATGTCCGCCGGATTGGCATCGCGCAGCTTGCGCATCGCCAGCAGCCCTGCCGCCGCGCACATGGCGAAGATCATCCCGAATACCGCCAGCGCCCGCCCGCCCGTCATGTGCAACGGCAGGAAGGTCGCATCCGCCACCACGCCATACAGCACCGCGGACGCCACCACCCCCGGCACGAAGCCCAGGAAAGCCAGCACCACCGCCGCCCCCAGCACCACGCGCGAGAGATGCCCGTTGGAATAACCCATCGCCTTCAGCGTCGCATACTCCTTCAGATGCCCGGCGATGTCGCTGAACAGGATCTGGTAGACGATCACCATCCCCACGATCAGCCCCATCAGGCTGCCGAAGGTGAAGATGAAGCCGATCGGCGTTCCCTCCTCCCAGTAGCGCCGCTCATGCGCGCGCAGCTGCGCCTGCGTCAGCACGGCAACATCGGGCGGCAGCACCGCGCGCAACGCCGCCTGCGCCTGCAGCAGGTCAGCCCCCGGCTTCAGCCGGATCGCGGCCAGGTCCACCATCACCGCCGGCTGCTCCCGCACCACGCGCTGGAAATTCACCTCCGGCAGCACGGCATTGCCATCCGCGCCGAAGGAGGTGCCCATCTCGATCGTGCCCACCACCCGCATCTCGCGGTTGCCAATCTGCACGGGATAGGCGCCGCGCTCCTGGAACATCTGTGTCACTGGCCCGAATTCCGGGCGCGAACGGGAATCGAAGGCGAAGCTGTCCGGCTGCTTCAGCGCATCGCGCAGCGGCGCCAGCCCGGGCAGGTCCAGCACCCCCGCCTCCACGTCGAATCCCACCAACTGGATCGTGCGCCGCCGCCCCGTCTCCGGATTCCGGAAGCTCGACTGCGCCAGATACACCGGCACCGCCGCCTGCACCGCCTCCACCCCCAGGGCCTGCGAAACGCGCACGCGCGCCATCGGCTCCGGCCGGAAGGAGGCGAGCGTCATCGGGTTCATCAGGAACAAATCCGCCCGCATCGCGCCGATCAGCGTCGTCGCGCTCTCGAACGGCGCGGCGCGGAAGCCGAGCTGCATGAACACCAGCACGCAAGCGAACATCACCCCCGCGATGGCCGAGGCCAGCCGCGCCTTCTCGGACCACAGCTGCCGCCAGGCCAGCCGCAGCGCGAGGCCGGAGGCCGCGAGCAGCCCCGGCGGCCGCGCCGCCTCGCGCGCCCCGTCCCGCACTCGCCCGCGAAGATCCGTGATCGCGTTCATGGCCGGATCGCCACCTGCACCTGCATGCCGGAACGCCGCAGCAACGCCTGCCGCCCGGCCTCGTCCAGCGTCAGCCGCACCTCCACCGTGCGCGCATCCACCGCTGCCACGGGGTCCGTGCCCGCCTGCGTCGTGCGCCGCACCACCCAGCCGATCTCGCGTACCACCGCATTGTGTCGCACCTCCTCGCCGGGCACGATCACCTCCGCCACCGCGCCCTCGCGCAGCCGCGGCAGATCGGTCTCATACACATCCGCCACCACGTCGAGCCGCGACAGGTCGCCCAGCTCCAGCACGCCCTCCGTTCCCGCCGCCTCGCCGGCGCGCGCGATCACGCGCAGCACGGTCCCGGAAGTGGGCGCAAGCAGCCGCGTCAGCGCCGCATCCGCCTGCGCCCGCGCCACATCCTCGGGCCGCGGGTTGCGCAGCGTCTCCAGCTCCGCCTCCGCCGCCGCACGCTCCGCCCGGCGCTGCGCCGCCAGATACCGGTTGCGCTCCGCCTGGGCCGCCGCCCCCGCGCCGGAAGCCACGAGGGACTGGGACCGCGCGGCATCCCGCCGCGCCGTCTCCTCCGCCGCGCTCAGCGCATCCACCCGCGCCTCAACCGCCTCCACCTCGCTCACGCTCCCGCCCCGGCGGGTGCGCTCCAGCATCACATTGGCCTGCGCCAGCTTCGCCGCCGCCTCGGCCACCGCCGCATCGCGTTGCGCGGCCTCCGAGAACTCGGCCAGCACCTGCCCCTCGGCCACCGTCTCGCCCTCGGTCACCAGCAGCCGGTCCAGCCGCGCCCCGGTGTAAGGCGCCGAGAGCCGCCGGATGCGCCCCGCCGGCTCCACCCGCCCCAGCGCGCCCACCCCGGCCGGCGCGGCATCCGCCACGGGCGGAGCCACCGGCGCCGGCGCGAAGGGCCCGATCCCCGCCGCCCAGGCCCCGATCCCGGCCGCGACCAGCGCCGTCCCGATCCAGGCCCAGCGCCTCACGACACGCTCCCGAGCAGCCCGTGCAGCGTCGCGCGCAGCGAGGCCAGCTCCGCCGCCCCCGGCTCGTAGAGCCGGAACAGCCGAGCCATGAACAGCCCGTCCCCCGCCAGCATGATCGCCGAGGCCACCCCGGCCGGCGTGCCATCCGCCACCGCCTCAGCCCGGATGCGGGCAAAAAATGCGCGGATCGGGTCCAGCAGCGCGGGATCGTGGTGGAAGGCTGCGAGCAGCACCGCCGCCGTGCGCGCATGGGTCTCGCGGATGGCCGGCTCGTCGAAGGTGAAGGCCAGGCAGGCCCGCAGCGCCCGCTGCGGCCCCTCGGGCTGCGAGGCGACGATCGCCTCCCAATCCGCCGTGATGCCATCCGCCAGCCGCTGCATCAGCGCAGCCAGCAGCGCCTCCTTGGAGGCGAAATGATAGAGCAGCCCGCCCTTGGAGACCTTCGCCTCCCGCGCCGCCCCCTCGATCGTCAGGGCATGCACGCCCCTGGCGCGGATGATGGCCTCCGCGGCGTCGAGGACACGGGTGCGGACATCAGGGCGGGCGGCTTCGGGCGACATGCCCCTGAACTGTACCGTCCGGACGGTACAGTTTCCGTGAGCCGGCCCTGGCCTGCCTCAGCTGGTCAGTGCCTCCTCCAGCATCCGCAGCGCGCCGACGGCAAAGGCCTCCATATTCGCCTCCCGGTCCGCCGACCCGGTCTCCAGCGTCCGCGCCGCCTCCCCGCCCGGCGGGGCTTGGTCCTGCGCCATCCTCCAGGCCAGCCACCCGCTCACCGCAAAACATGCATGTCCGGCCGCATCGCCATAGCGGTTGCCGGAAGGCCCCGTCGCCCCGGTCTCCGCCAGCCCCCAGTCGGCGCCCAGCTTGCCCCGCGCACCGGCCGCCAGCAGCTTCGCATATCCCTCGGTGGAGGGCCGCATCCCCGCCATCATCTCGGGCGTGATCCCGAGCAGCGCCTCGCGCGCCTGGGCGGTGTAGACCACCGCCCCGCCGAGGAAATAAGCCGAGGCGCCGGGCACCGCGAGCAACCCGGAGGCGATCAGCCCCCCGGCCGAGGATTCCGCCACCGCCAGGGTCTGCCGCCGCGCGATCAGCAGCGCCGCCACCCGCGCGGCCAGCTCCCGGCTGGTCATGCCGCCGGCGCCAGCACATGGATGGTGCGGCTGGCGATCAGCTCGCGGGATGCCTTGCCATAGGCCACCATATGCGGTGCGGCGCCATGCGCCTTCAGCGCCTCGGGCGTCTCCCACTTCTCGATCACCAGGAAGGTGTCCGGGCCCACCGGCGTCTGCACCGGCCCGAAATCCGGCACATCGACCACCGGCCCGTATTCGATGCAGCCATCCTCTGCCAGCACGGCGGGCATATTGGCGCGGAAGAGCCCGAGCAGCGCCTCCCGCTGGCCGGGCTTGGCGGTGATGATGGCGACGACATGGATCATGGACTGTTCCTCAACCCGGTGTTCGGGACCCGCAGGCTAGGCCGATTGCCGCCAGTGCCGGAATGCCTCCCCGTGCAGCACCGGGATCAGCACCCGTGGAACCCCCCGCCCGGCAGCGGCGCCAGTTCCAGGATTCCCAGGACGCGGAAATCCGCGCCCGGCTCCATCACCGCAATGGCCCCTTCCGGGAGCGCCCGCCCCCCCACCGGCGTCCCGGCGATCATGATCAGCGGCGTCCGGTGCCCCACCAGCATCCGGTTCACCCCCGCCGCCACCGGCGCCGAGAGCAGCCGCCGATGGCCCGCCATCACTTCGGCCAGCCGCCCGCCCGCATAATCATCGGCTAGCAGGTCATCGGTCACCCGCACCCGCCCGGCCCCGAAGGCGATCTCCGCCGTGTCGCGCGCCCGGAACACAGGCCCCGCCAGAACCGGCTCCTCCAGCCGCACGCCCAGCTCCGCCAGCCGCCGCCCCACCGCCGCCGCCTGCTCCCGCCCGAGCGCCGAGATGTTCCGCTGCCCCGCCCGGTCTCCCACCCGGAAGCTTCGGTCGCAGGCCTCCCCCCGCGTATCGGCATGGCGCATGAACAGCACCAGCCCGCCGGCCCGCAGCCGCGCCACCAGCGCATCCCCCTCCGGCATTCCCGGCCGGGCCGCCACCAGCTCCTGCGCCAAGCCCGACCAGGCCGGCAGGAGGAGGGCAAGGGTCAGAAATGCACGCCGGATCATGCCACCATCCTGGCGCCCACCGGCGGCCCCCTTCCAATCACGAAGCCCCCATGCAGCAGCAGCCATTCCGGCCGCCGCACCTTTCCGCTAAGCCCCTGCCATGCGCTACGTCTCCACACGCGGCGAGGCCGCCCCCCGCTCCTTCGAATCCGTCCTCCTCGCCGGCCTGGCCGAGGATGGCGGCCTCTTCCTGCCGGAGACCTGGCCCATCCTCCTCCCCGAGGAATGGGACGCACTCCGCGGCCTCCCTTATCCGGACCTCGCTGCCAACATCATCGCCCGCTTCACCGGCGACTGCTTCGAGGATGGCGCCCTGCTGGCCATGTGCCGCGACGCCTATGCTGGCTTCACCACCCCGGCTGTTGCCCCGCTGATCCAGCTCGACGAACGCCGCTTCGCCCTCGAGCTGTTCCACGGCCCGACGCTGGCCTTCAAGGACTTCGCCCTCCAGCTCCTCGGCCGCATGTTCGACCATGTGCTGTCCCGGCGCGGCGAACGCATCACCATCGTCGGCGCCACTTCGGGCGACACCGGCTCCGCCGCCATCGAGGCCTGCCGTGACCGCGCGAGCGTCGACATCGTCATCCTCCACCCCGAAGGCCGCACCAGCGCGGTGCAGCGCCGGCAGATGACGACCGTCCTGTCCCCCAACGTGAAGAACATCGCCATCAAGGGCGACTTCGACACCTGCCAGGACATGGTGAAGGCCATGTTCAACGATGCACCCTTCCGCGCCGAGATGAGCCTCTCCGCCGTCAACTCCATCAACTGGGCGCGCATCGCGGCGCAGATTCCCTACTACGTCTATTCCGCCCTCGCCCTCGGCGCCCCGCAGCGCGAAATCGCCTTCGCCGTCCCCACCGGCAATTTCGGCAATGTCTTCGCCGCCTGGGCCGCCCGCCGGATGGGCCTGCCCATCTCCACCCTCATCATCGGCTCCAACCGCAACGACATCCTCGCGCGCTGGATCGGCGCCAATGACATGACGGCGCAGCCGGTCGTGCCGAGCCTGTCGCCCAGCATGGACATCCAGGTCTCCTCCAACTTCGAGCGCCTGCTCTTCGAACTCCTGCACCGGGACGGCGCGAAGACCGCCGCCACCATGCGCGCCTTCCGCGAGACCGGCGCCATGCCCATCGCGGACAGCACCTGGCGAGATGCCACGGCCCTCTTCCGCGCCAAGGCCGTGTCGGACGAGGACACCATCGCGGAGATGCGCCGCCTCCACGCGCAAGGCTACCTGGCCGACCCCCACACCGCCGCCGGCGCCGCCGCCAGCCACGCCTGCCCGCCCGACGACATGGCCACGCCCATCATCGTCGCCGCCACCGCCCATCCGGCGAAATTCCCGGACGCGGTCGAACAGGCCACCGGCACCCGCCCCGGCCTGCCGCCGCATATGGCCGACCTCTACGAGCGCGAGGAACGCTTCACGGTGCTGCCGAACGACCTCGCGGCCGTGCAGTCCGCCGTGCGGGCGCATGCGCGGCGGAATGGCTGAGTAAGGCCAGGGGCTTTGCCCCTGGACCCCACCGGGGGCCGAACGCGGCCCCCGGACCCCACGATCTGTTTTGAAGCGCGCCTGAGGTCCACGACCTCAGGCGACTGACAGGCCAGCCCGCGCGTCCCGGAGAATCTGCCTGCGGCGCCACAGCCGGCGCGCAGACCAAAAAACAGATCGCGGGGTCCGGGGTGGCCGCCGCCACCCCGGCGGAGGTCCGGAGGCAGAGCCTCCGGGGCCGTCCCTCAGGCCTTCGCCCGAAGCGCCAGCATCCGGTTCTCCTCCCGCCCGAAGCCCTGGATCTCGATCCGGTCCGCATGCACGGAGACGATCGAATAGGCCGTGGTCGTCGGCGTATCCACCATTCCCTTGAAGTTCAGGAAGTGCACGCCCTCGCGCTCGCCGTAATTGCCCGCGTGATTATGGCCGTTGAAGAAGGCCACGACATGCGGCTGCCCGGTCAGCAGCGTCACGATCCGCTCGGAATCCCACATGTTGTGCTTGTTGGCGGGGAACACCGGGTAGTGGTTCATCACGATCACCCGTTCTCCCGCCTCGCGCGCACGACGCAACGTCGCTTCCAGCCAGGCGAACTGCTCATCGCCGAGCGAGCCGTTCCAGCTCTGCGCATTCTCCGCGCCCCGGTCCTTCAGCGCCTTCAGCCGCTGCGCCGCCAGTTCCCGCCGCGCATCGCCGGCTGGCGGCGCGAAGAGACTTACGTCGTTGCCGTCCAGCATGATGAAGCGGAAGCCGCCGCCGACGAAGTCGTAATAGGCGCGCGGCATCCCCACAGTGCGCACCACGGCATGCAGCGATTCCCGTCCCACCTCGAAGTCGTGGTTGCCGAGCAGGAAGAACTTCTCGTGCTTCAGCGTGTCATAGATCGGCAGGATATGCGCGAAGCTTTCGAATTGCCGGTCGATGATGTCGCCCAGCGTCACCACGAAACGCAGGTCGGGCTGCGCGTTGAAGGTGGCGACCGCCTCCTGCATCTTCCACAGGCTGTTGGCGTAGTAGCGGCCATTCACCAGGTTCGGTGGGACCGGCGCATATTGCGGATCCGACACCAGGCCGAAGCGGAACAGCGGCTGTCCCGGCGCGGCAGGCGTCTGCGCCGCGGCGAAGCCCTGGAACTGCGCCAGCAGCGCCGCGGCGCCCGTGCCGGCAAGGATGGAACGGCGGTTCGTCATGCGGTGTCTCCCGGTCGCGATCGGGCCGGGAGACTAGGCACGCCCCATCGCACCCCGATGAAGCCTGCATGACGGAACAGAGACGTCGCGCCAACCTGGCATGCGGGGGAATCGCTCCCCCCGCACCGGTTCAGGCCGGTTCATCCGCCAGCGCCTGATCCTTCTTGCGCCGGATCGCGGGGGACAGCATCAGCGCCAGCGCCAGCGCCGCCACGCCCAGGATGGAAGCGCTGATCGGCCTCTCCAGGAAGGTCATCCAATCCCCGCGCGAGAGCAGCATCGCACGGCGCAGATGCTCCTCCATCATGGGGCCGAGCACGAAGCCCAGCAGCAGCGGCGCCGTATCCAGCTTCAACCGCGTCAGCACATAGCCGAGCAGCGAAGCCGCCCCCATGATGTAAATGTCGAAGACGCTGTTGTTCAGGCTGTAGGCGCCGATGCAGCAGAACACCAGGATCGAAGGGTACATGTACTTGTAGGGCACGCGCAGCAGTTGCACCCACAGCCCCACCATCGGCAGGTTGATGATCAGCAGCATCACATTGCCGACCCACATGGAGCAGATCAGGCCCCAGAACAGGCTGGGCTGCGCCTCCATCATGCGCGGTCCCGGCTGGATGCCCTGGATGATCAGCGCGCCCACCATCAGCGCCATGACGGCGTTGGACGGAATGCCGAGGGTGAGCAGCGGGATGAAGGCACTCTGCGCGCCCGCATTGTTGGCGCTCTCCGGCCCCGCCAGTCCCTCGATCGCGCCCTTGCCGAACATCTCCGGCCGGCGGGTGATCTTCCGCTCCAGCATGTAGGAGCCGAAGGAGGAGATCGAGGCGCCGCCGCCAGGCAGGATGCCCAGCACCGTGCCCAGCACCGTGCCCCTCACGGCGGCCGGCGCCGCGTAGCGCCATTCCTCCCGCGTCAGCCACAGCTTCCCGTGCTTGGCCACCGTGCCGCTGCGGTTCTCCGGATAGCTCAGGTTGATGATGATCTCGGAGACGCCGAATAGCCCCATCGCCAGCACGACGAAGTTGATGCCGTCCGACAGTTCGGGCACGCCGAAGGTGAAGCGCTGCTGCCCGGTCTGCACATCCGTTCCGACGAAGCCCAGCATCACGCCCAGCAGAACCATGCTCACGGCCCGGATGACATTGCCCTGCGACAGCACGCAGGAGACGATGAGGCCAAGCGCCATCAGCGAGAAATACTCCGGCGGCCCGAAGGACAGCGCCACCGAGGTCAGCGCCGGCCCCGCCGCCGCCACCACGCCGGTGGAGATGGTGCCGGCGAAGAAGGAACCGAGGGCCGCCGCCGCCAGAGCCGCCCCGGCACGGCCCTGCCGCGCCATCTGGTGCCCCTCGATCGCCGTGACGACGCCGGAGATCTCACCAGGCAGATTCAGCAGGATCGCCGTGGTCGAGCCGCCATACTGCGCGCCGTAATAGATGCCAGCGAGCATGATGATGGCCGTCACCGGGTCCTGCCCGAAGGTCAGCGGCAGCAGCAGCGAAATCGTGGCCGTGGGGCCGAGACCGGGCAGCACGCCGATGGCCGTGCCGATCAGCGCGCCGAGAAAGGCAAAAAGCAGGTTCTTCAGACTCAGCGCGACATCGAAGCCGAGCAGGAGGTTCTCCAGCATGGAGGTGAGCATCCCGGTAGCCGCGCGCGAACCGCACGCCATGCATGACGGCGCCGGCGCGGAAGCGCGGCGGTGGCAGTCTGGAAGGAAGGAGAAGGAAAGCGGCGCCTAGGCGCGCTCAGCCAAAGGACGGACTTCGATAGCCTTCGGAGGCCCGGGCACTGCCGCGCAGGGAGAAGTGCTCGAAGCCATTGCCACGCACGCCGCCCAGCGCGTGCGCGTGGTTCGCCCCCGAAAATCCAGCCGTAAATACCATCCTCGGGCGATTGCCGATTTTGCCCCAAGGGGCGGACAATTTCACGCGGCGTTTCCTGCATTCCCGGTGCCCTGGCTCAACCCTGACAAAACATGTCGCTCAGGTGAACCATTCTTCATCTCACGAATCCGTGGTCCCGGTGCAGGCACGGCGTGCCCGCGCTCTTCTGGCTGTCTCGTCCAATCGGTGCACACCCAAGGCGGGGTCCGGGGCCCGCGGCCCCGGCGGCGGTCCGGAGGCAGAGCCTCCGGCGTCACCCCCGCTTCACCTGCTCCACCAACGCCGCCACGTGCTCCGGCGGCGTATCCGGCGTAATCCCGTGCCCGAGGTTGAACACGAAGGGCCGCCCCCGCATCGCGTCCAGGATCGCCGCGGTCTCAGCCCGCATCCTCTCCCCGCCCTCGACCAGCGCCCGCGAGTCCAGGTTGCCCTGCAGCGTCACATTCCCCGGCAGCGCCCCAAGCAGGTCCACCGTCTCGTCCAGCCCCACCGCCTGCACCCCTGCACGCGCGGCATAGGCGGCAATCCCCGCCTCGCCCGCGAGCCGGGGAAAGCCGATCAGCGGGAAATCCGCCCCCAGCCGCGCCCGCAGCCTGGCGGTTAAGGTGGCCGTCGGCTCGACCACCCACCGTTCGAACCCGTCGGGCGGCAGCATTCCCGCCCAGGAGTCGAACAGCATCAGCGCCTCCGCCCCCGCCTCCGTCTGGGCGACGAGATACTCCTCCGAAGCCTCCAGCAGCACCGTGAACAGGCTCTCCAGAAGCCCAGGGTCGTCCTCAGCCATCCGCCGGGCCACCGGGAAGCCATGTCCGCCGCGGCCGTCGATCATGTAGCAGGCCACCGTCCAGGGCGCCCCCGCGAAGCCGATCAGCGCCGTTCCCTTATGGTCCCGCTCCAGCCCCGCCCGGATGCGTCCCACCGTCTCCATGATCGGCGCCGCACGCCGCGCCGCATCCCCCGGCCGCAGCGCCGCCAGCGCGGCCGCATCCCGCACCGGCTCCAGGATCGGCCCTACCCCATCATCCCCGCCCTGCCCGTAGCGCAGCGCCTGCCCCATGGCCCAGGGCAGCATCGGCAGGTCGGTGAACAGGATGGCCGCGTCCATCGGGAAGCGGCGCAGCGGCTGGAAGGTCACCTCGGCCGACAGCTCGGGGTTCAGGCACAGTTCCAGGAAGCCGCCCGCCTTCTCCTTCGTGGCGCGGTACTCGGGCAGGTACCGCCCCGCCTGGCGCATCAGCCAGATCGGCGGCGGCCAGACGGGCTCCCCGGCAAGGGCTCTCAGGAAGGGTTTATCCACGCGGTCCATCGCGCCTCTTTCACTCTAATTAGGATTCTTAAGAAAGGAGGGGTGGTAGAGGGACCCTGTGAGTCTTGTGGACGCAATCGCCGGCGCCTGTCGTCCCGAGGGTTTTCCACAGGCTGGAGCGCGCCGCGACTCGCTAATCGAAGCCGAGTCGGCGACTCGCCCCGCAGGACTCAGAGTCAGGGCGGAGGATTCCATCCAGGGTGGCGTGAGTCGTGACTCACGGCCCCCATGACTCACGCCGGGGTGATCACCACCTGATTCCATCCCCAGGACTCACCCAGGCCAATCGCGCCATACCGGCCCCATCCCCAGAACCCATCCCCACGACAGGCCCCTTGGGCTAGGCTCCCCCCGATGCCACGCACCACCAATCTCCACCTTGTCTCCGACAGCACGGGGGAAACGCTGAACTCGATGGCGCGCGCCACCCTCGCGCGCTTCGAGGACCCGCATGTCATCCAGCACCGATGGTTCCTCGTCCGCTCCCGGTTCCAGCTGGAACAGGTGCTGGAAGGCATCCAGGCGGAGCCCGGCCCGGTCCTCTTCACCCTGGCCGACAAGTCGCTCCGCCACAGCATTGAGGAATTCTGCGGGCGCCTCGGCGTCACTAGCCTCTCGGTCCTCGACCAGACGCTGGACCTGCTGCAGGCCGCCATCGGCGAGGCCGCGAAGGAGAAGCGCGCCGCCCAGCATGTGCTGGACGCCGATTATTTCCGCCGGATCGACGCCATGCACTACGTCCTGGCCCATGACGACGGGCAGGGCACCGCCGGCATCTCGGAAGCCGATGCCTGCCTCGTTGGCGTCTCCCGCAGCAGCAAGACACCCACCTGCTTCTACCTGGCCAATCGCGGCATCAAGGCCGCCAATGTCCCTATCGTCCCCGGCGCCGCCCTACCGCCCGAGCTCGACAAACCGCCCTGCCCCGTCATTGGCCTGACGATCGACGTGAACGCGCTGCTGGAAATCCGCCGCCACCGGCTGAAGCTGATCGGCCACGGCGGCGTACGCCAGGACGCGACGGATTACGTGGACCCGGATGCGGTGAAGGCCGAAATCCTCTCCGCCCGCCGCCTTTGCACCTCCCGCGGCTGGCCGGTGATCGACGTCACCCGCCGCAGCATCGAGGAAACCGCCGCCACCGTGCTCCAGCTCATGGAAGCCTGGCACGCCCGCTCGGCCCCGCCCGGAACGCCCCACGGCGCCAACCAGGGCCCGCCGGCACGATGAGCGCCCTGCAAACCTCCGACCCGCCCCTCATCCTCGCCAGCGCCTCAACCGCCCGCCGCGCCGTGCTGGAAGCCGCCGGCCTGCGCTTCGAGGCCATCGCCGCCGCCGTTGACGAAGCCGCCATCAAGGAAAGCGCGCGCGCCGAGGGCTACCCCGCCGCCGATGCCGCGATGATGCTCGCCGAGGCCAAGGCCCGCCGCATCGCCGCCCGCCGGCCGGAAGCGCTGGTGATCGGCTGCGACCAGATGCTGGTGCTAGAGGACCGCTGGTTCGATAAGCCGGAAAGCATCGAGGACGCGCGCCGCCACCTGGAGGCGCTGCGCGGAAAGACCCACCAGCTGGTCACCGCCGTGCTGTGCTGGCGGGGCGGCCAGCGCATCTGGCAGCATGTCGCCACCCCGCGACTGACCATGCGTCCGGTCTCAGACGCCTTCCTCGACGCCTATCTCGCGCTGGAGGGAGAGCAGGTGACGACAACCGTCGGCGCCTACCGCCTGGAAGGCCCCGGCATCCACCTCTTCGACAAGGTCGAGGGCGAGCAGGCCGCCATCCTGGGCCTGCCCCTGCTCCCCCTCCTGGGCTTCCTCCGCCAGCACGGAACCCTGCTCCGCTGAACAGACGGGAGGTCCAGGAACCTCAGGTTCCTGGCGAAAGGGGTCTGGGGAAGGCAGAGCCTTCCCCAGTGGCAACCCTCAGGACAGCATCGTCCCCTCAGGCGCCCCGCCCTGCCCCCGCCGGGACTGCCACAGCGCCACGAAGTCGATCGGCGTCAGCGCCACCGGCATGAAGCCGCCGTCGCGCGTCACGTCGGAAAGAATGTTGCGTGCGAAGGGGAAGAGCAGCCGTGGGCACTCGACCAGCAGCACAGGCTCGAGCACGTCCGGCTGCACATTGACCGTGAAGATGCCCGAATAGGCCAGCTCCACGATGAAGGCCGTCACATTCTCGGTGGTCTTGGCCTCGCAGCGGATCTGCAGCGTCACCTCGAAGACATTGCCGCCCTGCTGCAGCGCGCGCGCCTGGACATCCAGCGCCACGTCGATCCGCGGCTGCTCGCGCATGGAGGTGTAGATCTCGGGGGCCCCCGGGACTTCGAAGGAAAGGTCCTTCACATATTGCAAGTTCACCACGAGCGGACCCGGGGGCTGGCCGTTCGGGGCACCATTCGGCGGCATGTTGGCGGGCGGCGGCAAGTCGGACATGGGTTCTTGGGCCTTGGATCGCGGTTGGCGCGGCGGGGTAGCACGCACCGGGGCGGGATGTCAGGCGGGTTGGCCGCCGAACCCCGTCCCCGGATACCCGCCCCTGTGCAACGCCCGCCCTGCCAAAGCGCTGTTCAGAAAATCCGCGACACCGGAAGCCCCAGCGCCATCGCACCGGCATAGCGCGACTGCGGCCCGGCCTGGAGCGGATGGAAGCGCGCGCCCTGGACATCGCGAAACAGGCGCTCCAGCCCATGCTTCCGCTGGAAGGCACCCCCCCCGGCCAGCTCCATCGCCAGCTCCACCGCCCGGATCGCATGCTCCGCCACCAGCGAGCGACCCATCATGACGTCATTCACGCTCTCCTCGGAGGGGGCGTTGCGCTCCGCCGCCTGCAGCATCCAGCCATGGGCCAGCCGGGCCGCCCTCAGCGCCGTCTCCATCTGCCCGGCCAGGCTGAGCAGGTCGTCGTTGGCCCGCCGGGGCCGCGCGAGCCCGAGCGCCACCTCCCGCGCCCGTTCCGCCACGCCGAGATAGACGGCATAGATCAGCGGGAAGGCCGTGGTGGCGATGATCTGGAACACCGGATGCCACTCGCCCGCCTTGCGCCGGAAGGCCACCTGGCCGTCGGCCACGAACAGCCCGTCGAGCACGATGTCGTTGGACCCCGTGCCCCGCATGCCCAGCGCCCGCCAGTTGTCCTCGATGCGGATCTCCGGGGCGCCCATGGGCGCCCCGAAATGGATCACGCTGTCGCCGTCCTCCTCGTGCAGGACCGCGCCGGTCATCAGCACGTCACCCGCCAGCGAGCCGGAGGAGAAGCACTTGCGGCCGAAGACGCGGTAGCCGCCCTCCACCCGCCGCGCCTCCCCCGAGCCGCCGATCCAGTCCGAGCCGCCGCTGGACAGCAGGATGATCCGCTCCTTCGCAACGCGGCGCAGCAGCGCCTCGGCCGGCTGGGCATTCTGGTGGCGCCAGCGCCAGGCCGGCACCGCCACCTGATGCGTGTGCATCGAAAAGGCCAGCGCCGTGGAGCCGCATCCATGCGCCAGCACGCGAAGCATCCCCGCCAGCTCGCGGATTCCGGCCCCGCCGCCGCCCATCTCCTCGGGAACGCCGGCCTCGACCAGCCCCGCCTCCTTCAGCAGCGCGTAGTTGTCCCCGACGAAGCGGTCGCGCTCGTCGAACTCCGCCGCGCGCTCCGCCAGATGCGGAACGAGGCGCCTTGCCCGCTCCTCGATCGTGCCGGCGGCGGAACCCAGCACCCCAATCTCGGCCGTGGCTGCGACACTCATGACGCTGATCTCCCTCGTTTCTCGGGTGTCCGGAGATGGTCAAGGAAAACCTGCCGCGTACGCTAGTATAGGAACTGTACCGGGGCGGCATTGTACTCGGCCGGAACTGTACCATGGCGCGGCCGGACTGCCCTAGAATGGAGCGCGGCGAATGAGACGCGGGAGCGGGGAACCGCCCCGGCCCGGTCACCGGAGGGCTCCATGGAAGGCCAAGCCAGCTACGGCCAGTTCTGCCCGGTCGCGATGGCATCCGAGATCCTCTGCTCGCGATGGACCATCCTTCTGGTCCGGGAGCTTCTCACCGGCAGCACCCGCTTCAACGACCTGCGCCGCGGCGTGCCGCGCATGTCCCCCGCCCTCCTGTCCAAGCGGCTGAAGGAGCTGGAGCATGCCGGCGTGGTCGAAGCGCGCCCGAATGACCGCGGCGTGGTGGAATACCGCCTCTCGCCGGCGGGGAAGGACCTGCGCGGCATCGTCCTCGGCATGGGGTATTGGGGCCAGCGCTGGGTGGATTCACAGCTTTCGCTGAAGAATCTCGATCCCTCGCTGCTCATGTGGGACATGCGGCGCAACCTGGACCCCAGGCCGCTCCCGCCGAAGCGCTGCACGATTCATTTTCAGTACCCCGAACTTCCGGAAAGCCGGCGCAACTGGTGGCTGGTGGTGGACCAGGGCGTGGTGGACCTCTGCGGCTTCGATCCCGGCTTCGAGGTCGACCTGTTCGTCACCGGCTCCCTGCGGAGCATGACCACCATCTGGATGGGCCTCTCCACTGTCGGGCGGGAGGTCGAGGCGGGCCGCCTCGAATTGCTGGGCGATCCGCGGATCGCGCGGGCCATGCAGCAATGGCTCGGCCTCAGCCCCTTCGCGGAGAAGCCGCAGCCGGTGTCGTGACCAATGGCATGACGGCCGCCGCCCGGGAGGAATCCCGGGCCCGGTCAGCCGTGATGCCAGCAAACGCTCTCCGGCCCGTCCTCGGTCGGGTCGATCCGCACCCATTGCCCGTTCATCAGCGACTGGCCGGTCATCGCCAGGATGAAGCCCCAGTGGCAGACCACCACCGTATGTGCCCAGTCCGGCCGCTCCCGCATCTCGTGGCGGAACAGCTTCGCACGGGACAGCACGGAATCGCCCGGCTCCTCCTGCTCGGGCCACCAGATGGCGTCCAGATGCGCGAAGTCATGCTCCGGCCAGGCCTCCGCCAGCGCATCGCGCGGGGAGCCGACATCGCAGGCGAAGGCGAATCGTTCCCGCACCAGCGGCTGCACATGCACGGGAAGCCCCAGGCGCCGGGCCAGGGGGGCGGCGGTCTGCAGGGCGCGGGTATAGGGGCTGGCCAGGATGCGGCGCACATCTTCCCGCTCCAGCGCCTCGGCCGCGGCCTCAGCCTGCTCATGGCCCAGCGGGGTGAGCTTCGGATCCTCGATCCCGGGGTCCTTCCGGGTAACGGTGAAGTGCAGGTTGAACTCGCTCTGGCCGTGTCGCAGCAGGATCATGGGCAGTTTCTCCGGTCCGAGCGCGCAGGTTCTGAGTTCGCATGTCTGGGCGTGCAGGTAGCGGTCGCATAGCGGTCACACAATGGATGAGCCTGTTGCGGCGGAGCCACCTCGCGCCTAACTGTTATGTCATGAGGAGAATATGATGCAGGGCGGCGGCTTCCCGATTGATCTGATCCTGTTCGGGATGGTGGCAGCCTTCCTGGTGCTGCGCCTGCGCAGCGTGCTGGGACGCCGCACGGGCTTCGAACGCCCGCCGGCGGAGCGCGCCCCCGTCCCCACCGCGCCTACCGGTGCCGAGCCGATTGTGGCGCCGGCCCAGCCGCTGCGCGGCGTACCCGATGCGCGCGGCCCGGTGGGCCAGGCCCTGGCCCGCATCCGCGCCGCCGACCCGAGCTTCGACCCCGCCGGCTTCCTGGCCGGGGCCGAGGGCGCCTTCCGCATGATCGTGGAAGGCTTCGCTGCCGGAAATCGCCAGCTCCTGCGGGACCTCCTGTCGGAAGAGACCTATGCCGGCTTCGAGGGCGCGATCACCGAGCGCGAGAAGAAGGGCGAGGTGCAGCGCACCGAAATCCGCGAAATCCGCGACGCCTCGATCGACGGCGCCGACCTGCGCGGCACCATCGCCGAGGTGACGGTCCGCTTCGTCTCCGACCAGGTGAACCTGACCACGGACGCCACCGGCAAGCCCGTGGCCGGCGCCGATGCCGTGACCGAACTGACCGACATCTGGACCTTCCAGCGCGACGTGCGGAACTCCGACCCGACCTGGAAGCTCGTCGGCACCCGCTCCGCTTGAGCCGTCCCACCAAGGGCGCCGACCCCGGGTCCCCAGCCAGGGCCTGGAGCCGGCGCCTTCCTCTGCTTGCCCTGCTGTCGCTCTCCGCATGCGGAATCCCCGGCTGGGACCGCGACCGCATGTCGAAAGCCATCCCAGCCTTCCAGGCCGGCTGCGCCGCCATGGCCGATCCCGGCCCCCTCTCCGCCGCCTGCGCCGCCGCCACGCGCCTGCCCGCCGGAGACGAGCGCGCCGCCCGCGCCTTCATCACCACCCATTTTGAGCCCGTCCCCGCCGGGGAAGGGCTGATCACCGGCTATTACGAACCGGTCCTGCGGATATCCGCCACCCCCGCCCCCGGCTTCGCCGCCCCCCTCCTGGCCGCCGCCCCCGGCGCCCCGGACCTCGACCGCGCGGGAATCGAGGCCGCCGTCGCGCGCGGCGAATGGCCCGGCGAAATCCTGGCATGGGCCGATCCGGTCGATGCTTTCTTCCTGCAGATCCAGGGCTCCGGCCGCGGCGTCTATCCCGATGGAAGCACCCGCCGCCTCGGCTATGCTGGCAAGAACCAGCACCCCTATATCCCCGTCGGGCGCCTCCTGATCGAACGCGGCGCCATGGCGCGGGAAGATGTCTCCATGCAGTCCATCCGCACCTGGCTGCACGAGGCCCCGCCTGGCGAGGCGCGATCCCTGATGAACGCCAACCCCTCCTGGGTCTTTTTCCGCTGGCGCGACGACCTGCCCCCCGAAGGCGGCCCGGCCGGCACCCTCGGCGCCCCCCTCACCCCCGGCCGCTCCGTCGCGGTGGACCGCACCCACACGCCCCTCGGCTCCCCTGTCTGGATCGCCACCCGCCACCCGCTGACTGGAAAAAGGCTCGAACGCCTGGTCATCGCCGGCGACACCGGCGGCGCCATCCGCGGCCCGGCGCGAGCGGACCTGTTCTGGGGCTGGGGCGACGAAGCCGGCATTGCCGCCGGGAAGATGCGCGAAACTGGCCGCATCTGGGTCCTGCGCCCCAGGGAAACCCGCACCCCCTAACGAAAAAGGGCCGCCCCTCGCGGGACGACCCTCCTTCTGTCCGGTCGGGGCAAAAGCCCCGGCCCGATCACTCGTCGGAAGCGAGGTTCCGGCGGCGGATGGCCGCGCCGAGGATGTCGCCGAGCGAGGCACCGCTGTCGGTGGTGCCGAACTCCTTAACAGCCTCGCGCTCCTCCTCGATCTCCTTGCCCTTGATGGTCAGGGCCAGGCGGCGGGCAGCGCGATCCACGGCCGTCACCTTCGCATCGACCTTCTCGCCAATGGCGAACTTGTCGGGGCGCTGGTCGCCACGGTCGCGCGCAAGCTCGGCGCGGCGGATGAAGCCCGTGAGGACCTCGTCGACCTTCACCTCGATGCCGTTGGCCTCGACCTTGGTCACGATGCAGGTGACCACGTCGCCCTTGCGCACCTTGTCCAGCACCTCGGCGGCCGGATCGGCCTCGAGCTGCTTGATGCCAAGCGAGATGCGCTCCTTCTCGATGTCGATATCAAGGACCTTGGCCTTAACCATGTCGCCCTTGTTGTAGTTCGCCATCGCCTGCTCGGGGGTAAGGTCCCAGGACAGGTCGGACATGTGGACCATGCCGTCGATCTCCGGGGCCAGGCCGACGAACAGCCCGAACTCGGTGATGTTGCGGATCTCGCCTTCGACGATGGTGCCCGGCGGGTTGGCGTCCATGAACACCTCCCACGGGTTGCCCTGCGCCTGCTTGAGGCCCAGCGAGATGCGGCGCTTCGGCTCGTCCACATCGAGGATGACCACCTCCACTTCCTGCGAAGTGGCGACGATCTTGCCCGGATGGACGTTCTTCTTCGTCCAGGACATCTCGGACACGTGCACGAGGCCCTCGACGCCCGGCTCCAGCTCCACGAAGGCGCCGTAGTCGGTGATGTTCGTCACGCGGCCCGAGAACTTGCCCTGCACCGGGTACTTGGCGGCCACGCCCTCCCACGGATCGGACATCAGCTGCTTCATGCCAAGGCTGATGCGCTGCGTCTCCGAGTTGAAGCGGATCACCTGCACCTTCACCGGCTGGCCGATGGTCAGGGCCTCGCTCGGGTGGTTGATGCGGCGCCACGCGATGTCGGTGACATGCAGCAGGCCATCCACGCCACCCAGGTCCACGAAGGCGCCGTAGTCGGTGATGTTCTTCACCACGCCGTCGAGCACCATGCCTTCCTTGAGGCCCTGGATCAGCTCGGAACGCTGCTCCGCACGGGTCTCCTCGAGCACAGCGCGGCGCGACACCACGATGTTCCCGCGGGCGCGGTCCATCTTGAGGATCTGGAAGGGCTGCGGCGAACCCATCAGCGGGCCAACGTCGCGCACGGGGCGGATATCGACCTGGGAACCGGGAAGGAAGGCCACGGCGCCGCCAAGGTCGACGGTGAAGCCGCCCTTCACGCGCCCGAAGATCACGCCATTCACGCGCACCTGCGCCTGGAACTGCTTCTCGAGGCTCGTCCAGGCCTCCTCGCGCCGCGCCTTCTCGCGCGACAGGACGATCGAGCCGTCACGGTCCTCATAACGCTCGACAAAGAGCTCGATGAGGTCGCCCGGCTTCACCTCAGCCTTCTGGCCGGGGGCAGCGAATTCGCGCAGGGGCACGCGCCCCTCGCTCTTGAGGCCGACATCGACGACAGCGACGTCGTCATCAATGCGGATCACCTTGCCCGTGACGACGGAGCCCGCGAAGCCGGTATCGGCCCCGAGCGTCTCGTCGAGCATGGAGGCGAAGTCCTCGCCGCCGGCACCCGGCCGGTCGAGGGTGGTGGCAGATGCCATGTAGCGATGTGTTCCTGGATGGCGGCGCCAAGCGCTCGCCGGGGTCCTGCGCCCCGTCCCGTCTGGCCACCGCTTTGGGTCGGCCGGGATGACACGTCTTGCCCGAATGCCGGGCCGGTTGGGAATACGCCCGAACTCCCAGGATGGGAAAACGAGCACGCGCCGGGGGCACGAGGCACCCGGCTGCCATTACCCTTTACCGCGTTTGAAGGCTGGAATGCAAGGAAATCCCGCGCAGAGGCCTTGCCCCTGCTTTCACCCGGCCAGCCGCCCCTGCACCATCACCCAGGCTTCCTGGAACGCCCCCTCGGCATCCAGAGCGGTCGTATCCAGCACCACCGCATCCTTGGCCGCCCCCATCGGCGCCACGTCCCGCGCCGCGTCCCGCGCATCCCGCACTGCCATCTCGGCCGCCACCTCGGACAGCGGCACCGCCTCGCCCCGCCCCTGCCGCTCCAGCCAGCGCCGATGCGCCCGCGCCTCCGCCGAGGCCGTCACGAACAGCTTCACCCGCGCCTCGGGGCAGACCACCGTGCCGATGTCGCGCCCATCCATCACCGCCCCGTTCCGCGCGGCGAAGCTGCGCTGGAACTCCAGCAGCGCCGCCCGCACCGCCGGCTGGGCGGCCACCTGGCTCGCGCCCTGGTCCACATCCGGCCCGCGAAGGTCACCCCGCTGCAGGTCCTCGGGCTCCAGCCCCCGAGCCGCCGCCTCGGCCGCTGCCGGATCGGTGGGCATTCCGCCCGAAAGCAGCACCCGCCGCGCCACCGCCCGGTAGAGGAGCCCCGTATCCAGGTAAGGCAGCCCCAGCTCCGCCGCGAGCCGCCGCGCCAGCGTCCCCTTGCCCGCCGCGGCCGGCCCGTCCACCGCGATCACCACAGGCGCCGTCATCCCTTCCGGAGATGCCCCGTCCGGCACCGTCCCGCTCAAGCCGCCGCCGGCACGATGGCCGCCCCGCCCGCGATCCGGTTCATCATCGGGACGAAGCCGGGGAAGGAGGTCTCGATGAAGGCGGCATCATCCACCTCCACCGGCTTCTCGGACGCCATGCCCATCACCAGCGCCGACATGGCCAGCCGATGATCCATATGCGTCTCCACCACCCCGCCACCCGGCGCCGCCGCCCCGGTGCCGGTGACGAAAAGGTCGTCCCCCTCCACCACCGCCTGCACGCCATTCACGGAAAGCAGCGCCAGCGTCGCCGCCAGCCGGTCGCTCTCCTTCACCCGCAGCTCCGCCAACCCCCGCAGCCGCGTCGTCCCGCGCGCAAAGGCGGCAGCGACCGCCAGCACCGGATACTCATCGATCATCGAGGGCGCCCGCTCCGCGGGAACATCCACCGCCCGCAACTCGGAGAACTCGGCGGTCAGGTCCCCCACCTTCTCCCCGCCCTCGACCCGCTCGTTCGAAACGGTGAGCCGCGCGCCCATTTCCAGCAGCGTCCCGAACAGCCCGGCGCGGAGCGGATTCAGCCCCACCCCCTCCACCGTCACGGAAGACCCCGGCACCAGCAGCGCCGCCACCAGCGGAAAGGCCGCCGAGGACGGATCGGCCGGCACCACCACCGGCGCGGCCCGCAGCTCCGGCTGCCCGTCCAGCTCGATCACCCGGCGGTTCCCATCCGCCTGCACCCGCACCGTCGCCCCGAAATGCCGCAGCATGTTCTCGGTGTGGTCGCGCGTCGCCTCGCGCTCCACCACCCGCGTCGTGCCCCGCGCGCAAAGCCCGGCCAGCAGCACGGCCGACTTCACCTGCGCGGACGGCACCGGCACCTCGTAATCCAGCGGCAGCGGATCGGTCGCACCCTCCACCGCCAGCGGCAGCCGCCCGCCCGAGCGCCCCGTGAACCGCGCGCCCGAAGCCGAAAGCGGATCCGTCACCCGCTTCATCGGCCGCTTCCGCAGGGACGCATCCCCCGTCAGCACGGCAAATACCGGATGCCCGGCCAGCAGCCCGCAGATCAGCCGCGCGGCGGTGCCCGAATTGCCCATGTCCAGCACATCGGCCGGCTCCACCAGCCCGCCCACGCCGCGTCCGGCCACGCGCCAATGCCCCTCGCCCACCCGCTCCACCTCGGCGCCCAGCGCGCGCATGGCGGCGGCGGTGCGGAGCACGTCCTCCCCCTCCAGCAGCCCGGTGATCTCGGTGGTGCCCACGGCCAGCGCGCCGAACATCAGCGCCCGGTGGGAGACGGACTTGTCGCCGGGAACCGTGAGGCGCCCCTGCAGCCCCTTCCGGGGGGCCGAGGCCCGCATCGGGCCCCCTGCCGTATGCGTGAGTTGGTCTGGCATCGGCGGCACTTACTGACTGGGGACGATGACCCGGGCGTTTGACACGCCCCGGCCCCCATGGCAATCCGCGCCGCCCTTCCGAACACCCCCGGTCTGCCGCCCCGGCGGACCCATCCGAGGCTTCCCTGATGGCCCTTGCCGAACTCGGCCTCAAGCGGACCTGCGTCGCCTGCGGTGCCCGCTTCTACGACCTGACCAAGAATCCCGCCGTCTGCCCCAAGTGCAGCACGGAACAGCCGGCCGAACAGCCCCGCGCCCGCCGCGTCGCCGCCGCCCTGCCGGAGGAGAAGCCCCGCAAGCGCGTCGCCGCCGTGGAAGGGGTGGATGCCGACGAGGTGGAGGCCGAGGTCGACGACGCGGATGCCGAAGTGGCGGATGACGCGGACGACCTGGACGACGCGGACGAGGACCTGGCCGAGGAAATCGGCGTCGACAGCCCGGACCGCGACGAAGAGGAGCGCTGAGGCGCTGACACCCCGGGAGGCTTTGCCTCCCGAACCCTCCGCCGGGGGCCGCACGCGGCCCCCGGACTCCACGACCGGTTAGTGGCCGCGTAGGCGGTGCCAGGCGGCCAGGGCGGCGTCATAGGGCAGCGCAGGCAGCTCGCGCAGGCGCCAGCGCCATTCGCTGAAGCCGGGGCCGGCCCGCGCGGCCTGGCCGGGCGCCACGCGCAGGCCCATCAGCCGCAGCAGCACCGCACAGCGCCGCAAGTGGTAGCCGGACGAAACCGGATGCACCGGCCCCTCCCAGCCCCGCAGCAGCGCCGCGACGGCCCGGGCGGAGGACAGCGTATCCGTTCCCGTCGGCTCCTCCATGATGCGCGCCGGGTCGATTCCCCAGTCCCGCAGCAGCTTCGCCATCACGGCGGATTCCGCGGCCCCATGCAGCCCCTCCCCACCAGTCGGCACGAACAGCGCCTCGCCGCCCAGCCGCTCGCCAAGCTCCACCGCCGCCGCCACGCGCCGCCGCATCGTCTCGCTCGGCCGCCCATCGGGCCGCACCGCCGCCCCGAAGATCACGATGGCGGGCCGCGCCCCGGCGCCGGAACCATGCGGGGCGTTCACGCCGGTCGGGGCCCCGGGGATGGCGCGGCCAGCAGCAGCCGGTTCATCGGCTCCATTGCCCCCCGCAGCGCCGCCATGTCGCGCGCCACCTGCGCGGGGGAAGCACCCCCCGCTTCCACCGCCCGCGCCACTTCGGCCAGGCTCCGCTTGCCGTCGATCCGTGACAGGATCGCCCCCGCCAGCGGCGGCACCGGCAGCATCACCCGCAGCCCGTCGAAGGTCACCGGCAGGGCGCCGCCCCGAATGCCCTTGGCCCAGCTCGCGCTATCCCCGCTCCGCAGCACCGGCACGGCGGAACGGTCCTCCCAGTCCGGCTTCACCTCCGGGTCCTCCCCCCGCGCCAGATAGGCGATGTGGATGCCCATATTCCCCGCCAGCGCCTCCGCCAGCGCCGCCCGCTCGATCATGCCCATCGCGGCGGTCCGCGCCCGCAGCCTCGGGTCCGGCAGCAGCGGATCGGGGTCGTAGCGCACCGGCTCCACCAGACAGGCGATCCGCATCCCCGCCCCCCGCACCAGCGCATCCAGCTGCGGCACGGTAAAGGACACGTCGCGCGGGTTCAGCAGCAGGTCATAAAGCCCGCTATCCCCTCCGCCCTGCGGCAGCGGCAGATGGTCCGTGATCCAGGGGTTCTTCCGCAGCCAGGCCGTCTCCGGCAGATGCCGCATCACCCGCTTGGCGATGTCCACCCGCGCCGCCGGCGCCTCGGCCGCCGGCGCGATCATGCGCAGCGCGTCCTGCAGCATGTACACGCCCGTCCGCCCATGCGGCGCATAGACCATGATCCCCATGCCGCCGCCCGGCGCCACCACCCGGCCCAGGTTCCGCAGCCCTGTCGCCGGGTCGGGCAGATGGTGCAGAACCCCGCAGCAATCGACGTAGTCGAACAGCCCCAGCTCCGGCAGCTCCATGATGGAGCCCTCGACGAAGCGGATATTCGTCAGCCCCCGCGCCGCCGCCCGCGCCTCCGCGACCTTCCGCGCGGCGCCGGACCGGTCCAGCCACACCACCTCCCCCGCCCGTCCGGCCCAGGCCATCTGCTGCGCCAGCATGATTGCCCCATCCCCGGTCCCGCCCCCGGCCACCAGCGCCCGCAGCGGCTGCGAAGCCGGCCGCCGCGCCCCGAAGATCCAGTGGTCCACCTCCAGCAGATGCGACGGGCTGCCGATGATCAGCCGCTTCGCCTCGTCCCGCGGGTCGCGGGCGGGATAGGGAAGCGCCTCGTACTGGGCGGCGAGTTGGGCGTCGGTCGCGTCCTGCATGGGCCCCGGAATAAGGCCGCGCGTGCGCGGTGCCAAATAGGTGCCAGATACCGGGCGGCGGGCCGTTGGGCGGGTGAAGCGGATTTCCCCCGGCCCAGCGGCGGCAGGGGCTGCAACCGCAATCACTCCCGCGGGGCCCCGCCCCCGCCGCCGTCGCTGCCCCGTCGGGAACATCTTCGGCCGCACGGCCGCCGGTGATCATCCATGAAGCGGCTCGATGACCTGGACTTCCGATTATTCCTATCTCGACGCAGCCCGCTGCTGCTCTAAGGAGCCCATGGACTACAATTCGAAGCCTGGAACCAAAGTGACCTTCACGGGAGGATCGGACGACGACCTTCCATCAATGGCGGCACGCACGGTCCTGACGGCCGGGCAGACCTACACCGTCGATTGGATCGAGATCGGCAGCCGCGAATGCGCGGTTTTCCTCGTCGAGCATCCACGCCTCCCGTTCAACACGCTGTTCTTCGAGCCGGCCGACGAGGATTCTGACTGGCCCGAATACGAGGCGCGGGCCAATGAGCCGTCATGCGAGGTCGTTCTCGTCGACTTCCGGCAGATGACCCTGCCTTTCGCCAAACCCCGCACAGCTGAATAATGGAACCGCCACGGCCTTCGGTTCCCCATGGGAAGACCTCCGAAGCCGTGCCTGGCCGGCAACGCCGCACCTGACCGCCTCTCCCCCGCGGAAGAACAGCCCCGCCAGGCGCCGGAAGCACCCCACCCGGACCCCTCGGACTCCCGCCCCGACACACCCCGCAGGCGAGCGCCCATGAAGATGACCACCCGACATGCGGCACTTGCGGTTGAACCGGGGGAGTAAGGAGGACTATCTGCGGGGCCATGACCCGCATCGCCCCTGTCCTCGCGGCCCTGCTGCTGGCTGCAACCCCGGCCCTTGCCCAGCGCAACGCCGCCCCGAACGGCCCCCAGCGCCTCGGCGCCTTCGGGGACTGGACCGCCGCCACCCACCAGGAAGGGGCCAACAAGGTCTGCTACGCCTTCACCCGCATGGAAGGCCGCCAGAACGCCCTCCTCACCGTCACCCACCGCCCCCAGGGCCGTGACCAGGTGGCCCTCCGCATCGGCCGCCCCTTCCCCCGCAACGCCGAGGTGAAGGTCGATGTCGGCAACAACGACCTCGACTTCTACACCGCCGGCGACAACGCCTTCGCCCGGGACGGCCGCGCCACCGTCGCCGCCTTCCGCAGCGGCCGCGAAGCCGTCGCGAAAAGCCCCGCCCCCAACAACCGCAGCACAACCGAGACCTTCTCCCTCTCCGGCTTCACCGCCGCCTACGAGGCGATCTCGAAAGAGTGTCCCCCACGCCGATGACCGTCCGGACCCCCCTCCCCCTCGCGCCGGCTGACGCCCTCACCGAGGCCGAACGCACCCGCATCCTCGCCAAGTCCGCCATCTTCGCCCCCCCGGCCCAGACGGACGAGCAAGGCCGCCAGGACCTTGTCGGCCTCTCGCGTGAGGAACTGACGGAAGCAGTGGTCGGGATCGGGGAAAAAGCCTTCCGCGCCAAGCAGATCTGGCACTGGATCTACCACCAGGGCGCCCGCGACTTCGCCCAGATGTCCAGCATCGCCAAGCCCATGCAGGCCAAGCTCGCCGAACGCTTCACCATCTCCCGCCCGGAGGTGACGACCGAGCAAACCAGCACCGACGGCACCCGCAAATGGCTCTTCCGCATGCGCGACAAGCAGCAGGTGGAAACCGTCTACATCCCGGATGACGACCGCGGCGCCGTCTGCATCTCAACCCAGGTCGGCTGCACCCTCTCCTGCCGCTTCTGCCACACCGGCACCCAGAAACTCGTCCGCAACCTCTCGGCGGGCGAAATCGTCGGCCAGTTCATGGCCGCCCGCGACAGCTACGGCGAATGGCCCAGCCCGCAATCCGAAACCCGCATGCTCTCCAACATCGTCGTCATGGGCATGGGCGAACCCCTCTATAACTACGAGGCCACCGCCACCGCCCTGAAGATCGCCATGGACCATGAGGGCATCGGCCTCTCCCGCCGCCGCATCACCCTCAGCACGAGCGGCGTCGTCCCCATGATGGACCGCGCGGGCGCCGAACTCGGCGTCAACCTCGCCGTCTCCCTCCACGCGGTCACCGACGAACTGCGGGACGAAATCGTCCCCCTCAACCGCAAATACCCCATCAAGGAACTGATGGCCGCCTGCCACCGCTACCCGGGCGCCACCAACGCACGCCGCATCACCTTCGAATACGTCATGCTGGACGGCATCAACGACAGCGAAGCCGAGGCCCGCGAACTCGTCCGCCTCCTCCACGGCCTCCCCGCCAAAGTGAACCTGATCCCCTTCAACCCCTGGCCGGGCTCACCCTACGCCACCTCCAAACGCGCCCAGATCGAGCGCTTCGCCACCATCCTGAACGACGCCGGCTACTCCAGCCCGGTCCGCCGCCCCCGTGGCAAGGACATCATGGCCGCCTGCGGCCAGCTCAAGACCGAAAGCGAACGGGCGAAGAAAGCCCCCGCTCCCGCCACCGCCGCCTGAACAAAAAAAGCCGGGGGAAGTATCCCCCGGCCCTCTTCTATCCCGCTCCACCTTCCAGCCAAGCATCGCCAATAACGCGCCCGCGCGAAATCACCGCGCAAGTAACGCGTGCTATGACCAGCGGTCACTCCACCGCGGCTTTAATCCACGCGATGAACGCAACCAGTAGGCGAGGTCCCGCAGGAAACATGAGAACGCCATCATTTTCGGCGCCGCTCCTCCAGCATCGGTCTTTGAGGGCCACTTGATTCCTCTACTTAGTCGGCCTTGAATAACCCCATCAGGCTGCGTGGGCGGTAATCTGGTCGCGTTCCGCCCGATCGATCGCCTGGATGAGGCTGGCGATGAGAGCGGCCAAGAGAGCCCTGAGGTGGGCGAGGATCTTGCGGATGTTGTGCCCGCAGCCGCAGAGCACGGCGTAGAGGGCGTCGCCGAGGGTGCCCCTGAGGGCGCAGCGGGCGAGGCGTCCGTCGGTCTTCATGTGGCCGATCTCGGGTTCGATGGCGCTGCGGCGCCGGAGCAGTCTTGTCAGCCTCGGCGTCAGGCCACGCCGTGTGCCGCTGATGAGCACCCTGGTGCCCTGCACCCCATGGCCGCGGTAGCCGCGATCGACCACGGCCAGGCTGGGGAGTTGCCCGGTCAGGGTTTCGACCTGCTGGAGGGTGTCGGGAAGGGTGTGCCCGTCATAGGGATTGCCGGGCATGGAGCGCATGCCGACGACAAAGCCGCCGGCGAGCGTGGTGGCGATGCTGACCTTGGTCCCGAACTCATAGCGGATGCGGGCCTTGCCCTTGGAGATGCAATCCACCTCCGGCTCGTGCAGGGCGTAGATCTTGTTCGGGGCTTTCGGCGTCTGCCGCAGCAGGCGGGTGACGAGGGCCATGCGCTGCTCGATCCGTGTCCGCAGCCGCTCGTCAGGGACGGCGCCGATCTTGCGGCCGATGTCGCGCAGGACGCGCCCCGTGTAGCCCTTTAGCGTGCGCAGCACCTTGCGCATGCGTCGGAACTGCCGGGCATGGGCATGCCGCCCCGCCCGGGCGGCCAGGCGCGGGGCCAAGCGGTTGTAGTTCTGCCGCAAGGTGATCCCGGCCCTGCCGGCCAGCGCCACCAGGGAGCGGCGCGCCTTCTCGTAGAGCCTGCTGTCGGTCAGGTGGGCGATGGCCTTCTCCATCACCGTGGTGTCCACCGCGATCTCGGCCAGGCTACGTTCCGATAGGGCGCCTGAGGCCCGCCCTGCCTCGATGGTCTTGGTCAGCAGCCACTCCACGCCCTCCTCACCGATGCGACCGCGCCAGCGGCTGAGCGAGGACGGATGGATGGGTGCGCGGTGCTGGAAGAAGACCTCGCCGGTGAAGTGCTGGAAATAGGGGTTCTCCACCCAGCGGGCGAGCACCGCCTCGTCGGAGAGGCCGTAGGCGTGCTGCAGGTACATCAGCCCCGCTACCAGACGCGGATCTGTGGCCGGTCGTCCCTCCTGGGCGGGGAAGAAGCCGGCCCATTCCCGCTCGAACCAGCCCCAGTCCATCAAAGCGGCGAGCCGAACCAACTCATGCCGCCCATCGATCATGTCGACCAAGCGTGGGCGTAGCAGGTCGTCCTGCTCAGCCGGGCGGGAACGGTGCTTCATGGCCGGCAGAATCGCAGGATTTGCCGCCCGTTCCAACCAAACCCTGCAATTCCAGCATCCCAAATCCTGAGCTTTCCTGCCCCGGATCAACAGGTTGCTGGTTGTTCAAGGCCGACTACTTAAGACACACCCGGAATGACTTCACCCGCATAAATCAATGCCAATCTGACAAGCGCGTGGGCGCTCCCTCCACACCAACACCCCACCCAACCCCTAAACCCCTCCCCCGTTCCCCACCGGCGAGAACGAGGAACCACCTTGGCCGAAACCCGCTTCGTCGCCCTCACCATCGTCGCCGTCGCCCTCCTCCTCGCCGCGGCACGCCTCACCCGCATCCCCCCCTCCATCCTCTGGTTCGCGGGCGGCCTTGCCTCCATCCTCCTCCCCGGACCCGTCCCGCCCCTCCGCGTGGACCCCCTCATCGTCCTCGGCCTCATCCTCCCGCCCCTCCTCTACGCGGGCGTCACCAACCTCCCCCCATCCCTCCTCCAGCGCGCCGCCTGGCGCGGCGTCGGCCTCGGCGCCCTCTGGACCCTCGGCCTCACCACCGCCTGCGGCTACGGCGCCGCCCTCCTCCTCCCGGGCCTGGACCCCGTCGCCTGCATGGCCATCGGCGTCGCCGCCGCCATCGCCGAACCCCGCGTCCTCACCGAATCCGGCCTCGACAAACGCCTCCCCCCCACACTCACCGAAGCCATGTCCGCCCAACTCGCCAGCGCGCCCCTCATCGGCGTCTCCCTGTCGATCTTCACGGCAAAATCCGTCGGCGGCCCCTTCCCCGGCTTCACAGCCATCTCCGCCACCCTCGCCTACGACACCATCGTCGGCGGCGCCGTTGGCATCGCCCTCGGCTACGCCATGGCCGCCCTCCGCCGCCGGCTGGACGCCCCGCAGGCTGAAACCGCCCTCTCCCTCGCCACCCCCTTCGCCGCCGCCGCCCTCGGCGAAGCCATCGGCGCCTCCCCCATCGGCCCCCTCATCGGCGCCGGCCTCGTCATCGCCTGGTGCCACGCAAAGGACGAGAAATCGGGCCTCTGCATCGCCTCCCCCGAATCCCGCCAACTCACCAGGGATCTCTGGCGCAGCCTGGACGCCATCCTGACCGGCGCCCTCTTCTTCCTCATGGGCCGCGCCCTGCCCGAAGCCCTGGAAGGCGCCAAATCCCTCCCCTGGCCCCTGCTCGCATCCACGGCCCTGGCCCTGATGGCCCTCTGCTGGGCCGTCCAGTTCACCCTCTCCTGGGCCGCCCTGGCCCACCCCGCCTCACCTCCCATCCCCCGCGCGGACGGCGGCCGTGTCCCCCCCTGGCAAGGCGCAGCCCTGATGGCCGGCGGCGCCGGCCGCAGCGTCGTCGCCCTCGCCGTCGCCCTCGCCGTCCCCGCCACCACACCGGGTGGCGAACCCTACCTGGCGCGGGACGCGGTGGTGGCCGTGGTGGCGCTGATGGTGGTGGCCTCGGCGGCGCTGCAATGGGTGGGGGTGCCGGGGCTGGTGCGGTGGGTCAGACCGGGCACTGAGGAGCGACTGTAGAGAACGTGGCCCGCGGGAGGCGCCGCCTCCCGCACCCTCCGCCGGGGACTTTTGGTCCCCGGACCCCTCAAGGGCTTAAGTCGTTATCCAGAAACCTATACTTATATGCCGTTCCAATTCGTCGGCTCTTCTACCGTATCCCGGCCTTCATAGCGGCATTCATTAGCTAAGTTGGTTGATATCGGCCTGCGACTTCGAGAACCTCTTAAGTCCAAGCGTCTCCACTAATCCGAGGTGGGTACGGAATTGAATGGCTTTGTCATCGAACCTTGTTCTTCTCTCTTTGTGTCTCCACACAAAGCCTGCCCCGCCTTGCGTACCACCGGGCTTATAGTAACCGATAATCGAAAATTGAAATAAATGCGAAAGGACGTCTTTTGGTTCTATGTTTAGGCTAAGCGTCGATTTGAGGTCTTCGTGAGCCTGCCGGAAGTCACCGCTCGAGAAAACAATGGTTCCCAACCTCTTGAGAATTTCCAGATATGACCTGTATTCTGGATAATGTTTCGGAATTTCGTCGTCAAGTTCTTCGCTTCTTCCGCCGCCTCACCCATGCCGGCCTCTGGCACCGCCTGCTGCAGGAACTCGCCAAAACCGCCCCCAACCACCCCCTCCGCCGGATCGAATACTTCATCTGCCGCGCCACCCGCCGCGCCGCCCGCCTCGGCGGCATGGCCCTCCTGGTCCTCATCCGGAAGCTCGGCCTCCGCACCGCCCTCAACGGCCCGCCCTGGCTCCTGCCGGATCCCCTTTTGTCCGAAATGCTCTCCCGCGCCCCGCTCCCCCCGGCGCCGCGCACGCCGTCACAGCTCGAAGCGGCAAAGCAACGCTTCCGAAGCCTCGAAGCACTCAGCCGCGCCGCCCTCGGCCGCGCCCGCATCCCCCGCTCCGTCCGGCTCGCCTGGCCATGAACCACAGCGAAACGAAGCCCCCGCCCCGCACGCCCAACTCCACCTTGCCCCCGCGCCCGCGCTGCGGCACACCGCCCGCCTCTTTCCGCGGAAGGTCCCCCTCGCGATGCGCGTAAAAGACGTCAAGAAGGTTGTCCTCGCCTACTCCGGCGGGCTGGACACCTCCGTCATCCTCAAATGGCTCCAAACCACCTACGGCGCCGAAGTCATCACCTTCACGGCCGATCTCGGCCAGGGCGAGGAACTCGGCCCGGCGAAGGACAAGGCCCTCCTCCTCGGCATCAAGGAGGAGAACATCTTCATGGACGACCTGCGGGAGGAATTCACGCGGGACTTCGTCTTCCCGATGTTCCGCATGAACGCCCAGTATGAAGGCTGCTACCTCCTCGGCACCTCCATCGCCCGCCCGCTCATCGCCAAGCGCCAGATCGAAATCGCGGAGAAGATGGGCGCCGATGCCGTCTCCCACGGCGCCACCGGCAAGGGCAACGATCAGGTCCGGTTCGAAATCGCCTACTACGCCCTCAAGCCCGACGTGAAGGTCATCGCCCCCTGGCGCGAATGGGACCTCACCTCCCGCACCCGCCTCCTGCAATTCGCCGAGGATCACCAGATCCCCATCGCGAAGGACAAGCGCGGCGAAGCCCCCTTCAGCGTGGACGCCAACCTCCTGCACAGCAGCAGCGAAGGTAAGGTCCTGGAAGAACCCTGGGACGAACCGCCCGAGGCCGTCTGGCAGCGCACGGTGGCCCCCATGGACGCCCCCGACCGCGTCACCGAAATCACCATCGAGTTCGAGCGTGGAGACGCCGTCGCCATCAACGGCGAACGCATGTCCCCGGCAACCCTGCTCACCAAGCTCAACGCGCTGGGCAAGGAAAACGGCATCGGCCGCCTGGACCTCGTGGAGAACCGCTTCGTCGGCATGAAGTCCCGCGGCGCCTACGAAACCCCCGGCGGCACCATCCTCCACACCGCCCACCGCGCCATCGAATCCATCACGCTCGACCGTGAGGCCGCACACCTCAAGGACAGCCTGATGCCCCGCTACGCGGAGCTGATCTACAACGGCTTCTGGTTCAGCCCGGAGCGCCGCATGCTCCAGGCCATGGCCGATGCCTCCCAGGCCAGCGTCACCGGTGAAGTCCGCCTGAAGCTCTACAAGGGCAACACCATCGTCACCGGCCGCCGCAGCCCGCACAGCCTCTACTCGATGAAGCACGTCACCTTCGAGGAAGACCAGGGCGCCTACGACCAGTTCGATGCCCAAGGCTTCATCAAGCTCAACGCCCTCCGCCTGCGCCTCGGCGCCATGGCCGGCCGCAAGGGCGGCGCCCTCTGATCCGGCACGCGGCCGCCGTCACCCCCGTGACGGCGGCCGGCCTCCTCCTGGCCCTTTGGCCCCAATTCCCCACCGGCTTCCACCACGACAGCGCCCATCTTCAACCCGCCCGGCTGGAACCTCGCCGTTCCCAGCAGCCCGCCTACCGCGCCATGGCCGGGGCCGCGCGCCACAACCTCATCCCCCGCGGCCTGGACTTCGGATCCCTCCGCTGGAGCCCCACGGGCCGTCCCTTCGAAGGCGTCCCGGCCCCATGACCGAGGGTGCATGGCAGCAGCGCACACTCCACCGTTCCCCGCACGGCACGAACGGCCCTAGCCTCACCGCCATGTACACGCCGCCCGCCTTCCGCGAGGACGACCCCGAGGCCCTCCGCGCCAGCATCGCGTCCTCGCGCCTCGCCCTGCTCACCACCAACGGCCCCGAGGGCGTGCCCCTCGTCACGCCCCTGCCGCTGGTGCTGGATGGCGGCCACCTGATCGGCCACCTCGCCCGCGCCAACCCGCATGCGAAGGCCCTCGCCACCGCGCCCCGCGCGCTGGCCGTCTTCCTCGGCCCCGAGGCCTATGTTTCCCCCGGCTTCTACGCCTCCAAGGCCGAGCACGGCCGCGTCGTCCCCACCTGGAACTACGAGGCCATCACCGTCGAAGGCGCCCTTGAAAGCTTCGACGATCCCGCCCGCCTGCACGACGCCGTCTCCCGCCTCACCAACCGCCACGAGGCCAGCCGTGCGGAGCCCTGGGCCGTCACCGACGCGCCGCCCGAATTCATCGCCGCCCAGCTCCGCGGCATCATCGGCCTGCGGCTTTCGATCGAGCGGATCACCGGCAAGCGGAAGCTCTCGCAGAACCGGCCCGAGGCGGACCAGGACGGCGTGCGGCAAGGCCTCGCCACAAGCGAGGATGCGCGCGACCAGGCGGTGGCGCGGGCCATGGCGAACTTGCGATGACATGGGCGCCATGTCGCCGCCCCTCGCGCCCGCCGCGCCGCGCCGCTAAGCAGCGCGGAGCAGGAGGACCCCGGGCATGATCGAGCGACCGAACCGCGCAGGCATCATCGCGGCGCTCGATACGCGAAGCCCGGAACAGGCGGAGACCTGGGCCGAAGCCCTCGCCCCGCATGTCGGATGCCTGAAGCTCGGGCTGGAATTCTTCGTCGCCAACGGGCCGCAGGCGGTCGCGCGCATCGCCCGCCACAAGCCGCTCTTCCTCGACCTCAAGTTCCACGACATCCCGAACACCGTCGCCGGTGCGGTGCGCTCCGCCTGCGCGTTGCGCCCGGCGATGCTCACCATCCACGCCTCGGGCGGCGCGCCGATGATCGAGGCGGCCCGGCGCGCGGCCGAGGATGCGGCGGGGGACGACCGCCCCGCCATCCTGGCCGTCACCGTCCTCACCAGCACCAGCGCCGCCACCCTCGCGGAGACGGGCGTCGCGGGCGGCCCCGCGCAGCAGGTCCTGCGCCTCGCACGCCTCGCATTGGAGGCCGGCGCAGACGGGCTTGTCTGCGCACCGCCCGAGGTCGCGCTGATCCGCGCGGCGCATGGTGCCTCGCCGCTGCTCGTCGTGCCCGGCGTCCGCCCGGCCGGCAGCGCGCGTGGCGACCAGACCCGCGTCGCGACGCCTGCCGACACTGCGGCGGCAGGTGCCAACTGGCTTGTCATCGGCCGGCCCATCACCGCCGCGCCGGATCCCTCAGCGGCGGCGGCGGCCATTGCCGCGGAGATGCCGGCATGACGCAGCTGAAGTTCTGCGGCCTGAATGATCCCGCAGGATTCGACGCGGCCGTGCAGGCCGGAGCGGAGATGGTGGGGCTTGTGTTCTTCGGGCCCTCGCCGCGCAACCTCACGCCCGATGCAGCCGCCACTCTCTCCGCGCGCGCCGCGGCGCCGGCCGCGGGTGGGCCGCAGCGCGTCGGACTCTTCGTCGATGCGACGGATGACGAGATCGCTGCGGTGCTCGCGAAGGTGCCGCTCGACATCCTCCAGCTCCATGGCAGCGAAACGCCTGCGCGCTCCGCCGAGATCCGCGCGCGCTTCGGATTGCCGGTGATGAAGGCGCTCGGCATCGCCACGGCGCAGGACCTGGATCCGCTGGCTGCTTTTGCACCTGTGGTGGATCGCTTCCTGCTGGATGCGAAGGCGCCGCCGGATTCCGCCATCCCCGGCGGTAACGCGCTGACCTTCGACTGGTCGCTGCTGGCCGGGCGTGCCGTGCCGCGCCCCTGGCTGCTCGCGGGCGGCCTCACCGCCGTGAATGTCGCCGAGGCCATTCGCGCAACCGGCACGCCGGGGGTGGATGTTTCCTCCGGCGTGGAGCGCGCCCGCGGGAAGAAGGACCCCGCGCAGATCGCGGCCTTTGCGGCGGCGGTGCGGCAGGCCGCGAAGCACCGCGGAGCCGAGTGACTCCTTGCGCTGTAATAGTTAAAGTCCTGCCGGGATGGTATCTATTTTGAACGTCGGTATGACTTAGAAATTCATTTTGGTTTCACTACAACGTGCAGCGCCGACTGCCGGAATGTTGCTGGGCAAGTGCCCTTCAGACCCGCATTATTTCGCCAGACACCTACGGGGTCCGGCGATTCTCGTCCGGCCCCACCGCTTCACCACGAGACCCAAAAAAGGGGCGGTTGGACCATGAGCGCGGGCAACGACATCTATAAGTTCCGTTCGATTAGCGAGTTCCTTGACGTGACGGCGCTGGACGGTGGCGCCGGCCTCGACATGCTGCGCTTCGTCGGCGCGGACGGGTCGCTCGAGACGGCCACGGGTGGCGCCATGGTGGATGCTGACTTCGCGGGCATCACCAATTTCGAGAGCATGAAGGTCGGCAACGGCAACTGGGACATCGATCTCGGCGCCAATGCCAAGAACGCCTTTACCGGCGGTGTGGCCCTGGTCTCCGCGACCGAGACGACCGACCAGCTCTGGGTCCAGGTTCGCGCGGGTGGTCCGACGCTCTATGCCATCGGCTCCGCCGGCAATGACCGCCTCTATGGCGGCGGCGGCGACGACACGCTGAACGGCGGCGCGGGCAACGACACCTTCACCTTCTACGGCAACACGCTGACCAGTGGCGACACCGTCAACGGCGGCAGCGGCTACGACGTGCTGCGGCTGCTCGACAGCGCGACGTTGGGCGACGATGCCTTCACGAACGTCTCCAATATCGAGGCCATCTCGGTCGGCGCCGGTGCCTACAGCCTGACCTTCGGCGCGGAGGCCATGGCAGCCTTCGACGGCGGAAATGTCCGCGTCCACGCAGTGCAGTCCACCGACACCGAAGTGGATGCGAGCGCGCTCGGCCGCGACGGCTACCGCTTCGCCTTCACGGGCGGCGACGGCGTGGACAGCGTGAAGCTTGGCGGCAACATCGCGACGGTGACGGGCGGCGGCGGCGCCGACGAGTTCATCCTGACGAAGAACGCCTTCTACAAGGGCGTCATCACCGACTTCCAGGATGGCATCGACCACCTGGTAATCCAGCAGTCCGACCTGCCGCCGACGCTGGACACGCCGGAGGAGTGGGATGCGCTGATCGCCTCCATCACCTCCGACACGGCGGATGGCCTGCTCCTGGATGGCAACGCGCTCGGCCTTGGCGGCACGCTCACCCTCGCGGGCGTGACCAAGGCGGAGTTCGACCACCACGACTTCATCCTCGTCTAAGGCGATCCGCGGCCAGGCAGCTCCCTGCCTGGCCGGGGCCCTGCGCGTCGTCCACGCCACTACTCCCCCAGGCGTGGACGTCCCCTCCGCGCCGGGCTAAGCGGATCGTCCTGGGGCGGCTTCGCGAAACCCGCGAAGCCGCCCTGTCGACTCCGGCCTGGAGCATCTGACGTGAGTGCGCGCGAAGGGAGGATGCTCCAGGCGAAGCATCCCGCCTGCAATTCCCTCCGCCGTCTTTCATCGCACTTCCCGCCGCGCCGGGTGGCATGAAGCCCGCCCATATTGCCCTGGCGCTGATGACGGCGGTGCTCTGGGGCTTCAACTTCGTCATGATCCGCATCGGGCTGGAGAGCGGATTGCCGCCGCTGCTCATGGCCGCGCTGCGCTTCGTGGTGGCGGCCCTGCCCGCCTTGTGGCTTCCGCGGCCGAAGGTTCCCGCGGGCCGGATGGTGCTGATCGGTGCCTTCCTCTTCGTCGGGCAGTTCGCGCTGCTCTTCACCGGCATGGCGGTGGGCATGCCGCCGGGCCTCGCCTCCGTCACCGCCCAGTCCCAGGCCTTCCTCACCGGGCTGTTCGCCGCCGCCATCCTGCGCGAGCGGCCGACGCGGCGTGCCGTCGCGGGCATGGCGGTCGCTTTCAGTGGCCTCGCGCTCATCGGCACGACGGTGGGGGGTGGTGGCGTCACGGGGGCGGGGCTCGCGCTCTGCCTGGGCAGTGCGGCGAGTTGGGGGCTGGGGAATGTGCTGCTGCGCGGCGCCGGCACCTCGCCGGGCGGGCCGCTCGCCTTCATGTCCTGGCTCAGCCTGGTGCCGATCCTGCCGCTCCTCGGCCTGTCCCTCGCCTTGGAGGGGCCTGCGGCGATCGGCCATGCGCTGGCGAACCCGAGCTGGGGTGGCATTGCGGGGGTGCTCTATGTGGCGGTCGTCGCGACCACCCTTGGCTACGGCATCTGGGGCTTCCTCATGTCCCGCTACCCTGCCACGACGGTTGCGCCCTTTGCCCTGCTGGTCCCAATCACCGGTGCCGCCTCCTCCGCGTTTTTCATGGGGGAGAGCTTCGGTCCCGCCCGACTGGCGGGCATGGCGCTGGTGCTTGCCGGGCTTGGCGTCACCGCCCTTCGGGTCGGCGTTGCAAAGCAACCACAGCGCGAGTAGATCGATTCGGGAGCGCAATGCGGCGTTGCGGAAATGGGTTCGTTAATTTATCTAATATGGGCCCGGATCCCTTTTTTAAGACGCGTCCATGCCCCTGCTCACCGCCACGGAAGGCGACGACTAGTTCTTCCTCGCCGAGATGCCGCTGCTGGGGGCACGCGGTGACGCGCTCGGCGGGTGGGACCAACTGATCCTGCTCAACCCCTCCTTGACCGTCGTGGACGCGGATTTCGCCGGCTTCTCGAATCTTGAGGTGCTGCAGCTTCGTGGCGCCGGCGGGACCGTGACCCTAGGCACCGAGGCCGCGGCCGCCTTCACCGGCGGGAGCACGAAGGTGGTGGGCTCGGGCATTACCCTCGACGCCACGGCCTATACGGCGGGCGAGGCGGTGGTCTTCGTCGGCGGCGCGCATGGGCTGGCGGATACGATCGAGACCGGCGCCGGCAAAGACAAGATCGACGGCAATGGCGGCGCGGATGTCATCCGGACCGGTGGGAGTGACGACAAGATCGTTTTCCACTCCATTGCCGAATTTATGGACACAGTGCTGGTGAATGGCGGCCTCGGTGTCGACACCCTGTCCTTCACCAGCGTCGGCGGGACGATCGAGGATGCCGGCTTCGACAAGTTCTCCAACCTTGAATACATCAAGGTCGAGGATGGCGCCTGGACGCTGAACCTTGGCGCGGAGGCGGTGACGGCCTTCACGGGCGGGCATGTCTCCATCGTCGGGACCGCGGCGACGGATTCGATGACCATCAATGTCGCGGCGGACGGGCCGCGCATCACGGCCACCGGCAGCGACTTCGCCGATGTGATCAATGGCGGCTCGGGCGCCGATGTCATCAATGGTGGCGGCAAGGGCGGCAGCTCGGGCGGCGACGACACGCTTAAGGGCGGCGCCGGCAACGACACCTTCGTCTTCTATGGCAGCGGCCTGGACGACATCAGCTTCACCAGCGGCGACACGATCGACGGCGGCACGGGCTACGACACTATCCGCCTTCTCACTGGCGGCAGCGTCGGCGATGATGCCTTCGCGAATGTATCGAATATCGAGGGCATCTCCCTTGGCACCGGCTACTACTCGCTGACCTTCGCCGACAATGCCAAGGCGGCCTTCGACGGCAGCAACGTGCGGGTGAATGCGGCGCAGGCCACCAGCGTCTTCGTGGATGCAACCAATCTCGGCCGGTCCGGTGCGCGCTTCAGCGTCACCGGCAGCGACGGGAACGACTTCATCGGGATCGGCGGCAACATCGCCACGATGACCGGCGGCGAGGGCGCGGACCAGTGAAGGGTGCCTTCTACAAAGCCACCATCACCGACTTCAAGAACGGCGAGGACATGCTGCTCATCGACCGCCGGGACCTGCCTGCCGGCCTGGATAGCGAGGAGAAGGTGAATGCCCTTCTCGCCAAGATCACCAGCGACACGCCGGAGGGGTTGCTGATCAACGGCCATGCCATCGGGCTCGGCGGGACGCTGACCTGGCCGGCATGACCAAGGCCCAGCTGGACGCCACGGACTTCTTCGTCTTCGGCTGATTTCTGCGCTGATCCGGGCGGAGTCTCTCCGCCCGGGCCCGGGCCGGCTCGCCGATGGCGTGGCCGGCCCGTTTCGTTTCTGCGCCGGGGTTCTGTACCGGCTCGGGGAAGGCCGAGCCGGTGTCGCCGCAGAATTGAGCGGGGATGGACCGGGGGAGCGCCAGCATCCCCTCCCCGTAGCCGGCCAGGGGCGGTATGACGCCTCCATGAGCAACTCCCTCCCCAACACCCTCCGCATGGGCCCCGATGGGCGTGGTCGCTTCGGCGAGTTCGGCGGCCGTTTCGTCGCCGAGACGCTGATGCCCAACATTACGGAGGTGCAGGAGGCCTATGAGGCGGCGCGGAAGGACCCCGAATTCGACAAGGAGTGGCGACGCCTCCTGAAGGATTACGTGGGCCGGCCTTCTCCGCTCTGGTTCGCCGAGCGGCTGACCAACCATCTGGGCGGGGCGAAGGTCTATCTGAAGCGCGAGGAGCTGAATCACACCGGCGCGCATAAGATCAACGCGGTGATCGCCCAGATCATGCTGGCGAAGCGCATGGGCAAGACGCGCATCATCGCCGAGACCGGAGCCGGACAGCATGGCGTGGCCACGGCGACCGCCTGCGCCCTCTTCGACCTGCCCTGCATGGTGTTCATGGGGGCGACGGATGTGGAGCGGCAGAAGCCCAACGTGTTCCGCATGAAGCTGCTCGGTGCCGAGGTGAATGCCGTGACCTCGGGCTCCGCCACGCTGAAGGACGCGATGAACGAGGCGCTCCGCTACTGGGTCGCGAATGTCCAGGACACCTATTACTGCATCGGCACGGTGGCTGGCCCCGCGCCCTATCCGCAGATGGTGCGCGACTTCCAATGCGTGATCGGCGAGGAGACGAAGGAGCAGTGCCTGGCGATCGAGGGGCGGCTGCCGGATGTGGTGGTCTGCGCCGTCGGTGGCGGTTCCTCCGCCATGGGAATCTTCCATCCGTTCCTGGATGATTCCGAGGTGAAGCTGGTGGGGGTGGAGGCGGCTGGCCATGGGCTTGAATCCGGGGCCCATGCCGCGGCGATCAATGGCGGCGTCCCCGGCGTGCTGCACGGCAACAAGACCTACCTGCTGCAGGACCGGCACGGGCAGATCCAGGAGGCGCATTCCATCTCGGCGGGCCTGGATTACCCGGGGATCGGGCCGGAGCATTCCTGGCTGCATGAGATCGGCCGGGTGGAATACACCGCCGCGACCGATATCGAGGCGCTGGAGGCCTTCCAGCTCTGCTCGAAGCTGGAGGGGATCATTCCCGCGCTGGAATCCGCCCATGGCCTGGCGGAGGTGATCAAGCGGGCGCCGACCATGCCCAAGGACAGCATCATCGTGCTCAACCTCTCCGGCCGCGGGGACAAGGACATCTTCACCGTCGCCCATCACATGGGGGTGGAGATCTGATGTCCGACCGGATGAGGGGCCGCATCGCCGCCCGCTTCGCGAAGCTGAAGGCGGAGGGGCGGGGAGCCCTGATGCCCTTCCTTGAGGCCTATGACCCCGACCCGGCGACCAGCATGGCCATCTTGCGCGGCATGCCGGGGGCGGGGGCGGACCTGATCGAGATCGGCGTTCCCTTCACCGATCCCGCCGCCGATGGACCCACGGTGCAGAAGGCCGGGCAGCGTGCCCTCAAGGCCGGGGGCAGCCTGGCCGGGGCGCTGGCCATGGTGCGCGACTTCCGGCGGGACGATGACGAGACCCCCCTCGTTCTGATGGGCTACCTGAACCCCATCCTGGCCTATGGTCCCGAGCGATTCTGCCAGGATTGCCGCGCCAGCGGCGTGGACGGGCTCATCATCGTGGATATGCCGCCCGAGGAGGCGGATGAGGTCCAGCCCTTCGCGGAGGGGCTGGACATGATCCGGCTCGTCGCGCCCACCACGCTGGATAGCCGCTTGCCGATCGTGCTGAACGGCGCCAGCGGCTTCATCTACTATGTCGCGATTACCGGCATCACCGGCACCCGCTCGGCCGAGGCCGCGGACCTGGCCGCCGCCATTCCACGGATACGGGCGGCGACCGACCTGCCGGTGGCCATCGGCTTCGGGGTGCGCACCCCGGCCCAGGCGGCCGAGGCCGTGCAGGTGGCGGATGGCGCCGTGGTTGCCTCCTCCCTCATCGAGATCCTGGCGGGCACGCTGGATGCCGAAGGCCGTGCCACGAAGGGCACGGTGCGCGCGGTGCTCGATGGAGTGCGGGCATTGGCGGAAGGGGTGCGCGGCGCGCGGGAATGAGTCGTGCCGCGACGCCTCCCGGGCAGGGCGAGGGGCGTTAACCTATGAAAAGGTCCGGACAACCGCGATATGGTCGCATGGGTCATGATGCGCCCTTCCCCACTGGCTGAACCTTGCCATGCTGTCCTACGGGACGATGGCCGCCTAGCCGGCGGCCGGCGACAGCCTGTGAGAGTGCCACGACGGGTCGCATCCACGCATTTGCCGTGAGGCGGTGATGCCCACCCACCCGCCCTCCGAGGAGGTCCGGGCGGCCCTTCTTGGCGCCTGGGGCGTTGAAGTGCTGTCGAATTGCTGGCTTCCCGGCGATCTGCACCATCCGCCTGCGATGATCCGCTTCGCCCTGCTGCATCAAGCAAAGGGCGTCGCGCTGGTGGACCTGGCCCCAGAGGTGGTGCCGGATGCCGTCTCGCGCTTCCTGTTGCAGTACCACCAGCTGTTCCCGGAGGTGCGCAAGGCGCCGCCGGTGGTCTACCGCTCGCTCTCGGCCGCTGATGTCTGGCGGCTGACGGAGGTGCTGGACGCCGCCTTCCGGAGCGAGCCGCCACTCGATCCGGACGACGTGTCCCTCGATCTCGATGACGTGTCCTGGATGGAGATGGCCCGCCAGGTCTTCATGCCTGTGCCTCCTGAGCCGATTCCGCCGCCCCAGCCAGGGAGGCCCGAGCCGGCGGCCGCGCCCAAGGGGGCAGAGGCAAAGCCCACGGAGGCCAAGCGCGCGGGGGTCAAGGCGGCGGCCGGGGCGGTATGGGCCGCGGAGGCGGGAACTGCAGGGCCGAGGCCAGCAGCGCCGAGGGCCCCGGCGCGAGGGGCCGTAGAGCCAAGCTCGTCAGGGCCAAGCTCTGCAGCGCCGGCATCCACAGCGCCGGGCTCTACAGCGACCGGGCCAACAGCCACTAGGCCAGCGGCGGCTGGGGCGTCGCAGCCGGCGCCTGGTCTTAAGGCGCCGGTAAAGCCCAAGGCCGGGGAAAGGCTTGCCGCGGGCAACCTGCCGCCGGGCTTCCTGCCGCCGGGCTTCTCGCCCTCCGCCCTGTCTCCGGAGCAACCGGAGGATCGCCGCCTTCCCCGGCTGCTTGTCATCCTTGCTCTCGTGGCCGGGGCGGGAGGGCTGGGCTATTTCGGCGTCATGGAAGGCCTGCGCATGGCCAACTCGCCGCCCCCGGCGCCGACGCGCGGGGCGCCGGCATGGCCCATGCCGGCGCCCGGCACCGCCTCCAGCGGTGGCCCGCGGGACCCGTGGGAGTTGTGGAGCCCCGAGCGCCTGAGCCCGGGCATTTCGCTTCCGCCCTTTCCCACCGGGACCTCGCCCCTGCCGGACGAGCCGGGCCCCGTGGCTGCCGACGAAACGAGCCCCGCCGAGAGCGAGGAGGGCTTCGACGCCGCCCTGCAGTCGCTGCTCGCCGGCCTCGGCCCCGACGCGTTTGCCGGCTTCAGCCGCACGGAGCCGGAGGCGGGGGCGATCTGGTCCATCTGGTATCCGCTCGATCCCGAGCCGCCCGTGCAGGTGGCGGAAAGCGCGCCGCCCCTTGGCGGGGACGTTCCCGCCACGATGGAAGAGTGGCCGGCGGGTGCCGCCCAGGCGCCGGGTGAAGCGGGTGACTCTGCCACGTCTGCGGCAGAGCAGTTGCTCGCCGCGGGAAGGGCGGGCGGTGCGGATGTGCCTTCGGCGCCGCCGGAAGAAGCGGAGGCAGGGCGCCAGATGGCCGCCGCACCGGCGCCGCCGCTCGCACGGGCTGCGGGACCGGACCGCATGCTGGAAGGGGCGCCGCCCTCGGCCACCGGCGGCCTGCCGGGCCAAGCCGGCGATCTCGCCCAGGCTCCGGCGGCAAGCGCATCGGCAATTCCGCCCGTGCCACCTCCCGATCCCGTCGCCGGGGTGACGCCGGCTCCGGCGTTGCCGCTGCCTCCGCCAGCCCCGCCGGGGCCGGCGCCTGGCCCGGAACTGGCGATATTGGCGCCCAGTGGAGCGGATGCCCCGGCCCTGCCATTGCCGCCCCCAGCCGAGCCGGCGGCCAGTTCCTTGCCGGAGCCGACGACCGCCCTTGCCATGACGATCCCGCATGCCGAACCGGATGCGCCGGCCGAGCCGGCCGCACCCGGGCCCGTCGTGGCGGCCTCTCCCGCAACGGCGTCGGCGGCCGAGATGGCGGATGCGTTGCCGCCGTCCACCTCCGTTGCGTCCGAGCCGCCGGTGCCGGCTGGCGCGCCGCCGGCCGCGGCTGTGGCGGATGCATCGCCGCCCGCGCCTGTTCCGGCCGATCCGCAGGTCCCGGTTCCTGCGCCCCCGGCTGCTGACGTAGCAGACGCGTCGCGATCCGCCTCCGTTGCGTCCGACGCGCCGGTGCCGGCTGACGCGCCGCCGGCCCTGGCGGATGCGTCGCCAGCTGCGCCTGTGTCGCCAGGCCCGCCGATATCGAATCCTGCGGCGGCGCCCGCCGTTGGCGTGACGGATGCCTCGCCTGCGGCGTCCGCTCTGCCAGCGCCGGCTGGGGTACCGCCTTCCACGGCTGGGGTGGACGCATCGCCGTCCGCGCCAGTTCCTGCGGCGCCGCCAGCTGCTGGCGCGGCAGATGCGTCGCCCTCCGTCAAGGTTGCACCAGCTTCGCCATCGCCGGCTCGCGTGCCGCCGGCCGCCGCTTTGACAGATGCATCGCCGCCCGTGCCGGTTCCCGCAGGGCCGTCGATGCCGGCTCCTGCGCCGCCGCCCGCTGTCGGCGTGGCGGATGCGTCACCCTCCGCAAGCGTTGCAACAACTTCGCCGTCTCCGGTTCGCGAGCCGTCGGCTGCAGCTTTGACGGAGGCATCGCCGCCTGCTGCTGATGCGGCGGATGCGTCGCCGTCCGTGAGGGTTGCGGAAGGGCCGACGGTGCCTGTTCCAGCACCGCTCCAGGTTGTCACGGCCGCTCCGGCGCCGGCCCTTCCGCCGGCAGTGGCGGTTGCCGATGCGCCGGCACCGGCTGCCGCCAGGGTTGGCGTCCCGCCGGCCGCGCCGGCAGCGGAGAATCCACCGGCGGCTCCGGCGCCCGCGCCGTCTGTCGCCAGGATGGCTGCTCCGCCGGCCCAGCCCAGCCAGGCCGATGCGCCGGCCGCGGGCCCGGTGGCCAGCGTGCCAGCATCCGCTGCACCGCCCGCCCAGGCGGCGCCGGCTCCCCCAGCGGCCTTGCCCCGGGAACCGGCCAGGGCCGAGGCTTCGGCGCCATCCATCCCGGCTCCTGTGGCCGCACCGCCCGCGACGCTCGGTAGAGCGGCGCCTGCGGCGCCGGGTGGGGTGGCGCCTGGTGGCGCGACACCGCCGACGGCCGTGGCCGCCACCCCCGCCCCGCGGCCGGCGCCCAGCATGGCGCCCGAGTTGCTGGAGGCCATGGTGAGGCGGGGCGATGCCATGCTGGCGGTTGGCGATGTTTCCGGGGCGCGGCTGCTCTTCGAGCGTGCTGTCAGCGGTGGTAGCGCCGCCGCCGCCACGGCCCTTGGGCGCACCTATGATCCGCTGGTGCTGGAGACGTTGAGCGTGCGGGGCCTGCGCCCCGACGCGGAGGTCGCGGCTTCCTGGTACCGGCGTGGCATCGCCCTGGGCGATCCCATTGCCGAGCTGCTCGCGCGGCGCCTCGAGGCGCAGAACCCGGGTGGTACGAGACAGGGTGGTACAAGATAGGGTGGATGTAGCCGCCGGCTGCATGGGCCGCGGATTGGGAGGATGCATGGCGTACGGCAAACCGGCGACACGGCGCGGCCTGCTCCTCGCGGGTGCGCTCGCGCTCCCCGCGCTGCGGAGCGCGGAGGCGCAGGAGGATGAGTGGGGGCGCCGGCGGCGGCCGGCCCCGCGCAACCCGGCCGCCTCGATGGCGGCGCGGGCCAATGCGAGCACGATCGGCGTGATCTCGGGCGGCGTCGATGGCACCTATGTCCGCATCGCCGCCGATCTCGCGGCCGTGCTGGATGACGGGGACCGCCTGCGCGTGCTGCCGATCATCGGCCGCGGTTCGGTGCAGAACATCTCGGACATCCTGTTCCTGCGCGGCGTCGATGTCGGCATCGTGCAATCCGATGCGCTCGCCTTCGTCCGCAGTCGGCAGATGTTCCCGGGTGTGAACCAGTTGATCCAATACATCGCCAAGCTTTACGACGAGGAGGTGCATGTTCTCGCGCGGCGGGAGATCGCGCGCCCGCAGGACCTTGCCGGGCGCCGCGTGAACGTGGACCTGGCGAGCAGCGGCACCGCGATGACGGCCGCCCTCATTCTCGATGCGCTGGGCATTCAGGCGCAGATGACGAACGACCCGCAGGATGTCGCGCTCGACAAGCTGCGGCGCGGCGAGATCGCGGCACTGGTCTATGTCACCGGCAAGCCCGCGCGCCTCTTCACCGGCATCGTGGCGGATTCGGGCCTGCATTTCCTGCCGCTGCCGATGACGCCGGAGCTGATCGAAACCTACCTGCCCGCGCGGCTCGGGCATGAGCAGTATCCTGGGCTGGTGCCGGCCGATGCGCCGGTGGACACGCTGGCGGTGGGCGCCGTGATGGCGGTCTATGCCTGGCCGGCGGGCACGGAGCGATACCGCAACCTGTCCAACTTCGTGGAAGCCCTGTCCGCCCGCTTCGAGAACTTCCTCCGCCCGCCGCGCCATCCCAAGTGGCGCGAGGTGAACCTGGATGCGCAGGTGCCCGGCTGGGTGCGCTTCGACCCTGGCCAGGCCACGCCCGCGGGCCGCGGCCAGCGCTGAGCGCCGGCTTTCCCGGCGGCGCGACGCATCGCTGGCACGCTGCGGCCGGGCGGCGCATCATTGCCTCCGATGGCCCCGCGGGCCATGCATGAGAGACGGGAAGGAAACGAAGATGTCCGCATTGACCGTCGCCCGGCGGCTTGCCCTTGCGGCTGCGCTGGTGCTCGGCACGGCCGCCGCGAGTGAGGCGCAGCAGGCCCGCCCGGCCGTGCAGGCGCTCGACGAGCGCCCTGCCTCGGCGATCTACATCGGCAACAGCTTCTTCTACTACAACAACTCGATGCATGGGCATGTGACGAACCTGCTGCGCGGCGCGGGCGAGACGCGCCCCTTCCGCAGCACCTCCGTCACCATCAGCGGCTCGGGCTTCGACTGGCACGACGTGAATTCGTATTTCCGTCCCAATGCCATCGGTTCCTACTCCTTCGATCAGAACAACGAAGTCGTCTTCAACAACAACACCCGGCTATTCGACATCGCGATCATGATGGATTGCAGCCAGTGCCCGATCCATCCGCGCCTGTCCTCGGTCTTCACCGACTTCGCCAAGCGCAATAGCGAGACGGTGCGGCGGCATGGCGCGAAGCCGGTGTTCTTCATGTCCTGGGCCTATGCCGACAAGCCCGAGATGACGCAGCAGCTGGCCGATGCCTATACCCGCGCCGGCAACGACAACAACGCGCTGGTGATCCCCGCTGGCCTTGCCTTCGCGCGCAGCGTCCGCGAGCGGCCGAACCTCAACCTCTATGTCGCGGACAAGCGGCATCCGAGCCTGGCGGGTACCTATCTCGCCGCCGCCACCACCTATGCCGCGATCTTCGGCAGCTCGCCCGAGGGCAACAGCTACACGGCGGGGCTGGATGCCGAGACCGCGCGCTTCCTGCAGGCCACAGCCTGGCTCACCGTGCGGGACTATCTCGGCACGCGCCGCGCGGGGAACTGAGACGAGGGGCCGGGAAATTCCCCCGGCCCTTCACCGTGCCAGCGGCAGGATGATGGCGCAGGACATTCCGTCCGGCTCGAAGCGCAGCCGGCTTTCCCCACCGAGCGCGAAGCCCAGCGCCTCCTCGATCACCTGCCGCCCATAGCCGCGTCGCGCCTGCGCCTCGGCGGGCGGCGAGACGCCGCGTTCGCGCCAGTCCAGCAGGAGCCGGCGTGCCGCGCCCTCGCCCTTCGCCCGCCATGTCACCGAGAGCCGCCCGTCGGGCGCCGCGAGGGCCCCGTGGCGCGCCGCATTTGCCGCCAGCTCGTGCAGGGCGAGGGCCAGCGGCTCTGCCATGCCCGGCGGCAGGACGAGGCGCGGGCCGAGCAGGGTGACCTGCGCGCCATCCGGGCGCAGCGGGTCGAGCGCATCACGCAGGATGTCCTCCAGCGTCGCGCCCATGGCCTGGGCGCGGCCGAGCGCCGCGAGGCGGTTGCCGAAGGCCGCGCCATCCCCAGGCGTCGTCAGCGTCCGCGCCGCGATGGCCCGCACCGTGCCCAGCAGCTCCGCCGTGCGGTGCTGCAAGGCCTTGGCATCCAGCGCCTGCTCCGCGCCGTGGCGCTGGATGGATAGCCAATGGGTCAGCGCTCCGTCCGGCCCGTGGATCGGGGTGATGATCCACTGGTTGGTGAAGGGCTCGCCGTTCCTGCGGTAGTTCGTCGCCCGGCCGATGAAGCGCTGCCGCGCCTCCAGCTCCCGTCGCAGCCGGTTCAGCTCCGCGCGTTCGGTGTCCGGCCCCTGCAGGATGCGCGGGGTGCGGCCGATCAACTCGGCGGTGGCATAGCCGCTCATCGCCTCGAAGCAGGCATTGGCGTAGCAGATGGCAGGCCCCGGGGGATCGAGCCGCGCCTCGGTGATGATCACCGCGAGCCCCGCGACATCCAGCGCCGCGCCGAGCAGCGTCGCGCTCAGTGCACCGACGCTTCCTGAAATATCCGGCTCCACCGGATCAGGCACCACGGTTCGCCCGGGCCTGTTCCAGCGCCTCGGCCACCCGCCGGAGTTGGCGGCGGGTCTGGTGCAGCTGGTCCAGCAGGGTGAGCACCACCGGCATCGCCGCCTCGTCCACCTCCAGCTCGTCGCGCAGTTCGAGGATGAGCTGGCAACGGGCGATGTCGATCTCCTGGAACACGAAGCCGTCTGCCTGGCGCTCCGGCCGAACCCAGCCTTCCTCAATCCATGCGTTCAGCCGCGCCTCGTCGAGCCCCGAAACGCGATGCAGCACCGCTTCCAACCCGATCATGCCCGCCTCCGCATCTCCGCGCGCGGATCGGTGGGATGGTCCGGCGCCCAGCCTCGCAGGAATTCCTCCAGCCGGTCGTCCACCGGCCCGAGAACCAGGCGCAGCGTGACGATCAGGTCCCCGGCGGGATTGCCGCCGCCTTCGGCCACCCCGCGCCCGCGCAGCCGCATCTGCGTGCCGGCATCGGAGCGGGGTGGGACGGTGAGCATCACCTCGCCCCGCGGTGTCGGCACCGGGACCTTAGCGCCCAGCACCGCCTCGGAGAGCGTGACGGGCAGCTCCATCCGCAGGTCGCGGCCATCGCGCTCGTAGAAGGGGTGAGGACCGACGGCCACCTCGATCAGCGCGTCGCCATCCGGCGCACCCTGCATGCCCGGGGTGCCGCGGCCGCGCAGGCGCAGCACCTGGCCGTCCTCCAGTCCCGGCGGGATGCGCACATCCAGGTCCCGCCCGTCCGGCAGGGTCAGGCGCTTTGTGGCGCCGTTCACCGCATCGAGGAAATCGACGGCCAGTCGGTACTGGGCGTCGCGGCCGCGGCGGGCGCGGGGCGGCTCAGTCCGTTGGCGGAACATGCCCAGGATGTCCTCCAGGTCCTCCGGGTCGAGATCGCCCGAGGCGCCGGTCCAGCCGCGACCGCCGCCGCCGAAGGGATTGCCCCCACCGGCCTGGTAGCGGGTGCCCTGCGCGCCTTCGGCATGGTCGCGGTAGTAGCCGCGCGGGGGCACTTCCTGCCCGGCCGCGTCGATCTCGCCCCGGTCGAAGCGCGCGCGCTTCTCGGGATCGGAGAGCAGGTCATGGGCGGCGTTGGCCGCCTTGAAGCGCTGCTCCGCCGCCTTGTCGCCCGGGTTGAGATCCGGATGGTCCTTCTTGGCAATTTTACGGAAGGCCTTGCGGATCTCGTCCGGCTTGGCCGTCCGGCTGATGCCAAGGGTCTTGTAGGGATCTTCGGCTGCCATGGCGCGCAGGATAACGCGCAGGACCCCACATCGGTCTATGGCTGCAGTGCGATGCTGCCCCTTGCGTCCGGCGGCCCGACGCGCCTACCTCCCGCCCGGCTGGCGCCCCGGGGCGCATGCGGCCTGGAATCGCGCGGGCCGCGCAGGATTGGGGCAGCGGATAGGGGTGAGATGAACTGGATCTCCGACTGGGCGCTGCCCAAGATACAGACGCTGTTCGGCACCAAGCGCGACGTGCCGGAGAACCTCTGGATCAAGTGCCCGCATTGCGGGGAGATGATCTTCCACCAGGACCTGGAGCGGAACCTGCATGTCTGCCCGAAATGCGGGCACCACATGCGGATCTCCGCCCAGCGGCGCCTGGACTATACGTTGGACCCCGGCTGGGCCCGGATCGAGCTGCCGCGCGCGCCCGCCGACCCGCTGCGCTTCCGCGACAGCCGCCGCTATGGCGACCGGCTACGCGAGGCCCAGCAGAAGAACGGCATGGATGACGCGATCGCCGTTGCCCATGGCACCATTGACGGCAAGCCGGCCGTCGCCGCCGCCTTCGAATTCGCCTTCATGGGAGGCTCCATGGGCGCCGGGGTGGGCGAGGGCATCGTCACCGCCGCCCGCCTGGCCGTGCTGCAGGACGCGCCGCTCATCATCTTCACCGCCTCGGGCGGCGCCCGCATGCAGGAGGGCGCGGTCTCGCTGATGCAGATGCCGCGCACGGTGATCGCGACGCGGATGGTGAAGGAGGCCGGGCTGCCCTTCATCGTGGTGCTCTGCGACCCGACGACGGGTGGCGTGACGGCCAGCTTCGCCATGCTGGGCGACATCCAGATCGCCGAGCCCGGCGCGCTGATCGGCTTCGCCGGCGCGCGCGTGATCGAGCAGACGGTGCGGGAGAAGCTGCCCGAGGGCTTCCAGCGGGCAGAATACCTGCTGGAGCACGGTATCCTGGACATGGTGGTGCGCCGCCAGGAGATGCGCGAGACCCTGTCCCGGCTGATCGGCTTCCTGCGCCCCGCCGCCGCCCCGGCGCCGGAGGCGGAGGTGATCGCGCTCACCGTGCCGGCCGCCCCGGCGGAATAGGCCGGACCAGCTTCCCGCCCCGCGCGCCCCGCGCGGGGCGGCCCCGGCCGGAGGTTGCCGGCCCGGACCTTCGCACCGGAAGACCCCGGCCATGGCCGACGCCCCTGCTACCCAAACCCCGCCCGGCGCCCCCGCCGGGCTGCGACTTCCTCCGGGCGCCGCCTCCGCTGGCCGGTCCGAGCAGATCATCGACCGGCTGCACGCCCTGCACCCCAAGCTGATCGATCTCAGCCTGGAGCGGCTGCAGCGCTGCCTGGATGCCCTCGGCAATCCCGAGCGGCACCTGCCGCCGGTGGTCCATGTGGCGGGGACCAACGGCAAGGGCAGCACCTGCGCTTTCCTTCGCGCGATCGCCGAGGCGGCGGGCCAGCGGGTCCATGCCTATACCTCGCCGCATCTTGTCCGTTTCCATGAGCGCATCCGGCTTGCCGGGCGGCTGGTGGAGGAGGACGTGCTTGCCGCCGCGCTGGAGGAGGTGGAGGCGCGGAACGGTGGGCAGCCGATCACGGTCTTCGAGGTGACGACCGCCGCCGCCCTGCTCCTCTTCAGCCGCGTCCCGGCCGATCTGATGGTGCTGGAGGTCGGGCTGGGCGGGCGCTTCGACGCCACCAATGTGGTGGACAGGCCGGCGGCCTGCGCCATTGCTTCCATCTCGATGGACCATATGGACTTCCTGGGCGACAGCCTGGCGAAGATCGCCGGGGAGAAGGCAGGCATCATCAAGCCAGGCGTTCCCGTGGCGACCGGCACCCAGCCGCCCGAGGCGCTTGCGGTGCTGCAGGCCGAGGCCGCCTCGCGTGGCGCGGCACTGCTCGCCCGCGGGCGCGAGTGGGAGGCCGGGTTCGAGGGCGATGCGCTGCTCTACCGGGATGCCGGGGGCAGCCTGCGCCTGCCCCGCCCCGCGCTTCCTGGCCCGCATCAGGCGGATAATGCGGGCATTGCCATCGCCGCCCTGCGCGCATGGAACCCACCCTGGCTGACCGAGGCCGCCATTGCGCGGGGCCTTGCCACGGCCAGCTGGCCGGCCCGGCTGCAACGGCTGCACGGCGCCTTGGCAGCCAGCCTGCCGCCTGGCTGGGAACTCTGGCTCGATGGCGGGCACAATCCGGGCGCGGGCCTCGCCCTGGCGGAGCAGCTGCGGGGCTGGTCCGACCGGCCGCTGCACCTTGTGGTCGGGATGAAGCAGTCGAAGGCGGTGACCGAATTCCTCGCGCCCCTCCTGCCCTTCGCGACCTCGGCCTGGGCGGTGGCGGAGCCGGGACAGCACCTCGCGGTGCCGCCGGAGGAGATCGTGGCGGCCTCCGGGGGCATCGCCCGGTCGGGGCCGCGGGTGGCGGATGCGCTGGCGGCCATGGAAGGGCCACCAGGGCGGGTGCTGATCTGCGGGAGCCTCTATCTGGCCGGGGAAGTGCTGAAGGCGGACGGCACGCTGCCCGACTAGGCCCCTGTAGGGCCTCGCGGCGCGGCAGCCGGGCTCACACTCCTTGGTGCCTCACCTGCCGCCTGCCTGCAGCGGGATATCCAGGGTGATGCTGCGCCCGCCGCGCAGGATGGTCAGGCCGACCGTGGCCCCGGGATCGTATTGGTCCAGCGCCGCCAGGAGTTCGGGCACCCGCGAGACCGGCCGGCCGGCCACGGCGATGATGATGTCGCCCGGGATGAAGCCGCCATCGGCGGTGAGCTGCGCAGGGCGCAATCCGGCTATGGCGGCGGTGGAGCCGGGGACCACGTCCAGCACGAAGACACCCTGGACGCCGAGGCGGGCGGAGAGCGCCTCGTTCAGCTGCGCATCCGTGCGGATGCCGAGGTCTGACCGGACATAGCCCCCATCGGCGATCAGGCGCGGGACGACGCGGTTCACCACATCCACCGGCACGGCGAAGCCGATCCCGGCACTGGCGCCCGAGGGGCTGAAGATGGCCGTGTTCACGCCGATCAGCCGTCCGGCGCTGTCGAGCAGCGGGCCGCCGGAATTGCCGGGATTGATGGCGGCGTCGGTCTGGACAAGCCCGACCATGACGCTGCCCGCCTGGGCCGGCAGCTCGCGGTTCAGGGCCGAGATGATGCCGGTGGTGAGCGTCCAGTCCAGGCCGAAGGGATTGCCGATGGCGAAGACCTTCTGGCCCACGCGCAGGTCGGCGCTGGTGCCGATGGGCAGCGGCGATGGGCGGCCGATGGCGACGCCGATCCGCAGCACAGCCAAGTCATGCGCCGGGCTGGTGCCGACGAGGGCCGCACTGAAGGCCCGGCCATCCGCGAGGCGGACCGTAGCGCCCGATGCGCCGGCCAGGACGTGGTGATTGGTCACGACATGCCCGGCCGCGTCCCAGACGAAGCCCGATCCGGTGCCGCGCGGCACGTTCAGCGCGTTGCGCGACCAGGGGGCGAGGACGCGCTCCGTGGTCGAGATGAAGACGACCGAGCTGCGCGCCGCCTCGAAGAGCGCGATGGTGCTGCGCTCGTCCTCGGCGAGGTTGCCGCGCGGGGTGATGACGCGCGGCTCGGCCTGGGTTCCGAGCAGCAGGGACTGGATCAGCGGCAGGCCATGCCAGGCCAGGATCAGGAGCAGCGCCGCCGTGGCGATCCAGAGGAAGGGCGGCACGCGGCGGAAGCGGTCTGGCATGGCCCCTCGTAGCAGACCCGCGGGCCGGCCGGGTATGGAGGCGAGGCTGTCCGAAGGTCCGCCAGAAGGAGCCGGTCAGAAGGAGCCGGTCAGAAGGGAACCGTCAGGCTGATGGAGCCGAAGCTGTGCCCGCCCTTCTGCTGCTGGAACTCCTTGGACTGCCAGACATGGGTATAGGCCAGCCGCATGCCCTGCCACAGCACGGCCGCGCCGAGCTGCGCCTCGCCCACCACCCAGCGGCGGTCCACGCTCGGGCTGTCGCGGAAGGTATTGCCGTCCAGGAAGAGATTGCGGGCGACGACGCGCCCGCCGGCCCCGCCGAACAGGTACCAGCCGAACTCCTCTTGCGGCCGCGCCAGGGGCGAGCGGTTGATGGTCGGCGTCAGCCGGACGGGGCCCCAATCAGCCCCGAGCGCGTCGCCGATGCGGAACACCGCACCGGCCCCGGCATAGGTATAGGCGGTCCCCAGGGCGAGGCTCGTCGCGGGAATGACCTCCGTGTCCAATCCGCCGAGCTGGCCGGTGGGCACGCGCCACTGGCGTTCGGCCAGCATGCCGAAGGTCACCTCGTCCCGCAGCTGATGGTCCCAGCCTTCGGCGTGGTGCTTGTTGATCACGTCGTGCCAGCGGTTCTGCACGAACTCGCCCCCTGAGGCGGCACCGATGACGCCGAGCTGGAAGGACAGCACGGTCCGCATCCGCTCCGTGGCGCGCTCCAGGCTCAGCGAGCCGGAGAGGTGGCCGGCATAGGGGCGGTCCGTCGGGTCCGGGACGTGGCGCCGGATCTCCTCCGGCGTGAAGATGGCCTGTTCCAGCGACAGGCCCCAGCGGAACTCGCCGGGGCCGAGCAGCCAGTCGAACTGCCGGTCGAGCCAGGCCACGGGCCCGGCGGGCGTCGCGGCCGGTGAGCTCCACTGCAGCGAAAGCCCGTTGCTGTAGTAGCGGTCCGTGCCGCCGAACATGTCGTTCTCATCCGCCAGGCTCAGCGAGCCACCTGCATAGAGCGAGACGCGCGACGGGTTCTGTGCAAGGGCGGGCCCTGCGAGGACGGGGAGCAGGAGGCAGATGGCAATGGACTGGCGCATGGTTCTATTTCCGCGCTGTGGCCGTGCCGGAAAGGCAGGACCCAGGGATGCCGCATCAAGCGATGGGGAGGAGACGGCTCGTCACGCCGCCGGCATGGTCGCGGCGGAATGGGCCAATGAATAGCAGATGGGCACCGGCACCAGGGCGACGCCCCGGGGGGTAGCGGTGGCGGTGGCGGTGCCGTTTCCGGGAATGGAGGGCGTTACCCGGCCACCCGCACGGCCCGGCTTCCGGTTCCCGAATACATCGCCTGGTCCTGCGCCAGCGTCTCGGCTTCCACGCGCTTGGCTTCCCGCGCCCGCAGCTCACTCAGCTCCGCCTGCGCCGCCTCGCCCGCCCGGATCCGCGCGCGCATCCGGCGGCGCGAGGGCATGCCGGCTGCCCAGGACACGAAAGCCCCCAGCAGGAAGGCCAGGGCCGAGACGAGCAGCACGGCAAGGGCCAGCGGCGTCTGCCAGGTGAGGTCGAAGGGCCAGAGCCCGACCGCGACCGGCTGCATGTTGGACAGCGCGAACAGCACGATGACGAGCAGCAGGGGCCCGATCAGCAACCAACGCCACATGGGCGGTACTCCCGAAGTGTCAGCCGTCCGCCTTGGCGGCGGCACGGCGCGATTGCTGCAGCGGGCCACCATTCACCCGCTCGCGCAGCTCCTTGCCGGGCTTGAAGTAGGGGACGGCCTTGCCGGAGACGGCAACGGACTCCCCGGTCCGCGGGTTGCGGCCCGTGCGCGCATCCCGCTTCTTGGCCGAGAAGGCGCCGAAGCCGCGCAGCTCCACCCGGTCCCCGCGCGCGAGGGCGGCGGTGATCTCCTCGAAGATCGTGGCCACGATCAGCTCCACGTCCGGCTGGCGCAGATGCGGATTGGCCGCTGACAGGGCCGCGATGAGTTCCGACTTCGTCATCCGGCTCGCGCGTCTCCCCAGCCCCGAAAGGGGGGCCCCTCAACGACCCCAAGGCTGCCAAAGCGCCCAGGCGCCGTCAACGCCAAGTCCTTCTGAAATCACGCTTTTCAGGGAATTTGCAAAGGTTAACCCGAAAGCGGCCCCGAAGGCTTCGCCCAGCATGGCCCCGAAGGCCCGGTCCCGCAGGTCGCGCGAGCGCAGGTCGCGCATCGGCAGGTCGGCATCGATCCCGTGGGTGGCGGCCAAGTGGGCGCGGGCTTCCTGCTCGCCGCCGATGGCATCGATCAGCCCGGCGGCCAGGGCCTGGCGGCCGGTCATGATCCGCCCGTCGGCTATGGCGCGCACCCGCTCCTCCGGCATGTGCCGGCCCTCGGAGACCATGTGCACGAACTGGGAATGCAGGTCGTCGACCACGGCGCGCAGGGCGGCGCGGCCTTCCTCGCTCAGTGGCCGGAAGGGGCTGGGCTGGTCCTTCAGCGGGCCGGAGGTAATTGCCTCGGCCCGCAGGCCGAGCAGACGCATCGCCTCCTGCGCATCGAAGGATTGCAGCATCACGCCGATCGAGCCGGTGACGCTGCCTTCCCGCGCGAAGACGCGCTCGGCGGGCATGGCGATCATGTAGCCGGCGGAGGCCGCCATGCCGCCGAACACGGCAACCAGGGGCTTGTTGGCGGCGCGGAAGCGCGTCAGTGCCCCATGCAGTGCCTCTCCGCCGGAGACGGTGCCGCCGGGGCTGTCCACCGCCAGCACCATGCCACGGACGCTGTCCGACTTGGCGGCGCGGTCGATCGCCTCGATCAGCCGCCGGTCATCCGCGATGGTGCCGGAGACGGTGAGCCGCAGGAGATGCGGGCCGCGCAGGGCAGCGAAGGCCGATCCTTCCGTCGCCGGGCCTGCGAAGGCGAAGGCCAGGCTGCCGATCACCACCAGCACCGCCAGGGCCCGCCAGAGCCCGCGGCTGCGCTTCAGCCGGCGGCGGTCCAGCAGCAGGTCGGCATCCAGCACGCCCGGAAAAGGGGCCGCGGGAGCGGCCGGAGGCGCGTCGGTGTTCGAGGCGGGCCAGGGCGGGGAGGTTGCCATGGGCTGTCTATGCCCGTTGCGACCCCCCGCCGCCAAGGCCGGAGCAGCCGGCCTGTTCCGCACAGGGGATAGCGAATGCAAAAACGGGATTCTTGTCGCGTGACATGGGATCAGGCTCGGAGGTAGCATGGCGCCCTGTCCCGGGCCGCGCGCCTCCGCCGCGATCCGACGCTTGCCGGCCTGATGTCCCGGCCCCATCCGATCGGGAAACGCACGCCCATGCGCCTTGCCCTGCTGGTTGTTCCGGCCCTGCTCCTGGCGACCTCCCTGCTGGCTGCGGGCCCTGCCTCCGCGCAGCGGCTTCGCTCGCAATCCATCGCCAATGCGGTCACGCCGCCTTCCACCGGCGATGCCACCTGTGACGATGCCGTGGCCGCCTGGCGCGCCTGCATCGCCGTCTCGCCCAAGTCGCCGGCCGACAAGACCCAGGCGAACACCGAGGTGGACAAGTTCGTGCGCGATGTCTTCGACGCCCGTGGCCCGCACCGGGACGACCTCATCCGCGCCTGCGGCCCCACCGCCACGGGCTACCGGCTGATGGCCGAGAACGGCACCTGCGCCGCCAACATCACCGGCGCGCGGGACGACCAGGCGACACGCGTTGGCAGCCCGGCCGGGGCCGTGGCGGCGCAGCGGCGGGCGCAGCGCTAACAGCCCACTCAAACGCGGGGGCCGGGGTGGACGCCGCCACCCTGGCGGGGTCCAGGGGCAAAGCCCCTGGGGCCGCCTAGACCTCCATTCCCGCCGTCTGCAGCAGCGTCGCGAAGGCCAGCTGCATGTCATGCAGCGTCTGCTCGGGCGCCACATCCACCCATTCGTCCAGCGTATGCGCGCCGGCCCCTGCCCCGGCGCTGACCGCGATCCCCGGGATGCCGAGCGAGATCGGAATGCTGGCATCCGTCGAGCTGGCCACGGTCTTCGGCGTGTAGCCCAGGGCGCGGGCGGCTGCGGTGGCATTGGCGACGAGCTCGCTGTCGCGGCCGATCGGGCCGGCCGGGCGGTCGCCGATCTTCTTCAGCTCCACCGTCACCGCGCCCTTCGCGGTGTTGCGCGTGGCGTTCTCCGCTTCCACCGCGCGCTGCACGATGCCGCGGAAGGTGTGGTCGATGCGAGCAAGCTCCTGGGCGGAGTCCGAGCGCAGGTCGACCTCCACCCATACCTCGTTCGGGATGGAGTTCACCGAGGTGCCGCCGCCGACCACGCTGGCGCTGAAGGTCGTGCGCGGCTCCTTCGGGACCTCGATGCGCGACAGGCCGGCGATGGCCTCCGCCATGGCGAAGGAGGGGCTGACGATGCCGAAATCCATGAAGCTGTGCCCGCCGGGGCCGCGGAAGGCGACGCGGTAGCGCAGCGAGCCGGTGGCGCCGGAGACGATGGTCCCCATGCCCATCGGGCCTTCCACGGAGATGAAGGCGGCGATCCGGCCGGCATAGCGGCCCTTGGTGAAGAGGAAGCGCATGCCCCGAAGGTCGCCCAGCCCTTCCTCGCCGACATTTCCGACGAAGAGGATGTCATGCTTCGTGCGGATGCCGGCGGCATCCATGGCGCGCAGGAAGGCCAGGTTCATAGCCAGGCTGCGCGTGTCGTCGCCGATGCCGGGCGCGTAGAGGCGGGTGCCTTCCCGCCGGACCTTCAGATCCGTGCCGGGGGGAAAGACCGTGTCCAGATGCGCGGCGACCACGATGAGCTGGCCGTTGCCGAGGCCACGCCGGAGGCCCATCACATTGCCCTCGGCGTCCATCTCGCAATCCTCGAGGCCGGCGTCGCGCAGCATGGCGAGATAGGCCTTCCCGCGCTCCTCCTCCTGGAAAAAGGGGGCCGGGATCTCGGTGAGGGTGATGGTCTCCTCGACGAAGCGCTCATGCCCCGCTGCCAGATGCCGCAGCGCCTCCTGATAGGCTGTGCTCTTCATCACCTGCTCGACCATCACCGTACCCCTTAGTGGAACGGTCTGGCATGCGACGGCGCGGCGATCCTGTCCAGATGCCCGCAGCTTACAATCCCATCAACCGCCGCGTCGCATCATGCAGCGGGTTGCCCGGCTCCCCGAAATCGAAGATGAGATCGAAGTGGTTCGAGCCGGGGCGGGGCGACACCACCTCCGCCATGCACCCGGCCCCGCGCAGCGCGGCGGCGAAATCCGCGGTCTGGCGCTTGAACGCGGCCGTTTCCGTGTCGCCGAACGCCAAAACCACCGGTAGGCCGGAGGGCAGCGGCAGCAGGGCCGGGCTGTTCCGCGCCGCGGCCGCTGCGTCCAGCTTCATCCATTCGTTGATATGGGTCTGCGGGATGGGGGTCAGGTCGAACAGGCCGGAGAGGAGCGTGGCCCCTGCCACCGGGCGCTCGGGAAGGCCGAAGCCCGCCTGCCAGCCGGGGGAGAGAAGCATCGCGGCCAAGTGCCCGCCCGCGCTGCTGCCGGCCAGGTGGATGCGCGCGGCGTCGCCCCCGAACTGCGCGATGTTTCGGTGCACCCAGGCCAGCGCCCGCCGGCATTCCTCGACGATCCGGTCCAGCGAGGCCACCGGCGCCAGGGTGTAGTTCACCGAGACCACGCAGGCGCCGGCCATGACGTAGGCGGGGGCCATGGAGCCGGAATCGGCGGCATCGAGGGCGTGCCAGTAGCCGCCATGGATGAAGACCAGCACGGGGGCAGGGCCGGTGGCCTGGGCGGGGTAGATGTCCAGCCGCTCGGGTTCGGTCCCGCCATAGGAGTGGGTGGACCAGTCCAGCACGGCCTTCGCGGCGTCGGTGCGCGTGCGGTACTCGGCCAGGATGTCGAGCACGTTGGGGGTGGTGGCGCGGGCGTTGTATTCGCGGTCGAGGGTGGTGGTGTCCATCAGGAGCTCCGGAAGGCCGGGGGAGGTATCCCCCGGGCCCCCTTCTATTTTTATCGGTTTGATGGCGTGGCGCGCGTCAGACGCCGATCCAGGAGCGGATGCGGGCGGAGTCCCGGTCCAGCTCCTCGCCGGTGCCGGTCCAGACGGTGCGGCCCTTTTCCAGCACGGTGTGGCGGTCTGCCAGGCGGCGCAGCGCGGCCAGGGTCTTGTCGATCAGCAGGATCGCCTGGCCCTCGGCCTTAAGGGCGGTCAGCGTGGCCCAGATCTCGGCGCGGATCACGGGGGCCAGACCTTCCGTCGCCTCGTCGAGGATGAGGAGATGCGGGTTGGTCATCAACGCGCGGCCGATCGCCAGCATCTGCTGCTCCCCGCCCGACAGCGTGCGCGCGGATTGGCCGGCGCGTTCGCGCAGGCGGGGGAAGAGGGAGAACACACGCTCCAGCGTCCAGGGGTTTGCGGCATTCTCGCGATCGGCGGCGGTGGCGACGAGGTTCTCGCGCACCGTCAGCGTTGGGAAGACCTGCCGGCCCTCGGGGACCAGGCCGATGCCGCGGCGGGCCACGCCTTCGGGCGGCAGACCCGAGACCAGAGCGCCGCGGAATTCCACCTTTCCGCCACGCGGCGGGTTCAGGCCCATGATGGCGCGAACCGTCGTCGTCTTGCCCATGCCGTTGCGGCCGAGCAGCGTCACCACCTCCCCCGGGCCCACTTGCAGGTTAACGTCGAACAGTACCTGGGCCGCGCCATAGCCTGCCTGCAGCCCTTCCACCCGCAGCATCAGACGGCCTCCTCCTCGGAGAGATAGGCGGCGCGCACCTGCGGATCGGCGCGGATCTGCGCCGGCGTGCCAGAGGCGATGCAATGGCCGTAGACCAGCACGGAGATGCGGTCGGCGAGGCTGAACACGGCATCCATGTCGTGCTCCACCAGCAGGATGGGGATGCGGCCCTTCAAGGCGCGCAGCACCTCGGTCATCCGCAGGCTCTCGCTGGCGCCGAGGCCGGCCATGGGCTCGTCCAGCAGCAGCAGGCGCGGGCCAGTGGCGAGGGCGACGGCGAGTTCGAGCTGCTTGCGCTCGCCATGCGACAGGTCGGCCACCGGCAGGTTCCAGCGCGCGGGCGGCAATCCCACTTGGTCCAGTGCGGCGCCTGCGGGTTCCAGCAGGCGCGCATCGCGCGAAGCATCGCGCCAGAAGCGGAAGCCGTGGCCGGCGCGGGCCTGCACGGCGAGGGCGACATTCGCTTCCGCCGTGTCGTCCTCAAGCAATTGGGTGATCTGGAAGCTGCGCGACAGGCCACGCCGCACGCGGGCGGGAGTGGAGAGGCGCGTGATCTCCTCGCCGAGGAAAAGGATGCGGCCGGCATCGGGACGGATCTCGCCCATGATCTGGCCGATGGCGGTGGTCTTGCCGGCGCCGTTGGGACCGATCAACGCATGCAGCTCACCCGGCATCACCTCCAGCGAAAGGTCGTCCGTCGCGGTCAGGCCGCCAAAGCGCTTCATTAGGTGCTGCACGGAAAGGACCGGTTCAGCCATGTGCCGCGGACTCCGGCACGGGTTTGGCGGGCGGAAGCTCAGCCGGTGGCAGGGGCTGCGCGTTGTGCAGGGCGGGCGGACCGGCGATCCGCCGCACAGCGCCCATCAGCCCGCCGCGCGCGAAGAGCACGATGACAACGAGGATGGGGCCGAGGACGAACTGCCAGTGCTCGGTGAGGCCGGAGAGGGTGTATTCCAGCCCCACCAGCGCCGCCGCGCCCAGCACGGGGCCGACGAGGGTGCCGAGGCCGCCGAGGATGACCATCACCATCAGCTCGCCGGACTTGGTCCAGTGCATCATGTCGGGCGAGACGAAGCGCGCGTAGTTCACCATCAGCGCACCCGCCATGGCGGCGCCCATGCCGGCAATGACGAAGGCCACCAGCTTGTAGAGATAGGTGCGGATGCCGATGGCGGCCATCCGGCGCTCCCCCTGCCGCACGCCCGCGAGCACGCGGCCGAAGCGGGAGCGCGTGACGCGGTCCATGAGGAAGAGCCAGAGCGCCAGCAGGCCGAGGCAGATCCAGTAGAGGGTGGCGGGATCGCGCAGGTTCATCCCGAGCACAGGGGCGACGCGGCGGATGGCAAGGCCATCGTCTCCGCCATAGGCCTGCAGCGAGACGAACAGGAAGAACAGCATCTGCGCGAAGGCGAGGGTGATCATGATGAACTGCACGCCGGCGGTGCGCAGCGACAACGCGCCGATGATGGCGGCGCCGAGCCCGCCCACCAGGATGGCGAGCGGCATGGTCACCAGCAGGTCGTTCGAACCCGGGATGAGGCCGAGGAACGGATCACCCGACGACCAATGCGCGTAGAGGATGCCGACCACATAGCCGCCCAGGCCGAAATAGGCGGCATGGCCGAAGGAGACCAGACCGCCCTGGCCCAGCAGCAGGTTCAGCGAGGAGGCGGCGATGGCGTAGATGGCGATGCGCGTCGCGAGGCCTGTGGTCGCGGGGCTGTCGAGCATCGGCGCCACCACCGGGATGAAGGCGGCCAGCACCAGCAGTAGCACCGTCCAGCTGCGTTCGTCGCGCCAGAGGTTACGCATGGGCGGGGAACAATCCGCGCGGCTTAACGAGCAGCACCAACGCCATCAGGAGATAGACCCCCATGGAGGCGAGGCCCGCGCCCAGCGCATCCGCTTCCGATCCGGCCATCACCTCGCGCAGCAGGCCGGGGACATAGGCGCGGAGCATGGTGTCCACCACGCCCACCAGCACCGCCCCGAAAAGCGCGCCGCGCACGGAGCCGATGCCGCCGATCACGACGACGACGAAGGTGGTGATGAGGATCTGCTCCCCCATTCCCGGCTGCACCGACAGGATCGGGCCGGCCATGAGCCCGGCGAGCCCCGCCAGCAGCGCGCCGAGGCCGAAGACGAGCGTGTAGAGCAGCCGCACATCCACGCCGAGCGCCCGCACCATTTCCCGGTGCGTCGCGCCCGCGCGCACCAGCATGCCGATGCGCGTGCGCTGGATCAGCCAGTAGAGGCCGAAGGCCACCATCAACCCGATGGCGATGATGACGAGGCGGTAGACCGGGTAGTCGATGCCCGGCAGCACGCGGACGAAGCCCTGCAGTGCCTCGGGCACGTCCACGAAGAGGGGCTGCCGGCCGAAGAGCAGGACCATGCCCTGGTTGAAGAACAGGATCAGCCCGAAGGTCGCCAGCACCTGGTCCAGATGGTCCCGCGCATAGAGGCGGCGCAGTACGACGTATTCCAGCGCCATTCCCACGGCAGCCGCCGCCACGAGGCCCGCCAGCAGCGAGAGGATGGCGGAACCCGTGGCGCTGGCAGTGACCGCCGCCGCATAGGCGCCGACCATGTAGAGCGAGCCATGGGCGAGGTTGATCACGCCCATGATCCCGAAGACCAGGGTCAGCCCGGCCGCGAGAAGAAACAGCATGACGCCAAGCTGGACGCCGTTCAGCAACTGCTCCAGCAGAAGCGCCACGCCGCGCGCCTCAGAAGCGGCACTGGGAGGCGTAGGCATCCCCGTGGTCGGTCAGCACGCGGTCCTTGGTGACCAGCGCCGGCCTGCCGCCGACATTCTCCACCTTCAGCGCGAACCAGTCCTGCACCGGGTGGTTGTTGGTGCCGAAGCGGAACTTGCCGCGCGTGCTCTCGAAGCTGGCGGGCTTCATGGCGCGGTAGAAGGCCTCGGTGTCGTCGACCTTGCCGCCGGTGCCCTTCAGCGCGGCGGCGATGGCGAGCGCGGTGTCGAAGCCCTGCTGCGCGTAATAGGTGGGCAGGCGGCCGTACTTCTGCTGGAAGGCGGCGACGAAGCGCTTGCTCGCGGCATTGTCGAAGTCGCTGTTCCAGTGGCTGGTGACGTTGACGCCGACAGCGGCATCGCCCACCGCCGCGAGTGTCGTGCTGTCCATCGAGGGAGAGGCGAGGGTCATCGGCACATTCGCCAGCAGCCCGGCCTGGATGTATTGCCGCACAAAGGCAATGCCGAGGCCGCCCGGGTGGAACTGGTACACGCCATCGGGCGCGGCGGCGCGGATCTGCGCCATCTCGGCCGCGTAGTCGGTCTGGTCGAGGCGGGTATAGACCTCGCCCGCGATCTGGCCCTTGTAGAGCCGCTTGAAGCCGGTGATGGCATCCCGCCCCGCCTGGTAGTTCGGCGCGAGGATGAACATCTTCTTCTGGCCCAGATTGGTCGCCAGCTGCCCCGCGCTTTCATGCAGGCTGTCGTTCTGCCAGGCGATGGACCAGAAGTTCTTGTGGCATTCCTTCCCCGCCAGGTTCGAGGGCGAGGCGTTGGGCGAGACATAGATGCCGCCCGCATCCAGTACGTCCGGCGCGACCGCGCCGAGCACGTTGGAGAAGACGATGCCGGTCAGAAGCTTGATGCGCTCGTTCTTCAGGAAGCGGTCGGCGATCTGCTTGCCCTGGCCGGGGCGCAGCGCGTCATCCTCCACCATCACCTGCACCGGGGCGCCGCCGAGCTTGCCGCCCTCCATCTCCACCGCCAGCAGGAAGGCATCGCGGATGTCCTGGCCGAGATAGCTGCCCGGACCGGAAAGGGTGGTGATCATCCCGATCTTCAGCGGCGCGCCCTGGGCCAAAGCGGGGCGCGCGAGCGGCGCCAGCCCGAGGGCCGCGCCAGAGGCCAGGAACCCGCGGCGTTGGATGGACATGGGAAGCCTCCGTCGGTTTCGTTGAAGCCTAAAGGAGTTTGCTCCGCCGCGTCCACAGCCGCGCGCTGCTCAGAGGCTTACCCAGCCCTCAGGCGGCGTCTTGCCGGGGTGGAGCGTGCCGCAATGCGGGCAGGTGCGCTTCTCCTCCGAGGCGTAGAAATCGGCGTAGAGGGGTGGCAGGTCCTTCACGATGTCCTGCACCACCAGTTCGATCCGGTGGACGCGGGTGTTGCAGGTGAAGCAATACCATTCGAAGGCGTCCCTCGCCCCCGGCGGACGCGCCCCTTCCACCACCAGCCCAACCGAGCCCGGCTGGGGCCGCTGCGGCGAATGGGGCACATGGGCGGGCAGGAGGAAGACCTGTCCCTCCCGGATGGGGATGTCCTGGATGCGGCCGTCCTGGTGCACCTTGAGCACCATGTCGCCGCGCAGCTGGTAGAAGAACTCCTCCACCGGGTCGTCGTGGAAGTCCACGCGCTGGTTCGGCCCGCCCACGATCTGCACGACCGTGTCCGCCCCCTCGAAGAGCAGCTTGTTGCCCACCGGCGGCTTGAGCAGATGCTCGTTCTCGGCAATCCATTTCCTGAAGTCGAACGGCTGCTTCATCTCGCTTCCTCACCGCGGGGTCCGGGAGGCGCGTCCGCCCCCCGGCAGGGGTGTGGGGGCGGCGCCCCCACGGGCCTCACTCGGCGGCCTGCCGGCCCGCGAACTTAAGCCCGCAGGAGGCAAAGGCCGCCCGCGTTGCCGCCCGCTCCGCCTCCGTCAGATTCAGCATCGGTCGCCTGACCGGCCCGCCCGCCTGCCCCAGCAGCTCCATGCAGTATTTCGTATGGGCCGGCGGCTTGCCGCCCGGCTTGGTGGAGCGGATGGCCTGCCGCACCGGGGCGAGGCTGTCGAAGACGCGGCGCGCCTCCGCCGCGCGCCCCGCGAAGGCGAGGTCGGTGTATTCGCGCATCCTTGTGTCGGCCGCCGTCTGGAGCAGGGCGGGTGGCGCAGAGCAGAGATAGAGGCGCCAGCCCAGTTCCAGGATGTTGTCGAGCCATTCCTCCTCGCTGGCCGTGCTGACCAGCAGGGCGTCGCCCGCGCGGCGGGACAGCTCGGCATACATCCCGCGCGGGACAGAGTATTTGATCGCCACGACGCTCGGGATTTCGGCCAGCCTCAGGCAGAGGTCCGGGCTCATCAGGTAGCCGCTGTCCGGATGGGACCAGAGGGCGATGCCCAGCCGCGTACGCTCCCCGATGTGGCGGTAGTATTCGAGCAGCGTCTCGTCGCGCTCATGCAGGAAGTGCAGCACCGGGGCGTGGACGACGATGAAGTCGGCGCCGCATTCCTCGGCATGGGCGGCCAGTTCAAGCACCGTGTCGAGGTTCTGGTCGGAGCAGGACATGATGGTGCGGCGCCCGCAGTCCCGCGCCACCTCCGCCGCGATGGTGAAGCAGCGTTTCCGCTCCGCGACCGACATGGAGAAGAACTCGCCCTGCTTGCCGGCGACAAAGACGCCGTCCACGCCCAACTCGGTGAACCAGTGCCGCAGGTTGGCCCGGAATCCCGCCTCGTCGAGCGAGAGGTCGGGGCGGAAGGGGGTTGGCGCCGCGCACCAGATCCCGCGCAGATGCGCGCGGGCGAAAGGCTTCGCCTCGGCGCGGCCATAGGTCCCGTTCATCGTTCCGCCTCCCGGATGGGACGGGAAGCGTATCGGCAGGAGCGGCTCTGCGGGAACCCCCGAGGCGGGTTGCATCCCACCTCATTCATGCCGGAGGTTCCACATGATGCGTGCAAACCGGCCAGTATGACGCTTATATGGCAGGCTCCTACCGGAGGTGGCGTTGGACGCATTACGGCTGCTGATCGAACTGGCGGGGGAAGCGGCGCTTCTTCTCTTCGGGCTGCATCTGGTGCAGCGCGGGATCGAGCGCGCCTTCGGGGCCAATCTGCGCCGGGTCGTCAGCGTGGCTCTCGGCTCCCGCCTGCGCGCCTTCCTGGCCGGGCTGGGCGTCACCGCCGCGCTGCAGAGCAGCACCGCCGCCGCGCTGATGGTGAGCGGGCTGGCCGCACGCGGCACGCTGGGGCTGGAGCCGGCGCTGGCTGCCATGCTGGGCGCCAATGTCGGCACCGCGCTGATCGTTCAGCTGCTGTCCTTCGACGTGCGGGCCATCTTCCCGGCCATGCTGCTGCTCGGCTGGGCCGCCTATCGCCGGACCAGCACCCGGCAGCGGGAGGCCGGGCGCGCCGTGCTGGGCCTCGGACTGATGCTCGCCGCCCTGCACATGATGCTGGAGAGCATGGCGCCGCTGCAGGCCTCGCCGGCCTTCCGGGAGGTGCTGCACCTGCTGGAAGGCTCGCCGCTGCTGAACCTCGTGGCGGCCGCGCTGCTGGCCTGGGCGATGCATTCCTCGGTCGCCGCCGTGCTGCTGATCGGCTCCCTGGCCGGGGCCGGGGTGCTGGGCCCGCAGGCGGCGATCGCCATGGTGGTGGGCGCCAATCTCGGCAGCGCCATCACCCCGGTGCTGGCCGCGCGCAACGAGGAGGGAGACCTTTCCCGCCAGCGGCTGCCGATCGGCAATCTGGTGAACCGGCTGGCCGGCGCCCTGCTGGCCCTGGCGCTGATCGGCCCGCTGACCGATGCCCTGCGGGTGCTGGACCCCAACCCGGCGCGGCTCGTGGCGAATGCGCATCTCGGCTTTAACCTGATCCTCGCCCTGGTGACCCTGCCCTTCCTCGGCCCATTCGGGCGGCTGCTCACCTGGCTGCTGCCCGCGCCGCCGGCCGCGGCCGATGCCGCCGCGCCGCGCTACCTGGACCCCGGCGCCGTCGCCATGCCGGCGGTGGCCCTGGCCAATGCCTCGCGCGAGGTTCTGCGCATCGCCGATGAGGTGGAGGCAATGCTGCGCGATGCCGCCGCCGCGCTGCGCCGCGCCGATATCGACCGTGCCCGCGCGACGGCCCGGCGCGACGACGTGGTGGACAACCTGCACCGCGCCGTCCACGCCTATCTCGCCACTCTGCCGCGCGAGACGCTGAACAAGGCCGAGGTCACCCGGCTGGAGGAGATCCGGGACGTGGCCATCGCCCTGGAGCATATCGGGGACATGGTGGAGCGCGGCCTCGCCCGCCACGCCACCCGGGCGGCGCGGCGCGGGACGCTGCTGCCGAATGACCTGGCCGATGAGCTGGCGGCGCTGCATGAGCGCGCCATCGCCCAGCTCCGCCTGGCTGTGGCCGTCTTCATGGGCGGGGATTCCGCCGCCGCCCGGCAACTGGTGGTCGAGAAGGAAGCCTGGCGCCAGGCGGAGCGCAATGCCGCTGCGCGGCTGGGCCGCAGCCCGGACGACGCCACCGCCGCCACCGCCCGGCTGGCGCTGGACGTGACGCGGGACCTGAAGGCCATCGCCGGCCATCTCGCCGGCATCGCCCATCCGCTGCTGGAGCGCGAGGGGCTGCTGCGCGTCAGCCGCCTGCGCGCCGCCCCCGCCGCCTGAGCCGCGCCGCCTGAGCCGCGCCGCCAGCTGTGGCGGCGTTCGGCCATGGAACCGGGCCGTCAGCGGGGAGTTTATTGGCCTCGCCCGTCCCTCACGGCTATGGGGGATGCCACCAGGGAGGTTTGACGCCATGCAGCAGCAGGTGACCGGCACGGCCATCGCCGCCCAGCCGATGCGCTATCTGGACAAGGCCATGACCGCGCTGCGCGACATGGGCCTGCCGCTTCCGCCGACCGGCGCCGCGCAGGAGAACCCGATCACGGGGCTGCTGCAGAAGGTCAGCGACCTGGATCCCGACCGCGTCGCGCTCATCGCCCGCGTGCTGGTGCAGGCGACGCATTTCAACGAAATGGTGCGCGAGCAGATCCGCGCGGTGGAGATCGGCCAGCGCTACGAGGAGATCACCGAAGCCTTCAACTCCATCCGCGACGACGCGCGGTCGATGGTGACCCAGGTCGAGGACGGCCGGATCAGCACGATGGAGCGGCTTTCCAACGTCTGGCAGAAGGTGACGCGCGGCGACATCGCCGACCGCTTCGACAAGATCCGCGGCACCTATGTCGAGGTTTCGCGGGACACCAAGGAGCAGGTCGAGCGCGAGCACGCCATCCTCGAGGCCTATCGCGACTTCCGCGGCGCGATGAAGGAAGCCGAGGTGATGGCCTATGAGGTGCTGCAGAAGGCCCAGGCCCGGCTGGAGGCGGCGCGGCAGCGGATGGACGAGGCCTCGAAGGCCGTGGAGGCCGCCAGCGCCGTTGCCCCGCCCGAGCGCGCCCGGCTGGAGCTGACGCGAGACGAGGCGTTGCGCGCGCTGCAATCCGAGGAGGGCGTCTACCAGGTTGCGAAGGATCTCTCGGACAACCTGACCGTCTCCTACAACACCTCCGAGGTCATCATGGCGCGGCTGGTGCAGACCACGAGCGCGAAGGAACGCGTGTGGCAGCAATCCGTCTCCTTCTTCTCGACCAATGAGGCGGTGCTGACGGCGCTGACGGCCACCTTCACCGGGCTGCACGGGCTGAATGAGAGCACGCGCACGCTGGAAGGCATGAAGGCCGGCGTGAACCAGAGCCTGGAGGTGCTGGCCGAGATCGGCGGCAAGGTGCAGGAGGATGCGATCCGCGCCGGCTACGGCCCGACCATCCGTGCCGAGGCGGTGAAGCGCCTGGTGGATTCCGTGGTGAACTACCAGGAGCGCTCGCGCGAGATCATCGACGAAATGCGGCGGGAGGCGACGGCGAACAGCCAGGAGATCAGCCGCGCGGTCGAGGATGCGAAGCGGCGGCTGGCGCGGCTGGCGCGGGAGGGCACGGCGCTGCCCGCGAATGCCGTCTGACACCGCGGCTTCGGTTCCCTCCACCGGCAGCCCACCGCGCGGCGAGGCGCCCACCGCGGCCCCGCTCGATGAGACGATGCTGGCGATGGATGTGGTGGACACGCTCCGCCATGCCGAGCGGCTGGTCGAGCGCGAGCTGGGCGGGGAGGAACGCCGCGCCCAGCTGAAGCGCCGGCTGCGGGAGATCTATGCCACCCAGGGCATCGAGGTTCCCGACCGCATCCTGGAGGAAGGCGTGGCCTCGCTGGAGGAGCAGCGCTTCGTCTACCAGCCCACGCCGCCCTCCTTCTCGCGCAGCCTCGCCACGCTGTGGGTGACGCGGGCGCGCTGGGGCCGCGCGCTTCTGTTCGGGCTCGGCGCGCTGCTGCTGGCGGGCGGGGGCTGGTGGTTCGGCGTGCATCTGCCGGCCGAGCGAGCGCGCGTGGCGCAGCAGGAGGAACTCCGCACCGGCATCCCCGAAGGGCTGCGCGCCGAGCGCGCGCGCGTCGCCGCGACGACCCAGGCGCCGAACGTGCTCGCCCAGGCGGACCGGCTGGTCTCCGAGGGCGAGGCGGCCGCCCGGGCCGGGGCGCTGGCAGATGCGCGGGACCGCCTGGCTCGGCTGCAGGCGCTGCAGCGTAACCTGGCGCAGGAATATACGGTGCGCATCGTGTCGAGGCCCGGTGAGCCCTCCGGTGTCTGGCGCGTGCCGCCGACCAATCCGCGGGGGCGGAACTTCTATCTGATCGTCGAGGCGGTGGGGCCGGATGGGCGTGCGGTGGAGGTGCCGGTGACCTCCGAGGAGGACAGGCGCACCGCGAATGTGTCCCGCTGGGGGCTGCGCGTCAGCGGGGATGAGTACGAGCGCGTGCGCCAGGACAAGCTGGCGGATGGCGTGATCCAGGATCCGGTTGTCGGCCGCAAGCGCTCGGGGCAGATGGCGCCGGACTGGACCATCCGCAGCACCGGCGGGGCCATCCTGGAATGGTAGGACGGATGCGCCGATGCTGAACGGTTCGCAGCTGCTGCAGAGCTTCGACGAGCGTCTCGCCCGCGCCGAGCGGGAGGCCGCGGCGACGCAGGCGGAGGCCGACGGGCTCGGCAGGCGGATTGATGCGCTGCGCCAGGCCGAGGCGCAGGCGCTGCGCGAGCTGGCGCGGCTGCGCCTGGACATGCTGGGCCAGGATGGCGGGGCGGCGGTGGAGAAGCTGGATGCCGCCAGCAGCCGCGCCCGCGCCCTGCTGGAGGAGCGCGCCCGCGGGGCCCAGGCGGCCGAGGCCGAGCTCGCCGAACGCCGCCGTGCCGTGCAGGAGGCGTCCGAGGCGCGGGACCGCGAGGCCCGGCGGCTGCAGGAAGCCGAGGCGGTGGCGGTGGAGGCCCTGGCCGCGGCGCGGGAGCGGCTGGCGGCCGACCCCGAATGGATTCGCCTGCGCGACTTGGCCGCCGAGGCCGCCCGCACCGCCCAGCATGCGGCGCAGAAGGCCGATTTCGCGCGGCAGGATCGCGAGACGAAGGGGCGGCCTTATCTGGCCGATCCGCTCTTCGCCTATCTGTGGAACCGGGGCTACGGCACGGCGACCTATCGCGCCGGGTCCTTCACGCGGATGCTCGATGGCTTCGTGGCCCGGGTGGCGCGCTATGAGCCGGCCCGGCGCGCCTATGCGCTGCTGGTCGAGCTGCCGGACCGGCTGGCCGCCCATGCGGCGCGCATGCGGCAGGCGGCGGATGAGCGGCGCGCCGCCCTGGCCGCGCATGAGCGGCGCACCACCACCGAGGCCACGGGTGCGGATCTCGCCGGGCTGCGCGCCGCGCTCGACCGCGCGGAGGATGCGCTGGAGGCGGCGCATGCAGCGCTGGGCGAGACCGAACACCGCCGGGCCGCCCTCACCGACGAGGATGCGACGATGCGGGAGGCCATGGCGGTGCTGCAATCCGCCCTGTCCCAGGAAGGCATCCGCACCCTTCGCGAGGCCGCCGCCCGCACCCCGACGCCGCGGGACGATGCCATCGTGTCCCGCATGGCCCATGCGGGCGCCGAGCGCGCGGCGCTGGAGCCGCAGATCAACCAGCGCCGCGCCGAGGCGCAGGCGGCGCGGGACCGGGTGCAGCAGCTGCTTTCGCTGCGGCAGGAGATGCGGCAGCGCGGCTATGGCGGCGGGCACTGGAACTTCGGCGACGGCGCGCTGCTTGGCGTGTTGCTGGGCCAGGTGCTGGGCGGGGCGCTCAGCCGAGGCGGCTTCTGGGACCGGCTGGAGCAGCACCGCATCCCGGGCGGCGGGCCATGGGGTGTTCCTTCCGGTGGTCCATGGGGAGCGCCCTCCGGTCCCTGGGGCGTGCCCTCGGACGGTGGCTGGGATGGCGGCGATATGGGTGGCAGCTTCGGGGGCGGCGGCTTCAGCACCGGCGGCGGCTTCGGCGGCGGCGGTGGCGGCTTCAAGACGGGCGGGTCGTTCTAGCCGGGATTGGGCACGGAAGCCGCGGGGCGGTGACCGTCGGGTGAGGCATCACCCTTGGACAGGAAGGCGGGAATGAACCGAACCCTGGAAGGCCGGACGGCCCTGGTCAGCGGCGCCAGCCGCGGGATCGGCCTGGCCATTGCGCGGCGGCTGGCGGCGGATGGGGCGCGGGTGATGCTGGTGGCGCGCTCCGCCGCGGTGCTGGAAACCGAGGCGGCGGCCCTGCCGGGCGCCGCGGCCTTCGCCACCGACCTGACACAGCCGGAGGGCGCCGGCCGGGCCGTGGCCGCCGCCGTGGCGGAATTCGGCCGGCTGGACCTGCTGGTGCACAGTGCCGGCGCCACCCAGCGCGGCGATTTCCTCACCCTGCCGGACGAAGCCTGGGCGGATGGCTATGCCCTGAAGCTGTTCGGCGGGATGCGGCTTTGCCGCGCCGCCTGGCCGCATCTGGCGGCGGCGGGGGGCGCAGCGGTGCTGATCGCCGGCATCGGCGGGCGGTTGGCCAGCGCGGATTTCACCATCGGCGGCTCGGTCAATGCCGCCCTGATCAACCTGACCAAGGCACTGGCCGATCGCGGCATCCGTGACGGCGTCAGGGTCAATGCCATCAATCCCGGCAGCATCCGGACCGACAGGCTGACCGGCCGCATCGCCACCCTGGCGCGCGAACGGGGGATCGACGCCGAGGCGGCGGCCGGCGCGTTGGCGGCCGATGCCGGCGTCGCCCGCTTCGGGCTGCCGGAGGAAATCGCCGCCGCCGCGGCCTTCCTGGCCGGGCCGGATGCGAGCTACGTGCAGGGCAGCATCCTGGACGTCGATGGCGGCTGGCTGCGGGCGGTATAGGACTCAGCGCAGCCGCTGCGTGCTCTCCCGCATCGCGCGCTCGGCCAGCACGCCCTCGACCAGCGCGAAGAAGTGCTTGCTGTCGTTGATCAGGTAGCGATGCGTCTCCTCCGGATGCTGCTGCAGGTTCAGCGACATCCCCGGCGTCACCAGCCACATCTCCAGGAAGGGGCGCAGCGCATCCACATCCATTGGGTGCCGTCCGTGCAGCCAGGCGATGGCGCAGGAGCGTTCGCCATGCGCCAACTCGTCCAGGTTCACGCGCCTCGGGATGCGCAGGATGTTCGCACGCAGTTCTCCCCAGCCCAGCACGGCCGCGGCATCGAAGTTCACCTGCGGATTGCTCACCACGGCATTCGCATCCCGACGCAGCGCCCAGCGCGGCGCGGCATAGCCGGCCATGGACGCGCCGAAGAACACCACATCCGCCGGCGCATATCCGGCGCAGACGGCATCCACCACGGCATCGAAGGCGGCGCCTGCATCCTCCTGCAGGTAGTAGCTGTTCAGCGGGTCGCGCAACGCCAGCACGTCGCCCTGCCAGCCGCGCTCCACCGTCTCCAGCTCCGCGTAGCGCGCACCGTTGTTATGCGTCGCGATCGTCACCAGCAGGCGTTGCGCGCCTTTCGCCGCCCCACGCACGAGATGCACATAGGGCACCTCCCCCAGCACGCGCTCATGCCGCGCCAGGATCGCGCGATACGCCTCACTCTCCTCCGCCACGCCCACCCCTCTCCAGCACCGCCCGCAATTCTCCCACCACGCCCGGCGGCAGGCTGCGGATCGAATCCGCCAGCCGGTTCGCCAGCTCCGTCGCCTCCGGCGAAAGGCCGGAGGTGTCCAGCACCACCCGCGGCCGGGACAGTTGCGCCAGCCGCGTCAGCTCCTCCGCATCGTCCCAGATCAGCCCGAGATATTCGCAGACCTGGTGCACCAGCCCTACCGAGGGCGCCCCGCGCCGCCCGTGCTCCAGCGCCGAAAGATAGGCCGCGGAAACCTGCATCGCCGCCGCCATCTCCCGCAAGGTCACGCCCCGCTCGGCCCGCCAGCGCCGCAGCCGCGCGCCGAAAGGCGTCACGCCGCCATCACGGGGTTGCGGCGGCGAGGCCCAGCATGTGCCGCGCCTCCTCGGGCGTTGCGGGGCGCCGCCCGTGGCGCGCCGCGGCCTCCACGGCCATCCGCACCAGCTCGGCATTGCCCGAGGCCAAGCGGTCCCGCGAGGCGCGGATATTGTCCTCCAGCCCGGTGCGCACGCCCTGCGCCCCGCGCGCCAGCGCCCATTCCATCACCCGCGCCTGGTTCACGCCGATGCCGGCGGCGGTCCATGTCGCCTCCGGCAGCACGCGGCGCAGCTCGCCCAGCATCAGGTCCAGCAGGTGCTCCTCGGCGGGCATGGCGTTCTTCACGCCCATGACGAACTGCACATGCGGGCGCGCGTTCATCCGGCCCGCATCCAGCAGGCGCTTCGCGCCATGCAGATGCGACAGGTCGAAGATCTCGATCTCCGGCAGCACCCCATTGTCCCGCATGCCCTCCGCCAGCTCCTCCACCAGCGAGGTCGGGTTCTCGTAGACGATGCTGGGGAAGTTCACCGAGCCGGTGGAGAGCGAGGCCATGTCCGGCCGCAGCGGCAGCGAGGAGCCTCGTGCCGAGGGATCGCGCCCGCGCCCGCCGGTGGAGAACTGAATGATCATGCCGGGGCAGTGCTTGCGCACGCCCTCCTGCACCTGCGCGAAGAGCCCCGGGTCGGAGGAGGAGGATTCATCCGGGTTGCGGACATGGATGTGCACGAGGGACGCCCCGGCCTCATAGGCCTCATGGGTGGACTCGACCTGCTCGGCGGGGGTGACGGGTACCGCGGGGTTGTCCTTCTTGCGCGGCACGGATCCGGTGATGGCCACGGCGACGACGACGGGGTCCATGGCGGGTCTCCTCTGAGCGGGGAGGAGGGGTTTAGCACGCAAACAAGGGAAGCAAGGCCGGGGGGAGGTATCCCCCCGGACCCCCTTCTACTTTTGTGAGTTTGAGGGGGGCGTTCAGGTTTTGCGGCGGCGGAGGAGGAGGTGGACGGCGCCGGTGTTGGCGCGGTGCGGGTGGGCGGCGCCGAGGATGAGGGGGCGGACGGAAGGCAGGTTCAGCCAGTGCGGCAACTCGCGCCGCAGGATGCCGCCCTCGCCGCCGCCCTTGCCGGTGACGATCGCCACGCAGCGCACGCCATCGGCATGGGCGTTGCGCAGGAAGGCGATGGTCGCCCCATGCGCCTCCTCGGCGCGGCGGCCATGCAGGTCCAGCGTGCGTTCCGGCCGCGTCTTGCCGCGCCGCAGGTCGCGCCAGCGCCGCTCGTCCAGCCCGGCCCCGGGCTGGCCCACGGCCACGGGTGGCACTGGCCCGGCCCGGCGCACCGGGGGCGCGGGGACCACGGCGGGGGGCGGCGCCGGCTCCGGCGCGGGGGGGGGCGCGGGTGGCGGCGGCGCATCGCGGCCCGGCAGCGCCTCCACCGCGTTCAGCGAAAGATAGGCATGCCAGAGCGCCCGCTCCGAAGGCGAGACGATGCGGGGCCTGCGCGCCATTCAATCCGCCGGGTTCGCGATCTCGCCGGGCCTGGCCACGGGCTCGCGCGCCGCCTCCGGGCGGGGATCCGCGACTTCGGAGAGCAGCGTGCGCGCGGCGGGCTCGTCCTCCACCAGCACCACATGCAGGCGGCGCGGGCCATGCGCGCCGAGCTCCAGCGTCTGCTCGATATCGGCGGAGCGCGACGGGCCGGTGACGAACATGATGTTGCGCGGCATGAAGCCGCCCGAGGGCTCGGCGCCGCCGCGCTCGGCCCGCAGCCGGTCCCAGGCTTCCTCATAGGCGCCGACCAGGGCGGTGGCGCGCAGCACCGCGATCTCCGTCTCCGGCAGCAGGTTCAGCGTCGTCGGGCGTGCGGGATCGGAGGGGAAGAGGAGGGTTCCGGTTTCCGCCACCGCCGCCCAGGCATGCTGCACGGATACGGCATCGTCGCCGCGCGCGCGCCGTGCCTCGAGTTGCAGCATCGGCCGCCGGTCCCAGGGCAGGCCGGTCAGCTCGGGATGCGGCGCCATGACGAAGCGCGGCTCCAGGTTCTGCGCGGCCAGGTAATCGGCGATGGCGGCGGGGACGGATTCGGCATCCGGCACACGCTCGATCGTGCCGAACTCCTTCTCGACGTTCTTTACGAAGAGCGCGATCTGCTCGGCGCGCGAAACACGCGAGCGGGCGGGGATGAGATGGCGCGGATGCGTGGCCAGCCGCCCGTCCAGCATGGCCCGCTGGTCGGCCGGCAGCGGCCCGCGCCGCAGCCCGCGCCTGATGGCGCCGAGGATGGCGTCCTTGCTGCTGCTCATCGCCGCCTCTGCGTCGCGGCGTAGCGCGCCATGAAGGTTCCGCCCGGCTCTGGCGCCGGCAGGTCGCGCCCGCCGGTCCATCCGCCGGCCAGCGGCAGGCGCCGGAACTTGCCGCTGCCGCGGCCCAGCAGCGCCAGCGCGCCCATGCCGACCCGCGTCGCGGCCCGGTACCAGCCAGGGCGCCTGGCGAACCAGGCCCAGAGCTTCAGCCCGCTTCGGATGGTGGAGGGGGTGAGGTGGCGCTCGAACTCCCGCTCCCGCCAATGCCGCATCATCTTCGGCAGCGGGATCTTCACCGGACAGACGCTTTCGCAGCGGCCGCAGAAGGTGGAGGCATTCGGCAGGTGCCCGGACTTGTCGAGCCCGACGAGGGAGGGCGTCAGCACCGCGCCCATCGGGCCCGGATAGACCCAGCCATAGCTGTGCCCGCCCGCCACACCGTAGACCGGGCAATGGTTCATGCAGGCGGCGCAGCGGATGCAGCGCAGCATCTCGTGGAAATCCGTGCCGACCATGTTCGACCGGCCGTTGTCGATCAGCACCACGTGGTAGGCCTCAGGCCCGTCCAGGTCGCCCGGACGGCGGATGCCGGTGCTGAAGGTGGTGTAGACCGACAGGTCCTGCCCGGTGGCCGAGCGCGCCAGCAGCCGCAGCAGCGAGGTGCAGTCCTCCAGCGTCGGCACCACCTTCTCGATGCTGGCCAGCGCGATGTGCACGCGCGGCAGCGTCTGCGTCAGGTCCCCATTGCCCTCGTTGGTGACGATGACGGAGGAGCCCGTCTCGGCGATCAGGAAGTTGGCGCCGGTGATCCCGACATCGGCGGCCAGGAAGCGGGAGCGCAGCGCCTGGCGCGCCTCCACCATGATGTCCCGCCGGTCATGGAAGACCCGGTCCTTCGGCAGGTCGGTATGGGCGGCGCGGAAGCGTTCCTCCCAATCCTCCCGGTTCAGGTGAAAGGCCGGGGCGATGATGTGGGAAGGCGGCTCGTTCACCAGTTGCAGGATGTATTCGCCGAGATCGGTCTCGACCGGCGTGATCCCGTTGGCCTCCAGATGCTCGTTCAGCCCGATCTCCTCGGAGATCATGGACTTGCCCTTGGTGACCGTCCGCGCGCCCTCGGCCTGGCAGATGCGCAGCACGGTCGCCCGCGCCTCGGCGGCGTCGCGGCACCAGTGCACCTGCCCGCCATTCGCCAGGACATTCGCCTCGAAAGCCTCGAGGTAGTGGTCGAGGTTCGCCAGCGTGTGGTTCTTGATGTCCCGCCCAATGTCGCGCAGCCGCTCGAATTCCGGCAGGGCGGCGACGGCCTGGGATCGCTTGGAATGGAAGCCGGAGCCGCCCCGCTTCAGCGCCGTCTGCAGGCGCGGATCGGCCAGGGCACGGGCGGCGCGGCGCTTGAAGTCGGGGGAGGTGAGCGCGACCATCCCCCAACCTAGCCTGCCGGGCCGCTCCGCGGAATGGTCCTACGACCGGCGGTTGCTTGCGCCAGCCGGCGCCAAGGTTGATGAGAGGCCCCATGCAACGCCGCTCCCTGCTCGCCGCCCCCGCCCTCCTGGCCGCTCCCGCCTTCCTGCCGGGGCTTGCCCGCGCCCAGGCCGTCTCCCGCGCCGCCACCCTGCGCGTGGTGCCGGAGACGCTGACCACCATCCTGGACCCGCATTTCACCACCAGCTTCACGACGCGGGACTTCGCCTATCTCGTCTTCGACACGCTGCTGGCGGTGAACGACAAGTGGGAGCCGGTGCCGCAGATGGCCGAGCGCTGGGAGACCAGCCCGGACGGCATGGAATACCGCTTCATCCTGCGCGATGGGCTGACCTTCCATGACGGCAGCCCGGTGACGGGCGAGGATTGCGCCGCCAGCCTCCGCCGCTGGGCGCAGCGCGATGCCCTGGGCAGCGTCATGCTCCGCGCCAGCGAGGCGATCGACGCGCCGGATGCGAAGACGGTGCGGATCAAGCTGAAGCAGCCCTTCGGCCTCGTGCTCCAGGCGCTATCCAAGCCCGGCGCCATGGTGCCGATGATCATGCCGAAGCGGCTGGCGGAGACCCCGCCGAACCGGCCGGTCACCGAGCCGGTCGGCTCCGGCCCCTACAGGTTCGTCGCCGCCGAGTACCGGCCGGGCGACCGCATCGTGCTGGCGCGGCATGAGGGCTACCGGCCGCGGGCGGAGGCCTCCGTCTGGGCCTCGGGCGGCAAGCGCCCGAGTTTCGAGCGGGTCGAGCTGATTGCCATGCCGGATGTCTCCAGCCAGGTCAGCGCCCTGACCACCGGGGAGGTGGATTACCTCGAGCGCCTGCCCGCCGATGTGCTGCCGATCCTGGAGCGCAACCGGGAGGTGAAGGTGCAGGTGGTGTCCTCCTATGGCTACCAGGGCATCATGCGCTTCAACCACCTGCTGCCGCCCTTCGACGACGTGCGGGTACGCCGCGCCGTGATGATGGCGGTGGACCAAGCGGACTACCTGCCCGGCGTCGCCGGCCGCGCCCAATACGCGCGCGAGTGCCGCTCCATGTATGGCTGCGGCACGCCCTATGAGACCACGGCCGGCATGCCGCTGAAGCCGGACCTGGAAGGCGCGAAGCGGCTGCTGCGCGAGAGCGGGGTGGATCTCTCCAAGCCGGTGGTCATCATCCATGCCGCCGACGCCCCGGGCATCGCCTCGCTGGGCCTCGTCTCCCAGGACCTGCTGACGAAGCTCGGCTTCAATGTCGACCTGCAGAGCATGGACCTGAACACCTTCTTCGGCCGCCGCGCGCGGCAGGAGGGATGGAACATGTTCCACTCCACCAACACGGTGCCGGACATGCAGACCCCACTGCAGAACGCCTATGTGGAGGCCGCCGGCGCCCCCGCGGGCTTCGCCGGCTGGCCGAAGGACGATGAGGTGCAGGCGGGCCGCGCCGCCTTCGCCGCCGCCGGCAGCGAGGCCGAGCGCAAGACCATCGCCGAGACGATCCACCGCCGCGTGGCGGAGCAGGCCTTCTACATGCCGCTGGGCCAGTTCGTGGCGGCTTCCGCCTGGCGCGCGGATCTGTCGGAGGTGCCCACCGGCCCGGCCATGTTCCTCTGGAACATCCGGCGGGGCCGCTGATGCTTTCGTTTTCCGACTGGCTCGACCTTGTCCCCAAGGTCGAGCTGCATTGCCATATCGCCGGCGCCATGCGCGCGACGACGCTGACCGAGATCGCCACCGCCAATGGCGTGCGCCTGCCGCGCCCAGCGGAGACGCTCTACCAATGGCAGGATTTCTACGGCTTCCTGGAGGTGCTGCGCCTTGGCGCGCTCGCCGTGAAGCGGCGGGAGGATTTCGAGCGCGTCGCCTATGAGTGCATCGAGGACATGCACCGCCACGGCAATGCGCGGCATGTCGAGATCTTCTTCAACCCGCATTACTACACGCCCAATGGCGCGACCTATCCGCTGATCGTGGAAGGTCTCGCCGCCGGGCTGGAGCAGGCGGAGCGGGAATTCGGCGTCTCCTCGCTGATGATCGCCTGCATCGACCGCAGCGTGTGCCTGCCCAGCGAATCCCTGCAGATGCTGGACTGGGTGCAGGCCCATCCGCATCCGCGCGTGGTCGGCATCGGGCTGGATGGCGCCGAGCGCGCGGGCCCGCCCCTGGTCTGGGTGGAAGCCTGGCGCCGGGCCGCCCGCATGGGGCTGCGCCGCACCGCCCATGTCTGCGAGGACAACCAGACCCTTTTCGAGGGCCCGCCCACCCATGTCACCCATTGCCGGGACGCGCTGGGCTGCGACCGGCTGGACCATGGCTACAACATGCTGGCCGACCCCGCGATCGTGGCCCGCACGGCGCGGGAGGGCACGCCCTTCACTATGGCCTGCTGGTCCTCGATCGTGCCGAACCGCATCCCGCGGATCGAGCGCATCCAGCGTATGTTTGAGGCCGGGCTGAACATCGTGCTCGGCACCGACGACCCGACCATGTTCGCCACCACCATTGGCCATTCCTGGCGGCAGGTGTTCAACCACACGGGCTGGGGCGTGGCCGAGGCCCGCAAGCTCAGCCTCGCGGGGGTGGAGGCGTGCTGGCTGCCGGACGGGCAGAAGGCCGCGCTGCGGGCCAGCTTCGAGGCGGCGCTGGACAGGCTGGAGCCGGCGCTCGATCCGGCGGACCGGGGGCTGGACCTCGCCATCGAGCGGCCGCGGCCGGATTGGGGCTGACGCGCGGGGGCTCCGGAGGCTCTGCCTCCGGACCCCGCGATCTGTTTTTCGCGGAAGGCAACGGGCGAGATTGCGCCGCAGGTCATGGACCCTCGGCGCACGGCCAAATCAGATCGCGGGGTCCGGGGTGGCCGCCGCCACCCCGGCGGAGGGTCCGGGAGGCGGCGCCTCCCGGCCAGCGGTCACCCCGGCTTCTCGTTCCGCCGCAGCACCGCCACCTCTTCCCGCAGCGCCGCCAGCTCCTCGCGCATCGCTTCCACCTCGTCCACCGGCTGGTTCGGCGCCGTGGCCCCGCCCGCGCGGGCCGGGAAGGGGGAGAACAGGCTCATCGCCCGTTCGAGCATGGCGAGGTTCTGCTTGCCCATCTCTTCGAAGGGCGCGAAGGCGTTGAACACGCCGCTGGCGGAGCCCATCGCCTCCTGTGCTGCACGGCGCATGCCGTCCTGCTGGCGGGCGAAGGTGCCCATCGTGGCTTCCAGGTAACGCGGGACGACGGATTGCAGGCTGTCCCCATAAAGGCCGATCAACTGACGCAGGAAGGGGATCGGCAGCAGGTTCTGCCCCTTGCTCTCCTCCTCGACGATGATCTGCGTCAGGACGGAGCGGGTGATGTCCTCGCCCGACTTGGCATCGGAAACGGTGAAGTCCCGTCCCTGGCGCACCATCGCCGCCAGATCCTCCAGCGTGACATAGGAGGAGGTCTCGGTGTTGTAGAGCCGGCGATTTGCGTATTTCTTCACAACCACGGAAGGCCGTGACGGCGTCTCGGACGCTGGGTCCTGCGGCGTGATAGGCTCGATCATCATCTCTCTTCCTCCCACGGTCGCTGTTGCACGCGGAGGCGGGTATCGCCTTGATCCCGGACCGGGAACAGATGCTAACCCTGCCATGCCGCGCTGCGGAAGCCGCTTCGCACAATGGCACGGAGCCGCCCTCCCGCCGGTTGCGTGGGAGCGGGGCCTTGGCTGCGCCGTTTGGCCGTGCTCCTGCCGCCAAGGGGCGGCATCCGTGGCGCACCCGGGACCGCCCGTCTGCGCGGATGCCGGGGGTGCGCCTTTCGAAGGCGGGCGAAGCTCCGCCGCCAGCCTGTCGTGGAGTTTCGTCCGCCTGACGCGGGCCGCGGGTTCGGGATACCAGCCGGGGAATGCATGAGCTCATCGAACAGCACAGGAACGGAAGGCGAGGACACGCCGGATCTGGCACGCCTGGCCTCGGACTGGATCGCCCTCTGGCAGGGGGAGTTGGCCGCGATGGGCGCCGATCCGGAACTCACCGCCGCCTGGGGCGCCTGGCCCGCCAACCTGGCCGCCTGGGCGCGCAACTGGGCCGGCCCGTCCTGGCCGGTGTCGGGCTGGCCAGCCTCACCTTGGCCGCCCACCGCAGCGCCCGGGGCGGGTTGGGCCGCCGCGCCTTCGCCTGGTTGGCCGCCTGCCGCCCCGTTCAACTGGCCCCCCATGCCCTGGCCGCCCGCGACCGCGCCGCATCCTGTCGCGCCCTCGCCGGAGCCCCCGCATGACCCAGCGGCGCGGCCCGCGCCCTCTATCGGCGCATCTGTCCCTGGCCCTGAGCCGGGCCTGGCTGGCAACGGCCTCGATCCCCTCCTCCAGCGGCTCGACGCCGTGGAGCGGGAGCTGGCCGGGCTTCGCGCCGAACTCGCCGCGGGCCAGAGCGGAACACGAAAGGATCCTGCGAAGCCCCGCCGCCGCTGATCTGGAGCGGCTGCGCGCCGCCGTCCTCCGCCAGTTGCAGCGGGAGGATGCGGCCATGCTGCGCGGCATCGTCGCCTATCGGGACCATCCCTGGCGCCGTGTCCTGCCCGACCCACCCCGGATCTGGTCCGAGGGCCCGGCGCGTATCCTGGACTATGGCGGCGACCATGGCGACGATCATGGCTGCACTGGCCCCGCCGCCCTTTTCGTCCCCTCCCTGGTCAATCGCGCCACGGTGCTGGACCTGATGCCGGAGCATTCCATGCTCCGCTGGATGGCGGGGCAGGGGGTCCGCACCTTCCTGCTGGACTGGGGCGCCCCCGGTGCCGCGGAGCGCGGCTTCTCCCTCACGGACTACATCGCGGGGCGGCTTGAACGCGCCATCGCGGCCGCTGCCGAGGCCAGCGGCGGCCCCGTCACGCTGGTCGGCTATTGCATGGGCGGGCTGCTGACCCTGGCCGCCGCGCTTCGCCGCCCGGACCGGGTCGGCGCCCTGGTTCTGCTCGCAACGCCCTGGGACTTCCACGCGGGCGGGCCCGAGGCGGAGGCCCGCGCCCGCTCGGCGGCTGCCCTCCTCCCCAGCATCGAGCTGCTGCTGGCCGCCACCGGCACCCTGCCCGTGGACCTGCTCCAGCTCCTCTTCGCCGGCATCGACCCCTTCGGCATCGCCCGGAAGTTCCGCGCCTTCGGCAAGCTGGACCCCTCCTCCGCCCGCGCCGCGCATTTCGTGGCGCTGGAGGATTGGCTCAACGACGGCATTCCCCTGGCGGCCCAGGTCGCCCGAGAATGCATGGCCGGCTGGTATGGCGCCAACACTCCTATGCGGGGCCGGTGGCAGGTGGCCGGAGCCGCGGTGGAGCCCGCCGCCTGGCGTGGCCCGGCCTTCCTGGCCATTCCGCGCGGCGATCGCATCGTGCCGCCCGAAAGCGCCCGCGCCCTGGCCGTCCGCTTGCAGAACGCGACGGTGCTGGACGTTCCCGCCGGCCATATCGGCATGGCGGCCGGGCTCAAGGCCGAGGCCGTGCTGTGGCGGCCGTTGCGGGACTGGCTCCGGGCCCTGCCCTACCCCAACTAGGCTGGGTCGCGGGTTCCAAGCCGGCGGAATGCTGCGCCGCGTATGGAGACGGGATTGCGCAGCAGGGGCCCCGCGCGCAGCATCGCCCCAATCAAAACGCCCCTCCAGGGGAACATGAGGACCGCCTGCCATGGACGACATCGTCATCGCCTCCGCCGCCCGGACCCCTGTCGGGAGCTTCAACGGGGCCTTCTCCACCCTGCCGGCGCATCAACTCGGCGCCATCGCCATCAAGGCGGCGCTCGAACGCGCCGGCGTCTCGGCCGATGAGGTGGACGAGGTCATCCTCGGCCAGATCCTCACCGCCGCCGCCGGCCAGAATCCCGCCCGCCAGGCCGCCGTCCTGGCCGGCATCCCGGTCGAGCGCACCGCCTTCGGCATCAACCAGCTCTGCGGCTCTGGCCTGCGCTCCGTCGCCCTCGCCGCTCAGCAGATCGCCACCGGCGACGCCTCCATCGTCCTCGCGGGCGGCCAGGAGAGCATGACCCAGGCGCCTCATGCCGCGCAGCTCCGCGCCGGGCAGAAGATGGGCGACCTCGCCATGATCGATACTATGATCAAGGACGGGCTGTGGGATGCCTTCCACGGCTACCACATGGGCAGCACGGCCGAGAACGTGGCCCAGAAGTTCCAGATCACCCGCGAGCAGCAGGACGAGTTCGCCGCCGCCTCCCAGCGCAAGGCGGGCGAGGCCATGAAGGCCGGCCGCTTCCGGGACGAGATCGTCCCGGTCACCGTGAAGGGCCGCAAGGGCGACACGGTGGTCGAGAACGACGAGTACCCGAAGCCCGAGACGACGCTGGAAATCCTTCAGAAGCTTCGCCCCGCCTTTTCCAAAGAGGGTTCCGTCACCGCCGGCAATGCCAGCGGCATCAATGACGGCGCGGCCGCCATCCTGGTGATGCGCGGGGCCGATGCGGCGAAGCGCGGCGTCACCCCGCTGGCGCGCATCGTCTCCTGGGCGACCGCGGGCGTGGACCCCTCCATCATGGGCACCGGTCCCATCCCCGCTTCGCGCAAGGCGCTGCAGAAGGCGGGCTGGAGCGTGGACGACCTCGACCTGATCGAGGCCAACGAGGCCTTCGCCGCCCAGGCCTGCGCGGTGAACAAGGACCTGGGCTGGGACCCGGCCAAGGTGAACGTCAATGGCGGCGCGATCGCCCTTGGCCACCCGATCGGCGCCTCGGGCGCCCGCGTGCTGACCACGCTTCTGTTCCAGATGAAGCGCCAGGGCGCGAAGAAGGGCCTCGCCACCCTTTGCATCGGCGGCGGCATGGGTGTTGCCATGTGCGTGGAAGCCGCCTGATCCCGTAGCCGGCCATGCAATCCCGGAATCATGCCGGTTCCGGGATTGCGCATGGCAGGGCGGCGGTTGATTCCCCGCCGCCACGGGCCTAACCCCAGCCGCGGAACTGCATATGCCCGCCGCCATGCCCGATTATGATGCCCTCCTCGCCGCCCATCTGGACGCGCTCCGCGCCGAGGGCCGCTACCGCCACTTCCTGACGCTGCACCGACAGGCCGGCGCCTTCCCGGCTGCCCTGCGCGCCGACGGGCGCCCGGTGACGGTGTGGTGCAGCAACGACTATCTCGGCATGGGCCAGCACCCAGCGGTGCAGGATGCCATGATCGCCGCCATCCGCGAGGACGGCGCCGGCGCAGGCGGCACGCGCAACATCTCCGGCACCGGCCGGCACCATGTGGCGCTGGAGGCCGAGCTGGCCTCGCTGCATGGCAAGGAAGCCGCCCTCGTCTTCACCTCCGGCTTCGCCGCGAACGAGGCCGCCCTTTCCACCCTCGCCACCCTGCTCGGCGCCACCATCCTCTCGGATGCCGACAACCACGCCTCGATGATCGCCGGCATCCGCAACGGGCGCGGGCCGAAGCGCATCTTCCGGCACAACGACGTGGCGCATCTGGCCGAGCTGCTCGCGGAGCTGCCGCCCGAGGCGCCGAAGATCGTCGCCTTTGAATCCGTCTATTCGATGGATGGCGACATCGCGCCAATCCGCGAGATCGCCGAGCTCGCCCGCGCGCATAACGCCATGACCTATATCGACGAGGTGCATGCCGTCGGCCTTTACGGCCCCGGCGGCGCCGGCGTGGCCGCACGGGACGGCGTGGGGATCGACGTGGTCGAGGGCACGCTGGGCAAGGCCTTCGGCGTCCATGGCGGCTATGTGGCCGGTAGCCGCACCCTGATCGACGCCATCCGCTCCTTCGCGCCGGGCTTCATCTTCTCCACCACCCTCACCCCGGCGGTGGCGGCCGGCGCCCTGGCCAGCATCCGCCACCTCCGCGCCTCGGACGCGGAGCGCACCGCCCATCAGGAACGCGCCCGCGCCACCCGCGCGGCCCTGCGCGCCGCGGGGCTGCCGGTGATGGACAACCCCAGCCACATCGTGCCGGTGATGGTGGGCGATGCCAGCCTCTGCCGCCAAGCGAGCGAGATGCTGCTGGAAGAACACGGCATCTACATCCAGCCGATCAACTTCCCCACTGTGCCGCGCGGCACCGAACGCCTGCGCATCACGCCGACGCCGCTGCATGACGACGCGGCCATCGCCCATCTGGTGGGGGCGCTTTCGGCGGTGTGGGAGAGGCTGGGGCTGGCGCGGCAGAAGCGGGCGGCCTGACCAGGCGCTTTGCCCCTGACCCCACCGGGGTGGCAGCGGCCACCCCGGACCCCGCGATGGGTTTGTTGGAAGGCAGGGTGTCGACTGTGGCGCCGTAGGCGGGGTCTCTTCGCCGTGCGGGCGGCCGGTTAGTCGCCTGGGGTTACGACCTCAGGCGCCAAGCGGATGGCGGGGTCGGAAGGAGGGCCGTCAGGCCGCCATGCGCCGCTGCGCGCCGTTCAGCGCCAGGGAAGCCGCCGCCTGGGCCAGGTGCCCCGCCGCATCCTCGGCCCCGATCTCAAGGCAGCAGCGCTCCAGATGCGCCATCAGCCGCATCAGCGCAGCCATGTCACGGCGGGCATGGTCGGGCCAGAGGACGGCGGCGATCGGGGTATCCATGGCGAAAGATCCTCGGGTCAGGCTGACCAGCGCGGGGCAGGATGGAACGGGCAGGGCGGGGCGGCGGCGTCCTACACCCGCACGAGGCCGAAATGCCAGAACTCGTTGTCCCCGCCCCACTAAATCGCGTTGTGCGGTGCAATCTTGCATCGCCGCCCTTGATGCCCTCCCGGCCGCACGTCAGCTTGGAAGCGGGAGACCAAAACGCCTGGGAAAGGGCCTTCGTATGGCACGAATTGCACTCGTCACCGGTGGCCAGCGCGGCATCGGCGCGGCGATCAGCGAGCACCTGCAGAAGGCCGGCCGCAGGGTCGTTGCCTCCTATGCAGGCAATGACGCGGCCGCCAAGGCCTTCACCGAACGAACGGGCATTCCGACCTACAAGTTCGACGTGTCGGACTTCGCGGCCTGCGAGGCCGCGCTGAAGCGGATCGAGGCCGAGGTCGGCCCCATCGAGGTGCTGGTGAACAACGCCGGCATCACCCGCGACAACACCATGAAGCGCATGGACCGCAACCAGTGGGACGAGGTGATCGATACCAACCTCGGCTCCTGCTTCAACCTCTGCAAGCTGGTCTGGGACGGCATGACGGGCCGCAAGTTCGGCCGCATCGTCAATATCGGCTCGATCAACGGCCAGGCCGGGCAGTATGGCCAGGTGAACTACGCCGCCGCCAAGTCGGGCATCCACGGCTTCACCAAGGCCCTTGCCCAGGAGGGCGCGCGCTTCAGCGTCACGGTGAATGCCATCGCGCCAGGCTATGTGGACACGGAGATGGTCCGCGCGGTCCCCGCCGATGTGCTGGAGAAGATCATCGCCCGCATCCCGCGCGGCCGCCTTGGCACGGCGGACGACATCGCCCGGGGCGTCGCCTTCCTCACCGCCGATGACGCCGACTTCATCACCGGCTCCACCCTCTCCATCAATGGCGGCCAGCACATGTACTGATGGGCTGCGCGACCTGAAGCCCAGGGGGCCGCCAGCCGTTACTCCCGTTCCAACGGCAGGAATGGGAGGCAGGCATGACCTCTTCGAAGCACCCCAAGGGCGGCCCCAACGAGGAAGGGCTGGGCGACGGCATCCCGCGCCCGCCCTCCGATGACGAGCGCAACCCCGGCATCAACTCCTCCAAGGGCGTCTTCGGCCGCGGCACCGACCCTGCGGTGCTCCAGGCCGACAACACCGACGAAGGCGACGTGGCGAACGACACCAGCCCGCAGGGCGGCATCGGCGCCGGAAAGATGGGCCGCACCAACAAGTAGTCCGGCTTGCCGGGCGCCTTCCGTCGCGCCAGCCTCTCAGCCAGGGAGGACCGGCGATGACGGAATGCAGCCTGGTGCTGGCGCGGGGGGCGGCGGATGCCGGCGAGCGGATCGGGGCGGTCCGTCCCGCCCATATCGACCTGCTCCGCCGAATGGCGGAAGCGGGGGAGCTGATCCTGGGCGTGCCGTTGATGGATGCGGCGGGGCAGAACCGCGGGTCGCTGATGTTGGTGCAAACCGAGGCGCTCGCCCGCTATCTCGATGCGGAGCCCTTCCGGCGGGAGGGTATCTGGGAGAGCCATGCGGTCCACCGGTTCCGCGTGGCTCCGCTGCCCTATCGTCCCTTCCCGGACGGCCCCGCGCCCGCGCTGCCCACCCACAGCATCGCCGTGGCCTATGATGGCACGGACGCCGAGGCGCCCGCGCGACGCCTTGCGGTGCGCGACGCGCATCTCGCCCGGGTCCGCCCGGCCGCCGAGGACGGCACGCTGGCCCTGGGCGGCGCCATCCTTGATGCGGAGGGCCGCATGACGGGCTCCGTCGCCGTCACCGCCCATCCGACGGTCGAGGCCGCGCAGGCCTGGTGGTCCACCGACCCCTATGTCACCGGCGGCGTGTGGCGGGATGTCCGCTGGCACGCCACGCGCTTCGCGCCGCTGCCTTATCGCAGCCTGCCGGGCGCGGCCTGAAAGCGGGCCCGGACCTGGCGCGCGAAGTGGGGATTTCTGCGAATCGGGCCGAGCCGGATCGGGGCCGCGGCGCCGGCCGCTACCGCGCCACCGCCGAGTGGCGATCCCCCACCAGCTTGTTGGCGAGCCAGGAGACGATCCAGATGACGACCGCGCCGACGAAGGCCGCCCAGAAGCTGGTGATCCGCATCCCCGGCATCAGCAGCGCCGTCAGCGCCAGCATCAGCGCATTCACCACCAGGGTGAACAGCCCGAGGGTCAGCACGGTCAGCGGCAGCGACAGCGTTGCCACGATCGGCCGGATGACCGCATTCACCACGCCGAAGATGATGGCCGCGATGATCAGGTTCATGAGGCTAGGAAAGTAGATCCCGGTCACGAGGTTCGCGGCGATGTAGAAGGCGACGGCCGTGATCGCCGTTCGAATCAGGAAGCCCACCGTGATCAACTCCTATGCCATGGCGGCGCCGGACAGCCCCGGCGGGACGCGGGGGCAACGCGCCCCCCACTCCCCGGTTGCGCGGCCCGCCCGATGAGCCGCGCGACCCTCTGCGGCCTCGGCGCGCTGCTTCTCTGGGCCTTCCTCGCCCTGCTCGCCCGCGGTGCCTCCGGGCTGCCGCCGCTGCAGGTGACGGCCATGGCCTTCGGCACCGCCGGGATCCTCGCCTCCGCCTGGCTCGCCGCGCGGGGCCAACTCGCCGCCCTGCGCCAGCCGCCGATCGCCTGGATCCATGGCGTGGGGGGGCTGTTCGGCTATCACGCGCTCTATTTCGCGGCCGTGGCCTGGGCGCCGCCGGTCGAGGCGAACCTCATCAACTATCTCTGGCCGCTGCTGATCGTGCTGCTCTCGGCCCCCATCCTGGGCCTGCGCCTCGGGCCGCGGCGGCTGGCGGGGGTGGCGCTCGGCTTCCTCGGCTGCGTCCTGGTGGTGGGGCCCGGCGCCGCCTTCCCGCCCGGTGCCACGCCCGGCTTCCTCTGCGCGGCGGCGGCAGCCCTGGTCTGGGCCGTCTATTCCGTCACCGCCCGGCGCCTGGCTGCCGTGCCGACGGAGGCGGTGGCGGGCTTCTGCCTCGCTTCCGCCGTCCTCGCCGCCGCGGCCCATCTGGCCTTCGAGACCACGGTCGTCCCGGGCATGCGGGAGCTGGCATCGGCGCTGGTCCTGGGGCTTGGCCCGGTCGGCGCCGCCTTTTTCCTCTGGGACATCGGCATGAAGCGGGGCGATCCGCGGCTGCTGGGCACGTTGGCCTATGCGATGCCGGTGGCCTCCACCCTGCTGCTGCTTCTGGCCGGTGAGGGCACGCTCGGCCCGCGCATTGCCGTCGCTGCGGGGCTGGTTGTGGGCGGCGGCTGGCTCGCCGCCTCGGCAAAAGGATAAAAATAGATGGGGGTGCGGGGGGATACCCCCCTCCGGCCTTTTACCTCTTCCTCAACAAGGCCCGCACAATCTCTGCATGCCCCTGGTGCTTGGGCCCTTCATCCAGAAGCACCGTTCCCTCCAGGCATTCCAGCAGCTCAAGCCCCGCGAATCCTTCCCGCACCAGCGCCGCCGACCATAGCAGTTCCGCATCGCGCGGCCCGCCGGAGCGCCGGCCTTCCTGGGCCGCGGTGAAGCCTTCCAGCACCAGCAGCCCGCCCGGCGCCAGCGCCGCCGCCGCACGGGCCACCACCACCGCCCGGTCCGCCGGCGGCAGGTGCACGAAGATCCAGGCGACGAGGTCGAAGGCCTCCACCGGCCAGTTCCAGGTGACCAGATCCGCCACCACGGTCTGGATTCGCACACCCCGGGCATTCGCCAGGGCGGATGCCTTGGCCAAGCCGGTGGCGGACCAGTCGACGCTCGTTACGGACAGCCTGTGCTCTGCGAGCCATACGCCGTTCCGCCCTTCCCCATCCCCGATGGCCAGGGCCCGCATCCCCGGCTGCAGCCGGGCCGCCTGGGCTTCCAGGTAGCGGTTTGGCGCCGCCCCGAAGGCGAAGCCGCCCGAGCCATAGCGTTCGTCCCAGGACGCTGCGTCGCTCATGCCGGATAGGACCGTGCACCGAAGATCGCGCTGCCCACCCGGACCTGGGTGGCGCCGCAGGCGATCGCCGCCTCGAAATCCCCGCTCATCCCCATGGAGAGGGTGGAGAGGCCCTCCTTTGCCGCCAGCTCCGCCAGGAAGTGGAAATGCGGCACCGGGTCCTCGCCTTCCGGCGGGATGCACATCAGGCCGGAGACGGCCAGCCCATGCTCCTCCCGGCATTCGCGCAGGAAGGTGGAGGCCTCGGCCCGCGCCACGCCGGATTTCTGCGGCTCCGCCCCGGTGTTCACCTGCACGAGCAGATCAGGTGTCCGCCCCTCCTTGCCGATAGCTTCCGCGATGGCCTGCGCCAGGCGGGGCCGGTCCAGGCTTTCGATCACATCGGCCACGCGCACCGCATCCCGCGCCTTGTTGGTCTGCAGCCCGCCGATGATGTGCAGGCGGAGAGCGGGGTGCTCCGCCCGCAGGCCGGGGAACTTCCCCGCCGCCTCCTGCACCCGGTTCTCCCCGAACACGGCCTGCCCGACGGCCAGGGCGGCCCGCACGGCCTCGGCCGGATGGGTCTTGGAAACGGCCACCAGCGTCACCTCCGCCGGGTCGCGCCCGGCTCCCGCGCAGGCTTCGGCGATGCGCGCCTTGATCCGGGCGAGGTTCGCGGCGATGGCAGCGGGATCGGGCAGCGGAAGATCGGTCATGCGGCTGTGGAAGCTAGGGCAGAACGGGGTGGGTTGGAACGCGCGAGGCCCGCGCGCCGTGCCGGGGTTGTGGCTGCTGAGCGATGCGCGCCGCCTGCCGGACCCCCGCGCCGCCGCCTGCCGCCTGCCGCCGGGCAGCGCCGTGCTGGCGCGCGATATGGCCCCGGCGCTGCTCCGGCCCCTGGCCGTCCTGGCGCGCCGCCGACGCCTGGTGCTTCTCCTGGCCGGGCGGGGCCGTGCCGCGCTGGCGCTCCGGGCCGGGCTTCACCTGCCGGACCGGCGGCCGGCGGAACATCTCCTGCCCGTGCTGCTCGCGCGGAGGGGCGGGCGCGGACCCCTGCTCTCCGTCGCCGCCCATGGCCGCGCGGGATTGGCCCGGGCCCGGCGGCTGGGAGCGGATGCCGTGATCCTCTCCCCGGTCTTTCCCACGGCCAGCCATCCGGGTGCTCCCGCCCTCGGTCCCCTGCGCTGGGTCGCCCTGGCCCGACGGGCGGGGCGTCCGGTCATCGCGCTGGGTGGCGTGACCCCGCGGAATCGGCGGCGCCTGCCCTGTTGGGCGGCGGGCTGGGCGGCCATCGGGGGGCTGCTCTAACAGCCTGTGGCCAGCCGGACACAGTGTTTCGCGGATGTCGCGTTCGGTGACATTGCACGATGGACGCATCCAAACGCCATGAACCATTATCCGCCCGGGCTCGGCCGAGAAGGAGTGCATCCATGAGGATGCATGGCTTCACGGCAGACCCGCCGAGGGGGGCGGGCGGGTCGCAGGAAGCGCCGGGACGATTTCCCGGCACGTCAGGAGGATTTGGGATGCGCAAGCTTCTTCTTGGCAGCACGGCCGTTGCCGCCGCTGCCCTCTTCGCGCCGGTTGGCGCTTCGGCCCAGACGCTGAGTGGTGACGCCTTCTCGTCCCGCCTGGGCGCGCCGCTGACCTCGATGCGCGGCGCTCTCGAAGTGCGCCTCGGTGGTTTCTACAAGGCGATGTACAACCGGACCGACCAGGACGGCGACAACTCTGCGGACGTTCGCCTCGGCAAGTCCGACTTCTCGAACGAGATCGAGATCCACGTCCTCGCCTCGGGCAAGGCCGCGAACGGCCTGCGCTACGGCGTCGCGCTTGAAATCGAGAACGACAACGTCCGCGTTCCCGGCACGATCGGCAAGAACGGCCTGCAGTACGACGAGGCTTGGGCCTACCTGCAGGGCACTTTCGGCCAGATCCGCTTCGGTGACGAAGATGGCGCGATCGCCCAGCTGCAGTCCGGCCACATCACCGGCTTCGGCCTCGGCGGCCTCGACTCCGGCGACCTCAACCAGCAGGTCATCGGTTCGAACCAGCGCGCCCAGTTCAATCACGTGAACGACCTCGGCGACAACACCAAGCTCATCTACCTGTCGCCGCAGTTCTTCGGCCTCGATGCCGGCATCAGCTTCGCCTTCAACAACCAGGAAGGCGCCCTGTCGGGCTGCGACACCCTGGCCGCCGGCGCGGGCAGCACCTGTGATCGCCTGAGCGCGATCGTGGGCGGCAGCAACCGCCGCCGCAACGAGGTCCAGGCCGCCCTGCGCTGGCGCGGGTCCTTCGGCCCCGTCGGCCTCGCGGCAACGGTCGGCTATATTGGCGCCGATGCGGTCAAGAACATCGGTGGTGGCGCCGAGCGCCTCGACATGGTGTGGGCCGGTACGGCGATCACCGGCTTCGGCTTCACGGTTGGCGGCTGGTACACGGGCGGCAACGGCAACGCGGGCTTCTCGACCCTGCAGCGCCGCAGCGCCACCGTCGTCGACGATCGTCGCGTGGACTCCTTCCTCGTCGGCGCAACCTACACGATTGACGCCTTCACGGTCGGCGGTCACTTCGCCCGCACCTTCTCCGCGGGCAGCCAGACGGTTGCGGCCGGTCGCCGTGACACGGGCTGGACCGTGGGCGGCAACTACCGCATCGCGCCGGGCCTGGACCTGTTCGCCGAGTACAACCAGGTTGAGCGCCGCGAGCGCGGCTTCAACTTCGCCTTCGGCGGCAACCCCGTCCTGAACTCCACGGACACCACCGTGGTGCTGGCCGGCTTCCGCGTCGCCTTCTGATCCCGCAACGGATCAGGCTTCGGCCGAATGGATTGGGGCGGCGGGGAAACCCGCTGCCCCTTTTTCTTTTGAGCCCGGTGCCGAGTGCCCTCAGGCAAGGGCAATCGGCAGGAAGTTGCGTTTTCTCACTTGCGCCCCGGCCCGGCGGCGCCTTAGGTCCGGCGTCATGCGCCATATCCGCCTCGCAGCCCTTGCGCTGCCCGTCCTCATCGCCGCCTGCAGCCAAGGCCGCTCGGTGGAGAACGACGAGTATTACGATGACAGCCGCCGTGCCCGTGTTGCCGGCCGCCTCTCCGGGCATCAGGACGGGCTGCTGATCCTCGGCACCGACCGCAGCCGCAACCGCGAGGGCGGCGCCGGCGACCAGTCCGGCTCGCTCGGGGTGAATGCCTATCTGTGGCGCGCCAGCCTCGACACCCTGTCCTTCATGCCGCTCGCCTCGGCCGATCCCTTCGGCGGCGTCATCATCACCGACTGGTACTCGCCCCCCGCCACGCCGGGCGAGCGCTTCCGGGCCACGGCGTATATCCTCGGCCGCCAGCTCCGTTCGGACGGCGTGCGCGTGTCCGTCTTCCGCCAGGAACTGCGCAACGGGATGTGGGTGGACGCGGCCGTCGCCACTGCCACCGGCACCGAGCTGGAGGACAAGGTCCTCGCCCGCGCCCGCGAGCTGCGCAGCCAGTCCGCCTCCCTCTGAGGAGCCGGCTTCCGGCCGCGCCGTCCGGGCGCGGCCGGGGCATGGCTTAACGCGACAGCGGCGGCAGCGAGCGGATTTCGGCCGAGGCCATGTCGATGGTCACCCGCCGCTCGCCTGGCACGATACGCAGCCGCTGCAGCGGCACGGCCACATGGCGGTGGGTCAGCCCCAGCCGGCCTTCCAGCTCGATGATGACCATGGTCACCTGGCCCTGGGCCGGGTCGATGACCAAGTCGTCGACTTCGCCGACCTCGACATTGTCCGTGGTATAGACGTCGCGATCCATCAGCTGCTCCGCCCGGATATGCCCGGCCGGAATCGAAGTGGCGCTTGGCGCGGCTCCTGGTGCCTGGGCAGAGACGGGCGAGGACAGGCCGGCAAGGGCCACCAGCAGCACCGCAATCGGGACCATCCGCATCTCAGGGCTCCTTTCCTCGGATGAACCCTAGGAACCCGGTGCCACCCGCGGGGTTTCCCCACGCCAAGGCCTTCCCACTCCGCGCCGGGGGGAATATCAGGATAGGTCATCAGACAAGTTCCATACTGGCCCATTCCATGACCGACGGCCCGCCCGACAGCCCCGCCCGCTACGACTTCGCCGCCGCCGAGCCCCGCTGGCAGCAGGCCTGGCAAGACCGCGCCAGCTTCGCCGCACCGGACGTGCCGGATGGCACGAAGCCGAAGTACTATGTTCTGGAAATGTTCCCGTACCCCTCCGGCAAGATCCATATGGGGCATGTGCGGAACTACACGCTCGGCGACGTTGTGGCCCGCTACAAGCGCGCCCGCGGCCATGAGGTGATGCATCCAATGGGCTGGGACGCCTTCGGCCTACCCGCCGAGAACGCCGCCCGCGAGCGCGGTACCCATCCCGCCGCCTGGACCTACGCCAATATCGCGAACATGCGGTCCGAGCTGAAGAGTATGGGTCTCAGCCTCGACTGGTCGCGCGAATTCGCCACCTGCGACCCGGAATATTACGGCCAGCAGCAGGCGCTGTTCCTGGACTTCCTGGCTGCCGGGCTGGTGGAGCGCCGGAAGTCCTGGGTGAACTGGGACCCGGTGGACGGCACCGTGCTGGCGAATGAGCAGGTGATCGACGGAAAGGGCTGGCGTTCCGGCGCGCCGGTGGAGAAGCGCGAGCTTTCCCAGTGGTTCCTGGCCATCACGAAGTTCGCCCCGCAGCTGCTGGAGGCGCTGGACACGCTGGACCGCTGGCCCGAGCGTGTGCGGACGATGCAGGCCAATTGGATTGGCCGGAGCGAGGGCGCCCGCCTGCGCTTCCCGCTGGCTGAGCCTGCCGCGGGGCTGAGCGAGGTGGAGGTCTTCACCACCCGCCCGGACACGCTCTACGGCATGTCCTTCCTGGCTGTCGCCGCCGAGCATCCGCTCGCCGCCGCGGCCGCTGCGCGGGACCGGAAGGCCGGCGCCTTCATCGCCGAATGCCGCAGCCAGGGCACCAGCGAGGCCGCCATCGAGCAGGCTGAGAAGAAGGGCTACGACACCGGCTTCCGCGTCGCGCATCCCTTTATCGAGGGCGTGACCTTCCCGGTCTGGATCGCGAACTTCGTGCTGATGGAATACGGCACGGGGGCGCTGTTCGGCTGCCCTGCGCATGACCAGCGCGACCTGGACTTCGCGCGCAAGTACGGCCTGCCGGTGCCGCCGGTGGTGCTGCCGCCCGGCGAGGACCCGGCGAGCTTCACGATCGGCAAGACCGCCTGGACGGGTGACGGCACGCTGTTCAACTCCGGCTTCCTGGACGGCCTCGGCAGCGAGGCCGGCAAGCGCGCGGCCATCGAGGCGCTGGAGGCCAAGGGGGCGGGGCAGGGGGTGGTGAACTGGCGCCTGCGCGACTGGGGCGTTTCCCGGCAGCGCTACTGGGGCTGCCCCATCCCGGTCATCCATTGCGAGGCCTGCGGCATCGTCCCCGTGCCGAAGGATCAGCTTCCCCTGAAGCTGCCCGAGGATGTGGACTTCTCGAAGCCCGGCAATCCGCTGGACCACCATCCGAGCTGGAAGCATGTGGGCTGCCCGTCCTGCGGAAAGCCGGCGCGGCGCGAGACGGACACCTTCGACACCTTCGTCGACAGCTCCTGGTACTTCGCCCGCTTCTGCTCCCCGCACTCGCCCACGCCGCTGAAGCGCGAGGCCACCGATGCCTGGCTGCCGGTAGACCAGTATATCGGCGGTATCGAGCACGCGATCTTGCACCTGCTCTATTCTCGCTTCTTCACCCGCGCCCTGCACGGCATGGGCCAGATCGGCACGCCTGAGCCCTTCGCCGGGCTGTTCACCCAGGGCATGGTCCAGCACGCCTCCTACAAGGCACCGGATGGCCGCTGGCTGGCGCCGGACGAGGTGGAGGCCACCCCAGAGGGCGGTGCCGTCGAGAAGGGCACAGGCATCGCGCTGACGGTTTCGCGCAACGACAAGATGTCGAAGTCCAAGCGCAACACCGTCGACCCGGGCGCCATCATCGGCCGCTACGGCGCGGACACGGCGCGCTGGTTCATCCTTTCCGACAACCCGCCGGAGCGGGACATGGAGTGGAGCGAATCGGGCGTCGCCGGCGCCCACCGCTTCGTCCAGCGCATCTGGCGCCTGGCCACCGGTCTCGAAGCACGCACGGGCGAGGGTGAGTCCCGCCCGTTGATGCAGGCCACCCACCGCACCATCGCGGCCGTCACCGCGGCGCTGGAGAGCTTCGCCTTCAACGTGGCCGTGGCCAAGCTGCATGAATTCGCCAATGCCATTGAGGCAAGCCCGGCAGGCGTCGAGGCGCAGCGCGAGGCGGTCGGCACTCTGGCCCGGCTTGCCGCGCCCATGATGCCGCATCTGGCCGAGGAACTCTGGTCCGTCCTGCATCCGGGCGACACCCGGCTGGTCGCCGAGATGCCCTGGCCCGAGGCCGATCCCGCCCTGCTGGCGGCCGACAGCATGACCATCGCCGTGCAGGTGCTCGGCAAGCTGCGCGCGACCCTCTCGGTTCCCATCGGCATTCCCGAGGCGGAGTTGCTCGCGGCGGCCGAGGCGGAGGAGAATGTGCAGCGTGCCATTGCCGGCAAGCCCATCCGGAAGCGCATCCATGTCCCAGGCCGCGTCGTCAACTTCGTCGTCTGAGCACCCCGCCGGGGTGCCTGCACGGGTCCTATCCCGGCGCGGCCTGTTGGCCGGGCTGGGGGTCGCCCTGACCGGCTGCGGCTTCCGCCCGTTGAATGCTCCGCCCACGGCCGAGGAGCTTGGCTCTGATATCGGGCGGCAGCTGGCTGCGGTGCGGATCGGCCGTACCTATGGCCGCAACGGTCAGCTCCTCCACCAGGCCCTGCAGCGCCGCCTGGCCGCCCGGGACCGGACAGCGCCGGCGGCCCGCTACGAGCTGAATGTCAGCCTCCTCCCGGCCTATGAGGCCCAGGGCTACCGCCGGGATGGTTCCGCGAGTCGCGTTCGCATGGTCATGTCGGCCCCCTGGGCGCTTCAGACCATTTCCGTGCCGGCCCAGCCTATCGCCAACGGCACCGCCCGCGCCGTCGATTCCTACAACATTATCGAGAACGAGTACTTCGCCTCCATCGTCAGCAGCGAGGCGGCCGAGCGACGCCTCGTGGAGATGGTCGCGGAGGACATCGTGCTGCGCCTTGCCCTCGCTTTCCGCGAGAACCCGGCGGCCTGAGCCGCACATGGCTAAGCTGGACGCCCGCCGCCTTCCCGCCTTCCTGAAGGACCCCGGCAACACCCGCGCCGTCCTTCTACATGGCGAGGATGGCGGGCTGGCACGGGAGCGGGCGGATGCGCTGCAGGAGGCCATCGCCCCGGGCAACGACCCCTTCCGCGTGGCGGAGCTGCCCCGGGACGCCGCCGCCCGGCCCGGTACCCTCTCCGGCGAGGCCGCCGCCATGGCCCTCACCGGTGGCCGGCGCGTCATCCGCATCCGCGATGCCACCGACGCGCTCGCCGCCCCCCTGCGGGACGTTCTGGAGTCCACGGGCGACACGCTCATTATCATCGAGGCCGGGGAGCTTCCCGCCCGGTCCAAGCTTCGCCAACTGGCAGAGGCCCATGCCCGTGCGGCCTCCATCGCCTGCTATCGCGAACGCGGCGCCGAGCTTTCCGCCACCATCGCCGCCCTGCTGAAGGAGAATGGCGTCACTGCGGAACCCGCGGCCATCGCTTGGCTGGCCGGACGGCTGGGCGATGATCGCCAGACTCTGCGGCGGGAGCTGGAGAAGCTGGCCCTTTATGCCGGGCCGGGAGGGCGGCTGGCGGAAGAGGATGTCCTCGCCTGCATCGGCGATGGCTCCGCACTGGAACTGGACGAGGCGCTGATCGCCGCCACGGCCGGCGAGGTAGCCATTGCCGACCGAGCGCTGGAGTCGGCCATGTCCGAGGGCGCCAACCCGGTACAGGTCATCCGCGCGCTGCTGCGGCATGTGCAGCGCCTGCACTTGGCTTCCATCGCCGGGATGCAGGCCCTGCACCCACCCGTCTTCTTCCGGAGCAAAGCCGGCTTTGAGAAGGCGCTGCGGATCTGGCGCCCGGATGCGCTGGAAGCCGTGCTGGCCGTGCTGCTGGAGGCCGAGCGCCAGAGCAAGTCCGGCGGCACCGGGCGGCCCATGCCGGATTCAGCCCTGGCGCGCTCGGCGCTGCTGACCCTGGCGCGGCAATCTGCGATCCTGGCGCGGCGCGGCTAGGACCCGGCCCGCGGCAGGCTGTGTCAGTCGGCGCCGGCGAAGAAACGGCCGCACCGCAAGCCTCCAGGCAGCAAGGCCCGGTGCTGGGTCATCCGGAGGCGACCCAAGCCTTTCCCCGGACGCGCTGCCCTTTCAGCCCTGCAGAAGCCGCACGACACCGTCGAGCTGGTCCAAGTCACGGTATGCGATGGTGACCTTGCCGGACTTGCCGCGATGCTCGATCGATATGCGCAGCCCCAGCCGCTCGGACAGCTCCCGCTCCAGCGCCCGCGTCTCGGCATCCTGCTGCCGCCGCGCTGCCCGCGGCCGGTCGGCAGCGGCTGCCAGCGCCTCGGTCTGGCGCACGTTGAGGCCGCGTGTCACCACCAGCTCGGCCAGCCGGACCGGATCGGGCGAGGTCAGTAGCGCGCGCGCATGGCCCGCCGTGAGGCTGCCGCGTCCGAGCATCTGCCGGACGCCCGCCGGCAGGGCCAGCAGGCGCATGGTGTTGGCCACATGGCTTCGGCTCTTGCCCACAGCATTGCCCAGGGCATCGGCCTTTAGCCCGAATTCCTCGGCAAGGCGGCGATAGCCCTCCGCCTCCTCCAGCGCATTCAGGTCCTCGCGCTGCAGGTTCTCAACGAGCCCGGCTGCCATGGCCTCGCGGTCGTCGAACTCGCGCACCACCACCGGCACCTCATGAAGCTTAGCGCCCTGGGCTGCCCGCCAGCGCCGTTCGCCGCCGATGATCTGGTAGACGCCGGCCGCGCCCGGCTTTGGCCGCACCAGGATCGGCTGCAGCACGCCGTGCTCGCGCACGGAAGCCGTCAGCTCCGCCAGCGCCTCCTCGTCCATCGGGCCGCGTGGCTGGAAGGGGCCGGGCTCCAGCGCCTCCACCGGTAGGTTCTGGGGGGTGGTGGCCGCCAGCGCCGTGCCCTGGTCATCCCCGAGCAGCGCTGAGAGCCCCATACCGAGACGGGTGGGCTTCCTCATGCCGCGCCCTCCTTCGCGCCTTCCTTGGCGGCGCGGGTCCGTGCCCGGTCGCGCTTCAGCAGTTCCCCGGCGAGCTTGATATAGGCCTGGGCGCCGGCCGAGCGCACGTCATAGAGCAGTACCGGCAGGCCATGGGACGGCGCCTCGGAGACGCGGATATTGCGGGGGATCACCGTGTCGTACACCCGGTCCTTGAAGAAGCTCCGCACGTCGCGCGCGACAAGTTCGGAGAGGTTGTTGCGCCGGTCGAACATGGTCAGGACGATCCCGTCCAGCGCCAGTCCTGGATTGAGCCGCTTCACCCGCTCCACTGTCCGCGCCATCTGGGAGATCCCCTCAAGGGCGAAGAACTCGGTCTGCAGCGGCACCAGCACGGATTGGGATGCGACGAGTGCATTCAGCGTCAGCAGGCCAAGCGAGGGCGGGCAGTCGATCAGCAGGTAATCGTAGCGCGCCAACGTCCCCTGGTCTCGGTCCAGCGCCTTGGCCAGCCGCCGCTCGCGATCCTCCATGCCGACCATCTCGATCTCGGCGCCGGCCAAGTCGTTGTCGGCGGGCAGCAGGTCAAGTCCCGGGATCTTGCTCGGGCGGATCAGCTCCGACAGCGGCTTGTCGCCTACCAGCAGCGCATAGCTGCCGATGCCGCGCTCGTTGCGCGGAATGCCGAGGCCGGTTGAGGCGTTGCCCTGCGGGTCCATGTCCAGCAGCAGCACACGCTTGGTGGTGGAAAGGGCCGTCGCCAGGTTGATGGCCGTCGTGGTCTTTCCTACGCCGCCTTTCTGGTTGGCGAGGGCGATGCGCCGCGTTGCCTGGGAGGCGGCACGCGGCTGGCTGGGGCGGTCAGGGCCCGACACGGCGAATTCCCGTCATTCGAAGGATGGTGGCGCCCGGATCGGTCCGGCTCTCGAAGCACTCTGTGTCCATTGTCCAATCCGCACTCGCCGCGGTCAATTCGGCCGCAGCCGTCCGCCCTTTGGGAAACACCGCCACACCCCCTGGCGCCAGCATTCTCGCCGCATGCCCTAGCAACACCGCCAGCGGCGCGAGGGCGCGCGCCGTGAGCACGGCCAGCGGCGGCAGCGCCACGGTCTCGATCCGCGCGGTATGCACTGTCACATGCCGCAGTCCGAGTTCCGCGGAGGCCGCCGTGAGGAAGGCAGCCTTGCGCCGGTCGGATTCCACCAGATGCCACGGGCGCGCGGTGTCGGCGATGGCCAGAATCAGCCCGGGAAAGCCGCCGCCGGTTCCCAGATCCGCCGCTACACCGTCGCCGGGCGGCAGCAGCGGCAGGAGCTGGAGCGAATCGGCGATGTGCCGCGCCCGCAGCGTCTCCGCGTCGCGCTCCGCCACCAGATTGATCCGGGCGTTCCAGCGCAGCAGCAGCGACAGGAAGTTCTCAAGCTGATCGGTCGTTTCACGTGAAACGATCGGAGGGGGGAGCTTCATCGGGCCACCGCGCGGACCTGCGGCTGCACGCGCCGGAGATGGCCGGCCAGGGCCACCAGTGCTGCCGGGGTCACCCCCGGCACCCGCCCTGCCGAGCCGAGGGTCGCCGGCCGCGCCGCCTCCAGCCGCTGGCGCATCTCAGTGGACAGGCCTGCGATGGAGGCGAAGTCCACATCCTCCGGTATCGGCAGCCTTTCCTCTCGCTCCAGCGCGGCGAACTCCGCCGCCTGACGGGAGAGATAGGGGGCATAGAGCGCCTCCGTCTCCAACTGCTCCCGTACCCCACGCGGCAGGTCCCGCAGCCAGGGGAAGGCCGCCTCCAGCGCTGGTCCGGCAGCGGCAGGCAGCGCCATCACCTCCAGCAGGGAGCGCGGCACGCCGTCCTGGTTCACCGCGATGCCTGCCAAGGCCAGCGCTGCCGGCGTTGCCACGGAGGCCCTTGCCCGCCCGAGCGCGTCCGCCACTGCCTGGGCGAAGGCCCGGTGCCGCGCCGCCCGTTCGGACCCGACGCAGCCCCATTCCAGACCGCGCTCCGTCAATCGAAGCCCGGCATTATCGGCTCGCAGCCGCAGCCGGTGCTCCGCCCGAGCGGTGAGCATCCGATAGGGCTCCGTCACCCCCTGGGTGACCAGGTCGTCCACCAGCACGCCGGCATAGGCTTCTGTCCGCAGCAGCACCCGCGGCTCCTGCCCACCCCCGGCCCGGTGAGCCGCATTCACCCCGGCCAGGAGCCCCTGCGCCGCCGCCTCCTCATAACCTGTGGTCCCGTTCACCTGCCCGGCCAGGAACAGCCGCGGCACGCTCCGGACCTCCAGCCCTGGCTTCAAGGCGCGGGGGTCGAGGTGGTCGTATTCGATGGCGTAGCCGTGCCGCAGGATTCGCGCGCGGGACAGGCCGGGGATGCTGGCCACCACCGCTTCCTGCACGTCCCGCGGAAGACTGGTGGAAATCCCGTTCGGATAGACGGTGGGGTCGTCCAGCCCCTCCGGCTCCAGGAAGATCTGGTGCCGCTCCCGCTGGGCGAAGCGGACCACCTTGTCCTCGATGGAGGGGCAGTAGCGTGGCCCCGTCCCCTGGATCTGCCCGCTATGCACCGGGGCACGGTCCAGGTTGGCGCGGATGATAGCGTGGGTCTCGGGCGTGGTCGCCGTGATCCCGCATTCCACCTGAGGTGTGGTGATCCGGTCCGTCATCCAGGACAGCGGCTCGGCGGGGTCGTCCCCCGGCTGCGGCTCCACCGCGCCCCAGTCGATGGTGCGCCCGTCCAGCCGGGGCGGCGTCCCGGTCTTCAGCCGACGCACCGGCAGGCCCATCCCGACGAGCGCCAGGGCCAGCCCCACTGAGGCCGGGTCGCCATGACGGCCGGCGGGCTGCCGCTCCGGCCCCAGATGGATCTCGCCTCGGAGGAAGGTGCCCGCCGTTACCACCACGGCGCCGCAAGCGATTCGCGCGCCATCCCCGGTGAGGACGGCGTCCACGCCGCCGTCCCGGCCACGCTCCAGCCCCTCCACGACACCCTCTCGAATGGTGAGCCCCGGCGTCGCCTCCAGCAGTGCCCGAATGGCACGGCGGTACAGCGCCCGGTCGGCCTGGGCCCGGGGGCCACGCACCGCCGGTCCCTTGCTGCGGTTCAGCAGCTTAAAGTGAATGCCTGCGGCATCCGCCGCCCGGCCGATCAACCCATCCAGCGCATCCACCTCGCGCACCAGATGGCCCTTCCCCACGCCTCCGATCGCCGGATTGCAGGACATCTCGCCCAGCCGGTCGATCCGGTGCGTCAGCAGCAACGTACGCGCGCCGCAACGCGCCGCCGCGGCGGCCGCCTCGGCCCCCGCATGCCCGCCGCCCACCACCACCACATCGAATTCGCACCCCATGGCGCGCCTATACCGCCACCGCCCGACCGGGTCACTTCCCGATGCAGAACTCGGCGAAAACACGGTCCAGGATCGCCTCGGCCCCGACCCGCCCGGTGAGCCGCCCGAGCGCCCGCAACGCCTCCCGCAGCCCGTCCGCCCGCAACTCCGGCAGGGCCGCCTCCTCCGCCTCGCACAGCCAGGACAGTGCGTCCCGGATGGCGGCACGATGCCGGGGACGGGTCAGCAGCGCCGCGCCCGATGCTGGCGCCAGCCGTGCTGCCTCCTCCTCCAACCGGGCGCGCAGTTGGTCCAGCCCCTCGCCAGTCCGTGCGGAGACGGAGATGGCGTCCGCGGGCAGCCCCGGCGCCAAGCCCAGATCGGCCTTGCTAGCAACAACCAGGCAGTCCCTCCGCGTGACGAGATCGAGCGTCGCCTCATCCGGCGCGGCATCCCCGGCGAAGACGGTGATCACCAGATCTGCTCCCTCCCCCCGGTGCAGCGCCCGGCGCACTCCCTCGGCTTCAATCTCGTCGCCCGCCTCCCGCAGCCCGGCCGTATCTGCCAGCACCGCCGGCAGCCCGGCGAGCACGATCCGGGCCTCCACGATGTCCCGCGTCGTCCCCGCCCGCGCCGAGACGATCGCCGCCTCCCGTCCTACGAGTGCGTTCAGCAGCGAGGATTTCCCCGCATTCGGCGCCCCGAGGATGGCAACATCAAGCCCGGCCCGGACCCGCTCCCCGCCCGCATCCTCCTCGATCCGCGCCGTCATCTCCGCAGTCAGCGCACGTAGGCCGGCCAGCACCTGGTCCTCCAGTGGTCCGGGCAGCCCCTCATCCTCGAACTCGATCAGCGCCTCCTGCCGTGCCAGCAGCCCGGCTAGGCGGTCGCTCCACCTATCGCACAGCGCGGCCAACCCGCCGCCCGCCAGGCGGAGCGCCTGGCGCGCCTGGGCCGCCGTCTCGGCCTCGATCAGGTCGATGACGCCCTCGGCGGCGGTCAGGTCCATGCGGCCGTTCAATACCGCCCGGCGGGTGAACTCGCCGGGCTCGGCGGGACGTGCGCCCAGCGCCACCAGCGCGGCCCCCACGCCCTCGACCACGGCCGCCCCGCCATGCAGGTGAAGCTCGGCCGAATCCTCGCCGGTATAGGATGCTGGTCCAGGCATCCACAGCACCAGCGCCTCGTCCAGCACCGCCCCCTCTGCAGCCCGTAGTCGCCGCACGGAGGCGCGGCGCGGGGCCGGCACCCGGCCGCACAACCCCGCCAGCACATCCCGGCTTCCGGGGCCGGACAGCCGCATGACGGCAATGGCCGCGCGCCCCGGCGCGGTGGCCAGGGCGAAGATCGTATCCACTTGATGCCCTAGGCGCTGCGCGCCGCGTCTTTCGGCTTCGGCTCCTTCGGCACCTGGTGCTTCTCGGTCAGCATCAGCCGGGGCACGCGCCCGCGGTCGCGCACATGCACCGTCAGGATTTCGTCGATGTCCTCGGGCGTGTCGGCGCGGTACCAGACACCTTCGGGATAGATCACCATGGTCGGCCCGAACTCACAGCGATCCAGGCAACCTGCGCTGTTCACCCGCACCCGCTTGAGGCCTAACTCTTTTGCCCGTGCCTTCATGTAGTCCCGCAGCGGTTCGCTGCCGCGCGCAGCGCAGGAGCCGCGCCGGTGCCCGTTGGGACGGCGGTTCGTGCAGACGAACAGATGCACGTCGAACCAGGGGGGGGGATCGGCTACGGGCGAACCGGGAGCTGTTTCACGTGAAACTGGAAGCGGCGTGTCGGACAAGGCTGGTTATCCCGAAGAAGGAGAGGGAAGGGACAGCCCGCGGATGTAAAGCCGCCGCGGTCGGCAATCGAGCCCTCATGGCTCAGCAGCACCCTACTGCAAACCCGGCGCTTGACGTGGAGCCTCAGGCGACCGACGAATGCCGCCAGGCCAAACCCATGCCCCAGACCTTTCTCCACACCCCACTCGGCACCGTCACCCTTTCCGAGGAGGACGGTGCCATCGTCGCCCTCGACTGGGGGCAAGGCCGCGACCGCGAGGAGACCCCCCTCCTCCGCCGCGCGGCCGACCAGTTGCAGGACTACATGGACGGCCTCCGCACCTCCTTCGACCTGCCGCTGAATCCCATGGGCAGCCCCTTCCGCCAGCGTGTCTGGCAGGCGCTGCGCGACATCCCCCATGGCGAGACGCGCAGCTATGCCGATCTCGCCCGCATCCTCGGCACCGCCTCCCGCGCCATCGGCGGTGCCAATGGCGCGAACCCGATCCCGATCATCATCCCCTGCCACCGCGTGATCGGTGCCGGCGGCACCATCGGCGGCTATTCAGGCGAGGGCGGCATCGCCACCAAGCGCTGGCTCCTCTCCCTCGAACGCCGTAGCCGCGGTGCTGATCCGGCCAGCCCCGACCTGCTGGACCAACCTTCCACCTTCCTGCAAACGGGCCGCGCGACACGCGTACCCGAAGCGCTCTAGGAACCTCGTCGATGAACCATGCCATCCGCCTCCATGAGACCGGCGGCCCGGAGAAGCTGGTCTGGGAGGAGGTCCCTGTTCCCAGCCCGAAGCCCGGCGAGGCGCTGGTGCGCCATGCAGCGGTCGGGCTCAACTTCATCGACATCTATTTCCGCACCGGCCTCTACAAGGTGCCCTCCCTCCCAGCCGTTATCGGCATGGAAGCCGCGGGCACGGTGGAAGCGGTGGGCGAAGGGGTAGAGGATCTGAAGCCGGGCGACCGCGTCGCCTATGCCATGGGTCCGATCGGCGCCTATTCGCAGCTTCGCACCATCCGCGCAGACGTGCTGGTGAAGCTGCCGGACGACATCCCCTCCGAAACCGCAGCCGCGATGATGCTCCAGGGCCTCACCGCCCAGTACCTGCTCCGCCGCACCCATAAGCTGCAGGCGGGCGAGACCATCCTCGTCCATGCGGCTGCCGGCGGCGTTGGCCTGATCCTCGCGCAATGGGCCAAGGCCTTGGGCGCCACCGTCATCGGCACCGTCGGTTCCGAGGCGAAGGCCGAGATCGCCCGCGCCCATGGCTGCGACCACGTCATCCTCTCGACCGACGACATCGCCGCCCGCGTCAGCGAGATCACCCACGGCGCCCGGCTGCCGGTCGTCTATGACAGCATCGGCCGCGACACCTTCACCGCCTCGCTCGACTGCCTCGCTCCCTTCGGCCTCCTCGTTTCATACGGCAACGCCTCCGGTCCGGTTACGGGTGTCGATATTGGGATTCTCGCCGCCAAGGGCAGCCTCTTCGTGACCCGCCCGACCCTTGCCACCCACACCGCAAAGCGCGCCGATCTGCTCGCGATGTCGGACGATCTGTTCGCGGTGGTGCGCAGCGGCAAGGTGAAGATCGAGGTCAACCAGACCTTCCCGCTCAAGGATGCCGGTGAAGCGCATCGTGCCTTGGAATCAAGAAAGACCACCGGAAGCAGCCTGCTGATGCCGTAATATTTCCGAAAAACGGCTAAGATTTCCGGTGCGGGAAATTTTCCGGCCAGGTTGAGGCCCGACTGAGAAACGGCGGGGAAGGACGTCTTCCCGGCCTCCAGGGGACTAAGGCGTCCCGCTACCCCTTCAAGAAATACCGGTACCGATAGAGTTCGACGAAGCCTGCACGCTCATACAGGCGTCGCGCAGGCGCATTCTCCGGCGATACCTGCAGCCAGCACAGCGAAGCCCCTTGTGACGCTCCCCAGCCGGCCAGTGCGCCCAACAGGCGCTGCCCCAGCCCGTGCCGACGGAACTCCGGCCGCACAGCCAGGTCGAACAGCCCACACAGATCGCCATCGGCCACGGCATGCCCGCAAGCGGCGGCCGCCCCGTTCTCCCGGAGCACCAGCCAAGTCGCGGGACGGGCCATCAGCGGTACCGCCTGCTCCTTTTCGGCGCGCCGGGCAGGGCCCTGGTGCTCGGCCGTTGCCAGCACGGAGAGCCACTCCGCCCCTGGCCCTTCCGACCATGCCGCCCCCGCCTCCTCCACAGGCGGTACGGCTCCGGCCATCACCAGCGCCCCATCCGCCTCTCGGTAGCCGCGCGCCTCCAGCAGCGGCAGCAGCCCGGGCGGATCCAAGGGGGTTGAGCGGAAGCGGCAGGTCATCCCCAGCCGGGCGTAGTGCGCCTCGATCCGATCCACCCGCGCGGTTAACTCCGGGTCGTCTGCCGGATCCAGCGAGCAGGCCGCATTCGCCCGCCCCGTGCCGCCGAGGAAGACGCGCAGCACAAAGGGCCCATCCCACGCGACCCGCGGCGCGGGCACGGCATTGAGTGCCGCGCGCTCTATCAGCGCTATCTCCGGCGCCGCTTTCATCGCAGCCGTCATCCTGGTCCTTCGCTCCGTCAACGGCGCCTGCGACGTCGCCGCACGGCGTCGCGGAGAATGCCACAGCACTGACCGCCCATCACGGCCGCGGCGACGCCCAGAAGGCGCCCAGCATGCCCGGCGCCTCTTCGTGCAAGTGATCCGTTCCAAGAAACCGGGGCCGGAAGGCCGCGTTGGTCTGGGGGAGATCACCCAGGTTCAGGAGAACACAATGAAGAAAGTCAGTCTCGCACTTGCTCTGGCCGCCGGCCTCATCGCCGGGCCGGCGATGGCGCAGACCAGCACGGCCCCGACCCCGCGCGCACCGACTGGTGTTGCCCCTAACCAGGGCGCGGGCGTTCCCGGCATGGCCGCCTCCCCCTCGGCGCCTGTCGGCACCGCCGGCGGCCCGACAAACCCGCAGGCTGGTGTTCCCGGCACGCAGGCGCCGTCGCAGCTTGGCGGCGGCGGTGGTGGCGGCTCGGGCGGTGGTGGCGGTTCGGGCGGCGGCGGCGGCTCGGGTGGCTGATCCACCCAGGCCCGGCACCAGCCAGAGGCTTGCATGAAAAAGGGCCTGTCCCGGTCATCCGGGACAGGCCCTCATCATGCCGGCGCCCCTCACCTGGGGCGCCACCGCCGGGTGCAAGGATGGCAAGCCATCCCCACACCCCGCACGGCTTCAGGTGTTCATCGCGTCGAAGAAGTCCTGGTTCGTCTTGCTGTACTTCAGCTTGTCGAGCAGGAACTCCATCGAATCCTGCGTGCCCATCGGGCTTAGGATCCGCCGTAGCACCCACATCTTCGACAGCTCCGCGCGATCCACCAGCACCTCTTCCTTGCGCGTGCCGGACTTGGTGATGTCGATCGCCGGGAAGACGCGCTTGTCCGAGAGCTTGCGGTCCAGGATGATTTCGGAGTTACCGGTGCCCTTGAACTCTTCGAAGATCACCTCGTCCATGCGGCTGCCTGTGTCGATCAGCGCGGTGGCGATGATGGTGAGGGAGCCACCTTCCTCGATGTTGCGCGCAGCACCGAAGAAGCGCTTCGGCCGCTGCAGTGCATTGGCGTCCACGCCGCCCGTCAACACCTTGCCCGAAGACGGCACGACGGAGTTGTAGGCGCGGCCGAGGCGCGTGATCGAATCGAGCAGCACCACCACGTCGCGCTTGTGCTCGACCAGGCGCTTGGCCTTTTCCAGCACCATCTCGGTCACCTGAACGTGGCGCGTCGCCGGCTCGTCGAAGGTGGAGGCCACCACTTCGCCGCGCACCGTGCGCGCCATGTCGGTCACTTCTTCCGGACGCTCGTCGATGAGCAGCACGATGAGGAAGACATCGGGATGGTTGGCGGAGATCGAGCGGGCGATGTTCTGCAGCATCACCGTCTTGCCGGTGCGCGGCGGCGCCACGATGAGCGCGCGCTGCCCCATGCCGATCGGCGCGATCAGGTCGATCACCCGATGCGTGTTGTCCTTCGTCGGCCCCTTGCCGATGCTCTCGACCTCCGCATTCTCCATGCGCAGGCGGCGCGTGGGATAGAGCGGGGTGAGGTTGTCGAAGTTCACCCGGTGGCGCACCGCCTCGGGCGGCTCGAAGTTCACCGTGTTGACCTTCAGCAGGGCGAAGTAGCGCTCGCCATCCTTAGGCGCGCGGATCTGGCCTTCCACCGTGTCGCCGGTGCGCAGCGCGAAGCGCCGCACCTGCGCCGGGGAGACATAGATGTCGTCCGGACCCGGCAGGAAGTTGGATTGCGGGTTCCGCAGATAACCGAAGCCATCCGACAGGATCTCGAGCGTCCCCTCCCCGTAGATCGCCTGGTCGTTCTCGGCGAGCTGCTTGAGGATGGCGAACAACATGTCCTGCTTACGGAGTGAGGACGCGTTCTCGACGCCGACCTCCTCCGCAAAGGCGAGCAGGTCGCCGGGGGTCTTAACCTTGAGTTCTGAGAGGTGCATTCGGTGGTCTCGATCGGCGGGGCCGAAGGGGAAGGGTGCACGGAACCTGGATAGGGCTGGGCTTGGCCAGCGCCTCCGCCGGGCGGCGGGATTCCGATGGAAGATGCACGGGGCGGTGGCGGCCAACGGAAACCCGCGGCCCTGCACCGGCAGGAACCCTAAAAGGGTGATCCGCCGCACGTCAAGGCCTAAGTAGGAAAAATTCCCGCGAATTCAAGGCGCCCGACGAATCGCGGGGTTTGGGGGCATCACCCGGCCCCGCCAGGGTGGAGGGGCAAAGCCCCTTGGAATCACCGTCAGAACGGCCGAACGATCACCATCACCACGATCAGCACGAGCAGAAGCGTCGGCACCTCATTGGCGATCCGCCAGTAGCGTTCGGTCTTCGGCCGCTCATCCGCCTCGAAGCGCTTCCGCGCCGCCGAGAGATGCCCATGGAAGGCGCTCATCCCGAGGAAGCCCGCCATCTTCCCGTGCCACCAGCCCGCGCCCCAGTCGACGACCCCCGGCGTCAGCACCAGCGTAATGCCGAGCAGCCAGGCCGCCCCCATGGCCGGGTTGATGATGGCCCGCAGCAGCCGCCGCTCCATCACCTTGAACATCTCAGAGGACTCGCTGCCGGCCGGCACCGTCGAGTGGTAGACGAAGAGCCGCGGCAGGTAGAACATCCCCGCCATCCAGGCGAAGACCGCGATCAGGTGGAAGGCCTTGGTCCAGGGATAGAGGTTCAGCAGCCAGGGGATGGTCATGCCGCCACCCCGGCCGACGCGATCCCCAGCAGCCCCGGCAGTGCCGAATGATCGGCGAAGACCTCCGCCACACCCGCCTCCAGCAGGTCCAGCGCCGGCGTCTCATGGGCGAAGCCCAGCACCCGGCACCCCGCCGCCACCCCGGCCCTGGCGCCCGTCACGCTGTCCTCCACCACCACGCAGTCCCGCGGGTCCGCCCCGCAGAGCCGGGCCGCAGCGATGTAGAGGTCCGGATGTGGCTTCGGCCGCTCAACATCCTCGAAGCACAGCAGCCGTCCGCCGAAATGCCGGAAGAAGGGCAGGATGCCTGCCTTGGTGCGAAGCTCATCCCGCCCGGAATTGGATGCCACGGCCATCGGGATGCCCGCCGCCGCCACCGCCTCCACCGTGTCCCGCGCGCCCGGGATCGGGTCCAGCGCTCCCGCATGGTAGCGCGCGACGATCCGCGCCACGATCTGCCGCGGCCAGTCCGCCGGCAGCGGCCGCCCGAGATGCCGCTCGATGACCGGGATCATGTCCGGCAGCGCCATGCCCATGAAGATGGCCTTGGCCGCCTCCATGGACATGGCCCAGCCCCGCTCCGTCAGATCATCCGCGATGGCGCCATTCGCCACCGCCTCGCTATCGGCCAGCACCCCATCACAATCGAAGAGCACCGCCGCCGGGCGCAGTACGCCCCGCATTACGCCGCCACCCGCAGCGGCTGCGCGGCCGTATGGGGGCAGCCGGAATGCGCCTTGGGGCATTGCCGCCCGCCCGCGAAGGAGCAGAGCTTCCCTCCCGAGGCATCGCGGGAGCCGCGGGTCTCAACGCGGACCCCCTGCACCAGCGCCGCCAGCGCCCGGATGAAGGCCGGGTCGCTGTTCTGCGCCGGTACCCGGAAATAGCCCGGCACGCCTTTGGCATGCGCCAGCTCCCGGTATTCCACGTCCAGCTCCACCAGCGTCTCCGAATGCTCCGAGACGAAGGCTATGGGGCAGACGAGCAGCGCAACCCCCTCGGTCCCGGCCCGCGCCACCTCTTCCTCCGCGCTCGGTCCCAACCACTTCTGCGGCGTCACGCGGGACTGGTAGCACAGGGCATGGTCCAGGCCGGGCATCGCCAGCGCCTCCACCACGGCGGCGACACTCCGCTCCACCTGCCACTGATAGGGATCGCCGGACTTCACGATCTTCTCGGGCAGGCCATGGGCGCTGAACAGCAGCCGGAGCTTTGTCCCCTCCGACACCGCCGCCCGCGCCTCGGCCCAGGCGCGCCGGACGATGGCGGCCGTCGCCTCGGCGAATCCCGCATCCGAATGCCAGCAGCACAGGGTGGAGGTCGGCACGGAGAAGCCCGCCTTCGCCGCCGCCGCATGCCACACGCCCAGGCTGCTTCCGGTCGTCGTCGTGCTGAACTGCGGATAGAGCGGCATCAGCACCACCTCATCCGGCCCCCAGGCCATCACATCCCGCAGAGCGGCCTCGGTGAAGGGATGCCAGTAGCGCATCGCCACGAAGCAGCGCGCCTCCACCCCTTCCTCCGCGAGCGCCGCCTCCAGCGCCCGCCCCTGCTCCTCGGTCAGCTCCCGCAGCGGGGACTTGCCGCCGAGGATCGCGTAATTTTCCGAAGCCGCCTTGGTCCGCCGAGCCGCGATCAGCCGCCCGAGGGGCTGCCGGATGAAGGCCGGGAAGCGCAGGATCGCCGGATCGGTGAACAGGTTCACCAGGAACGGGCGCACCGCCTCCGGCGCATCCGGCCCGCCCAGGTTGAACAGGACCACGGCCAGACGCCGCCTGGCCTGTTGATCGGTCGCGGGCCGGTCAGGGTTCGGCGTCTCGTGCGATGGCGTGTCCATGGTTGCGGCAGATGCCATCCTCCTGCCCGGGGTCAACCCCCCGCCGTCGAACGCACCGCCTCCGGCCCGCCCAGGCTTGGCAGCGTCCGAAGCCAGGAGAGCACGGTCGCAGCAAGCATCCGCGGGTTCTCCAGCGGCACCATGTGCCCGGAAGGGTCCACGATCCGCATCTCTGCCCCCGGGATGCCGTCCCGGAGCTCCGCCGCTTCCTCCAGGCTCCGCAGCCGGTCCTGCGCCGCCGCCACCACCAGCGTCGGGCAGCGGATCTCTCCCAGCCGGTCTGCATCCCCGATCCTCGCGAGCATCGACTGCCGCAGGAAGACGTCACGGCCGAGCCGCTCCCCCATGGACCGGACGCGGGCGATCATCGCCTCGTCCCCGGCCCGGTCCGGATGCAGGGAGGACGCGATCGCTGCCCGGCTCAGCCCCCGGAAGGCGAGCGTGGCCGCACCCCCCGCCCCCGCCTGCTTCCGCCGCTCCTGCTCCGGCGTGTCACCGCGTGCCGAGGTGGCGACCAGGACCAGCGCCGCCACGCGCTCCGGTGCCATCCGCGCGACCTCCCGCGCGACATAGCCGCCCATGGAGAAGCCGATCAGCACGAAGGAGGGACAGGGGGTGGAGGCCAGCACGCGCTGCGCCATCCCCACGATGGAGTCATCCTGCCCCAGCTCGCCATGCAGCACCGGCCCGAAGCCTTCCAGCGCCTCCCGCATGTCGTCCCAGAGCGAGGCATCCGCCATGAAGCCGGGCAGCAGGACCAGTGCCGGCCCGCCCCCCAGCGCCATCCGTTCCGGCCTGGTGCCCGCTCATTCCGCCGCCGGTGCGCGCCGCTTGCCGCGCAACGCCATGGCGAAGGCCAGCTGCCCCACCACCGCCGCCCCCGCCAGCACCACCGCAGCTGAGAGCGCCGGATCCGAGCCCAGCCCCGGCAGGGCGGAGCAGATCGCCCCCACGGTCATCTGCGTGAAGCCGTAGAGCCCCGAGGCCGAGCCGCTGACCCGCGGATTAACGCTGAGCCCCTGCGCCAGCGCAGCCGGCCCCGCGATCCCGACCCCGATGGTGAAGACGAACATGCAGCCTACTGCCCAGGCCACCGTCAGCTGCCCCAGGAGCACCACCGCGAGCAGCAGGAAGGCCGCCGCCGCCCCCATCAGGCTCGCCCGGCCCAGCACCCGATCCAGCACGGAACGCGCGATCAGGCGGCTAGCAAGCCAGTTGCCGAAGGAGATCCCGACCACCAGCACGGTCAGGTAGATCCCCACCTCATGGACCGGCCGTCCCAGTTCCCGGAAGATGAAGGGGGCGGAGCTGAAGAAGGCATAGGCCGCCGTCGTCACGCAGCCCCCGCAGATGGCATAGCCGAGGAAGACCGGCGAACTCAGCAGCCGCAGGTAGTCCCGCAGCAGCGTCGCCGATGAGGTCCCGGTCACCTGCCCCGTCTCCGGCAGCAGCCGCCAGGTGCAGAACAGGTTCACCACCCCGAGCAGGCACAGCAGCACCAGCACGATGCGCCAGCCCCCGGTCGAGACCACCGCCCCGCCGATCAGCGGCGCCAGCCCAGGCCCCACCATCACCATCAGGTTCAGCAACGCCAGCCGCTGCGCCGCCTCCTGGGGGCCCGCCGTGTCGCGCACGATGGCCCGGCCGAGCACCAGCCCGGCGCAGCCCCCCAGCGCCTGGAACAGCCGGGCTGCGACCAGCGTCTCGGCATTCGGCGCCAGCCAGGCCGCCAGCCCGGCCAGGGTGTAGAGGCAGAGCCCCCCCATCAGCACCGGCCGCCGCCCAAAGCGGTCGGCCAGCGGCCCATAGACCGGCTGCCCCACCGCCAGCCCCAGAATGTAGAGGCTGATCGTCATCTGCATCGCGGCCGGGGCGGCGCCCAGATCCTCCGCCGCCTGGGGCAGGGCCGGGACGAAGATGTACATGCCCAGCGTGCCGCTGAAGGTGATGAGCGCCAGAAGCCAGAGCGGCACTTGCGGCCGGAGCGCCTCCCCGCTCATCGCGCGCCCCCGCTCATCGCGCCTGGGCCCGCCGCGGCAGCGGGATGGCGACCGGGGTAGGGATGACGCAGGGCGCCGCAGGCCGGTTTGTCATGGAGGCACCGCTAAAATATTGGGCCGATCAATGCTATCCCAAACATGCTGCGGTGCAACATGCTGGGCCGGGTGGTAGCCATGCGCCGGTTCGGTAAAACGGGGTCCAACGGGCGTGGACGGCGGTCGCGATCCCTGGCGAACTTGTTCCGCCGCCTCCCGCCCACTAGGTGAAGCGCCCTGAAAACTCCCTCCTTCTTCAAGGCCCGTCCTCCCGGGCCAGGAAAGACCAGACCCGAAACGATGAGCGATACCCCGAACGAATCGAAGCCCTACGAGGCCGACGGCCAGCCCCTGCCCGGCACCCCCCAGGATGCCACGGCCGGTGCTCCTCCAGGCGAGGCCCTGGACCTTGCCGCCGCGCTGGCGGAGATGCGCGACAAGTGGCTGCGCGCCGAGGCCGAGATGCAGAACCTCCGCAACCGGCACAAGCGCGAACTGGATGACGCCCGCAACTACGCCGTGACGAAGTTCGCCCGTGACGTCGCCGACGCCGCCGAAAACCTTCGCCGCGGCCTGGATGCCCTTCCCGCCACGTCCGAGGGCGACGATGACCCCATCGCCAAGCTGCGCGGTGGCTTCGAGGGGGTGGAACGCGCCTTCATCGCCATGCTGGAGCGCCATGGCGTGAAGGCCGAGAACCCCACCGGCAAGCCCTTCGACCCCGAGCTGCACCAGGCCATGGCCGAGCAGCCCGCACCGGAGGGCGTGGAGCCGGGCACCGTCATCAACGCCTGGACCCCGGCCTGGACGCTGAATGGCCGCCTTCTGAAGCCCGCCATGGTGGTTGTTGCCGGCAAGCCGGCCTGACAAGGCCTGCCTGAATCAGCGTTCAGGGCGCAGCAGGGTCTTGTCGCGCCGCCCATGCCTGAATACATCGAGGGCCGACGGGGCATCCCGTCTCCCCAATCCCCATCCGAATGAACATTTGGGGCCATGCACGGTGCCGCAACACGGGCCGTGCCCCGGCCGCCGCAAAGGAGAGTAACGGATGAGCAAGGTCATCGGTATCGACCTCGGCACCACCAATTCCTGCGTCGCCATCATGGAAGGCGGCGAAACCAAGGTCATCGAGAACGCGGAGGGCGCGCGTACCACCCCCTCCATGGTCGCCTTCGCCAAGAATGGCGAGCGCCTCGTCGGCCAGTCCGCCAAGCGCCAGGCCGTCACCAACCCGACCGACACGCTCTATGCCGTCAAGCGCCTGATCGGCCGTCGCTTCGAAGATCCGACGGTGCAGAAGGACGTCTCGCTCGTCCCGTACAAGATCATCAAGGCGGATAACGGCGATGCCTGGGTCGAGGCTGGCGGCCAGAAGCAGGCTGCGCAGCAGATCAGCGCCTATGTGCTCGGCAAGATGAAGGAGACGGCCGAGGCCTATCTCGGCGAGAAGGTGACGCAGGCCGTCATCACCGTCCCTGCCTACTTCAACGATGCCCAGCGCCAGGCCACCAAGGAGGCCGGCAAGATCGCGGGCCTCGAGGTGCTGCGCATCATCAACGAGCCGACCGCGGCCGCGCTGGCCTATGGCCTGGACAAGAAGCACCACGGCACCATCGCGGTCTATGACCTCGGCGGCGGCACCTTCGACGTCTCGATCCTCGAGATCGGCGACGGCGTGTTCGAGGTGAAGTCCACCAATGGCGACACCTTCCTCGGCGGCGAGGACTTCGACCAGCGGGTGATCGACTATCTCGCGGACGAGTTCCGGCGCGAGAACGGGATCGACCTGCGCGGTGACAAGCTCGCCCTGCAGCGCCTGAAGGAGGCCGCCGAGAAGGCGAAGATCGAGCTGTCTTCCTCGAAGCAGACCGAGATCAACCTTCCCTTCATCACCGCCGACGCGTCCGGCCCGAAGCACCTCGTGCTGCAGCTTACCCGCGCGAAGCTGGAAGCCCTGGTCGATGACCTGATCCAGCGCACGCTCGAGCCCTGCAAGAACGCGCTGAAGGATGCCGGGCTGACGGCTGGTGAGATCGACGAGGTGATCCTGGTCGGCGGCATGACCCGCATGCCCAAGGTCATCGAGGCGGTTAAGACCTTTTTCGGCAAGGAGCCCGCCCGCAACGTCAACCCGGACGAGGTCGTCGCCATCGGCGCCGCCATCCAGGGTGCCGTGCTCAAGGGCGAGGTGAAGGACGTCCTGCTGCTCGACGTGACCCCGCTTTCGCTGGGCATCGAGACGCTGGGCGGCGTGTTCACGCGCCTGATCGACCGCAACACCACCATCCCGACCAAGAAGTCCCAGACCTTCTCCACGGCTGATGACAACCAGACCGCGGTGACGATCAAGGTCTTCCAGGGCGAGCGCGAGATGGCGGTCGACAACAAGCTGCTCGGCAACTTCGACCTGCAGGGCATCCCACCCGCGCCGCGCGGCGTGCCGCAGATCGAGGTGACCTTCGACATCGACGCGAACGGCATCGTCAGCGTCCAGGCGAAGGACAAGGCGACCGGCAAGGAGCAGCAGATCAAGATCCAGGCTCGCTCCGGCCTGTCGGACGCCGATATCGAGCGGATGGTGAAGGACGCCGAGGCGAATGCCGAGGCCGACAAGCAGCGCCGCGCCAGCGTCGAGGCCCGCAACAACCTCGAGGCCCTGGTGCACTCGACCGACAAGGCCCTGAAGGACAACGGCGACAAGCTCGCCGATGCCGACAAGGGCGAGGTCGAGGCCGCCCTTTCCACCGCCCGCTCGGCGCTGGAAGGCCAGGACCTGGAGGCGATGAAGGTCGCCGGCGAGCGTCTCTCGGCTGCATCCATGAAGATTGGCGAGGCCCTCTACAAGGCCCAGTCCGAGGCCGCCCAGCCCCAGCCCGAGGCTGAGGCCGGTGCCAGCGGTCCGAGCAACGCCAATCCGAACGGGAAGGTGGTCGACGCCGAATTCGAGGATGTCGACCCCTCGAAGAAGAAGCAGGGCTGATCGCCCTTGCGGTAGAGAGAATGAGGCGCCCGGCATCGCGGCAAGCGGGCCGGGCGCTTCCTCTTTGCGGCTTCTCCCTGGAATGCAACCCTACAGGGCAAGGATGCGCCCCGCATGGGAACCACAATGGCCAAGCGTGATTACTACGAGGTGCTGGGCGTCGCCCGCGACGCGAATGAGGACACGCTGAAGAAGGCGTTCCGCAAGCTCGCGATGCAGCACCACCCGGACCGCAACCCAGGCGACAAGGCCGCCGAGGCCAAGTTCAAGGAATGCAACGAGGCCTACGACGTCCTGAAGGATGCCGAGAAGCGTGCGGCCTATGACCGCTATGGCCATGCTGCCTTCGAGAATGGCGGCGGTGGTGGCGGCAATCCCTTTGGCGGTGGGTTCGCTGGCGGCGGCGGCTTCGAGGACATCTTCGAGCAGATGTTCGGCAATCTCGGCGCGCGTGGCCGGGGCAGCCAGAACAGCGGCCGCGGCTCCGACCTCCGCACCGAGGTGACGATCAGTCTCGAGGAAGCCTTCGCCGGCACCAAGACCACGATCCGCGTCCCCAGCTCCGTCTCCTGCGACAACTGCTCCGGCAGCGGCGCGGAAGGCGGCAAGGCGCAGAGCGAGACCTGCGGCACCTGCAAGGGCGCCGGCAAGGTGCGTGCGCAATCGGGCTTCTTCCTGGTGGAGCGCGCCTGCCCCACCTGTGGCGGCAGCGGCCGCATCATCAAGAACCCCTGCAAGGTTTGCCATGGCGCCGGCCGCGTGCAGAAGGACCGCAACCTCAACGTCACCATCCCGGCGGGCGTCGAGGAAGGCACCCGCATCCGCCTGAGTGGCGAAGGCGAGGCCGGGCTGCGCGGCGCCCCCCCGGGCGACCTCTATGTCGATATCGGCATCCGCCCCCACCCGATCTTCCAGCGGGAGGGCAACAACATCTTCATCCGCGTGCCCCTGCGCATGACGCAGGCCGCCCTGGGCGGCACGGTGGAGGTGCCGAGCATCGATGGCGGCCGCGCCCGCGTGTCCATCCCCTCGGGCACGCAGGCAGGCGACCAGTTCCGCCTGCGCGGCAAGGGCTTCTCCGTCCTCCGCAGCACCGCGCGCGGGGACATGTATGTGCAGGTCTCGGTGGAAACCCCGCAGAACCTCACCGCGAGGCAGCGCGAGCTGCTGGAGCAGTTCGAGGCCGAGGCGGAAGAGAACAGCCGCACCAGCCCGGAAAGCGAGGGCTTCTTCTCGCGGGTGAAGGAATTCTGGGAAGGCTTGGGCCGGTAGGGCTGCCCCGGGGAAAGCGCTGCTCTCCCCCGGACCCCCTATCGCCAGGAAACTGAGTTTTCTGGACCTTCCGCCTGTCACGGTGCGCCGAGGGGCCAAGCCCCTCGGCGACTGACATGGCAGCCCGTGCCGCCTTCCGGCCGGGACATCCACGGCAGTCCCGAAGAAAAAGATGGGGGTCCGGGGGAATTCCTTCCCCCGGCCTTACTTTTACCGCTTCGCCTCAATCGCGTCCCAGATCGCGCGCTCCAGATGCACCCCATCGAAGCGCGCCACCTCCTGGAGGCCCGTGGGCGAGGTCACGTTGATCTCGGTGAGATACCCGCCGATCACGTCGATCCCCACGAAGATCATTCCGCGCTTCTTCAGCTCCGGCCCGATCGCCGCGCAGATTTCGCGCTCGCGCTCGGTCAGCGTGGTCTGCACCGCCTTCCCGCCGACATGCATGTTCGACCGTGCCTCGCCTTCCGCAGGCACGCGGTTGATCGCGCCCATCGCCTCGCCGTCCACGAGGATGATGCGCTTGTCGCCCTGCCGCACGGCGGGGACGTATTTCTGGATCACCAGCGGCTCGCGCGAGCGCTCGGTGAACATCTCGATCAGCGAGTTCAGGTTGGAGTCATCCGGCCGCAGGTGGAACACCCCCGCGCCGCCATTCCCGAACAGCGGCTTGACGATGATATCGCCATGCGTCTCGCGGAAGCGCGCGATCCGCCGCCGGTCGGCGGTCACCAGCGTCTCGGGCATCAGCTCCGGGAAATGGGTGACGAACAGCTTCTCCGGTGCGTTCCGCACATGCGCCGGATCGTTCACCACCAGCGTCTTCGGGTGGATGTGCTCCAGGATGTGGGTGGCCGTGATATAGGCCATGTCGAAGGGCGGATCCTGCCGCATCAGCACGACATCCACGTCCTGCCCCAGGTCCAGCTCCGCCTCGGCCCCGAAGGTGAAGTGGTTCCCCTTCTCCCGCCGCACCTCCACCGGATGCGCCCAGGCCGTCACCCGGCCCCCATGCAGCGCCAGGTCGCGCACATGGTAGTGCCACAGCGCATGGCCCCGGGCCTGCGCCTCCAGCATCATCGCGAAGGTGCTGTCCCCCTCGATCCCGATGCTTTCCATCGGGTCCATCTGCACCGCCACCCGCAGGGTCTTTGCCATGGCTGTCATCCCTCACTCGCGTCGGGATGTTTGGTCGCATTCCTCGCCTCGCCGCGCCAGAGGGAAGGGCAGGGCGGCGTTGCCCGGCGCCCCGCGTGTCGTCAGCAATGCCCCCGGTGACGGAGAAAAGAGAAGGGCCGGGGGGAAGGAGATCTTCCCGGCCCCGGCACCTATTTCCTCGGATCAGTACGGGCTGGCGGTGGGACGGACGATCACCTCGCTGACGTCCACGTCATCGGGCTGCTCCACGGCATAGGCGATGGCGCGGGCGATGGCCTCGGGCGCGATGGCGATGCGGCGGAACCCGCGCATCTCCTCCCGCGCGGTGTCGTCCGAGATCGAATCCGCCAGCTCGGATTCCGTCACCCCCGGCGAGGTCACCGTCACCCGGATGCGATCGTTCTCCTGTCGCAGCCCCTCCGAGATCGCCGCCACGGCGAATTTGGTCGCGCAATACACGGCGGCCGTCGGGCTCACGGCATGTCCGCCGATCGAGGAAACATTCACGAACTGCCCGAAGCCCTGCGCCTTCATCACCGGCAGCCCGGCGGCGATGTCATGCAGCACGCCCCGGATGTTCACGTCGATCACCCGGTCCCACTCATCCACCTTCAGCGCATCCAGTGGCGAAAGCGGCATCACGCCGGCATTGTTCACCACCACATCCACCCGGCCGAATTCCTTGCGGGCGAAGCCGATGAACGCCTCGACATCCTCGCGCCGCGTCACGTCCACCGCGCGGAACCGCGCCACGCCGCCGGCCTGGTTGATCTCCGCCGCCAGCCTCCCCAGCCGCTCCGCCCGCCGCGCGCCGATCACCACCTTCGCGCCCCGCGCCGCCAGCAGCCGCGCAGTCGCCTCGCCGATCCCGCTGCTCGCGCCCGTGATCGCCACGACCTTCGATTCCACACCGGACATGGAACACTCCTGCATCCAAGGCCCGGACATCCCAGGCCGCCGGAGCGCAAGGTCGGCGCAGGAGCCGCGCGAACGGTAGACCAGCCCTCCGGCATCCTTGCATGATCCTCCAGAACCCCTGTCAGCAGGCCCGGGACGGGATGAACTTCCCGCCTGCCGGCGTCACAACCGAAGCCCGCACAGGACCCGCACCGGAAGAAAGGCGCAGCATGGATCGCGAAGATGAGTTCACCGCCCTGATCGCGCGCTTCGCAACGGAGGACGGCATCCACCCCAGCTCCATCCCGCGCGTCACCCTCATCCGCGCCTCGCAGCCCTCGGAGCCGGTCCATACCCTGTATGAATCCGCGCTCTGCTTTGTCGCGCAGGGGCGCAAGCAGGTGATCATGGGGCAGGGCGTCTATACCTATGACCGCAACAATTACCTCGCCGCCTCGGTCGACCTTCCCGTCATCGGCCAGGTGATCGAGGCGAGCCCCGAGCGCCCCTATCTCTGCCTCTGCCTGTCTCTCGACCCCACCACGCTGGGCGCCCTCATTCTTGAGGCCGGCTTGTCCGATCCGCCAGCCGCGCCGGGCGTGGCACCCGGCCCCGCCATCTCCCTCAGCCAGATGACGCCGGAGATCACCGACGCCGCCACCCGCCTCCTCCGCCTGCTCGCCACCCCGCGCGACGCCGCCATCCTCGCCCCGCTCGCCGAGCGCGAGCTCCTCTATCGCGCCCTCGGTGGTGAGCAGCTCGCCCGCCTCCGCCAGATCGCCTTCCCCGACAGCCAGCTGCGCCGCGTCATGCGCGCCATCCACCGCATCCGGCAGGACCATGCCGAGCCCTTCGCGGTGGCCAAGATCGCCTCCGCCGCCGGCATGAGCCCCTCCGCCCTGCACCAGCACTTCAAGGCGGTCACCGGCATGAGCCCGTTGCAATACGGCAAGCGCCTGAGCCTGCAGGAGGCCCGCCGCCTGATCCTCAACCAGGGCATGGACGCCGCCAGCGCCGGCCACAGCGTCGGCTATGGCAGCCCGTCCCAGTTCAGCCGCGAATATGCCCGCCTCTTCGGCGCCCCGCCGATGCGGGATGCCGCCAGCTTCCGCGCCGCGCCAACCCGGCGCGAGGAGCTGGGCCTCCCGGCCGCCTAAGTCTCAGCGCCTGAGTCTCAGCGCCTGAGTCTCAGCACCTGAGTCTCGGCGCCTGGGGCCGGACCCTCCCTGCCCTCCGGAACCGGCTTACGCTATGCGTCCCGCATGCAGGCGCCTCATACCCTCACCGGAAAGACCCGCTTGGCCGGGGTCCTCGGCTGGCCCGTCGCCCATTCCCGCTCCCCCCGGCTGCACGGCTTCTGGCTCGCCCGCCACGGCATCGACGGTGCCTTTGTCCCCCTCCCGGTGCAGCCTGCGGACTTCGCCCAGGCCATCCGCTCCGTCGCGGCCCTTGGCTTCCGCGGCGCCAACGTCACCATCCCCCACAAGGAGGCAGCGCTGGCCGTCTGCGACTGGGTGGAAGACGAAGCCCGCCGTATCGGCGCCGTGAACACCCTCGTCTTCCGCGACGGCCGGATCGAGGGATGGAACACCGATGGCTGGGGATTCCTCGAAAGCCTGCGCGAACAGGCGCCCCTTTTTCACGTGAAACAGGGGCCCGCCGTCCTGCTCGGCGCCGGCGGCGGCGCCCGTGCGGTGGCCCATGCCCTACTCGCCGCCGGCTGCCCCCGCCTCACACTGGTCAACCGCAACCCCGCCCGCGCCGAAGCCCTTGCGCGGGATCTTGCCGCCCATGGCGCCCCGGTGGAGGTCGCGGCCAGCCCGCCGCTTGAAGGCGCGGCCCTGCTGGTAAACACCACCAGCCAGGGCATGCAGGGCCAGCCTCCTCTCGCCATCGACCTCGCTCCCCTGCCGCCGGGGGCCGTGGTGGCGGACATCGTCTACGTCCCGCTCGAAACCCCGCTCCTCGCCGCCGCCCGCGCCCGTGGCCTCCCGGCGGTGGACGGCCTTGGCATGCTGCTCCACCAAGGCCGCCGCGGCTTCGAGGCCTGGTTCGGCGAGATGCCGGAGGTCACGCCAGAACTTCGCGCCTTCGTCGCCTCCGACATCCCGAAGCATGCCGCATGAAGGTCTGGGCGCTCACCGGCGGCATCGGCATGGGCAAGTCCACCGCCGCCGACACCTTCCGCCGCCTCGGCATCCCGGTCTTCGACGCCGATGCCGCCGTTCATCGCCTGCAGGGTCCCGGCGGCACCGCGGTCCGAGCCATTGAGGCCGCCTTTCCCGGCACCACCAGCCCCACCCCCCGCGGCCCCAGGGTGGACCGCGAGGCCCTGCGCCGCGCCGTCCTCGGCAATGACGCCGCCCTGAAGCGGCTGGAGGCCATCGTCCATCCCCTCGTCCGCCAGGAGGAACGCCGCTTCCTCGCCCAGGCCCGCCGCCGTGGTGCCCGGCTGGTGGTGCTGGACATCCCCCTGCTTTTCGAGACCGGCGGCGAAGGCCGGGCCGATGCGGTCATCGTCGTCACCGCCCCCTCGGCCATCCAGCGGGCCCGCGTCCTCCGCCGCAAGGGCATGACGGAGGAGCGGCTGAAGGCCATCCTCGCCCGGCAGGTGCCGGACGCGCTACGGCGCAGTCGGGCGGATCACCTGATCCATACCGGGCTGTCGCGGAACCATGCGCAGCGGGCCGTGCGGCGAGTGGTGGCTGCGGAGGCTCTGCCCCCGGCCCCGCCTTTGATCCCGCTCCCTGATCCAGCGCCTTGACAGCGGTGCCCCGGCGGCCGTCACTTCGGGGCAAGGGGATGCTCGCGATCGCCCCGTGAGGCCTCGGCCGAAGCATCGCGTCCGGAACTCCTGCCATGGAGAGGACGCTCCCATGCCTGCCCCAGACACCATCACCGTTGCCCAATTGTCCCGGCTCATCGGCCTCCCGGATGCGCCGCTCCTCATCGATGTCCGCACGGAGGAGGACCACGCGGCCGATCCCCGGCTCCTGCCCGCCTCCATCCGCCGCGATCACCGTGGCGTGGACGGCTGGTCGGCCGGGTTGGCCGGCCGTTCCGCCGTCGTCCTCTGCCAGCGCGGCCTCAAGCTCAGCCAGGGCGTCGCCGCCTGGCTGCGCTGCAACGGTGCGCGGGCGGAGGTGCTGGAGGGCGGCTTCGAGGCCTGGGCTGGGGGCGGCCAACTGCTGCTGCGGCCCGATCACATTCCCGCACGCGATGCCCAGGGCCGCACCGTCTGGGTCACGCGCTCGCGCCCGAAGATCGATCGCATCGCCTGTCCCTGGCTCATCCGGCGCTTCGTGGACGCTCAAGCCGTCTTCCTCTTCGTCGCCCTCTCCGAGGTGCAGGCCGTCGCGGAGCGCTTCGGCGCGACGCCCTTCGACATTGAAGACGTGTTCTGGAGCCACCGTGGCGAGGAATGCACCTTCGACACCATGGTCACGGAATTCGGCCTGCGCTCCGAGGCGCTCTCCCGCTTGGCCATGATCGTGCGCGGCGCCGATACCGACCGGCCCGGCCTCACCCCGCAATCCGCTGGCCTGCTCGCCGCCTCTCTCGGCCTGTCGCGCATGCATCGCGAGGACCTGGCCCAGCTTGACGCTGCGATGGGGTTGTACGACGCATTCTTCCGCTGGAGCCGCGACGCCGTCGCGGAGACGCATAACTGGCCGGCGCCCCAGCCGGGCGCCCGGACGGGAATCGTGGCATGAGCGGCATCACCATCGACGAGAAATCCACCCCCGGGCGCGCCGCCGCCGAAGCTGGGCTCCCAAGCTTCGCCGAGGCCCTCCGCGTCTGGCTGCGGATCGGCCTGCTCTCCTTCGGCGGCCCGGCGGGCCAGATCGCGCTGCTGCACCGGGAGGTGGTGGACGAGCGGCGCTGGATCTCCGACGCGCGCTTCCTCCACGCGCTCAGCTTCTGCAACCTCCTCCCCGGCCCCGAGGCGCAGCAGCTCGCCACCTATCTCGGATGGCTGCTGCACGGCGTGCGCGGCGGCATCGCCGCCGGTGCGCTCTTCGTGCTGCCGGGCATGGCGCTGATGCTCGTCCTCTCCGTGCTCTACGCCACGCTCGGCGAGGTGCCGGCCATCGCCGCCCTGTTCTTCGGCCTTAAATGCGCGGTGCTCGTCCTTGTGGTCGAGGCCCTGCTGCGGGTCTCGCGCCGCGCCCTGAAGACAAAGCCGGCCTGGGCCCTGGCCACGGCCGCCTTCCTGGTGCTCTTTGCCTTCGGCGTCCCCTTCCCGATCGTGGTCCTCGTCGCCGCGCTGCTCGGCTATGTCGCACCGGGCGCCTTCCGCGGCAGCGGCCATGGCCAGGCCTCCGATGGTCCGCCTGCCGCGCTGGATGCCGTGCTGGCGGCCGATCCTGGCCGCCCTGCCCGGCTGGCCGCGAAGGCGTGGTGGGCGGGCTGGGGCGCCATCGCGCTCTGGCTGCTGCCGGTCGCCGCGCTCATGTTGGTCGAGCGCGGCATCTACGCCGACGTCGCCTCGTTCTTCTCGAAGATGGCGGTGGTGACCTTCGGCGGCGCCTATGCCGTGCTCGCCTATGTCGCGCAGGAGGCGGTCGAGAACTATGGCTGGCTCACCGCGCATCAGATGCTGGTCGGCCTCGGCCTCGCCGAGACCACGCCCGGCCCGCTCATTCTCGTGCTGCAATTCGTCGGCTTCCTGGCCGGCTATGGCCAGGGCGGCCTCGCCGCCGGGCTGCTGGCATCGCTGCTGACGATCTGGGTGACCTTCGCGCCCTGCTTCGCCTTCATCTTCCTGGGCGCGCCCTATGTCGAACGGCTGCACGACAACCGGAAGCTCACCGGGGCGCTGGCGGCCGTCACGGCTGCGGTGGTGGGCGTGATCGCCAACTTGGCGCTCTGGTTCGGGCTGCGCGTGCTCTTCGCCGAAATTCGCCGTGTGGAGTTCGGCCCGGTGACTCTGGACGTGCCGGTCCCCGGCACGCTGGACCCGCTCGCCCTGGCACTCGGTGTCCTGGCCACCGCCTGCCTGTTCTGGCTGCGGCTGGGGCTGCTGCGCACGCTCGGCATCACCGCCCTGGTCGGGCTGGCCACGAAGCTGCTCCTCCCCTGACCAGCCGGCCGCGGCTGGCGCCAGGGGGCGATGCCTCCCTGGGGCAAAGCCCCCTGGGGCAAAGTCTCCTGGGGCAAAGCCTCTGGGGCCACCGCCCCAACTCCCCTATCCTGCGCGCATGTCCCGCGCCCTGATCCTCGACACCGAAACCACCGGCCTCGACCCCGCCACCGGCGACCGTGTCCTCGAAGTCGCGGCAATCGAGGTCGTGAACCTCATGCCCACCGGCAAGTTCTTCCACCGCCTCATCAACCCCGAGCGCGACGTCCCGCCCGAGGCCAGCAAGGTGCACGGCTTCACCGCCTCCATGCTGGCCGACAAGCCGCTCTTCGCCGCCATCCTGCCCGAGCTGCTGGAGTTCCTGGGCGACGATCCCGTCATCGCCCATAACGCGCCCTTCGACTTCAACTTCCTCGACCACGAGTTCGACCGCTGCGGCGCCCCGCGCATTGCCCGCACGCGAATGGTCGACACGCTGGCCATGGCCAAGAAGCGCTTCCCCGGCCTGCCCAACTCGCTCGATGCGCTCTGCCGCCGCTTCAACATCGACCTCTCGGCCCGCACCACCCACAACGCCCTGCTGGACGTGCAGCTCCTCGGTCAGGTCTATCTGGAGCTGATGGGCGGCAAGCAGCCTGGCCTCGCCCTGGCCACCACCATCGGCGGCAACCGCAACAGCCTCGCCACCGAGGCCGGCCCCATCGCCCGCACGCCGCGCCCCATCATCCCCACGCCCGAGGATCTGGAGCGCCATGCGGCCTTCGTCGCGAAGCTGAAGGATCCGGTCTGGGCGACGCTCGAAGATGCGGCGCCGGCCGCGAGTTAGGTCCTCGCCCCCGGGGGCGCCGCCTCCTGATCACCCCTTCGCCGCAGACGCTTGCCGCGCTTGCGATCAAGGATCGGACAAGCCCGACAATCAAGGCGACCGCCGAAGCCGCCCTGGCCCACATGCACCCGAAGCCTGCCGCCCGCTGGTGGCGCATGACAAGCGCATCGCGGACTACCTGCCGCTGTCGCTGGAACAGGCCCAGCGCTCGCCGTGCTGAAGGAGGGGGACCGATGATTGACGACCAGCGACCCCATGCATGGCGTACCGGAACTCGGTCCGTCAGGCGGAATCAAGGCTTGCCCGCACACCGGATAGCGGTTGGAGAACGCGATTGGCCCGTTTCAGGCGCAGGAGCCGATCTGTGCGGCGCTCGCCCAGGGCGCCGGCCGCGGCCGGGCGTCTCGGTGTGTCCATGCAGGTGGTGCCCCTGCCCGGCGCCGGCGGCGCGCGCGGCACGCGGCAGGTCGCCCAGGCGGCGCCCGACGGATACAACCTGCTCTTCGGCACAATGGGCTCCAATGTGACGACGCCCATGCTCAACGACGTCGGATACCGCCCGGACAGCTTCGACCCGATCGCCATCGTCGGCGCACCGTCCTTCATCTTCGTGGTGGATAGCCGATCTTCCATCGGCTCCATGCAGGAGCTGGTCGGCGAGGCGAAGAAGCGGAGCCTCACCTACGGATCGGCCGGTGCCGGAAGCTCGACCCATGTGACGCTCGCGCTCTTCTCCCGCCGTGTCGGCATCGAGATGCTGCACATCCCGTTCAACGGCAGCGCCGAGGCGCTCACGACGGTGCTCGGGCGCCATGTGGATCTGGCCTTGCCGACGACCGGCTCCGGACTGCCCAGCATCCGGCAAGGCGCGGTCCGTGGTCTGGCCATCACCTCGTCGGAGCGGTCCAAGGAAGAGCCCTCCATCCCCACGGTCAAGGAAACGGGCGTTGACTTCACCTTCTACAACTGGCGCGGAATCCTCGCCCCGAAGGGAACGCCGAAACCAGTCCGGGACATGCTGACCGATCTTTCGCGCCGCATCGTCGCCGATCCCGAGTTCATCCTCCATTCCACCCGCGCCGAGGGCGAGCCTCCGACCTTCCTGGATGGCGAAGCCTTCCAGCAGCAGATGCTGCGCGAGGTGGAGGAACAGGTCGAGATCACCACCCTCATGCGCAAGCAGCGCTGAGCCGATGATGAGTCCTGCAGGTCACGTCACCGCCTCGCTCGCGCGCTTCGTTGCCGGCGCAGGCGCAGCAAGCTTCCCCGGCCGCGCACGCGCGATGGCCGTGGATGCCATCACGGACGGGATCGGCTGCATGATTGCGGGCGCGGCGGAGTCGCTTGTCCAGCCGCTGCTCAGCATCGTGCGGGCCATGCCGGCGGGCGAGGCGGGGCTCGTGGGGCTCGGCCGCCGCGCCACGCCCTCAGAGGTCGCGCTGTTCAACGGCACCCTGGTGCATGCGCTGGATTACGACGACACCAACCACCCCGGCTACGCGCATGTCGCCGCCGTGGTGCTGCCGGCCATGCTGGCGCTCGCCGGCACCACCCTGGTGCGGGGGCGGGACCTCGTCACCGGATACATCGTCGGGCTGGAGGTGATCGGCAAACTCGGCGCCGCGCTCAACATGGATCACTACTCGCGCGGCTGGCACGCAACGAGCACCTTCGGCAGCCTGGCGGTCACGGCAGCGGCCTGCCGCGTGCTGGGATTGAGTGAGGAAGCAACAGCGATGGCGCTGGCGATCGGGGCCAGCTCCGCATGTGGCGTCCGCGCGAATTTCGGCACGATGACGAAGCCGCTGCATGCGGGCTTCGCGGCGCGCAACGGCGTCGCCGCGGCGCTGCTCGCGCGGGCCGGATGGACGGCGAACCCGACGGCCATCGAGCATCCCGCCGGCCATATCGCGGCCTTCAACGCCGGTGGCACTGTGCAGGCCGCACCCCTGCTCCGATGGGGAGAGGAGCTGGAGATCCTCTCGGAATTCGGCCTTCAGCTGAAGCCCTACCCGGCCTGCGGTGCAACCCATCCCGGCACGGAAGCCGCGCTGCTGGCCCATGAGCAGATCGGCCCCGAGGGTTGGCGCATGGTCGAGGATGTCCGGATGGGCGTTTCGGAGTACGCCTTCAAACCGCTGATCTACAAGCGGCCGGAAACCGGGTTGCAGGGCAAGTTCAGCCTTCATCATTGCGTCGCATCGGCCCTGGTGCGCGGCCGGGTCGATCTGTCCAGCTTCACCGATGAATGCGGCGCCGATCCGCGCATCGCGGAGCTGACCGGCCGCGTGCGCGTGGAGGCCGATGACCGCATGCGCCACGATCCCGAATACGCCACGCATCTGGAGATTCGGTTGAAGGATGGGCGGCGCGTGGAGACATTCGTGCCGCTCGCCCTCGGAAAGCCCTCCCGCTGGCTTTCCAAGGCGGTGCTGCGGGCGAAGTTCGAGGATTGCGTCCGGCATTCCGGCGCAAAGGATGCAGTGGCTGTCACGAACGCCCTGTTCGAAGCGGCCCAGGGCATCGATACTGATGTCCCCGCCTCCGTGCCGGATGAAATGGCCTGCACGGCCAGGCAGGGATGCGATCTCGCCGTGCCGGCCTAGGCCTGGGCGCGAGCGGGCAAGGATATGAAAAGGGAGGGGCCGTGATGTTGGCTCCGCAGGAGACCAAGCAATGTCGGTAACCTCGTCTCCGCTTCTGGGAATGGGAGCGAATGCGATCGAGGATCTGCAGGCCCGTTTTCGCGCCGATCCGGCCTCCGTGGACCCAAGCTGGCATGTGCTGCTCCAGGTCCTGGACGACATCGAAGAGGCGACGGGCAGCGGCATGCCGCGGAGCGGTCCATCCGATGCCGCCCTGTCCGATGCCGCCCCATCCGATGCTGCCCTGTCCGAAGCCATCCGCGCCCGCGGCCATCGCCTTGCGCGGCTCGACCCGCTGTCGCCGGAGCGTGGCGCGCCGGAACCCCAGCGCTTCGCGGCGGAGCTGGCGGAGCGCACGCCTCCGGTGGAGGAGCTGGCCCGGCTGTATGCCGGCACCCTGACGGTCGAGACGGCCCATATCGACGATCCGGCGGCCCGCAACTGGCTGCGAGCGGCCTTCGAGAGGATGGCGCATGACGGCGCCGTGCCACCCGCACGGCAATCCCGCATCCTGGCCGGGCTGATCGAGGCGGATGAGTTCGAGCGCTTCCTCTCCGTGAAGTTCCCCACGAAGAAGCGCTTCGGCGCCGAGGGAATCGAAGCCTTCGTTCCCATGCTTCAGCGGCTGCTGGAGCATGCGGCCGCGAAGGGCGTCAGCCACGTCGTCATCGGCACCATGCATCGTGGCCGGCTGAGCCTGCTAGCCAATGTGCTGGGCAAGCCGCTCGCCCGCATGCTGGCCGAGATCAAGGGCGCCCACCCCTTTGCGGCCGATCCGCCGCGGGCGGGCGACGTGCCCTATCACCTCGGCCTGGAGACGACGCTCACCCTGGATGGCCGCGACCTCCACGTCACGCTGCTGCCGAACCCCTCGCATCTGGAGGCGGTGAACACGCTTGTGCTGGGCCGCGCCCGTGCCCTGCAGGACCGGCATGGTGCGGGCGCCGTGCTGCCGATCCTGCTGCACACGGATGCCGCCGTGATCGGGCAGGGCATCGTGGCCGAGATGCTGCAGCTTGGGCGCACGGCCGGCTTCGGCACGGGCGGTACGGTGCATATCGTCCTCAACAACCGCATCGGCTTCACCACCGAGGAGGAGGAGTCGCGCAGCTCCACCCATTGCACCGGCGCATGGAAGGCGATCGACAGCGCGATCCTGCATGTGAATGCCGAGGATCCGCTGGCGGCCTGCCGCGCCGCCGAGCTCGCCTTCGACTACCGGCAGAGCCAGGCGCGTGATGCCGTCATCGACCTGGTAGGCTACCGCCGCAACGGCCACAACGAGATTGACGAGCCGACCTTCACCCAGCCGCTGCTCTACGAGGCCGTCCGGCGCCAGCCTCCCGTCGCCGCCGCCTTCGCCGCGCGCATCGGCGCAGAGGCGCAGGCCGAGGAACTCCGCCTGGCCTGCCGCGAGCGGATGCAGCGCGCCTATGAGGAGGCCGCCGGATACCGCGTGAACGAGAGCGGCTATCCCGCCGGGCAATGGGCGCCCTTCACGGGCGGCACGGCCGGGGATGAACCCTCGACCGGTGTCGAGGAGCCGCTGCTGCGCCGCTTCGCCGCATCGCTTGCGGAGTCACCTGAAGACTTCGCCCTTCATGCCCGGATGGGGCGCGTGCTGCGCCAGCGTGCCATCGGCGATGACGCGCTGGTCGCCTGGCCGACGGCGGAGGCGCTGGCCTTCGCCAGCCTGCTGAACGAGGGAACGCCGGTCCGGCTCACGGGCCAGGATGTGGTGCGCGGCGCCTTCTCCCATCGGCATTTCGGCCTCGTCGACACGCTCACCGGCCGGAAGCATGTCGGACTGGCCGGAATGGCGCAGAACGGTGCAGCCTTCTCCGTCTTCAACAGCCCGCTTTCCGAATATGGGGTGCTGGGCTTCGAATACGGCTACAGCCTCGGCCGGCCGGAAGGGCTGACCTTGTGGGAAGCGCAGTTCGGCGATTTCGCGAATGGAGCGCAGGTCATGATCGACCAGTTCATCATGGCCGCCGAGGAGAAGTGGTGCCTGCCATCAGGTCTCGCGGTCCTGTTGCCGCACGGGCTGGAAGGGCAAGGACCGGAGCATTCCTCCGCGCGCATCGAACGCTATCTGCAGATGGCGGCGCAGGACAATGTGAGGGTCGTCAGCCCATCGACGCCCGCCAACTACTTCCACATGCTTCGCCGGCAGGTTCTCGCCGCGCGCCGCAAGCCTCTGATCGTGATGAGCCCGAAGAAGCTGTTGCGCCTGCCAGCCGCGGTATCGAAGCTCGCGGATTTCCTGCCGGGCACAGGCTTCCAGCCGGTGATCGCTTCCGTGCCGGAGGGCAAGGTCGATCATGTCATCCTCTGCACCGGCAAGATCGCCTATGATCTCGAGGAGGAACGCGCGCGGAGCGGTGCCGCCGGAACCGCCATCATCCGGATCGAGCAGCTCTATCCCTTCCCGGCCGCGCGTCTTTCGGCGCTGTTCCGCCAATGGCCTGGCGCCACCTTCCAATGGGTGCAGGAAGAGCCGGAGAACATGGGCGCCTGGAACTGGCTGGACCGGCGGCTGGAACGGTTGCTGCGCGAGGCCGGCGTTCGCGCCCCGACGGTCGCCTATGTCGGGCGCCCGGAATCAGCATCGCCGGCAGGCAGCTTCCACGGCGACCACGATTCCGACCAGCGCGCATTGATCGAGCAGGCCTTCGCCGTCGCTGCCTCCCCCATGCGTGCCGCGCGAGCATCGTGATGGGGGCGGATCTGTCTCAGCCCTGTCGGTGATCCGGCATGGCTTACCCGGCGGAGCAGGGCGAATGGGCGAGACTCTTCTGGCGAGGCTCTGTAATCGGCATCGCCGTGCTGAGCTCGCCCCGGGCGTGGACCTGCTGAACGTCGACTGGCAAGCCCATGGGCCTGCAGCGCCGGGATCGTCGCCTTCAACATGGAACTCGTCTGGTCGCTGAGCTGCCAGGTCATGGTGCATCCGAAGGGCGCATCGCTGGTGCCCCTTGTCCGGCCCTGGTTAAAAGATGTGAAGCCGCTACACCTTCATCATGCGCCTGACACTGCACACCGACTACGCCCTGCGCACCCTGATCTATCTCGGCCTCCGCCCGGACCGCCGCGCCTCCATCCGGGAGATCGCGGCGGCGCATCGCATCTCCGAGAACCACCTCGTGAAGGTCGTGCACAATCTCGGCCGCGGCGGGTTCCTGGAGACCACGCGCGGCAAGGGCGGCGGACTTCGCCTCGCCCGGCCGCCCGAGCAGATCAACATCGGCGATGTCATGCGCTTCACCGAGGAGGATATGGCCCTCGTCGCCTGCTTCCAGCCTCCGGGCGAGGGCGGCGGCTGCGTCCTGCTCGATGTCTGCGGCCTTCAATCCCTGCTCGGCGAAGCCCTGGCCGCCTTCCTGGCCGTACTGGACGGGCGCACCCTGGCCCACCTCCTTGCCGGCCGGAACAGGCCCGCCATGGCCGTCCGCCTGGGTCAGCCGGACGCCGTAACTCCCGAAGCGGTCAAGCCCGCCTGAGATGAGCGCAACACCGATCCACCGCCCAGACGCGCCGGGCGGGCGCCCGAAGCTGGCGAGAATACTGGACGGCGTTCCGCCCTGGCTCCGCGGCTTCCTCCCCGCCCCCATGGGAGCCAGCGCCACGGAGCGCCTGCGCGGCTGCTGCGGCGCCCTCGCCGGTCTCCTGCTCACCGCCCTGATCTGCTCCCGGATGGCCGGCGGGTCAGCCAGCCTGCCGATGCTGATCGCACCGCTCGGCGCCTCCGCCGTCCTGCTCTTCGCCGTGCCGGCCAGCCCCCTTGCCCAACCCTGGTCCATCATCGGCGGCAACACCCTCTCCGCCCTGGTCGGCGTGACCTGCGCGCAATGGATCCCCGATCCGCTGCTGGCCGCCCCGCTGGCCGGAGCCCTGGCGATCGGCGCGATGTTCGCCCTGCGCTGCCTCCACCCGCCCGGCGGCGCCATCGCCCTCACCGCCGTCCTCGGCGGCCCGGCCGTCACCGCGGCCGGCTACCACTTCGCCCTCGCCCCCGTGGGGCTGAACTCGATGGTGCTGCTGCTGGCCGCGCTCGCCTTCAACAACGCGACGCGCCGCCCCTATCCGCATCCCCGGCCGCTGGCGCAGCCCAATCCGCACCACACCGGCGACCGCAGCCCCACCGCGCGCCTCGGCATCGCCGCCGAGGACCTGGACGCCGTGCTGCGCGAGCACGACCAACTCCTCGACATCGCCCGCGACGACCTGGAGGAACTGCTCCAGGGCGCCGAAATGCACGCCTATCGCCGCCGCTTCGGCCGCATCATCTGCGCCGACATCATGTCCCGCGATGTCATCACCGTGCGCTTCGGAACGCCGCTGCAGGAGGGCTGGGCCCTGCTGCGCCGGCACGACATCCGCGCCCTGCCGGTGACCGACCCCGACCGCCGCGTGATCGGCATGGTCTCGGACGCCGACTTCATGAAGAACCCGGAGCTGGACCGGCATGACGGGCTGGGCGGGCGCTTCCACCGCCTCATCCGCCGCGCGCGCATCCTCCAGGCCGATCGCCCGGAGGTCGTCGGCCAGATCATGTCAGGCGGAATCCGCACCGTGTCGGAGAGCACCCATATCGCGGAGCTGGTGCCGCTGATGGCCGATGCCGGGCTGCGCCACATCGCGGTGGTGGATGGGGAGCAGCGCCTCTCCGGCATCATCTCCCAGGCCGACCTGATCGCCGCCCTCTACCGCGGTGGCCTGGATGCGGCCCCTGCCACAAGGCTGACGGCAGCCTGACGCGCGCGCCGCCGGGCAGGCGCCGCGCGCGATCCATGCCCTAAGCCGAAGGTCGCGCGCTCAGCTCGTGCCGCTGTTGTCCGTCTTGTCGCTCTCCGCGACCTCGCGCAGCTCCCGCGAGCTGAGCCCCGCCGGCACCGAGCCGGTCAGCGTCCCGTCGCCCGCATCCAGATGCGCCTGGTCCTTCGGCGCGCCCCCGGCGGTGTGGCAGTCCTCCCCGGGCGGCGTGCCTTCCGGGCAGTCCTTCGTCGTGTCGTTATTCGTCCCGCTCATGATTCGTCTCCCCGGCCGGATGCCCGATCCGATGCGGTATCAACGCCCGAGGCGGCCGAGATATGCCCCGCGCTCGAAAGGCCGGGCCGGAAACCCCGCGAACCCGGCCCGGAGTGGCTCAGCAGCCCGTCTGCCGCGGCACCCGCTCCACCTCCAGCCCGAAGAAGGGCCGGAACTGCGTGCCCAGCACGTTGCCGAAGAAGGCCGCCACCATCCACACCCAGCCATGCAGGCTGCCCGAGGCGATGCCCGAGAAATACGCGCCGATATTGCAGCCATAGGCCAGCCGCGCCCCGTAGCCGAGGATCAGCCCGCCCACCACCGCCGCAACGGCGGAACGCAGCGGTACGCGGAAGTTCGGCGCGTAGCGCCCGGCCAGCGCCGCCGCCAGCAGCGCACCGACGATGATCCCGATATCCATCACCGAGGTGACGTCCCGCAGCACGCTGCCATGCAGCGCCGCCTGCTGCGCCGGGCTGGACCAGAAGGGCCAGCTCGCCACGTCGACGCCCATCGCCATCGCCGCCTTGGAACCCCAGAGCGCGAAGGCCGAGGTGATCCCCCAGGGCCGCCCCGCCAGGGCAAGCGTCACGAAATTCAGCACCGCCAGCGCCACCGCCCCGGCCAGGATCGGCCAGGGCCCGCGCAGCAGCCGTGGCAGGCCCGAACGCGAGGGCGTCGCCCCCGTCACCAGCCGCCCATGCCGCCGCCGCTCCAGCACCACCGTCCCCGCTGCGATCAGTGCGAAGACCGCCAGGTTCGCCATCAGCGCCGGCCCCACGCCCCAGGCCGAGACGAGCGAGATCGGCGGCAGATGCGGCAGCGCCGCCCACCAGTGCAGATGCGCCGCCCCCAGGGTCGAGCCCGCCACGAAGGCCAGCAGCGTCAGCACCATCCGCACCGACCCGCCGCCCGCCGTGTAGAGCGTGCCCGAGGCGCAGCCGCCGCCGAGCTGCATCCCGATGCCGAACAGGAAGGCGCCGACGATGACGGAAACGCCCACCGGCGCCACCAGCCCCTGCACCGGCTGGCCGAACAATGTGCCGGCCGACAGCACCGGGAAGAACAGCAGCACCGCGATGGCGAGCATCAGCATCTGCGCCCGCAGCCCCTCGCCGCGCCGGTCCGCGATGAACACCCGCCACGCCGAGGTGAAGCCGAAGGCCGCATGGTACAGCACCAGCCCCAGCGCGCCGCCGAGCAGGTAGAGCGCCGCCTGCCGCGCGCTCACCGCCTGCCCGATCCAGGCCATGCCGAGCAGAAGAAGCAACGCCGCACCCAGCGCGGCCACAGCCTGGACACCCGGCGGCTTCGGCAGCGGCGCGGCGTCGACATAGGTGGAGGCGGACATGGCGGAAATCTCCCGATGCGCGGCGGCAAGGCCGTTCCCACGCGAACTCCCGTGAATTAATGCGGCATTCGAAGGATTTCACGTGGAATTTGGATGCGGGCTGTGCATTCCACACCCGCGCCAATAAACTTCAGCCGCCCGCCGCCTGAACCTCCGCCCCGGCTGCCGTCTTGGGTTCCGTCGCGGCCTCGACCAGGCACACCACCGCATCCCGCAGCGACCGCGCCTCGCAAAGTCCACCTCCCTCCTCCCGCAACGCCGCCAGCACCGGGTTGTCGCGCTCCGCGCCCCACACGCCTGCCACCAGCACCGCTTCGGGAAAGCGTCGCCGCAATCGCCGCATGGCATAGCGCACGCTCGCCGCCCCGCCGCCGCCATCCAGTGCCGACAGCACCACCGCCCGCACCCCCTCCGACGCCCCCTCGGGCACCTTTGACGCCCCGCGCAGCGCGTCATTGGGCAGAACCCGCGTGCCAAACCCCTTCATCGCCAGCACCTGGGCCAGCATCGCTGTCGCCTGCTCGTCCAGCCGCCCCCGCCCGGCCACGCAAAGCACCGCGCCCGGCGCCTCCCAATCCGGCGGCAGCTCCGAATCCGGAAGCGGCTCCACGGCCTTGTTGTCCTCAGGCTCCACCGGCCCGTCCGCTACCAGCGCCTCCGCGTCCTCATGGTCCGAGAGGTCGTCCAGCAGCCCGTCCACCCGCGTCCGCAGCACGTCCAGCCGCGCCCTGTTCAGCGCCCCGCGGGCGGCATCCCCCTGCGCCAGGGCGAGCCCCGGCAGCGCCACCGTGTCGTAGTAGCCCTGCAGCGGCAGCGTCCGCAGTTGCAGCTCCGCCTGCTCCGCCAACCCGTCCCCGTCCCCGGCCAGTGCCCGCTGGTAGAAGGCTTCGGGCGGAGCCAGCGCCGCGCGGTCCCCCAGCATCACATCCAGGAACTCCAGCCGGTCCACATGCCGGCCCAGCACCACCAGCCCCACCGTCAGCGGCGTCGCCAGCAGCAGCCCGATCGGGCCCCAGAGCCAGGCCCAGAAGGCCGTGGCCAGCAGCACGGCAACCGGCGAAAGCCCGGTGGAATGCCCGTAGACCATCGGCTCCAGCACCTGCGCCATCACCGGCTCCGCCACGCCGAACAGCAGCACCACCCAGATCAGCATGGTCCAGCCCGGATCCACCGCGATGGCCAGCAGCACCGGGAAGGCCGCCGCGATGAAGCCGCCGATGAAGGGCACGAAGCGCATCAGTCCCGCGATCACGCCCCAGAGCAGCGGATTGGGAATCCCGATCGCCCAGAGCCCGACCGTGATCATCAGCCCAAAGCCGGTATTCAGCGCAGTCTGCGCCAGGAAGTAGCGCGAGAGGCGGGACGCCGCCTCGTTCAGCGCCGCCGTCGTCCTCTGCAGGTCGCGCGAGCCCATCAGCTTGATCAGCCGATCCCGCAAATCCTCCCGGTACAGCAACAGGAACACCACGAAGACGATCACAATGCCCGTGGTGGCCACCGGCCCCAGCAGCGGTCCGACCACCCGCTGCATCACCGTCAGCACCCCCGGCGTCGGCTCCCGCACCTCCACTGGCAGCGGGGGCAGCCCGGCCGCGGGCGCGGTGGGGGAAGGGGTTTCGCTCCGCTGGGCCAGGCTCTTGCCCAGCTCCTGCAGCATCCCCGAGACATGCCCGACCAGCCCCTCGTCGCTGAACACCCCGTCCAGCTTCCGCATCACCGTCGACTGGTAATAGGGCAGCTCGTTCGCCAGGTCCGCCAGCTGCCGCCCCATCAGCGCGCCGACGCCCGAGATCACGCCCACCGCCAGCAGCACCCCCAGGATTTCGGACGCCACACGCGGCACGCCCACCTTGCGGAATCCCCGCACCACCGGCGCCAGCACAAAGGCCAGCAGCACCGCCAGGGCCAGCGGCACCAGCAATTCCCGCGTGAAATACAGCACCGCCACCAGCGCGATACCGGCATAGAGGATCCCGGGCCCGCTCACGGGCGCCCCCGCCGCCGCCACCCCGGCGGAAAGGCTGGACGCGGAAAGCCCCGCAACCCGGGAGGGGTCGGGGCGGGGTGCGATGGGGTCCGACATGGTCTCCACATGGCTAGAGGACCGGGACGGAACGTCGAGCGCGGCCTTTGGTCACAGGAGCAGACGGGGAACGAAGGAATTCCCCTGGGCCACATCTTTTCCTTGCGGCAAGCGTGCGGGGATCAGTGCACCCTGGCGAGCACCCGCGCGAGCAGCGCCTTGTCCAGAGGCTTCTCGCAGCGTGGCACGTGGGCATAGGCCTCCGGGATCACCAGCGCGTCGTAGCCAGTCGCGAAGATGAAGGGCACGCCGCGGGCGGCGAGCGCCTCCGCCACCGGATAGACCCGCTTGTTCCGCAGGTTGATATCGAGCACCGCGCCATCCATCCGCGCGCCTTCCTGCTCCACCAGGGCCAGCGCATCCTCCACCGAGCCCACCGGGCCGAGCACCTCCACCCCCTGCTCCTCAAGCGACCGCACCAGCTCCAGCGCGACCATGTAGTCGTCCTCCACGATCAGCAGCCGCCGCCCGCGAAGCGCGTTCCGTGTCCCATCATCCATGCCCCGGACCCGCACCGTTCAGGCCCACGGGCACCGCAATGGCGCAGCGCACGCCATCCGGACCGAATTCCAGGCTCGTCCTGGCCCGCAGCTGATAAGGCAGCGCGCGTTCGATCAGTTCGCTGCCATAACCCTTCCGCATGGGCAGCCCGGCCCCGGGCAGGGTCACCCCGCTCTCGCGCCATTCCAGCGAAACGACGGGCTCGGCACCTCCCCTCTCGATGTTCCAGCGCACTGACAGACGGCCGGTCCCCTGCCCCAGCGCGCCGTATTTCACCGCATTGGTGGCAAGCTCGTGCAGCGCCAGCCCGAGCGCCTGGGCCGAGATGGCCGGCAGCGCAACCGGCGGCCCATCCACGCTGATCTTGCCGGATTCGAGCGCGCCGTCGCCATGCGCGCGAAGCTCGGCCTCCAGCAGCATGTGCAGGTCGATACCATGGTGGTCCAACCGCGCCAGCAGCCCCTGCACCCGCCCCAGCGCCCGCAGCCGCCCCTCGAACTCGGTTTGGAACTCCTCCAGCGATGCCGCCTTCCGGATCGTCTGGCTCGTGATTGACTGCACCACCGCCAGCAGGTTCCGCGTCCGGTGCTGCAACTCCGCCACCAGCACCTCCTGCCGGTCCTGCAGCCCGCGCAGCTCGTGGATATCCGTCATCGTGCCGACCCACTCGCTCGCGGCGCCCTGCGCCGGATCCACCGGCCGGGCGCGGGTCTGGTGCCACCGGTATTCGCCATCCCTGGCCCGCCGGACGCGGTGTTCCAGGTAGTATTCGCCCGTCTCCACGGCCTCGCCCCATCGCTCCAGCGTCGCCATCCGCTCGTCGGGATGGATCGCCTCCAGCCAGCCATGCCCAAGGCTCTCCTCCGGGCCCAACCCGGTGAAGTCGATCCATTGCGGGCTGGCCCAGCTCCGCCCGCCATCGGGGGCCGTCCGGAACACGAGTTGCGGAACGCTGGTGGCCAGCAGCCGGAACCGCTCCTCCCTTTCCCGCAGCGCCTCTTCCGCCCGGTGGTGCTCGGTGCGGTCACGCACGATCTTCACGAACCCCTCGCCGGGGCTCCGGAGCGGCATCATCACCCCCGAGGCCCAGAAGCGCGTGCCGTCCTTCCGCCGGTGCCAGCGCTCGTCCTCGGCGCGGCCCGTCCGCCCGGCCTCCACCCGCTCGGCCTCGTGGACGCCGGCCGCCCGGTCCTCCGGGGTGTAGATCACATCAGCGCTCGACCCGACGATCTCGCCCTCCGCATAACCGAACACCCTCTCCGCACTGATGTTCCAGCTCGTCGCCGTTCCATCGGGCGCCACGGTGAAGATCGCGAAATCGGTCGAGCTCTCGACAAGGATTTCGAACAGCTCTTTCTCCCGAGCTGGCTTCGGATCCGTCGAAAAGGCTGATCGGTTACTCACGGGGGGGGGGGTCCTTGCATTCCGGCCGTTGGGTGATGCGCCTGCCCTGGCCGGTGCGATCCGGCCGGTACCATGGGCAGACAGGCGCCCCGGCGCTCGGCGCAGCTTTCCCGCCCTCGTCGGCGGCGGCACATAAGACCGCCTTTCGCGGCGGCCACAATGCTGGAGGTTATAGACGCCCGGTTTAATGGTCCGGATCTTCGCCGCCGGCAGTCGGCCCCCTACGCACCAGAGCTTGCTTGCCAAAGCTGGCCGGATCGCCGCCCCGCGCCTATCTTCCGGCCGGACCACCCCCGCGATCCCTCCAGAGAAACCAGGCCCCGATGCGCGATCCCGACTTCACCGGCTACACCCCCAACCGCGTCCAAGGCGTGACGGCCGAGGAGGTGATCCAGGTCACCTCCCGCCATGTCTTCTGCGATGGCGGCAGCGTCGCCCTCGGCCATCCCGGCATCTGGCTGCGGATTGAGGGCGAGGAGATCACCTGCCCCTATTGCTCCCGCACCTATCACCTCGCCCCCGGCACCGGCGACGACGGCCATCATTAAGAGCACGGGCATCACCGAAACCATGTCCAGCGAGCGCGCGAGCGCCGACGAGGCAGCCGACAAGGCCCCCGTCGCCGATCCCATCACCGCGGAGGTGAACCCGGACCGCCACCTCATCCTGGTGGACGGCTCCGGCTACATCTTCCGCGCTTTCCACGCGCTGCCGCCGATGACCAACCCGGCCGGCGTGCCGGTGAACGCCGTCTTCGGCTTCACCCAGATGCTGGCCAACTTCCTGTCCAAGCATGCCGGCAGCCATATCGCGGTGGTGTTCGACGCCTCGCGCTCCACGTTCCGCAACCAGATCTACGCCGAGTACAAGGCCCACCGCCCCGAGGCCCCGCCAGAGCTGATCCCGCAATTCGGCCTGATCCGCGAGGCGACCGACGCCTTCTGCGTCGCCCGCGTGGAGCTGGACGGCTACGAGGCCGACGACCTGATCGCCGCCTATGCCACCGAATTCGCGAAGGATGGCGGCAACGTCACCATCGTCTCCTCCGACAAGGACCTGATGCAGCTGGTGGATGGCAACATCCGCATGCTGGACCCCATCAAGCAGAAGCCCATCCACGCCGCCGAGGTGATGGAGAAGTTCGGCGTGCCGCCCTCCAAGGTGGTGGAGGTGCAGGCGCTCGCCGGCGATTCCACCGACAACATCCCCGGCGTCCCCGGCATCGGCATCAAGACCGCCGCCCAGCTCATCGAGCAATATGGCGATGTCGAGACGCTCCTCTCCCGCCTCTCTGAGATCAAGCAGCCCAAGCGCCGCCAGGCCCTCGAAGAAAACGCCGAGAAGGCCCGCATCTCCCGCAAGCTGGTGGAGCTGGACCGCAACACGCCGCTTCCCTGCCCGATGGAGGAGTTGCTCACCCGCGCGCCGGATACAGGCAAGCTCATCGCCTTCCTGAAGTCCCACGGCTTCCGCAGCGTCCAGCACCGGCTGGGCCTCGACGCCAATGGCGAAACCCCGGTCTCGCGCCCCGCCGGCCCTGCCCCCGCTCCCACGGCGCTGGACCTGCCCGCCGAGGGCGCCCCCTTCGGCCCCTACGAGACCATCACCACCATCGACGCGCTGCACGCCTTCGCCAATGCCGCGCGTGCATCCGGCATCATGGCGCTCGACACCGAGACGACGAGCCTCGACGCGCTGAACGCCTCCCTCGTTGGCGTCTGCATGGCAGTGGCGCCCGGAAAGGCCGCCTATCTCCCGCTGCGCCACGAAGGCACGGACATGCTCACCCCCGCGCCCGAGCAGCTGCCCTTCGATTCCACCATCGAGGTCCTGCGCCCGCTCCTCGCGGACCCGTCCGTCCTCAAGATCCTGCACAACGCGAAATACGATCTCGAGGTCCTCGGCCGCGAGGCGAATGGCGCGCTGGAGGTGTCTCCTGTCGACGACACCATGATGATCTCCTACAGCCTCGATGCCGGCCGCCACGGGCACGGCATGGACGAGCTGTCGCGCCGTCACCTCTCCCACCAGCCCATCACCTATGACGAGGTCACGGGCACAGGCCGCACGCGCAAGCCCTTCGCGCAGGTCCCGCTGGACATGGCAACTGCCTATGCCGCCGAGGATGCCGACGTCACGCTGCGCCTCTGGCAGGCGCTCAAGCCGCGTCTCCGCACCGACAAGGCGCTGGCGCTCTACGAGCAGGTCGAGCGCCGCATGATCACCGTCCTGCGGGACATGGAGATCGCGGGCATCAAGGTGGACGGCCCCGCCCTCAAGCAGACCGGCGCCGAATTCTCCGAGCGCATGGCCGCGCTGGAGAAGGAAATCCACGAGATCGCCGGCCGTCCCTTCGCGGTGGGCTCACCCAAGCAGCTCGGCGACATCCTGTTTGGCGAGATGGGCCTGCAGGGCGGCCGCAAGGGCAAGTCCGGCGCCTATTCCACCGATGCCGCGACACTTGAGGAACTCGCCGCCAGCACCGGCCACCCGCTGCCCCGCAAGGTGCTGGACTGGCGCCTGCTGTCGAAGCTGAATTCCACCTATGTGGAAGGCCTTCAGGCGCAGCTTGCGTCGGATGGCCGTATCCACACCGATTTCTCCATGGCCATAACCAGCACCGGCCGCCTTTCCTCCACCGAGCCCAACCTCCAGAACATCCCCATCCGCACCGAGGAAGGCGTGCGCATCCGCCGCGCCTTCGTGGCCGAGCCGGGCCACCTGCTGCTGGCGGCCGACTACTCCCAGATCGAGCTGCGTCTCCTGGCCCATGTCGCCCAGGTGCCCGCCCTGCTGGAGGCCTTCGCCACCGGCCAGGACATCCACGCGCGCACGGCCTCGGACATCTACCGCATCCCGCTGGACCAGGTGGACCGCGAGGCGCGACGCCGCGCCAAGACCATCAATTTCGGCATCATCTACGGCATGTCCGCCTTTGGCCTGGCCGGCCGCCTCGGCATCGGCCCCGCCGAGGCACGCGGCATCATCGACGCCTATTTCGCCCAGTATCCGGGCATCCGCGACGCCATGGAGCGCTTCAAGGAAGACGCCCGCACCAACGGCTATGTCGAAACCCCCTTCGGCCGGAAGCTCTGGATCCCCGAGATCGCCTCGAAGAACCAGGGGCTGCGCGGCAATGCCGAGCGCGCGGCCATCAACGCCCCCTTCCAGGGCGGCGCGGCCGAGGTGATCAAGCGCGCCATGGTCCGCCTCCCCTCCGCCCTGCGCGAGGCAGGGCTGCGCGCCCGCATGCTCCTCCAGGTGCATGACGAGTTGGTCTTCGAAGTGCCCGAGGCGGAGGTGGAAGCCACAAAGCCGGTCGTGCGCGGGATCATGGAGAATGTCGCCAGCCTGGCAGTGCCGCTCGCGGTCGAGATCGGGACGGGGCATTCATGGGCCGAGGCGCATTGAACCGCGCCCAGAGGACGATGCGTTCACCTCGGCCGGCATGACGCAGGCCCGGCGAGCAGCTGCATGGGCCGAGGCATCGGCAACCCAGCGGCGGCTGGCCGATGTGCCTGGTGCGGCGAAGGACCGCATGAAGGCCGAAACCTGCACCAGCGCCGTGCGCGAGCGCGCCGAGCGCGGTCTTCGAGGTTAAGCGCACCCGCCCATCGCAACGCGCCCGCAGCGGCACGCCCTTTCGCGCTGGCCGGTGTGCAGCCTGCCCCGCCGCCTTTCGGCCCGCTCGGGCGGGCGCAGGATCACTTCACAGGCCCGGCGATATCAGAAGTCGTAGAGCCGCGCCGGATTCGTCACGAGAATGGCGTGGCGCGTGGCTTCATCCGGCGCCCAAAGCCCCATCAAATCCAGCAGCGGCGCCACGTCCGGCTTCGGCTCCGGCGCATTGGGATGCGGCCAGTTGGACCCCCAGACCATCCGCTCCGGCGCCGCCTTGACCAAGGCCCGCGCCACCGCCGCCACATCCGCATAGTCCGGCGGCCCGCTGCGCGACACGCCATAGGGCGAGGACAGCTTCACCCAGACCCGCCCGGTCTGCACCAGCCGCAGCAGCGCCTGCACCGCCGGCGCCTCGGGTAGCACCGGGTCATGGAAGCGCCCGACATGGTCGATCACCACGGGGCAGGGCAGGTTGCGGATCAGCGCCTCGCGCTCTTCCATCTCCCCGCCGTCGAACTGCAGCTGCACATGCCATCCCAGCGGCTCCACATGCGCCGCCAGCGCATGAAGCCGCTCCCAGGGCACCACCCCGCCCTTCAGCAGGAAGGCCCGCGCCCCGCGCGCCCCCGCGGCATGCAGCCGCCGCAGCTCCGCCGCCGGCGTCTCGGGCGTCACCACCACCACCGCTCGCGCCGCGTCCAGGCCCAGCGCCGCGACCGCATCCAGCGTGCAGGCATTATCCGCCCCATAGGCCGTGGGCTGCACCACCACCGTCCGCGACAGGCCAAGCTGCGCCTGCACCGCCCGATAGGCCGCCAGGTCATAGTCATGCGGCACGGGCGAAGGGTTGGTGGGGGCCACGGGATAGCGTTCCGCCGGCCCGTAGATGTGCATATGGCAATCCACTGCGCCGGGCGGCGTGGCGAATTCGGGTGTCTTGGGCATGGCGTCTCCTCGGTGCCGCCAGCCAAGCCCGGTCCGGTCCGGTTGTCCACCGGCGGTGGCGGGCCCTAAGCTCGTCCCAAACGCAGGCAAAACGAGGAAACGATGTTCGGACGCAGGCAGATTCTGGCCGGCACGGCCGCGATGGCGGCCACCGCTCCCTGGCACGGCGCGAAGGCCGCCTGGGAACCCACGCGCCCCATCCAGATCATCGTCGGCTTCGCCCCCGGCGGCGGCGCCGACCTTGCCGCCCGCGCTATCGCCGAGGCCGCCTCCCCCTTCTTCCCGGCGCCGCTGGTGGTCATCAACCGCCCCGGCGCGGGCGGCGCCATCGCGGCCGAACATGTGGCCGGACTTCCGCCGGACGGGCTGAACCTGCTGGTCGGCGGCGGCAGCGAAAGCACCTCGCTCCCCGCATTCCGCAAGCTGCCCTACGATCCCAAGCGCTCCTTCCGCGCCATCATCCGCCTGACGCGCCAGCCCCTGCTGATCGTCGCCCATCGCGACAGCCGCTTCCGGGACCTGAAATCCGTCGTGGCCGAAGCGAAGGCGAAGCCCGGCACCGTCTCCCACGCCTCATCCGGCATCGGCTCGATCTATCACGCGGTCTTCGTGCTGCTGTCCCAGAAGGCCGGGATCGAGCTGCTGCACGCTCCCTTCACCGGTGGCGCCCCATCCCTCCAGGCGCTGCTCTCGAAGACCGTGGAACTCGCCGTCCTCGCGCCCGAGGAAATGGCCGGCGTCGTGGCCTCGGGCGATGTCCGCCCCCTGGCCGTCGCCTCCGAGCAGCGCCTGCCCAACTTCCCCGATGTCCCCACCATCCGCGAACTGGGCTGGGAGGTGGTGGCCGAGAACATGAAAGGCCTCTGCGCCCCCGCCGGCCTGTCCGACGAAGCCTATGCCAGCCTGCACGACCGCTTCCGCCGCGGCATGCAAAGCCCAGTCTGGCACAACTTCCTCCAGCGCACCGGCGCCATGGACGGCTATCTGGACGGGCCCGGCTTCCAGCAGGTGACGGACCGTGTCATCGACGCCCTGCGCGGCGTGGTCGAGCCGAGCTGAGAAACACGGTCCCAGGAGGCGCCGCCTCCCGGACTCCACCAGCTGTTTGAGGTGATGCATATGCGCGAGGTGTTCGAGGGCGGGTGCCTTTGCGGGGCCTCGCGCTACAGGGCGCGGGGCGCGCCGCTCAACATCCGCGTCTGCCATTGCCGCCTCTGCCAGAAGGCCATCGGCGCGGCCTTCAACGCCCGCGTGCTGATGCGGCGCGAGGCGGTGGAACTCACCGGCCCGATTGGCCGCGCGGCCTCTTCGCCCGATCTGAAGCGCGGCTTCTGCACGCAATGCGGCACCACCCTCTTCGCCGAGCGCGCAAGCATGGGCTTCATGGGCCTCACCTTCGGCAGCCTCGACACGCCGGAAGCCTTCCAGCCCACCGAGCACATCTGGACCTTCAGCAAGCAACCCTGGCTCAGGCTCGATGACGGCCTGCCGCAATATCCTGAGGGACCGCCCGGCTGAGACCGCCCGGCTGAGACCGCTGGGCCGATCCGCGGCAGCCTCGCCCAACCGCCCGCCCGGCGCCATGGCATCATCGACAGGAGCCCGCGACGAGGCGTAGAACGCGCCGCGGTCACAAAGATCTCTTTGCGGGCCTCAAGACATTCTCATCCCCGGCGGTGCCGCTTTGACGTACAGAATGCCCTCATCCGAACGCGTGGCCTCCCGATGACCAATCGCCATGAGTTCCGGAGGGGGAGTCCCCATGCCTGACGACGTCAACAGCGGCATCGAAGCGGTCGGCCGGGTGGGCTGGGGCACGCATTTCTGCCAGTTCTACGAGACCGCCGACGACCTCGTGAGCACGCTGGTGCCCTATTTCAAGGCCGGGCTCGATGGGGGAGAGCGGTGCATGTGGGTCACCGCCCAGCCGCTACGCGCCACGGAGGCGACCGACGCCTTGCGCAACGCCGTGCCGGACCTGGACCGGCGGCTCGCGCGGGGCGACATCGAGATCCTGGACCACGACCGCTGGTACCATTCGGGTGGCGGCAAGATGGGCGCCGATGCCGTCATCGCCGGCTGGCTGCAGCGGAAGGACGAGGCCCTGGCCCAGGGCTATGCCGGCATGCGCGTCACCGGCAACACCTACTTCCTCGAGGCGGATGACTGGGAATCCTTCGCCGAATACGAGGAGAAGGTGAATGACTGCTTCTGCAATCAGCGCATCCTCACGCTCTGCAGCTACTGCACGCTCCGCTGCGATGCAGGTGGCGTCCTCGACGTCGTGCAGAACCACGAATTCGCCCTGGCGCGCCGCCGTGCGACATGGGCCATGATCGAGAGCAGTTCGGTCAAGCAGGCCAAGGAAGCGCTCGCGCGGGCCAATGCCGAACTCGAGCTGCGCGTGGAGCAGCGGACCGCGGATCTCCGCAAAGCCGTCGTCGAGAAGGACATCCTCCTCAAGGAGGTCCACCACCGGGTCAAGAACAACCTTCAGGTCGTCGCCGCCCTCATCCAGCTGAGGGCGAGGCAGTCATCCGATCCCGCCGGACGCGAGGCCTTCGCCGAGACCCTCAGGCGCATCAAGGCCATGAGCCTCGTGCACGACCAGCTTTACGGTGGCCAGGACACCAGCGGCATCAATCTGGCCGAATATCTGGGCTCGCTCGCCGCGGCGACCGCGTCCAGCTACGGCATGTCCGGTCAGGTGGCGATCGAGGTTGCCCCATGCGAGGACCTCGTGGACCTGAACACGGCCGTGCCTCTCGGCCTCGCGGCGGCCGAAGCCCTGGCGAATGCCCTGAAGCACGGCTTCCCCCAGGGCAGGCGCGGCCATCTGCGGCTCGCCTTCCGCGCTCCGACGGAGGAGAAGGAAGGGGAACTCACCATCCAGGACGATGGTATCGGCCTCCCGGACCCGATGCCCGCCAATCCAAGGGGTGCCGGCCTCTCCCTCGCAACCGCGCTCGCACGCCAGATCGGGGGGCAGGTTTCGCTGACGGGCCATAACGGGACGCTGTGGCGCCTTACCTATCCCGCACCCTCGGCCCGGGGTAGCGCGATCGGAATGCAAGCCGCCGCGTCCCGGAACGGTCCGCCGCAGGACGGGGCCGCCCGGGCGCGCGCATTCTCGCCGCAGACAACAGGCCAGGGCGTTTGAGGCCAGGGCGTTTGAGGTAGGCGCATCTGAGCGGAGAACGCTCGGGCGCTGAGGGGCAGTAACCGGCACTCCACCCCGGGTGACGTCGCGCCTTCAACCCCTCCTCACCCGAGCCCTTCACCATGGGCCGGCCGTATCCGCGAGCGCGTCACCGGACGCCGAAGGCCGCAAACATTCGGCGCCCGGCCCGTTGTGGCGCCATGGCCACGAAATCTCACCGTGACTCCCCGGCCGGCACCGACCTCGCGGCGGAAGTCCGGCGCCTCCGCCTCCACCAGCGCATCCTACGGGACTTCGGGCGCATCGCGCTCGAAGACCTGGAGGTGAAGCCGCTGCTCCAGCGCGCCACCGCCCAGGCCGCCCGCGCCACGGGCGTCGCCCACACCAAGATCATGCGCTACCGCACCGAGCACGGCGACCTGCTCGCCGAGGCCGGGGTTGGCTGGCGCCCGGGCGTGGTCGGCAAGGCCCGCTTCGGCATCGACACCGCCTCCCCTCCGGGCCGCGCCCTGCAGACCGGCCAGCCGGTGCTGATCGACGACATCCGCGGCCATCCGGAGTTCCGTATTCATCCGACTTTCGCCGAGCACGGCCTCGTCGCGCTCCTGAACGTGCCCATCCGCTTCGACGGCATCATCTGGGGCACGCTGGAGGCCGATAGCGAACAGCCCGGCCACTTCGACGAGCTCGACATCGAGTTTCTTGAGACCATGGCATCGCTCGTCGCGGGCACCCTGCAGCGCCACCAGGCTGCCGCGCAGGCGGAGGCCGCGGCGGCCGAGGTGGCGGTACGCGCCGAGCGCCGGGCAATCCTCCTTCGCGAGCTTCAGCACCGGGCCAAGAACAATCTCGGCCTCGTTGTCTCCCTGCTGGGCCGCGAGAGGCGGACCGCGAGCGCCCAGCAGGACACCCGCGCCGCCGACCGGCTGGGAACCCTGATGCAACGCGTCACCGCCATCGCCCTGGCGCAGGACCGCCTCTCGGGCACGGAAGGCGGCGGGATGGGGGACGGAACCGGCACCAACCTCGCGGGCTACCTGCAGGCCCTCCTCGGCAGCCTGGAACTGAGCCTGGACGACAGGGTGGTTTTCGAAGCCGATCTCGAAGACTGCATGCTGCCCTTCGACAAGGCCGTCGCCGCGGGCCTGGTGGTGAACGAGCTGGTCACCAACGCTGTCAAGCACGCCTATCCGGAAGGCGAGGAAGGCGCGGTGCGGATCTCGCTCCATGTCGATGAGGCGAAGGCCGAGGCAGCGCTCACTGTCTCCGACGACGGCCGCGGCACCGATGCCCCAGCCCCGGAGGAGCGAAAGGCCGGCGGCGGGCAGGGGCTCGACCTCCTGCGCCTCCTCGCCCAGCAGCTTGGCGGCGAGATCGAGCGCGGAACGCCAGAGCGCGGCACCAGCATCACCGTGCACTTCCCGCTGATCCCGTAGGGCTCCAGCCACGAAAAAGGGGTCTCCGGCGCAGGCCGAAGACCCCTTTTCGCAACCAAGCGATCCGGGAAGGCAGTGCCCTCCCGGCGTCACCTTAGCGGCGCAGACCCAGACGCCCGATCAGGCTCTCGTAGCGCTGCTGGTTCTTCCGCTTCACATAGTCCAGCAGCCCGCGGCGCTGGCCAACGAGCACGAGCAGGCCGCGCCGGGAGTGGAAGTCCTTCGGATGGGCCTTCATGTGCTCGGTCAGCGACGAAATGCGCTCGGAGAGCAGGGCGACCTGCACTTCGGGCGAACCGGTGTCGCCGGGAGCGGTCGCGTATTCCTTGATGAGCGCCGTGCGGCGCTCCGGAGTGATCATCGACATCGGGATGTCCTAGGGAGAAGGGTTCAGGATCCGCCGCGGGCGAGCCAACGCTCGGGACGGAGCAACCCCTCCCCAAGCCTGCACAATCCCATCAGGCGCTCCCCCACCAGCACACGGACCAACCCGCCATCGGGGTTGGCAGCCTGCGGAACCCGGCCCATGAACTCGACCAGGGACAATTCCTGGCCAAATGACAGCCGAGCGGCCTCCGCTTCGGTAACGGCCAGTGCCGGGATGTCGTCCAGCGCGGTCGTCACCGGCAGCAGAAGCGCCGGGGAAGGAGGCCGGGTATCCCCCGTAACGATCAGGCTGTCCAGCGGAATCGCGTGCTCCTCGCGGAAGGGCCCGACCCGCAGCCGCCGCAGCGCCGCGATATGCCCCACCGTCCCCGCCGCCCGCGCCAGGTCCCGCGCGAGGGACCGCATGTACACGCCCTTGCCGCTCTGCACATGGAAGATGGCGGTGTCGGCATCCACCCGCTCCACCAGATCGAAGCGGTCCACCCGCGCCGGCCGGGGCTGCAGCTCCACCACCTGCCCCTCGCGCGCCAGGTCATAGGCGCGCTCGCCCCCGATCTTGATCGCGGAATAGATCGGCGGCACCTGCATGATGTCGCCCCGGAAGGCCGGCAGCGCCGCCTCCAGCTCCTCATTCGTCGGCCGGTGGTCGGAGGTCGCGATGGTCTTTCCGTCCGCGTCGTCCGAATCCCGCTCGTCGCCCATCTTCAACGTGAAGCGGTAGACCTTGGTGCTGTCCATGACATAGGGCACCGCCTTGGTCGCCGCCCCGAAGGCGATCGGCAGGAGCCCGGTGGCCAGCGGGTCCAACGTCCCGCCATGGCCCACCTTCTGCGCGTCGAAGGCCCGCTTCAGCTTGGTCACGACATCGGTGGACCCCATGCCGGTGGGCTTGTCGATGATCAGCCACCCATCCAGCGGCCGCCCCTTCGGCTTGCGGTTCCGCCCACGATGCCCGCCACCCTGTCCCGCCATGCGCGGCCTGCCCCTTTGTCCCGGACCGGCGCGAACGCGGTCATGATGCCTGCCCCGGCCTTCGACAGGCCGGGAGGGCGGCCCTCTAGCACCAGCCGCGCCGCGCCGCACAGGGGATGCGCGCGGGAGAGGGTTGCGCCGCCTAGGGTTGTTCCGGAACCCGCGCGACGGATGGTTGGCCGGAAGCGAGGCCACGCCGGCAAGACGTGGGACGAACCTTCACCCAGCCGGCACGTTCTCCCGGCACGTCCCAGATACGCGCCAACCCCAGGGACGCGCCAAGCCCAGGGACGCGCAATGACGGAGGACTTCGAGATGGCTGCCCGACCGCCGGAAGGCCCGAAGGCCGATTTCACCCAGGAGCAGGCCTCCGAGGCCTACATGCCCCGGCCACCCTCCGCCCGGGAGCTGGACAGGCTCAGCGAGGCGCAGTCGCTGATCACCGACGAATGGACCGGCGAGCCACCCGCCAAGAGTCCCGGGACCGAGCCGGAGAAGCCGGCCCCCGGAGCCGGTGGCAAGGCCTAGCGGTCGCCCACCTCGGGAAGCCGCGCACCCCGGCGCCACCGGTGCCGCGTCCGCCACAGGTGCCACACATAGATCAGCAGCACCGCCGCCACGACCGCGATCGCCAGCGGCTCCATCCAGTGGTTGATCGCCTCCCACTGCCCTTCCAGCCACCAGCCGGCGGCCATCAGGAAGGCGGTCCAACCCGCCGTGCCGACACTCGTCGCCACATAGAAGATCCAGCGGTTCATCCGCACGATTCCGGCCGGCACCGAGATCAGCGTGCGCGGCCCCGGCAGGAAGCGGCACAGGAAAACCGCCCAGCTCCCCCAGCGCCGCAGCACATCCGCCGCCTCACGCACATCCTCCCCGATCACGCCGACATAGCGCCCGAACCGGTCCGCCAGCCGCTCGATCCGCTCCTGCCCCACGGCCCGTGCCAGCTCGTACCAGGCCGCATTGCCCAGCACGGCGCCCGCAGTTCCCGCCAGGAACACCGCCAGCGGATCCAGCTGCCCCTGCGCGGCGGCGAAGCCCGCCACGGGCATGATCGCCTCGGAGGGAATAGGCGGGAAAATATTCTCCGCCAGCATCAGCAGGAAGATGCCGAAGGTGCCGGTGGCCGCCATCACATCGGCGATCATCTGGAGCATGGTGTCAGGAAGCCCGGAACAAGGTGACGGCGACGCGCCGCCCGCGAACATAGTTGAAGCCTTCGGTGCGGCCCACCGCCCGCGCCCGAAGCCCGAGCATGTCGGCCTCGCCCTGGAACCGCGCTACCTCGCGCCCCTCCACGGCCACCACCCGGTCCGGTGCCCCGGCCAGGAAGCGCGCGGCCTCCGCCCCATTGGTCAGCAGCCGCGTCGCCGTCCCCACCTCGAACACAACGGAGGGCTCATGGAAACCCGCGATCCCGAAGCGCTCCGCCGGAACCCCCTCGGCCGCCACCAGCGCGGCGATGCGCGGCGAGACCCAGGGCGCCACCAGATGCGGCAGCACGCCGCCCAGCACCACCCAGTACAGCGGCACGGCCAGCAGCACGGCCACCAGCCCGGCCCGCGCCCATTCCCCGATCCGCGCCGCACGCCACACGGCCCAGAGCAGCACCCCCACTACCGGCACCGCCAGCAGCCCGACCGGGGAAACCCGCCCATCCGCCACCACCGGCAGTGCCACAGCCGCAGCCGCCAGCCCGATCCCAGTGCCGAACAGCGCAGCCCAGCCCAGCCACCCGAGCCAGCGCGGCCCCACCCGCCGCAGCGGATCGCAGGCCCAGGCCGCGCCCAGCAGGAACAGCGCCGGCCAGGCCGGCAGCACGTAATGCGGCAGCTTCGTCGCCACCGCCTCGAACAGCAGCCAGGTCGGCGCCGCCCAGGCCAGCAGGAAGCGTGTTCCGGGCCGCATCCGCGCCGCCCAGGCCCCGGGCAGCCCCCGCAGCACCAGGAAGGCCCCCGGAAAGGCCGCGATCCCGAAGGTCAGCACGTAATAGCCGGGCGGCCCCCAATGCGCCTCCTCGCCCGAGCCAACCTTGTTCAGCATGTCGTCGCCCAGCGCCTGGGCGAAGAACCGCCCCTCGGTCGCGATCCCGATCGCCACCAGCCAGGGCAGCGAACAGGCCAGCATCAGCGGCACGCCCCAGCCGGGCCGCAGCACGCGCAGCCAGGGCGCCCCGTTCCGCCACCCGCGATCCACCCCATACAGGGTCAGCCCGGCCAGCAGCGGCACCATCGGCGCGATCGGCCCCTTGAGCAGCACCCCCGCCCCCAGCGCCAGCCAGAAGCCCAGCGCGGCCCGCGCCGTGAAGGTCCCAGGCGCCAGATAGGCCCGCCCCATCAACCCCATGGCCGCCACAACGCTCGCTAGCAGCGCCGCATCCGTCTTGGCGATATGCGTCTCGACCACCAACAGCAGCGTCGCCGACAGCATCGCCGCCGCCAGGAAGGCGGCCCGCCGTCCCACCAGCGCCCGCCCCAGCGAAAAGGTCGCCAGCACCGCCAGCCAGGCGCCCAGCGCCGAGGCCAGTCGGTAGCTCCCGATCCACCCCCGCGCCGGCAGCCCCACGGCTTCCAGCGTGTGGACGATCCCCGCCTGCGCCCAATGGATCCCGACCGGCTTCTTGTTCCGCTCCACCTCTCCATTGCGGATGCGGACATAATCCCCGCTTTCCACCATCTGCCGGCTGGCCTGCGCGAAACGCGCCTCGTCCCGGTCCCCCGCCGGCAGCGAGAACAGCCCGGGCGCCCACATCAGCAGACAGAGCAGGGAAAGCCACAACCGCGGCCGGCGCGTTTCCGGCAGGCGATCCAGCACGCCGTCCAACGGAGCAAGGGCCATGGCCCGGCGCCTTAACCGCGCCCGCCAGCCGAGTCGAGGCCCATCCCCAACAACCGGGGTCTCTGGGCGTTCATCCCATTCCCAGAGGAGACCCGGCCATGTCCGACACCCCCGAGATCCAGCCCCCCAACCCGTCCCCCGCGCCCGGCCCGGCCCCCGGCCCGGAAAACCCCGTGCCCGAGCCGATCTCCCCGCCGCCGGCGCCCGGTCCCGAAATCCCGCCGGACAACCCGATCAGCCCGGACAATGACCCGATCGGGCCGGATATCCCGCCGATCGGGCCTGGGCCGGGAGGAATGCCGCCGACCGTGATGTGAGGCGGCCCAGGGGCTTTGCTCCTGGACCCCACCGGGGTGGCGGCGGCCACCCCGGACCCCGCAGGGGAAAGAATCAGGCGGGGCGGCCGGCGGAGGCGGTCCTGGTGTATTGGACGGCGCCATACAGCGCGGCCACCGTGAGCAGCACGCCGATCCAATGCGGGATCTGGGGCATGAAGGCCATCATCGCATCCGCGGCCGTCAGCACCGCGAAGGCGCCGGCCCAGGCCAGGGTGATCCGGCGATTGGCATCGATGAATTCCGGCCGCGCCCAGATTTCGGGCGGCGTGTCCTCCCGCGCATATTGCAGCGTGAAGGGAAGCCCGATCGCCACCGAGAACAGCACGATCAGAAGCAGCCCCCCATCGACGACCAGCCGCACCATCGGGATGGTCCAGTCCTGCCCGGTCAGCGCGGTATAGGCCGCAAGTCCGGCGAAGAGCACCGCCGTCTCCACCTCCAGCACCTTCACCGACCGGCCGCGCATCAGCCGGTCCCGCAGGATCAAACCGCAGGCCGTGGCGGCACCCGCCCAGAGCGCCGCCTGCACGAAGCCGAGATGAAGCAGCACCGCGAACAGGATGAAGGGCGCGAAGCTGGCGATGATGTTCATGGGGCAGCCCTGCCTGGGAACGGCTTCTGCCCGGCCGGCAGGAACAGGCCGCCGAGATGGGCGCGCAAACCCGCATCCCGCCATAACCCCCCGCGCCAGCCCAGATGCCCATCCGGCCGCACGAGGAAGCACCCCGCCTGCCCGCCAAAGGCCCCGGCAAAACTGCCTTCCGCGTCATGCAACACCGCGAGGCCCGGCCGGTCCTTCGCATCCGGCCGATCCGTGACAGCCACGGACCGCAGTCGCCCGCCGGACCAGGACCCGAGCTCCCGCGCGAAACCCGCCAGCTCGTCCAGCCCACCCGGTGCGAGACCGGGAAGATAGGCGATGAGCACATGCTCCGGACCCCGCAGCATGTCGAACAGCCGCAGCGGAAAGCCGATCCCCTGGCGCCGCAGCCCGTCGGCGTCCGGTGCGCGGTCGCCCGCTGCCAGCAGCGCATCGCCGCTATCGTCGCGAACCCAGCCCGTTCCCCGGTAGGAGATGGGAATCTGCGTGTCCTGCAGCCGGTCCGGCTGGCCGCCGGCCTCCCGGCCATAGCCCTCGGACGCCGCCCGGGTACGCGCGACGACCTCCGCGCCCACCGGCCGCCGCTCGGCCTCATAGCTGTCCAGCAGGCCCTCGGGCGCGGCACCGTCGAGCACCAGGGCAAGCTTCCAGGCCAGGTTGTACGCATCCTGGATGCCGGTGTTCATGCCCTGCCCGCCCGTGGGCGGATGGATATGCGCCGCATCCCCCGCGATGAAGACACGGCCGGTCCGGTACCGCTCCGCCAGGCGCATGCTGATGCGGAAGATGGAGGACCAGCGCAGGTCGGACAGCGCCGGCCGGTCCGGCAACAGGTCATCCGCCACCGCCTGCAGATGCCGCAGATCTGGCCCCTGAGCCTCCGACTGAATGCCATGCCCCGTGCTGCCCGTCGGCACCAGGGCCGGCGGCGCGATCATCGAGACGCGATACCGGCCTTGCTCCGGTAGCGGCACCGCGACGAACAGGTCGGGCGCCGCGCCCTCGTTCAGCCGCAAGGCCCGGAGCGTCATCCCATAGGGCAGGTCCCAGCCGATCCGCACATCGCCGAGCATGAAGGTCATCGGCATGGCATCGCCCTCGAACCCGATGCCGAGCGCGTGGCGCACGCTGCTATGCGCCCCGTCGCAGCCGATGACGTAGCGGAACGCCGCCTGCTCCTCCGGCCCGTCCGCCCGGGCGATCCGGACCGAGACGCACTGCTCGTCCTGGCTCAGCCCCGTAAGCGCGACACCGCGTTCGACTGCGATGCCATGCCGGCCGAGATGCCGCGCGAGCACGCGCTCCGTCTCGTATTGCGGCAGCCCGAGATGGGAATAGGGCAGGAAGGAATAATCCAGGACAGTATCCGCCGCCGGCCGCCCCTGGACGACCGAGCGGAGCCCCCGGATCCAGAGCCCGGCATCAATCATCTCCCGGGCGACGCCCATGTCCTCCCACACCTCCAGGGTGCGGGGCGTTACCCCGATGGCCCGGCAAAAGGGGGAGGGCTGCGGTAGCCGGTCGATGATGCGGCAGCGCGTTCCGTGCCGCGCAAGCTCGGCGGCAAGGGTGAGGCCGACAGGCCCCGCCCCGACGATCAGAACCGCAGCCATCGGCGTCCCGTTCAATCCCGGAGTTCCTGCAATGGGCTGCGCTGCCGCCCGGCAACTATCGTTGCACTACAGGAAGGATTACCGGCCTGCCATATGTTATCGGCGCATCCTGTTCCGCTCCGCGCCGCGAAACCCGGCATGGGGTCCGGGGTGGCCGCCGCCACCCCGGTGGAGGTCCGGAGGCAGAGCCTCCGGCGCCCCCGCTACGCCATCACCCGTCCGCGCCCCTGCAAAGCCATCAAGGCCGCCGCCAGCGCCATGCCGATCCAGTGCGGCGCCGGCAGCCAGGGCACGATGCCTTCCAGCAGCGCCGGGAACACCAGCAGCAGCCCCGCGAGGACGAAGCCGATGCGCTCGAAGACGTTCAGCGCCCGCAGGAAGTACCCCTGGCAAGCCGCCGCAAGCGCCGCGAGCCCGGCCGTCGCCAGCGCCACCTGCCAGGCCACGTCCAGCCAGGTCATTTCCGGCGTCAGCGAGAGCAGCAGCCCCACGCCTTCCGGATCGGTCACGAAGACAAAGGGCAGCACGAAGGCAGGCAGCGTGTATTTCCACGCCTGCAGAGTCGTCGAATACGGCCCCGCCCCCGTGATCGCGGCGGCCGCGAAGGGCGAGAGCGCCGTCGGCGGCGAAACCTCGCTCAGCACCGCGTAGTAGAAGACGAACATATGCGCCGCGTAATCCGGCACGCCGAGCTTCGTCAGCGCCGGCGCCGCGACCACCGCGCAGATGATGTAGCTGGCCGTCACCGGCACCGCCAAGCCGACGATCCACACGATGAGCGCCGTGAACAGCGCCGTCCCCAGCACCGATCCATTTGCCGCCTGGATCGCGATGTCGGAGAACTTCAATCCCAGCCCCGTCAGCGTGATCACGCCGACGATGATGCCCGCGCAGGCGCAGGTCGCCGCGATGCCCACCGCCTGGACCGCGCCCGAAGCCAGCGCATTCACCAGCTTGCGCGGATAGAGGGAGGTGTCCCGCCGCAGGAAGGACAGCACCACCGCGACGCCCATCGCATAGAGCACCGCGAGGGTGGAGCTGTAGCCCAGCACCATGAACACCACGATCGCGATGAGCGAAGAGAAGTGGAACCCGTATTTCCGCACCAGCTCCCGCGCCGGCGTCGATTCCACCGCCTCCGCCGCCTCGCCCGCGGCGCCGAGCCGCCGCTGGTCCAGTTCCACCATGAACAGCAGCGAGGCGTAGTAGAGGCAGGTGGGGATCACCGCCATGCGCAGCACGTCGAGATAGCCGATCTTCAGGTACTCGGCGATCAGGAAGGCCGCGGCCCCGAGCACAGGCGGCGAGATGATCGCGCCCAGCCCGCCCGCCGCCAGCAACCCGCCCGCATCGGCCGCCCTGTAGCCCACCTTCCTCATCATCGGCCAGGCGACGGTGCCCAGCGTCACGGTCGTCGCGACCCCCGAACCCGAGGGGCCTCCGAGCAGGAAGGAGGACAGCACCACCGTCCGCCCCGCGGAGGATGCCTTGCCGCCCATCACCGAGAAGGAGAAGTCCACGAAGAACTTCCCCGCCCCGCTCATCTGCAGGATCGCGCCATAGATGGTGAACAGGATGATCAGCGTGGCCGAGACATCCACCGCCGTGCCGAAGATGCCGTCCAGCCCCACCGCCAGATGCGGGATCAGCCGCTCGGAATCATAACCCTGATGCGTCCAGGGCGAGGGTAGGTAATTCCCGAAGAAGGCATAGATGACGAACACAACCGCCACGAAGGGCATGATCCATCCCGTCGTCCGCCGCGTCACCTCCAGCACCAGCGCGACCATCATCCAGCCGACGGCGATGTCCATCGGCTCCGGAAAGATCATCCGATCCTGCAGGTCGTCGCCACCCGAGATCAGGTACCAGGTGCAATACAGCCCCGCCGCGATCAGCACCGCATCCCAGGCCATGAACCGGTGCCGGAACCGCCGCGAGGCGGGGAACAGATAGAAGCCCAGCACCAGCGCGAAGCCCACATGCACGAAGCGCAGCGTGGTCGTCGGCACGATGTCCCAGGCCGCCCAAAGGTGGAACAGGCTCATCGCAAGTGCGATCGCCGTCCCAATCCAGGCGAGCACGCCCCGGAAGCGGTGCTGCGCCCCCTCCTCCTCCTCGATCAACGCCTCCACGCGCGCGGTGGTGGCGGCGTCCAGCGAACCAGGCGCCACCTCCGGCGGAAGCCCCGCACCCAAACCAGGCGCGGCACCGGGCGGCCCGTCAGCGGGAACCGCCACCTCCTCGCGCCGCATCAGGCGAGCTTCGCCCCGGCCGCCTGCCAGAAGGCTTCCGCCGCCGGATGCCAGGGAATCCCCGCCGCCGCCGTCTTCTGCCCTTCCAGCTTGAAGTTCCGCGCCTCCGCATGGGTGCGCGCCAGATCCTCGCGGCCGTCCCAGGTGATGCGCAGCAGCTTCGTCACCATCTCCGCCGGCATGTCCTCGCGAACTGCGATCACATTCGCTACCGACATCTGCTTGTTATCCGTCTCTTGCCCCGGATAGGTCCCCTTCGGGATCACCTCGTTGAAATAGACCGGCCCGTACTTCTCCACGATCTTCGCGGTGTACTGGTCATGATCCACCATCTGGATCTGCACGCCTGGGCTCGCCGCAAGGTCCGTCACCGCGCTCGTCGGCACGCCGGAGACGAAGAAATACGCGTCGATCTTCCCGTCCTTGACCGCATTGGTGGATTCCGCCGGCGAAAGCCGCTCGCGCGCCCGGAAATCCTTCGCCGGATCCAGCCCGGCGGCCTCGATCAGCCGCAGCGCCATCACTTCCGTCGCCGAACCAGGCGCACCGGTGGACACGCGCTTGCCCCTCATGTCGGGAATGCTCTTGATCCCGGTGGCCACCGTCGTCACCACCTGCATGCGGTTGGTGTAGATCACGGCGATCGCCCGCGCCGGCACCGGACGCCCGCGGAAGCGCTCATTGCCCTTCACCGCATCCACTGCCGCATCAACCTGCGTGAACACCATCGCCACGCGGCCGGCGCCGAGCAGTTGCAGGTTCGCCACCGACCCGCCCGTCACCTCAACGGTCGAGGACACCCCCGGAAGCTGCCGCGAAATGAGGTTCGCCAGCGCGCCGCCGAGCGGATAATACACGCCGCCCGTGGTGCCGGTCGCGATAGCCAGCTGCTGGCTTTCCTGAGCCAGCGCGATACGCGGTGCCGCCAGCGCAAGCCCTGCAGCGAATACGCCTCGACGCGGGATATTGCCCATCGTCCAACTCCTTGATCCGTTTTCCCTGAAAAGAAGCATAGACCGCCCGACACAGCGGACGAAAGGCCCGACTGCGCGCTGCCACCAACACGCCGCCCCCGCGTTACAGTGCGGTCATCTTCCGCACCCTGCCGGCCGCGCCAACAGGGACACGATCATTCGAGGAAGGTGCGGCGTGGCCGGGACAATGCAGTCGGAGCAATGCGCAAGCGTGAAGCTGCGCGCCGGAAACCATCTCGCCTCCGGCACGGAAGTCCGGGTGACGCCCGCCGGCGGGCTGGCCATCGGCGCCCTCGTTTCGGAAATCCGCCTCTCGGTCGCGCCGCTCGTCTTGTCCGCCCGCCGCCCCTACTGACGTTCCAGGCGCGCGGCGCCTCACGCGTCGCGCCGCGCTTCCCGCACCCCGATCAGCAGCACTGCCCCCGCGGCCATGAAGGCGGCCGTCGTCGCCATCCCCAGGCGCTGGCTGCCGCTTGCCTGCGTCACCGCCGCCAGCACCGCAGGCCCGACGAATCCGGTGATCCGGCCGGACAGCGCGAACAGGCCGAAATGCGCTGCGATCTCCCCCGGCGGCGCCAGCCGCGCCATCATCGTGCGGGATGCCGCCTGCGCCGGGCCGAAGAACAGCCCCAGCACCAGCGCCAGCCCCCAGAACAGCGCCGCGCTCTCCACCACCACCAGCGCCAACCCGAGCACGGACATCGCGAACAACGCCACCAACACCATGCGCTTCGACCCGACGCGATCCTCCACCATCCCGCCCAGCGCCGCCCCCAGCCCGGCCGAGACATTCATCGCGATGCCGAACAGCAGCACCTGCTGGAAGCTCAACCCATGCACCCCGGCCGCGAAGATGGCGCCGAAGGCAAACAGCGTGTTCAGCCCATCCGTGTAGAACATCCGTGCCACCAGGAAGCGCAGCATGTCGGGCCGCATGCGCAAGCCGCTCAGCACGCCGCCCAGCTCCCGCAGCCCCTTCCGCGCCGAAGCCCCCCATCCCAGCCGCGCGCCCGCAGGATCGGGCATCGCCACCAGCACCGGCCAGCCGAAGGCCAGCAGCCAAAGCCCCACCATCACCGCCGTTGCCCGCACCGGCCCGCCCGAGGCATGGTCCAGCCCGAACAACCCTGGATCCGGCCGGATCAGCCCGAACAGGCACAGCACGAGGCAAACCAGCCCGCCGGCATAGCCCAGCCCCCAGGCCAGGCCGGAAACCCGCCCTATCCGCTCCGGCCGCGCCACATCCGGCAACATCGAGTTGTAGAAGACCGTCCCCACCTCGAAGGCCACCGTCGCCAGCCCGACGCAGCCCAGCGCGTAAAGCGCCCAGGCCTCCTCCGGCCGCGCGAACCACAGCGCCGCGGTGAAAACCGCCGTCCCCAGCGTACACAGCGCCAGCATCAGCCGCCGCCGCCCGCCCGCATCCGCCACGGCGCCCAGCACCGGCGACAGCAGCGCGACCGCGATCCCCGCGGCCGTCTGCATCCATCCCCACATGGCCTGCCCGGCCACCGGATCGGGCGCCACGGCCTGGGAGAACCAGGTGGCAATGACGAAGGTCGTCACCACGGCGGGAAACGCGCTGTTTGCCCAGTCATAGAACGCCCAGGCGAACTCCTTGCGGTTCAAGCGAAGGCCGGGGAAAGGAATTCCCCCGGGCCCCCATCTTTTTCTTCGAACTGGATGTGCGCCCGCAAAGTCATGCGCGCTGCAGCGCCCGCAGCGCCACCGACACGGCGGAAAGTTCGCCCAGCCCCGCGGCCTCGCGCGCGACCCGCACGGCATCCTCCGGCGGCCGCACCACCTGTCCGGCCAGCGCGGCCGCGGCGATCCGCGTCTGCAACGCCGCCAGATCCTCGAGCAGCGCCGCCTTAGCCCGCGGCCCGAAGGCCCCCGGTGCCGGCGCGGCCTGCGCGGCCCCGCGCAAGGCCTCCAGCCCGAAATCCCGCCCCGCGGCATCCCAGGCCGCCGCCGCCTCGGCCGGCGTCACCCCCGCGCCCGCGGCCAGCCGCACGATCCCGATCGCGGCCGAAAGCGAGGACGCACCCCCCACCAGCCGCGCCGCGCCCTCGGGCAACATGCCCCCGGCCGGCACGGGCATCGCGGCGATCAGCGCGCTCACCCCGGGCCGCAGCAGCGCCTCTGCCTCGGCCAGCGGCGTCGCATCGCCCAGCAGCGCCCGCGCCGCCTCCTCATGCAGCCGCCGCAGCACCAGCAGCGCCGTCCGCCGCGCCTCCGGCGTCAGCACCGCCGCATCGAGGGAATCCGCCGCCGCCCCGATCCCGAACAACCGGTCCGCAAGCCAGGCCGCCCGCACCACCGAAGCGGCATCCCCCTCGCCCGCCAGCCGGGCCAGCCCGGCCGGGCCGATGCGGTTCGCCGCCATGTTCGCCAGCATCGTCGCCACCAGGTTCCGCCGCAGCCGATGCCGCTCGATCAACTCGGGAAAGCGCTCCTGCAGGGCCGTCGGGAAATACCCGCGCAGCAACGGCAGGAAGGCCGGATCATCCGGCAACTCGCTCTCCTCCACCGCATCCGTCAGCCACAGCTTCGCAACGGGCAGCAGCGCGGCGATCTCCGGCCGCGTCAGCGCATCCGCCTGCCCGATCCGCTCCGCCATGCGCGCGGCCGAAGGCAGCCCCAGCACCGCGCGGTCCAGCAGCCCCTCCGCCTCCAGCCGCACCATCAGCGCCGCCTGCGCCGGCAGCGCCTCCGCCCCCGAGGTCTGCTCCAGAGACACGGCCGCGAACTGCGCCGCGTTATCCGCCAGCACGAGCGACGCCACCTCGTCGGTCATGGATTCCAGCAGCTCATCCCGCTGCCGCCGCGTCAGCCCGCCGCCCCGCTCGGCATCCGCCAGCAGGATCTTGATGTTCACCTCATGGTCCGAGGTGCTCACCCCCGCCGAATTGTCCAGCGCATCCGTGTTGAGCGCGACGCCCATGCGCGCCGCCTCGATCCGCCCCGCCTGCGTTACCGCGAGATTAGCGCCCTCGCCGATCACCCGCGCCCGGATCTCCTGCCCATCCACGCGCAACGCGTCATTCGCCCGGTCGCCCGCCTCCGCCTGGCTCTCCGTGCTCGCCTTCACATAGGTCCCGATGCCGCCGAAATAGAGCAGGTCCACCTTCGCCTTCAGGATCGCGCGCATCACCGCCGCCGGCTCCGGGCGCTCCTCCTTGATCTCCAGCAGCGCGCGCGCCTGCGGCGACAGCGGGATGAACTTCGCATTGCGCGGGAACACGCCCCCGCCCTCGCTCACCAGCCGCACGTCGTAATCCGCCCAGGAAGAACGCGGCATCTCGAACAGCCGCTTCCGTTCCTCGAAGGAGCTCTCCGGATCGGGATTCGGATCGATGAAGATGTGCCGGTGATCGAAGGCCGCCACCAGCCGCGTCTTGCGCGAGATCAGCAGCCCATTGCCGAACACGTCGCCCGACATGTCGCCCACGCCCACGCAGGTGAAGGGATCGGCCTGGATATCCAGCCCCTGCTCGGCGAAATGCCGCGCCACCATCACCCAGGCGCCCTTGGCGGTGATGCCCATCCCCTTGTGGTCGTAACCGGCGGAACCGCCCGAGGCGAAGGCATCCCCGAGCCAGAAGCCGTATTCCTCGGACAGCGAATTCGCGACGTCGGAGAAGGTCGCCGTTCCCTTGTCGGCAGCGGCGACGATGTAGGGATCATCCCCGTCCCGCCGCATGACGCGCGGCGGCGGCACCACGGAACCATCCGCCGCGTAGTTGTCCGTCACGTCCAGCATCGCGCGGATCAGCGTCCGGTACGCCGCGACGCCCGCCGCCATGAAGGCCTCGCGATCCGAAGGCGCCGGCACCACCCCCTTCAGGATGAACCCGCCCTTCGCGCCGGTCGGCACGATGATCACGTTCTTCAGTCGCTGCGCCTTCATCAGCCCAAGGATCTCGGTGCGGAAATCCTCCCGCCGGTCGGACCAGCGGATGCCGCCGCGCGCGACGGGCCCGGCGCGCAGATGGCATCCCTCCATATGCATCGCGGAGACGAAGATCTCGCGCCACGGGCGCGGGTCCGGCATTTCCCCCGCCCGCGCGCTCTCGATCTTCAGCGAGAGGTAGTCCTTCCCCTGGAAGTAGTTCGTGCGCAGCACCGCATCCAGCGCCGTGCGCAGCCGCGACAGGATGCGGTCCGTATCCGGGTCGGCCACGCCTTCGATCAGCGCCGCCCATTCGGCGGCCGCGCGCGCCTCGGCGGCCTCGCGATCCACCGCATCCGGATCGAATCGCGCATTGAACAGCGCGACGAGAATCCGCGCCGCGTCCGGATTCGCCGCCAGCGCGCCCTCGACCGCCGGCTGCGAGAAGGCGAATCCCACCTGCTTGCACCAGCGGAAGATCGCGCGCAGCAGCCAGGCCTCGCGCCAGGTGATCCCCGCGCGCAGCGCCAGCCGGTTGAACCCATCCGCCTCCGCGCGTCCCTCAAGCAGGGCGGAGAGCGTATCCAGCAGCTCGTCGAACCGGTCCTCCGCCGCCTCCGTTCCCGCCTCCAGCGTGAACACATGCAGCACCACCGTGTCGCCGCCCGCCGGGCACAGCCGCCAGGGCTGCTCCTCGATCGCGCGCAGGTCCAGGCTCTCGAACAAGGGCAGGGCATCGGCCAGCGGCAGCGGCCCGCCGGGGCTCGCCAGGCGCAGCATCAGCCGCCGTGCCCCCTCGCCCGGAATGCGCGACACCGCCGCGATGGGCCGCCGCGCCGCCAGTGCCTGCTCGGCCAGCCGCAGGTCGGCCACCGCCTGCGCCGCCGTCATCGCCTCCGGATAGGCGGCGGGGAAGGCATCCGCCCAGCGCGCGGCCAGCCGCGCCCCCTCGGCCTCGCCGGCCTCCTCCGCCAGCGCCTGCGCCACCGCCTCGGGGAAGCCCCGCGCGGCCCGCGCCACCGCCGCCTCCAGCGCCGCCAGGTCCACCGCCGGCACCACCGCCGGATCGGTCCCGATCACGTAATGCACCCGCGCCAGCGGCGTGTCCCCGATCGCGATGTAGAAGGCCGAGAGCCGCCCGCCGAAGGCCGCCACCAGCAGCCGCCCCACGCGCTCGCGCAGCTGCGTGTCAAAGTTCTCCCGTGGCAGCCAGGCAATGGCCGAGACGAAGCGCCCGAAGCGGTCCCGCCGCACCACCAGCGCCGGGTGCGGCCGGATCGTCAGGTCCAGCGCCCGCCGCGCCCCCTCCAGAAGCTCCGCCTCCTCCGCCTGGAACAGTTCGTCACGCGGCCAGGTATCCAGGATCGACTGGAAGGCCCGCTCGTCATGGCTGCCCGGCGGCGCGCCGGACGCCTCCAGCACCCGCCGCACCTTCGGCCCCAGCCAGGGAATGGCGCGCGGGCTGCGGTTATAGGCGGTGGCCGCGAACAGCCCCATGAACAGGCGCAGCCCCACCACCCGGCCATCGGCCGAGAAAATGCGCGTGGCCACCACATCCGCATGGCTCGGCCGGTGCACGCGCAGCCGCAGGTTCCCCTTCGCCACCGCCAGCGCCACCGGCTGCGTCAGCGATTCGCGCACCGCCGCCGGCACCGCGTCGCGGTCGCGCAGCGCATCGAACACCACCACCGATTCGTCGCGCAACAGCCCCAGCCCGTCCTCGGCCGTGATCGCCCCGCCCTCGGGGAAGCGCAGCACGCGATGCCCGAGCAGGACGAAATTATCCTCCGCCAGCCAGCGCAGGAAGGCGATCGCCTCCTTCCCCTCCGGCGCCCCGGCCAGCTCCACCTCCGCCTGGCGCAGCCGCTCCAGCATCGGCCCGAAATCGCCGACCGCCAGCCGCACCTCCTCCATCGCCCGGCGCAGCGCCGCCTCCAGCGCCGGCAGATCGGCGGAACTGCCCGCCACCGCCCCGCGCCCGCCGCCGGGCGGCGCGATCTCGATCCGCATCAGGCTTTCATGCGGCCCGCCCGAGCCCGCCGGCCCGATCGATTCCACCTGCCCCGCCGCATCCCGCCGCACCGCCATGATCGGATGCAGCAGCCGCCGCACGCTGCGCCCGGAAAGCGACAGCGCGGCCAGGGCGCTGTCCACCAGGAAAGGCATGTCGTCGGTCACGATCTCCGCCACCGCCCCGCCGCCGGAAGGCGGCGTCAGCCGCAGCGCCAGCTCCCCCCGCCGGCGAATCCCGGCCACCGAGAACAGCGAGGCCGCATCCGCCGCCAAGGCCTCCGGCGCCATCCCGGCCAGCTCATCCAGCGGAATCGCCACTCCCAACCCGCGCAGCAGCGCATGCGCCGCCTCGGGCAGGGCAGGGGCCATGCGCGACAGCGCCGCCCCGGCCTCCGTCAGCAGCGCCTCGCGCATCCCCTCCGCTCCGGTGGGGCGTGCGGCGGGCGGCAGGTCGTCGGGCATCGGTGTCTCCTCCGGTCGCCCGCCCCGGCCACCCTGCGGCAGGCTGGATCGGCGGGCGTGGATCTCAGGTCCGTGGCATTCTCCCGCCAGGATCGGGGCGCACCGCCCCCGGCGCAAGCGGTGCGGCATGCCGGACCGCCTGCGGACCGAAATGTCACGCTTCCGCCCCGCGCGGGGCGATCCCCTGGCCGCCCAACCCCGTTCCGCCTACCTTCCCCCCGCCATGGCCTACACCCTCGACGACCTGCTCGCCCCGATGGACCAAGCCCGGTTCTTCGCCGAGTTCCACGACAAGCAGCCGCTCCACATCAAGGGCGGCGCGGCGAAGTTCGCCCGGGTCCTCTCCTGGTCGGGAATCGACCGGCTGCTGAACCAGACCCACATCTGGTCCAGCCAGTCCCTCAAGCTGCAGATGGACGCCCAGCCGGTCCCGGCCGAGGCCTATTGCATCCGCGCCACCAGCCGGGACAACACGCCGGTCCTGCAGCCCGACGCCAACCGCCTGCGCGAATGGGTCGCCAGGGGCGCCTCCCTCGTCCTCAACGACGTGGACAGCCTCACCCCCGGCCTGGCCAGCGTCTCCGAAGCCCTGGAAGGCGCCGGCCTCGGCCGTGCCCAGGCGAATGTCTACGTCTCCTTCCAGGCCCATAAGGCCTTCCCCACCCATTTCGACACGCATGACGTCTGGGCCGTGCAGGTCGAGGGCGAGAAGACCTGGAACATCTGGTCCGGCCGCGCCGAGTACCCGATTCCCCACCCCGCCTTCCGCAGCCTCGGCCAGGCCCATCACGAACGCGCCCGCGGCACGCTGCGCGAAAAGGTCCTGCTGAAGGCCGGCGACCTCCTCTACCTGCCGCGCGGCTGGTATCACGACGCCCTGGCCGAGGGCCCCGCCTCGGTCCATGTCGCCTATGGCGTCCACGCCCCGATCGGGCTGGACCTCGCCAACATGCTGGCAGAGCGCGCCATCCAGGACCCCATGTTCCGCCAGCCCCTGCCGCGGCAGGACGGCACCCCGGCAGCCCAGTTCGCCCTCACCAGCCGCGCCGCCCAGCTCGGCCAGCGCCTGGCGGAACTCGCCCGCGACCCGCAGGTGCTGCAGGTCCTCGCCCGCCATGTCGCCGAGGCCCGCTACCCCCGCGGCGGCAACCACCTCCTGGCCGCCCGCGGCCTCGAAGCTGGCACCGAGGCCCCCGCCTCCGCCCCCGAAGCCACGGCCACCAGCTTCCGCATCCTCATCCCCGGCGCCCGCCCTGTCCGCCGCGGCGCCGACTGGGTGCTGCGCACCGAATCCGCCAGCGTCCCCCTCACCCCGCCCGAGGCCGAAGCCGCCCTCTGGCTCTTCGCCCGCCGCGAGGTCGACGCCCCCGCCCTGCGCGCCGCCCATCCCGCCGTCGACGCCGATTCCCTGCTGAACCGCCTCACCGGCGCCGGAGCCCTGGCCACCGCATGATCCCCTTCCGCGCCGCCTTCCTTCTCACCCTCGCCTTCGCCGCCCCAGCCCTCGCCCAGCCCCCCAACCGCCCCGCGCAGAGCTTCAACTGCATCGGCGCCGAGGAGCTGGAGGACGATGTCTTCGCCATCCCCTTCGCCGCAGGCCGCGACCGCCTCACCGACGCCGCCCGCGCCAATCTCGACGCCGCCATCCGCCTGCTGAAGCGTGACCCCGACCGCAATGCCTGCATCCTCGGCCATGCCCTCCGGGAGGGCGGCCAGCAGACCAGCGTCCAGCTCGCCGCCCGCCGCGCCCGCGCGGTGCGCGAGGCCCTGCGGGCCGCCGGCCTTCCCGAATCTCGCCTCCGCTCCGAGGCCCGCGTCGCCGGCTTCAGCCGCACCACCGGCAACACCACGGCCCGCAGCGTCTCCATCGTCGTGATGCCCGCCGGCGCCCCCCGCCCCGAACCCGCAACCCCGCGTGAAACCGCGCCGCCGGCCGCGACGCCATCCCGCGAGACCACGCCACCCCCCGCCGCCCCGCCGGCCGCCGCCCCACCCCGCGAGACGACGCCGCCCCCAGCCGCTCCGCCCGCCGCCGCCCCACCCCGCGAGACGACGCCACCGCCGCCCGCACCGCCGGCCGTGGTGCCATCCCGCGAGACCACGCCGCCTCCCGCGGCTCCACCCGCCGAGGCCCCGGCGCGCGAAACCACGCCACCCCCGCCGGCCGAAAAGCCCGAAAGCAGCAAGCCGGACTGACATGGCCCGGGAGGTCGTTCCTCCCGGCCTTCCGCCGGACCCGCCCCCGCCCCGGGAACCACCACGGCGCGCCCAGCTAGCCAGGGCGCCGTGCTGAGGCACTGAGCCGCCTGCTCAGCTTCCGCTCACAGCCCCCTGTTCTCAGCCCCCTGTGCGGCCGGCGATCGGCTCCAGCCCCGTTCGCACCAGCACCGGCGCCGCCTCCGCCGAGGCCAGGTAGCGGATCAGCGCCCGCGCCGCCTCCGGCTCCCGCGCCCCCGTCGCAAGTCCCGCGCAGAAGATCGTCGCCTGCTGCACCCCCTCCGGGATCGTGCCGACAAAATCGATCCCCTCGATCGGCAGCAACTCGCTCACCTGCTGGAACCCGATCTCCGCCTCCCCGCGCGCCACCACGCTGCCCACGCGCTCGCTGTAGATGCGGCGGCTCTTCGGCATCATCTCGTCATGGATGCCCATCCGCTTGTACATTTCCGTCTCGACATAAACCCCGCTCGCGCTAGCCGAGTAGGCGACGGAACGCGCCGCCAGCAGCGCCTGCCGGAAGGAATCCACCGTGCTGATATCCGGCTTCGGCGCGCCGGACCGCACGGCCATGCCGATCAGCGAACGCGCGATGTCCACGCGGCTGCCCGCCTGCGCCTTTCCATCCCTGATCAGCGCCTCCAGCCCATCGGAGGCCAGCAGCAGCACATCCGCCGGCTCCCCGCGCCCCAGCCGCTGCGGGATCGCATCCGGCGCCGCCCCCATCGAGGCCCCCTGCACTGTGTGCAGCCGGTGCCCCGTGGAGGCCTGGAAGCCCGGCTCCAGCGCCCGATAAGCGGCGGTCAGCCCGCCCGAGGTCATCACCCGGACCTCCGCCGCGACCGCGCCGCGCGACAGGAAGGGCAGGGCGGCCGCGCCCAGAAGCAGCGCACGTCGGCCAGTCGCATATCGATGCATCGCGTCGTTCCTCCGTTTCCCGAAGGTTAGTCTCGTGCCCACAGCCCTTCCCAGGCCCTCCTGACCACCGCCACGACAACACCCCGCGACGAGACGGCCCCGCCAATCCGGGCTGCCCGCACATGGCAGCCATGCCCCTCCACGCTCCCCCCCTGCATCCGCCACCCGGCCCCCCAGATACCGCTGGACGACCCGGCCCGAAGCGCCGGCTCCATGAAGGAACAGCCACTTGCCCACCGCCGCCAACGCCGACAGCCCCCTTTTCCAGCCCATCAAGATCGGCGCCCTGGACCTGCAGAACCGCATCGTCATGGCCCCGCTCACCCGCAGCCGCGCCGGCGCCGGTGACGTCCCCCGCCCGATGGCGGCCACCTATTACGGCCAGCGCGCCTCCGCTGGCCTCATCATCTCCGAAGCCACCCAGGTCTCCGATACGGCCAAGGGCTATGCCTGGACCCCCGGCATCTACACCGACGCCCAGATCGAAGGCTGGCGCCGCGTGACCGACGCCGTGCACGCCAAGGGCGGCAAGATCGTCGTCCAGCTCTGGCATGTCGGCCGCATCTCCCACCCCTCGCTGCAGCCCGGCAACGCAACGCCGCTCGCCCCCTCGGCCATCACCCCCAAGGGCCAGGCCTTCACCGAAACCGGCTTCCAGCCGCACCCCCAGCCCCGCGCCCTGGAGCGCGGCGAGATCCACAAGATCATCACGGACTTCTCCCATGCCGCGAACTGCGCCCGCCGCGCCGGCTTCGACGGCGTGGAGATCCACGGCGCCAATGGCTACCTGATCGACCAGTTCCTGCGGAACGGCACCAACCAGCGCACCGATGAATACGGCGGCAGCATCGAGAACCGCACCCGCTTCCTCCTCGAAGTCGTCGAAGCCGTCACCCAGTCCATCGGCGCCAGCCGCACCGGCCTCCGCCTCTCCCCGGTGACCCCGGCGAACGACGCCAGCGACAGCAACCCCGCGCCCCTCTTCCAATACGCGGTGGAACAGCTGAACCGCTTCAACCTCGCCTTCCTCCACATGGTCGAAGGCGCGACCGGCGGCCCGCGCGACATCGTCCCCGACTTCGACTTCGCCGCGCTCCGGAAGGCCTTCCGCGGCCCCTACATCGCGAACAACGGCTATGACTTCGCCATGGCCGATGCCGCGCTCCGCGAAGGCCGCGCCGACCTCATCGCCTTCGGCCGCCCCTTCATCGCCAATCCGGACCTGGTGCAGCGCCTGAAGACCGGCGCACCCCTCGCGGAGCCGAACCGCGAGACGCTCTATGGCGGGGACGAGCACGGCTACACGGACTATCCGGCGCTCGCCGCCTGAACAGGGAAAAGGCCGGGGGAAAGGTATTTCCCCCGGACCCCCAATCTATTTTTGTCAGTTTGGCGCGGGGGTGGTGGTTGCCGCGCCTGTGCAACGAATGGGGTGATTGCGGCGTGAAAACGTCCTAGTGGTTTGAGTTAGAAGTGTTCTGACATGCTGGGCGGGGTGTAAGGTCGGGCGTCTCTGATGGGAGGCGCCCATGTCATGTGGCCCGAAAGCGGCAGCGGTAGTGCTGACGGAGGAGGAGCGC
>NZ_WWDL01000050.1 GCF_009848505.1 Muricoccus harenae
CTACTTCCACGGCTCCGACCGCCGGCGCGTCTGCATCGCCCTCACCGATGAAGCCGCCGATATGGTCATCTCCGCTCTCCAGGAAGAACTCGCCTTCTACCAATCCATCAGCGCCGGACGCTGAGGCAGGCATGCGCGCCGTTTAGAGGCCGAAGGGGTAGGTGTCCGCCGCGCCTTCCCTCTGCGGCGTCGGCAGCGGCGTCACCGCCGTGGTTTCGTCGAACCAGACATAGGCGTCGAACTGCCCGGGCAGGCTGCAGGAGGCATAATGGCTCCAGCGCTCGGTCTCCGGCCGATAGATCACGCCAATGAAGCGCTCCAGGCGCTCCTCCGCCAGGCGGTGCCGCAGGGAATCGTGCACGCCCTCCCGCAGGTCGAGAAGGAAGTGAGGCAAGGCACATTCATGCGCCAGCGCCTCGTAGCTGTCAGGCCGTGACGGGTTCACTTGCTTGACTTCCATCGGGTCACCCCAATCGCTCGCGCAGGCGACGGTGCCCGTATGGGTACCGAAGCCGATCAACGCAGCATCAGTCCCGAAACGTTCGCGGCAGAGCTGGCCGATGTTCAGCTCGCCGCGCTGCCCCATATCCGTGCTTGAAGCGTCGCCAATATGGGAATTGTGCGCCCACACGACGGCCCTGGCCTCCTTGCCCCCGGCTTCGAGCAGGGCGCAGAGGGTCTCAAACATATGCGTGTCGCGCAGGTTCCAGCTTTTGGCGCCGCCATAATACATGGCGCGATAATAGGCCTCAGCATTCTTCACCAGCCGGGCGCTGACTGAGGCGTCGAGAAAGCTTTCGCCGCCCTGGCGGGCATACTCCACCCGCCTGTCCAGCAATTCCCGCAGCACCTTTGCCACTCCTTCCTCGCATGGGGCATATCCGCGCGACAATGCCATCCGGCCGTAATCCTGCGGCTCCTCGGCCCAGGGCATGAGGCAGCCATAGCGTTCCCGTGCGACAGCGGCGGCTTCGGGATCGACGCGATCGAGATAACCGAGCACCGCTTCGATCGAGGCGGAAAGATTATAGAGGTCGAGCCCATGGAAGCCGGCTTGTTCCTTCGCCTCCCGGCCGGCATTCCAGCCCCGCAGCCACTGTAAGAAGGCGCTGACATCGGTGTTGCGCCACATCCACACCGGGAAGCGGGTGAAGGGCGGCTCCGCCTGGGTGGAGGCGGGGCGGCCACGCAGCTGGCGGTCAAGGCTCGCGGCATCGGGCCAGTCGGCCTCCACTGCCACGATGCGGAAGCCATGCCGTTCGATCAGCCGGCGGGTAATGGCGGCCCGGGCGCGATAGAACTCCGAGGTGCCATGGCTGCATTCGCCGAGCAGAACCACGCCTGCGGTCGCGAAGCGATCAAAGAGCGCCCCGAAAGCGGGGTCGTCTAACTCGGGCAGTGGTTCCGCCGCAGCCCGGATCAACTGCGGCAGCGGCGCATCGCCAGGCAGGTTGGACATGCGATCTTCCTTCGCTCTGCGGACGCGTGAGGCGCACGCGCAAAACGCCCGAGCCGCCATTGGGTCGCAGGTGAATTTGGCGAGGGAAATCCCTGTTCCATCGAACTTCCATGCCTGCACTGGCGTTAATCCATGGAGATGGATGCCGGCGGAGCGGTCGGTCCTGCTGGAGATGTCCTGGCCAGCCTGGAGCGGAGGCGGCGCAGCGCGGAGCGCCGTGGCTGCGTGCAGGGAGGTGCGGCAGGCAGGCTGGGCGGCCCAATCCCTCAACGGGCACGGAAAATCCCTACCTCCGATCACTGGCGGTCTTTGGCTGCGGTTTCGCCTCCCTCGCGACCGCTCAGGAGCTACGCCATGATGTTCCATGACCGTGCCGATGCCGGCCGGCAGCTGGCCGAGCGCCTGCTGCATCTGAGGAACGAGGATACGGTCGTGCTGGCCCTGCCGCGCGGGGGCGTTCCGGTGGCCGCGGTCATCGCCGAGGTGCTGCACGCGCCGCTCGACCTGCTGATCGTGCGCAAGATCGGCGCGCCGGGTCACCAGGAACTCGCTGTTGGCGCCGTCATGGGCGGGATCCATCCCGCGACCGTGCTGAACGAGGACATCATTCGCGGCCTTGGCGTGCCGGACAGCTATATCGAGCGCGAGGCGGAGCGCCAGCGCGGGGAGATCGAGCGGCGCCGGGCGATCTATTTGCGCGGCCGGCCGCCAGCGGCGCTCAAGGGCCGCACGGCGCTGGTCGTGGATGATGGCATCGCAACCGGCGCGACGATGCGCGTTGCCCTGCGCGCGCTCAGCATGGGCGGCGCGGTGAGGCGTATCGTGCTGGCGGTTCCCGTGGCGCCGCCCGAAGTTGGGGAGCAGCTACGGCGGCTGTGCGACGAGGCAGTCTTCCTCGCCCTCCCGCCGAGCTTCCGCGCGGTCGGACAGTACTATTCGAACTTCACCCAGACGGAAGACGGGGAAGTCGTCGCCCTGCTTGACCAGGCGGCGGCACGGATGTCAGGCCCAGGCCAGCCCCCCTGAGGCCCTGCGCGCCTTGGGCAGGGGTGGGTGTCCCTCAGGCGGTCTGCGGGGCCGCCGAGCCAAGTGCGGCAGCTCGATCCGTGGCCAGATCCTCCGCCCGTCCCGTACCGGCCGCGCGTGTCCCGGGCTGTCCGGTGACCAATCCCTGGATGAAGTCGATGAAAGCCCTGGTCTGCGGCCGCACGATCAGGCGGTGCGGGATGACAGCATAGATGTTCTTCGGCCGTACCTCGTAACCGGGCAGCACCACCTCCAGACGCCCGGCGTCGAGGTCCGCCTGGACGTGGAAGCGGTAGAAGTTCCCGATGCCCCCGCCGGCGAGGCAGGACTGCCGCAGCATGTCGCCATTGTCCGACAGCAGCCTGGTGCGAACGCGGAAGGCCTGCCAGTCCGTGCCGTTTCGCAGCATCCAGGGCTCCGCCAGCTCCGAGAAGCGGCCGGACAGGCATTCATGGCTGTGAAGATCCGCGGGCGAGGGCGGCCTGCCGTGCCGATCCAGATAGGATGGGGCCGCACACAGGGTGCGGGGGCTCGCCGCGAGGAGGAAATGCGCGAGCTTCGATTCCGGCTCCTCCTGCAGCGTGATCGCCACGTCGATGCGGTCGCGGATGAGGTCCGGCGTCGCGCTGCTCACCATCACGTCCACTGAGAGGCCCGGATGCTTATCGAGGAACTCGTGAATGCGCGGCCCGAGCACGACGGCGGCGAAGGAGGGTGGCGCCGCCACGCGCAGATGCCCGGTCAGCTCCCGATCAGGGGCGAAGACCGATGCCGCGCGATCCACCTGCACCAGGATGGCAAGGCATTGCTCGTAGAAGCGCTCGCCCGCATCCGTAACGCTGATCCGCCGCGTCGTCCGGTGCACCAGCGCGACATGCAGGGCCTGCTCCAGCGACTGCACCTGCTTGGTCACAGAGGAGGGCGAGAGCCGAAGCTGCCGTGCCGCCGAGGAGAAGCTTTGGGTTTCGACGACCGCCACGAAGCAGCGGAGCGACAGGATGCTGGCCTCGTTAAGAATTCCATTCGGCAGAACGGCCATGGGCTTCCGATTGCCTCCATATTGGAAATAATCTTTTCATCTTATTCCCTGTAATCAAGAACTGCCAACTGCTCCATGATCCCGGGCAAGACGGCGGGGACCAGCGACGGCCCCGATCGCTAAGGGACGGAACATGGCCATGACGGATGATCTCGCGCGCGCGCAGCAATGCGGCTTCGGCAATCGCAGCGGCTTCGGTCAGCGGCCTGCCATTCTGGTCGTAGACTTCGCGCGCGCCTTCACCTCTCCCGCCAGCCGCCTCGGCGCCGACATGGCCCGTGAGATTGCCCAGGCCAACCGGCTAATCCTGGCCGCCCGTGCCGCCGGCGCGCCTGTCTATCTCTCCACCATCGCCTATGCCGATCCGTTCGCGGAAGCCGGAGTCTGGGCCGACAAGATTCATGGCCTGCGCGAACTGGTGCTAGGCTCGGAGGCGGTGGAGCAGGACCCACGCCTCGCGCTGGAACCCTCCGACCGGATCATCGTGAAGCGCTTCGCAAGCTGCTTCTTCGGCACGACGCTGGAGGCCGATTTGCGGCGCGATTCCATCGACACGCTGATCATCGCGGGCTGCACGACCAGTGGCTGCGTGCGCGCAAGTGCGGTCGATGCCTGCTCGCATGGCTTCCGCACCATCGTCGCCCGTGAGGCGACGGCCGACCGGTTGCACGCGGCGCATGAGCAGAGTCTGATCGACATCGACCTCAAATATGGTGACGTCCTGGCGGTGGACGACATCCTGGCCAGGCTCTCCGGGGATGGGCAACGGATCAAGCGGCGCGCCTGACGTGCCGGCGGCACTCAACGAGGAAGGGAGGAGAGAGACAATGAACGACACGCATTTCGACCAAGGGCGCACGCTGTCCCGCCGCGCTGCATTCGGCCTGGCCGCCGGCGCGGCCGGACTGGCCCTCGGGGCACGCCCCGCCTTTGCGGCGGAGAAAATCCGCATCGCCCTCGCGACCAAGACCTGGTGGCCCTCGGTCATCGCCGAGGTGGCGGCCAAGGAAGGGCTCTTCACCCGCGCGGGGGTCGATGCCGAGCTGACGGTCTACCGCAGCGGCGGCGAAGCCTTCGAAGCATTGGCCGCTGGCGCCACGGACATGATCACCGGCCTCGTTCCGCAGATGGCCACGGGCCGCCGGCGCGGCGTGAACACGAAGATCGTGGCCCTTGCCGCCGATGCCAACACCGGCTGGAAGCTGCTTGTCCGCACCAATTCACCGATCCGCAGCATGGCGGATGTCGCCGGCAAGAAGGTCGGCATCACCGCGGCCGGCTCGCTCTCCGACTTCATGGCCCTGTGGAGCCGGACCAACTACAAGATTGACTTCACCAGTGTTCCCCTCGGCGGTGGTGGCCTCGTCCCAAACCTGCTGTCCGGCAATGTGGACGCGGCGATCGTCTATTCGCCCTTGAGCTTCCAGATGCTGCAGCGTGGCCAGGCCAGGGAGATCGAGGATTTCGCCAAGACTATCCCGCCGCATCTTGCCGTGGGCTGGGCCACCACCGACGCCATTATCGACGGTCGCAAGGACCTCCTGCGCGCCTCGCTCCGTGCGCTCTATGGCGCGGTGGCGCATATGCGCAGCAACCGGGACGCGGCCATCGCGACCATCGCGGAGGTGAACGGCATTCCGGCCGCCGTGGCGGCCCAGGAATATGAGGAAACCTTCCTCAAGCTCTCCACCGACGGGCGCTTCACCCTCGACCAGACGCGCGTGGCGCTCGACCTCGCCCGCATCGGCGGCTTTCAGAACCTGGCCTCGGCCGAGGAGATCGTCACCATGGAATTCACGCCGGTGTCGCTGGCGGCGTGATGTCCGGAACAGTCCCCAGCGCCAAGAGTGGCAGATCGGGCCATGGCCTGCTGACCTGGTTGCTCGGCCTCCTCGTGCTCTTCGGCGCGTGGCAGGCCGCCTATGTCGGGGAACTGCTGGACCCGATGCTGCTGCCCTCGGTTCCCGAGGTGCTGGCCACGGCGGCGGAGCTGATCCGGCAACCGGCCTTCCTGGGCCACGCCGGCGTCACCCTCCTCGAAGTGGCGGCGGCCTTCGCCATCGCCGTGCCGACGGGCATCATCCTCGGCATCGCGATCGCGGAGAGCCCCTATTGGAGCGCCGTGCTGAAGCCGGTGGTGTTTCTCGTCTTCTCCATACCGAAGACCATCTTCCTGCCGATGTTCATCCTGGCCTTCGGGATCAACTTCTCCCAGAAGGTCGGCTTCGGCGTGTTCTCCACGATCTTCATCGTGCTGATCAGCGCCTTCTCCGCGCTGGAATCGGTAAAGAGCGAGCATGTGCGCGTGGCGCGCGCCTATGGCGCGACGCTGCGGCAGATCGCCTTCCGAGTCTATCTGCCCTCCATGGCGCCGATCCTGCTCGAGGCGGTGCGGCTGGCGATGATCTTCAATCTCACCGGCATCCTGCTGGCCGAGATGTACGGCTCCCGCGCCGGCCTGGGCCAGCTCGTCTCCAACTGGGGCGAGAACTTCATGCTGCGCGAGTTGCTCGCGGGCATCCTGATCATCTCGGCCGGCGCCATCCTCTTCAACGAGGCGGTGCGTTGGTTCGAAACCCGCTGCGAGCATTGGAGGGCGTGATGACGAGCCTGGCCATTCTGGAGAAGGAGACGGCCTTGAAGCCGACCGGGGCCGCTGGCCAGACCGCTCCGGCCACCGGCTCCGTGCAGGTGCGAGACCTGGAGCATACCTACGACGCATCGGGCCGCACGACCAAGGCGCTGGAGGGCATCCAACTCGACATCGCCCCAGGCCGCTTCGTGGTGATCGTGGGCCCCAGCGGCTGCGGCAAGTCATCGTTGCTGATGATGATGACCGGCCTGCTCAGGCCGTCCTCCGGCACCATCCTGTGCGGCGGCCGGCCGATGACGGAGCCCGACCCCGATGTCGTCGGCGTGGTCTTCCAGGAAGCGAGCCTCTATCCCTGGCTGACCGCGCAGGACAATGTCGAGTTCCCCCTCTCGCTGCGCCGCATGCCGAAGGCGGAGCGGGCGAAGCGTGCGCGGGACCGGCTGGCGCTGGTGGGGCTGAACGGCTTCGAGGACCGCTATCCGCATGAGCTGTCCGGCGGCATGAAGCAGCGCGTCTCCATCGCCCGGGGCTTGGTGCAGGACCCGCCGATCCTGATGCTGGACGAGCCCTTCGCCGCGCTGGACGAGCAGACCCGTATCTCGATGGGCGACGAGTTGCTGCGGATCTGGGAGCGGACCGGAAAGACCGTCATCTTCGTGACACATAGCCTGACGGAAGCGGCCTATCTGGCGGATGAAATCATCGTCATGTCGGCGCGACCAGGCCGCATCATCGACCGCATCGAGGTCGACCTTCCGCGTCCGCGGACCTATGAGATGATGTCCACGCCACGCTTCGCGGAATTGCGGGAGCGGATCTGGAGCCAGATCCGGACGCAGGTCGTTGAGTAGCGCCGCCACCGCTGCCGCGGCGGCTTCCGCGAGCCGGTTCCGGGTGGAGCCGGCGACGATGCGGCGGCTGCTCGGACTAGCCCTCCTCATCCTTTGGGAAGTGCTGCCGCGGGCCGGATTCATCCCGTCGCTCTTCCTCCCACCGCTCACGGAAACCCTCCGGGCGCTCGTCGCCGGGGGAGGGGAGTATCTACGGCATCTCCTGCTGTCGCTCTACGCGATCGGGCTGTCGATGCTCGCGGCCTGTGGCATCGGCATCGGCGCCGGGCTGCTCATCGGCTCCATTGCCCCGGTCCGGCGCGTGGTGCAGCCGCTTGCCTCGGGGCTCTACGCGGTGCCGCTGGTGATCCTCTATCCGCTCTTCACCGCCTGGTTCGGTATCGGGCCGCAGTCCAAGATCGTCTTCGCAAGCATCTACGGCCTGCTTCCCTGCTTCCTCGGCACCGTGGCGGGCGTGCAGACGATCGACCGCCAATACGTCACCGTGGCCCGCAGCATGAAGGCGTCCCGCTGGCAGATGGTCAGCCGGGTGCTTCTGCCGGCGGCGATTCCAACGGTGCTCTCCGCCTTCCGCGTCGGCGGTGCGCTGGTGATCGTCGGCATCGTGGTGGCCGAGATGCTCACCTCCACCGAGGGGATCGGATATCTCATCACGCGCTACCGCACGCTGCTCGAAAGCCCACGCGTCTCTGCCGGGATCCTGGTGGTCGTCGCGCTCGTCGTCGCCTTTGACAGCCTGGTCCGGCTGCTGGAGCGCCGGACGCGGCATTGGCGCCTCTCCACCCGTTCCGCCTAGGCCTTACTTCTCTCCCCATGCAAGCGCTCTGCCCTGGAGTCCGGGAATGACGACCATCACCCTGTCCTTCGACAACGGGCCCGATCCCGATGTCACCCCCCAGGTGCTGAACACGCTTCGGCGGCACGACCTGCGCGCCACCTTCTTCGTCCTGGGCGACAAGTTGCGGGACCGGCGGGCCCTGGCCGAACGCGCACATGCGGAGGGGCACTGGATCGGCAACCACACCTACAACCATCTGGTTCCGCTGGGCCTGAGTGCGGAGCGGGGAATCGCCGCCTCCGAGATCACCCGGACCGAGGCGCTGATCGGTGACCTGGCGCATGAGCGCCGCTTCTTCCGGCCCTTCGGCGGCGGCGGCCTTCTCGATCAGCGCCTGCTCAGCCCGGAGGCCCTGGAGCAGTTGCAGCAGGGGGGCTACACATGCGTGCTCTGGAATACGATTCCCGAGGACTGGGCCTATCCGGAGGGTTGGGTGGAACGTGCGCTGCGACTGTCCTTTGCCCGGGAGCACGCGCTGATCGTCCTCCACGACCTGCCGACGGGCGCGATGGACCGGCTCGACCACTTCCTGCACGCCGCGAAAGATCGCGGCGCCGTGTTCCGGCAGGACTTCCCGGCAGATTGCGTGCCGATGGAGCGCGGCCGCCTGGTGGGCCCGATCGAACCCTATCTTCAGCGGGCCGCCTGATCGCCCGTGCAACATCATCCGAGAGGTTCAAGATGAAGCTTTGCCGCGTCGGGCCGCCTGGCCAGGAAAAGCCCGCCCTGGTCGACGGGAAGGGGCATGTCCGGGACCTGTCCTCGATCCTGCCGGATATCGACGGCGCCGCGCTGTCGCCCGCGCGCCTCGCGGAACTCGCCCGCATCGCGCCGGAGAGCCTTCCGCTCGTCCAGGGGGAGTTCCGCTATGGCGTGCCTGTGGCCGGTAGCTCCAAGTTCATCTGCATCGGCCTGAACTATTCCGAGCACGCTGCGGAATCCAACCTCCCGATCCCCTCCGAGCCCATCATCTTCCTCAAGGCGCCGTCCGCCATCTGCGGACCGAATGACGACACGATCGTTCCCCTGAACTCCACGAAGCTCGACTGGGAAGTGGAGCTTGGCGTGGTGATCGGCTCGGCGGGACGCAACGTACCGGAGGAGCGCGCCCTCGACATCGTGGCCGGCTACTGCGTGGTCAACGACGTGTCGGAACGCGCCTTCCAGATGCAGAGCTCACAATGGGACAAGGGCAAGGGCTGCGACAGCTTCGGCCCGACCGGCCCCTGGATCGTGACGCCCGATGAAGTGCCGGATCCGCAGGCGCTTGGCATGTGGCTTTCGGTGAATGGCACCCGCATGCAGGATGGCAGCACGCGCACCATGATCTTCGGCGTGAAGCCCATCATCTCCTATGTCAGCCGCTACATGACGCTGATGCCGGGCGACATCATCGCGACGGGAACTCCATCGGGCGTCGGGATGGGCAAGAAGCCCGAGCCGGTCTGGCTCAAGCCGGGCGATGTGGTGGAGCTTGGGATCGAAGGCCTCGGCACGCAGCGACAGACGGTGGTGCCTTACCGCTAGCGCGAGGCGCGGCAGCGCCAGTCTGGCGCTGCCGAAGGGAAGGCGGGCGCCAAGGCGGCAGCAAACTCGTGCTGCTGACCTGCGGCCTATCCTCCGGCGGTTGGTGTAGCGCCGCACACGCGATCCGCTAGACAGCCGTATGAGTTTTTGCACGCCGCATCGCGCCGCGACCGGCGGGCGCTCCGTCATTCCGAACTGCCCCACCGTCGGCCGCAAATGCCTATCACGCGAGGGCTAGCCGGGGCACAGCGCACGCGGCTTGCAGCCGCAGCCGCCATCACAGGCGATTTCGGTAAGCCGGATTGTCTGAGCCTGCATGGAGGGTGTGCTGCCCCGACGAAGGAGGGGGAATGTGGCACCCGCGGGCCTGACCGACGGACAATGGCCCGGTCTGCACCGCTTCCACATGAAGCTCCCATCTCGGCACGTTGCGCATTCTACCTCCGCAGCAGCACCCCACCCGCTAGAGCCTCACGAAAAATCTTATTGTGTTCGAGAGTTATTGCTGGTTTTCATCCAGAAATAAGCCAGACAACAAAAAATATTCAGTTTGGTATCCAATTTGGAGGAAATCATGGCCATCGTCACAGGCACCGAAAGCGCTGACCTTCTCGAAGGCGGCGGCGGCGATGACGTGATCGATGGGCTTGGCGGTGACGATCGGTTGTACGGCGAATACGTTGGTGACCTGGACGACGAGGGCGGGCACGACACGATAACCGGAGGCAAAGGCCAGGACCGAGTCTCCGGCGACGTCGATGGCTCCCTTTGGGCCGGTGACGGCGGCATCCCGACCGGCGGCGACGACAACATCGATGGCGGCAACGACGACGATCGGCTCTACGGCGACGCGGGGAAAGACTTCCGCACCTTCAGCGCCGGCGAACTTGCGTTGGGCGGACAGGACACCATCACGGGCGGGCTGGGCAACGACCTCATCTATGGCGATGCCGGCATCGAACTGCTGGCCGCCTCGGGTGCCTTTGTCCTCGGTGGCGACGACGACTTGTCGGGTGAGGACGGCAATGATTACATCTATGGCGACGCCGGCCGCAACTTGGTCGCGCTTGCCGGCGGCCATGTGGAGGGCGGCAAGGACTCGCTGACGGGCGGAATTGGCCAGGACCGTCTCTTCGGTGACGCGGGCGGCATGCTCACGGCGGTGGGTGACGGCGAAGCCTTCGGCGGCGATGACGAGCTGGACGGCGCCGATGGCGACGACAGTCTCTTTGGTGATGCCGGCAGCGACATGGTCACCAATGGCCTGTCCGACCTCGGCGAGGGCCTGTTCAGCACCCAGGGCGGCGACGACAGGCTGCTCGGCGGGACAGGCAATGACAAGCTCTACGGCGATGCCGGCCGAACCTTGGATGCCGCGGCCGCCTATACCGGCGTGCTCGGCGGCAATGATCTTCTGGAGGGCGGCGAAGGCAACGATGCGCTCTACGGAGACGCCGGGACGACCTTCTTCGCGCGGGACACCAATGCCTATGCGCAGGGCGGCAACGACACGCTGCGTGGCGGCACTGGGAACGACAAGCTCTACGGCGATGCCGGTGCCAGCATGGAGGCCGGGGCCGAGGCGAATGTCACTGGTGGCGACGATCTCCTGGAAGGCGGCGACGGCAAGGATACCCTCTATGGCGATGCCGGGGGGCGTATCTTCGCCGATTCCTCTGACGGCTTTGCCGCAGGCGGCGATGACACGCTCTATGGCGGCATCGGCGATGACACGCTCGTTGGTGACGCGGGCGGGGCGATGGAGTCCGTCGAGGGGATCGTCCATGGTGGCGATGACCAGCTCGATGGCGGCATCGGCAATGACAAGCTGTATGGCGATGCCAAGGGCGACATCAATTCCCGCTTCTCGGCGATCATCCGCGGTGGGGACGACACGCTACTTGGCGGCGACGGGACCGATACCCTCGTCGGCGATGCCGGCGGCGATATCCGGACACTGGACGGCTATGTGTTCAGTGGACATGACATGCTGGACGGTGGCAGTGGCAACGACGCCATCTACGGAGATGCCAGGGGCAATCTCATCTCCGAGCCAGGTGGCGAGCTGGAGAGCGGTAAGGACAAGCTGCTCGGTGGCATCGGTGACGACAAGCTCTATGGCGATGCCGGCGGCATGATGCATGGGATGGCGGATGCGTTCGTCCATGGCGGCGATGACGATCTCGACGGTGGTGACGGACATGACAGCCTGTATGGCGATGCCGGTACGGATCTGATCACCAGCGTGCTCTACGATCTTGTCGAGGGCACCTTCGCCACGCAGGGCGGCGACGACACGCTGCTGGGGGGGAAAGGCAACGACAAGCTGTTCGGGGATGCCGGCCGCACGCTGGATGCGTCGGTGGCCTATGCCGGCGTGCTCGGCGGCGCCGACCATCTGGATGGCGGCAAAGGCGATGATTCGATCTTCGGTGATGCCGGCACCGATTTCTTCGCGCGCGATACCAGTGCCCGCGCCATCGGTGGTGCCGACACGCTCACCGGCGGCGTGGGCAATGACAAGCTCTATGGCGATGCCGGCGGCCAGATGTTCTCCGGGGCCGAGGGCCTTGTCCTTGGCGGCAACGACATCCTCGATGGCGGCGACGGCAAGGACATCCTCTATGGCGATGCCGGGGGCCGCTTCTTCGCGGATTCCTCCGACGGGCGCACCCGGGGCGGCGATGACACGCTCTCGGGCGGCGCCGGCGACGACAAGCTGATCGGCGATGCCGGCGGCGACCTGGAATCGCTGGAGGCTTCCGTCCGCGGCGGCATTGACATTCTGGACGGTGGCAGCGGCAACGACACGCTGTATGGCGATGCGATGGGGATCATTAAATCCTCGGCTGACGGCTTCGTTGGTGCGGGCGGCGACATCCTCTCCGGCGGCGACGGAAGGGACACGCTCATCGGCGACGCCAGCGCGATCCTGGCAATCAACGGCAGTGTTGCCAATGCCGGCGATGACACATTGGACGGCGGCGCGCAGGACGACGTGCTCTATGGCGATGTGAGCGGCAACGTCATTGCGACGAACAGCGAGGTTTATCTCGGCAGCGACACATTGCGTGGCGGCGCCGGGAATGACCGCTTATACGGCGACGCGGGTGGCGCGATTCTGGCTGATGCCGAAAGCAGCATCACCGGCGGCAGCGACAACCTGGATGGCGGCGAGGGTAACGATACCCTGCGCGGCGGCTTCGGTGCCGACATGCTGACGGGGGGTACCGGCGCGGACCGCTTCGTCTTCGCCAGCGGTGACGGCGGCGCGACCATCCCCGAGGCCGACGTCATCCTCGACTATCTGCGCGGAACCGACCGGATTGGTCTGGCGGATGGCCTGACCTTCGCCGGGGTCTCCCTCGGGGAGGGCATGTTCTTGGGTGGCGGCGCCCTCGATACGGTGATCAGTGTGACTGAGACAGGCGAGATCCTGGCGGTTGTCCAGGATGTCACTGGCCTCACCTCAAGCGACTTCTATCTCGTCTGATGACATCGGCCCCGCGGCTCTCAGCTCGCGGGACCGGTGGAATCATAGCGGAGCATGAGGCGCATCAACCGCCAGGTTGCGCCCGCGTTGCATCCGGGCGTCGTCCGGAATGCGCATCATGATCCTTCCGTCCCTTTTCCCCGCCTATCGCCGGGCCGCGCTCGGCGCCCTGGCAACCGCCGGCTTGGCCGTCGGTGCCCAGTCTGCCGACGGGCAGCCCACTGGAGCACGGGCGGCTGGGCATGTGGTGCTGCTCGGCGACTCGATCTTCGACAACAAATCCTATGTGGCGGGCGGACCGGACGTCCTGGCCCATCTGCGCGCCCGGCTGCCGGGCGGCTGGCAAGCGACGCTGGCGGCCGTGGACGGCGCGGTGACCGGCGGCCTGCGCCAGCAGATCACCCGCATTCCTCCGGATGCGTCCCACCTCGTGCTCAGCATCGGCGGCAATGACGCGCTGCAGCAGGAGGGTGTGCTCGCGGAGGGCGCGCGGAGCGTCGGGGAAGGGCTCGCCCGCCTGGCCGCGATGCGCGAGCGCTTCCGCTCCAATTACGGAGCGGCGCTCGACCTGCTGCTCGCGCGGCGGCTGCCCCTGGCAATTTGCACGATCTATGATCCGCGCTTCCCCGATCCCGTCCGGCGGCAGCTCGGCATTGCGGGGCTGGCGCTGTTTAATGACGTCATCACCCGCGAGGCCTCCGAGCGGGGTCTGCCGCTCCTCGATCTCCGCATTCTCTGCGACGAAGACGCGGATTTCGCGAATCCGATCGAGCCATCGGTGCAGGGAGGCAGGAAGATCGCCGCGGAAATCGCCCACCTGGTCACGGAGCACGACTTCGCGCGCCCGCGACCCGAGGTCTTCAGCGGTCGCCCCAGGAGAGCCTAGGCCCAGGCCCGCCAGAAGAACACGGCCGTCATGGCGGTGCTGAACAAGATGACGAAGCCCCGAAGCACCGGCGCCGGCATGCGGCTGGCGAGGCGCGCGCCCAGATAGCCGCCGATAATCCCTGCCACGAGCATGACCAAGGTCTCGGGCCATCGCACGGGGCCAGCAATGGCGAAGCAGAGCACCGCGACCAGATTGGCCGCGCTAACGAGCAGCGTACGCAGTGCGCTCATCGCCTTGATGTCGAGCTCGCCCAGCAGGCCCCAGACGGCCAGCATCATGATGCCGACGCCGCCGCCGAAATACCCTGCATAAACCGAGAGCAGGACCTGCGCACCCAGCACCGCACCGCGCCCGACCCGGTACCGCTTCCGCAGGGCGGCGCCGAGCGGGCGCCCGAAGGCGAAGGCCAGGGTGCCGATCAGCAGCAGCCAGGGCAGTACCCGGTCGAAAGCTCTTTCCGTGGTCGCGAGCAACAGCAAGGCACCGGCCAGACCCCCGGCAAGGCTGATCAGCACCAGCATGGACAGCGGGATGCCCTGCAAGGGCCGAAAGTCATGGCGCCAGGCCCAGGCGCTCGCCAGTCCACCGGGCATCAGGGCGACGGTGCTGGAGGCGTTCGCCGCCACTGAGGGAAGGCCGACGAAGACCATGGCCGGGATGCTGACGAAGGAGCCGCCCCCGGCGGCGGCGTTCATCGCGCCCGCCAGGAGGCCTGCGGCGAGCAGGATGAGCGTGGATTCGATGTCCATGCGCAGGAGCCTGCCGCAGCGGAGCGGCCTTTGCACCTCCCCCACCATGCATGGGCGCCGGCCGGGTTGCCCCGTCACGCGCCCGCCGAAGTCAGCGCATGCTGGACGCGATGGCCTCGGCCACGCGGCGCGCGAAAGCCACCGGATCGCGCGGCGTGTCGCCATCCTGCACCCTGGCGAGGTCCAGCAGGATGCCCGCGGCCTCTTCCAGCCCGGCCGCTCCTTCCGCCCGGCTGGCCAGGCTACGGACCAGCGGATGGCGGGGATTGATCTCCAGCACCGGCATCCCGCCCCCGAACCCGCGGCCGGCACGCTGCAGCAGGCGCTGCAGATGGAGGTCGGGCCCGCCTTCCGGGGCTGCGAGCACCACGGCGCTGTCCACCAGCCGGTCGGTGGCCCGCACCTCGGACACCTCGTCCTTCAGTGCATCCTTCAGCAGCGGGATCAGCCTGGACAGGTCGGCTGGATCCTCCAGCGCGGCATCCCCGGTCGTGATCTTCGAGAGGTCCACCGATCCCTGGGTGATGCTCCGGATCGGCTTCTCCTCGAAGCGGTCCAGGCGCTCTGGCCAGAAGGCGTCGATCTGGTCCGAGAGCAGCAGCACCTCCACGCCACGGGCCCGGAAGCCCTCCAGCTGCGGGGAATTCGCCAGCGCCTCCGCCCGGTCTCCGGCCAGGACATAGATCGCCTCCTGCCCCTCCTTCATGCGCGAGACATAGTCGGCAAGGGAGGTCCGGCCCTCCACGGCGGAGGAGCGGAAGCGCAGCAGGGCGGCGAGATCCTTGCGGTGCTCCGCATCCTCCCACACGCCCTCCTTCAGGATCGGGCCGAAATTCTCCCAGAACTTCGCGTAGTCCTCGGCATCCTTCGCCCGGCTCTTCAGCTCCGACATCACGCGCCCGGTTACTGCGCGCCGGATGCGGGCGAGCACCGGGGTGGATTGCAGCATCTCGCGCGAGACGTTGAGCGGCAGGTCCTCCGTATCCACCACGCCCTGCACGAAGCGCAGCCAGGCCGGCAGAAGCTCGGCCTCGTCGGTGATGAACATCCGCCGCACATGCAGGCGAACGCGGCTCTCCCGCTCGCCCTCCACCACCTGGAAGGGCTTCATGCCCGGGATGAAGAGCAGGGCGGTGAAGTCCAGCGCCCCTTCGGCGCGCCAGTGGAGCGTGGCCCACGGCTCGTCGAAGACATGGCCGAGATGGCGGTAGAACTCGGTGTAGCTCTCTTCGCTGACCTCGGATTTTGGCTTGCGCCAGAGCGCCGTGCCCTCATTGGCCGGCTCGTCCTTGCCATCCCGCACTATGGCGATGGGGATGGTGATGTGGTCCGCCCATTTGCGGATGATCGTCTGCAGCCGGATGGGCTCCAGGAACTCTTCCGCATCGGGCTTGATGTGCAGCACGATGTCGGTTCCGGCATCGTCCCGGCTTGCCCCGGCCAGAGTGTAGTCGCCCTGACCCTCGGAGGCCCAGGTCCAGGCCTCCTCCACCCCAGCGCAGCGGGAGGTGACCTCGACGCGGTCGGCCACCATGAAGGCAGAGTAGAAGCCGACGCCGAACTGCCCAATCAGGCTGGGGCGGTCGCTGGGCTTGGCTTCGGCCAGGGATTGGGTGAAGGCCCGTGTTCCGGAGCGGGCGATGGTCCCGAGGTTCTCCGCCAGCTCTGCCTTGGTCATGCCGATGCCGGGATCGGAGATGGTGAGGGTACGGGCCGCCTTGTCCGGGATAATCCGGACGGCGGCGCCCTCTGGCACGGCGGGGATGGATTGGGTCAGGGCCTCGAAGCGGCGCCGGTCGACCGCGTCGGCCGCATTCGCAACCAGCTCCCGCAGGAAGATCTCCCGATCCGAATAGAGGGCATGGACCACCAGGTCCAACAGCCGCCCGACCTCTGCGCCGAATGCGTGGCGCTCCACCGTCTCACCCACAAACATCCTCCAAGGCTCAGAACCAAAGGGAGCTGCGATATGAAAGGAGTTGCGCCCTGCTTCAAGATGGCGGGCGGGCGCCCGCGTCAGGCCGCCCGGCGGTCCAGCCAGTCCCGGAACCGGTACCAGTTGCCAACCATGGGCAGCATCCAGGGGTGCCCCGTGTAGAAGGGCCGCGTCGGGAAATCCCGCCCGTCGAAAACAGGGACGTGGTTGCTTTTCCCGAGCAGCTTCTTGCCCAGCTCCGCCCCCAGATAGGAGAGCATCGCCACCCCGGCCCCGTTGCAGGCCATGGCATAGTGCAGTCCCTTCTGCGTCACTCCCATATGCGGCAGGTAATCGAAGGCGAAGGCAACGTTCCCCGTCCAGACATGGGTGACGCGCGTACCCTTCAGCTGCGGCCAGCGCTTCAGCATCATGTCGTGCAGGATCGGGGCCGAGACCTCCGGCGTCACCTGGGTGAAGCGGGCGCGGCCGCCGAAGATGACGCGCCGGTTGTCGGGGGAGAGGCGGTAATAGCAGAGGATCCGCCGGCTATCGGCCAGGGTGCGCTGCTTCGGGATCAGGCTGCGGGCCAGATCGGGGTCGATCTCCTCCGTGGCGATAATGTGCGATGCCACCGGAATCAGGCGCCGCCGCAGGTCGGGCGTCAGCCCACCCGTGTAGCCATTGGTGGCGATCACCACCTCCCGCGCCTCGATCGGCCCGCGCGAGGTCTCCACCCGCCATCCTTCGGCGATGCGGGTCAACGCACCGGCCCGGGTGCTGCCGAGCAGCGCCGCCCCATGGCGCTGCGCCGCCGCCATGAGACCGCGATGGTAAAGCCCTGGATGCAGCTTGCCCGTGCGGTTCACCAGCATGCCGCCGTAGTAGTAGTCGGAGGCGATCTCCTCCCGCTGCCGCGCACGCGGGAGCATGGAGGCGCCGGCATCCGCAAATTCGTTCAGCGCGTCGATCTTGGCCGCCATGCCATCGTAATGCTTCGGCGTCCAGGCGCCCACGAAGCGGCCGGTGCGCTCGTAATGGCAGGCGATGCCTTCCCGCTGGATCAGGGATTCGATGTGGGCGAGACCTTCGGAGGCATCGCCCATAATGGCGCGCAGCCACTCCTTCACCTCGTCCGGGCTCTGCCGGCCTTTGGCGCCGGACAGCCCCTTGCCGACGTTGTTGCCGCCGGAGACGCCGCCGCCATTCCGCGTGGAGGCGCCGAAGCCGAGCGGCTCGGCATCGAGCACGACGGGGCTGGCGCCGCCCCGGCCCAGCTCGATCGCGCAATTCAATCCGGTCAGCCCACCGCCGACGATGACCACATCGGCCTTCGCAGGCAGGTCTGCCGGCGGGTCGTCGCCCATGGAAATCGCCTCCCACCAATAGGGAAGCGGCTTGAAGCTGGGATGGAAGACCGTGCTGTCCATGGCGTCCTCAGCGCGTGATGGTCGTGGTGAGCGCACCACGGCCGAAGAGGCTGGTGAGGCCGAGGCAGAGGCCCACCAGCAGGATCTGCAGGACCGACACGGCCGCGATGGTCGGGTCGATCTCCATCATGATGTTGTCGAACATCTTCTTCGGCAGCGTCATCGACGCGCCCGAGAGGAACATCGCCAGCACCAGCTCGTCGAAGGAGCTGATGAAGGCGAGGAAGGCGGCGGAGATCAGGCTCGGCCGCAACTGCGGCAGGGTGACGCGCCAGATGATGCGCGGCCAGGCCGCTCCTAGCCCCGCGGCGGCCTGTTCCTGCGCCTCGTCGAAGGTCCGTAGCCCGGCGCCGACCAGGATGACGACGAAGGGCAGCGCCAGCACCGTGTGGGCGATGGCGACACCATACCATTCCCCGATCAGCTGCAGGCGCGAGAAGACGCCGTAGAGCGCGATGGAGAGAATGATGGTCGGCACGATGATCGGCGCAGCCGCCAGCCGGTCCAGCACCCGCACCCCCGCCAGCCGGGAGCGGACAAGGAAGAAGGACAGCGGCACGCCGAGCCCCATGGCCAGCACCGTGCAGAGTGTGGCGGCCTGCACGCTGCGGATGGTGGCGTCGATCCAGCCCGGGTCGTCCAGGTAACGCTGGTACCACTGCCAGGAGAAGCCGGGCGGCGGGAACTGCAGGTAGGAGGCTGAGGAGACGGAGATCGGGAAGACCACGAGCAGCGGCAGCATCAGGAACAGGAAGACCAGCCCCGCGGAACTCGCGAGAAGGAAGTTGCCGACGGAAAATCGTCTAGGATGTCGCATGGCGTCCTCCCCGCGTCAGGCGCCCGATCAGCGCATAGATGACCAGGGTCGCGGCCAGCAGCACCGTGGAGAGGGCGGCGGCGAAGGGCCAGTCCAGGAATTCGCGCACCTGCTGCTCGATCAGCATCGAGATCATGATGACGCGGCCACCGCCCAGCAGGGCAGGGGTGATGAAGAAGCCGAGCGACAGCACGAAGACCAGCGCGCATCCCGCCGAGACGCCGGAGAGGGAGAGCGGGAAGGTGATCCGCAGGAAGGAGCGCCAGGCCGGGGCGCCAAGCCCTTCCGCCGCGCGGGAAAGGTCGGGGTCGACGCGCAGAAGCGCCGCATAGATGGGCAGCACCATGTAGGGCAGCAGCACCTGCACCATGCCGATGAGCACGCCCCCCATGTTGTGCAGCAGCGGCAGCGGCGCATCGATCCAACCCCAGTCGCGTAGAGAGCGGTTGATCACGCCGTTGCGCCCCAGCAGCACGAGCCAGGCATAGGTGCGGACGAGCACGCTGGTCCAGAAGGGCAGGAGCAGTGCGAAGAGGCCGAGTGCGGCGCCAACCCGCCCCGCGCGGGAGAGCCAGACGGCGACCGGATAGGCGAGGAGAAGGCAGATCCCCGTCACCATTGCCGCGATCTTCAGGCTGTCGGCCAGTACGGTCACATACAGCCCGTCCAGCGTCGCCTTCTCGAAATGCTCCAGCGTACCGCCCTCCACCGAAAGCGACAGGAGGCGCAGCACTGGCCAGGCGAAGACCACGCCGAGCATGAGCAGGGCGGGCAGGCCGAGGAGGAACAAGCCCAGTTCCCGCCGCGCCAGGGTCCGGCGGCTATCCCCGGGGGACGACATGCACATCCTCCGGCGAGAAGCCCACGAGCATCGTCGCCCCCTCAGAGGCGGGCGGCGGCGACGAGGGGCGCAGCGGGATGCGGGCGAGCACCTCGGCCCCCCCATCCATCTGCAGGCGCAGCTTGGCGGACAGGCCGAGGAAGATCGTCTCGACCACCCGGCCGAGCCCCTGGCAAGGAGCCGCTTCGGCTTCGGTGGCGAGACGCAGCGCCTCGGGTCGCAGCAGCAGGGTGACGGTGCCTGGCGGATGCGCGCCGGCGAGGGGAACACCGCCGAAGCCCGGCACCTGCGCCACCCCGTCCAGCAGGCTGCCCTCCAGCAGATTGGATTCGCCCAGGAAGTCCGCCACGAAGCGGGTGGCGGGGCGGGCATAGAGTTCCGCAGGCGGCCCCACCTGCTCGATCCGCCCCCTCTCCATAACGGCAATGCGGTCCGACATGATCAGGGCTTCTTCCTGGTCATGGGTGATGAACAGCGTTGTCAGCCGCAGGCGGCGCTGCAGCCGCCGCACCTCGAGTTGCAGCGCCTCGCGCAGCTTGCGGTCAAGCGCGCCGAAGGGTTCGTCGAGCAGGAGCAGCCGGGGGCCAAACACCACCGCACGGGCCAGCGCCACGCGCTGCTGCTGCCCGCCGGAAAGCTGGCGCGGCAGGCGCTCGCCGAAAGCTTGCAACTCGACCAGGCGCAGTGCCTCCTCGACCCGGCGCGTGATCTCCTCGCGAGGTCGCCGGCGCATCTCCAGCGGGAAAGCGACGTTCTGCGCCACCGTCATGTGCGGGAATAGTGCGTAGTTCTGGAACACCATTCCCATGTCGCGCCGCCGGGGCGGGGAGAGGGTGACATCTTCCCCGCCCAGCAGCACGGCTCCCTCATCCGGGATTTCGAAACCAGCCACGGTCTTGAGAAGCGTCGTCTTGCCCGAGCCGGAGGGGCCCAGGATCGTCAGGAACTCCCCCTCCGCGACATCGAGATCGACACCTCCCAGTGCCGCGACCGGGCCGAACCGCCGGACGACCCCCTTGACCGAAAGCTGCACCCGTTCTGTCCCGCCCTCAGCCGCGCAGCATCCAACGGTTCCAGCGCTCCTGGGCCCGCGCGCCGTTCTCCGTCCACCAGGCCACGTCCAACCAGAACTGCTTCTGCATGTTCTCCGGCGCGATCGGCAGGAGCGGGCGGACATCCTCCGCGACGAAGTTCATCGTCTCCGGGTTCAGCCCCGCATAGGACAACTCATTCGCATAGATCGCCTGGAGGCGCGGATTGGTCATCACCTGAAGGAACTGCTGGCCCCAGTAAGCCTGCCGCGTGCCGCGGGGGATACCATAGACGCTGCTCTTGAGGCTGCCGCCCGTGAATTCGGTGGCGATCGGCGCGTCGCGCCGCGTCAGCTCGAAGAAGCGACCGTTCCAGCCGGTCGCGAGAACGACCTCCTTGTCGACCAGCAACTGCGCCGGTTGTGCGCCGGTCGACCACCAGACGGTGATATGCGGCCTGATCTCGTCCAGCTTGCGGAAGGCCCGGTCCATGTCGAGCGGATAGAGCTTGTCCAGCGGCACGCCATCCGCCAGCAGCGCGAATTCCAGGTTATCGACCGGATGGTTGCGCAGAGAACGCGCGCCGGGGAAGCGCCGCACATCCCAGAACTCGGCCCATCCTTTCGGCTGGCTGTTCCCCGGGAAGACATCGGTGCGGTAGCCGAGGGCAGTGGAATAGGCGGAGGAGACATAGACATGCGAATCCCGCACCGCCGCCGGATAGTTCGACAGGTTGATAATCGAAGTGTCGAGCGGCTCCAGAAGGTTCAGCTCCTTCGCGCGCGTCGCGTCCTGCCCGCCGATCTCCGTAACGGTCCATTCCGGATTGCCGCTATTCACCATCGCGCGCAGCTTGCCGAAGTCGACGGGGGAGGTGTCCACCACGCGGATGCCGTGCAGGCGCTCGAATTCTGCGAAGTAGGTGCGCCGAAAGATGTTCGCCATGGCGCCGCCCGAGGCGTTGACCACGATACGGTCCGGCTTCGGTGGCGTGACGCGCTGCGCCAGGGTGGGCAGCGGCAAGGCCGTGGTCAGCAGCCCGCCGGCCGCGCGGAGGAGGCGGCGGCGCTTCGGCTGGATCGTCATGGTGACACCTCCCTTTGTTTGTTCAAGCGGGATGGACGTGCCGCTGGAGCAGTGGCTTGTGGACTTCAATGAATTCGGCAACGGCGGCGGCGAAGCGCTTCGTCTCGGCCTCGCCAACCGGAAGGCTGAGCGCCACCATGCCGCGGCGTGCCAGGTAGAGGCCGGCCTCCATCATGTCGAAGAAGAACAGTTCCCGCAGGCCTTCCTCGGCCGGCGTTGGTATGGATGGGCGCTCGATGGGGCCAGGGCGGAATTGCACCGTCATCATGGAACCAAGCCCGGTGAAGTCCATCGCCACCCCGGCGTCCGCGCAGAGTTCGTTCAGCCGCGCCCGCAGCGCCTCGCCGCGCGCGAAAAGCGAATCCGCCGCCGCAGCATCGAAGATCTCGCCCATCGCGACGCAGCCCGCGGCCATGGAGAGCACGTTGTTGTTGAAGGTGCCCGCATGGGCGAGCGTGCCGGCGAACTGATCCATAATGTCCTGCCGCCCGCCGAAGGCGCCGAAGCTCATGCCGCCGGCGACATATTTTCCGAGCGTCGTGAGATCCGGTCGAAGCCCCAGCCGCGCCTGCAACCCGCCCGCCGCCATGCGGGAGGTCATCACCTCATCGAGTATGAGCGGGATGCCAGCCGCCGCCGTCTCCTCGTGCAGCGCGGCCAGGAAATCCGGGCGCGCCGGGATGCAGCCGCCAGAGCCCAGCATCGGCTCGATGATCACCGCGCCCAGCGTGGCTGCGTGCTCGCGGATCGCGGCGACGGCGCCCTCCAGGTCATTGTACTCCGCCAGCACCGTGGGAATGGGCACCGCCATCGGGCTGGTGCCCGTCAGCGGGAAAGTGAGCACGCCGCCATGATAGCCCCCGCGGAAGGCGAGCAGGGATGACCGCCCTGTGAAGGCGCGGGCGGCCATCACCGCCATCAGATTCGCTTCCGTTCCGCTGTTGGTGAAGCGGACGCGCTCCATCGACGTGAAGCGGGCGCAAAGAATGGCGGCGAGGCGCTGCTCCGCCTGCCCGACCGCGGCGAGGCTGAGGCCGTTCGCCAGTGCCTCGCGCAAGGCGTCGTGGATGCGCGGCTCCGAATGGCCGAAGAGCCCGGCTGTATATTCGCCGCACAGGTCGAGATACTCGTGCCCGTCCAGGTCCCACAGCCGGCAATCCGCGCCGCGCTTCATCGCGGTGGGGAAGGGACCATAGGCCAGCACGGAGCGGGTGTTGCCGCCGGGCAGGACGGCTGCGGCCAAGCGGTGCTGCTCCGCGCTTGCCGGCCTTGCCGCCACATAGCGTGCGCGCGCCTCCGCCAGGGAAGTGGCGAGGTCGCTGTTCCGCGAAAGCGGCAGCGCGGCGCTCATGCTGCGCCACCGAAGCAGCGGCCCGCCGCAGGTGCGTGCCCGTTCCTGGCTCGGTAAAGAGAAGCGCGACGGCTCACGGCGGCCCCTTATGCCATCCCGAATTCGTCGTTACTGTGATCACAGAGTCGGACGCATGCAAGCTTCTTCGAACAGCGATCCCTCCCTTGAGGAGCAAGCCTACCGCCGGCTGCGCCAGGCTCTGGTAGAAGGCGTCTTCACGCCTGGCCAGAAGCTCTCGATCCGCCGCATCGCCGCGGCGCTGGGCACCAGCCCGATGCCGGCGCGCACCGCACTGCGGCGCCTTTCGGCGGAGCAGGCGGTGGACGTGCTGCCCTCCGGCACCGCCGTCGTGCCACGGCTGACGCGCGCTGCCTTCACCGAGCTGGGCGCGATTCGGGCGGAGCTGGAGCCGCTCGCGCTCCGCCTTGCGGCTCCGGCAATCGACAAGGCTACGCATGCCGCCCTGACTCAGGTCGTGCGCTCCGGCCGGTCGGCGCGCGAGGCGAACGATGCGGTGGAAGTGCTTCGCGCCGACCGGCAGTTCCTGTTCACCCTCTACCGCGCGGCGGCGGCACCAATGCTTCTCGGCATCATCGAGGCGCTCTGGCTCCGGCGCGGACCGCATTTCTGGGATGCCCGGTGGCTGCTGCTGGGCCGCGTGCCCGCCGCGAACCGCCATGTCGAGATCCTGGAAGCCCTGCGCAGCAAGGATGGCACCCGCGCCTCGGCCGAGCTGAAGACCGAGATCGAGAGCACGACGGCCTATCTGCTTGAGCGTATGCGCTTCGTGGACGATCCCGGCGCTGACGGAGGCCTCGCAGGCTTGCAGCCCCTGGAGGGAACGACGCGGAAGCAGGCCCCCTTGCCTGACAGGCCGCCGGGCAAGCGCCCGGCAAGGCGCACCGCATCATAAGGAAACCGAGATGAGCCGCGTCCTTTACCGCAATCTGCGCTCCGACCCTGCCATCGCCGCCAGTGGCGACGGGCTGTGGCTGCGAGCTGCGGAAGGTTGGGACGTGATCGACGCCTCGGGCGGTGCCGCCGTCGCCTGCCTCGGTCACGGGAACCGCCGCGTGACCCGAGCGATGATGGAACAGGCCGAGCGGCTCTCCTACGCGCACACGGTCTTCTTCACCTGCGACGCCGCGGAGGAACTAGGGCCTGTCCTCAGATGAGCCAGACATAGGCTGCGGCGAGGTGGATCGCGCCGAGGAAGTTACGTGCGGTCTTGTCGTAGCGGGTGGCAATGGCACGGAACTGCTTGAGCTTGGCGAAGAAGT
>NZ_WWDL01000051.1 GCF_009848505.1 Muricoccus harenae
ATGCTGATTGGCCGATAGTTTGAAAAGTCGGTTCACGGGAGCTCTGCCTTCCCTGCTGGAGGTACGCATACTGTTCGCATTAAAACGTATCGTATTTTGGGACGTGACAGATTTTTGAGGTCGATTGCCCGCAATCAGGTCCAATTTAACGCTCAAAACCAGTCGTTTCGAAATAACCTATGATGCCGGAATGGTTCGAATTCCTATCCAGATTGAACAGAATGGAACACAGTGTTCCGCTAAGCCTCTGATCTGGACGCTATTATCTGCTTGGGAATTGCAGCGGCGCTAGGTGGTTCGCTCGGGTGAAACGGGTGAAAATGGTCCATCCTGGTCATCCGTCCCCCTCGTCACGCTTCAATCTTGACCAGTTTTCGGCAGGATCCCGAAGGGAACGGTTACGAACAGCCGTCTAGAAACGGGATATCCTGCGTCCGTCAGCAATCTGGGATAAGTGAGCGGCGCCGAATCGTGATACCTCGCCTCCGGAAGATCCCGTGCTGCTTGCAGTCCTTCATGGCCAGGTCGTCGGCTTTGCCGCGTAGCAGGATGCGCCACCGTGCAAGCCCTCAGCCCGGATGCCCTGTCGTCCATGTTGTCGGTCCGCCTGACAGGCGAGTGGCCCCGGCACTCATTTGCTGGATCGGGTGCCGGCCACACCGGATGTTCCGTCTTAACCAGAACACCCAGGCTCTTCTCAGGCATTGTGATTTGGCCAGCCTCGCGGCTGAACGGGCAAGTCTGGACCAAGTGCCGCGGACACACTCACGTGACTGGCTCCCGGTCTCCACCGACGCTTGGCGCAACGTGCCCAGGAACTGTGGGATTTCCAGCAAAGACTAGCGTTTGACGCGCGATTCGGCGGCGCGGACCAGTCCAGCTTCCTTCGCAACATGGATACCGAAGCGGTTGCAGTTGTCCTGTGCGTTTGTGCACTGCCGTTCTACCTATCCGGCTTCCACACGGCTCCTCAGACGCCGTGATATTCGCGATGCAGGAGGCTCTCCTTGTCCATCGACATCAGCAGTAAGCAGCAAGTCCGCGACGGTGGGGGCAGTGTGTCCGAAGCCGGTATTCTCGCTGTCACTACAATCGGTACTTGCCGGCTCGCTGAGCCCATGGCCGCTGCCGCCAAGCAGCACCCGATGAAGCGGAACCTCACGAACGTGTACGGCTTCGTGCACACCACGAAGGAGATCCTGCAGCAGCTCGACTTCTTCGAGGGCCGCGAGATTCCGCAGCATCTCGTCCGCTTCATCGCATCGGCCGAGTACAAGCCCTACCAGCCGCGCGAGCGCGACCACCTGTACTTCGTCGAGGTGTCCTCCCTGAAGGAGGTGCACTACCGGGAGTGGCTCCTGCAGATCAACTGCTTCGCCGAGGTGTTCGAGAAGCGGCGCGAGCTGTTCACCACCTTCTTCCGCTTCAAGTATGCCTCCGAGCGCGACAAGCGCGCTGAGGCCCTGGAGAAGCAGGCGAGCTTTGCCTCCTGCGATCCGGTGGAGCGCAGCATCCTGCTCGAGGGTTACATGCATGTGACCACGCGGGATGAGCTGGACTATGACCTGCAGGTGATCGCGGAGCGCATCCCGGGGCCCGTCGTCTTCGTCTGCCACATCGACGTCACGGACAGTGACGGCAAGCCGATCGAGAGCCGCACGCGCCTCTGCAGTTGGATGCGGGAGCTGTGCAGCGAGCGCGGCTATCCGCTCTTCGATCCGACGCCGCAGGTCGTGGCCTATGACCGTGTGCGCGCGCTGGCCGAAGAGGGTCGCGACAACAACCACTACACCACCGAGTTCAAGGCTGTCCTCGGAAGCCTTCTGTTCGAGACCTACGGGCTTCCGCTGATGGAAGCCTGGGGTGCCCCGGGGCTCGGCAAGTCCTCCTCCTCGGCGGAGCCGGTCCGCGCAGAGCCCGCCGCCCTGGCGCAGCCGACCCTGGCCCCGATCGCTGCCCCGGCCCCCGTTGCCGCGGCGCCTGCTGCTGCCGTTCCTGCTGCTCCGGCTCGCGCTGCCGAGCCTGCCCCGGAGGAACTGCGGCCGCTGCTCGCCGAAGCGAAGGGGCGCATCGGCCGTGGCGAGATGGACGAGGCGGAGGTGATGCTCCGCGGCGCGGCCATCGACCACCCGGGTGTCGCCGAAATCTATTCGCTGCTCGCGAGTGTCGCCTACCACCGCGGCGACAGCACCGGTGCCCTGGCGGACCTCCGCCATGCGCTGCGGATCGATCCGTCGCTGGTTGAGCCGAAGGTGATGCTCGTCCGCATCGCACAGCGGCTGAACCGCCTCGAGGAGGCCTGCGCCCAGGCTCTGGAGCTGGTCACCATCGCGCCGGATGACCACAAGGCGCTGACGGTCGCCGCCAAGGCGCTCGTGAAGGCCAAGCGCTTCCACGAGGCATCGCCGATCTGGCGGCGCGTCGCGATGCTGCGACCCGACCAGGCCACCCCGCTCGCCGAGGCGGCCCGTTGCGAGCTGAAGGGCCGTAGCTACGACGACGCGGTCAAGACCGCCGACGCGGCTCTCAGCCGCGACCCCGACGACGCCTCGGCCCTCCACATCAAGCTGGAGGCGCTGCAGCGCACGAAGCGGATGAAGGAGATGGCGGGCGTCGTCCTGCGCATCGCCGTGCTCGACCCGTCCGCCGCCATGGCGACGGTGCCGGCGCTCATCGCCTCCTCGCATCACGAAGAGGCCGCCGCGGTCATCGCCGCGGTGCGTGAGCAGGGCCATGCCGCGGCGGACGACCCGGTGCTGCAGGCGGGCCTGGTTCGCTCGCTGACCAAGCGCGCACGCCTTGCAGTGGAGCGCCATGACTCGGCCGCTGCCGCGGCGGCCTGGATGGCTGTGGCGCTGATCGATCCGGTCAACAAGAATGCCGCATCCGGCATGCGGAAGCTGGTCTCACCGGTGGTGGCCGACCTGAAGCGCCACATTGCGGAAGGCGATGTGGATGGCGCCTTCGCCGCCTGCCGGCGTGGCCTCTCCTGGGAGCCTGGCAACGCCCGCCTGCTGCGTGAACTCGCAAATCTGACGGAGCGGACGGAGGATTGGGAGGGAGCTGCCAAGGCCTGGGAGAACCTGGCCGAGGTTAGCCTGGACCCGAAGCATCTGCTTCGCGCCGCCCGCGCCGCCGCCCGCTGCGGCCGGCCGGAGGAGGCGCTGCGCATCTACGCCCGCCTCGATCCCGCGACGCTGATCGAGATTGGGAGCGCCGTGCAGTCCATCATGCGGAAGCTGGTGCGGGCGATGCGCGACGACTTCGCGGAAGGCAACCTGGACGCGGCGGTCGCCAAGGCGCGCCACGTGCAGGCAGTCGATCCCGAGGGCGTGGCCGCGCCGAAGGTGCTCGGCAAGGCCCTGTCCAGCTACCGCAAGATGATGAAGGAGGCGGTGGCTGAGGGCGACGCGCAGCGCCAGGAGGAGCTTGCCCGCCGCATCCTGGCGATCGACCCGAACCGGCCCGACGCGCTGAAGGTTCTAACGCGACTTTACCGCAGCGCCCGCCGCTGGCGGGAGGCCACCGAGGTCCTGCAGCAGCTGGTGCATCTCGAGCCGTCCGAGCCGAGCCACTGGCGGAAGCTGGCGAGCGCCTGCCGCTCCGGGCGCTCCTACGACCTTGGCGTCGCCGCGGCGCTGCGGGCGGTGGAGCTGGAGCCCGGCAATGCGCGAAGCCTCGAGTTCCTCAGTGACATCCTGAATCGCCAGGCTCTGGCGGCCTGAGGTTAGCGCGATGGGCTTCCTTGCAGGTTGGGTCGCTCCCGGGCGGCCGGTGACGAAGGATGTGACGGCTGCGGCCTCGCAGGTCCGGCGTCGCCTGCTGCACCGGAACCCGCCGGGCCCTTCCGGGGCTGGCGGCCTGGCCCGGGAGCGGGCTACCCGTGGCCTGCTGCTCCTGGGCAGCGATGTCGCGACGGCCGCGGCCGATGGCGAAGGCCTGACCCTGGCCTTCGACGGGCGCCTGGACGGCCGGGACGCCCTGGAGGCCCGGCTGCAGGCGGCGGGGCACGCGCCGGAAGGGGAGGGCGATGCCGCCCTGCTCCTGGCGGCGTGGCGCGCTTGGGGGGCGGACCTGTTCCCGCTCCTGCGTGGCGTCTTCGCACTCGTCGTTCATGACGCCCCTGCGGGAACCCTGACCTGCACACGGGACGGCTTCGGCCAGCGGCCGCTCTTCTGGCACGCAGCCGGTGGCGCCTTTGTCTTCGCCTCCGAGATCCAGGCGTTGCTGGCCTGGCCGGGCCCCGGCCGGACAGCGGATCTGGATGTGATCGGCCATATCCTGTCCTTCGGCCATGCGCCGGTGGACCGCACGGCCCTGCGGGGCGTGCACAGCGTGCCCCCTGGCCATGCGCTGACCTGGCGCACCAATGGAAACATCGACACGACTTGCTGGTGGCGCCTGCCGGATCCGGTGAACGACCCAATGGTCAAGGCGGCTCCGGCCACCGAGTACCGCCGGCGTCTGCGCAGCGCCGTGGCGCGCGTGGCGGCTGGCGATGGTGTGGCGGAGGTGATCGGCCATGGCGATACCGCCGCCGCCCTGGTTCATGCGGGTGGCCGCCTGCGGCAGACGGTTTCGGATGGACCGGCGGATCTGCCGGCGATGCTCTCGCGCCTGCATCTGCATGCTGGGCAGCCCATTCTTGTTCCGGCCCCCGCCCTTGCATGGCTTGATGCGAGCGTCCGGGGTGCCAGCCGCCCGATTTCGGACACCGGCGCGGATATGTTGCTCCTGGGCGGCCGCCGTTACGGCGAATTCGCCACCGAGCTCGAGCGGATGCGCGGCGACGGCCGTGCGCCCTCCTGGTGGATGCCGTCGTTCAACCAGGCGTTTCCCTTCGCGCGGGACCTGTTCCAGCACGCCACCGGCTGCCTGACAGAGGCGGAGCGCATGCAGGTGAGCGGCCCCGGTCTGGCCCATACGCTGCTCTTCGCGATGCCGGATTGGCTCGGCACCTCTCTCGAGGACGCCAGCCTCGACAACTGCATGGATGCGGCGTCGCGGCTTGACCTCGCGCAGCGGCTGCCGGGGCTGGAATTGTCGCTGATCGACGCCGTCGCCGCCTCCTGCGGCACGCGGATCGCCTGCCCTTTCCTCGATCCCGAAGTGGTCGAGTGGTGTCTCTCCGTGTCACAGGCCAGGCGCCGGGCCGGGTTGGATGGCACGGGCATCCGCCGCATAGGCACCGAAGCGCCAGTTCCGGCCGCGAGCCCGGACCTCGAGACCAATGACTGGCTGCCGGCCGAAGCAGTGACGCTTCGCCCGTGGCTGGCGGATCTCCTGCTCGGTGCCGCCTGCGGCCATCGCGGGTTGTTCGGGCGTCGCCGCGCGGAAGCCCTGGTGGCCCGCTGCGGCACGGCTTCGCCCCGCGAGGCGCGGGAGCTCTGGGCAATGGTTGGTATCGAGCTCTGGTTCCAAGCCTTCGTGGACCAGATGCCGGCCGAGCCGCCGATCCATGCGGAGGCGCCCGCCGAGGCGCTGGCCGCTTCGCAACTGGTGGCAGTGGCATGACGACAGACCTCGCCTTTACGCCCAGCACTGTCGCCAACCGATTGGTGCAGGAGGGCCGGCGCCTGCTCCGGTCCGGCCGGGCCCCCGAAGCGGTGGCGCTGTTGCAGCCCGTGGCCGGCACCGCCGGCGACACCGGGGACCTGATGGCGGTGCTCGCCCAGGCCTATGAAGGTGTCGGCGACAAGCACCGGGCACGCCTGCTCTGGCTCGACCTGGCCCGGAAGGGCGAGATGGGCGACGGGCGCCATCTCTGGCGGCTGGGCCGGGACGCCCTGCGGCGCGGCGCGCATGCCGAAGCCGAGCGGCATTTCGGCGCTTATCTCGCCACCTCCCCGGACGATCTGGCGGCGGCGGAGAATCTTCTGGAGGCGCGGCTGTTCCTCGCGGGGCCGTCCGGCCTGCGCGCCGTCTATGCGCGCCATGTCGCCGAGTGGTCGGAAACCGCCTATAGCCTCGCCCTGCTGGCGACTGTGACCGTCCGCCACTTTCCGAAGAGCGAGGCGCTGGAGGTGCTCGACCGGGCGCGGCGCGCCTGGGACGGCTCGCTGGTGACCGCGCTGCGCATCGCCCATGGCTATGAGGCGGTGGGCGAGCCGCAGACCGCCCTGGCGTTGCTGGACGACACCGCGGCGCGGCACCCGAATGACATCAGCATGCTGCGCGCCCGGCTGCGCGTCCAGCAGGCGCTCGGCGCACCCAAGGCCGCGCTGCTGGAGACCGCCGGGCGGCTGGTCACGTTGGAGCCGGATCAGGCGAATTACCACGCCGTGCTCGCCCGTCTGCACGCGAACTTCAAGGACTGGTCCTCCGCCGCCGCATCCTGGCAGCGGGCCCTGGACCTGGATCGTGAGAATGTCGCCAACTGGCGCGGGCTGCTCGTCGCCTATGGCAAGTTGGAGCGCAATGCGGCGATCGAGGCGCTGCTGCGGAGCGCGCGCGAATACTTCCGCGGGCGTGGCGCCGACGGCATGGTGGACCTTGCGGTGCTGGAAGGCGCAGGCGGCTACCATGACCGCGCGGCCTCGCTGGCTGCGGGCGCCGTGGCCAATCCCCGGACGCGTGTGCGGGCGCGCGAGGCGGCCTCTGCCGCCCTGCTCGATGCCGGGCAGTATGCACGGGCCTGGAACTACCTCTCGGCCGGTCTCGAGGACGGCACGGCCAATCTGGAGACGCAGCGCATGGCGACGCGCTGCTCCGCCGCGCTGCGTCTTCCGGCGCCCGGCGATGGCGTGCCGCGCTTCCCCGACACGCTGTTCCAGCGTGCGCTGCTGCACGCGCCGCAACGCACGCTGATCGAACCGAGCACGGCGGTGATGCTGGTAACTTCCTCCCTCGGCGCTGGTGGAGCCGAACGGCAGGTGGCCCTTTCCGCCGCCGGCGTGGCGCGCGCGCGCGCCGCGGCGGGCCGCGGCGAGACTTTCCTCGTCGGACAGGATCTGTCCCCCGATCGTCAGCGCGCAATCATGCGGCCGGTCGCCGAGACGCCCGAGCTGCAGATCGAGGATCTCGGCCTGATCAACGAGGCGGAGCGCTTCCGCAGCATCGCCGCCGCCGATCCGGGAGCGCGCGAGGCGCTGCGGCTGATCGCCGCCCTGCCGCCCCGGCTCTCGCGCGACGTGTTGAAGCTTTATGACTGCTTCCGGCGACACCGGCCCGCCCTGGTTCATCTCTGGCAGGATGGGGTGATTTCCACCGGCTCCGTCGCCGCGGCTCTGGCCGGGGTGCCGCGCATTGTGGCCTCGATGCGCAATGTCGTGGCGACTGAGACGGACCGTCGCCGCTACCGCTCCTATCTCGCCACCATGTACCGCGCCCTGGCGCAGCGGAACGATACCCGCTTCACCGCGAATTCCGCGGTCGGGGCCGCGGATTACGAGCGCTGGCTGGACCTGGCTCCGGGCACGATTTCGGTGATCCGCAATGGCGTCGAGGTCAACACGATCCGCAAGCGCGGTGCGCCGGAACTGCGCAACGAGGCCCGCCAGGCCCTGGGCCTTGCCGAGGACGAGTTGCTGATGGGCGGCACCTTCCGGCTTGCCCCCGCCAAGCGGCCGCATCTCTGGCTCAGCGTCGCCGAGCAGGTGGCCGCGATGGTGCCGCGGTCGCGCTTCGTCATCGTCGGCGACGGCGTTCTGCGACACGATCTTGAGCGCTGGATCGAGGACCGCGGCCTATCGGGCCGGATCACGCTCGCCGGCCGCAAGAGCCCGGTGGAGCCATGGATCGCAGCGATGGACGTGATGCTGCTGGCCAGCGAGGTCGAGGGCCTGCCGAACGTGCTGCTGGAAGCGCAGGCTCTTGGGGTGCCCGTAGTGACGACGAATGCCGGCGGCTCGGCAGAGGCCGTGCTTGACGGCATCACGGGCGTGCTTGTTCAGGACGATGCGGTCGAGAACCTGGCCGCAGCGGTAACCCGCGTATTGCGGGACCAGACGATGAGGACCCGGTCGCGGATCGGCGCACCGACCTTCATTGAACAGCGCTTCGGCGTGCAGCGAATGCTGTCCGACACGATGGCGCTTTATGACACCGGCTTTCCGCAACAGGGAAACTTGACATGAAGATTGCGATGATCGGCGCCGGCTATGTCGGCCTCGTTTCCGGGGCGTGCCTTGCGGACTTCGGCCATGATGTCCGCTGCGTCGATACGGATATCGTGAAGGTCGACGCCTTGAAGGCCGGCCGGATCCCCATCTACGAGCCGGGCCTCCAGGAACTCGTGGCCAAGAACATTGCCGAGGACCGGCTTGCCTTCGACACGGACTTCGACTGGGCCGTGGCCGGCGCCGACGCCGTGTTCATCGCCGTCGGGACCCCGTCCCGGCGCGGCGACGGTCACGCCGACCTCACCTATGTCTATCAGGCGGCCCGCCGCATCGCGACGGCGATGACCGGCTACACGGTCGTCGTCACCAAGTCGACCGTGCCCGTGGGCACCGGTGACGAGGTGGAGCGCATCATTCGCCAGACCCGCCCGGATGCGAACTTCTCCGTCGCCTCTAACCCGGAGTTCCTGCGCGAGGGTTCGGCCATCGTCGACTTCAAGCGTCCCGACCGCATCGTCATCGGCACCATGGATGACGCTGCGCGTGAGGTGATGGCGGAGGTCTACCGCCCGCTCTACCTGAACCAGGCGCCGATCCTGTTCACCGATCGCCGTACTTCCGAGCTGACCAAGTACGCGGCCAACGCCTTCCTGGCGACCAAGATCACCTTCATCAATGAGATCGCTGATCTCTGCGAGGAAGTGGGCGCCGATGTTCAGGACGTGTCCCGCGGCATCGGGCTCGACAACCGGATCGGGCCGAAGTTCCTTCATGCCGGCCCGGGCTTCGGCGGCTCCTGCTTCCCGAAGGACGTCTCCGCCCTCATCAAGACTGCCCATGACTACGGCAGCTCGATGCGCATTGCCGAGACGGTGGCCGCAGTGAACGACCATCGTAAGCGCGCCATGGGGCGCAAGGTGGTGGCGGCCTGTGGCGGCGACATCCGCGGCAAGACGATCGCCCTGCTTGGCCTGACCTTCAAGCCGAACACGGACGACATGCGGGACGCCCCGGCGATCTCCATCACCACCGCCCTGCAGGACGCCGGCGCCTGGGTCCGCGCCTATGACCCCGTCGGGATGGAGCAGGCCCAGTCCGTGCTGCAGGACGTCGAGTATTGCGCCGGTGCCTATGATGCCGCCCGCGGCGCCGATGCCGTGGTGATCGTAACCGAGTGGGATATCTTCCGTGCGCTCGATCTCGACAAGCTGCGTGAGGAGATGCGTACGCCTGTGATGGTGGACCTGCGCAACATCTATCCGCCAGCCGAGGCGGAGGCGCATGGCTTCTCCTACACGGGCATCGGGAAGCGGGCGAATGCGCCGGTCCCGACCGCCGGCGGGCCCTCCGTCTTCGCGACGGCCTGAATATGTAGCCCTGCCTTAAGCCGCATGTAACCTTGCCTTAGGCCCGAGGACGCTACGATGAGCACCTTCTACGTTTCCGCTACCGCGGCGAACGGGATTCCCGCCGGCAACGACCAGACCGGCGACGGCTCACTCGAGCGTCCTTGGGCTACTATCGACTGCGCGAACGCGGCCGCAGCAAACGGCGACACTGTCATGTTGAATGACGGTGTCTATTCGCCGACGAAAACGCTCGAGATCAGCAATGCCGTCAGCTGGCAGAGCGTGACCGACTATGGCGCCACAATCCGGGGTGTCGCCGGCCAATCACGAGTCATCGGCATATCCGAGGATCAGGCGCGGACCGTCAGATTCGGCAAGATCAACATTGATGGCGCCAACACCACCACCGCGCTGATCACGCTGAACAACCAGTCGGCGACCTATACCGTCGAGTTGAACGGCACGCGGCTGATCAATCCGACCAGCTACGGCATTCAAGGCACCAGTGCTGGTACCCGGGCCAACATCAGCATGAACGACGTCGATTTTAGCGCGTCGAGTGCCCTCTCAATGGTCAACATCTCATCCATGCTGGCGGGCGAGGTTTCGATCCAGGGGGGCTCCGTCAATATCGAAAGCGTGTGGCGCTCAGGCTTCGGCGGCATTGCCTCCATCAATGCCAATGCTTCCGGGGTGACGGCGACGGTCTCGGGTGTCACAGCGAACCTTCACGCAACGGGCACCAGCGCGTTGGCCAGCGGCAAGGGCATCTACTACGGCATCCGCATGACCGACGTGGAAGCCCCGCTTATCGAGCGCAACACCATCACTCAAACCGGTACCTCGACGGACCAGACCGGCTACACGATCCTGGTCACCTATGAAAGCGATGAGTCGGTCGACATCTCCGGCGGCATCATCCGCTACAACACGCTGAAGAACTTCCTCGACGGCAGCGCCGGCAAGATCATCCTGGTGGGCGCCGATTCCGCCCCGGTTGCCCGGAACCAGGCCAATAACTTTGAGATCTACGGCAACAGCGGCACTGGCGACTTGGGATCCGAAGCGGCCAAGCTGCACGGCATTCTGGTCGGCTGGCAGAGCGGTGCCAAAGTCTATGACAACAGCATGGACTACACCGACCTTGCCTATGTGATGAAGGGCATGTCGGGCGAGACGCTGGTTTTCGACAATACCGATACGCACACGGCCACCAAGAGCCTCTACCAGAAGGGCGGTACGGGCGTTCAGTTCCTGTACAACACAAGCTACCAAGCCGATGGCTTCAACCCGGACATCATCAATATCGGTGACGCGGGGATCGGCGAGTACAACGCCCAGGATGCGGTGATTGTCGGAAACACACTCGTCTACACCAGCACGCCGGATAGCTTCCTGACACTCACCGCAGGGTCCAGCGCCAGCACCATATCCGGAAACACCTACTACGCCGCCACCGGCAATGCCAGCCAAGCCTGGATCTACAAGGACCAGAGCTACAAGACCATCGATGCCTGGAAGGCGGCCGTCGAGAGCAATGCGACGTCCAGCCCGAACGTAACGCTGGGCCAGGGCGCGATCCTCAGCGCCATCGGCCTGTCCGGCCAGAACCTGCAGCTGGTTGGTATGGCCAACGGCGTGCAGACCTATTCCGTCAGCTTCATCACAGGAATCGCCTCCACCACTACCTTCGCTATCGGCAACTTCGGCGCGACCGGCGCCGCGGCCATCTCGGGGGCGTATGACGCCAACTTCACCAGCGGCAGCCTAAGCGGCTCGGGTACGGTGGACGGAAGCTATGCCGGGTTGGACAGTGGCGAGTTGCTGACCTTTACCGTCTCCTACGACGGGCTGAGTGCGGTCGGCGGCCAGGTTCTGCACATCTACGGCAACTACACCAACACACGCTCCATCGACATCGTCTTCAACAGCATTGCCCCGCCGAAGCCGGCAATCAGTGGCAGCTCCGCCACGACAGGGAGCGATGTCCAGATCCTGGCCCCCTTTGTGTCCATGGTTATCACGGATGCGGACACCTCATCCGCGACGCATATCGCGCGCGTGACAATGTCTGACCCTGGTGCAGGCAGCTTTACTGAGCTCGCCGGCTTCGTCGCGGATGACGCCGGAAGCTACGTTTTCACCGGGACTGTCGCGGAGGTGAATGCCGCGCTGCAGGCGTTGCGCTTCACCCCCACCGCCAATCAGGTGGCCGTCGGTGGCACGGTTACGACACAGTTCACCGTCACCTACACGAACGACAGCTACACGGTGGGCGATACGGCCTCGCAGACGATTGTGAGTTCCGTCAACGACACGCCGCTCATATCTGGCCTACCGGACAATCAGACGGTTGGCGACAAGGCGACGATTCAACCCTTCGCAGGGACGGCCTATGTGGATCCCGATCTGGGCCAGACGACGACGCTCACGATTGCACTCGACAAGGCCACTCGCGGCGCCTTCACGAACCTGAATGGGTTCGTTGACAACGGCGATGGAAGCTACACCTTTACCGGGACTGGCGCCGCGGCCGATGCTGCGCTGCGCGGGCTGGTGTTCACGCCTACCCAGGGACAGGTAGCGCCGGGTCAGACGACGACAGCAAAGCTCACCATCACCTATTCAGACGGTGTGACGCCGGCGCAGACGAGCGTGGCATATTTGGCGATCCTCGCCGAGAACACCGCGCCGGTACTGGCGGGCGCCGCGGCCAGCGACATCCTCGACACGAAGACGGTCAAGCCCTTCGCGACGATGACAGTCACGGATCCGGACAAGAGTGCGGTCGAGACAGTGACGGTCCGGGTGGATGATCCGGCGAAGGGGGTCTTCACCTCCCTCGGTGGCTTCACCAGCAACGGCGACGGCAGCTACAGCTTCACTGGCAGCCCCGGCGCAGTCCAGACCGCGCTGCGCTCGATGGTCTTCGACCCGACAGATTGGCGTGTGCCGGGCGGGCGGACCGAGGTTGCCCAATTCACTGTCACGGTCTCCGACGGTACGGCAACCTACACCGACAACAACACAGCGGTGACGATTACCTCCACCGCTCCTACCAACATGGCTCCGGTACTCTCTGGGCTCGCCTCCAGTCAGACGGTCAGTGACAGGTCTACGATCCAGCTCTTTTCTGGAACCTCCTATGCGGATCCGGACGCCGGCCAGACGATGACCTTGACGGTCGCTCTCGACAAGTCGACGCGCGGCAGCTTCACCACCCTGGCCGGCTTTGTGGATGGCGGCAACCGCACCTACACCTTCACTGGCAGCACGGCGGCGACGCAGGAGGCGCTGCATGGCTTGGTCTTCACGCCGATCCAGTACCAGGGCATGCCCGGCGAGACGATTAATGCCAAGCTGACGATCACCTACACGGACGGCGTGGCGCCGATCCAGACAAGCGTGGCGTATCTTGGGATCCAGGTCGAGAACACGGCGCCGGCTCTGGCTGGAGCCACCGCAAGCAGCATCGACGACATCCGGACTCTGAAGCCGTTTGCGACGATGACCGTCGCCGACCCGGACAAGGGTGCCGTCGAGACGGTGACGGTGCAGTTGGACGACCCGGCCAAGGGCACCTTTAGCACGCTAGGTGGCTTCACCAGCGTCGGCGACGGCGTCTACACCTACACCGGCAAACCATCCTCGGCTCAGGCTGCTCTCCGGTCCATGGTCTTCGACCCGACCGATGGGCGCATCGCCCTTGGCCAAAGCGAGTACGCCCAATTCACGGTCACCGTGTCGGACGGAATGGTCGCAGCCTTCGATGACAAGACCAAGGTCCTTGTCTCCGGCACGGCACCGCAAGCCCAGACCCTCTTCGCCTCAAGCCTCGCCGCGTGAGCGACGGCCTCCGGCATTCCCGGCGAACCTTGTGAACGCCGCACCGAACCCACCGGTAGACAGCGCGCTCGGCTGTCTCTGCCTGGCGCTGGAGTTGCTGGGCCGTGCCTCGGATCCGGCGCATCTCGTGCATCGGTTCCGCGGCACCGCTGCAGTGAACGCCTCACAGCTCGTGCGCGCGGCGCGCGGCTCGGGGCTGAAGGCGGCGCTTCGCCGATCCTCCTGGGACCGGCTGCCCCGGACGCCGCGGCCAGCCATCGCCGAGCTAACCGATGGCAGTTTCCTGCTGCTGGGCGCTGCCGATGCCGATCGTGTCGCCGTGCTCGACCCAGCGGGGCGGGACGAGTCCGGGCGTCCTCAGGCCCGCACGCTCGACCGGGCTGCGTTTGAGGCTGCCTGGACGGGCCGCCTCGTGCTGCTCACCACGCGTGCACCGGAGGCTGAAGGTGGCGGCAAGTTCGGCCTCCGCTGGTTCCTTCCTGCGATCCTCAGGTATCGTGGTGCGATCCGTGACGTGCTGGTCGCCTCCCTCGTGCTTCAGGTCCTCGCCCTGCTGACGCCGCTGGCCTTGCAGGTGGTGATCGACAAGGTGCTGGTGCACCAGGCCGTCTCCACCCTAGAGGTGATGGCAATCATCCTTCTGGTGATGGCGGTGTTTGAGGCCGTGCTTTCCGGCCTGCGGATCTATGTGCTGTCACATACCTCGAACCGGATCGATGTCAGTTTGGGTGCAAGGCTCTTCTCGCATCTGATGGCACTTCCACTGGCTTGGTTCCAGGCGCGGCAGGTCGGTGCCGGCGTCGCGCGGGTGCGGGAGTTGGAGACGATCCGTGCCTTCCTGACCAGCAGCGCGCTTACCGTCTTCGTGGACCTGCTTTTCACCATCTGCTTCCTCGGCGTGCTGCTGATCTACAGCCCCTTGCTGACGGCGATCGTCGCGGCCACGCTACCGCTACATGCCGGGCTTTCGCTGGCAGTCACGCCGGTTCTTCAGGAGCGGCTGGCGGAGAAATTCCGCCGCAATGCTGATAACCAAGCCTTCCTGACCGAAGCGGTGGGCGGCGTCGAGACGCTGAAGGCCATGGCGGTGGAGCCCCAGTTGCAGCGGCGCTGGGAGGAGCAGCTGGCGGCCTATGTCACCGCCGCCTTCCGGGCCACCAATCTATCCAATGTAGCGGGCCAGATCGTTGGGTTGATCAACCGCCTGTCGACCGTGGCCCTGCTCTGGTTCGGCGCGCAGCTGGTGATGCGGGGAGAGCTTTCCGTCGGCGAGCTGGTGGCAGTCAATCTCCTGGCGGCCAATGTGTCCGGCCCGGTGCTGCGGCTGGCGCATATGTGGATCGACTTCCAGCAGGTGCGCCTGTCGGTGGACCGCCTCGGCGATATCCTGGACACGCCGCGTGAGCCCGGGGCCGGCAGCCGCCCGCCTGTGCCGACGCTGCGGGGCGAGATCGCCTTTCGGGATGTCACCTTCCGCTACCGGCCGCAGGGCACGCCGGTGCTGCGCGGCATCTCCTTCCAGGTGCCGGCGGGGCAAGTCATCGGCATCGTCGGCAGCTCCGGTTCGGGCAAGAGCACCATCGCCAAGGCGATCCAGGCTCTCTATCTCGTGGAATCCGGCCAGGTACTGGTGGACGGCATGGATGTCGGCCTGGTGGATCCGGCGAGCCTGCGGCGGCAGATTGGCATCGTACTGCAGGACAACGTGCTCTTCTCCGGCACGGTGCGGGAGAACATCGCCCTCGCCGACCCGACCATGAGCGTCGAGCGGGTCATGCATGCTGCGCGCGTGGCGGGCGCTCATGACTTCATCACGGAATCCCTTCCGGACGGCTACGATACCAAGGTAGGTGAACGCGGGGCTTCGCTGTCCGGCGGCCAGCGGCAGCGCATCGCGCTTGCCCGGGCCCTGGCGGCCGATCCGCGGATTCTCATCCTGGACGAGGCGACCAGCGCGCTCGATGCGGAATCCGAGCGCGTCATCCTCAACAACATGCGCCTCATCTCGGCGAACCGCACGGTTGTGATCATTGCCCATCGCTTCTCCGCCGTGCGCATGGCGGATCGCATCCTGGTGCTGGAGCGCGGGGCAATCGTGGAGGAGGGCAATCATGCCGGGCTGTTGAGGCAGAATGGCCGCTACGCATCCCTGTTCCGCGAACAGACGGGCCAGTTCCAGGAGGACGTGCCGGCTTCGGATGCAGCTGTGCCGCATGGCGCGATCCGGGCGACCACGCCTCCCATCGTGTTCGGCGGGCCGGTCTATGGCGGACCGGTCTGTGGCAACACCGTGCTAGGAAGCCGGGAGTGATTCCCGCCCGGATCGCCACCGCGAGACCGCTCCGGCAGCATGACGCGGATTTCCTGCCTGCGGTGGTGGAAATCATCGAGAGCCCGCCCTCCCCGGCGGGACGTGCGATGCTCTGGTCGATTATCCTGCTGGTGCTTATTGCCGTTGCGTGGGCCTGGTTCGGGCATGTGGATGTCATTGCGCAGGCGCGGGGCGTGGTGCTGCCCTCGGGCCGCGTGAAGCTGGTGCAGCCTCTGCAACCCGGCATCATCAAGGCCATCGCTGTCCGTGATGGCGATAAGGTCCGGGCCGGCGACCTCCTGCTGGAGCTTGATCCCACCTCGGCGGCCGCGGATGTCGCGGCCCATGCCCGTGCCGCGATGATCAACGGCATTGAGGTGGCAAGGCTGCGTGCCTTCCTGACTTCGCTGAGGCCTGATGGGCGCCCAGAACCGGAATTTGTCCCGCCGGCTGATGCCGACCCTGTCCTGGTCGCGGAAGCGCAGGCGCTTCTCGATTATCAGCGACGCGCCCTGCATGCCCGCCTCTCCGGGCTGGCGGAGCAGACCGAGAAGGCTCGCGCCACGCTGGCCGAGACGCGGGCCGAGATCAGCCGCCTGGAGCAGACCCTGCCGCTCGCCGGAGAGGTGAGCGAGGCGCGTGACCTGCTTGCCGGCCGTGGCCTCGGTTCGCGGCTGGAGGCACTACAGGAGCGCCAGCGCTTCATCAGCCAGCGCCAGGAACTGGTCGCTGTCCGGGCCCGGGGCGATCAGGCGGGCAACGAGATCTCCGTGCTTGAAATGCGCCGAGCCGAAACCCTGGCTGAGGCGGGACGCGAGGCTGCGGCCCAACTCACCCTTGCTCAGAGCCGCCTGGCGGCAGAGATGGAGGACCTGGCGAAGGCCCGCCAGCGCCTGCGCGAAACGCGGCTGATCGCTCCGTCCGATGGCGTGGTGGAGGGGCTTGCCGTGCACACCATCGGCGGCGTCGTGACGGCCGCGCAGCAGCTCATGTCGCTGGTTCCAGTCGATGACGTGCTGGAGATCGAGGCGAAGATGCCGGACCGGGAGATTGCCCATATCGAGGTTGGGCAGGAGGCCGTGATCAAGCTCGATGCCTATCCCTTCACCCGGCACGGCACTCTCTCGGGCCGCGTCACGGGCGTATCGCGCGATGCGGTCCGCGACGAGCACCAGGGCCTTCTCTATAGCGTGCGCGTCCGGTTGGACAGCAAGGCGCCAGGCCCCATGCCCCGTTCCGGCATGGGCGCTAATGTCGAGGTCTGGACAGGCCGCCGCCGACTCGCGGAGTACCTGCTCTCCCCTCTGGAGCGACGCACCGTGGAGGCTTTTCGTGAACGCTGACTGCCGTCCCGCACGTCCCGCCGCCGCGCTCCTCCTGGGGGCGCTGGCCGCCTGGCCGTTTGCCGTGGCTGCCGCGCCGGACACGCCGGCGGCTTTCCTGGCTCAGGCGCGCTCACGTGCTGCCGCGTTTCCCGTCGCTGCAAGCGCATGCGGCCCTGCCGCGGCGGGCGCCGGTGGCCTCGTTTCCGAGGACCCGCGCCCGCTGCGGGTGGAAGGGGAGGCTGGCGGTGTGACCGGCGGCCTCGGCCGGCCGCTCTTCCTGGTCACGAGCGCTGAGGATCCGGATACCGGGCGCTCTCGGCCGGAACCGGGCACCCTGCGGGCTGCCGTTGAAGGCGCGCGTCGGGGCGGCGGCTGGATCGCCTTCGATACCCGGCTGGACGGCAGCACGCTACGCCTTTCCGCGCCGCTGCGCGTGCCATCAGACACCACGATCGACGGCGGCTGCGGCGGGGTTACGATCAGCGCCGCACCGCGCACCACCAGCCTTCTGATCGCGAATGCGGCCAACATCGTGATCCGCGGCCTGCGCTTCACGAAGGATACGTATGTCGACACCGTCGACCGCGCCAATGATGCGATCGGCCTGACCGGCCAGTTCGACCGTGTGGCCATCCTGCACAATGCCTTCACGCGCTGCGGCGACGGCTGCCTGGACATCGTTTCGAAGGACCCGCAGAACGCGCCGTCGCGCGTCACCGTGGCCTTCAACCACTTCGCCAACCACAACAAGGTCATCCTGATCGGCACGCTCACCTGCTATGTGGACCGCGCCGCGCCGGGATGCGACGACCCACTGGCCAATCTCTCCGGCCCCATGACGCCCTTCCTGCGCGTGACGCTGCAGGCCAATGTCTTCGAGGATACTGCCCAGCGGCAGCCGAAGGTCGTCACGAATGCCTTCGTGCATTCCGTGAACAACCTGATCGTGCTGGGCGCCACGCGCTACCCGAACGGCCGTGACAGCGCGGTCTATGCCGGGGCAGCGGCCAGCGGCGGTATCCTGGCAGCGGAGGGGGACATCGTCGTCAATCCCACATCCCATCCTCGCCTCGGCGCCGGCCCCGTCTCCGCGCTCCGTGGAGCGGATGGTGAGGCGCGGGAGACGGATGGGTCGGTCGCCGTGCGGGGCAATGTCGGTATCGGCGCGGTGCGCGTCCTGGAGCACCGGCCGGAGATCGCCCGCGCGCTGCGGCCGGATGCGGTGGGGCTGGTGGATGCGTCGGCGGATCCTGTCGGCCTTGCTGCCTGCCTCCTGCGGGTGGCGGGACCTCGCGGAACCACGCTTGCTTGGCCCGCGGCATGTCGCGCCGGTCGCTGAGTCCCGCCCGCACTGCGGTGTGCGCCTGCGGCTGACTTGAAAGCGCTCGTCGACGGTCCGCTGCGCCTTCGGCGCCGTAGCGTTGCTGCCGATCAGCGGGAGGAGCGGGGCTGCGGCACGTAAGGGGCGCTGGGCCGCTCAACCGGGGAGGGGCACGACCGCGCCAGGAGGCAGCAGGCCCGCATGGCGGCGGACGAAGGCCTCGGCTTCGGCGCGCGGCAGCATAGGGAGGGTGTAGGGCACGCGGAATTCCGTTGTGGAAGCCCAGTCGGTCGCGAGCCGCTCCCGCGCGGAGACCTGCCCCCAGTTGCACTCGATTGCCTGGCTGTCCACCAGGGTCCAGAGCCCGGGCTCGCGGCTGTCGAGCGCACAGACCGGATCGTGCACGCGCCTGAAGGTGGTGCCCTCGATCAGCACCTTGGCACCCATCCGACAGTTGACGCCGCTTCCCTCGACATCGGTGAGCAGGCAGCCGGCGACATGCGCCTCGCCGAAGCGGACGGAGGGGCATCGGGAGCCGATCCGGTCAAACCAGCTATAGGCGAAGGTGATGAGACGGTTACCGGAGTCCCGGTCGCTGGAGCCGTTCAGGCAGGCCTTGTGGTGGTCGTGGAACTTGCAAAGCACCGCGGCGATCCGTTCCGCGCCGCGCTTGGTGTCGAGCAGGCCGTCATAGAAATCCTTGTCGGCGGCCATGTCGCCATAGAGGTCGCAATGGACGAGCACGACGTGTCGGGAATCCCCCTCTATGCCGATCGCGTCCTTGGGGCCCTCCTCGATCTTCCCGATCTTGAGGTTGAAGAGGATGATGTTCTCGGACCTCTTATTAATACGGATTCCGACATTCGTCGCGTCGAGGCCCTCGCCATCCCCCATAATCGTCAAGTCCCGGATGCCAGACACGTCGATCTGCGGCGCCTTGCTGTTGGCGCCCGTAACCGTTCCGGTGATGAAGATAGTCAGAGGCGCTTGGCCCTTGGATCCGAGGGCCGCCTGCACTTCGTCCCCCGTGGCGCAGCGGACCACTGGTCCGCCCAGGCCGCCGGTGGTGCCGGCGGCATAGCCGAAGAGGGACTTGTATCGGTCGAGATCGAGCATGGCGTTCTCCAGCCGTGGCCAATGTGTCGGACCGCGGTGCGGCGCCGGAAGAGGGCAGGCGCCGAAGGTTGTGCAGGGTCGGCCCCTTGTCGAGCCATGAGCGCGCATCTGCATCGCCGCAGCGCATCACGAGACCGATGGGCTGCCCCCTGACCGGGGATTTCGTCACACGGCCAGTCCCTGTGGCGAACCAGCCGACGCTTCGCGTGCGGCAGACGCCTTAGGAAGCGGCGATCTCTAAGATGTGAGAATGAGTTGCCGCCGTCGTCAGGGCTTCCGGGGGGGTGTGAAGTGCAATCCCCTACAGTGACTTAGAAGCCACTCGTCAGGCACAACCTGAGGTTGCGACCAATGTAGGAATTATCCACAGTACAATTGCGGAACATGGCATAGTTCGCCTGCCGTTCTTCAACAGCCCCGAGGCATCAGACGATGCGCAGAACTATCGACGAAAGTACGAAATCCTCCTCCGAGGACGACACAAGCGGCGTGATCATGACCATCCATGACCTGGCGGAGTTCGCCCAGCACCACCGCCTTGGAATTCCGGAGGAGGTTTTACGGGATCTGCTGTTCGCGATCGAGGAACGGCACAACAAAAGCTTGAACGAGGCTTGCTTCCGCCCATTAGCCGAGCAGGACTGACGCCGGCCCAGCCCGGTCGCTGGCTGGCGTAACCTATGGTTGTAAGTTCAGTCAGATGGCATGGCTTCTCCTCGGCCGCAGGTCAGGCATTTGCGCGTAAAAAGTGAGGGAATCAGGCAACACCGGACCGCGTCCTGTGCCAAACCGGGCGGAATCTTCAATCCTATCAGCCGAGCCTGATCGTTCTGCCTGAGGCGATAACGCCGTCGTGTCGCAAAGTTCGAAATATTTGACGCTAAGAGGGCGCGACCAACCGAAAACGAGAACCTGGTGAACCGATTTTTTAATCCATCGGCCAATCAGCAG
>NZ_WWDL01000052.1 GCF_009848505.1 Muricoccus harenae
CCTCGCCGTCCCGGCCAGCCTCCGCCACACAGACGGCGATCGTCGCCTTGTGCACGTCCAGCCCGACAAAAGTGATAGTCTCTCCCACGGCCCGTCTCCTGTGCTGAGGCAAGGCGCCGACACACCCGGCGCAACCCTCGTCATTCCTGCACAGTTCGAGGCGGGCCACCCCCGCCTCAGACGGACATCTGGTCTAGGGATTGGCGGATTCCGGGAAGAAATCATTATTTCTAGTCCGGTCGATTAGTCCGCGTAATGCGGCGCCGAGCGGCTTTGTTGCACGGATCAGTTGGAGGTGAGGGTGAGGCGAGGTACGGGACGCGCCCTGCAGCTTTGATCTCGGATGCCGCCGTGCCGTTAAGGGCTGTGTCAGCATTCGCGCCCGAAGCGGCGTAATCGGCCGGGCGGGCCTGCACTGGCCACTTCGGTGACCCCGATCGCCCGGATCGCCTCCGCCACAGCCTGCCCCTGCGGCACCAGGACCTCCACCTGCCGCAGTTCCTTCACGACCTCCTCAGGCTTGCGTCTCTTGCTCGCCATCTCGGTCCTCCTTCGGCTCAAAGCCATATCTCAGGACGGACCACTTCAGTGGGGGATCAACGCGGAGCGCGGCCGGGGCTGGCTGATCCGGCCTCTCCGTCTTGCAATTCCTGCCGGCGGAACGGGCGGGCGCCAAGCGCGTTTAGGGCTTCAGTCCAACAACTCGCCCCGGCCGAACTGACTCATGTCGCGATCTGACGTTCCCTACTCCGTTACGAGGAGGGCTCCGCCCCGATCGCGGCTTCCCCACCCACTCCGGCGTCCAAAGGCTTCTCGATGAACGATTTTATTCACGCTGGAAGCGTCGCGCAGCCAACCGAGACGGCACTGCGCGACAGTGAGGCCTTCCTTCGCTCCGTTCTCGACGGCAACACCGACTGCCTCAAGGTGCTGGACCCGCAGGGTCGCATCGAGTTCATGAATGCCAATGGGCGCTGCCTGATGGAGATCGAAGACTTCGATGCCATCAAGGGGAGGGAGTGGGCTCAACTTTGGCCTGAGGAGGCTCGGGCGCAGATCGAGGAAGCAACTGCCACGGCACTCGCCGGCTCCCCTGCCCGCTTCGAGGCCTTCTGCCCCACGGCGAAGGGATCTCCGAGATGGTGGGATGTGGCTGTCTCCCCGATCAGAGACGCGGCCGGTCGGGTGACGCGCATCATCTCCGCCTCCCGCGACATCACCGAACGGAGGGCCACGCTGGCGGCTCTGGCGGAGAGCGAGGCCCGCATACGCGGCCTGTTTGCTCGCATGGGCGAGGGATTCTTCCTGGGTGAGATTCTGCGCGACCCTGGGACCGGAGCCATAGCGGATTTCCGGTTCCTGGAGGCGAACCCGGCCTTCGAAACGCAGACTGGCCTTCCCGTTTCCGAGGTCCTGGGCCGCCCCGCACGGGATGTGGTGCCCAATCTGCCGGACTGGTTGTTCGAAACCTACGCACGTGTCGCGGAAACGGGTGTGCCTGAGCGGTTCGAGCTTCATGTTCCGGACCTTGGCGGGCGCTGGTACCAGGCACGCGCGCATCAGGCTGAAGGAGATGGCCGCTTCGCCGCCCTTTTCATGGACGTGACTGAGCACAAGCAGGCCGAGGAGGCGCTACGGCGGCAACTTCATCTGACCGAAGCCATCACCAACAACGCGGCGGCGTCCCTCTTCATCATGGACGAGCAGCAGCGCTGCGCCTTCATGAACCCGGCAGCCGAGGAGCTCACCGGCTTCAGCCTGGCCGAGGCAAAGGGCCGTATCCTCCACGACGTCATCCACCATACTCACCCGGACGGCTCACCCTTCCCTCTGGAAGACTGCCCCATCGACCGGGCCTTCCCTGATCGCATGCGCGTCCAGGGCGAGGAGGTGTTCGTCCATAAGGACGGGCACTTCTATACCGTCGCCTTCACCGCGAGCCCGATGCTGGAAAACGGCGTTCCCGTCGGCACCGTCATCGAGGCGCAGGATATCACCGAGCGGAAGCGCACCGAGCAGGCGCTCGCCGCGGCAAAGGAGGCCGCAGAGGAGGCTAACCGGGCGAAGAGCCAATTCATTGCGAACATGAGCCACGAGTTGCGCACGCCGCTTTCGGCCGTGATCGGCTATTCTGAAATGTTGGAAGAGGAGGCCGCCGACATTGAGGGCGGAGAGGTCCTGACCAAGGACCTCCAGAAGATCGGATCGAACGCCCGTCACCTTCTCTCGTTGATCAACGACGTGCTTGACCTCTCCAAGATCGAAGCCGGCAAGATGGAGGTACAGCCAGAGGAGTTCGACACCTCAAAGCTCGTTCAGGAGGCGGCCAACACCATCCATGCTCTCGTTGCGAGCAAGGAGAACTCTCTTGAGATCGACCTCGCACCCGACCTCGGAGAGATGTATTCGGACCCCCTCAAAATCCGTCAATGCCTGATCAACCTTTTGTCGAACGCCGCCAAGTTCACCGAGCGTGGGCGGATCACAGCCAAGGCTGAGCGCATGCGCGATGACGCCGGCTACCATTGGGTGGAGTTCAGCGTTGCCGACACAGGGATCGGAATGACGCCGGAGCAGATGAGCCGGCTCTTCACCCGTTTCACCCAGGCCGACAGTTCGACTACCCGGCGCTTTGGCGGCACTGGGCTGGGCCTTTCCATCAGCAAGGCGTTTTGCAGCATGCTGGGCGGCGACATTGCCGTCGACAGTTTGCCCGGGCAGGGAACCACCTTCCGGATCCGACTACCGGCGGATCTTCGGCAAGTCCGGACACCGGAGGACGAGCCCGCGGTTGGCGTGGGTGAGGCCGCCATGGAGGAGCACTCCCTGGAGGAGGGCGCGGCCGGACTTGTGCTGGTGGTGGACGACGACGCAGCGACGCGGGATCTGCTGGCCCGCTTTCTCCGGCGCGAGGGGTTTGCGGTAAGGACGGCCGCTGACGGCGAGAAAGGGCTGCGCATGGCCCGTAAGCTCCGGCCCACCGCCGTGCTCCTGGACGTGATGATGCCGCAAATGGATGGCTGGTCTGTGCTCTCGGCGCTGAAAGCTGATCCGGAGCTTGGTGAAATCCCGGTCCTTATGGTGACTGTCATGCAGGAGAAGGGTTTGGCCTTTTCCCTTGGGGCGGCCGACTACCTGACCAAACCGGTAGAGTGGTGGCGCCTGAAGCGGTCGCTTGACCGGTATCGCCCACAGACCTGCCCCGGTTGCGCGCTGGTGGTAGAGGCAGACGTCGCCTCCCGCAGCGAGCTGCGCCGGCTGCTGGAGGCCGAGGGATGGATGGCCACCGAAGTTGGCGACATCCCTGCCGCCAAGCGCCATCTGGAAGAAGCTACCTCGCCGCCAGGGTTGGTGCTTGTCGCCGTTCAACCACCAGGGGACGAAGCCTTCACTCTCATCCAGGCACTGCATCGGCAGCCGAAGTGGCGCAACGTTCCTGTCGTTGCCATCGTCGGCCGGCAGATGGGTGCCGAGGAGCTCGGGCGGCTGCGCGACCAGGTCCGCCGAGTTCTCCCGGCGGAGGCGGATCTACCGGTCGAATTGGCGGCAGAGCTACGTCGCCTCGCTGCACGGTGTTCGCCTCTAACCCCGAAGGCCGAAGGAAAGGGGGAGCCGCCGTGACCAAAATTCTGCTGGTCGAAGACACGGAGGACATTCGCGACTTCCTTGCTCGCCGGCTGCGCCGTCGCGGCTTCGAGGTGGAGTTGGCGCAGGATGGTGAGGCTGGAGTGAAGGCGGCACGGGACCGCTGCCCTGAAATCATCTTGCTCGACATGAGCATGCCCGTGAAGGACGGCTGGACTGCTGCGCGCGAGATGCGGGCGGATCCAGCTACGGCGTCCATTCCAATCATCGCACTCACCGCGCATGCCTTGGCAGGCGACCAGGAAAAGTCGCTCGCCGCAGGCTGCAATGACTACCATCCAAAGCCCGTCGAACTCCCGCGGCTGCTGGAGCAGATCGAGACCCTCCTGGTGAGGCGAGGCCGGGCTAAATCCTGACCTGTCCAACTACTCCAAGCTGAAGCCGAACTTGTTGGCGCCGCAAGGGAATATTCAGGATCGCTGTCCGTTTCGGCAGTGCTTTCGCAGCATGAAGCAGGTGGACGCCAGGCGCAGGAAGACCGGGGCCTCGCGGGTCGGGCATTCCTAGTCCCGCCAGTCCGGGCGCGATCTGCGCATGTCAGGCGGGGGAGCCCAGCGCAGGCGACGTTCCCCTCCCTTGTTCCGCCTCGCTCGGCCGAGACGGATGGCTGGAACAAAGCCGCCCCGAGAATGGCTTCCTGGCAGGCATCTCTAGCTTTCCTCGCGAGGGGCCTCCCCGCTATGCTCTTCCTGCTCTAGGAATTCTTGCTCCTCTGCTTCGAAAACTGGCGCCTTAACCGGCTCCACCCCGAAACGCTGCGACACATCCGGGCCGTAGCGCAGCAGATCCGGGCGTAGGCGGATCAGCGCCAGATCCTTCACCTTGGCCTCCAGCATCACGTCGAAGGTGAGCCCCTCCGCAATCCGCATGAAGGCGATGAACTCAAACGGGCTACAGCAGTCCGCGTGGCCGGTGTTTACCGGCACGACGCGCACGGTTTTCAACTTGCGCGTCCCTTTCTCCTTGCGCTTGAGCTCCCGCATTTCTGTGCGTGGGGAGGAGAAATGAACTTTTGGCCGCTGACCATCAGGCCAGGTCCGGATTACTCGCTCGAGCGAATCCCGCATGTCGATCCTGTCCGGCTTCAGACACCAGAAGTGCTGGTGGTCAAATATCAGCCGTACACTCGTCTGTTCGTGAATCCACAGGATATCGGAAACGGAGAAGCGGATATCGTCGTGCTCCAGCACCAGGCGGCGCCGCACGTGCTCCGGCAGCTTGTTGTGCCAGGTCTCGACCCAACGTGCGTTGGCGGCGGCACGGTCGCCGAAAGTTCCACCCACATGGATCACCATGACAGCCTCGGGTCCGAGCTCCATGCGATCCAGCATCTCCGCCTGCGAGTTCAGGTCCCAGACGCTCTTGTCCACCAGTCTCGCGTCGGGACTGTTAAGCACGACAAACTGGGAGGGATGAAAGCTCAGCCGAATGCCGAGTTTTGTCGCCTTTGCGCCAAAGGACCGCAACTCGGCACCGCTGTCACGCACCATTGAATGGAACTGAGGCATGTCGGGATGCGCGGCATAGGGCGCCAGGTCGGAGGACAGGCGGTACATTCGGATGTCGTGGCGGTCGAGATAGTCCAGTGCCCGGCCCACGTGCTCCAGCGAGACCTTCGCGCCCGGCCCGGACAGTCAGATGGCTCAGGAGCCTCCCGGAACGCGGATGTGGCCTCTGTCGGCTTGATACCGAGGGTTCCCACATAACCTCGCGGCGCTGCACGACGCGGTCTGGCACGGGCATTTGGAAGCGGCGGAGGCTCTGGTCGAGGCCGGCGCCCGCCTGGATCTGAGGACGCATGCGGGGCCGACGCCGTGGGGGCTCGCGCAAATGGACCGCGCAGCATGTTCCTGCGGCTTCAGACTGAGATGAACTGGCAAGACATGTTCCATCAGTTCAACGACGACTACCGTGAGGAGGATCTGCGGGCGCGGCAGGCTGCGACGCTGGCGGAGGCGCCGCCGACGGTGACGCCGGTCGTTTGATCCGTCAGGCCGGAACCAGGGTCTCGGCCAGCGTGCTCCAGACTGCGTCGCGCAGATCGCGGCGCATCGCCTCCTCGTCGGTCCAGCGGGTTTCGGCGGGAAGGCGGATCGCCTCGCAGCGCATCGTCAGCGTGCTGTCGCGAAAGGGCCACGGGTCCAGCGACCAGCGAGAGGTACCCTGCCGCACAAGCTTCATCTTGCGAGTGCTGCCATCCTCCATCGGGGCCTCCCCGGCCTTGTCCGGATCGGCGAAGCAGAGAGCGAGGGAGAGGGCGTCGGTTACCGCGATGAGGGCGGAGTTCCGCTCCACCTGATCCGGCGTCGCGCCGAGCTTGGCAGTCCAGTCCGCCTGGAGCGCGCCCTCCTTGGCAGCGTTGCGGTCGATCGCGGCGTGGTCGTCCGGTGGCAGGCGCTCCGGATTCATGTACTGCGTGTAGATCCGCGTACCGTGCAGGGAGATGAGCAGGGCGGGCCAGAGGCCCCAGGCGGCGCGAGCCATTTCCACGCCCCGCGCCCACATGGGAGCATGGACCGCCGCGCCTAGCTTGGTGAAGGCGTGGGGCAGGCCTGTCTCCGGATCCAGGGTTGGGGCGGTCTCCCAGGACAACCAAGCGATGTCGTGCTGCCCGGCGGCGAGGATCACCTCGGGCGCCGGGTCCGGCCGCGCGAAGCCGGGGGCGCCCCAGGCGGCGATCATCTGGCCCGAGAGCAAGGCGTGGGAGGGCTGGGGGATGAGGAGGCGGGTGCCGTCCTCCGGGCTTCGCAGGATCATGCAGCGTCAACGCACGAGCGGGGATTCGAGACACGGCGTTCTTAGTCTGCCGGGCTTGGGTATCCGGCAGCAGGGGCCAGCCGGGCTCGGCGTTATCATCCGCTCGGAATCGGACGTCGTCGACGATCTCAGGGTCGGGAGGCTGGTGCCGCTGCTGGCGGGCTGGCGCCCGCCCGCAGCGGATGTCGTGGCGTCGTGACGCGCACGGGGTGGACCGTGCGGCCGGAGCGGCTTCTCGAGATGCTGCCAAGCCGACGTTCGGTTCGCGCCTATTCTGTTGAGAAAGTAGGCGAGAGGCAGGCCAGGGCTCGGCGGCTTCGATGGCGAACTGGCGGGAGGCAGGACGGATTGGATGTCCTCAGGCCGGGAGCGGCTCTGGCATTGGGATCAGCTTCGCCATTTTCCTGAGGTTCTGGGCCGTGGCGGCCAGGTGGAACTCGTCCCGGGCGCCGTTGGAACCTCGTAGGCGGAGCCGGTCGAGCTTCAGGATGCGTTTGAGATGGGCGAACAGCATCTCGATTTTCTTGCCCTGTCGTTTGGAGGCGCGCGCCTCCTGGCTGCCCATGATCTCGCGGGCCATGTCAGGGGCGCCCTCGAACCTTGATCGTGGGATCTTGTGGGCCGGCGCATTTGGGAAGCACCTCCCCTTGGGGCGGCAGGCCCGACGGTCGTAGGTGCTTGCCCGGTAGAGCAGGGTCGTCTCGTCATTCACCAACCTGCCATTGGCGGCAAGCATCTTCCCAGCGGTGCAGAAATAGACGTCGCCGGCGTGGTCGAAGGTGAAGTCGCTGCGCTGGAAGGTGCCGCCCCGGCGGGCTGACCTGTCGGAGACACTGACATGGGGCTCGATGCCCTGCTCATAGGCGAGCCAACCGAGCATGGCGGCTGAACCGTAGTGGAGTGGTCCAGCACCCGGCCATCGAGCCCCAGGCGACAGAACCATCGGTACGCCAGGTTGAGGTTAACCTCATCGCACAGGCGCCGCTCGGAGCGTATCCGGAAGCAATAGCCGACGATCAGCATCCGGATCATCACCTCTGGGTCTACGGATGTTCGACCCGTCGAGCTGTAGAACGGGGCCAGCTGCTGGCGAAGTGCTGCTGGCGAAGTTCGGACAGGTCAACGAAGCGGTCGATGGACCGCAGGAGGTGGCTCGTCGGCACGTGGCGCTCGATCGAGAACTCATAGAACAGGGCTGCCTGCTCGACTTGCCGCGGTCCCATCATGGTCCCTTTCCCCTGCTGCTGCACATGAGGGAGTCAGCAGAAGCCGGCTCAATCAACAGCCGAGTTTTTCATCGGAACACGCCCATTCCGGACGCTGATGTTGCTCCACGTCTTCCTGAAGCGGACATCATTACCTGTCTGGCTCTGTTAACGGCCGTAAGGGAATCCGGACCTTCCCCCACGGCGTCTCGAACAGCCGCCGACGTGCGGCCAGGACTGAGCCGGGTTGACAGAATGGATAGTCCCCGGCGGGCTGAAAACCGGGCGAGGCGGGTGAGGAGCCATCGGAATGCGCATCGCTATGCAAACGCTCGGCACGCGGGGGGACGTTCAGCCCTATCTGGCACTCGCGCTTGGGCTGACCCGCAGGGGTTACGAGGTGCAAATCGCCGCTCCGGTCCAGTTCGAGGGGATGATCGCCGGGTACAGCCTCCGGTTCGCACCTCTTCCCGGCGAGTTCCTGGCGTTGATGAATTCGCCTCTGGGCAAGGCTGCCATAGCGGGAGGCCGAGGCTTCAACGCCGGGCTAAAGCTCCTGCGCGAGGTGTATCCGCTGATGCGTGGTCTGCTGGATGCCGAGTGGACGGCCGTAAGATCCTTCGCGCCCGACCTCATCCTCCATCATCCCAAGTCGGTAGCCGCGCCACACATCGCCGAGGCCCTTTCCTGCCTCCATGTCCTGGCTTCTCCGCTGCCGGGCTTCACGCCGACCTCCGCCTTCCCCAGCCCGATATTGCCTTTCGCGTCGCTCGGTCCGCTTAACCGCGCCAGCCATGCGCTGGCGATCAAGGGCGCACAGGTCTTGTTCGCCAACTCCATCCGGGCATGGAGAGAGGAGGTGCTGGGCCTTTCGGGCCGCGGCAGCCGTCCGGTCCGATCTTCTGGAACACTCTACGCCTACAGCCCGCATGTCGTTCCGGTTCCGCAGGATTGGGACAGTGACGTCCTCGTCAGCGGCTACTGGTTCCTTGATGCGCCTGACTGGCGCCCGCCCTACGCTTTGGCGGCTTTTCTTGAATCCGGCGAGCCGCCGGTCTATGTCGGCTTCGGCAGCATGCCGGGGCTGGATCCGCAGCGGATGACCGGGATCGTTCTCGATGCGCTTGCCAGGACCGGGAAACGCGGGCTGCTCGTGAGCGGCGGCGGCGCGCTGCTGGCGGAGAACCTGCCTCCTCATGTCCAACTGATTACTGAAGCTCCGCACGACAGGCTGCTTCCGTTCGTCTCGGCGGTCATTCACCACGGCGGCGCCGGTACAACGGCCGCCTCGCTCCGCGCGGGTAAGCCCACCACGATCTGCCCCTTTTTCGGCGACCAGCCATTCTGGGCTAGGCGCATCGCGGAGCTCGGCGTTGGTCCACCCTCCCTTGATCGAAGAACCCTGTCGGCAGACCGTCTCGCGGCTGCGATGGTGGCGATGGACAACCAGGCAATGCGCGAACGCGCCCGCGTCATGGGCGCCCTAATCCGCGCGGAGAATGGCATTGCAGCGGCAGTGAGCTTCGTCGAAAAAAGGTTGTCCGATCACGGCTAGCGCGTGCGGGTCGATGTGAATGTCACCTGTGGGTCGGGATCTGCCGGACCTGACCTGCCGCCCGACGGCCGGTTCCCTGGAGGCTATGCCGGAAAGCGGCCAGTCCGTTCCCGGCCAGGTCCCGCCCTTCCACCAAGCGTCCATTCATGTCATCCAAACCTCGCAAGCAGCGTCTCAGAGGTGGACATCGCCGTTAGCGCTTCGGCTGAGGTGCTCGGCACACCTCGCGGCTTTCTGCACTGCAGCGCCACCGTCCCATCCGTCCGCGCTGGGAGGAAGGCAGGGTCTGCCCGCAGCTCTTGACCTCGGCAACATGGACGTCCTTGAGCCCGTTCGGAAACGCATCTCTTTCTGCCCTGCTGAACCTGTGCTCCCGTGCCGACACCTTTCGCTGAACAGCGTGCGGCATCCACGCGATTGCTCGCGCATTCCTGGGAGAAGCATCCGGTGAGCGTCCCTCTTCTCTTCCGTCGCATGCCGACGGTGGCGGTGTTCTGCATCAGCGTGGCTGGGACGGGCTTGGCGCAGCCGGCCTACATCCAATTGGGCGCCACGCCCCCCGAGGATGCGGCGCGCCTCGCGCCCGGAGGTCTTGAGCGGGCGCTGGAGACCTTGCCGGAGATCGCCACCGGCATTCTGCGCCGGAGCGGCGTGCCCGGCGCGGCGGTGGCCGTGGTGCATGGCGGGCAAACTGTCTTTTCGGCTGGCTTCGGCGTCAGGGAGGTCGGCAAGGGTGCAGCAGTGGAGCCCGGGACCGTCTTCCAGGTCGCCTCACTCTCCAAGCCGATCACCGCGACAATCGTGGCGTCGCAGGTTGCCGCCGGTGTCGTGTCCTGGGACGACCCCGCTGTGCAATACCTGAGCGGCTTGCGGCTGAGCGACCCTTACGTCACCGCCCATGCGACCATCGGGGATTTCCTGGCCCACCGCACAGGCTTGCCGGAAGCCATCGGGGATGAGCTGGAGGATCTCGGTTACGGACGCAGCGACATCATCGAGCGCCTGCGCTTGGTGCCGCTCGATCCGTTCCGCAGGTCCTACCACTACGCCAATTTCGGCTTCACGATCGGTGCCGAGGCCGTTGCCGCGGCATCCGGGGAGGGATGGGAAGAACTGGCGGAGCGCGTGCTCTACCGGCCACTGGGAATGCGGTGGACGAGTTCCCGGCACGCGGATTTCCTGGCCCGCGACAACAGGGCGGTGCTGCATGTGCTGGAGGATGGACGTTTCCAGCCGCTCTACGACCGCAACCCCGATGCGCAGTCGCCGGCGGGCGGCGTGTCCTCCAACGTGCTAGACTTGGCTGAGTGGATGAAGCTGCTGTTGCGGCGGGACCGCCGGGGCCAACGGCCTTTGCTGACCGAGCAGGCGTTGCGACCTGCCTTGCAGCCCCAGGCCGCGAACGCGCCGCCTCAATCCCTGGCATCGCGGCCTGGCTTCTACGGCTACGGCTTCAATGTCGGGGTGCGTGCCGGTGGACGGACGGCCATGAGCCATTCCGGTGCCTTCCTGGTCGGGGCGGGTACAAGCTTCCAGATGATACCCTCGGCCGATCTTGGCGTTGTCGTGCTGACCAATGGCGGGCCGGTCGGCGCGGCGGAGGCCATAACGGCGACGGTTGTGGATATGGTGGAATTCGGTGCTCCGACCCGCGACTGGTTCGGCACCTATAATGGGCTGATGAAGGGGATGTACGCCCCTGTCGGGGATCTGGTGGGGGCCGCGCCGCCAGCGTCGCCGCAACCTGCCCTGCCAGCGGAAGCCTATGTCGGGCGCTATGAGAATGCCTATTTCGGCCAGGCTGAGATCGTAGCCGAACAGGGCGACGTGACGCTCATTCTGGGTCCCCGCGGGCTGCGATTTCCGCTGTCGCACTGGGATGCTAACGTCTTCTCGCTTGCCGCCAATAGTGAGAATGCGCCCAAGGGGTCCCTGTCCTCAGTCCGTTTCGATCAGGAGGAAGAAAGGGTGACAGCCTTCACCATCGACTTCCTCAATGACCAAGGGATGGGAAGCTGGCGGCGCTGACCGGCCGGCGGGGCAGGCCTCGCGGTACTTCGGCGTCCCTCTGGCGCGTACATGGGCATGCAAGAAGGCGCGCCGGACCGAGATCCTGTGCGGGAGGTGCCCAGAAGGGCATCTGGCACCGGCCTCCTACCGTGGCTTTGGCTCAGTTGGCCTATGGCATCGTGGTGTTCGCGGAGAGCACCGTGACGCTCGAGCAGATGCATCGCGGTAGCCTCGTGCTCTGCCAGTGAGAATGGTCATGCGGTTCGGGTTCTGGTTCGGCGGGCTAGACGGACCGGCGCGCGATAGAGGCGCGCATGCCGATCACAGACTCCGCCGCTGCGGCGGGAGAAAAAGGCGAGGCAGGTCCAATGTGCTGAGCACCCATTTCGGTCACCTGCACATTTCTGAAGACGACCCGTAAGCGGACCTTCCTTGGTGCAGCCAAGCCCATTGATGCAGCTACGCGGCCACCCCTGTGCTGCCCGACTGCTGGAGGTGGCGGAAAATGCGCGCTGCGTCCTTCGCTGGAGGAGCACCGAAGAAGCGGGCATACTCACGGCTGAACTGGGTCGCGCTTTCATATCCAACGTCGAAGGCCATGTCGCTCGCCTTCAGGCCGCCGCTGACCAGCAGCAGCCGTGCCTGAAGCAGGCGGATGCGCTTCTGGAATTGGACCGGGCTGAGCGCCGCGGCGCTCTTGAAGTGGCGGTGGAAGGCGGAAGGGCTCATCGCAGCGAGGGTAGCGAGCGCCTCCACCAGCAGCGGCTCCGCGAAGTGCTGACGGATCCACTGGATGGCAAGGTTGATCCGCGCCAGCGCGGTGCTGCGCGTGGCGATGTCCCGGAGCAGCGCCGCATGTGGCCCTTGCAGCACGCGGTAGAGGATCTCACGTTCGTATGCGGGGGCCAGTGCTGGGATGTCGCCAAGCCGGTCCATCAGGCGCAACATGCGGACCCAGGCATCCAGCAGTTCGGGCGTCACCGCGGCCACCGAGAAGCCCGCCATCGGCGCCTGTGCCGCCGGTGAGGGCAGATCCGTGAGCAGGGTAGCGATCACCTTCGGATCGAGCGTGCGGCTGACCGCAAGGTAGGGCGCACCCGAGACGCTGGGATGCACGGCTCCAGCCGCAGGCAGATCGACTGACATTACGAAGTAGGTCGCCGGGTCGTAGTGCAGGGTTTGGCTGCCGACCGTCATTGACTTACTGCCTTGCAGGATCAGGTTGACCATGGGGCCGTAACAGGCGGCGAGTTCATGCTCGGGCACCTGCCCCTGAACCATCGCGACGCGCGGGATGCCCGTCTCCGTCTTGCGGTTCCCGGCCCGCGCGGTCAGGGCACGTAGTTCAGCCAGTTGCTGTTCCATGCCCTGTTCTATGACCTGCCCTACGGGAGGCGGCCCATCGTTTGTGAAATGGGCGTCGGGCGACGAATGTCTGCTGTCCACCCCATCCAGTACAGCCCCGGCCGATGCCGCAGCCGCGGCAGGTGACCCGCAGCAGTCATACGTCCATGCTATGCTTGCCAGATGTTCGAACCCTACTTGACCTGCTGGGGCTTGATCCCCGACGGCGACCCAATCACCACACCGGCCGCTCGACTGTTGCCTGTGGTGCGGGGTGGCGAACCGGCCATGCTCAAGTTGTCCCACGAAAAGGACGAACGCCTCGGCGGCGTGCTTATGGCGTGGTGGAATGGAGAGGGTGCGGCGCGGGTTCTCGCCCGAGACGATGTGGCCCTCCTGCTGGAACGTGTGAATAGGCGTGGAATAGGGACCCCGTTAGCGGGGTGATCGGCGTCCAAACGGGACCCCTCTGACGGTGGGGTTCACGGTGGCTCTCGTGGTGAACGGGGGCCGGATTGGGATGCTGGTTGTGGAGACGGTGGCGCGGATCCGGCGGGCCCATTTCGTCCAGGGCAAATCGATCAAGCTGATCTGCCGCGAGCTGGGTATCTCGCGGAAGGTGGTCCGCAAGGTTCTGCGGTCGGACGCGACGGAGTTCCGTTACGAGCGCGAGGCGCAGCTGCTTCCCCGGATTGGCCCCTGGCAGGAGGAGTTGGACCGGCTGCTGGCCTCCAACGAGGCAAAGCCCAGCCGCGAGCGGCTGACCTTGATCCGGGTGTTCGAGGCGTTACGCGGGTTGGGCTATGCGGGCGGCTACGATGCGGTACGGCGGTATGCCCGGAGCTGGGGGCGCGAGCAGGCGGCGACAACGGTGGACGCCTATGTGCCGCTGAGCTTCGCGCCGGGCGAGGCGTATCAGTTCGACTGGAGCCACGAGGTCGTGCTGATCGGTGGCACGACGGTGACCGTGAAAGTCGCGCACCTGCGGCTGTGCCACAGCCGGATGTTGTTCGTCCGCGCCTACCCCCGCGAGAGCCAGGAGATGGTGTTCGACGCGCACGATAGGGGCTTTGCCTTCTTCAGGGGCGCCTGCACGCGCGGGATCTACGACAACATGAAAACCGCGGTGGATGCGATCTTTGTCGGTCGCGCACGGGCCTATAACCGCCGGTTCCTGCAGATGTGCAGCCACTACCTGGTCGATCCGGCGGCGTGCACTCCGGCATCGGGATGGGAGAAGGGTCAGGTCGAGAACCAGGTCTGCCTCGTGCGCGAGCGGTTCTTCACGCCGCGGCTGCGGGTGAGGAGCTACGAGGAGCTAAACGCCTGGCTGCTGGACCAGTGTGTCGCTTATGCGCGGGCGCACCGGCATCCGGAGGTCCGGGACCAGACGATCTGGACCATGTTCGAGGCGGAGCGCTCGAACCTGGTGCCGTATGGCGGGCCTTTCGACGGGTTCCACGCCGTGCCCGCCTCGGTGTCCAAAACCTGCCTCGTCCGGTTCGACAACAACAAGTACTCGGTGTCGGCGCATGCGGTCGGGCGGCCGGTGGAGATCCGGGCCTATGCCGAGCGGATCGAGCTGCGCCAGGACGGCCGCCTGGTGGGCGAGCACCGGCGCTCGTTCGGGCGGGACCAGACGGTGTTCGACCCCTGGCACTACGTGCCGGTGCTGGCCCGCAAGCCGGGCGCGCTCAGGAACGGGGCGCCTTTCAAGGACTGGCTGCTCCCAACCGGGCTGGAGCGGATCCGCCGCAAGCTGGCGGGGACCGCGGACGGGGACCGGCAGATGGTCGGCATCCTGGCCGCAGTGCTGAGCGACGGCTTGGCGGCAGTGGAGGCCGCCTGCCTTGAGGCCCTGCGCGAGGGCGTCCACTCCGCCGACGTCGTCCTGAACATCCTGGCCCGGCAGCGTGAGCCCGTGGCCCCCCTGACCATCATGGCCCCCGAGGCGCTCCAGCTGCGGCAGGCGCCGGTGGCCGACTGCGCCCGATACGACACCCTGAGGAGAGCCGTATGATGGAGCGTTCCGAGATCCTGACCGCCATGGCGGAGCTGAAGCTCTACGGCATGAAGGCGGCGTTCGACGAAATCATCGGCACGGCGGTCAAGCGCCAGCACGAGCCCATTCGCATCGTCGGCGACCTGCTGACGGCCGAGATCTCCGAGAAGCAGGCCCGCTCGATCCGCTACCAGATCACGATCGCCAAACTGCCGCTCGCCAATGAGGTGGACGACTTTGCCTTTGACGGCACGCCCATCAACGAGACCCTGGTGCGCGATCTCGCCGCCGGGGAGTTCCTCGCCCACCAGCGCAATGTCGTCTTGGTTGGTGGCACCGGCACCGGCAAGACCCATTTGGCCATCGCGATCGCCCGGGCCTGCATCCGAGGCGGGGCGCGTGGCCGCTACTTCAACGTGGTCGACTTGGTGAACCGCCTCGAGGCCGAAGGACGCACGGGCCGACAGGGCCGTATGGCGGACTATCTCGGCCGCATGGACTTCATCGTCCTCGACGAACTCGGCTACCTGCCGTTCGCCCAGTCCGGGGGACAGCTGCTGTTCCACCTCGTCAGCCGCCTCTACGAGCAGACCTCCGTCATCGTCACCACCAATCTTGCCTTTGGCGAATGGCCCAGCGTGTTCGGGGACGCCAAAATGACCACCGCCCTCCTCGACCGCCTCACCCACCACTGCGACATCGTCGAGACCGGCAACGAGAGCTGGCGGTTCAAAAACCGCCTCTAATCCGCGAACACGCGCGCATCCACCACGCCAAATCAGGGGGTCCCTTTTGGGCGCCGATCCGGGGTCCCGATTGCGCGCCGATTGACAGCTTCGACGGCCACGTCTCGTCACGCACTGCCATTTCCAGTGCTGTCCATCCGCCAAAACCCGATCCGGCCAGCATCGCCTTCTGGAGGCCGAGTTCGCGCGAAAGATCGAGGTAGAAATAGGCCAGGTCGTCGACGGAGGAGAGGCCGTTCGGTCGGGTGGAGAGGCCGAAGCCCGGATGGCTGGGGCGATAACGCGGAGATGGCGCGCCAGGGCCTTGAGGTGCCGCGTGCCATAGGCATCCACGGCTTCCCCGCCATGCAGGTAGAGCATCTGCGGACCCGTGCCGCCTTCGAGGATGTCGAGGTCCACCCCGCCGCTGTGCAGGGAACACCGCCGCAATTGGGTACTCATGCCGTTCCTCCCTGGTTCGGCATTTCCTTTAACGAGCGGTTCGGCTGCCCGGCATAGTCAAAAGCGAGAAGCCTGTTTGCGATGGATGCGCCCGAGGTTCAGGGAAGGGCGGTGGGCGTCGCCATCAGCTGATGAGGAGCAGGGCCGGCGATGGCCCGCCGCATCAAGGCCCGGCCATGGCGGCCTGGAGCCGGCTGCCCCGTGCAGCCGGTAGGTCCGTGCCGCCGTGCCGAAGAGGTAGGTCCGCGCCGCCGTGCCGAAGAAAAGATCGGCGCGCTCGCCGGCGCCACAGCCGGTGGTCAGCCGCTTGTAGGCGTTCTTGAGGGTCCGATAGCCTGGAGTGCTCCCCATCAGACCGGACAGGTGACTGGGGCGGACGACTGGCTGGCGATGAACTCACAAGGTGAGAGCATGCGCAGTTGAGCAGTCTCCTCGACCAGCCGGACCTTCGCGGCGGCACTGTAGCGCCTCCGGTGCTCGCGGCCGGTGATAATTTCGGCGTGCTCGACGGGATTGGTAGGCGTATGCCTAGGCTTGAGCCTAGGCCCTCAGTTTACGCTACCTGCCCGGTCTGATGGGGAGCACTCCACGGAGGCTTTAGCAAGTTCATCGCGGCATCAAAGGCCGCATCCGATGCATGCGCGGCTTCAAGTACTTCACCTCAGCGGAGCGCTTCTGTCGCAGCCACGACGAACTCCGCGACCATCTCCGCCCTTGCGCCCGCCACAACCAGCGTGTTCCCACCAACCACCGTCGCGCGCTTCATCTCCGTCGTGCGGCAACCGTGCTCGCCATCCTCAAGCCGGGATAGGCCGACATGTCAGCCCGCGTGTGACGGCGTCTCCGGCTCGAGCGCTGACAAAACCGAAGCCACGTGATTATCTGAGGTGAACGCGGCTCTGCATGTCGCACCGCAGATGGCAGTGTCACTGCTCAGAGTGGGCCGGTGCCGGGTTCCGCGCGAGGTGCGTACGGACCTTCTCGGCACCAGCTTGTAAAGTTCTCCGGCGCCATAGGGCGCCCGATGAGGTAGCCCTGCGCTTCGTCGCAAGACAAACCTTCGATGATATCCAGTATCTGCTTGGTCTCTACGCCTTCTGCAACGACGCGATAACCGAGATCGTGCGACAGCGCGATCATTGCCGAGACAAGCGAACGCGCGCGTTCGTCTTCTGCCAGATCGCGCACGAACGACTGATCGATCTTGACCACTTTGGTGGGCAGGCGCTGCAGGTAGGAAAGGCTGCTGTATCCCGTTCCGAAATCGTCAATGGCTAAACGCACTCCGGCGCCAGCGAGAGTTTCAAGAGCCGAGAGCGCCGGCCCCGCGTGTTCCATCACAGCGGTCTCGGTGATCTCGATCTCAAGGCAACTGGCCTCCAACGAATGCTCAACCAAGCTCTCTACCACGCGGCCCGCGAAGTCGGGTTCCAGGAGGTTAGATGCCGACACGTTCATTGAGATTTTCAGGTCCAGGCCAGCCCCGCGCCACGCCGCGATCTGCTTCAGGACGGTACCGAGCACCCAGGCGGTTGCTTCCCTGGCCTTTGAGGTCTGCTCGATGATCGGCATGAACTCGCCCGGCGAAATATCGCCGAGGCTCGGATGCCTCCACCGGAGCAAGGCCTCCGCGCCGCCGCAGGCACGTGAGCCAATGTCGATCCGCGGCTGGTACACGAGCCTCAGCTGATCCCTCGACGTTAAGGCGGCGCTGAAGTCGTTGAGAAGACTGAAGCGACGTTGGTGCGCCGCATCCTCGGTCGAGGAGTAAACGCTCACTCTGGTTTCCATGCGGCGCGCGTCCTGCGCGGCACTATGGGCTCTCCGGAGCACGTCGCGGGGCTTGGCCTCGCCCAGCGCAAATGGGGCAACGCCGGCCACCATGTTAGGGTCTGTGACTGGACTGCCTGACAAGCCCTTTCGGCGCTGATCTGGTCTGCGGACGCGCCAGCTTGGACGTTCTCAGGGGTTTCAGGGTGGCACGGTCATGACCAGGACGAGCCTGGACGACGC
>NZ_WWDL01000053.1 GCF_009848505.1 Muricoccus harenae
AGCACCAGCCTGACGCCGACAACCTCACCGACAACAAGGAAAACATCACCGCCTGAGCCACCATCCGCCCCGGCCAGCACCAGCCATCTTGGCTGTCGGTCCCGGACAACTTGGTTGACGCGCTACAGGTGGCCGGCGGCCTACCTGCGCCTTGACGACCGGATCCTGCCGGTGCGGTTCACCTCCGGGGCGCGGGCCGGCTTGCCCGGGCTCGTATCCGCAGACGCTCTCGGGCCGAGAGAAGTCCACACAGCCATGGCCTTCCAACGAACACGGCTCCGCCAAGACCAGGGCGTCCCAGAGAGGGATGGGCAGCGGTAGCTAGGACGAGTAGCTCCTGGGCGTCACAGGAAGCGGCCGCCCTGAGACCGGGTCGCCCGTTCCGCACCTCGACGCTAGGGCTCTAGGGCCTCTTGAGGCGAGGAGATTTGGATGAGCGTCGACGGATCCATCCCTGAGGCCTCGCGCCTCGTTCCCTGAGGCATGGCTCACGAAGCACCTGCGGCCTGTCGGCGCCTCGCGAGAGGGAACGTCGCCTGCGCTGAGCGCCTGGGTCGCGGCGCGCATTCCAATGCCTTGTCGGTTGCCCGACTGCTTCGTTCGGCCAGCTAAGAGCTGGGGCGTTGTAAGTCGGCCGGCGTAACTACTCCGCCCTGATTCCTGCCTCCCGGATCAGCCTTCCCCACGTCTCCGTCTCCTCCGCTAGCACGCGGCGCAGGTATTCGGCGTCGCCGGTCTCGATGGCGACGCCCTGCTCGGCCATGCGGGCGCGCAGGGCGGGGTCATCGGTCGCGGCGCGGAGGGCGGCGGAGAGGCGGGCGATCACCGGGGCGGGCGTGCCCACCGGCGCGAAGAGGCCCTGCCAGAACACGGCATCGAAGCCCGGCAGGCTATCGGCCACCGGCGGCACCTCAGGCAGTAGCGCGAGGCGTTCCGTACCGCTCACCGCGATGGCGCGGGTCGCGCCCTCGCGAATCGCCGGGATCGCCTCCAGCGCGGCCTGGAACATCGCCTGGATGCGGTTCTGGCGCAGGTCAATCAGCGCGGGGACGCCGCCGCGGTAGGGGACATGCGTGACCTCGATGCTCGCGCGGGATCGCAGCAGTTCCAGCGCCAGATGGTTCACGGCGCCGGTGCCAGAGGAGCCGAAGTTCAGGCGTCCGGGGTTCGCCTTCGCCCAAGCCACCAGATCGGCCACGGTGCGCACTGGCAGCGAGGGGTGGACATGCAGCACGAAGGCGGAGCGGTAGGCGAAGCCGACCGGTACCAGTTCCGCCCGCGGGTCGCGCGGCGTCAGGTTCGGCTGCAAGGCTGGGTTGATCGCAAGGGACGAGGCGCCCATCAGCAAGAGGTAGCCGTCTGGCCGTGCCCCCGCCACCGCGGTGGAGGCGATGGCAGTGGCAGCACCGACGCGGTTCTCAACCACCACCGGTTGGCCGAGTTCGCGCTGCATCCGCTCCGCGATGGAGCGAGTGGTCAGGTCCGTCAGGCCGCCGGGGGCGTAGCCCGTCACCAAAGTGACCGGGCGGGAGGGATAGGCGTCCTGCGCGTGCGCGGTGAAGGGCAACATCGCGGCGCCGAGCGCGGCGCGTCGGGTCAGGGGCATCGGTTTCCTCCGGGTCCTTGTCCGCAGCGTGATTGTTCCCGGCTGCCCCGTCCAGCGCCGGTACCATCGCAGTTTAAATGTGGAACAGGCCAAATCGGCTGGCTACGGCCTGCGGACGGGCTCGGAGAGCGACCACCTGGATCTCACCAATGTGCCCGGGCGTCATGGCTGCCATCCTGCTCGTCGCCGGTGTCCGCCTCTTATGGAGGTGACAACAATCCGACCGAGGCGACCGTCTCCAGAAACCAGCGATGTCGAACACCAGCCCTGTCCGGAATGATGGCATTATCCCTCCTGGATTGCGAGGTGCAGCAGGAGCGTAACCAAGCCACCCTCGTCGACCTCCATGGCGGCTTGGGCAGGTGTAAACCAGCGCGTCTCGCGCTGCTCTCGCTCAGGCCAGTCCTCAAGCTGTCGCGTAACCCAGAGGCGGAAGACGCCGACCTTGCAGGGTCTTGAGCGGCCATCGCGCAGACGTTTGTAGTACCGGTAGAAGCCGACCGGCCTTGGATCGACCTCGCCGATCAGTCCGGCCTCCTCATACGCTTCCTTCGCCGCCAGCTCGTGTGGCGCCAGATCCGGCTCCGCCCAGCCCTTCGGGAGCACCCATCGTCGGGTCTCGCGACTGGTCACCAACATCACCTTGACCTCACCCTCCCGGATCGCGAGAGGCAGGGCTGCAAACTGCTTTCCGACGCGCTTCTTTGCCGTGCGCGTCATTTCTTTGTTTGTCATTCCCTCCCGGGGGTCCTCCGAGCACTGACGTCCTCAGCACCAAGTCGGCATGATGCCGCAAGGATGCCCAGCCAGGTGCAATCAACGCGTGAAGAATTGGTGGAAGGGAAGTCGCCTTCTGGTGCTCGTGCCTCAAGCGTCATCGGCGCCGACCACTCCTGGGACCTGCCGCCAAAACAGGAAGCCGGTCAGCGCCGCCCATCCCAGGAACACTGAAGCCAACACCATGTTTGGCGTCATGGTGAGGCCTGATAAGGCATTGCACGCCCGGGCCTGCTCCGTCCGCCACGATGCCAAGGTCACCCAGAACATCAAGCACCTCAGACTAGGCTACACATTGGGAAATCATGATGATGAGACCACAGGCGATCAGCGTCGGGCCAGAGATCCGGATGCAGTTCGCCCACCATCGCACGTTGGATTGTCAGACCTTTCTGCCGTGACGGTAAACCAAATCCCCTTCATCTTGCTTCGGCGCTGTCAGGTCCAGCGCTGCTCCGAGTCGCTCTGCAACCCGGATCGATGCTCTGTTGTCCGGGTCGATATAGCTGACCAATCCGCTGCAACCGAGTGCCCTTCTCGCCCAGTCCCGCAACGCGGCCGCGGCCTCTGTTGCATAGCCGAGGCCTTCATAGCCTTCGTAAACGAGCCAGCCGAGCTCCTTTTCTGGGAACAAGGGCCCATCGTTGATGCCGACCTGCCCCACGCACCTTCCAGTACCGCGGTGATCGACCATGAGCGCGCCATGACCAAACAGACACCAGCACACGACGTCATGACAAAACATTCCCCAGGCCGCCCGAGTGTTGAAGGGACCGCCCATTCCCCTGGATCGCGGCGACGCCAAGAAGTGCTCGTAGGCTGGGAAGTCGCTTTCGACAGGAGCGCGAAGAAGCAGTCGTTCGGTCGCCAGCATCGGGATGCCCTGTCGGGCTAAGATGTTCATACGCAGAAATCGGCAGTTCGGGTGTACATCGCGGCAACCCTTAGCATTCCAGGACCCGCTCTCGCGGAGGAAGTCCGGCCGAGATGGCTATTGCAGCACCCTGCCTGAAGCGACAATCGGGTACTGCTCGCCGACGGTTGGTTCAACAGGAGCATTCCAGCCTCTACGCGGTCGCCTCAGCATCGAGCTTTTCGGCTACCTGGGTGAGTAGAACATCAGTCGCCTTCTCCTCTTCCAGGGTGGCGCTCAGAAGTTCCACCGCCTCCGAATTGCCGAGCTTTCGAGCCCAGGCGACGAGGGTTCCATACCGGGCGATTTCGTAGTGCTCGATGGCCTGCGCAGAGGCGATCAGCACGGCGTCTGCCGCCTCGGCACCATCGAAGTCGTCCATGTCCTCCTCCATCTCGGCGGTCAGCCCTTGCATGGCTTCGCACGTCTTCGACCGGGGACTCTTGCCAAGGCTCTCGAACACCTGCTCCAACCGCTCAAGCTGTGTGGCGCTCTCCTGCCCATGCTTCTCGAAAGCTTCCTTCAACTCAGGCGCCTTGGCAGCCTTGGCGGCCTTCTTGAGAGCCCGAACCGACTGCTTCTCTGCGTAGTAGATGTCCTTCATCATTCCATGAAACGCATCTGCCAACGTCTTTTCTTTGGTCATGCTTCGGCTCTCCTGCTGTTCGGTCAGCAACGTTGATCGTTGTCGGGAGGTCATTCCTGAAGGCAAACTTCATCGGCCTGACATGATCGACTGGGCTGGGTGAAGTGCCGCCGAAGCATGCACGCCTGGGCGTCGCGACCGTGCGCATAGGGCGGGTAATCGGGATCCAAACGATGATCCGAGATGTCCCAAAGGTTAATACGACGGCATACAACCGCCGGTGGGTAGCCCAGAGTTGTATAGGCAGCCTACGACGCCGCCCGATCCTATAGGGAAGCGACTAGCATGCGGGTCCTGGAGACGAGAAGCTACTTGTCCTGCCGACTGCAGATTGGCGAGCCGACGGCCAATGGCTGGACCGTAGTGGTGTACCCACCGGGTCAAGAAGAGCCGGTCGCTCTACGATCTGACGACCCGGCAGGTATGCCAGGCCTCCTCGCTCAAGCGAAGGCAAAGGCGGCGGAGTTCGAAGGTGCGGTTGCTTCCACACTGCCTGCGTAAGCGTCCCCAGCAGGCGTGAGGCAAGCCATACCGACAACCTTGTACCCCGACACCTGAGGCGGAGAAGCAGACTTCAGGGAAGGCGCACTACCGAGCTGCCCTGGGATCCAGGACAAGCTGGATGACGCCCACCAGCGCGTTGATCCCGATGACGGCCAGAGCAATCAAGGCGAGACCTGCCAGGACGACTGGCTCGTCACGTCCCTGGATGCCTTGAAGAACAAGAGCTCCCACGCCCGGTAGGCCGAACAGGATCTCCATGGTCAGGGTACCCGCCAAGAGCCCTGCAACCATGATCCCTGAGAGGGCTACGCCAACCGGAGCCGCAAGGGGCAAGATATGCCACCAGGCAATCCAGAGCGGAGGCAGCCCACGCGCCCTGGCAGCGATAACGTGCTGGCGTACAGCAACCTCCGCGACCTCCTCCGCCAGCGGCTTCGCTACCTGCCCGGCGTTGTCCAGGGTGAGGATCACCACGGGGGCGACTAGGCTGCCGACTGCCGGAAGCCAGCCGAGATGGACCGAGAAGAGCAGTAGCGCGGCTACGCCGACGCAGAAGGTCGGCACCGCGATCGACCAGATGTTGAGGATCCCGACTGCGATCTTGGCACCTCGAGATTGGAGTGCCACGCCGAGAATCAGTCCAAAGGCCAGAACGACGCCGATCCCACCTGAGAGGGCGGCGAGCTGCAGGGTGGTGCTCACAGCCTCCATGAGCATCCCGGAAACGGGCTGGCCAAAGCGCTGGGAGACACCGAAGTCGCCCGAGACCGCAGCAGCACTCCAGTGAGCGAAGCGGGGCACCAAACCGAGATCGAGCCCCATCTCTGTACGCAAATGTGCCATCTGACCAGCATCGAGATCGCCTTGGAGGGCTAGAACATCGACCGCGTCGCCCGGGAGTGCGCCGAATAGGGAGAAGAGCCCGATCAGGACAATCGCCATCTGCACCGCGGCCCGGGCGGCGTGACCCGCCAAACCCCAGCCGAGACTCATAGGGCCGACCGCAGCGGATCCGCGCGGCGGCGCAGCCGGTTACCGGCCAGGGCAGTTGTGGTGGTTACCAGGGTAATCGCGACAATCGGGGCAACAAGTGCGTGGGGCGCGGTCTCCGCCAAACGCGACGCATCCGCTGCCATTCGCCCCCAGGTCGGCGTGTCGGGTGCGGAGCCTAGGCCAAGGAAGGACAGGACCGATTCTGTCACCACACACCTCGGGACGACAATGGCAAAGAGCGTGATGAGCGGTCCCGCCAAGTTCGGGACGACGTGGCGTACCAAGAGCCTGGTTGGACCAGCACCGGACACGATGGCGGCGGTAACGTAGTCAGCCATAGCCTCTCGCCTCCAAGCCGCCCTCGCTACATGGGCAAAGAGCGGAGCAAAGGATGCGGCTAGCGCAGCCACCAGGGGCGCAATGCCCGAACCAAGACCAGCAAGGGCCACCAGCGCCAGCAGAGTCGGAGGTAGACCGCGGAGCGTGTCGATGGCGCTGAAGGCAACAGCCTCGGTCCAGGGACCCGAGGCGCAAGCCAGGATGCCAATTCCGCTACCCAGCAACATAGCGAGCACGGCGCCACCAAGGGCAACCGCCAGCGTGGTTCCTGCCCCAGCTACCAGGCGGGAGAAGACATCCCGCCCAAGATGATCGGTCCCCAGGAGGTGGGTGCTGCCCGGCCGCTGGTTGAGGGCGCCCAGGTCCTGGTCCAGGGGATCGAACGGCACCAAGCCCGGGGCAACCACGAGCAGCACTGTGACAGCAGCCAGCAGAAGGACTGCCAAGCCCCTCCAGCGGGTCACGCGAGGCTCGTTGCCGCGAGGCCTCCGTCTGCCCTGTGGGAGGCCCAGGTAAAGCCTGGGGTGTAGCCTTTGACCTCCGAACGCCAGGCGATCTGATCCGCGGCATGGCCGAGCACAACGAAGTAGTGCCGGTCCATGATGCGTGCGAACGCTTCTCCATAGAGACGCCTCCGCGCTTCCAGGCCCGGCTCCGCAGTGGCGGCCCGAACGATGCGATCCATCTCCGCATCCTGGATGCCGCCCCAGAGGACCGGGTTTGGCCCATCAGACATCAGGCGGACGTAGCGGAGGAAGATGTCAGCCCTAGGCCCCGAGGCCATGCAGGCGAGATCCCAGTCGTATTGGCCCAGACGCCGCTGCGTGCCGATGTCGTCCAGTGCCGTGTGTGTCACCTGAAAGCCTAGGCGACGAACAGCCTGTACCGCCACCTGGGCGTAGGGTTGCTGCCAAGAGACGAGTTCGACGCGGGTGCGGGCCGGATCCACTCCTGCCTCGGCCAGCAAGGCGCGGGCGCGGTCCAAGTCCGGCAAAGCATAGGGATCGGCGCGATGGAGGGCCTCGTCGAAGTACAGATTGCCCGGACCAACCAGCTGGTTCGTCGGGACTCCTGCCTCGCCCGCCTGGAACTTCATGAACGCCGTCTTGTCCATCGCATGCGCGATCGCCCGACGTACCCGGATATCGTCGAACGGTGGGCGTGGACGCCGGTTGTTGAAGGCCAAGAAGTACCAGGTGGTGTCGCGGAGGCCCTGCACCGTGAAGCGGGCATCACCGCGAAGCTGTCCCGCAACGGCATGAGTGACGTTGCAGACGTGCAGGTCGCCCGCCCGCATTGCTAGCGCCTTGTCCACGTCGCCGCGGAGGTCAAACTGAACCGCTTCGAGGTGCGGCTGGTCCTCCCCCCAGTAATGGGGGTTCGCAGGGGCGGTAAGCCGCACGTTTGGCTGCCAGGTTCCGAACAGGAACGGCCCCGTGCCCATCGGTTTGGTGATCGTTCCATCGAAGCCGGGCGACCGGGGTGAGAGGATCCAGAGTTCCGACATCGACGTCAGCAGCGGGGCGTAGGGTTCACTGAGATGCAGGATGACCGTCTTGCTATCCGGCACCTCAATCCGCTCCACCAGCTTCATCGCGGTGGCAAGCCACCCTCCGCGCACGCGGTCACGAACCCGGAGTATGTTGGCCTCCACGGAAGCCGCATCCATCGGAGTTCCGTCGTGGAACTGGACACCGGAGCGCAGCGTGAAGGTGACGGTGCGGCCATCCTCCGAGACGGCGAACCTCTCGGCCAAGAACGGCTCTACCGAGCCGTCTTGTCCGATGCTCGTCAGCGCCTCGGCATAGACTTGCTGGACTGCGATAGAGCCAGTGTGACGGTGTGGATCTGACGTGTCCAAGCCGAGCGTGGCGTAGCGCAACGTTCCCTTCCGCTCTGCAGCCTTGGCGAAGCGAAGCGCTGGAAGGCCGAGGGTAGCTCCCAAGGCGAGACGACGTGTGATCGGGGAGATCATGGCGTATCCTCTGGCGTGTGGAAGGCGGTGCATAGGCAGCGCCGATTTCGTTCAGGAAGGCGGCAAACGGGTGTCGCTTACATGAAGCTTCTGCGCTGCCGGACTGGATCGACGTCGACCAGACAGCGAGCTGCCGTCCATAGGCACACCGCCATCCCCATGGCCGAGATGGGCGAGGATCGTTGGGGCAATGTCGACAGGGCAGGCTTCGGCTGGGTCAACCTCACCAGCGGCGAAGCCACCGCCCTCCAGGACCATGACCGGCGCCTGCTCCACGGTGCCAAGGCCGCCATGCTGACCACAGTTCAGCCGATCAGCCTTCCCACTCATCGGCTTCGCCGCCAGAGACACGCCGGGTATGCCGAAGGGATTGGTAGCATCGCTTCGAGCCATCGAGATCGCGCAGAGCAGGCCGTCCCGTCCGGGCTCCTGACCAACCGAGCGGAGGGCGTCGCCTGTTATGAGCTGGCCCACCCAGGGACGGGAGTTCAGAAAACGGAGGACGGGTGCAGGATCTCGCTCAGGCGCCAGGTGGACCAGGACTGATGTGCCGTTGCTTATGGGAAGCAGACCATCGTCGATGGCGTCTGCGGACGATTTCAGCCCAGCGGCGGCAAGCTCAGCGCCGACGTCAATGATTCCCCCGACGGTCTCGTGCCCGTGGTCTGACCCCGCCATGAGCAGAATGTCCTCACCCGCATCTCGGCACCGGTCAACTGCGGCCATGACTTCACCTAGCCGCGCATCGGCTGCGGCGATGGCCGCCCAGGCTTCCGGGGATCCCAGAGCAAACTTGTGCTGCGAGGCATCCGGCTCCCCCATCCAGAGAACCCCAAGGACAGGACGGTGTTCCCTGGGGTTCACGGCCTCCTCGATGAAGCGCGCTGTCATCTTGGCGTCGCCCTCTACGTCAAGTGCGACGTCGGACATCTCGGCGGGACCGTCACCGGGTGAGTGAGCGATCGCACGATGCAGCAGCCAACCGTGGGCATCGGGATCGTGGGCCAGGGCCGAACCGGGGGAGACGTTGCTGAACACCATGACCCCGCCATGCGGTGCTAGGCGCTCGGCCAGAGTGGGGACGTCCAGGGCGCGTCCGTGAATGGCACGCCGGGCCGCGAGGAAGCTTGGCGCTCCAGCATCATGGGGGTGAAGAAGGCCGTGCTGATCGAGCAGCGCGAGCGAGTTGCCTAGCAATCCATGGCGCGCCGGGTAGCAGCCTGTTGCTGTTGACGCGGACACAACCCGCGTCGCGGACGGAAACATCGACCGGTAGGCACCGAGAAGCGTGCCCCGTGCAGCGAGGCGCCACAGGTTTGGCGTACGCTCAGGCCCGAGAGCATCCCGCCGCAACCCGTCCATGATGACGAGGAAGGCGCGCTTCATTCGGCGACACCGTTCAGTGCGGCATCAAGAATGTCGAAGTTGCGGAGGTTTGGATGGGCGTCCCTCCAGGCCGTGGTCAGCGGCGCCGAAAGGAGGAACGGCACCATCCTCTCCGCCAGGCCGCCGTGGGAGCGAAGCCGCGCTCCAGCCAGGGCTGAGAGATCGTGTTCGTTGGAACGGCTGCCCAAAGCCCAGCCGGGTGCCGCGACCACCGCCAGATCGCCCTCCGGCCCCGGTGGCATCTCAAACCGGGTGCAGGCCTCCTCTCGTGTGAGAACGAGCGAGACGGCCTCCGACTCCTCAAGGACGCTCCGGGCAGCGTCCCGGGCAACATCCGGAAGGTGCACGCGGACGAACCCGCCCATGGCGCCGTGATGCCTTACGAAGGGGTCTGTGATGGGGCAGATTACTCTCGCAACCCCGGCGCCAAGTGCGGCATCAAGCGCATCCCCGAGATAAGCGACCCGTGGTGTGCCGTCCGGCCAGGCCATGTCTGACATGCCATGATCGGCCGTGGCTGCGACGAGGCAACCATCGGCTACAAGCTGGCCTATGCGGCGATCGATTTGCCTGAGGAAATCACGTGCTTCCGGCGCATCGGGGGCATGCAAATGCTGCACGTAATCGGAGAGCGAGAGGTACATCAGGCTTGGCGGCGTCAGTGACTGGAGAAGCTGGAGCCCGAGATCCAGCACGAAGAGGCTGAGATCGGCCGAGTACTGATCCGGCTGAGGGCGCCCAACCAGCGTCGGAATATCGGTTAATCCGTTCGTTTCCAGTGAAGCCGTCCCGGAGCGCTCGGCCGAAACGGAGACTGATCCAGGTGGCAGCCCATGGGAGAGGGCAACCCGGAGCTTATCCTTGGCGGTGACAACCGCTACGGTCAGACCTGCATGTGCCAAGGCGGCGAAGACGGTGGGCGCGGTCAGGAGTTCCTCTCCTGTTACCATGACCTCTTTCCCGGTCTCGCGGTCGAGATAGTAGTTCCCGGAGACGCCATGCACCGAGGGCGGGCTGCCCGTTGCAATGGAGACGTTGTTCGGGTTGGTGAAGGTTGGCATAGCTGCCTCGGCAGCTTCCAGAAAGCCCTGATCCCGGCAGGCTGAGATCGCGGGGAGATCCCCGTCCGCAAAGGCGACATTCAGGTAGGCGGGATCAAGGCCGTCGAGGCAGAGCACCGCAACCGGCCGTTGAGGAAGGCGGTATGCCCTCCCGTTCGCCACGACGATAGCTCGGGAAGTGTCGTCCAACTGAGCACCCCATTCGAGAACTGGGCGGGTTATAACCATTCAGTGCTAGACGACCCGAGCGACTTCCATTCACCGTCTCCGCGAACGCCAGGGCGTGTGTCATGAAACGGCAACTACCCCCATTGAAAGCCTTGCTCACCTTTGAGGCCCTTGCCCGGCATGGCGACCGGGGGGCTGCGGCGGGTGAACTGAACATCACGCCGGGCGCCCTGGCCAAAGCGGTGCGTATGCTGGAGGACTGGATGGGGGTGACCTTGGTTGAGGGCGCTACACTGACCAAGTCTGGTCGCACTTTGGCAGCTTCCCTGAGCGGCGGTCTCGACAGCATCGATGCAGGTATTGCCGCCATTCGCCCGAGGAGCGAGCAACCCGAGTTGTCGGTACTCGCTCCGGCCACCTTGGCCCTGACCTGGCTTATGCCGCAGTTGCCGGGTCTGGCGGCCGATGCGGGCGCAGGGGTCATCGTGCACGCGACGCACACTGGCGATGATTGGCAAACGCTGGCGCACGACGTGGTCATCCGACGTGATAGCTGGGTACCTCCCGGCTATCGAAGCGAAGCGTTGACACGGGAGCTTCTGACGCTGGCGGTTGCTCCAGCCCTAGTTGGAGATCCGGCGGAAACGCCCGCGGCGCTCGTCGGGCGAGTACCACACTTGCGGGCCGCAACGCGGCTGGGAGACGCTGAGCGATGGTTGCTTGAGGCTGACGCGGGTACCACGCTGGGCCACCCCTCACATTCCTTTGGCCACCTGTACGTTGCCTATCAGGCAGCCCTGCGCGGACACGGATGGATTGTGGCACCCACGATCGCCATCGCCGAGGATGTCAGGCATGGGCGGCTTGTAGCGCCGTTCCCCAACCTCCGTGTCCGAGGAGCGGCCGTCGCTCTTCTGAGCCGAGCTGACCGAGCATCCCAGGCTCGGACCGCACCCTTGAGAGCGTCACTCCACGGCGTCGCCCTCGCGGCCTGACCATGTCGGGGAATTTGTGGGTCGCGGAGCTACGGTTGGGCGACCCGGGCGGAACAGCATACCCGCGTTCGATTGGGTACCTGTTGCTCGCACGGGTGCTCAGCATAGGTTCACGGACTGCCTTAACCCATGGTGTTCGTGGCCAAGCAGACGGGCGCTGAGACCCAGCTTTGCACATAGCTCCCTGGACCTACCGCAGGCGGGCCACGGGTCGACCCGATGACACGCGCAGCATGCGGACCAGGGCTAAGCCGTACACGGAGGCGGCGCCGCTTTGTAAAGGGGCTCTGCTGCTCCGGCACCAGATCCAGCACCGGCGTTAACCCGGCGCAACTCCAGGCCAGGATCTCCTCTGTCCCCACGCTCCGCGTGTCAGACGGTTTGAAACCCATATGACGGTAGAGGTGCTGAGCGGCCAAGTTCTCCTGATCGACCAGCAGGAGAACCCGTCGGCAACCCGGCACGCAGGAGAGCCTGCGGAGTACCGTGGTGAGCATCGCCCGACCGACGCCCTCACCCTGTGCTAGCGAGGAGACAGCCAGATAGCCGAGCCACCAACTCGAACCGTCCTGTGGGTCGGGATGAGTAACGTAGAAGCCGATTGGTTCTCCATCGCGCTCGGCCACGACGAGCACGTGGGCGGCTCCCTGGCGAACGGCGGCCGCAACCACTTCAAGCGGCCCTAGAAAGCGAGCAGTCACATCTGGATCGAGAGGGATATCAAGCAGAGTGTCGGCCTCAGTGCGACCGATCTGACGATACTTGAGGGGAGCCTTGCTCCCGGGGGTAATCATGATAACCTTCGCGCCTATGGACAACAGGGCGCACGCGAGCGTGCCGGGACATTTTGTGTCCCCGGTTGTCAGTCGCAGGTCCGGGTGCGAGCCGGAAAAGATCCTTTCGTCATCACGTCAATATCGTCATGCAGATGGACCGGCTCAAGCCCGCACCATCCATGTCACACTTTCTTCATCATCCGGGCTTGAGGTTATCGAGGCCTGCGCCTGGACGCCCGCGTCACCGGTGTTGCGCGTCTGCGGGCAGGCAAAGTCCGGAACGCAGGACGTGAGCAGCAGCCCTTTGGACTGCGGTTCCAGGACGCCGAGGGAAGGCAGGGCCACCTTCTCGTCCACGCCGTCATCGTCGACTCAGGTGTCGTTTCCTCGACAGACGCCGTTCATCTGCACAACAAGCCCGAGGCACCACCATGGCCAATCGCCCTCCCCTTCCCCCGGCCGGTCGCGCACCGCAGGGCGGCAAGAATGCGACCGGCGGGAAAGCCAACCCGAAGGACGCCCGCGCTGGCGCCGGCAGCAGCGGCGGCAAGCAGGGCGGCGTGAGCAGCGCGACTCAGAGCAACCGCAAGACGGGAGACGGCTAAAGCTCCCAGCGCGAGGAGGGCTGCGCGCCCATGGACCCATGCACCTCGGCCGAGTCGTCAGCCGAGCGCCAGCTCCCCGATATAGTCATCGAGTGAGCGGAAGGTCGGCGCGGCCTCGCGACGTTCCCGGCTGGCATGGATCTGCCCCGGGCGGTCTGCATGAGCCCGTGCCGGGTCAGATGGACACCGGCTCGGGCCTCGTCGGGAGCAGCTTGGCTAGCTTGCGGAGGTTCTGGGCGATGGCGACGAGGAGGAACTCATCCTTGGCGCCGTTGGGACCTCGGAGGCGGAGACGATCCAGCTTCAGAATGCGTTTGAGGTGCGCGAACAGCATCTCCACCTTCTTCCGCTCGCGTTGTGAGGTGGCGTAGGCATCGGCCATGGACAGGTCACGCGCGAGATCCCGGGCGCCCTCATGGGCCGGGCGCAGCACCACATCCATGATCACGGCGTGCTTCAGGTCGATGAGGAGGTTTGTGCAGTAGGCCAAGAAGGCCAGTCCACCGCTGCTCCGTTATTCAGCGCCTCCCTTTCCTGAGCTTCCGACCAACACCACCGCTGCGGCGGCGAGCTGGACGAAAGCCGCGAGTAGCACCGGTGCCCCGCCCCAACCCGTCGCGTCGCGCAGTCCGCCGAGGAGTGCCGGCGCGAAGGCGAACACCGCCTGATTGGTCGCGGTCACGAGGGCAACCACGCGCCCCATGTCGGTGCGCGGAAACTCGGATTGCGCGATCAGCGGCGGCAGCGAGGTGAGGTTGCCGATCCCTAGGCCGAAGAGGACACAGCCGAGCAGAAGCAGCGGCACCGAGGCTCCGCCCGCGGCCAGCAGTGCGAGGCAGCCCAAGACCTGGACCGCGAAGTTGAGCGCCGCCGCGACGCGCCGGTCCGCGCCCGCCGGTAGCAGCCAGCCGACGAGGGTGCGCCCGAGCACGGCGCAGCCCGTGGCGAGGCTGACGGCAAGGCCCGCGCCCGCCTCGCCAAGCGCCGGGGCAAGCAAGGAGAAGAGGTGCGCAACGAGCCCGATCTGCGCAAACAGACCGAGCGCGAAGGCGGCCGAGAGCGTGAGGAAGCGCCTGTCGCGCCAGACCGCCGCGCCGGCCGGGAGCGGCGCGCGGGATGCTGGAGCAGGGCGCATCGCCGCGCCGCTTCCGGCGGGCGCTGTCCCGTCCCCGTCGGGGCGTTGTCCGGGGTCCCCGGGAGTGGTCCGAAAGTATGCGCCCGCGATCCACCACACGGCCGCCGTCATTGTCGCGCCGATGAGGACGGCGGCAAGCGGAAAGCCGAGGCGGGCGATCAGCACCGCCCACAGCGGCGCGAACAGCACGCCGCCGACGCTCGCGCCGTTAAAGGCTATCGAGATGGCGGCCGGGCGCCACCGATCGAACCATGGTGCGACCATGGCATTGATCGCCGCCCCGGAGGTAAGCGCCCATCCCGCGCCGCTGACGACAGCGGCGGGAAAGAGCATCCAAGGCGAGGGCACCGCGGCCCAGGCGGCGACGCCGAGCCCTGCGAGCACAGCACCCGCGCGCGTCGTTGCGACGAGTCCGAAGCGGCGATGCAGCGCGGGCAGGCGTGCGACGATCCCTGCCGAGAGGAGAAAGTGACAGGTGATCGCGGCGGAGACCATTGAGACGGGCCAGCCGCGCCCCGCGTGCAGCACGTGGAGGAAGACAGAGGGGCCATAAAAGCCGACGCCCCAGGCGAAGACGGCGACGGCGAAGGCGGCCCACACGACGCGCCAGCCGAAGAAGGACGGCACGGTGGTCATGACGCCCGCCGGTGCCACAGGATCGACAGCGTCGCGCGCTCGCGGAAGCCGAGGCGCGCGTAGAGCCCCACGGCGGGGTTATCGGGAAAGACGTGCAGGAACGGTGCCTCGCCCCGCGCGAGTGCATCGCGCGCGAGGCGGAGCGTCAGCGCGGCGCCGAGGCCGCGTCCGCGTATGTCGGGGTGGACGCAGATCGCGCTCAGCTCGACGTGGTCGGGGGTGCGGAAGCGCTCGCCCGCTATGGCGAGGAGCCTACCGTCGGATGCGCGCCAGCCGACGAAGCGGCCCAGCTCGCCCGTGCGCGGCCCGAATGGGCCGGGCTTCGCCACTTCGGCAAGGGCGAGCATGTCGGCCGCATCGTTCAATCCAAGCGCAACCAGATGCTCTTCGGCTGGGTGCGGGGCGGCGAGGCTCGCAGAATCGGCCACCATCTGTCGGATCGGGCGTGCGCTCAGGACCGCCCAGCCGGGTGGCGGCGCCTCCTTGGCCCTGCGGAACAGCCGCGCCTCCAGGCCGGGCGGAAGCTCGTGGGCGAGGTCGGCGTAAGCCGCAGGCGTCGCTACCGAGATGGCCGAGAACGGGGCCGCCTCGCGCGGGTAATGCCGCGCCGCGCCGGCCCCAAGCGCGACGGCGGCGTGCGGCCCCGTCAGTGCGTGCCACACCGGGTTGTCGAGTGGGTCCTCCATGTTCTTGCCGTTCCTCGCGTCGTCTTCACGGATTGGCGTAGCCTTGGCCGGCGATGCCGCGCTCGCCGGATTCGGACTCCGTCCCCGGCTGGCGCGGGACAGGGCGCGGCGTGCATGGGACAGTGCGGCGATGCTGGACGAGGCGGAGTGCGAGCGGGCGCGCGTGGGCCGTGACCCGGCCTATGATGGGCGCTTCTTCACCGGCGTGCGGACGACGCGCATCTACTGCCGCCCCGTCTGCCCGGTGCGGCCGGCGCGCGCGGCGAATGTCAGCTTCTACCCCTCCGCCGCGGCAGCCGAAGCCGTGGGCTTCCGACCGTGCCTGCGCTGCCGTCCGGAGACTGCGCCGTTCTCACCGGCGTGGAACGGCTCGCGCACGACGGCAGCACGGGCGCTGCGGCTGATCGAGGCAGGCGCCCTGGACGAGGAAGGCGCGACGGTGGAGACGCTCGCCGCCCGCCTTGGCGTCGGTGCGCGGCACCTGGTGCGGTTGTTCGCGCGCCACGTCGGTGCCTCCCCTGCCCAGGTGGCGCGCACAGCCCGGGTGCAGCGGGCAAAGCGGCTGCTCGACGCGACCGACCTGCCAATGGCGGAGGTTGCAGCGCGAGCGAGCTTTGGCAGCCTACGGCGCTTCAACTCCGTGTTCGCGGAGGTGTACCGAATGCCGCCTACGGCAATCCGGCGGCCCGGAGCGGCTGCTGTATAGGTTCCGACCCGAGGCCTTACCGTGCACCCGAGCCCGCCGAATGGTCTGCGATCGCCGGGCCGCTTTCCCGAACATCGGCCAGAATGCGGTCAGGCCGCTTCCGGCCAAGCTCTGCCACTGATCGGCTCCTATGCCCTGAGCCGCCGATTGCCTGCACCACTGTCGTGTGGGTCCACATCGCCCCGCTGCTTGGCGCCGGAGCCCCTCTGTCCATCAGCGCCCGCGTCACCCGGTATTGGTGTCGATCGCCGCTCGGTCAGCCGAGGAAGGTATCCGCATTAACTCCGCAAAAGAGGCGCCGGTGGAGGAGGAGCCGACGGATTGGCTGTGTCCCTTCCCTCTCCAGAATTTCTCTGGCTCCCTGCCTGCACCTCCCAGGAATTGTCACCCCATGACCACCCACCGCGCCGCCTACCTCTCCGCCCCGGTCAACGCCCTGCTGGATGGCCTCTACGAAGGCACGGCGACCGTCGCGGACATCCTGGCAGAAGGTGATCTTGGCCTCGGCACCTTTGAGGACCTGGATGGCGAGATGGTCGTGCTGGACGGCCGCGCCTGGCAGGTGGACAATACCGGCACCGCGCGGGAGGTGGATGGCACCGCCCGCACCCCCTTCGCCTGCGTCGCCCCCTTCCGCGCCGAGACGGTGGACGAGGTCCCTCCCGGGACCGGGATCGAAGAGGCGATCGGCAGCCTCATCCCCTCCCCCAACATGCTGTACGCCATCCGCATCGAGGGCTGCTTCGAAGGGCTACGGGTACGCAGTGTGCCTCGCCAGGAAGCCTACACGCCGCTGGTTGAGGTCGCGAAGCGGCAGGCCACCTTCGACTTCCCGGAGACCAAGGGCACGCTCTGCGGCTTCTGGACGCCCGCTTTCCTCGGCAACGTCGCCGTTCCCGGCTGCCACCTGCATTTCCTGGACACTGCCCGGAAACGCGGCGGCCACCTGCTTTCGGGTCGGATCACCTCGGGCCGCATAGCCCTGATGCACTTGCCTCGCCTCAACATGGCCCTGCCGATGACGCTCGACTTCCTTACCGCCCGCCTTGGGCGCGACGCGGAAGCGGAGTTGAACGTCATCGAGAAGGATCGGCAGGACCCAGGCACCGCCCGACGACCCGCGCAACCGTCGTAGGGATCCACACAGCCCCACCCCGTGGGGTGATCACTGCCTTCTCCATCGGCGCCCGCGCTAAGCCGCTCGCGCTTAGGGTTTGTCAGGGATTAACTGCGTGATCTGGAGCATGGCGAGGCCGGATCGTGTAGTTCCACTCGCCATGGAAGTTGGCACGGCTGATGTTGATGTTTGCCATCTCTGCATCGGAGACGGTGATGCCCTTGGGATAGGCGTTGGTGTCGAGTTCG
>NZ_WWDL01000054.1 GCF_009848505.1 Muricoccus harenae
GTCTCGCGCAATGACGATGCCCAGAGCTCCAGCACCGTCTCAATCGAAGCGCCCCTCATCCACGTCCCCTGAACCATGATCACCCATGGATTCAGAGATCGAGGAAAGACGCAACTGTAATGCTAGGGTCACGCCGACCAGCCACTTCAACAGCAGAAGATCCGAGCACAGGGGTCTGGTGTCCCTCTGGTAGGCCGCCACCTCCTCCGAAGCCTTGCGGGCCGCCTCCTTGTCAGCACCGGCCGCCTCAAGGGCATCGCGCAGAGCGCCAAGCTGTAGGGCCATGGAGCCCCCTTCGGGGATGATTGGATTCAGTGCGGAAGCCCGAACGGAGACCCCGAGGGCGTCAGCCAGATGAGTTTATTACGATATAAGAAGAAAAGTAAGGGAGGGATCCCGATCGGTGCCGATCGGGATCTCGCCAATTCCGCCAGTCGGGTCAGTGTCTCGCGGCCGCTTTCGAGAAGGAGCCGATTTGGCGCTACTCACACCCACAAGCCCTTATCCCTCAGTTGAGCCAGTCCACCGATTAGGTAGCCAAGGAATCCGAGACGGATTCAACTTCCTGGAAGCCGTCCACACGGCCTAGGGAAGCTGTTTTGATAAACTACTTGTAGTTGGACCTTCAAGAATCCTGTGAGCGGTTCTGGCAAGCCTTTGAACCGGCAGGGCGCGCCCCAGAAGGGCACCCTTCAAGATTCCAACCCCAAACCTGCAATAGTCCAACGGTGCCTGTGGGAATTAGCGCGCCGCCGACGTGGCGGAGACATCCCGACTCGGACCACCAGAGTCCCTACCTCGTCGGTGAGGCAAACGAGGCGCTTGAACTTACCTTGTTGTCCTTTCTTTGTTCGTGTGAGTTGGCGGCTTCGACGCGTGCGCGAGTCGGCCCCTCCAACCTCCTGTGCCCCACCGAACACCGCAGCCCAGGCGCTGGGGTCATCAGGGCCATCCTCGTGCCCGGGAGGAGATTCCCGTGTGGACGTGCGGGCCGCGATGCAGCGCGCCGCCCTGGTGGGGGTCCCGACAGGGAGTGCGCCGTCCGTGCGGTCACGGCCAGGGACGCCCGGCGTGTTGAGCACGTGGGTTCCGGGCTCGGCCGGGCAGGGCGCTGACCCGGTCGTCACCGCGTCGCTCATGGAAAAACCCAGCAAATCCAAGCTCAACCCGCGCCTCCCGCAGGCGGTCAGGCACGATAACCCTCTATTGTCGTACCCAAAGGGCAGGGATGGGGCGGTTCCCCAATTCCCCCGCGTAGCCCGACCAAAGCCTCGCGGCGCTGAGATCAAGTTTGGATTTTTTTCTCTTTTTTGGATTGATTGTATTTTGCGTTCCTGCAATGATCACGGGCCTTGGTTCGATGCCGGCTCGAAAGCGGCCCGTGCTTAGGCAACGCCGCTCGGCTCAAGCACGGGAACCGTTTATCAATGGCCGCCTTCGACAACGTTCAGAACGCCGCTCAGTGGGGTGGTTACTGGGGAACCTCCGGGCGCGATCAGCTTCTCGGCACCAACGCCGCCGAGCAGTTCGCCGCCGGCGACGGGAATGACGAGATCCTCGCTGGCGGCGGCGATGACCGCGCCTACGGCGGGAACGGCAACGACACTGTCAGCGGCGGGACAGGGAACGACTTCATCACCGGGGACGCCGGGGACGATGTGCTTGCTGGCGATGAGGGTACCGACACACTCTACGGCGGTGACGGCAATGACACGCTTCGTGGTGGCGCAGGCGATGGGGATGTGGCGAACGGTGGCTCAGGCGCTGACACCTATGTCTACGGTGTCGGCGATGGCCGCGACTTCATTGAGGGTTTGAACCGCTGGGAAGGCGACAAGGTCGACCTCCGATACTCTGCCGCCAAGCTCAACGGCATCACCAGCTTCGAGGGCCTGAAGGCGGCGGGAATGGTGGTCGGCACCCAGCAGTGGGGCGGGGACACCCTGATCAAGTTCTCGGACACCGACATTCTGACCATCCGCTGGGTCAACCCGCGAGACCTGACGAATGACATGTTCCTCTTCGCCAAGCCGCCGACCGACGTGCAGATCACCAAGAGCACGGTCAATGAGAATAGCGCAGCCGGCACTGCAGTCGGCGTGCTCTCGGCCTCGGACCCGGATGCCAAGGACACCTTCACCTACAAGATCGTCGGGGGCGGCGACGCTTTCGCGATCGCTGCCGACGGCACCACGCTGGTAACCAAGCAGAGCTTCGACTTCGAGGCGAAGCACGAACACTCCGTCACTATCCAGGTCACGGATCAGTGGGGCCTCTCCTTTCAGAAGGTGCTGACCATCGCCGTCGGCAACGTCAACGAGGCACCCACCGTTTCGGCCGCGGTGACGCTGCCGGCGGGCACCGAGGACACGGCGGTGCAGATCACCGCAGCCCAGCTGCTGGCCGGCGCCACGGACGTCGACAGCAGCTCCCTCTCGGTCACCGGCCTGGCGGTGGCCAGCGGCGGCGGCAGCCTTGTCAACAACAACGACGGAACCTGGACCTACACGCCGGCCGCCAACGCCAACGGCCCGGTGAGCTTCTCCTACAAGGTCTCCGACGGCAGCCTCACCACCGACCAAACCGCCAGCCTCAGCATCGCAGCCGTCAACGACGCGCCCGTGATCGGCACGCCGACGGTCTCGGCGGTGACCGAGGATGTGGCGGTCACTTCCGGCAAATTGATAGCCTCGGGCACGATCGGGATCAGCGACGCTGACCAGGACCAAGGCCTGTTCACGACGACGGTGGCCGCCACGGCGGGTAACCTCGGCACGCTTAGCCTGGCCGCCGATGGCAGCTACACCTACGCCGTCGCCAATGCGGCGGTGCAGTTCCTCGGGGCGGACGACACGAAGACCGAGACCTTCACGGTCGAGTCACTCGACGGCACGGCGAAGCAGGTGAGCTTCACGATCAACGGCCAGAACGATGCGGCGGTGATCGGGACGCCGACGGTCGCGGCGGTGACGGAGGACGTGGCGGTCACTTCTGGCAAACTGATGGCCTCAGGCACGATCGGGATCAGCGACACCGACCAGGGCCAGGGCTCGTTCAAGACGGCGGTCGCCGCTGCCGCGGGCACCCTGGGCACGCTGACTCTCGCGGCGAACGGGGCCTATACCTACTCCGTCGAGAACAGCGCAGTACAGTTCCTCGGGGCGGGCCAGACCAAGGTCGACACATTCACGGTCGAGAGCCTCGACGGCACGGAGAAGGACATCTCCTTCACGATCAACGGGGCGAACGAGATCAACCTCAACTTTCAGACTATCGATTTTAGTGACGCCCTTGCTTCACCTAACCCACTTATCTATTCGCCGTACAGGTACAGTCTCGAGGAAGGGTACAAAGGATTTAATTGGTATTTTCGCAGCCAGGGCTTTAACGATACTTACTCGCCCTTTGTTAGCCCTGCTGCTGGCGACCTGGAATCCTTCGGTGTGCCACTTCAAGCGGGTAACACCGCATGGAATGCGTATGGCTACAATGACTGGACAATAGAGCGTTCGAATGGGGCAGACTTCTTTCTGCAATCCGTGAAGTTCTATTATTGGGATACTTACGGTTCATCGGCATCCACAGTGACCGTCACCGGCTACAACAACAATGTTGTTCAGTTCTCCAGTGCGTACGACATCCGAAGCGATCCCGGGGTGAACCTGCCCAAATACGTCGTGGATCGGATTGATCTCACCCCGCCTTCCAATACGTGGTTCTCAGTGGACGATTTGCGGTTTGTCCTGACCTCCGACCAAGCTGCAGTCAGTGCCTCTGCCGACTGGTTCTTACAGTAGCCGGATCGGGCCAGCGGTCACGTTTCGTGACCGCTGGTGACAAGCCCGCACGAGGTGCTCCGGCTCTGATGTTAATGGCGCATCGGCAGTGAGGCGCCTGGGTTTGGTGGTCCAGATCCAACGTTAGCCTTCGACGGCTACGGAGCCCTCCGACAAGGGACTGCCGCGAGATTGGGGGTGCGAGGCCGAAGGGGTACTTTCAGGCCTATTCTCCAGTTGGGGTAGAGACAGCGTGGCCTGGATTGTGAAGCTGGTGAGCATCGGGGCCGAGGGCGACGAACACAGCACCGATGTCATGCGGATCGCCAAGCCCGACGACCTCACCGATCTGGCCAGCCTGGGCCTGACCTTGGCCGAGGGCAAACGGCTGCTGGCGGGCATCCAGCGGGAGATCGTCGCCGCGCAGGCCCGGGTCCATGCCGCGCGCCGTCCGGGGTGCCCCGGCTGCGGTGGTGTGTGCCGAGTGAAGGACTACCGCCAGCACGCGCTCGCCACGCTGTTCGGCCAGGTTGCCGTTCGGCTGCCCCGCTTCCACTGTGCGGGGTGTGCCACGACCGAGGCAGGTGTGGGATGGCCGTCGCACGTCCGCTCGACCCCGGAGCTGGACCGGCTGCGGGCTCAGTTTTCCGCCCTGATGACCTACCGGACCGCCGCCGAGATGTTGGCGCAGCTCTTCCCGGTGGACGCAGGCACTGATCCCGAGACTTTGCGCCGGCATACCTTCAAGGTCGCCGAGAGCCTGCCGATGCCGGTGACAGCCGAGCCGGCAGCTTCTGCCGAGGCCATCGTGGTGACCTTGGACTCGACCTTCGTCCGGAGCTGCGAGGAGGGCGAGCGGCACCTGGAGGTCCGGATCGGCAATGTCGAGACGACGACCGGAAGACGGCAGGTCTTCGGTGCTGTCGTCAAGACCGACACGGATCCCGCGGCGCTGATCCGCCGCAGCCTCGACGCGGTCGGGCGCACCGAGGGCACGGTGCTGACGGCGTTCACCGATGGTTGTTCCGGACTGCGACGTCTTGTTCTCGCAGCTGGCGTTGATGGGCTCCCGATCCTGGACTGGTTCCATGTTGCTATGCGGCTGCACCATCTGACGCAGATTGCCGGAGCCCTGTCGTCTGACGGTCCGGAGCGTGCGGCCGCGAAGGCGGTAATCGTCGAGGAGGTCGAGCGCCTGCGCTAGCGGTTGTGGAACGGCAGGGCCAGGGATGCCGGGATCAGCATCGATCGCATCCACGCGGTCATGCACCACTTCCGGGGCGAACCCGGCGGCCGCAGGTCCATCGCGCCCGCGCGCAAGCCCTGGACCGCACTGCGGGCACTGGACGGCTACCTCGTCGGGCAGAGCGACTGGCTCGTCAACTACGGCGAGCGGCACCGGGCCGGGTTGCGGGTCGGCACGGCGCTGACCGAGGGCACGGCCAACTTCCTGGTGAACCGCCGCATGAACAAATCGCAGCAGATGCGCTGGTCACGCCGCGGCGCCGATCGGCTGCTCCAGGTTCGCTGCGCCGTCTACAACGGCACGCTCGGCACTGGCTTCGGGCAGCGCTTCTCGGTTGCCAACGACTGTCACCCGCAAGCGGCTATCGCCGCCTGACCCCCAGTCTTGCGGCAGTCCCCTTTCACAGTCGCTAAGCCTTTGGAAAGGCTGGCGTCCCCAAGGGGATTCGAACCCCTGTTACCGCCGTGAGAGGGCCGTTGTATGCGGACACCCATCATGCGGCGAAAGAGTGCACAGGCTCCTGGACCTCCGCCGGGGGCCGAACGCGGCCCCCGGACCCCGCGTTCCGTTAGGCGCCGCAGGCCGCTTCCCTGGGCCTCCTCCCCAGGGCCCTGGGCTGCCCCGCCAGTCGTCCGAAGCCACCACATCAGGCGTACCAACAGACGGCGGGGTCCAGGGGCAAAGCCCCCGACGCCCCCTTTCCATCGTTGCGAATCCGTCCACACTCCGCCGATGCGCCGACTCCTCCCCCTGCTCCTCCTCCCCTGGTTCATCGCCCCCGCGATGGCGCAGGCCCCGGCCAATTCCTGGCGCGTGGTGAACCGCACCGGCCAGGAAGCCACGCGCCTCGTCGCCCTCGAGCCGGGCACCACCCCCGCCCGTACGCGCAACCGCCTGCGGGAGCCCGTCGCGGATGGCGCGGAGAAGCGCTTCCGCCGCAAGGCCGGCACCCCCTTGCCGCTTCGACCTGCGCATGCGCCTCACGGACGGGCAGGAAGCCGTGCTTCCCGGTCATGACATCTGCGCCCAGCCCAGGGCGGTGTTCGAGCGAGCCTCGGTGCAGGCCGCCGCGCGGGCCGCCCCACCTGGGCACGCACCGCGCCAACCGGCGCGGTAAGCCAACCCGTCACCTGCTGGACGCGCGGCGTCCCGGAATCGGCGTACCCACGCGCCTCACCGCTCTCCCAGCGGCGTGACGCCTGCCTCCCCCGCCAACCGGTCGAGCTGCGCCATCAGCGGCGCGGACAGGGCGACACCATGCGCCGCGCGCTCCCGCCGGCGCACCGCGCGCAACTCGCCCGGCGTGCGGATGCGCCCCACGCCCGGCAGCTTCGCCGAGTTCCGCAGGTCATCCAGGTGCCGCGCCACCTCTGTCTGAAAGGCCGCCGGATCCAGGAAGCGCGCGATGTCGACGGCGATCAGCACATGCCCCGTTTCCGTGACCGTGCGGTCATCGGCGTTGAAATCCACCACGTCGCGCCCGAAGGCCGCGCGGTTGAGCGGCCCCGCCAGCAGCCCGAGCATCATGGCAAGCCCGCTTCCCTTGTAGCTGCCCACCGGCAGCAGGATGCCCTCATGGCTGCGCTTCGGATCGGTCAGCGGCTCGCCGGTGCGCGCATCGATCATCCAACCCTCCGGCATCGGCTTGCCGAGCAGTGCATGCCCCTTCACCGTGCCGTAGGAAACGACGGTGGTGGCCATGTCGAGCACGACCGGATCGGTATTCCCCATGGGAATCGCGATGGCCAGCGGATTGGTGCCCAGCAGCGATTCCGTCCCGCCCCAGGGCGCCATGTGGTTGGCGCTGGCAACCACCGTGTAGATCCCGATCATCCCAGCCGCGAGCGGCAGGCAGGCATGCACCGCGCCCGATCCCGCATGGTTGGAACGCCGCGCACCCACCCAGGCGATGCCACTCTCCCGCGCGATCTCGATCGCCGTCTCGCCCGCCCTGGACATCACCAGATGGCCGAGCCCGTTGTCGCCCTCCACCATCGCGACCGCGGGCGCCAGGCGTCGCACCTCGATGTCCGGCCGCGGATTGGCGCCGCCCGCGCGAAGCCGCCGCACATATTGCGGCAGGCGGAAGATGCCATGCGCATCGGCGCCGGTCAGGTCGGCCTCCACCATCAGCTCGGCGGCGCGCCTGGCATCCGCCGGGCGCAGCCCCTGCGCCGCCAGCACATCGGCGGCGAAGCCGATCATCGTCTCCGCGCGATGCCGCGGCAGGTTGGTCGCGGCCGCTTCCTCCAAGGCCATGGCCTCAGCCCTCGCCGGGGGCGGCGAAGAGCCGCCGCGCATTGCCGGACAGGATCGCATCCCGCGCGCCGGCATCGGCGATCGCCTCCTCCACCTCCTCCACGCCGCGCGTGGTGCCCATGTCGAAGGGATAGTCGGTGCCGAACACCACGCGCTCCGCCCCCACCTCCTCCAGCAGGAAGCGCAGCGCGCCGGGCGCATGGGTGATGCTGTCATACAGCAGCCGGTCCAGGCTTTCGGCCGGATCACCCTTCAGCCGCGCCTTCGGCTCCGGCCGCACCCGCCAGCCATGCCAGAAGCGCCCTGCCTGGTACGGCACGAAGCCGCCTGCATGGGACAGGCAGAAGCGGATCCCCGGATGACGCTCGATCACCCCGCCGAAGACGAGGGACGCCGCCGCGATCGTCGTCTCCAGCGGATTCCCGATCAGGTTGGTCAGGTAGTAGCTCCGCATCCGCTCCGCCGCGACGACCTTGTGCGGATGCACCAGCACGAACAGCCCGTGCCGGTCCGCCACCTCCCACACCGCATCCAGCGCCGGCTCGTCCAGGTTCCGCCCACCGATGTTGGAGCCGAGATGCAGCCCACGCAGCCCATGCTTCGTCACCGCGCGCTCCAGCGTCACGGCGGCGCGCGCAGGATCCTGCATCGCGGCCGTCGCCAGCCCGATGAAGCGGCTGGGATGCCGCCGGCACAGTGCGCCGATCGCCTCGTTCTGGATTTCGGAGACGGTATCCGCCGCCCCCGCATCCGCCTCGTAAAGGAAGGTGTGGGGGATGTTGCACACCACATGCACATCCACCCGCTGCGCCGCCATGTCGGCAAAGCGCCGCTCCAGGTCCCATGCGGCGCGCGGAAAGGGGTTCTGCCGGACGTCCAGGATCTCGAGGATCCCCGCCTCATCATCCAGCCGCATCAGCTTCGGCGCCAGTGACGGCACCGCGCGGGCGATGCTCCCGATCATGTCCTCCGTCAGGACATGGGTGTGCGCGTCGATGACGGCCATGGCGTTCTCCCGGCGCGGTCGAACGCCGCGTCCCAGAACGTCATAAGACAACCTGGGTCAGCAGGGTCAAGGGCCAGCACCGGCTGCCCGTACGGCGCGCACCTCCCCGCGCCGGAGGGTGCGGGTGAAGGAGAAGCTGTCCGCGCGGTAATAGGTGCGGGCGCATTCGATCGCCTGCCCCACCGTGTCATAGGCAACGCGCTCCGTCAGCACGAGCGGCTCATGTGCGGCGGTGCCCAGCAGCCCGGCCCGGAAGGCATCCGCCCGGATCACCTCCATCCGCTCCTGCGCCTCCCGCGCCACCAACCCGAAGACCTGCTCCAGCACGAGATGCAGCGGCCCCTCCAGCTCGGCCCCAAGCAGGTCCGGCGCCAGCGCCGCCGGCACGAAGCATGTGCGGATGGCCGCCGGCGCCCCGTCCCGGTCCAGCACGCGCCGCAGCTTGTGCACGGGCGAATCGGCTGGAATCCCCAGGCGGGACGCCACCCAGCTCGGCGCCGGCACCGTCTCGGCCGCATGCAACCGGATCGCGCCGGGCGGCACGTCATCGAAGGCGCTGGCCAGGAAATGCCCGGGATTGGACAGCGGCGCATCCCGCCGCGCCAGGCGCACGAAAGTGCCGCGCCCCTGCTGCCGGTGCAGCAGTCCTTCATCCACCAGCGAGGTGACGGCCTGCCGCACCGTGATGCGCGAAAGCCCGTAATGGGCGCAAAGCTCCGCCTCGGTCGCGATCCGGTCGCCCGGCCCCAGGTCGAAGGTGACGAGGTCCCGCAGCGCATGCTTCAGCTGCAGCCAGAGCGGAATGGCCGGGCCGCCCCGCAGCGGGCGCAGGATGAGCGGGCCATCCGCCGCCCTCGCCTCGTTTCCCATTCGCCCAATCCCCGCCGATGTCCCGGCTTGACACTCCGGCCCGATGGATATGTCCTGTATCGTTATAAGGCAAGCGGCGCGCGGGCTCACCGCGGCCCGGGAGGATGCGCGATGCGCCGGCGGCTTTTCGCCTTCACCATGGGCGCCCTGTTCGCCTGCTCCATGGCCGCCGCCATGCCCGGTGGCGCGCTGGCGCAGCCCGCCTACCCCGACAGACCCATCCGCGTGATCATGCCGCTCGCGGCCGGCAGCGCGGTGGATGTCGTCGTCCGCATCGTCTCCGACCGCATGGGCGAAACCCTCGGCCAGCGCCTGCTGATCGAGAACCAGACGGGCGCCTCCGGCATGGTCGGGATGCGCGCCGGAGCACGCGCCACGCCGGATGGCTACACGCTGCTCGCCGTCAACGACGCCGTGCTGACGATGCTGCCGAACCTGAACGCCCAGGTCGGCTACGACCCGCTGCGCGACTTCGCGCCCATCGGCCAGATCGTGCGCATCCGTTGGGCCCTCGTCGCGCATCCCTCCGCCCCGGCGCGCGATGTCGCCGGGCTGATCGCCGCGGCCCGCGCCCGCCCGGGGCAGATCGACTATGCTTCCGGCGGCGCCGGCAGCCCGCAGCACATCGCCATGGAGACGTTCCTCCAGAAGGCGGGCGTGCGGATGAACCACATCTCCTATCGCGGCGCGACGCCCGCCCTCACCGCCGTCACCGCCGGCGAGGTCCCCTTCGGCTTCTTCGGCTTGCCGACGCCGAACACCTTCATCCGCGACAGCCAGCTCCGCCTCCTCGGTACAGCCGGCCCTGCGCGCATCGATTCCTTTCCGGATTCCCCCACCATCGCCGAGGCCGGCCTGCCCGGCTTCAGCTTCTTCACCTGGGGCGCCTTCCTCGCCCCCGCCGGCACCCCGCCCGCCATCGTCGCCCGGCTGAACGGCGCGCTGCGCGAGGCGCTTGCGCGGCCCGCGGTGAAGGACCGTCTGGAACAGCTCGGCTACGAGGTCGTCGCCAACACGCCCGAGGCCTTCACCGCGGAACTGGCGAAGGACCATGCGGCCATGGCCGAGATCATCCGCACCGCCGGCATCCGCATGGAATAGCCGCCGCACCGCCGCCTCCCGCGTCAACGAAAAGGCAGAGCATCATGGCCACCCCCGCCGTCCTCCGTCCCGCGGAACGCCCCATGGCGGATCGTGGCGGCGGCGCCCGCACCATCCCGCTCGTCACGCCGGGCATCGGCTCTACGCAGCTGCTCAACGGCATCACAATCTTCGATCCCGGCGCCGCCATCGGCCAGCATTTCCATGACTGCGAGGAAAGCGTCATGGTCCTCGAAGGCGATGCCGTCGCCGTGCTCGACGGCGTGGAGCACCGGCTCGGTACCGGCCACACCACCTGGATTCCCTCCGGCGTCCCGCATTTCTTCCGCAACGCCAGCGCGGATGCGCCCATGCGGATCTTCTGGACCTACGCCTCCGTCACCGCGACCCGGACCCTTGTCGCGACGGGCGAGACGCGCCCCGTCGCCGCCGAGCACGCGCCGGACAAGATCATGCCCCCGCCGGGCCGCTGACTGACCGCCGAAGGGCGCGCAACCGGCCGCAGAGCCGGCGCGCCCCGGTGTTTCCTGGCCGGTGCCTCCTGGGAGAACATCCATGCCGCTCGCCACACGCCGCCTCGTCCTGGCCGCCGCCGCACTCGCCGCCGCCGCGCGCCCTGCCGCCGCACAGGCCTGGCCTTCGCGGCCGGTCCGGCTGGTCGTGCCGCTCGTGCCCGGCGGCACCACGGACCTGATTGCGCGCGTGATCGCCGATCCGCTCTCCCGGCTGCTCGGCCAGAACGTCGTCGTCGAGAACCGCCCCGGCGCGAATGGCTGGATCGCCAATGACTACGTGATGCGCGAAAGGCCGGACGGGCACACGTTGATCGTCAACAACGTGTCCACCCATGGCATCAACTCCGCCATGGCGGGGCCGGAACGCGCGCTGGTGCCGTCGCGCGGGCTGCTTCCCATCACCAACCTGATCGAGGCGCCGCAGCTCTTTCTCTCCCCGGCGGGTCTTCCGGTGGGGTCACTCGCGGATTTCGTCACCCACGCACGGGCCGCAAGCGCCCCGCTCGTCTACGCCTCAGCCGGCGTCGGCTCCTACCAGCATATCGACCTGGAAACCTTCGCCAGGCGCGCCGGGATCACGCTGACCCACCTGCCGCTGCGCGGCGCCGGCGAGATGGTGCCGGTCATGCTGCGCGGCGATGCGCAGATCACCGAATTCAACCTCGCCGCCGCCTTGCCGCATATCCAGGCGGGCCGGCTGCGCCCGCTCGCCGTGGTTTCGCGCCGGCGCATGCCGCAGCTTCCAGAAATCCCCACCACGGTCGAGGCCGGCTTCCCCGATCTGGTCACCACATTGTGGAACGGCCTCTTTGCCCCGGCCGGAACGCCGCCCCCCGTCATCGCCACGCTGCACGCCCATGTCACCGGCATCCTGCGCGACCCCGAGGTGCTCGCGAATCTCGAACGCCAGGCGGTGCGCGCGACCCCGAGCGAAAGCCCGGCCGCCTTCGCCGCCTATGTCGCCGAGGATGTGGCGCGCTGGACGGCGCTGACGCGGGAATTCAACATCACGCTCAACTGAACCGGGAACTGAACCGGGGAGGCGTCTCGCCTCCCCGGAGCGGGGCTACTGCCCCGTCCAGACCGGCTTGCGCCGCTCAAGGAAGGCCGCAACCCCTTCCTTGAAATCCGCGCTGGTGAAGGTCAGCCCCACCATGTCGTCGGCATTCACCCCCTTCAACGCATGCTCGCGCAGCCGCTTCAGCGTGGTCTTCGCGGCGCGCAGCGTCAGCGGCGCATGCCCCGCGACAGTCCGCGCCAGCTCCTCCGCCCGCGCCAGCAGCGCCGCCTGGTCGGGCAGCACCTCGGTCACCAGCCCCAGCGACTTCGCCTCCTCCGCCTCCACGAGCCGCGCGGTGAAGATCAGCTCCAGCAACCGCCCGGGTCCGAGCAGCGCCGAGAAGCGCGCATAATTCGCAAGCGAGAGCGTGTTCCCCAGCGTCCGCGCGATCGGCACGCCGAAGCGCAGGCTGGCCGATCCGATGCGGATGTCGCACACCCCCGCCACCCCCGCGCCGCCGCCCGTGCAGGCGCCGTTCATCGCGGCGATCACCGGCTTCGGGCAGTCCTCGATGGCGGAGAGCACGCGCCCGATCCGCTCCTCGTAGTCCAGCGCGTGCTGCGCCGTGGTGAAGGTGGTGAACTGCTTGATGTCGGTGCCCGCGGCGAAGGCCTTCTCGCCGGCCCCCGTGATGATCCAGGCCTTGATCGCGGGATCCGCCCCGATCTCCGCCGCCTTGGCCGCAAGCCCTTCGTACATGGCGAAGGTAAAGGCGTTCATCGCCTTCGGGCGGTTGAGGGTGGTGAGAAGAATCCCGCCCTCCTTCACCTCATGGATCAGCTCTTCCTCGGACATGGCTGCGGCTCTCCTCCTGAAACGGGGCGAAGGGTGCCCGCGCATGGAATGCGGGGGAAGGGGTCGCGCCTGCATTGCGTTGCCGGATCGGCCAGAGCCGGGCATTCTGCCGCCATGCCGGACGGCCTCACACACTCCCCGCCCGACCTCGTGTCGCTCATCCCCGAAGTGGCGCGCCGCTATGCCGGCGCCTCCCGCTTCACCCGCGGCTTCGTGCCATCGAAGCTCCGCCGCGATCCCGCCACCGCCGCCATCCTCGGCCATGCCCTGCGCGTCGGCGGGCTCGGCCATGTGGTGGACCTCGGCTGCGGCCGCGGCCAGCTCGGCCTCGCCCTGCTCCTCTCCGGCGGGGCCTCCCGCGTCACCGGCCTGGACCTCGATGCCACCAAGGTGGCCGAAGCCAATGCCGCCGCCCTCGGACTCCCCGCCCGCTTCACCCCGGCCGATCTTTCGCGCGTACCGGTGCCGGAGGCCGACACCGCCCTGATGGCCGATGTGCTCTACCAGCTGCCGGACGGCGCCCAGCTCCCCGTGCTGGACGGCATGGCCCGCGCCGCGCGCCGCCGCATCGTGATGCGCCTCTTCGATCCCGGCCGCGGCTGGCGCAGCGCCGTCGGCATGGCCATGGAGCATGCCCGCCGCGCGGTGGAGCGGGACGGCGCCGCCGTGCAGCCCCGCCCGGTGGAGGAGATCGTCGCCCGCTTCGAATCCGCCGGCTTCCGCTGCAGTGTCGCCCCCTGCTGGGCCGGCACCCCGCTGCCTAATGTCCTGCTCCTCGCGGAACGCGCCGGATGAAGCGCCTCGCCCTCGCCGCGCTGCTGCTCGCCGCGCCGGCGGCGGCACAGGAGACCGCCCCGAACGCACCCCGGGAAGCGGGAGAGGTGCGGCTCCCGGTCTTCGAGGCGGGCGTCGCCGGTGGCGGCGGCTGGCTGCCCGACTACCCGGCCGCGGACCAGAACCACCTGCGCGGCATCGCCCTGCCCTATGTCATCTATCGTGGCGAGGTGCTGCGCGCCGACGACCAGGGCGTGCGCGGCCGCGTGCTGCGCGGGGAGCGGCTGGGCCTGGACCTCTCCTTCTCCGGCGCCTTCCCCTCCTCCTCGGACGACAACCGCGCCCGCCGTGGCATGCCGGACCTCGACTGGCAGGGCGAGGTCGGTCCGGCCCTGCGCCTCACCCTCTGGCGCGATCCCCTGCACCCGCGCCGCGTGAACCTGGAACTTCCCGTCCGCGCGGTCTTCTCCAGCGATCTCACCTCGGTCCACTACCGCGGCGTCGTCTTCTCGCCGGAACTCGCCTATGAGGACCGGAACATCGGCTTCCCCGGCGCGAGGCTGCGCATCGGCGCCGGCCCGATCATCGCGACCTCCCGCCTGCACCGCTACTTCTACGAGGTGGCGCCCGAATTCGCCCTGCCCGACCGGCCGGCCTATCGCGCGAAAGGCGGCTATCTCGGAACAAGAGTGCAATTCTCCTACCGCGTGCCGCTCACCCGGCAGATCTCCTTCGTCGGCGGCGGCCGCGTCGAGAATTTCGGCGGTGCCGCCAATGCCGACAGCCCGCTGCACCGGCAAAACTGGAACTGGACGGTGGCGCTGGGATTCGCCTGGTCCTTCTACAGTTCCGAAACCACCGTGGCCTCCTCCGCGGACCCCTTCGACTGACACGGCTCCGGAGGCTCAGCCGCCGGATCGTCACAGCGATGGCATCCGGTTTTGGAGCACCCCCTCAACCCACGCGCCCTCGCCACGTTTCCTCCCCCGCGGGCTGCCGCACGGCGCCGCGGCCCACCACGAGGAGAGAGACATGGACAGCGACCGGATCATCGGCGCCGGCAAGAAGACGGCGGGTGAGGTGCAGGAGGGTGTCGGCAGCCTGATCGGCGACAACCGCACCCAGGCCCGTGGCCAGGCGAACCAGGCCAAGGGCGAGGTGCAGAACCAGATCGGCCAGCTCGAGGATTATATCCGCGACCAGCCCCTGACCGCCGCCGCCATCGCGGTCGGCTTCGGCTGGCTGCTGGGTCGCCTCCGCATCATCTGATTTCCCGGGTCCGATTTCCCCGGACCGCCGTGGAAGCCTGGGAAGAAGGCCGCGAGGCCTTCTTCCGGCCGGCCCAATGCCGATGGCGCGCCAGCCCCAATGGCTTCGGCGCGCCTCGCATCATCATGCGCGTGAGGATGGCTCCCGCCGCCCGCCGCGCCATATCCGGACGCGGATGATCATCCCGCGCCGCCCCCTCCTTGGCCTTGCCCTGGCCGGCCTCGCCCGTCCTGCCCGCGCCTCGCCGCTGGACGAAGCCCTGCGGGACGCCGCCACCCTCCCCCGGCTGCACAGCGTCCTCGTGTCGCGCGAAGGCGCCATCCTCGCGGAGCACCGCTTCCGCGGCCCGCCGCTGGAAGCGCCGCAGAACATCAAGTCGGCCTCCAAGACGATCCTTTCCGCCCTGGTCGGCTGCGCCATCGCCCGTGGCGTGCTGCGCGGGGTGGACCAGCCCGTCCTTCCCCTCCTGGGCCTGCGCCTGCCAGGCCTGCGTCCATCCGACCTCGACCCACGGGTGGAGGCCATCACCATCGGCCACCTCCTCACCATGCGCGCCGGGCTGGAACGCACCAGCGGCGCGAATTACGGCGGCTGGGCCGCCGCGCGCGATCCTGTCGCCTATGCCCTCACCCGCCCCTTCGTGGACGAGCCCGGCGGCGCCATGCAGTACTCCACCGGCTCCACGCACATCCTCGGCGCCGCACTTAGCCGCGCGGCGGGCCGCCCGCTGCTGGAGCTGGCGCGGGACTGGCTCGGCAGGCCCCTCGGCATCACCATCCCGCCCTGGCCGCGCGATCCGCAGGGCCGCTACTACGGCGGCAACGACATGCGCCTCGCCCCGCGCGCCCTGCTCCGAATCGGCGAGGCCTTCCGCCTCGGCGGCCTCTGGAACAGCCACCGCGTCATCCCCGCGAACTGGATCGCCGAAAGCTGGACCCCCCGCACCCGCTCCTCCTGGAGCGGCCAGCTCTACGGCTATGGCTGGTGGATCGGCGCCGCACGCGGCCTGCCCGTCTTCTTCGCCTGGGCTATGGCGGCCAGATGCTCTATGTCGTGCCGGAGATGGCGCTGAGCGTCGTCATGCTCTCGGACCCCGCCGCGCCGCGCGACCCCGTCCACATGGCCTCGCTGCACGCCCTGCTCGCCGATGGCATCCTGCCCGCCCTCGGTGCCGGCAACGGCAACGGCGCCGAACCCCTGGCCGTGCCGGAACCGGGCGCGGGATAGTGCCGCCACCCCTAGCCGGAAACGGGAGCCCGCATGATCACGGTCCACCACCTGAACAACTCCCGCTCCCAGCGGGTGCTCTGGCTACTGGAGGAGCTGGAGCTCCCCTACGAGATCAAGAAATACCAGCGGGACCCGGCCACCATGCTGGCCCCGCCCGAGCTGCGCGCCATCCACCCCCTCGGCAAGGCCCCCATCCTCACCGAGGAGGAGGTGACCATCGCCGAGACCGGCGCCATCATCGACTATCTCCTCGCCCGCTACGGCCGCGGCCGCCTGGCCCCGCCGCCCGCCAGCAACGACTGGTGGCGCTTCCGCCACTGGATGCACCATGCCGAGGGCTCGGCCATGCCGCCCCTGGTCATGACGCTTGTCCTGGGCAACATCCCGTCCAAGGTGCCCGCCCTGATCCGCCCGGTGGCCCGCAAGATCACCGAGGGCGCCCAGAAAAGCTTCGTCGCCCCCAATCTCGAACGCCTCAAGGCCTATTGGAACGAGGCCCTGTCCGACACCGGCTGGTTCGCCGGCCCGGACATCACCGCCGCCGACATCATGATGAGCTTCCCCCTGGAAGCCGCCACCTCCCGCTCCCCCTTCGGCCCCACCCAGCCGAATCCGGGCGCCTTCCTGGCCCGCATCCACGCCCGCCCCGCCTATCGCCGCGCCCTCGAACGCGGCGGGCCCTATGCCTATGCCCGGGATGCCACGGCCTAGCATTACAGTTGCGTCTTTCCTCGATCTCTGAATCCATGGGTGATCATGGTTCAGGGGACGTGGATGAGGGGCGCTTCGATTGAGACGGTGCTGGAGCTCTGGGCATCGTCATTGCGCGAG
>NZ_WWDL01000055.1 GCF_009848505.1 Muricoccus harenae
CGATCCCCGCTCCTAGACAGAGGCAGCCCCGCGACGACCATGGTCATGCGGTATCCAACCCGCGCATCAGAGCTGGATCAACCGTCGCTCGTCATCCGCCTCCTCACCCGAACGCCTCTACATCGAGAACAACGCCTGCACGGCGAACGGTGACGCGCGCCTACCCCTTGAAGGGACGGACCTCAGAGCGTCCCGTCTGGCGCCGCCCGGTTCCGGCGCGGCGAAAAGGCCGGCAAGGCCGGCGGCGGGAGGACGACATGCCGACGAGAAGAGGCGTTATCGCGTCACTGGGCGGCCTGTCCTTAGCGCCATGGCAGGCCCGTGCCCAGGATACCTACCCGGCCCGTCCCGTGCGGATGCTCGTTCCCTACGCGCCGGGCGGCGCGACCGACATCGTGGCCGGCGTGGTGGGGGAGGAGATGCGGCGCGCGCTTGGCCAGCCCTTCCTCGTCGAGAACAAGCCTGGTGCCGCCGGCATCCTGGCCATGGAGACGATGGCCAGGTCCCACGCCGATGGCTACATGCTGATGGTTGGCAACGTCACCACCAACGCCATCACTCCCGTGCTGTTCCGCCAGCGGATGTCCATCGACTATGCGAAGGAGGTGGTGCCGGTCGCGCGGTTGGCGGACCTGCCGGCCTTCCTGCTGGCGACCACCACCAACTTCCCGGCGCGCAACCTTCCGGAGATGCTGGACTACGCCCGGTGCAACCCTGGGCGCGTCAACTACTGCAGCTCCGGGTCGGCAGCTACCAGCAGTTCGATGCGGTCATGCTCGGGCGGCACGCTGGGCTCGACATGGTGCATGTCCCGATGCCCGGCGGCGCCGGCCCGACCATCACGGAACTGTTGAACGGAAACCTGCATATCTGCTTCCTCAATGTCGCGACCTCGGCTGGCATGGTGCGGGAGGGGCGGATCCGTGCGCTGGCGGTGGCGTCCGAGACGCGGCTTCCCGATTTCCCGGACGTGCCGACCATGGCGGAGCTCGGCTATCCGGGGGTCGGCACCACGGCATGGCAGGCGCTCTTCGCGCCGGCCGAGACCCCGCGCGACGTGCTGCTTACGCTGAACCGGGCGGCGAATCAGTCCCTCTACGCCGTGGCGGTGAAGGAGGCGTTCCGGCGGCAGGGCATGCGGGCCATGCCGGAGATGTCGCTCGACCAGGTGCGAAGCTGGCTGAACGCCGAGCTCGTCCTCTGGCGCCAGATCACGGAGGAGGCGCGGATCGACGTGGGCTGAGCCGCGCACGGGCCGCCAGACCGTTCGGCACCCGGCTCAGGACCGGTGGACCTTCGGAGCGGAAGACACGGACGGTGCCGCGGGCTCCCCTTGCCATCCCCAACCTGCTTCCCGACACTGCCCCGGTGTCAGAGAGCTTCCGGGACCTATCCCTCTTCGTCGCCGCCTATGAGGAACGGTCGTTCACCGCGGCAGCGCAGCGCGAGAACGCGACCCAGCCGGGCGTGTCGCAGCACATCCGCAAGCTCGAGGACCGCCTCGGTGTCCGGCTCTTCGCCCGTGGCACCGGCCCCGTCATTCCAACACCGGCCGGCGACGCCCTGTACCAGCGCGCGGTGGAGATCCTGCGCGCGCGCGAGGCCGCGGAGCGTGCCGTGCGCGCATATGGTTGCGCGCTAGAGGGCGAGGTGCATGTCGGGCTGATGCCCACCATGACGCGCTGTGCCCTGGCCCCCGCGCTGGATCGCTTCACGCGCGAGCAGCCCAATGTCGTCGTACGGATCACCGAGGCCTACAGCGCCATGCTGACGCCCATGACCGGCGCCGGCGAACTCGATTTCGCTGTGGTGCCGACCTTCGAGCAAACCACGGGCATGCGGGTGCGCCGCTTCCTCCGGACCGCCGAGGTCCTGGTCTCCGCCGCCGATTCGGATCTGCCGCATATGGGTCAGGTCCGCCTTGCCGATCTCGGCCCGCTGCGCCTCGCGCTTCCGGGTCCGCGCAACACCCGCCGGCAGACACTGGAAACCTATTTCGCCTCCAATGGCGTGCAGGTCGAAAGGTTGATGGAGCTAGATGCCATGCTCGGCACGCTCGACCTGGTGTCGACCGCTCGCTGGATGACGGTGCTTCCCGCCATCATGATGGCGAACGAGGCCCAGCGCCGGCACTTCACCGTAAGCCGCCTTGCAGATCCGTCGCTGATGCTGGAGCTCGTGCTGATCCAGCCCTTGCGCCGCTCCCTCTCCGGGCCGGCCGCCGCCTTCCTCGCCGTGCTTGAGGAGGAAACCGCGCGCTTCAACGCCGGATGGGACATCGAGGCGGCATGAGCGGGTCGCGGGCGCATTGCGCCGCCTGATGGCGCGCCGCAGGAATGATGATTTCGCGCCGCCCGCGCGCGCACCTAGCCTCCGCGCGACCATACGGAGGAATGTGGGATGATCGGGCGACAGGTGCGGACGGGAAACGGCGGGATTTATGCGCGGGCGGACGGCGCGGAGCGGGAAGGGGCGCCCTGGATCGTGCTGGGCAACAGCCTCGCCGCCGATCTGCACATGTGGGACGCGCAGATTCCGTTCCTGACGCGCCGCTACCGCGTGCTGCGCTATGACACGCGCGGCCATGGCAAAAGCGCGGTGGCAACGGGCGAGACGGGATTTGCGGAGCTGGTGCAGGACGCGGTGGCCGTCATGGAATCCTTCGGCATTCGCGCCTGCACCTTCATGGGCCTTTCGCTTGGCGGCATGACGGCGCTTGGGCTCGCCCTCACGCATCCCGACCGTATCGAGCGGCTTGTCTGCTGCGATGCACGCGCCGAGGCACCCCCGCCCATCCGTGCTTTCTGGGACGACCGGATCGCCACCGCCGCCGCGGGCGGCATGGAGGCGGTGACCCAGAGCACGCTGGAGCGGTGGCTCTCCCCGTCCTTCCGGGCCGCGGAGCCGGCCGTGGCCGAGCGGATCGCGACGATGATCCGCTCGACGCCCGTGCCCGGTTACCAGGCCGCGGCGGCCGCGATCAAGGGACTGGACTACCTGCCCCAGCTCTCGCGTATCGCCTGCCTCACGCTCTTCATCGTTGGGGAGCAGGACGCCGCCGCACCGGTGGCCGTCATGCGGGACATGGCGGAAAAGCTGCCCGGAGCAAGACTGGCTGTCGTGCCCGGCTCCGGCCACCTGCCCAATATCGACAACCCCGCCGGGTTCGAGGCAGCGGTGGCTGGATTTTTGGGCCTCGACTGAGACGCCATGGGCGCCGGGATATCCGGCGCCGATCGGCTATTCCGCGGCGGCGCGCGTGGCGCCGCGGCCGATCGCCTCGTTCACCGCCGGCATCACCTTCTCCGCCATCAGCTCCATCGAGCGGCGCCCCAGCGCGGGATCGCGCCAGTCCTTGCCGGCATAGAGCAGGGTGCCGAAATCCCCCACCTGCTCGCGGAAGGCGAGTATCTGGTCGACCACCTTGTTGACGGAGCCGTGGAACACCAGCCGGTCCGTGACGTAGTCGAGCGTCACCTCCTCATCCGGCATGTCGCGCCGCTCCTTGAACAGCTCCGCGCGGCCGTTCCGAACCAGCTTCGTCAGCAGGGAACGGTAGTAGTAGGTGTAGGGACTATTGGCATCGGTCGAGTAGTCGCGCGCCGTCGCGTCGTCATCTGCGACGAAGATGCTCTTCGCCACGCGCCAGTTCGCCGGATCCGCCGGGCGACCGACGCGCTCGCAGCCCTCCACGTATTTCGGCCAGTGGCTGCGCACCCAGGCCGGCATCAGGAAGTTGGCCGAGATCGGGTCCCAGCCGCGCACCGCCGCTTCCGTCACGCCTTTGGAGAAGGGCGCCACGGCCGTCACGACGATTGGCGGATGCGGTCGCTGCAGGGGCTTGGGGATGATCCCCTGGCCGATCTCCGGCAAGTGGGTCCTCGGCGTACCGATCTTCCAGAACTGGCCGTCAAGATTGTAGGGCGGCTCCTGAGTCCACAGCGCCAGCACCTGGTTGATGCATTCCAGGAACATGGCGTTGCGGTCGGCGCCCAGGTTGCCGAACACCTCCGCATCCGAGAGCAACCCGCCCGGACTAATTCCCAGAATGAAGCGCCCATCCAGCATATGATCCAGCATCGCCGCCTGCGCGGCCACGGCTGCGGGATGGGTGTTGGGCATGTTCACCGTGCCCGTGCCCAACCGGATCTGCTTCGTCTGCCCGGCAAGTGCCGAGAGAAACATCATGCAGGAGGTAATGTTCTCCGCCGCATCGGTCGAGTGCTCGCCGACATAGGCTTCCGAATAGCCGAGCCGGTCCGCCAGCACGAAGGCCTCCTGGTCCTCGCGCAGGGATTGCCGCCAGTCCTTGCCCAGCGGGTGAATCGGCATGGTGAAGAAGCCGAGCTGCATGGGGGTTCCTCCGGTCTTCTGCTTACTTGGCCGTGGCCGCCACGGGCGCCGACGGTGCGAGGCGGATGGGCGTGCCCCCCGCGACGGAATCCCGCACCGCCTCCAGCACGGCGACATTGCCGATCTTCTCAGCGTCCGTGATGGGATATGTTGCCTCGCCCCGGATGGCCTGAGCGAAGGCGCGCAGGTTCAGCAACACGGCATTCTCCCAGCCATGCTCCTCGGACCAGCGCTCGCCGCCCTTCGGCTGCACCGTCAGCACCGCCGGGCCTGGTGTATCCGGATGGGACGCGTTCCGGATTTCCGCCCAGCCCTTTGAGCCGAAGACGCGCAGCCCGATGAAGAGCGGCGTCTCCAGGATCGCGCTGGCGAAGGCCGTCGCGCCTGAAGAGAAGCGCATCTGCACCGAGACGATGTCGCCATTCGGCCGGTCCGACACGATCCCGGCCGCGGCGGCATAGACCTCGGTTGCGGGGCCGAACAGCTCGAGGAAGGCGTCGGTCAGGTGGATGCCCATGCCCGTCATGGCCGCCGGATTGCGCGGATCGGCGCGCCAGTCGCCCGGCTTGATATGGGTGAGTTTGTCATGGCTGAAATTCGCCTCGCCATGCAGCAGCGTGCCGAGCTGCCCCTCGCGGATCAGGCCGCGCAGGCGGCGCATGGCCGGCTCGTAGCGCCGCTCATGCCCGACGCCGAGCACCATGCCCGCCGCAAGGCAGGCATCCACCGAGCGCTCCGCATCGGCACGGCTCATGGCCAGGGGCTTCTCGCAGAACACATGCTTGCCCGCGGCCGCTGCCGCCAGCACCTGTCCGGTATGCATGTCCTGCGGCGTGCAGAGGATCACCGCATCCACGCCGGGATCCGCGAGCGCATCCTCCAGCGTGGGGGAGATCGCCAGTCCGAACTCCCGCGCGAACTCGGCATTCGCAGCGACGGCGGGTTCCACCGCCCGGACCACTCGGATCTCCTCCGATCCCGCCAGGCTGCGGACGATCTGCCGTCCCCACCAGCCCAGCCCCGCGACTGCGGCGTTGACCATTGTGATCCCTCCCCCTCAGGCTGTCAGTGCCACGGGCACGCCGTACTGGCCGCCATGGAAGACCAGCGGCGTGCCGTCCTGGTGCGTCACGTGCCGGATGCGGCCGATGAGGATCACGTGGTCCCCGGCCTCCACCACCTGGTCCGTGTCGCATTCGAAACTGGCGAGGCAGCCGGGCAGCAGCGGGCAGCCGCCATGGCCCGGCTCCCAGTCCACGCCTTCGAACTTGTCCGCCACCGGCGTCGCGAAGTGGCGGGACGTCGCGCCCTGTTCGGCCGAAAGGATGTTCACCGCGAAGCACCCGGCCTCCAGGAAGCCGGCGAGCGAGGGCGCCTGTCGCCGCAGGCTCCAGAGCACCAGCGGCGGATCAAGCGAGACGGAGGAGAAGGAATTCGCCGTCATCCCCTCCAGCTTCCCCGTCTTCGTGCAGGTGGTGATGACGGTGATGCCGGTCGCGAAGCGGCCCAGCGCCTGCCGCAGGGCCCGCGGATCGGATGAACCGGTGCAGTCGATGCGTACCGGCTCCGCCGGCGATGCCGTGATCGAGACGCTCATGCGTCGGCCTCCCAAGCAACTGGCCGGACCATGGCGAGGCTCCCGGCTGGCCGGAACCAATTTGATCTACTGTCGGCCATCAGGGATCGTGATGGGCCAGGCCCGGCCGCCCGATACCGAAATCCTATGGGGTGGATGGCGAAGCCTTATTGGGCGGATCCGGCTTCCCGCCGCTAGCATGCCGCCCATCGGTGCCCGCAGAGGCAGGAGAGGGAACGGCGTGAGACAGATCGAAGCAGCGATCGTCGGCACTGGCTGGTGCGGCGGCATCCGGGCGGAAGCCCTATCGCGGAACCTCCTGGTGTCCCGGCTGCACATCGCCGAGAACCGCGAGGAGCGGCTGCGCGAGGTCCAGGCAAAGACTAATGCTGCCACCGCCACCACCAACTGGCGCGAGTTCCTGGACAACCCTGCGATCGAGGCCGTCTATGTCTGCGCGACGCCCGAGCAGAACCACTTCCCCATGGCGCGCGCCTTCCTGGAAAGCGGCCGCCATGTCTTCCTGGAGAAGCCCCTTGCGCTGACGCTGGAGGAGGGCGACGAGCTGGTGACGCTGGCCCGCCGCAAGGGCGTGAAGTTCACCATCGGCTATTCGCAGCGCTTCAGCCCGAAATACGCTTATGTGAAGAAGCAGGTGGCGGAGGGCACGCTGGGCGAGCCCGTCAGCGTGCTGGTGAGCCGCCACATCACGCGCGGCCTGGGCAGCAAGATCAGCGGCCGCGTGAAGCTTTCCCCCGCCGCCATGGAAGCCACGCATGACATTGACTTTGTGCTTTGGTGCCTCGCCCCTGCGCGCCCGGTGAAGGTCTATGCGCAGGAAGTGCGCAAGGTGATGCACAAGAAGAACGGGGCGCCGGACTGCGACTGGATCATGATCACCATGGACACCGGCGTGGTGGTGACCATCGGCGCGGGCTGGATCCTGCCGCCGGGCTATCCGAACTTCTCCTCCACCTGGATTGAGTTCGTGGGCAGCGAAGGTGCGCTGATGGTGGACGACACGCATCGCGACGTCGCGCTGATGCGGATGGATGCGCCTGGCGCCGTGTTCCCGATGTCCACCATGCCCGGTGAGTATGTGGGGCACGTCTATGCCGGCGCCATGGCGCCCGAGACCAACGCCTTCATCGAGGACGTGATCCGGGACCGCGAACCGCTGGTCACGCCAGAGCAGGCGTTGCTTGCCATGGAAGTCTACACCGCCGCCGACCTCTCCATCGAAACCGGTGAGGCCGTGCACCTGCCGCTGCTGCGCAACCCGCAGGCGGAGCGGCTCTCCCTCACCCTCACGGAGGGCGTGCTGTGATCCGTCCCACCCAGAAGAAGCGCCTCGGCCTTGCCATCATCGGCGCCGGCCGAGTCGGGTTGTTCCGCGGCGGCGTGGCGGCGCGCCATCCGATGGTGGACTGGATCGGCATCGCCGAGATCAAGCCGGACCGTGGCAAGCAGGTCGGCGAAGCCATCGGTGCCGACTATGTCACCACGGACTACAAGGAGCTGCTCGCGCGCCCCGAGGTGAATGCGGTGATCGTCGCCACCGACGAGCACCTGCATGTCGGGCCAATCATGGAGGCCGTCGCGCGCGGCCTGCCGCTGCTCATCGAGAAGCCGCTCGCCACGGACCTGAACGAATCCATCCGCGTCATGCACGCGATCGAGAAATCCGGCGTGGATGCAGTGGTCGGCTATACCCAGCGCTTCCGCCGCCGCTGGCTGGCCGCGAAGGAGAAGGTTCGCACGGGCGCGCTGGGCGATGTGACCATGGTGACGTCCCGCGCCTTCATGAACCGCCTTGTGGCCATCGACAATTACCGCCGCACGGACAAGCCCGAGACCATCTCGCCCATGGTCATCTCCGGCACCCATGCGCTCGACATCGTCATGTGGATGATGGAGGATAAGCGCCCCGTCGAGGTCTATGCGCGCTCGGTGGACAAGGTGCTCGGCCCGGAATGGAAGGGTATCGACGCCACCGCTGGCCTCATCACCTTCGAGGATGGCAGCATCTACCACCTCAACATCTCTTGGGCGCTGCCGGTCACCTGGCCGGGCGCGGTCTACAGCCTGGAAGTCGGCATCAACGGCACGGACGGCGTGCTGACCATCGACGACACGCATCGCGACATTGTCCTCGCCGTCAGCCAGCCGACCTCCGAAGGCTATGCGCCCGACAAGCAGCGGCTCGTGGATTTCCTCGGCTCCTATCCGCCCGGCGACATGGCGCTCGGGGAATTGCGCGGCCCGATGCGGGAGGAAACCGTCTCCTGGCTCGACCGCATCTCGCTCGGCGTGCCCACCCAGGCCGCGACGGCGGCCGAGGCGCATGACCGGCTGATGCTGACCAAGGCGCTGGACCTTTCGGCCAAGCTCAAGCGGCCCATCCACCTGCCGCTGGCTGTGGAAGACGCGTTGCGCGCCGCCTGATGGATCGCGGGAACCGGCCCCGCGAAGGGGCCGGGCAAGGGAGGGAAGAATGATGCCGAAGACCTTCGGGCGCCGCCCGTTGCTCGCCGGGCTGCTCGGTGGCCCGGCCATGCCCGCCCTCGCGCGTGCCGCCATGCGCTATCCGGATCGCCCCGTCCGGGTCATCGTGCCCTTCGGCCCCGGTGGTGCCTCGGACTTCGTGGCGCGCATCCTGCAGCCGCGCCTGGGCGAAGTGCTCGGCCAGCCCCTGGTCATCGAGAACCGCGCTGGCGCCGCCGGCAATATCGGCATGGAGGCCGCGGCCCGCTCAGCGCCGGATGGCTACACGCTCTTCCTCGGCAATGTCGGCACGCTGGCGATCAATCCGACCGTCTTCTCGCGTGCCCTGAAGGTAAAGCCCGCCACGGATTTCGCGCCGGTCACCTTGGTGGCCGACACGCCGGATATCCTGGTCGTCGGTCCTTCCCTCCCGGTGAGGACAGTGAAGGAGTTCGTCGCGGAGGCTAAGGCGAAGCCCGGTGCGCTTTCCTATGCCTCGCCTGGCAGCGGCAGCCTGAACCGGCTGGAAATGGAGCTGCTGCGCCAAGCCGAGGGGCTGGACATGATCCATGTGCCCTACACCGCTGGCGCGGGGCAGGCCGCGACGGACATTCTCGGCGGTGCCGTGGCTGGCGGCTTCATCACCCTCTCTTCTGCGCTCGGCCATGTGCAGGGCGGGCGGATGAAGGGCCTGGCGGTCACGACCGCGCGGCGCATCCCCGCCCTGCCGGACGTGCCGACCATGGAGGAGAGCGGCTATCCCGGCTTCGTCTCCGGCTCCTGGCAGGGCCTCCTCGCCCCCGCCGGCACACCGCCCGAGATCATCGAGCGGCTGCATGCCGTCACGGCCGAGGCGCTGCGCCATCCCGGTGTGGTGCGCCGCTATGCCACCGGTGGCGTCGAACCGGTTTCCAGCCACACGCCGGACGAGTTCGCGGACTTCATGGCGCGTGAGGCACGGCGTTGGGGCGAGGTGGCGGAGCGTTCCGGCGCCGCCGCCGACTGAGGAGGAGCAGGGACAGGATGCGCGGCATGACGGCGAGCGCCCTCGCCGCACCGGCCGATGGCATGGCCGCCGGCGGCAAGCCGCGCAGCGCAGGCCGGGTGATCGACACCCACACGCATTACTTCCCGCGCAGCTTCCTCGAGATGCTCGGCAAGGACGGCACCGCGGAGGGCGCGGAGTATGTCGAGACACCGGAAGGCTTCTTCGTGCAGGCGGCCGGTTTCCGCAACGGCCCCATGCCATCCCGCTTCTGGAACCTCGAGGAGCGCCTTGCCGACATGGACGCGACGGGGATCACCATGCAGGTGCTCTCCCTCACCTCGCCCATGACCTACTGGGCCTCGCCCGGTCTCTCCGAGCGCCTGTCGCGTGCCTATAACGACGCCTGTGCGGAGGCACACCGGCAATACCCCGAACGCTTCATCGGGCTCGCCACCTTACCAATGCCCGATATCGACCGCAGTCTGCGGGAACTGGAACGCGCGCGCGCCTTGCCCGGCATCCATGGTCTCTACATGGGCACCCACATCAACGGCCGCGATCTTTCGGACCCGGACTTCCTGCCGATCTTCCAGGCGGCCGAGGCGGCGGGCCTGCCCATTTTCCTGCACCCGCTGATCGTCCTCGGCGGCGCGCGGCTCAAGCCCTTCTATCTCAACAACCTGCTCGGCAACCCCTTCGAGGCTGCAGTCGCCGCCGCCCATCTCATCTTCGGCGGTGTGTTGGACAGGTGCCCTGACCTGGAGGTGAGCCTACCCCATGCAGGCGGTGCGTTGCCTATCCTGGCGGGGCGGCTGGACCACGGCGCGCGCGTGCGCAAGGAGGGACGCCACATGCCGCGACCACCCAGCGATTATTTGCGGCGCTTCACCTACGATACCATCTCCCATTCGCCGGAGATCCTGCGTTGGCTCATCGCACAGGTGGGCGTGGATCGGATCGTTCTGGGCAGCGACTACACCTTCGATATGGGCTACGATCGGCCACTGGGTCTGCTTGACGTACTCGGCCTCGCCCCGGACGACCGCGCGATGATCGTAGAGTGCACGCCGGCTCGTATCCTTGGGCTTGCGGAGGCCGCTCCGGCCGCCCGGTAGCACGGGCACGCGGCTTATTCGCGGCCGCTGGGCCGTCGCCATGGTTCTGTTGGTGAACCAGCATGGGGTGGTGCTGGATATCCTGGTTCAGGACCGGCGGAATGGGAGCGCAGCCAAGCGGTTCCTCAAGCGCCTGCTCGCGTGCCTGAAGTACAAGCCACATCGGCTGGTCTGAAGAGCTACGGCGTGGCGAGGCGCGAACTCCTGCCCGAGGTCCGGCATCGGAAATGCCGCTGCTGCAGGGGGTTTCCCAGCCCAATGCCCGCGTTTCGGACGACTGCGCAAAGAATGGGCGGCTGCGGGATACGGTGGCCGCTGGCGTAAGGCTCCGCCTGGCCCTGTAGCGTTCGGGCTACTGCTGGGCGCCACCGTCAGGTCGCGGAGCGGGAATGGGGAACGCGGTCCCCCAGCCCTCTCGTGGCGTCATCCCCTCGATCAGCGGCCGCTTCGCCGCGATCGCCTCCGCCAGATTGTCAAGAAGGGCGCGCACGCGTGGTGTGTGGCGCAGGTCCGGATGCGTCAGCAGCCAGAGGTCCGAGGCATAGTTCGGCTCTGGCGGCGCAAGGCGGACCAGGCCGGGCCAGGAGTCGCCGATGAAGCAGGGCAGGTGCCCCACGCCGATGCCGGCTGCCACCGCATGGGCCAGGCCGAGCACCGTATCGAAACGGCCTGCCAGCCGGTCGGCCGGCACTGCCTCCCGCGCGTAGCGCACCACCCGCAAGCCCGCGAGGTTCTCGCCAAGACAGACCCAATCCGCCTCCGCCAGCGGATCACTTGCGCCATTCACCCCTGCGGCGCCGTAGAGCGCCCATGCGATCCGCGCGGCGCGGCGGCCGACCAGCGTGTCAGGCGGCGCGTCGGTGGCGCGCACTGCCACATCCGCATCCCTCCGAGACAGGTTCAGCGCCGCATTGCCAGTGACGAGGTCGAGGCGGATCGCCGGATGCGTGCGACGGAACCGGGCCAGCATCGGCATCAGCAGATCGGAGAGCAGGCTGTCGCTCGTGGCGAGCCGCAGCTCGCCCGATGGCGCCGGCGCCTGCCCTGCGAGCCGGCGCGTGACGGCGGTGATGTCCTCGTCCACCCGCGCGGCGAGGGCCGCCACCTCCTCCCCCGCCGGGGTCAGGGTGTAGCCGCTGCGGTGTCGCTCGAAGAGCACCGTGCCGAGCAGCGCCTCCACCTGCTTCAGGCGGCGGAAGACAGTCGAATGGTCGATGCCGAGCCGCGCGGCGGCGGCGGGCAGGTTGCGCGCCTCGGCCACCGCATTGACCAGGCGGAAGTCGTCCCAGGCGAGGCTGCGGGCAGGTTCCTTCACGACGCTCATCCCGACGCGCGAAGCCGGCGACACGGAACCGTGCCGCCGGCGGGTTGCCGCGATGCTAGGGGTTTCAGGTAGCGGCGGCGAGGGCCGGCCGGGATACCGGCACCGGCGTGGCACGCAGGGCAAGCGCCCCGTCGCCAGCCAGGGCCTGCACCAGCGCGCCGACCACGAGGAAGGCCGGATACTCCCAGCCGCCATTCGGCGCGTTAAACACCCAGCCATTGCCGGCATGCACCATCAGCGCACCGAGCAGTACCGGCAGCATCGCCACCGACACGGCGCGGGCATAGAGGCCGAGGAGAAGGGCGACGCCGCCGATCAGCTCCGCCAGGACAACCGGCCAAGCGAGGAAGGCGGGAAAGCCGGCCTGGCCGAGGAACCCGGCGAAGCCCGGCACGGTGAAGACCGCAATCTTAAGCCAGGCATGGGCGATGAACATCACCCCGAGCGAGACGCGCAGGAGGAGGAGGGCGTAGGGAGCAAGGCGGGAGTCGATCATGGGAAATTCTCCGGTTGGATCGTTGGCTGACCCGGAGGTTCGCCTGCTATGAATCGCAATGCCATCTCGAATGACGCAAGGCCGAGATTGCGCGATTGCAATCGGATTATCCTCGCCCCGGAACCCTCCAATCCTATTTCCTGTTTCCATTGGAGCGCCGGACGCGCTCCCCCCCAAGGAGACAGAGACCATGTCCCGCAACGGCATCCACCACGTCACCGCCATCGCTGGTCAGGCACAGCGGAACCTCGACTTCTACACCCGCACCCTCGGGCTGCGCCTGGTGAAGAAGACGGTGAACTTCGACGATCCCGGTGCCTATCACTTCTACTACGGCGACGAAGCCGGCAGCCCTGGCACCATCCTCACCTTCTTCCCCTGGGAGCACGCAGCCCCCGGACGTGCCGGCGCGGGCGAGTTGCAGGAGACGGTGCTCCGCATCCCGCAGGCCGCCATCGGCTACTGGACCGCACGGCTGGTGAACCACGGCCTGGAGCGCGCCACCCGCTTCGGCGAGACGGTGCTGACCTTCCGCGACGCGGACGGTCTGCGCCTGGCCCTCGTCGGGCTGCCGGGGATTGAGGCGGAGCCGGCCTGGAACAACGGCGACGTGCCGGTCGAGCACGCCATCCGCGGGTTCCACAGCGTCAGCCTGATGCTGGACAAGACCGAGGCAACCGGCGCGATCCTCTCCGACGTCTTCGGCTTCGCCAAGGTGGCACGCGAGGGCGACACCATCCGCTACCAGGTGGAGGGCACCGCCATCGGCGGGATCGTGGACCTGCGCGCGGTGGGCGGCTTCCTGCCGGCGCGGCTGGGGCGTGGCTCGGTGCACCACCTCGCCTTCCGCGCAGCGGATGACGCGGCGGAGATGGAGATGGTGCGCAAGCTTGCGGCCAATCACGGCCTGCGCACGACGGAGCAGAAGAACCGCGACTACTTCCGCTCCGTCTATTTTCGCGAACCCGGCCATGTCCTGTTCGAGATCGCGACGGACATTCCTGGCTTCGACGTGGACGAGCCGGCGGAGGCGCTGGGCCATGCGCTGAAGCTGCCCGCCTTCCTCGAGCGGCATCGCACCGAGATCGAGGCGGCACTGCCCGTCCTCGCCTGAGCTGATCGCAGAACCGGTAGCCTTGGGCCGCGCCCGAACGGCGCGGCCCGCCCCTGGAGCAAGGACGCTATGAGCGCCATCGCAACCGACTTCATCCACGCCTACGAACCGGCCGGCCATGCCGCGCGCCCGCCCATCCTGCTGCTGCACGGCACCGGTGGCGACGAGAACGACCTGCTGCCCTTCGGCCGCAAGGTGGCGCCGGGCGCGGCGCTGCTCTCGCCGCGCGGCAAGGTGCTGGAGAACGGCATGCCGCGCTTCTTCCGCCGCCTGGCGGAAGGCGTCTTCGATGAGGAAGACCTGCGCCGCCGGGCCGATGAATTGGCCGATTTCGTCCGGTCCGCGCTGGCCGAATACGGGCTGGCGGCGCCAATCGCCGTCGGCTTCTCCAACGGCGCAAACACCGCGGGCGCGCTGCTGCTGCGCCATCCCGGCCTGTTGCGGGGCGCCGCCCTGCTGCGCGCCACCCTGCCGCTCCGCGATCCGCCGGCCGGGAAGCTGGACGGCACGGATGTGCTGCTGCTCTCCGGCGCGAGCGATCCCATCAGCCCGACGGCGCTCGGCGCGCAGCTTGCGACCGTGCTGCGTGACGCGGGCGCGGCGGTGTCGCATCGTGATCTGCCGCTGGGGCACGGCCTGTCCCAGATGGATGTTGCCCTCACACGCGACTGGATCGCAGCACTTCAGGGAGGCGGATGATGAGCGTCGAGAGCAATCCGGCCGGCGTGATGCCGGAATGCATGGGGCAAGTGATCCTGCCGCGCACGCATGACATCGGCGGCTTCGAGGTGCGGCGCGCCCTGCCCGCGAAGGAGCGCCAGATGGTCGGTCCCTTCATCTTCTTCGACCAGATGGGACCGGGCGAATTCCTGACCGGAAAGGGGCTGGATGTGCGGCCGCACCCGCATATCGGCCTCTCCACCGTCACCTACCTGTTCGAGGGCGAGATCCAGCACCGCGACACGCTCGGCTCCGACCAGCCGATCCGGCCGGGCGACGTGAACTGGATGACGGCCGGCCGCGGCATCGCGCATTCCGAACGAACGGACCAGGCGTTGCGCAGCCACAGCAACCGCCTCTTCGGCATCCAGTCCTGGGTGGCGCTGCCGCGCGCGCAGGAGGAGGCCATGCCGGATTTCGCGCATCATCCCGCGGCCACCTTGCCAGTGATCGAGGATGGCGGCGCACGGCTGCGGCTGATCGCCGGCCATGGCTGGGGGGCGCGCTCCCCGGTCGCGACGCCGACCGACCTGTTCTACGCCGATGCCGTGCTCGCACCCGGCGCAGCCCTGCCGCTGCCCGACCAGCATGAGGAACGCGGCGCCTATGTGCTGGAGGGGGAGGTGCTTGTGGCGGGGGACCGCTTCGCGCCGGGCCGCATGCTCGTCTTCCGCGCCGGCGACGGGCTGGCCCTTCGCGCCGGCCCGCAGGGCGCACGGCTGCTGCTTCTCGGAGGCGCCGTAATGGACGGGCCGCGGCACCTGTTCTGGAACTTCGTCTCCTCCTCCCGCGAACGGATCGAGCAGGCGAAGGCCGACTGGCAGGCGGGGCGCTTCGGCCTCGTTCCCGGGGACGAGAAGGAGTTCATTCCCCTGCCGGTGGAGCGGGTCCGCGCCGGGACCCATGCGCCATCGGCCGGATCGCCGACGAGCTGAAGTGGTAGGAAGGGTGGCAGGCGTGCCGCGTCAGCGGCCGCCATGCGCCGCGATGAGCGCCGCCAGCTCGGGGACGCGCTCGGCCCGGATGATGCGCGCCAGCGGGCTCTGCACCTCGTTCACGTCGATCTGGATGGCGTCCTCGATGACGGGCGGGCTGACGCGCACTTCGAGGATGCCCATGCGCACCAGGACAATATAGCACTGGCGCGCCGCCCGCAGCACGTTCTGCAGGTCGCCGAGCACCCAGACATTCTCCAGCAGGTTCTGCGCCTGCACGATGGGCTTCACCGATTCGATGCCATGGATCAGCACCGAACGCGCCCGGTCCGTGCGGCCCAGCAGATGCGCGATCACCCCCTCGGCGAAGGCGCAGATCACGAAGTTCAGCGCGGAGACCTTGGAATAGTTGACGAGATGCGTGTGCCGCGTCGCCAGCTCGAGGAAGGAGAGCGCCTGTTCGTAATCCTCCTCGTAGAGGGCGAGGTGCGCGGCGACGGTCGCCAGCGAGACGGTCCAGCGGACATGCCGCCAGTCGATCTTCGCCCCCTTCGATTCGATCTCATGGATGAGCGCCGCGCCTTCCCGGGTCACGCGCTCCGCCTCATCGAGCAGCCAGGCGACACGCGCGCTTTCTGCCGGGGTGAGGGAGTCGGGTGGCTTCTCCAGGTAGCGGTGGCCGAGAATGGTGAGCGCCGCCCCGCGCAGGGGAAACTCGGCCTCCGGATGGCGCAGGTAGAAGCCATGTGCCGCCAGTTCCAGCAAGTGCCGGGACTGGAAGCGCGAGTGGTTCAGCTGCGCCTTTTCGCAAAAGGTCTGCGGCGAGATGAGCAGGGCCTCGAAGAACTCGCCCCGCAGGTCGCATTCCGTCCAGGGTATCTCCGCGCCCGTGCCATCCTGCAGCCGCAGCGCGTAATGGGACGCCGTCCGGAAGGCGAGGATGTCGATGGTCACCTGCACCGCAGCCTCGGGCACCTCTGCGCGCAGAAGCTCGCCTTCCCCGAGACGCAGGGACACTGTCCGTCCCATCCATTCAGCGGGCGCCCGCAGGGACAGGGTGACGGTAATACCAACCGCCTTGATCGCTGACTCGCATGTGATCCCACCAGCGCTCCGGTCGTGATTCGCTCCTCCCGGTGGTTGGTTCGGGAGGCTGAGATGGCGCTGGCGATCACACGGCAGGATCTTTCGGCGGCCGAACTCCGGAAGTCAGCGGCGCGGAGCCGTGATGCGAATGCGGCACGCCGGATGCTGGCGATCGCGCTGGTGCTGGAGGGGGCCTCGCGTGAGGAGGCGGCCGAGAGCTGCGGCATGGACCGGCAGACGCTGCGTGACTGGGTGCACCGCTACAACGCCGAGGGGCTTGCTGGGCTGGCAAACCGCCGTGCTCCGGGTCCGGCTCCACGGCTCTCGAGCGAGCAGGAGGCGGTGGTGGCCCGCTGGGTTGAGGAAGGACCGGACCTGGAGCGCGACGGCGTCGTGCGCTGGCGCTGCCGCGACCTGC
>NZ_WWDL01000056.1 GCF_009848505.1 Muricoccus harenae
CGTCACGTCCCATATTCGATCAGCACCGTCCGATGCCGCCTCATCGTCAGCCTCGTCCAATCCCTCCCACGCTGCCCCTGTTGCCTGCAGCAATCCAGAGGCCCCGCTTGGAAATGACACAGTAAGATTAGGCCACCCCTCAAAAATCCGCACCGGGGCGCGATCAGGTCAAAACACGAGGTCCAATGACATCGTGCTCAGGGGTGAAATAGAGATGCCCGCTACCCCGTGGGTCTCGGCGGCACGGATGTTGATGCCCAGATAATCAGGGTTCGTCGCCAGAACACTGTTGACCGCATGCGGGTCGACACTGATGCTTGTGATCACCCCGTTCTGCGCATTGACCGAGGTCATGGTCGCGCTTCCCGCAAGAATGCCCGACCTCCAGTCGTTAGCGGTCATGGCGCCGTGGCCCGCATAGACGTAGATTTCGATCCGGGGCGTTCCTTCGACAATAAAGCCGTTCATGTCAAAGCTGAAAACGGCCAACTGCACTGACGTTGACACAGGCCCGAGGTCTTCGAGGCGGGTCTCGAATACCGTAGTACTACGGAAATCATTGCTGACGAGGTAGGGAAACACATTGCGAATGGAGACATAACCAGTCTCGGTGTAGTTGAAGCCTGTACCGCCGGTTTCATAACGGGTAGCGGTGCCATAGACATCGGCGTTTTAGACGTGATGATCAATCGTGTTGGCGACGGCGATGGTGAAGGTCTGCGCCTCCTCCGCGCCCTCCCTATCGCGCGCCACGATGGTGAGGGCATGGCTGGTGGCCGCCTCATAGTTCAGCTTGGAGCCGCCCTACACCGTGACCGTTCCGTTCACGGGGTCGATCCGGAAGCGGCTGTCGCGCTGAACCAAATTTCCATCGGTGTCCCGGATGAAATAGTACACCAGACCATTGTCGACCGCGTCGCTGGCGGTGCTGGGCCGTGAGTAGCGGATCGGCTTCTACCGCGACACCACCGATGGCGTCTGGTGGTCCACCTCGGTCTGAGACCCCTTGGTCTGAAACCGGCAAGAAGCCCCGCTCCGGCGGGGCTTTTTCGTTATGGCTAGAACAGAAAAGGCGCGACCGAAGCCGCGCCTTCTCAAAAGCCGAATCAGGCGATCAGAAAACGAGATCAAGTTGAGCCGTGGCCGGCAACATCGCTAGTCCACCATACGATGTGGGTATGGGGTCAACACGAAATGCAAGACCGATCCATTCAGGGTCGGTAGCAAGCAATTGATTGATCTTACTCGTGTCCAACCCGATGGAGACGACTCCAGCCATTGTCTGCACGTCCGAGATGGAAACATTTGCCACTTCGACGGCGGTTTTGTTGGCGTCGCTCATAGTAAGAGAACCATCCCCCCGGTAGGCGTAGATGTGCAGACGCTGCGGAAGGTTCACATAGTGATCCTCGAAATCCGCCTTGAACGTCGCGCCCACGACAGAATCTGGGACTTCTCCGAGATCAGTCAGTAATGTCTCAAAGATGCCGGTGCTTCGGTATCCGTATGTGCTTCCCGACCAGTATTCCCATGGATTGATAGTGAAATATGTATTTCCGGCACCACCTACCACGCTATCCCGATTGTATTCGGTCTGTGTGTTGAACTGGTGGACCACACCGCTCACATCGGCATTGTAGAGGTGAGAGCCAGCAACAGTTGCGGTTGGCATGGACGCCACGCGCTCCGCCGTGCCGCCACCATCCGTGTAGGAACCAACGACACGGACCTGCAAACCTGCCTCGGCAGAGGTGAGCGTATAGTTCTGACCGGTGCCGATCTGAGACCAGTCCCCGTTCTTGAAGGCTTCCCAGCGGTAGGAGAGCGCACCCAGTCCATCCACGTCGGAGATGAGGCTGCCCGCAGATAGTCCAAAGCCCACCCGCGCGATCCCGCTGATCACCACAGAGCCTGTCGGCGCATCGTTCACCGGGGCAACGTGGATCGTCACCGTGGTGGGCTGGCCTTGCAACTCCCCGTCAGATGGGATGTAGGTGAAGCTGTCCGTGCCGTAAAAGTTCGCGTTGGCGCGGTAGGTAAAGCTACCATCGGGCAACCGTCCAAACATACCGAAGTGGTCGGGAAGATCGGTGAAGCTGGCCGTCAAGGTATCACTCTGCGCGTCGGTATCATTCGCCAGCACGCCATGGGCCTCGATCACCCCTAGCGTGGCGTCTTCGTTCATATAGTAGACATCCGCCACGCCCACGGGCGCGGTGTTGCGGACGATCACCTCATCGGTCGGATCGGAGGACACGACCTCATCCGTCCCGTCATCATCGATGTAGAACGCTTCCGCACGGAACTGCTTACCGACGTGACCGGAGGTGAGGGTCAGCGTGTCGGTCTTCGCGCCACTGATGAGCGTCCAATCCCCCGCGCGGCCCGCGAACCAGCGGTAGGAGACCTCGCCCATTCCGTCGACGTCTTGCAGCGTGTTGGACGCGGTCAGGGTCTCGCCCTCCTTGGCGGTGCCAGTGACCGTCACAGACCCCGTGGGTGCGTCATTTATAGGGTCGAAGGTGACGCTGATCTTCCCATCGAGGTCGCTTGCGCTACCGTCCGACAACTCATAGGTGATGTTGACATCGCCATGAAAGTTCTCGGTTGTTGTGACCAACACCTTGTTGTCCACAATCTCCACCGTCACGAGGTCGTTGGAGCTTCGGACGCTGGTGAGAGTCAGATTTGTGCTGTCCACATCCGTGTCATTGTCCAGCACGTCGATTAGGGGAGTGTCATCCTCCTTGGCGCGGAAGGTGTCATCGACCGCAACCGGTGCATCGTTGACCGGGGCCACCGTGACCCGAGCAACGGCTTCGGCTGTGTGTTCACCGTCACTGACCTTGTAGGTGATGCTGGCCTCGCCCGCGAAGTCCTTGGCGCCTGTGAACTCGACCTTGCCATCCTTGATGAACGCTGTGCCTTGCGCGGGGTCTACGAACACCTCCGTGATGGTCAGCAGGTGCCTGCCCGTGTCAACGTCAGTGTCATTGGCCCGAACGTCGATGAGAACGGTGCCCTCCTCCTCCACCCATGCCTGATCATCGTTGGCGGCTGGCGCGTCATTCACCGGGTCGATGTTCACGGTGACCTGCCCATTGGAGGAAGTCGTGCCGTCCGATGCCGCATAGGTAATGACAAGACCAGTGCCATTGAAGTCGGGTTTGGCCGTGAACTGAATCTTTCCGTCCACCACTGCGAGTGAGCCATAATGCGCAACGTCATTGGTGATGGTGAGGCTAAGGTTGGGGCTGTCCACGTCGGTGTCATTGGCCAGCACATCGATCAGGAAGGGGCCTTCGTCCTCTTTGCCTCGGAAGGTGTCATCCACCACATCGGGGGCGTCGTTGACCGGGGTCACGGTGACCGCCGCCACCGCTTCCTTGGTCGTGGTGCCATCACTCACCTTGTAGGTGATGCTGGCCTCGCCGTTGAAGTCCTTGGCGCCTGTGAACTCGACCTTGTCGTCCTTGATGGTGGCCGTGCCCTGTGAGGCATCAACCGAGACATCGGTGATCGTCAGCTTGCTGTCCGCATCTGTGTCGTTGGCGAGCACATCGATGGCGACGGTGCCCTCCTCCGCGGCCGTAGCCGTGTCATCCACTGCAACAGGTTCATCATCCACCGCAGTGACCGTGACAAGCGCCACGGCTTCCTTGGTGGTGGTGCCATCCGTCACCTTGTAGGTGATGGAGGCTTCGCCATTGAAGCCTGTCGCACCTGTGAACTCGATCTTGCCATTCTTGATGGTGGCAGTGCCTTGTGATGCATCGACCGAGACTTCGGTGATCGTCAGCGTGGAGGTGTCCACGTCGGTGTCGTTGGCGAGCACATCGATGGTGACGGTGCCCTCCTCCGCCACTGTGGCGGTGTCGTCCACAGCAACGGGGGCATCGTTGACCGGGGTCACGGTCACCACGGCCACCGCTTCCTTGGTGGTGGTGCCGTCGCTCACCTTGTAGGTGATGCTGGCTTCGCCCGCGAAGTCCTTGGCTCCGGTGAACTCGACCTTGCCATTCTTGATGGTGGCCGTGCCTTGTGATGCATCGACCGAGACCTCGGTGATGGTGAGGGCGCCGCCATCCCCACCAACGTCATTGGCGAGCACGTCAATGGCGACGGCGCCCTCCTCTGCGACGGTGGCGGTGTCGTCCACTGCAACCGGCTCATCGGTCGCACTAGTGATGATCAGGCTCACCGTCCCGGTGGCCTGCTTTTCGAGCGCGTTCAGTTCGGCGGCGTTAGTGCCCGCTATGTTGTCCTTCACCGTGTAGGTGAAGCTGGCGGGTCCGTTGTAATTGGCCTTGGGTGTATAGATCACCCTGTCACCGACGATCTCCGCCGTGCCGTTCGCATCGCCCGTGACACCGACCAGTTCAAGCGCGTCACCATCAGCGTCGCTGGCGTTCTGGAGCAGGTCGCTGATGAGGATGGAGTAGGGGCTATCCTCCGCCGTGGTGCCGGTGGCGTTGCCAGCAATCGGCCCCTTATTGGCGGCCAGCAGAACCGTCGAACCGTCGCCGTTGAAGTGCAGGCGCTCGACGCCGCTCAGCGTGTCCTCACCGTCTCCGGTGGCTTGGCTGCCGGTAATCTTGCCGGACAGGGAACTCTTGACCGACCACGTGTATTGCGCCTTGGACCCGCTGAACACGGCAGTGTCCAGCCCGCTGCCACCGGCAAGCTTGTCCTTGCCAGCACCACCGGTGAGGGTGTCGTTTCCCTCACCGCCGTCGAGGCTGTCATCCCCGATGCCACCGTCGAGCGCGTCATTGCCGCTTCCGGCGACAAGGGTATCCTTGCCTTCTCCGCCAAGGAGGGTGTCGTCGCCTGACCCGGCGTCGAGTTTGTCGTCCCCGGTGCCACCATCGAGCTTGTCATGGCCGCTTCCGCCGACAAGGGAATCCGTCCCCTCGCCACCCAGCAGGGTGTCGTCGCCTATGCCACCGTCGAGCTTGTCGTCCCCGATGCCACCATCGAGGCTGTCATTCCCGCTCCCGCCGGAAAGTGCGTCCTTCCCCGCTCCACCAAGGAGGGTATCGTCCCCATTCTCGCCATAGAGGGTGTCGTCGCCCTCCCCGCCGATGAGCGTATCGTTACCCTCGCCGCCGTAGAGCTTGTCCTTGCCGATACCACCATCGAGAGTATCCATCCCGCCAGCACCACTGATGGTGTCGTCGCCTTCAAGGCCGAAAAGGGTTTCGTTGGACCCATCCCCCTTGATGTTGTCCTTACCCTTGGTCGGCTTGATGGCCATGGTTGCTCCCCGACGTACGGCTGGCGTTTCGCTCAACGAAAGGAAGAAGGTGCAGTCCACTTGGGTAGGCGGACAAGCCAAAATCTAGTCCAAATCGAAACGGTTTCATGTGCGCAAGAAACAACTCTCTGCTACCCGTTGGGCACCCGGGCGGCGGCTGCCCCTACTTTCCGCCGAGCGACAGCCCCGACCTCGATCCAAACAGCTTTCAGATATCGAGGGGTGGACCGTGGCTGTATTCCCGTCCGCGCAGGGACGCGGAACACACCTCGTCCGCCCCAGATCGCTCCACATCCGGGGCGTCGATTAATTTCGTCTCGGGGGCAGGCACTGCGCTAAATATCACCCAAGGCCGGCAACGGCCACATAGCGCGCAGGGCATCATCATGGACTGGCCCGGTTCAATAGGCCCAACTGGGACTCAGACCAGCACAGGCCGGCAGCGCAGCCAGACGAACGGACATCTGACAGGAGGTTGCCCCGCAGGGCCACTGATCAGAGCAACGGCACCGAGGGTTCCACACCCTGAACGCACTGAACAAGAGGCGGGCTCCGTGTGTGTATCACGACCCGCCGCATGCACGGCGTCAATGAGGCGGCGACGTGCATGAGTTTCGGGACCTCGCACGTCCCGGAGACCGACAGATGCAGCCCACCTCCGGGTGACCTGCATGATAGACGCTACATCCCACGTAAATGCTGTCCACGTGGTCCTGCAAGGGAGATAGCGAGCCTCAACGTGTGCCGAGTACCCGCAAGTCAGACGATCATCTGTCCCCTTTGGAACCCAAGATTTCTCCTCTTGGGTTCCAAAGGGGGAATAGATGACATGGCGCTCCTCCCGAAGTCATTCCGAAGAGATGGAGAGGAAGGAAAGGGCGCGAAGGGTGGGAAATGTCGGAAGGGCTGGGACGAACAGGTACCCACCATTCCAGCAACGCGCAGCAGAATGCTCTCCCCGGGAGGACTGGTCTCGCAGAGGACAGGCCAGACGGGGAGGAGCCGCCGGCAGTGAGCGCAGCGCAGCGGAGCGAACTGACGGCGACGCTGATCCACCCGGATACTCACCCGAATCTTCAACAGGAAAATCAGTCTGAAATCTGAGTACCGATCTGATGGCAGGGAAATATTCGCGAAGGCAAATCGGTAAATCGATCCCCGTCCCGGAGGCGCCATGAGGAATATCCCCATGGCGCCTCTTCGCGTTCGGGCGGTACCGATGAGGCACGCCTCCGCCATCCCGTCATCCATTACGTGGCGAAAGCTCCGCGCATGCGCTGGCCAGAGCCGCACGGCCATGTCCCCGCTGGCATCCTTCGGGGCGCCAATTGGGAGACCCACGCAGCGTTTCCACGTGGCTGGCAGCACCATCCTCATCTCATACCAACTGCCTTGATAAACCTTCCGCTTAGCCTGTTCCACAAACGACCGCTTGCGGCCCCTTGATGCAACTTTGAGAACTAGGCCAGCTTGGACCTCAATATGACCCCACTCCCTTCGGGGTTCTTATTGACCTCTACGAGATAGCTAACGCCCTCTATTGGCGTTCTGAACGAAAAATAATCACCAACCTCTATCAGCACTTCGCTGGGGCTTGTCGTTGCATAGTTTTTGGCAATCACGTAGCTTATTCCAGCAAATGCTCTGTAGTCAGAAATATTCCTGAGCGTCAGTTCCCTGATGACGCGCTCTATGTTGTCTACTTGCTTTCCAGTGCTTGAGAATAGTCTGAATGCAAGCCAGACTACCAGCGATATGCCGTACGTTGGGATTGCCAAAGCGGCGGCTATTAAGAAGAAAATTATGGGCATCCGATCTCACAAGTCATCTCATTTTGATTCGGAAACTGTAGCGCAAGAATCCGAGGCTCTGCTAGCCACTCGCCTCCATCTGTATCGAAATTCGAGGAATCCTTGTCCGGAAAACTCTGCCTTCCGGCCATGAAGCCGTACCGAAATTCTCGATCTTCGGGACGAAAACGGGCCCTTGTCGGGGGTACGGGGTAGATCATTCCTCAAACCTGTCTCCCTCCGGCAAGTTCAGTTCGGACCGCGACAGGTCATTCATCAGGGCGGTTGGTATCAGTTTCCCACCGGAACAACCGACCCGCCGTGGATGAAAACCGGTCAAAGCCTTCAACCTGACGGGGCCAGCAGGACCCTGTTTTCTGTTTAGTCACCAGTGCGGCAAGGACACTATCCAGCACACCAACACCCACGCCGAACGAGCATGCGTCAACCGCCCCTTCACATCGGCGTACAGAAAGCGACCGAGAGGGCCGAGATGGAGGAGCGCTTCATGGCGCCGCCCCATGATGGTTTCGAGGCGGTGGCGGACCTCATGCGGGACATGGAGGCCAAGTTCAGAAAGGCCGGCATGCCTCGCCCCCCATTACCGGATCACCTTAACCCGGGAGACCGTTCCAGAACACCGAATACGGGTTCGAGCGGCCTAGTCTGGTGAACATCCGGACCACGCAATTCGATGGACACCCCAAGGGCCCATGGCACCATCGTCTGGCATGCCCCGAACCACCGCTATCTACATCAGGCCCAGCCCGGGCCACCCCGTCTCGGCCGAGGCGCAGGAGATTGCGCTTCGTAACTTCGCCGAGGATCAGGGGCTCAGGATTGCGGCCATCTACCGGGAGGCATCGCTGACCCAGCGAGCGCGCCGGGACGGCCTTGCTGCTCGGGACCGCCTCATCTCTACCTCGGGGAGGCAGTTCGGGACGGTGATTATTTCTTCCGCCTGCAGACTTGGGCGGGACCTTTCCGACCTCGTCGCGGCAATTGCGGCCCTCCAGAAAAAGGGCGTGGCAGTCATCGTGGCGGGTCCGAAGATGGCTGGCACCGGCAGCATCGACTGGCTGACCATGAATGCCGCCCGCCAGTCCTATCGCAGTGAAGCGGCGGCAGAAGGGCGGCAGCGGGCGCGGGCGCAGGGTGTGCGATTTGGCCGGCCGCCCATACCAGCAGATCGGCTGGCGCAGGTGCGAGACCTGCTGGCAGCCGGCCACGGCGTTCGCCCGGCCGCTCGTATTGCCGGAGTCAGCCCCGCTACTGCGATGCGGGTCAAAACGGGTGCTCTTGTCCCACCAAGCTGACCCGCAAGAGTTCGGGATAACGCCAGCCCCACTGCGCCTAGTTACTAGTGGATCACTGGACGAAAGAGGCCCGTCGGGGGTTTCCGGGCATGCGGAGCGTATTCGAATCGTACTAGCCTCGGGAGCGTTCCGGAACCAACATATTTGGTTTCTCGCCAGTGCCTATCGAGCGACAGTGCCGCCTTGAAGGGCAGGGGCAGCCATGGCCACGTACTTCAGATGGTTCGCGAAAGGCCCCGACCTGAAAGCCATCAAGGGCAAGCGGTTGCAGGTGTTCGCCTCCCCAATGACCGCCTGCTGGATCTTCGATATGACGGACCAGTGGAAGCCAAGCTCGGGCATCTCCCGCGACAGAGTGCTGGTGGGCATCACTTTCAGTGAGCAGGGAAACGCGCTCATCAAGGATCAATCGAGGTGGATCAGGTTCCCCGGATCGGCTTTCCTTGGGGAGGCCCAGCACCCGATGGCGGTGATCGTCAAGTCAAACGAGCCCGGCGCCTACGGAATCGGACATGCGTTGCTTGGCGAACTCAACTCCTGCATTCGGGATACGCGGTTGGCGGACGTGCGGGAGATCGCCAAGGCTCTCGGAAAGGGCACGTCGCAGGTGCAGGACCGCATGAGGTTCCAGCGATGGGACTAAGGATGATTGTCTGCCAACCGAGTCGCGGCTCGGAGGTCGGTGCGCGGAGCACCTCAACGAAACACAGCGGCTATCATGAGTTTGAAGTGCCTCGGTCGGCCCTGTCTGTCCTGCGGGTCAGGCCGCGACATCGACCTCTTCGCCACCATCGGGGTCCTCGACGTCGCCCAAGTCATCGTCTCCGTCGTCGTCCTTATCATGTCGGAGAGCCTGTCCAAGCGCCTCTTGAGCCCCGCAACCGATAAGGACGAAGCCTGCAGCCCGCAGCGCCGCCTCCAGCCTGACAACGACGTCACGAGGTACGGAGCGATTGCGGTGCCCGCTCACCTGCCGAATTGTCCAGAGATTGCCCGTAACGTGCTCCACCTGCGCAACAGCATCCACCTCGGCATGATGAAGGAATGCCATGTCGCCGTTGACCAGCCCGACGACGTACTCGTGGCTGCCCCACCTACGGGGCCGTAGGCAGATCGACAGCCGCTCGCCGAGCGCCCACAGGTCTCCAACCGTCTTGATGCGCGCCCAGCCCTCCAGCACCGGAAACATATCTGCAGGGCAGCGGGCCCGAGCGAGATCGGCCTTGACGCGGCGATAGACCGCCTTCCGGCCAGCTTCCGGCGGCAGGTCAGCGAGATCGCGCAGCACCCCGAGGGACCGCAGCACCTCGACTGCGGCGGCCAGTTGCGTCTGTTCGTACGCGTGCGGGAAGGCTTTCCGCGCATTCCAAACAATTGGATCGGCCCTCATGAGGGCAACACCTTGATCAACAAGATCGGGAGTGACCCGGGACGCCTCCAGCAGCATGGCGGCCGTCGTGGAGCGGGAGACGACGTCAAGGTCCCGGTACTGCTGAAGCGACCACGCGGGCACCGAGGCGCGACCCAAAAGCTTGTACAGAGTGGGTGCGCCGGTTGGCATGGCACGGCGCAGAAGATCGCGCGGATGGGTGGTCCGAATTCGGTGCGCGAGTGAGGGCATCTCTTCGCCATCCTGCTCGGCGACGTGCAAGGCCACCGCCGTTGCGTGCAGACCTCGTGCCGGCAGGAGGAGGAGGCGCGTCGCCAGCCCCGGGTCGGCGAGAACGAGCCGGGCGACTAGACCCGACAATTGCCCCCATGGGCGCAGGAGAGGTGTAACCGGGGCGCTGGGGCTCGGAGAGACCGTCATGCATCCGGAATATCCCGGATTGAAAAGCCGTCAATCGGATTCCACCGAGCCTTCTGAAGGAGCGCTTCTCTCAGAATCTGTTCTCTGGAAGCGCTGACTGGATCTGGTGACGGTTGACGCTGCGAAGCCACCAGCCTCCGCGCTGCAACGGATGCGCCCAGCTCGTCTCTTTGATCTCGCGCGGAACCGCCGAAGGGCGGCCAAGTCGCGGTGGGCTGTTCTCGCCTGTGTGAAGGCACATACCAACAGAGTTGGGTTACGCCAGATCGCCGCCTTGAGGTTCCATGTCTCCGTAATACTGAGCGGGACACCGCAGGATGCTGGGCGAGTCCCGCATGACCAACGGCGGTGGCAGGTTCTGTGCCAAATATCCCCGCACCTCCTCGGCCGCCCACAGCCGCTTTTGCCCGGCCCGTCAGCATTCCATTCGCCGAGGCCTTGGGGTTCCCAAACGCAGAGCTTCTCCTATGCTCGCTACAACGAACTGACCCCGGGGACAGGCTCGGTGAGGGGCTCGGTGGCGACCAGCGGCAGGATACGATCCGAGGACATCGCGATCTGCTCCTCCTTCGGGTTCGTTCATCTCCGCCTCTGCGGGATACCACCGGGATTGCCCCGGCGTCGTGATGATGGGGATCGGTTCGCGTCGCCGCAGGACGCCACGCATGCAGGAACGGGATGCCGTTCCTGCATGCCGGAAGAGAGACCTTGTGTCGGAAATTGCGGCCTCTCCCATTCGGTCACTGCAGACCGTGCCAGCCCACTGCTGCCAACTCGGCCACTTGGGTGCGGGTCGTAGTCCAGAACCGGTTCAGATCGCCCTCCGTCAGCGTGACCTCCTCCAACTGCACTTCGATGCTGGCCCTGACCGCGTCGGGCACGACCATGGCGCCTATATTGGCATTCCAGTCGGCTTCGAAGATTGCCCGGCGCTCGTCCGCCTCCCGTGCGCGATCCTCCGGGGTTTCGACCGTCACCTGCTCGGCGCCGTCATCACGGCGGCGGGGGTTCCCGAGTTCGATCCAGCGCATCACATCGAGTTCCTTGCGCCGGCCACCCGTGAACTCCACGAACAAGCGCCCAGAAGGATCGGAGGGCTGCGCCGGGACATTGAGCAGGCTCGCGGCCATCAATTTCGCCCTATCGACGCCATGCTTGAGGCGCGATTTGATCCGGTCATCCCTGTGGAGTTGTTCCTTGGACCAGTACCCAGCCCGGTTCAGGCGCTTGATCATGCGCTGGACGAGATCCCGGTACAGATCAGCCGGTACCGGAAGGCCGAGCGGGATGAAGACCCGGTACCGAGACAGGCTGGCGTCGGTCGAAGCCGAATTCACCACCAGCATGGTCAGGTCGCGGAACATGGCCGCGAAGTCCTCATGCCCGAGATCACCTTCATCGATATCGAGTACGATCATCCGGGACCAGCGCACATCCTGATCAGATCGCCCATGGTCGGGCATGCAGGCCGGGACGAACTTGAAGTTTTCACGCTTGGAAAGCGTGTTCTCTTCCCAGCTTTCCCGTAATGCCTTCACACACGCCGGCCAATCGGCTGCCACCAAGACCATGCTCGCCGACGTGGAATAGAGATCGGCATACAGGGTCGCGAACACCCGCATGGCACTCGGTTCCTGCTCCATCGCCTTGGAGATCGGGTATGCCGAGGTCGTGTCTGCGGGACGGAAACCTGTATTACTAATAGGGGTTTCCGTCCCACAGCGAATCTCTTCCGGAATCGTACCATCCATGTTCAGGGCATAGGCGATTTCCCTGCCGTGGGCTTGCTCATCCGCACACAGGCGAGTGAGTTCTGCGGTGCGATCCTGCATTTCCACCCGGCGAGCTTCGAGCTTTCGGGCGGCCTCCGATTCATGGATGGGCGGACGTCCATTCGTCCGGCGGTAGACCTTGATCTCCTCCTCGTGGAGGTTCTCGATCACCGCACCCGGGAATTTCCCTTGGAGCCATGCTGCCGTGTTGAGATCGGGGACGATGACCGTCTTGGGGCTGCGATCCTCGGGATTCCTGATCGAGATGCGGCAGGCCGCCTGATAGAGGGCGCTCCGGGTGATGGCATTCTTCACGGCATCACCATCGAGACCCAGAAGGGACAAGAAGGCAAAGTGTGAGGACGTCGGGTTCAAGGCGGAGAGGAGCGCGACGTTGTGGAAGCGTTGGTACGTGTTGATCCCATGGGCGCTGTTGGGGAGACGATGGGCACGACGTGATGCCTGACCCCAGATGCCCTGCGGGACGTCATTATTCGCCAGATAGCAGAACTCCTCGTTGCCGAAGGTCTCCAACACGGCGTCGGCCGCATAACGGAGGACCTTTTTGCCCTCCATCTCGCGATCCCGCAGGCGCTTCGACCAGTCATCCTTGGTCAGGTACCGGATGGTGATGAGGTCGCCATTCTCATGGGTCAGGAAGCGCAGGGATGCATTGAGTTCGGTGTCCTCGGAGAAGCCGACGTTCATCCGCGACCAGATCAGGTATAGGGCGCTCTCATCCGCATCGGCGCTCAACAGGGTGACGGACCGATAGCCCTCCATGAGGCTCGGCTGCATGACCCCGAAGAGAGACAACTTGCGGCGCTTGGTGTTCCCGTGATTCTCGGTCAGGTTGCTGTACTGCTCGGAGTCCACATAGACCTGCCAGTGGCGCGACGTGACGCGGGACGCGACCTCGGACAGGACCGCATCAACATCGTCATGCTCGGCCGCCTTGATGATGCGGGCCAGATATCCACCAGACGCTGCCTCGACCAGATCGCATTCCGGATATCCAGAAGGCGACACCTCGAAGCCGTCGGTAAGGAGACGATGATGACAGGTGAGATTCATCTCCGCGCACCAGACGACCTGCGGCACCTCATCATACACGAGGTGCCAGTTCTGGGTCGGGACGAAGGGGAGCCGCTCGTGGGCCGCATGCGTGATGAGGAAAATCTCACCACCGAATTCCGGGTGCTGCATGTGACGGACGATGTCGGCGACCACGCTGGTGGAGTTCTCGCCATGGATCGCGCGAACGCGGACCGTCACACCCTGTTCGGCGCAGTGCTTCTCGATGGTGGTGATGGTCTGTTCCAGCAGTTCAAGGGTCGGCTGGACGATGAGGACACGGTGACCGGCGAGTGCCTGCCGGATGGACCTGTGGGAAATGGCAAAAGTTTTGCCGGCCCCGCACACTGCGGAGCTTGTCTGGATATGCACTGGAAAATGGCTTTCTTGGTCTGGCGTTGAGCGACCGGCTTCCGTCTCGGGCGGGGATGGTTCGAGAGACCGTTTTCCGGAACGGTCCCTCTCCCCTGCCAGAAAGAAAGTTCAGTCAAACAACAGGGGATCAGTCCTGTTGTGCGGTTATTTAATCAGACACACCAAAAACGGTGTCACGCCCCCCCGCTACGGACACTGGTAACGGAAAGGCGAGGCCCGGTTCAACGGTAAAACTCGTTCTCTGCGTGGATTATGTTGATTGGATTTAGTGGGGGTTACTTGGAGCCGGCCCCTATGCGGAGCCCCGGGGGCGGAACGGGATGATGGGGGCGCCCCGGGGGCGGGACTGCGCCTCCAACGTGGCCCGGAGTTCGGCGTTTTCGGTGTTGAGGAGGCGTTCGCGTTCCTCACACCTCGCCCACCATTCGAGAAGCTGCCGCGCCGCCGCATCGGAGAGGATGAGGATCGTGTTCAACCGGGCTTCGCCTGCGTACTCGTCGTAGCGGAAGTGGCGCCCCTCCGGGGTGACGTACAGCGTCGTGCGAATCTCGTATCCGCGTACCGACGGTGACCGCGCGACGATGGTGGCGGTCTCGGTGTCGTAGGTGTAGCGGCGATACTTGCGCTTCATGCTGCACACCGCGCAACGATTTCCGCCGGCTCGACGGGCGACTGCCCCAGCAGCACCAGTGCGGCCAGCATGGCATCGTCCCGCTGTTGCGGGTTCAGGCCCCGGGCTGCGGGCGTCTGGATCAGGGTAAGCAAATCGGCGGGCAGGACGGCATGGATGCCGGTCCCGTTGTTCTGGGTCGTCAACGCAATCTCTCCCGGACACCCCGGCGAAGGCGCCATGGCTATCCATGGCGCCCCCGTTCGGGGAGGACACCCGCCGGCCGGCGGGGCGGCCGACGCAGGTGATTGGAACCGAATTTTCAACTCAGGATCGGTGACGAGTTGCCGCCGTCTCGTCGAGGAGGGCAGCACCGGTGAGCGGCGACGCTATCTGGCGATTTGCCACGATGAGAGCCCGGGCCTCCTTTACTAGAGCGGTCCGGAATTGCTCCCGCAGCATGGCTGCTAACCTGATGACGTCCTCCACGAGAGCGTCCTCACGGCCATGCTCGTAACGGCCGGCCAGACTGAGATCGGCGGGGCCCAAGGTTTCGGTGTAGTTCGTGACGTTGTACCAGTCGGTCCAGTCCAGAGGCAGAAATCCCGAGCTTCGTTCGTTAGTGATGCTGTCCCACGCCACCTCTGCGGCCACACCGGCCAGCCCGATGTCGGTGATCTGAACGCGAGTCAGGCCCTCTTTGGCGAGGCGGAACCCTCCATGCCACGTGCACTCCAGCAGGAAGTCCACGGGCCCGGTGCGGCGGGCGATCCACGCGACGGTGTTTGTCGCGCCGTAGTGCCGCGCCACGACGACGTGGCCGGCCTGATGCACAGCCTCGCGGCGCCGATCTCGGAGGATGATGCGCAGAAATTTCTTAGAGAGTGTCATCCTACTCCCCATTACCGTGCTCGGAACTTTGCTGGGCATCACGAAGCTTCTCCGAGGAGCGTCTCGATGCTAATGAGCCAATATATATGGTCGGCGCCCAAAATCATCACACACCCCATTCCCATATTAGTTTCTCCACGCGTTTTCAGGTCGGGACATATGGGCAGCCCACAACTCTCCGCTTGACCATTATTCGTCAGACGCTCTGGGCGCCGCGAATGATTGGCCGCCCCGAGTCCTATCGGCCCGTCAGTATCTCGGCAAGGCTAATGTTTCCGTGACAGACATAATGGCCTGTGCTACAATACGCGCGTTGTGGGATCAAAGGGCCATGGACGGATATATTATATCGTCCAGAAAACTTGGTTAAAAATCCCCTTCAGGCCTATTTAATAATTGGAGTCATGGGATCAAACGGCCATGGCGAGGAATGCCTGCGCTGCAAAACGGATTTCGCTACGTGACCGGCCATGCATCAGGATTGTGGGCAAGCAGAGCTACGGCATAAGCAGCTTCGGTCAGGCTCTGGTGGCGAGAGGGCTCGCACCTGCATTTTCTGAGGCAACAGTCGCAGCGTCTCTCCTCGGGACAACGGACCACAAGCGACTACGGCCCCGCACTGTACGACGCCGATGACGGTTAGGTGAATTCGAGAGTAGGGCTCGACGTCTCATCGTCGAGAGCGGAAGGTTCAGCAGAGCCCGGGGCCGATGTGGCTGTGCTAACCGTATCCTGAGCCGTGCTGGCCTCCAACGGGAAGAATACGGATGATTGGACATTGACCTACTTTCTGCGGCACTGGCGTGGAGAATTGAGTTTGCCAGTGAGCTTCTGGGCTAACGGCCTGCTTGGGCATGGCGCTCTTGTGCTCCTTTTGGTCGTCTCCGGGCCACTCGGCCTGAATGTTTGGTTGGGCCTTGCCGTATTCGCGGCAGTCTCGATTTGGCAGTACACGGGCATTTGGCGCTCGGCAGGACGGCACACCGCCGTCGGTGGTTCGCGTGTGTGGAGCGTAGTGGCAAGAGTCGCTGTCCTTGTGGTCGCGGCGCTCATGCTTCGGGACGTTTGGCGCCTCTTCGGCTCTCGTTGGTGACCACCGAGTCGGCCTTGAATAACCCCATCAGGCTGCGTGGGCGGTAATCTGGTTGCGTTCCGCCCGGTCGATCGCCTGGATGAGGCTGGCGATGAGAGCGGCCAAAAGAGCCCTGAGGTGGGCGAGGATCTTG
>NZ_WWDL01000057.1 GCF_009848505.1 Muricoccus harenae
AGCGGTCCAACTGGCCCAACGAAAAATCCGGCCCGCCCACGTCATCGCATGGTCACTCTGGCGACGAGCACATCAAGCTGTCGCCCAGCAAGCCCACCTCAAACGTAACGCGCAACTGTAATGCTAGAGCTGCCACGGACCAGACCACCTGCCCGGGCCGCCGCGCAGAGCCGGACGTCGACCTTGCCGTCGGATTCCCCGCGGCAGGGCCAGGCCAGGAGCAGGCCTTCACGCCACGGCAGGATTCGACCCGCTCCGGCCCTCACTGCCGCGCCATCATCGCGGTATCCCTGGGGTATTCGAGCTGCATGGCGACGAACTCGGCCGTGCACATCCCGTAGCGCGCCGCAATTCCCTGGAGCGCCTGGTCCAAGGCCCTTGCCGGCTGCAGGCCTCCAGCCGCCGGAAGCAGACGCTCCGCGGGCCAGCCCGTGGCGACCTGATCGGGAATGATGCGGATGCCGTTGCGGGCCTCCAGCGCATCGGCCGTGCCAGCGAAGGTCACCGCGCGTGACCGGTAGGTCCGCGACCAGGCATCCGCGACAAGGGCGAGCGACACTTCATCGATTCCCGGCACAAGCTGGATGCCGAGTTGCTCATGGCTCCAGAAGGCGAGGCGATTCCCGATCGCCGTCAATGCGAAGGGTCGCGTGAAGGTAAACGCCTCGCTGTCATGGCGCGCATCCCATTGCGCCAGGCCAAGATCACGGGCGACCGCCTCGGCCCTCTCCCGCCCGGCAATGGCCTCGATCAGCGTGAGCGCCATCGGCATGGACGCGGTGATCCCGGTCGTCGTCGCAATCCCCTCGTCCACCACCAGCCGCCTGTCCGCGACATGGCGGATCGTGGGATGCCTCTCCCGCAGGTCCTTCAGATAATACCAGTGGGTCGTCGCCCGCTTGCCATCGAGCAGCCCGGCCTCGGCGACGATCTTGGCTCCGGCGCAAACACCGATGATGGCCGCACCCTTGGCCGCCTGGCTCCTGATCCACTGCAGGACCGCGGGGTCGTCGTCACGGCGCATCGCAGGGACGATGACATGGTCGGCACCGTCCGGGTGCCGCGCATCGAACTCCGCCACCGTCGCCTGCGGTTCCACCTTGAGGGCCGGATAAAGCGCGACGGGCCCCGGCCCGGTTCCGAGTGCCATCACATCGGCGACGCCCGCGCGCCGAAGGATGCCATAGGGCATGAGATAGTCGGTGACCTCGGTGCCGTCATTGACGCCGAGGATCGCGATCAGCGGGCGCTGCCGCTTCGGCGGCCTCAACCCGGCAAGCGCGGCCTCCGTCTCCTCCTGCGCGACCGGCGCCGCCCCATCGGCTGCCGGCGCCGGCGGCAACGAGAGGATCCACCCCCCGCCAAGCACCACGGGAAGTGCCGCAACGCCCAGGCCGCCCCACAACAAAAGCCGCCGTTTCATGGTTCCCCGGTCCGGTGGCCGCCGGTTGCATGGATCGACGCCGAGCCTATGACCGTCAGGCCCAGCATGAAGTGACATAAGCACGAGCCCCAGCGGCCTCACCCGCGCCCCGAGATCGCCCGCCGCGGGTAAGAATCCCGCAGGCAGTGCTTCCCGCCGGCCCCCGGCGCCCCCAAACTAAGGGGATGGCCTCCCCGCTTCCCGCTGTCCACGACACGCCCGACCCCGATTTCGCGGAGCTCCTCGCCCGCCGCCCCCAGCTGAAGGCGCATGCGCTGGACGGTCTGGTGATGGATGACGTCCCGCTGGTGAACATCGCCCGCGAGGTCGGCACCCCCACCTGGGTCTATTCCGCCGCCACCCTGCGCCGCCGCCACGCCGCCCTGCGCGATGCATTGGCCGAGGCCGGGCTGAACGCCACCATCCATTTCGCCGCCAAGGCCAATGACAGCCTCGCCGTCCTCCGCCTCCTGGCCGCCGAGGGCGCCGGGGCCGACGTGGTGAGCGAGGGCGAGCTTCGCGCCGCCCGCGCCGCCGGCATCCCCGCGAACCGCATCGTCTTCTCGGGCGTCGGCAAGTCGCACCGGGAAATCGCGCTGGCCCTGGAAGAAGGCATCTTCCAGATCAATGCCGAGAGCGCGGAGGAGGTGGAGCGCATCTCCGAAGTGGCCGCCTCCATGGGCGCCACCGCCCCCGTCTCGCTCCGCATCAACCCCGACGTGGACGCCCGCACCCACGCCAAGATCTCCACCGGCCTGGCCGAGAACAAGTTCGGCATCGCCTATACCGATGCCGCCGCCCTCTATGCCCGCATGGCTTCCCTGCCCGGCATCCGTCCCATCGGCCTTGCCGTCCATATCGGCAGCCAGATCACCGAGGGCATGGCCGGCTATCGCGCTGCCTATTCCCGCGTGGCGGAACTCGCCCAGGCCCTGATGGCCCGCGGCCTGCCGGCGGAACGGCTGGATTGCGGCGGCGGCCTCGGCATCTCCTACCGGGACGAACTCCCCCCCACCCCCGCCGCCCTCGCCGGCGCCATCAAGTCCACCCTCGGCCCCCTCGGCCTGCCGGTGATGCTGGAACCGGGCCGCTGGATCGCAGGCCCCGCCGGCGTGTTGCTCGCCTCCGTCGTCCTCCAGAAGCGCGGCCAGAACCGCCGCTTCGTGGTGCTGGACGCCGCCATGAACGACCTGGTGCGCCCCGCCATGTACGAGGCCTGGCACGGCATCCTCCCCCTCGCCCCGGACGCCTTCCACGCCCCGCTCTCGCCCGCCGATGTCGTCGGCCCGGTCTGCGAGACCGGCGACACCTTCACCCGCGGTCGCGCCCTGCCGGACCTGCCGCCGGGCGCGCTCGTCGCCTTCCTCGATGCCGGCGCCTATGGCGCCACCATGTCCTCCACCTACAACGCCCGCCCGCTGGCGGCCGAAGTGCTGGTGGACGGCCATCGCTGGGCCGTCACCCGCCCGCGGCAGACACATGAGGCGCTGCTCGCGAACCAGCGCGTGCCCGAATGGCTGGGGACCACTTCTTGACGGGGCCGGACCGCCGCACCCCATCCCCTGGCCCGGGCGGGCCCACCGAACCACGCCCGGCCAGCCCCGAAGCGGAAGCGCCGAACCCGGCGCTGCGCCGCCTCGGCCGCCTCCGCCTCCGCGCCCGCCTCGCGCTGCTCTGGGAATCCATCTGGCCCCGCGCCTGGCCCGTGCTGGGGGTGATCGGCCTCTTCCTCGTCCTCGCCCTCTCCGGCCTCTTCCTCCTGCTCTCGCCGCTGGCGCATCTCACCCTCCTCGCGGTGCTGATCGCCGCCCTGCTGGTCGCCCTGGCCCGCGCACGGCGCGGCTTCGCCCTGCCGGGCATCCCGGAAGCCGACCGCCGCCTCGAACGCGCCTCCGGCCTCCCCCACCGCCCCCTCGCCACCCTGCAGGACCGCCCGGCGGGCGGTGACGCCACCGCCCTCGCCCTCTGGCGGGCCCACCAGGCGCGGGAAGCCGACCGCATCCGCCGCCTCCGGGCCGGCACGCCCCGACCGGGCCTTGCCGCGCGCGATCCGCGCGCCCTCCGCACCGGCCTCGCCATCGCCCTCGTCGCCGCCTTCACCATGGCCGGTACAGAAGCCCCGGAACGCCTCCGCCGCGCACTCTGGCCCGAAGGCGCCGCCACCATCCCCGGCCTCGCCACCCGGCTCGAAGCCTGGGTGACGCCGCCCACCTACACCGGCGCGCCCCCGGTCTTCCTCGACCCGAACGGCGGCAGCGTCACCGTTCCCGCCGGCAGCCGCCTCCGCGCCGCCGTCTCCGGCAGCACCGGCACGCCCGAACTGCTGCGGGACGGAAACCCTGCCGCCGCCTTCCAGCCCCTTGGCCCCGGCAGCCACAGCGCCGAGGTGCCGCTCGATGCCGGCGGCCGCCTCACCATCCGCCAGGGCGCGCGCGAGATCGCCAGCTGGTCCATCGCGGTGCAGGCGGACGCCCCGCCCCGCATCGCCTTCACCGAGCCCCCGGTCCAGGCCCCGCGTGGCCTCGCCACCCGCCTGCCCTGGCGCGCCGAGGACGACTGGGGCGTCGCCACCGCCAGCGCCGAGATCCGCCTCGCCGCCCGCCCCGACGCACCGCCCCTCGCGATCGACCTGCCACTGCCCCCCGGCCAGCCCAAGGCCCCGCGCGGCGTGGCGCAGCCCGACCTCTCCTCCCATCCCTGGGCAGGCCTGCCCGTGCGCGTCACCCTCCTCGTCCGCGACGGCGCCGGCCAGGAAGGCCGCTCCGAGGAAGCGGCCCTCACCCTGCCCGAGCGCGGCTTCAACCACCCCGTCGCCCGCGGCCTGATCCTGCTGCGCAAGGGCCTCTCCCTCACGCCCGACCAGCGCCGCCCCGCCATCGAAGGGCTGGACCGCCTGGCCGGGAATCCGGAAGCCTTCGAGAACGACACCGCCACCGCCCTCGCCCTCCGCTCCTCCCGCACCCGCCTGGACAGCGACAACCGCCCCGAAGCCGTGGGCGAGGTGCAGCAGACCATGTGGGACACCGCCCTGGCCCTGGAGGAAGGCCGCGCCGACCGCACCGCCCGCGCCCTGGACGAGGCCCGCGAACGCCTGCGCGAGGCCCTGCGCGAGCGCCAGCAGCAGGAGCGCGAGCGTGCCGAAGCTCAGCGCGAAGCCGAACAAGAGGCCCGGCGCAACGCCGACCGCAACCAGCCCCCCGGCACCAACGAGAACGACCAGGCCCGCCAGGAACAGGCCCAGCGCGAGCAGGAGCAGGCCCAGCGCAACGCTGAGCGCGATGCCGCCCGCACCGAGACCGACCGCCGCATCCAGGAGCTGCGCGAGGCTGTCCGCCGCCATCTCGACGCCCTGGCCGAGCGCCTGCAGCGCGAGAATGGCGAGAACCCGCCCCCCCAGGGCGCCGCCCGCCCGCAGGACCAGCGCGAGGCCCAGCGCCGCACCGAGCGCATGCGCGAGCAAAACCAGCAGGACCGCCCCGAGGACGCCGAGCGCGAGCTGGCCGAGCTGGAGCGCATGCTGGAGGAGCTGGAGAACGGCCAGATGGCCCAGAACCAGCGCGAGGAACGCCGCCAGCGCCAGCAGCGCGGCCAGCAGCAGATGGGCGTGATCCAGGACATGGTCCGCCGCGAATCCCGCCTGCTCGACGGCGCCCACCGCCGCGCCGAGGCGGGATCCGACAGGCAGGAGCGCGCCCGGCGCCAGAACTACCCCTGGAACCGCAACCGCCCGCCCGATCCCCCGCCCCAGTCCACCACCGATCCCACCACCGACCCCACTACCGACTCCGCCGCCGAGGCCCGCATCCAGCGCGCCCTGCGCCGCGCCCTGGGCGAGCTGATGCAGCAGCATGGCGACCTGACCGGCGAGGTCCCCGCCCCGCTCGGCCGTGCCGACCAGGCGATGCGCGAAAGCGCCGAAGCCCTCGGCACCGGCGCCGACCCCCGCCCCCACCAGGAACGCGCCATCCGCGAACTGTCCGAAGGCGGCCGCCAGATGGCCCAGCGCATGCAGCGACAGTTCGGCCGCCCCGACCAGCAGCAGCCCGGCGAAGGCCAGGAAGGCGAAGGCCAGGGCGACGCCATGGCCGACGGCTCCGAACAGGGCGGCGAAGGCCAGGACCAGATGGCCCAGCAGGGCGAGGGCCGCGACCCCCTCGGCCGCCGCCTGCGCGAAGGCACCGGCACCTCCGAGGAAGGCGGCGACACCCGCGTCCCGGACGAGGCCGAAGTCCTCCGCACCCGCCGCCTGCAGGAGGAGTTGCGGCGCCGCCATGCGGAGCGGGAACGGCCGACGCAGGAGCTGGAATATATCGATAGGCTTCTGAGGCTGTTCTGAGGGCCTCCCGGAGGCTCTGCCTCCGGCCCTCCGCCGGAGTGGCAGCGGCCACCCCGGACCCCGCGTTCAGTTTTTGGGGAAAGGGCGCCAGCTGTAGCGTCTCAGGCAGATTTGCTGGGATGCGGGCTGACAGATCAGTCGCCTGAGGTCATCGACCTCAGGCGCACCAACAGATCGCGGGGTGCGGGGGCGCGTTCGCCCCCCGGTGGGGTCCAGGGGCAAAGCCCCTGGCCTCAAGGCCCCGGCCCACTCCCCTCCACCGGCCCCGGCCAAACCAGCACCGGCATCCGCGCCACCGGGATTCGTGCCACCGCCAGCCCCCGCCCTTCCAGCGTCAGCGGCACCTCCAACTGAGGCGGCTCGCCTTCCGAGGGCGGATGGGCCAGCACCCCCACCACCCGCCGCGCCAAGTTGGCGTTGCGCGCCGTGATCAACCCGTCCCGCGCCAGCGCATCCAGCACCGCCTCCGCCCCAGTCAGCTTCAGCGTCCCGGCGCCCATAGGCTGCAGCTGGTCGTCCAGGGCCAGAGTCGCGGCGGCCTGGGCCGTGGCGGGGCCATATTCCAGGTCCAGCCGGCGCAGTTCCAGCGTGCCGCCCGCATCGCGCCAGATGGCCGCCCGGTTGGTGGGACTGCGGCCACCAGGCAGCGGCCCGGTCAAGGCGGCGTCAACGCGCAGGGACTGCACCTGCCGCCCCAGCGCGGTGGGGGCGGGCAGGGTCACGCCGCGCACCTCGCCCTCCAGGGTGACAGCCGGCTCCCCCTCGATTGCGGTCATGCGGCTGTCCAGGGTGAATTGGGCGGAGCCGATCTCGACGCCCCCGGCGGCGGTGCCGATGCGCAACCGGCTCACCTCGAACTCGCCACCCCGGGGAATGACATTGGCCTGAAGCGGCACGCGCGCCGTCAGCCTGTCGGCGGCGAAGGGGATTTCGGCGGTGCCCAGGCGCAGTCTCTGCGGCCCGCCTGCGGAAATCCGCAGCTCGCCCGGGCGGTGCATCGCCACCCGCAGCACCACGGCCCGCGCGGTCCAGTCCATCCCGCCGGGGATCGTGGCGCCACCGCCCGAAAGCCGGAACGCCGGCAGCCGCAGCGTGGCGGAAAGCGGCCAGCCGCCACGGACCGGCGCATCATGCTCGATCCGCCATCCCTGGGCCCGCCGCGCGGCCGCCCAGGCGTTGTAGCCCTCCTGCAGCCGCCCACCCATCCACTGCCAGTAGAGGGTATGGGTCGCCGCCAGCAGCACCGCGAGGCCGACCCCCATCGGGATCAGCCGGCTGGGCCGCATCCAGGAACGAGCGGTGCCCGTCCGAGGCGGCGCAGGGGGCGGGGCGGGGGCGGTTTCGGTATCGCTCACAGCCCGGCCATATGGCCCTGCCCCGCCCCGCTTGCACAGCCCCGCTTGCACAGTCCCTGTGCAGGAGCCCGGCGCGAGGGAGCGCCGATCCACCCGTGCGGACCGCCGCGGGAAGCCCTATGTAGAGGCTGGACCCATGATCCCGACGCGCCCCGCCACCTCCGATCCCGCCGCTCCTGGCACCCACAGCCCCACTGCCCACCCAGCCGGCACCGCGCATCCCGGCACCCTGGATCCCAACACCCTGGATCCCGCGCCGCTGCTGGACCCGGACGGCTCGCTCTACGTCTTCGGCTACGGCTCGCTGATCTGGAAACCGGGCTTCGACTTCGAATCCGCCCATCCCGCTCTGCTGCGCGGCTTTCACCGGCGCTTTTGCATCTGGTCGCATCGCTACCGCGGCACGCCGGAGGTGCCGGGGCTGGTGCTCGGGCTTGATCGCGGCGGCGCCTGCCGCGGCATCGTCTTCCGTGTCCCTGCCGCCCGCGCCGCCGAGGTCCTGGCTTACCTGGACGAGCGTGAGATGTCCGGCGACGTCTACCACCGCCGCCTCCTGCCGGTGCGCCTGCTGGATGGCGGGGGCACGCGCCGGGCCGTGACCTTCGTGGCCGACCGCCGCGCCGGCGCCTATTGCGGCGCCCTGCCGCCAGACGCGGCGGCCGCCGCCATCGCGCGCGGCCATGGGGTGATGGGCCCCAACCGGGACTACCTGCTCAACACCGTCTCTCATCTCCGGGAGCTCGGCGTGCGCGATGCCGGGCTGGACCGCATCGCGGCGCTGCTGGAGCCCACCGGCTAGACCGGCAGGTTCTTCCAAATCCGCATCATGCCAACGGCTTGCACCCGCCGATGCTGCAGCCGCTTAGTCGGCCTGCGTCCTCAGGGCGACAGGCGGAGGCTCTTCGAGTTTTCCCTCAATTTATCCACAGCCAGGGCAGTTGACTCGGCCACAAGTGCCCGATCGTCCCTGCTTTGTTCCACGGACTCCCAAGATTCCGTCAAAATTCTCCGCAAGCCACTGATTTCTCTAGAGAATTTATTATCCACACCAGTCACGAAAGCCATGGAAACCAAGACTCCACAAGGCTTTGCCGACGACTCTTCGGCCGGGATCGAAAGCACGCCGTCCCGCTATTCCACCAACTTGTCCACACCCCCCGTGAGCCGCGCCGAAGCCTCGGCCACAGCGGCCTCGGCCCGGGTCGTCAGCTCTGCGCGGGACAGGCCGGGAAGGATGGGCGGCAGCACCGCCACGGTCAGCGTGCCTGGCCGCTTGGTGAAGGCGCGCTTCCCCCAGAACTTCCCGGAATCGGTCGCCACCGGCACCACGGCCAAGCCAGTGGTGGCCGCCATGGCGGCGAAGCCAGGCTGCCAGGGCTGCACCTCCCCAGGGGCGGAGCGCGTGCCCTCGGGGAAGATCACCACCTGGTAGCCCGCCTCGGCGGCCGCCCGCGTGGCTCGCACCAGCCGCTTCAGCGCCGCCCCGCCACCCTCCCGGTCCACGGGGATGGAATGGACATGCCGTGCCATCGCCCCCCAGCCGGGGATCCGCATCAGCTCCTCTTTCATCACATAGGCTGGGCGCGGCAGCAGGGCGTGCCAGACGATGGTGTCGAAGGCCGACTGATGCTGCGCGGCGATCAGCGCAGGCCCATTGACCGGCAGGTTCTCCCGCCCGGTCACCCGCAGCCGGATGCCGCAGATCACCCGCAGCAGCCACAGGGATCCGTTCGCCCAGCCGCGCAGATAGGCATGCATGAAGCGCGGCGGCACGGCGAGCAGCGGCATGCCGAACAGCACAGTCAGCGCCGTGAAGGCGAAGAACAGCAGGTTGAACAGGGCGGAACGGATAGCAATCACGAACGGATCTGCCTCGGCTGCTCCGTCAGGGCCGAAAGGCCCAGCGCCGCGCCAATCAGCTTCGCATATTCCCGCAGCATCGGCACCGGCCGCGCGACATAGGGCGCCACCGCATGGGGATACAGCGCCGCGCCCGGAAGGCTGCGCCGCAGCTCCAGCAGGGCGCGTGGCATATGGAAGCTGGCCGTAACCACCGTGATCTCCTGAATGCCCGTCTCGCGCGCCCAGGCGGCGATCTCGCGCGCATTGCCGCGCGTGCTCGTGGCCGTACGCCCGATGGCGATGCGCGGGGCAAGGGGCGCCGGGTCGATCCCCACCTCCCGCGCAACCTCCTCCAGCCCCGAAACGGGCCCGACGCCGGAGACGATCAGCCGCGCTCCCGGCTGCTCCGCGAGCAGCAACAATCCCGTCTCCACCCGGTCCGGCCCCCCGGTCAGCACCGCGATGCCCGGCGTGTCGGGCCCCGCCGGGCCCGGATGGGCCGCCCGGTGCAGGAACCACAGGAACCCGCCCGAGGTCCCCAGCACCACCAGGACCAGCAGCGTCGACAGCAGCGGAAGGCGACGGAGCACCGGGCGGGCGAGCGCCATCATCGGCATCACGGCAGCCGGCGCAGCCAGCGGCGGACGGTGGCCTGGGCCGTGCCCCAGCCGATCAGCGCCGCCGCCGGGGGCAACACCGCAATCATCCCCCAGGGCACGCCGCCGACCACTCCGGCCGGATCCGCACGCCCCGAAAGCGGCAGGGCCAGCCCCGCCAGGGCCGCCAGCGCCGGCACCGCCAGCGCCGCCCCCGCCAGCGCGCCCAGCCCCGCCAGCAGCGCGATGCGCCGCGCGAAGCGGCCCGCGATGGCGCGGTCGGTCGCCCCCAGGTCATGCAGCACGTCGATCGCCTCGCGGCGGGAGGCCAGCCCGGACCGCGTGGCCACGGCGACGACCGCCACGGCCACCCCCACCACCAGCGCCAGCACCGCCAGGGCCACGCCCTGTACCGAGCGCGCCAGCGCCGAAAGCCGCGCGACCCAGAGCCCATGCGCCTCCAGCTCGGCGCCCGGCACCGCTTCGGCCAACCGCTCGGCCAGCCGGGGCAGCGCCTCGGGCGCCGCAGCCAGCCGCAACTCGATCACGCCGGGCAGGATGAGGGCCGGCGCTTCCCCGAGCCAGGGACGCAGCAGCTCCGCCACCCGCTGCGGGCTCACCTCCGTCGCCACGCCGATGGCGGAATCGCCGCGCAGCAGCTCGAGCGCCTTCTCCATCCGCTCCCGCGTCGGGTCCGGCACCTGCACCGTCACCGCCGCCGCCGCGCCCGCCTGCCAGCGATCCGCCAGCCGGTCGGCGCCCTGCGCCCCGGCCAGTGCCAACGCCGCCAGCAGCGCCATCGCCGCCACCAGCCCCGGCAGCAGCCGGTCCGACAGGGCGCGGCGCAGCCCCAGCGGATCACGCGCCACGCGCCGCCGCCGCTCAGCCATGGTTATCCCCGGGCGCACGCACGCTCGGCCAGATATTCTGCGCCACCCGGCGCCCGGTGCGGGGCGGGGACGGCATGGAAGCCCCCTCCGCGGAACCTGCCTGATCCGGCATCCCCTCACCCCGGTGCGGGTCAGCCCCGCCGATCCCCTCCGGTGCGAAGGCGTCCGGCAGTGGATTGACCGAAGGGATGATCAACGGGTCCTCTCCGCCCCCAGGCTGGAGGGAGGGATCCGCGAAGCCAGGGTCGGCGGGGCCGGTCGCCGGATCGGAATAGGTCTCAGCGGAATAGCTTGGTTCGACATGCCCCTGGTCGAAATATTCCCCGTGGGAAGCACCCGAATCCGCAACGTCCGGATAGGAAACACCGGGCCCGGCAGGCGTATCATAAGGCACCACGGAACCGGCCCCGCCTCCCCAGCCCTCCCCAGCCACAACCTCCTCCGGCGCGGCATAGGGCCAGGGGTCCAGCGCCACGATCCGCCCGGCCTCCACCTGCATCACATGCCCCGGATGCTGCGCGATCAGCTCCCGCGAATGGGTGGCAATCACCACCGTGGCCCCCAGCCGGTTCATCTCGGCCAGCAACACCAGAAGCCGCCGCGCCTGCACGGGATCGAGATTGCCCGTCGGCTCATCGGCCACCAGCAGCGCCGGCCGCGTCACAACCGCGCGCGCGATCGCCACGCGCTGCTGCTCACCGCCCGAAAGCTGCTGCGGCAGCGCATCCTCGCGCCCCTCCAGCCCCACCCAGCGCAGGATTTCCGCCACATCCGGCCGGAGGCTCGCCTCGGCCCGCCCCGCCAGGCGCAGCGGCAACGCGACATTGTCGAAGGCGGTCAGGTAGGGAAGCAGCCGGAACTCCTGGAACACCGCCCCGATCCGCCGCCGCAGCTTCGGCAGGTCCGCCCGCCGCGCCGTGGAAAGCGGCACGCCCAGCACCTCCACCTCCCCCCGCGTCGGCCGCAGGGCGAGCATCATCAGCCGGAGCAGCGAGGTCTTCCCCGCTCCCGAAGGGCCGGTCAGCCAGGTGAAGGACCCCTGCGGCAGGGTGAAGGACAGGTCACGCAGCGTCTCCCGCTCCCCCGCCCCTCCACGGGTGGGATCGGGGTAGCGCAGCCCGACCTGGGAGAAGCGCACCATCGCCGCGATGTGCCACGCCAAGGCCGGAAGGGCCAGGGGAAGGACTGGGGCAGGACGCCCCACCGGTCCCCGGAGTGTGTCCGCCGCGCCGCCCCGCACGGCTTCGGCACGGCCGTGCATCGGAATGCCCGAGGAGGCGTTGCCTTAACCCCGTCAAGACGATCATCCTAAAGTCATGCGTGTAGCCTGCCCCGAATGTGCCGCCGAATACGATCTGCCCCCCGCTTTCGCCGCCCGGCTTAGTGAAGGCCGCACGCTGCGTTGCGCCCGCTGCGGCATCACCTGGGCCCCCCAGGCACCATCCCAGGCCGAACCACCTGAAGCGCCGGCAGTGGCCAAAATCTCAGCACCGGCATTGGCACCGGCGGCTCCCGCCGCCGAGACGCCCGCCCCCGGCGCCCCCGCCACACCCACCGCCCCTGTTCCCGCCCTACATGCCGCCTCGCCCGACAGCGACCTCTCCGACGCCCTGGCTGCCCTCTTCGTCGCAGACGACCCGCCACCCCGCCCCGCCGACCGCCCGCAGCCGCAGGCGCCGGCCTCGGCGCCCTCCGCCTGGGCCACCGCCTTCGCCTGGACCGGCTCCATCCTCCTCCTGTTCGGCGCCGCCGCCGCCGCCTGGCATTGGCGCTTCGACCTCGTCGAGGCCTGGCCACCGGCGGTGCGCGCCTTCATCGCCCTCGGCCTAGCCGGCTGACCCGGCTTCCCCCTGGCCCGGCATCGCCTGCCAACGCTAGCCTCCGTTCCAACGATCCAATCGGAGGAACCTGCTTCATGAACCGCCGCGCCCTGCTGCGCCTGCTGCCCGCCCCCGCCCTCCTCGCCACGCTGCCCGGCACCCGCGCCGCCCTGGCACAGCAGGCCGAGGAATGGCCCGCCCGCAACGTCACCATCATCGTCCCCTTCGCCCCCGGCAGCTCCTCCGACATCGTTGCCCGCGCCATCGCGGGCCCCATGTCCCAGGCCACCGGCAAGACAGTGGTGGCCGAGAACCGCCCCGGCGCCACCGGTGAGCTCGGCGCCCGCGCCGTCATCCGCAGCGCGCCCGACGGCCATACGCTGATGCACGCCCCCATCAGCACCTGGGCCATCAACGTCGCCCTGCGCCCCAACCTCGGCTACGACCCGGTGAAGCAGCTGAACGGCATCACCCAGACTGTCCGCACGCCCAATGTGCTGGTGGTGAATCCCGCCCTGGTCCCGGCGAATGACCTGACCTCCCTCGTCGCCTGGCTGAAGGCCAACCGCGCCTCCTACTCCACCTCCGGCGTCGGCTCGTCCGACCACCTGACAATGGAAATGTTCAAGCAGCTCACCGGCACGGACATCACCCATGTCCCCTATGCGGGCGGCGCTCCGGCCACGACCGACCTCATCGCCGGCAATGTCCAGCTCTCCTTCCAGAACCTCGGCTCCATCGCGCCCCACATCGCCGACAACCGGGTGAAGGCCATCCTCATCACCTCCGAGGCACGCCACCCCCTGCTGCCCAACGTCCCCACCGCCGTCGAAGGCGGGCTGAAGGACCTGGTGGTCTATTCCTGGCAGGCCCTCGGTGGCCCGGCGGGCATGCCGCCCGCCCTGATGCAGCGCATCCACGCCCAGGCCGTCGCCGCCCTCCGCACACCCGATGTCGCCCGCCGCATGAACGAGCTCGGCTTCGAGGTGGTCGGCAACACGCCCGCCCAGTTCGCCGAGTTCCAGCAGGGCGAAATCACGCGGTGGCGGCGGGTGGTGGAGCTAGGGAACATCACGCCGACCTAGCGCCACCGGAGGCCCTGCCTCCGGACCTCCGCCGGGGTGGCGGCGGCCACCCCGGACTCCGCGTTCGGTTTTCGGGATGTCGGGCAGCAACATTCACCGAACCCCAAAATCAGGCTGACACGTCATGGAATTGGGTTGGATCGCCTAGAATAAGAGGGAGCATGCGCCATCGCTTCAGCCCTGCATCTCCGACGGTGCCCGCGCTAAGACCGCTCTGGCTCGACCGGGCGGCGCTGCGGCGTCACCAGTGGCTGAACCGGTTGCAATCGGTGATGCTGCTGGCCGGTCTTGGGCTGCTCGCGGCGGTGACAGGCAGCCTCCTGGCTGGTCTTGACGGCATGCTGCTCGCGGCAGGCGCGGCGCTGCTGTTGCTCCTGTTCGAGCCGAGCGCCGGCGATGCGACATTCCGCTACGTGTTCGGCGCCGTCCCGCTCCACCCATCGCAGGCACCGGAACTCTATACGTTGACCCGGGAATTAGCGCGGCGCGCCGGTCTTTCGCGTCTGCCCATGCTGCACCTGATCCCCTCACGCCAGCTTCAGGCCATGGCGGGCGGCGGGCGGGACAGCCCGGCGATCGCCTTGACCACCGGCCTGCTCACCTCTCTGCCGCCCCGCGAAGTGGCCGGCGTGCTCGCGCATGAGGTGGCTCATTTCCGACATGGAGATCTGCAGGTCATGCGGCTTGCCGCCGCCGCGGCGACGCTGACACGAGGCATGGGCCTGATTGGCACCATGCTGCTGATGCTCTGGTTGCCAGCCCTGGCGGCTGCCGGCGCGGCGCCGTCACCGCTGGCCATCCTGCTGCTCGTCGCTGCACCGACGCTGGGCGACCTGCTCATGCTTTCCCTTTCTCGGAAGCGGGAGTTTCTCGCCGATACCGGCGCTGTGGAGCTCACAGGCGATCCGGCCGGGCTCGCGGCAGCCCTGGTGCGGCTCGAGCGTCTCCAGGGCGATGACTGGGAGCGGCTGGCAACACGCAGCGGCGCCTGGTGGCTGCGTTGGCTGCGCACTCATCCGACCATCGGGGAACGCGTCGCACGGCTCGCTGGCATAGTCACGACAACACCGCCAGTGCAGCCTTGGGCGCTGGATGGTGTCATTCGCGGCATGGTGTTTCCTCGCGGCCATGCCGGCCAGCGCTTGGCGCGGCGCTGGATGCTCTAGGTGGCACGAGTTCAAACAGGGCCTGACGTGTGCAGCCTCAGCCCAATCCTATCCTCACCAGCTTGCCCCAGGGATTTCGGATCGGATCCTCCGCAGCCGACCATACGCCAGACGGCCCTAGTGACGCCTAAGCCATTGCGGTCTCGGCGCTGCGGCAGGAACCCCGGATCGACGCGGCAACTGGCTGGCCTTCGGCTGCTCCGGCGCAACTCGGGAGATAGCGATGGCAGCGGCATGGAGGCGCTTGTGGACACTGCTGCCCCATGCCGGGTCTTCGGGTCTGTGCGCCGGCTGTGGTGCCGCGGCTCCTTTGCCGGCAGGTCGCCATTATCCCGCATTCACCTCGGGCGGTTCTTGTCCCAGTCCAGCCATGCCTGAAAGCCACCCGTCCACTGCGGCACCAGGTTTCCGATCCGTGCTGCCATCGCGTTGATGTTTGCGATAGTGGGGTCCGTGCCGACTGGTATGGCTGCCGCGAAACCTCCCTGCGCGTGCAGGTTGTTGTTCCACGTATCCAGCTGATTGTGCATGCCCTCGTGGAAGGCGAGGCGCGCTATGGTCAGGGGCGTCTCGGCTGCATTCCGCTCCTGCAACCTGTCGACGTATATCTCCGAGATGCCGAGCGTTGGCGTGCGCTGATTACCGCGCCTCGTTCCCCCGACCACCGTCACACCGCCGAGGCTGTGGTCCATGATGGACGGCAGGGTGAACCCATTGCTGTAGTTCGGGTGCGAGAGGATCACGCTGTCCCGAGGGATAGGGATAAAGAACAGGATCAGGTTCACCGTCAGTGCGGCACCCGCGCTTTCCCCGGCCGGGGCGGATGACGGCACAGCTTGCCACTGCACATCGGCATTCCAGACCTGGTTGCCGGAGGATGCCTTCTGGCAGACCGAGGTGTACCACTTCTTCAGCAACGTGCAGACGCCGGAGGCGTGAGTGCCAAGCCCACCTTGCTCCTTGCCCTGCCTCGTCCTGGCACAGTCCACCAGCCGAACCGAGTAGGTGCTGACCGCAGTCATGGCATCTCTCCCAAGAGCTTCAATTCGATCGACACATCGAAGAGAGCAGTTGGCCTTGCCGACGGGGATCAGACTCTCTGATGTCCGTCCCTTCAAGGGGTAGGCGCGCGTCACCGTTCGCCGTGCAGGCGTTGTCCTCGATGTAGAGGCGTTCGGGTGAGGAGGCGGATGACGAGCGACGGTTGATCCAGCTCTGATGCGCGGGTTGGATACCGCATGACCATGGTCGTCGCGGGGCTGCCTCTGTCTAGGAGCGGGGATCG
>NZ_WWDL01000058.1 GCF_009848505.1 Muricoccus harenae
TCCAGTCTCTGGAGCAGTCCGGCGCCACGGGCGGCGGTGGCCAGCACTCCTGATCCGCTGCGGCGGGTAGGGTCCTTCAGGGCCCTGCACCGTTGATCCCGGAAGGGGCCGCCGGCGATGCCGGCGGCCCCTTCTGCGTTTCGGGGGTGATCGGCCGGCACGCGCTCCCCCGGCGAGTGGGTTTTCTGAACAGCCGGCGGCCGTCACCCGGAGTTCGGCGCGGTGATGCTCAACCTTCCCTTCACCACGCCGGTGGCGGGGTTCGGATCCAGGCCAGGCCGGCGGCGTCGGCACCGGAGGGAAGGGGCGCGGCGGGGTGGTCCATCCAGGAGAGCATGTCGCGGATGACGGTGGGGGCCTGGAGGTCGCGCAGCGGCATGTGGTGGATGCCAGTGTAGTAGGCGATTCGGGCGGGGATGCCCGGGGGGAGGCGTTCCAGCAGGGCGCGGGTGGCGACGGGGGGGACGAGCTGGTCCCGCGCGCCATAGACCAGCAGCATCGGCGGCGTGCCGGGGCCGAGGCGCGGGGCGGCGGCGAGGGCGTCGTCCATCAGGTCCACCAGGCCCCTGCTGGTGTCCACGCGGGTTTCGCGGATGGTCAGCGGGTCCCGCGACATGCGGCGCAGCGCGGCCATGTTGTCGGTGGGGGTGATGCCCGGGACGCTGGAGGCGACGGCGATGCGGGGGATGGTGTGGGACAGCACCTCCAATAGCCCGACAACGATGCCGGGCATGGTGACGCGGCCCCAGACGGCGGGGGCGAGGAGTACGTAGCCGGTTGCCGGGGGCGGGTTTGGGCCCGCAGCGGACAGAAGCAGGACGGCGGCGCCCATGCTCTCGCCGAGCAGGAAGAGCGGGATCCCCGGGTGGCGGGCCTTCAGCAGGCGGGCGGCGGTGGCGGCGTCGGCGGCCAGGGTGGCGGAGCCGGGCCAGACGCCGCGATGCGGGGCACCGCCGAAGCCGCGCTGGTCATAGGCGTAGATGGCGAGGCCGGCCTGCTTCAGGGCCTCGGCGGGCTCGATCATGAAGTTGCGGCTGTCGTTGAAGCCGTGGAGGCAAAGCAGCGCCGCGCGTGGCGCGCCCTCCGGCAGCCAGCTGCGCAGGGGGAGGCGGGCGCCGTCCTCCATGAGGAGGGCGTCATCGGCCAGGTTGGCCTCGCCAATAGGCGGGCCTGCGGGGATGAGCTGGGGGGTGCAGGCCGCGAGGGGCAGGGCGAGAAGGGCGCGGCGGGGGAAGGGCATCGGGGGATTCATTTGGCCCTGGGTGCGGCTGGCGTCCATGCCGCCATCCTGCGTGCCCGCATGGTCCATTCCATGCTGCGCACGGCGCGGCGGGCCTGCCTTGCCCGGGGGCTGGGCGGGGGCCACTCTCGCCGCATCATAAGAATCGATGGGGAAGCGTGCGATGATCGACAGGCGCGGCTTGCTTGCGGCGGCCCTGGCCGCCGGGGCTATCAGGAGCGCGGCGGCGCAGCCGGCCTGGCCGGACCGGCCGGTGCGGGTGGTGGTGCCCTTTCCGCCGGGCGGGTCCAACGACATCGTGGCGCGGCTGCTGTGTGAGGCGCTGCGGGAGCGGACGGGGCAGCCCTGGATCGTCGAGAACCGCTCCGGCGCCGGCGGCAATATCGGGGCGGATGCGGTGGCCAAGGCGGCGCCCGATGGCACCACCTTGCTGCTGACGGCACCGGGGCCGCTGACGACCAACAACGCGCTGTTTGCCAGCATGCCTTATGTGGCCGCGCGGGACCTGGCGCCGCTGGCGCTGGTGGCCACGGTGCCGATCGTGTTGATGACGGGACCGGATCTTGCCGCGCGCAACGTTCGGGAGCTGATCGCCCTGGCCAAGGCGCAGCCGGGCAAGATCGCTTTCGGCTCCTCGGGGAATGGCAGCACCAATCATCTGGCGGGCGAGCTGTTCCGCAGCATGGCCGGGATCGAGATCGTGCACGTGCCCTATCGCGGCGCGGCGCCGGCGATGACGGATTTGGTGGGCGGGCAGATCGGCATGCTGTTCGACAATCTGCCGGCCGTGCTGCCGCAGGTGCGGGACGGGCGGGTGCGTGCGCTGGCCGTGGCCGGGGCGAGGCGCGCGGATGCGCTGCCGGATGTGCCGACCATGGCGGAGGCGGGGCTGCCCGGTTTCGAGGCGGAGGCGTGGTTCGGGTTGGTGGGCCCCGCCGGCATGGCGGCGCCGCTGCGCGCGCGGGTGGCCGCGCTGGTGACGGAGGCGCTAGCGAATCCGGGACTGCGGGCGAAGCTTGCGGGGACCGGCGCGGAACCGGGGGCGCTCGTGGGGGAGGGTTTCGGGGAATTCCTGGCGCGGGAGCGGAAGACCTGGTCTCGGGTGATCGAGGCTTCGGGGGCGCGGGCGGGGTAGTGCGGGTGGCGCCGGGAGGCGCCGCCTCCCGGACCCTCCGCCGGGGTGGCGGCGGCCACCCCGGACCCCGCGTTTGGTTTCAAGCGCCGCAGGAGACTCTCTGGGCCGCGCGGGCTGGCAGGTTAGTCGCCTGAGGTCCACAACCTCAGGCGCATCTCCAAACAGATCGCGGGGTCCGGGGGCCGCGTTCGGCCCCCGGTGGGGTCCAGGGGCAAAGCCCCTGGCCTGTCACCCCCCGAAGAAGAAGCCCCGCAGCAGCTGCGCCGTCTCATCCGGGTCCGAGGCCGCGACATGGTAGGAATCATTCTCCAGCACCACGAGGCGGGAGCCTTGGATGCGTTCCTGCCAGGCGCGCACCTCGTCGGCCGAGCCGAGGCCGCTGCCGGTGGTGGTGACGACGAGGGTGGGGGCCTGGATGCGCTCCACCTCCGCGGTGACGTCCACGGTCGGCACCATCTGGAGGAAGCCTTCCAGGGTGGAGGCGGCGGTGCGGGACATGAGGTCTTCCCACCATTGCAGCTGGGCGGGCGTCATGCGCGTGCCCATGCGGCCGGCATTCGAGCCGCGGACCCAGGGGCGCACGCCTTCGGAGGCGATCTGGGCGCGCCAGTCGGGGGTGCGGGAGGCCATGTTGGTGAGGGAGGCGGGGCCGCCAAGGACGGCGAGGCGTTCGACCAGCTCCGGATGGCGGGCGGCGGTGGCGAGGGCGATGGTGCCGCCGATCTTGCCGCCGGCGAGGTGGACGCGGTGCGCGCCCAGATGGCGGATGAGGGTGGCGACGTCCTGCACGAGGTTGTCGAAGCGCCAGGGGTGGTCGGCGGGGAGGGCGGGGGACTGGCCGTAGCCGCGCAGGTCCATCCGCACCACGCGGGCGCTGCGGGCGAGATAGGGGACGAAGGCGCGGAAGGCCTCGCCGCTTTCGGCCAGGCCGTGCAGCAGCAGCACGGTAGGGGCGGGGGTCCAGGGGTCCGTGAAGTCGTCGACCGTGTAGTGGATGGAGACGCCGGGGGCGGTTTCGAGCATCGGCATGGGCGGTTCTTTCAGATGCAGCGGGTGCCGCCGCCGTCGACATCGATCATCGTGCCGGTGATGTAGCCGGCGCGGTCGGAGCAGAGGAAGGCGACGAGGCCGGCCACTTCCTCCGGCGTGCCAAGGCGGCGGAGGGCGGTGCTTTCGAGGGCGGCCTGGTTCTCGGCATCGGGGCTGCGGCCGGTGTCGGCGGCGCCCTGGGCGGTGAGCGTGTCCCAGCGAGGGGTGCGGATGGGGCCGGGGTTCACGCCCGTGACCAGCACGTTGTCCGGCGCGCATTCCTGGGCGAGGGCGTGGGTGAAGGCCAGGAGCGAGGCGTTCACCGAGCTGCCGACGATGTAGTTGGCGCGCGGCTGGTGGCCGGAGCGGCCGATGATGTTGATGACGCGGCCCCAGCGGCGTTCGCGCATGGCCGGGGTCAGCGCGCGGGCGCAACGGGCATAGCCCATCAGCTTCAGGTTGATGGATGTGGCCCAGGTGGCGTCGGCCGTGTCGCCGATGCGGCCCATGGGGGTGGCGCCGGCATTGTTCACCAGGATGTCCACCTGGCCGAGGGCGGCGGTGGCCTTTTCCATGGCGGCGTCCACGGCCTCGGCGGTGGAGAGGTCGGCGGGGATGGGGATGATGGTGGCACCGGTCTCGGCGGCGAGGCTGCGGGCGGCGTCCTCCAGCCGGGCGGCGTCGCGGGCGATGATGGCGACGGAGACGCCTTCGCCCGCCAGTTCGCGCGCGATGGCGCGGCCGATGCCGAGGGATCCGCCGGTGACGACGGCGGTGCGGCCGCGAAGCGCGAGTTCCATGGGGCGTTTCCTTCCTTGGGGCGGCAACCTTCCCGGGTGGGGCGGGGGTGTCAATTGGCGGCCAGGGGCTTTGCCACCTGGACCCCACCGGGGGCCGGACGCGGCCCCCGGACCCCGCGGGGTGTTGAGGGTGGGCACTCCCAAGGGGGGCGTTGGCGTGGCAGGGTCCGGGGCGATGTCCCTGTTTCGCGAACGCCGCTTCCTTGTCCTGCTGGCCCTGGGCTTCTCGGCCGGCGTGCCGCTGCCGTTGGTGGCGGGGCAGGTGTTGCGGCAGTGGTTCACGGAATCGGGGCTGTCACTGTCGAGCATCGGGCTGACGGCGCTGATCGGCCTGGCCTATTCGCTGAAGTTCCTGTGGTCCCCGGCGCTAGATACGGTGGCGCCGCCCTTCCTTTCGCGGCTGGGGCGGCGGCGCGGATGGCTGCTGCTGATCCAGCCGCTGCTGATCGTGGCGATTCTCGCCACTGGCTTCAGCGACCCGACGACCGGGCCGGCGGGCACGGCGGCGCTGGCGGCGCTGGTGGCCTTCCTCTCGGCCAGCCAGGACATCGTGGTGGATGCGCACCGCATCGAGATCCTGGAGGAAAAGGAGCAGGGCTACGGGCTGGCTTGCTATGTCTGGGGTTATCGGCTCGCGCTGCTGGCCAGCGGGGGCGTCACCTTGTGGCTGGTGGGGGCTCTGGGCTGGGGCGGGGCCTATGCCTATGCGGCGGCGCTGATGCTGGTGGGCGTCGCGGCGACGCTGGCTTCCCGCGAGGCGCCGGCGAAGGCGACGGCGCCGCTGCCCTGGGGAGAGCGGCTGCAGCTTTCGGTGGTGCATCCCTTCGCGGATTTCATGCGGCGCCCGCTCTGGCTTGCGATCTTGCTGTTCGTCGCGCTGTTCAAGCTGGGCGAGGCGCTGGCGGGGGTGATGACGACGCCGTTCTATCGCTCGCTTGGCTTCTCGAGGGAGGAGGTGGCGGCGGTCGGTACGGTGTTCGGCCTGTTCGCGACGCTGGGGGGCGCGCTGGCCGGGGGATGGGTGGTGGCGCGGCTGGGCACGGCACGGGCGCTGATCGCCACCGGGCTCGCGCAGATGCTGTCGAACCTGATGTATGTCGCCCTCGCCCATGCGGGGCATGACCTGCCGATGCTCTGGGCGCAGGTGGGGATCGAGAATTTCACGGACGGGTTGGCGGATGCGGCCTTTGTCACCTACCTCTCGGGGCTGACCAGCCGGGCCTTCACGGCCACGCAATATGCGCTGCTCTCCTCCCTGGCGGCGGTGCCGCTGCGGACGCTGGGCGCTTCCTCGGGCTGGATGGCGGAGGCACTGGGCTGGCCAGGCTTCTTCCTGATAACGACGGTGGCCGCGCTGCCGGCGATGGCGATCATGGTCTTCCTGCTGTGGCGCCTGCCGCCGGCGCAGCCTGTGCGCATCGTGGAGCCCGTGCTGTGAGCCCCGCGATGATCTGGACGCCCCTGCTGCTGGTGGGGAGCAACGTGCTGATGACCTGGGCCTGGTACGGGCATCTCAAGCGCCCGGCCTGGCCGCTCTGGGTGGCGATCCTGCTTTCCTGGGGGATCGCCTTCTTCGAATACTGCCTGGCGGTTCCGGCGAACCGCATCGGCTACGGCACCTTCACCGGGCAGCAGCTGAAGGTGATGCAGGAGGTGATCACGCTGGTGGTCTTCGCGGGCTTCTCCGTGGCCGTGCTGGGGGAGCCTTTACGCTGGAACTACCTGGCGGCGATGGCGTGTCTGGTCGCCGCGGTGGGGTTCATCTTCCTGAAGGTGGATTGAGCGGCGGGAGGGCTATTCTTCCTCCTCGATGTCGCCGGGGCCGCGTTCGAGGCGGCTGCGGACGGCGGTCAGCTCCTCCAGCCAGCGTTCCAGCATGGCGCGCAGGCCCTCGGGCGTGACGCCTTCGACGCTGTCGTGGCGGGAGACGACCACGCGGTTCTCCTCGGGCAGCTCCACCCGCGCCCAGCGCGTCAGCCCGTGCAGGGCGAGGGCGAGGGCCAGGGCGTCGCCTTCCTCCACATTGATGGCGAGGGAGAAGACGATCGTGCCGTAGTGCCAGGCGAGGGCGGGGGGTTCTTCCTCCTCCACCGGGTCCATCAGCTCGACCTGGAAGGGGAGCGGGGCGCCGTGCTGGACGAGGAAGGCGGGGGCCTCGTCATCGTCCTCCGGCTCGCCCTCGATGATTTCGAGCCCGGCTTCGCGCAGCAGGCCCTCGACATGGATCGGGCGCAGGCCTTCGAGGAAGGCCTCGGCCTCGCCGAGGGCCGTTTCGTGGATGATGGAGGCGGAGAGGGCGTAGGAGGGATCCCAGCCGAAGGCGTTGGTCAGCGCCTCCAGCATGGACCGCGCGAGGGAGGCGCAGCCTGCCTCGTCCAGCGGCGGGAGGTCGCGCGACCAGTCCTCGCGCCCATGCGGAGCGAGCGTCAGCCCCAGGCCCTTCAGCACCGTGCCGCGCTTGCGGGCCGAGACCGGCAGCTTCGCGAAGGCTCCGCGCGGGGCGAATCGGCCGGAGGCGACTTCCAGCGCGCTGCTGGCGAAGGGGGCGGAGAAGACCTGCGCATAGGCGGCCTCGCCCGCGCCAGGCATCATGGCCGAGACGGTCATGAAGCGCATGTCGCCGAGCGCCCAGTCGATCCCTTCCGCCTCCGGGTCCCAGAGGCAGGTGGCCATCACCGCGCGGGTCAGCTTGCGCAGCACCTCGCCCTGGGTGGCGCGGGCGCCGGCGCGATGCAGCGTCCAGCCCCGGGTCCGTCGTTCCATCGTCATGGGGAGAGGCGGTCGTTCGTCACCCGCCCATTCTTGGGCCAGGCGGGCGGATCGCCAAGTGGGGGGCCCCAAGTGGCATCTGGGGAAACGCCCTGGACAGAGGGCCCCCGGGGATGTTCCTGGCGGGCATGACCCCCTCGCAGCATGACGACGGCGCCCTGGTTCTCTTCTCCGGCGGGCAGGATTCGACCACCTGCCTGGCCTGGGCGCTGGAGCGGTTTCCGCGCGTCGAGACCATTGGCTTCGATTACGGGCAGCGGCACCGGGTGGAGCTGGAATGCCGCGCCGCGCTGCGCGAGGGGCTGCGGGCGCTGAAGCCGGGCTGGGACGAGCGGCTGGGGGAGGACCATACGGTCGGGCTTTCCGCCCTGGGCGCGATTTCGGACACGGCGCTGACGCGCGAGGTGGAGATCACGATGGAGGAGGGCGGGCTGCCCAACACCTTCGTGCCGGGGCGCAACATCGTCTTCCTCACCGTCGCGGCGGCTCTCGCCTATCGCCGGGGGCTTCGGCACATCGTGGGCGGCATGTGCGAGACGGATTTCTCCGGCTACCCGGATTGCCGCGACGACACGATCAAGGCGCTGCAGGTGGCGCTGAACCTGGGCATGGAGCGGCGCTTCGTGCTGCACACGCCGCTGATGTGGATCGACAAGGCGGAGACCTGGCGACTGGCGCAGGAGTTGGGCGGCGAGGCGCTGGTGCGGCTGATCGTGGAGGATACGCACACCTGCTACCGCGGGGAGCGCGGGCCGATGCATCCCTGGGGGCATGGATGCGGGCATTGCCCGGCCTGCGAGCTGCGGGCCTCGGGGTGGGAGCGGTTTGCTGCGGGGTGAAGCGCCAGGGGCTTTGCCCCTGGACCCCACCGAGGGGCCGGCGGGCCCCCCGGACCCCGCGATGTGTTTGGTGCGCCTGAGGTCGATGACCTCAGGCGACTGACACGGTAGCCCGCGCGGCCCGAACACAAACGCGGGGTCCGGGGTGGCCGCCGCCACCCTGGCGGAGGGTCCGGGAGGCGGCGCCTCCCGGGGGCCAGCGGATGGCGTCTCCACCATGCAAGGCGTATTCTCCGGAAGATGTCCGAGACCAAGCCCAAGCCCCGCGTGGCGCTCTTCGTCACCTGCCTCGTGGACCTGTACCGGCCGACCGTCGGCTTCGCCGCGATCCGGTTGCTGGAGGAGGCGGGGTGCCAGGTGGAGGTGCCGGCGCTGCAGACCTGTTGTGGGCAGCCGGCCTATAATGCCGGGGACCGGGTGACGGCGAAGGACCTGGCGCGGCCGGTGATCGATGCCTTCCGGGGCTATGATTATGTGGTGGCGCCGTCTGGTTCCTGCGCCGGGATGATCGCGCATCACTATCCGGGGCTGTTCGAGGATGATCCGGATTACCGCGGGCGCGCCGAGGCGCTGGCGGCGCGGACGCATGAGCTGACCGCCTTCCTTGTGGACGTGATGGGGTTCGATGCGGCGCGGGCGCCTTACGATGGGGTGGCGGCCTATCACGATTCCTGTTCGGGGCTGCGGGAGCTGGGCGTGAAGGCCCAGCCGCGGCGGCTGCTGGCTAAGGTACCGGGGCTGACGGTGAAGGAGCTGGCGGAGCCGGAGCTGTGCTGCGGCTTCGGCGGCACCTTCTGCGTGAAGTACCCGGACATCTCGACGCGCATGGTGACCGACAAGGTGGCGGATATCCGGGCCACGGGGGCGGACACGCTGCTGGCCGGCGACATGGGCTGCCTGCTGAACATGGCCGGGCGGCTCAAGCGCGAGGGCAGCGAGGTGCGTGTGCGGCATGTGGCCGAGGTGCTGGCCGGGATGACCGGCGAGGTGGCGCCGATCGGGGAGGTGTAGGGGCGGGCCGCCTTCTGTTCGGCGGCGGTGCCGAGAGCGTGTTCCGACGGCGTCTGCCAGCGGGGATATGCTCTGCCGCCACGCATCAGGAGGGTTCCATGTATCTCGCCCGCTTTTCCTATGACGTGCTGCCGGCCAATCGTCCGAGTGCGCTCGACTTCGTGCGGCGCGAGGTCGAGGCGGCGCGCAAGGATGGGCTCGACGCCCGGCTGCTGATCCCGCTGACGCGCGCCCATGGAGGCGCGGCCCTGCAGTTCGAGGTTTCGCTGAACAGCCTCGACCAGCTCGACCAGTTCCGGCAGCGCGGTGCGGGATCCGCCAAGGAGACCGGTGACTGGATGCGGGCGTTCAGCGATATTCTCCTGTCCCCGCCGGCGGTCGAGATCCTCCGGGTGGATGAGGGCTAGGCCTGGGAGGCCGAAGCTTCAGGCCACCAGGCCCGGCCGGTGCTGCCGGCCGATGAGGGCCTTGACCTCCGACGCCGGGACAGGACAGCTGAGCAGGTAGCCCTGGGCTTCGTTGCATCCCAGGCGGCGCAAGGCATCGAACTGCGCTTCCGTCTCCACGCCCTCGGCGGTGACCGAGATGCCGAGGCTCCGGCTCATGCTGACGACGGCCCGGATGACGGCCTTCGATTCCCGCCGCTCGGGCAGGCCCATGACGAAGGAGCGGTCGATCTTGATCTTGTTGAAGGGGAAGCGGAGCAGGTAGGCGAGAGACGAGAAGCCCGTGCCGAAATCGTCCAGGGCGATGCGCACGCCCAGCCCGCTCAGCTCGCGCAGGATGAGGTTGGCCTGGTCGTCCTGCAGCAGGACCGATTCCGTGATCTCCAGCTCCAGCCGTTCGGCGGCCAGGCCTGACTCCGCGAGGGCGGCGGACACCGCCCGGACCAGGCCAGGGCTGCGGAACTGGACGGGGGAGAGGTTGACGGCCACGCGAATGGGCTTGGGCCAGCAGGCTGCTTCCCGGCAGGCGTTGCGGAGCGCCCATTCGCCGATCCGGATGATCATGCCGGTTTCCTCGGCCACCGGGATGAACTCGGCCGGAGGAATCATGCCGCGATCCGGATGCCGCCAGCGCAGCAGGGCTTCGAGGCACGTCACCTCGCCCGTCCGGATCCCGACCAGCGGCTGGAAGTGCAGTTGCATCTCCGTGCGGGCGAGCGCTGTGCGGAGCCCTGCCCGCAGCTCCTGCTTCCGCTGGACGGCCTCGTCCATCGCGGGCTCGAAGAAGCGGAAGGTGGAGCCGCCATCAGCCTTGGCGCGGTAGAGGGCGATGTCCGCGTTCCGGACGACTTCTTCCGGCACGGCGCCCGCCTGCGTCAGGGCGATGCCGATGCTGGCGCCGGCGACGGCCGGTTGATCGTCGATCCGGTAGTCCTCATCGAGCACGTCGAGGACGCGGCGGGCGAGGGCCTCGGCCTCTTCCGGCCCGTGCAGCCCGGCCTGGATGACCGCGAATTCGTCGCCGCCGAGGCGGGCCACCAGGCTGCCTTCGGGAATGCAGCGGCGGAGCCGGTCCGCGGCCTGGCGGAGCAGGGCGTCGCCCGCGGCATGGCCCAGCGTGTCGTTGACGCCCTTGAACTGGTCCAGGTCCAGGCAATGAAGGGCGAGGTGCTCGCCGGGGCCGAGGCATGAGAGCGCCTGCTCCAGCTCCTGGTAGAACAGGCGGCGGTTGGCGAGGTCCGTCAGCGGATCGTGGTAGGCCATGTACCGGATCTGCTGTTCGGCGAGCTTGTGCTCGTGAATGTCCTCAGCCGTGCCGTACCAGCGGAGGATCCGGCCCGCCTCGTCGCGCCGTGCGGCCGCGCGCGAGCGGAACCAGCGATAGCTTCCGTCTCGAAGGCGGATGCGGAATTCCACGTCGAGCGGCTCGCCGGAGGCCATGGCCCGGTTCCAGCGAGCCTCCATCCCGGGTGCATCCTCGGGATGGACGGCGGCCAGCCATCCCATGCTGAGCGTTTCCTCCTTCGTCAGGCCGACAAGCTCGCCCCAGCGCGGGCTGATCTCGGTGACCTGCCCATCGGGACCGGCGATCCAGGGGATCTGGGGGCTCAGCTCGACGGTGTAGCGGTAGTTCTCCTCGCTTTCGCGCAGTGCTTCCTCGGTGCGCACCCGGTTTGTGACGTCCCAGGCGGTGACCAGCACGGCTGGCCGGCCCGCGAATTCCATCAGGTAGGAAATTGCTTCCGCCAGACGCTCGCGCCCGGCCGAGTCCATGTGCCGCCATGGGCCGGAGACCTTGCGTACGGAACGGCGCTGCTCGACCGAGCGGCGCACCTGCTCGCGCGTCTCGGCCGGGCGGATGTCGAGGATGGTCATGCCGAGGAAGGCTTCGCGGGACCAGCCATAGACCTGCACGGCGGCATCATTCACTTCGAGGAATTGCAGCGTCTCGCGGTCATAGACCCACATCGGGGCCGGGTTGCTGTGGAACAATTGCCGGAAGGCCGCTTCGCTTTCGGCCAGCGCCGCTTCGGCCAGCTTGCTGTCGTGCACATCCTCGAGGGTTCCGTACCAGCGGAGGACATGGCCCTCCGCGTCCCGGCGCGGCGTGGCGCGCGAGCGGACCCAACGGTAGCTGCCATCCGCCTGGCGGAAGCGGAACTCCATGTCCAGGGGCGTACCGCTGTGCCGGACGGCCGACCAGGCTTCCTCCGTCGCCGGCCGGTCCTCGGGATGGACGGCAGCCAGCCATCCTTCGCCGGTCAGGCTCTCCAGTGGCATCCCGAGGACTGCGGCGGCGCGCGGGCTGGCCTCGGTGATCCTGCCGTCCTGGTCGGCGGCCCAGGGGATGTGGGGGCTGAACTCGACCGCGTGCCGATAGTGGTCCTCGCTTTCGCGCAGAGCATGTTCGGCCTGCTTGCGCGCGGTGATGTCTTGGACGATGGCGACAATGAATTGGGAACCGCCGGACGGATCGCGCGTCGCCGACACGTAGTTCCTCACCCAGACGGCCGAGCCATCAGGCCTGACGAAGCGCTTCTCGATCGAGAACGGCTCGCCTGTCTCGGCCAGGCGCCGCAGATGGGCGGTGCCCGCTGCCCTGTCGTCGGGATGCGTGATGGCCGAAATCCGCTCGCCGCGGAGTGCCTCCTGCTCCTGGCCGACGATTTCGCCGAAGCGGTCGTTGGTCAGCAGGATGCGTCCCCGCAGGTCGGTCTGGACGATCCCGACCGCCGCCTGCGCGATGAGGTTGGACAGGCTCTCCCGGTGTTCCCACAGCGCGGCCTCGGCGCGCTTGCGCTCGGTGATGTCGAGGGCCGAGCAGAGCACCCCGGTGATCTCTCCGTTGCCGCAACGCGCCGGCTCGAGGGATGCCAGATAGGTGCGTCCATCGGAGGCGGAGCCGATCTCCATGCCCTGGAGCTCGAGATCCGCGATCCTGTCGCCTTGCAGCGCGCGCCGCAGATGCGGTTCCAGCTGTCCCGCGACGCCGGGCATGACCTCCGCCATCGTCCGGCCGATATCCGCTCCGGCAGACTGTCCCGTCATTTCGGCCATGCGCCGATTGATGCTGACGAAGCGCAGCTCCTTGTCGATCAGGCAGAGGCCGACCGGCACGGCATCGTAGAGGGTGGGCAGGGTCGCGAATTGCCCGTTGGCTAGATCAAGGGCGTCATGGCCCGGTACGCACCTCCCGAGCCCTTCCGTCATAGCCCTCCCGCCGGACGAATTTTACGCCGCCACATGTTGCGGATCGAGGAATGCACATTCCGGTTCAGATGAACATTGTGCAATCCACGATCGCGTCACCAGAAATGCAGATTGGCCGGCAGGTGAGGTCTGGGGACCAGCCGGGGCAGGCCTTCCCGGCCTCCGGCCAGCCTGGCGGGCCCGGCCAGTGCCAACCCATGCGTGGTTCTTCCTTTCTTCCGGGCGGAAGCTTCCCGATACTGCCAATGAGGAAACAGTCTGGGAAGAATCCCTATGCACGTCACCCGCCGCCATGCGTTCGGCCTGGGCGCCGCCGCGCTCGCCATGCCTGCCCTCGCCCAGCGTGGCTTTCCCGACAAGCCGATCCGCATGCTGGTGCCATGGGCGCCGGGCGGCACCACGGATGTGCAGATGCGCGTGCTCAGCGAGCAGGCCGGCAAGCGGCTTGGCCAGCCGGTGGTGGTGGAGAACAAGGCCGGCGCCGGAGGCATTCTCGGTGCCCAGGCGCTGCTGAACGAGCGGCCGGATGGCTATACGCTCGCGCAGATGCCGATCAGCGTGTTTCGCGTGCCCTTCATGAGCCAGCGCCCGCCCTTCGATCCGCTGACGGACTTCACCTATATCTCCCACCTGACCGGCTATCTGTTCGGCGTGGTGGTGAAGGCCGATGCGCCCTGGCCTGACTTCAGATCCTTCCTGGCGGATGCGAAGGCCAATCCGGGCAAGTTCAACTACGGCACGCCAGGCGCCGGCACATCGCTGCACATCACCATGGAGCAGATCGCCACCAAGCAGGGCGTACAATGGGTGCATGTGCCCTTCCGAGGCGTGGCGGAGAACATGCAGGCGCTGCTGGGTGGGCAGATCCATGCGACGGCCGACAGCTCCGGCTGGGGGCCGCTGGTGGAGGAGGGGCGGCTGCGGCTGCTGGTTACCTGGGGGCCGGAGCGCGCCAAGCGCTTTCCGCAGGTGCCGACGCTGAAGGAGCTGGGGATCGATATCGTCTCCACCTCTCCCTATGGCGTCGCCGGGCCGAAGGGAATGGATCCCGCCGTCGTGCGGATCCTGGATGCCGCCTTCAAGGCGGCGGTGGCCGATCCGGCCCATGTCGCGGTGCTGGACAAGTTCGACATGCCCCCGATGCATATGGGGCCGGAGGCCTATACGGATTTCGTCCGCCGGCAGGTGGAGGAGGAATCCGCGATGATCCGGCGGATGGGGCTGCGGCTTTAGGATTGCGACTTTAGGGCTGGGGAACGGGCGGCGTCGGCCGGGCTGGCGCCGCACCTTCATGCTCACCTCTGCGCCGCGACGAGTAGCATCATGGGCCGCTCCAGCTCCTCGGCGAGGGTGGGCTGGAATGCGATATCTTCGGGTGCCGGGTGCCATTCCTGGATGTGGCGGATTGTGAAGCCGGTGCGGATCAGCGTGTTCAGCGTCGTGCCCATGGTACGGTGGTGCTTCACCACGCCCTTGGCGAGCCAGTCCGTCACGCGTGCGCCTTCGATCGCGTAGCTGTCGACGGGCCAGGTCTTGCGGCCATCCTCCCGCAGGAGCCAGCCGGGGTGCATCGGTGCCATGTAGATCGGGTGCTCGATGGTGAAGACGAGATGTGCGCCGGGGAGAAGCGCATCGAAGATCGTGCGGACCAGCCGGCCGAAATCCTCGATGTAATGGAAGGCGAGGGAGCTGTAGGCGAGGCTGAAGGCCGCCGGGGGATGTTCCAGGCTTTCGAGATCGGCCCTGACATATTGCACGGCGGAATCTGGGGTTTCGGCTTTCGCACGGGCGAGCATGTTTTCGGAAAGGTCCAGCGCCAGGACTTGGGATGCGCCCTGCGTCCTGGCCCAGCGGGCGAACCAGCCGAAGCCGCAACCAAGATCGACGATGCGCCGGCCTTGCAGGTCCGGCAACATCGCGCGGATGGCCGGCCATTCGGGAGCGCCGTCGAGTCCGTGGACGGAGCGATTCAGGTGGCTGTAGCCCTCGAAGAATTCCGGTGTGTCATAGATGTTCTGTGCCACGTTCTATCTCCATCCGAATGCCGATGGACGGAGCATGGACAACAAAAAAGCCCCGTCCGTTTCCGGCGGGGCCAGCGATGCATGGGCGCTTTCCTAGTCTTACTGTGTCATTTTACTCGGTCCTTCCTATATGTGGGTCATGGCGAGAGAGATGGAAGGGGCTGCGGGCCTTCGGCGCGGCGAGGCGCGGTTCGCGGTTTATTTGGGTGAGATCTCGGC
>NZ_WWDL01000059.1 GCF_009848505.1 Muricoccus harenae
GCGCTTGACCCCGCACTTGCTGCGATCCGTGGGGTTGGGCCCGGTTTTTTCCCCCACCCAGCGGCGCCTTGCCCATGGCGCCGTCGAGTGCGAGCCAACTCCAGTCGATGCCCTGCAGCCCGTCATAGGCCAGCAGGCCCTTGCGCCAGAACGCCTCGAACACCCCGGCCTCTGTCCATTCCTGAAAGCGCCGGTGCGCCGAGGAGGACGAGCAGAGCTTCGTCTCCCGGAGCGCATTCCACTGACATCCCGTGCGCAGCACAAAGAAGATGGCGTCCATTGCCGCCCGGTCCGGCACCCGCGGGTTGTGGCAGCCCAGCGGGTGCTTGGGCCGCGGCGGAAGCAGCGGCTCCATCTCAGCCCAGAGCGCATCCGGCAAGCGCCAGCCATCATCCTGAACGCGCCGCTTCGTCGTCGTCCGAACAGATCTCCTCGTCATGGACGATGAGCTAGGAAGCCCCAGATCCAGCGTCTAGTGGGATAAGCTTTTAGGCGGCCATTCCTCGTTAGAGAAGCCAAAGGGCAGAACACCGGTTCGTGCTTCCGCCGATATCCGCGCTACGCCACGGTCCCATGGGTGTTGCGATCGCTAAACGCTTGCATATTGTGACCGGAGACGTGCACTGCCGCCGGCAAAGGGTCACGTTGGGGACACCGCGCAGGAAGCCCTTCTGCTCGACGTCCTTCTGCGAGATGCGTGAAGCAGATGAGGTGACCGAGAGCAGAATAACCGCTTTCGGGTGATGGACCCGTATTGGCCACCATTCGGTTGCGACGGCTCCGGCTGCCGGCATTCGACGACAAGACAATTGTCAAACAGCCTTCATCCGGATCGACAGTTAATCCCTCCGGGCAGGCCCACCGCTCACATCGAGCACTTGCGGACACACAAAGTGGCCACCCAAGGCATCTGTTCTGCTCGATCCAGCTAACCTGATGCCGTCACCCCGAACTGTGGCCTCGAAACGGTGGTCTGCCAACCTGCTCACCGCCCGTTTAAGGATGCCAGGAATGTCCGGATGGGGGTGTCGAGTTGCTCTTGATCCTCACGGAAGGCCAAGTGGCCGAATGCCGTGTCCAACTCGAAGTAGGAGGCCTGCACTCCGGCGCCGGCAAGGTCCCGCAGGATGTCCGGCGCTAGACTGCATGGAAAGACGGCGTCTGTCCGTGCCAAGGCGAAGAGGGGTCTTGCCCGGATCTTCCCCAGACAGTGAGTGACGTCAAAGTGGGAGGCTGCCAGACCGAGCGTGACGAAGCTGTTCGCGTCGAAGCCAGCCCCGGCCTCCGCCATCCGCCGCAGCGCCGCCTCACATGCCACCGGATCCGGGAACCGCGCCGCCAGCACCGCCTCCGCCCCGTAGAGGCGGAGCGTATCAGCCCAGATCGCCCGCATCGTGTCGGCGATGCCGCCCGCTTCGGCATAGCGTCCGCCGCGCCAGTTCGGGTCCTCCCAGAAACGCGCGATCGTCTCCGCCACCTGCTGCAGTGCCGGCGCCGGCGTCCGCGGCGCCGAAACCACCGGCACCAACCCGCGCATGAAATCCGGAAAGGTCACGCCCCACTGAAAGGCCAGGATGCCGCCGTAGGAGGCGCCCATCACAGCTGTCAGTTGCCGCACGCCCAGCTGTTCCAGCAGGCGCTTTGGAAACTGGCCCGCACATAGGGGTGCAGCGATTGCAACTCAGGCAGCAGGTTCCCGGCGCGCTCGGCGGCGAGGGCGGTGCGGTCCTCGAACAGCGCCTGCATCATGCGGCGATGGCGCAGGAGGCGGCCCAGACGTGCCGCTTCCTGCCTCTCGCCCGGCCCACCGCGCGCCATCTGCCGGATGCGGGGTTCGAGAAGGGCGAGCAACTCGTCAACCAAGCGGAGCTGCCAGCGGTTGCACAAGACCCAGCAAATGGAGAGGACCAGATCCGGGAAGGCCAGCAGCCGTCTTGCCCCCGCCGGCGTCACCAGGTCGGTGATTTCGTGCGAACTGGCCGAGACATCGCGGCAGACCTGCTCCAGAAGCCGGTATGCGCGGCGCGCGTCGCCCGACAGGAAGGCGTGCTGCCCTGCCTCCAGATCCAGCCCCTGTGCGTGGAACCAGGCAGCCGCCCTGCGCGTCAGCCGGTTGGCCAGCGCAGGCTCCTCATCCTTCAGGAGCCTGCGAAGGTATTCTAGGAAGAGCGGGTGCAGCCGGTACCAAAGGCGCTTCTGATCGAGTGGCTGGAGGAAGAGCCCTTCGCGTACCATGTCTTCCAACTTGGCTTGGCTGCCCTCCTCCTCCAGGAGGGCGTCGCAGAGCCGCGCGCAGATCCGTCCCGGAACCGCGATGCGAAGGAGGAAGGCCCGCATTTCCCGGGGCAACCCGGCTAACATCTCTTCTCCGAAATACTCGAAGAGGGCGCGGTGCTCGCCATGCAGTGACAAGCCCGCACCGTTCCGCGACGCCCGTGCATGGAGGGCCACGGCCAGCGGCCAGCCTTGGCTCCGCGCCTGCAGTTCCGTCAGCGTGTAGGCGGGTGCGGCGTGGCCGGAGAGGGCCCGGTGGAGCTGCGTGACCTCGTCATGATCCAGTCGCAGTTCGTCCGCACCGATCTCAAGCAGCTGCCCCATCGCACGCAGTCGCGCGAGGCGGAGCGGGGCCCGGCTTCGGACTGCCAGAACCATGGGGAAGGGCGGCGGGGCGTCCACCAGTGCCGAGGTCAGCACCGCCTTGGCTCCCGCTTGGAGGCCGTCGATGAGCAGGACGGTCTGCTGCGGTTGCCGCTCCGTCGCACCGCGCAGCGTCGACGTATCGGGCCGGGCTAGTAAGGAAACCGGCAGGCCCGAAGCCTCTAGCTCCCGCTGCCAGAGAGCCAGGAGGGCGGATTTGCCGTAGCCGGCCGGTGCCTGGATCACGGTCAGCGGGCAGGCGAGCCCCTCGCGAAGCCGCTCTGAGAGACGCGGTCGCGGCACGAGCGTGTTCACAGTCCATGCGGAAGCGGTACAGGACGGCTGATCCACCAGATCCATGAGCCCATCCCTGCAGCGGGTTGGTTCGCGCGGAGAGCAAGGCCATCAGTTCATCGCATCAGTGCCGCGTCGGCAACAGTCCGATTCAGCTTCGGGCGCTCATCTTCCCCTGCTGCGCGAGATTGGGTCCAGAGCCGTACGGACCTGTTCGCCTGCCGAGCCGCGCAGCAGAGGACCTCCGTCATCGCACTATGCGCCCGTGGAGGTGCGGCAACCATCCTCGGTGGATCACGCCACTCCCCTCAACCCTCCAACCGGATCTCGGCCTCGCGCACCACGCGGCCCCATTTCTCCAGGTCAGCCCGGACGATCGCCTCGAACTGTGCAGGCCGCATCGGGCTGGGTGGCGCGCCGAGGCTGGTGAGGCGCTCCGCAATCTCCGGCTCCCGCAGCACCGCGCCGATCTCGTCCGCTAGACGCTCCACAATTGGCTCCGGCGTGCCGCGGCGGACGAAGACGCCCTGCCAGTCAAGCGCCTCGAAATCGGCCAGGGTCTCGGCGACCGCGGGCACGTCCGGTAGCGCGGCCAGCCGGCCTGTCCCGGTATGCGCGATGGCGCGCACCGCGCCGGAGCGCGCATGGATCGTGGTGCCGCTGGCGCTGCCGAATACGAAGGGGATCTGCCCCGCGATCACGTCCTGCACCGCCGGGCCTCCACCGCGATAGGGGACGTGGTTCACGGTGATCCCTGCCGCGCGCGCGAAGAGCACCAGCGCCAGGTGCTGGTTCGAGCCGGGGCCCGAGGACGCCCAGTCCAGGCCCCGTGGGCTGGCTTTCGCCATGGCAATCACCTCAGCCACCGTCCGGACTGGGACGGAGGGGCTGGCCAGCAGCAGGTTCGGGAAGGTCACGGCCTGCGTCACCGGCTGAAAATCGCGCAGCACGTCGAAGGTCAGGCCGCGCAGCAGGGACGGGTTCACCGTGATCGCCGCAGCATCGTGCATCAACGTGTAGCCGTCGGGGTCGCTACGGGCGACGGCAGCCTCCCCGATCGAGCCCGTCGCGCCGCCGCGATTCTCGATGACGATCGACTGCCCTAGTCGGGCGGACACGCGTGGGTAGATCAGGCGCGCCACCGTATCGGACCCGCCCCCGGGAGGGTAGGGGACGACCACACGGATGGGGCGGTTCGGCCAGCCCTCCTGCGCCAGGGCGGGGCGGGCCAGCAGCACACCCGCGGCCAGCGCCGTGCGTCGCGTAATCTTCGACTCCTTGTTCTTCATTTTTCCTTCCCTCCCTCCCGTTCGTTCAGAGCACCCGGATGTTCAGCCTCTCCAGGATTTCGGTGAGCTCCCGCGCGCTGCGCAGGCGCTGCCTTAGGTGGATATCGCGCGCCGCGGCTGCGTCGCCCGCGAGGATGGCTGCAATGAGCGCCTGGTGGGCGCGCGTCGAAGCCTCCGGCAGCGGGCGCAGGCGCAGCGTTACCCCGCGCGCCCGGCGCGTCTGCTCTAGCAGTCCCCGCGCGATCTCCAGCAGCCGCTCGTTCCCCGCGGAGGAGAGGATTACGTCGTGGAATCTTTCGTCCACCGCAGACCAGGCGTCGAGATCGCGGGTTTCCAGCGTGCGCTCCAGCGCGGCTGAGACCTCCGCCAGCGCTGTGCGTTCCGCCTCGTCGGGTCCGCGCGTGGTAAGGAGCTCGATCGCCGCGATTTCCAGCCCCGCCAGCACCTCATAGGCCTCGCGCATCGCGCGGGGATGAACGGGCAGCACGCGGAAGCCCTGGCGCGGCACCAGCTCGATCAACCGCTCCTCCTCCAGCCGTATCAGGGCATCGCGCAGCGGCGTGCGGCTCATCCCCAGATCCGCCGTGACCTCCGCGATCGAGACGGACCGGCCGGGGGCATAGGCGTTGGAAAGGATCCGCTCGCGCAGCGCCGCATAGGCCGTCCGCGCGGCAGGGAGGGCGGCGCCGTCAGGCATCGTCCGCAACGAAGCGGCAGATCGCCTCGGCGAAGGCGCCCGTCCCTGCAGTGCCGCCGAGGTCGCGGGTTCGCGTCTCCGCGGAGGCCATCGCGCGGTCCAGCGCCCGCTCCACCGCGTGTCCCGCAGCGGCGAAGGCATTGCTGCCTCGTGTCGTGCCGAGATGCTGCAGCAGCATCGCGGCGGAGAGGATGATCCCCGACGGATTGGCAATCCCACGCCCCGCGATGTCCGGTGCCGAGCCGTGTCCTGCATTGGCGGCGGCGTGATGCTCCCCGACATTCAGCGCGGAGGCCATGCCCAACCCGCCCGCCAGCGCGTTTACGAGGTTCGAGAGGATGTCGCCGAACATGTTTGTCGTCAGGATCACGTCGAACATCTCGGGACGCGAGTAGATGTCCGCCGCCATGGCATCGATGTCGATCTCGCGCAACGTGATGCCGGGGTGCTGCTCCGCAACGGCGCGCACCTCCCGCATGAACAAGCCGTCCGTCACCTGGAGGACGTGCCGCTTGCCAACCATCGTCACGTGCTTGCGCCGCCCCGCCGCGACGCGGAACGCAACCTCTGCGATTCGCCGCGACGCCTTCGCCGTGATCAGGCGCATGGAGAGCGCGACGTCCTCCGTCGGCATGAACTCGCCGAGGCCGTGGAAGAGGGAGCGGTCGGCGTAGAAGCCCTCCGTGTTCTCCCGCACGATCACGCAATCCAGCCCTGGGATCGCCTTCGGCACGCCAGGACGCGACCGCGCCGGGCGGATGTTGGCGTAGAGTTCGAGGCGCTTGCGAATCGTCCCGGGGATGTTCACCCCGCCCTCCGACAGCGGCGGGTATTCTGTCATGCCACCCGGCCCGAGCAGGATCCCGTCAGCCGCGCGCGCCGCCTCGAACGCCTCGGCCGGCAGGGTGGTTCCCAGCCTCCGATGGGCGGCCATGCCGACCTCGTGGATGTCGAAACTGAGGCCCAGGGCATACCGCGCGTCGGCCGCGCGCAGCACCCGCAACGCGGCCTCCGTGATTTCGGGCCCGATGTCGTCACCGGGTAGGACAGCCAGGCGCAAAATCCCCTCCGCATACGGTTGTGTATACCGTAGCTGATGCGGGCGCGCCGTCAAGGAAAGGTGCTGCTGGGCCTCAGCTCAATCCACGGACGCGCCGGAGGCGCGAATGACCGGCGTCCAGATGGCGAGTTCGTCGCGGACGTATTGCTGCGCGTCTCCCAGGAAGAGCCGCCCCGGGGCTGTGGCTGTTTCCTTGTAGCCGCGGAGGAGGTCGGGTGAGGCGAGGGAGTCCCGCGCCGCGCCGGCGATCTTCTCGACGATTGGGCGGGGCGTGCGCGCTGGGACGGCGAGGCCCGACCAGCCATCCACCACAAGATCGGGATAGCCGAGTTCCTTGAAAGTCGGGATTTCAGGGAAATCCGGCACGCGCTCGGGCCAGGAATGAGCAAGGGGACGGAGGGTGCCAGAGCGGATATTTGCACTGGCGGCTGTCAGGCTGTCGACCATCAGGGGAAGGGTGCCCGACATCACGTCGGTCGCGACCTGCGCCGCGCCGCGATACGGGGCATGCTGCATGGAGATGCCGGCGGCCTGGCAGAAGCGTACAGCCGTAAGATGCGGCATGGAGCCAATGCCGGAGGTGCCATAGGTGAGCCCGTCCGGCTTCCGCGTCGCCTCCGCCACCAGGTCCGCAACACTGCGGATCGGCAGGTCGGGACGGACGAGCCAGAGATAGGGCGTGCTCATCAGCATGGCGATATGCGTGAAGTCGGTGTCCGGATCCCGGGTTACACGCGGGCCGTAGAGCACATTTCCAACCACCATGGCGCTGATGACAGAGAGCACGAGCGTGTAGCCATCGGGTGCCGCACGTGCGACCTGGCCCGTGCCGAGGGTCGCTCCCGCGCCCGGGCGGTTCTCCACGATCATGGACTGGCCGATGCGGCGGGACATCTCGGCCGCGACGATGCGCGCGATGATGTCCGTGGTGCCCCCAGGGGCAAAAGGTACGACGAAGCGGATCGGGCCCGCCTGGGGCCAGGGTGGCGTCTGGGCGAGAGCGGGCATCGCAAGGCTGCCAAGCGTCGCATGGCCGAAGCCGCGTCGTGTGAGGCTCATTTCTGGCTCCAGCTTCGGGTGATATGGACTGCTCGGCAGCAGCGCAGCGGGCAGTGCTATTCCACGCGCAGGTTGCGTCGGCGGATGAAGGCGCCCCAGTCGGCGCTGTCCTTCGCCACGCTGTCTCGCACGAATTGCGCGCTACCTCGCATCGGCTCCAGGTACTGGTCTCGCAGTGCCTTGGCGACGCTGGGATCCTCCAGTGCCGCCCGGACGGCGGCGTTGATCCGCTCCACCACGGGTTCAGGCATCCCGGCGGGGCCAACCAGCGCATACCAGCCCGGCATCACCAGCCCTTCCAGCCCCAGTTCCTTCAGCGTGGGCACTTGCGGCAGCGCCGTCACCCGGTCGCGGGTGAGCATCGCGAGCGCGGCCAGATTGCCGGACTGGACCTGCGGCAGGGCGGTGACGAGCGGAATCACCATGCAATCAGTCTCCCCTGTCATGACGCTGGTGAGCGAGGGGCCGGAGCCGTTGAACGGCACATGCGTCATGCGGATGCCGGCGGTGTCGGTCAGCATTTCCATGGAAAGATGCGTGGAATTGCCGATGCCGACGCTGGCATAGGTCAGCCGGTCCGGCTCCGCCTTTGCGCGCTCCACGAGTTGGGCGACGGTGGTAAGCCCGCTCTTCGGCCCGGCCACGAGGATGAGGGCAGTGTCTACGATGGGGGCGATGTAGGTGAAGTCCCGCGTCGCGTCGTAGGGGAGCTTCGAGTAGAGGTTTGGGTTAAAGCTGAAGAGCGACACGCCGCCGAGCAGAACTGCGCTGCCGTCGGGCCGCGCCTGCTTCAAGGCGTTGACAGCGAGCACGCCATTGGCGCCCGGGCGGTTGTCCACCACCACTGTCTGGCCAAGTACCCGTCCCATCGTCTCGGCCATGAGGCGAGCGATCACATCAGTGCCGCCACCCGGGGGCTGCGGTACGAAGAGGCGAAGCGTGGAGGATGGCGCGCCCTGCGCCCGGGCCGGGTGCGCGAGGTGAGCGGTGAAGGCCGCGGCCAGCAGGGCGCCGGCGCCGCGGCGTGTGGTGCTGGGGTTCATAGAGCGGTCTCCGTCCAGTAGCGGGTGATGTGTAGGAAAGCGGGCAGCGCCAGTGCTGCGAAGTTGACGAGGAGCGGCGCCTGCGCCTCGTGGTAGCGGCCCGCCTCGTCCAGCAGGTTCAGCCCGCCCAGAGTCTCGCCATTCCAGCGCACCGACACATTCACGGAGCTTTCGCAGCCGACGGAGAGGATCAGCGGGTGGTCGGGGTAGGCGCGGATGATGGCGGCGCGGTTATGCAGGAAGCGCGGCCGGCCGGCCAGCACAACGGTTTCATGGTATTCGCCGATGGGTTCGATCGGCTTATGGCCGCCGGCCGGGTAGGCCTCGGGCTGGTTGGTGTAGTAGCGCTGCTTCTGCCCCGCCGCGTGGTTCAGCACGAGTACGGTGAAAAGCTTGTGCCCGATTGTCGCGGCCAGCGCACGGTCCAGCGCCAGGAGCGCGGCATGGGGTTGATCCGGCTGCGCTATGGCGGCGGCAACGGCGGCGAGATGCGGGGCCGGATCGGTCATCGAAATGACCGGCATCAGACGATCGTCTGCGAGGCGAGGCTCTTTGGTGCCCTGGTCAGCACCTCGGGCCGCATGCCGACCACCACCGTATCATCGTGCCGGAAGCCGCCAAGGCCCCATTGATACAAACCAGGTTCGGCGGAATAGACCTCGTTCTCCAGGAGGGGGCGGTTGTTGAAGGCTGTGTCTTCTGGAAACTCATGGCCCATCGTGCCCATGCCATGGCCAGTGCGGTGCAGGATCAGGTCGGCGCAGCCCGCGCGTTCGATCACCTCCTGCGCCGCCGCGTCGATGTCCGACACGGGGCGGCCGGCCACGGCGGCCTCGCAAGCGGCTTCATTGGCAGCGCGGGCGGTTTCGAACAGGAAGGCTTGGCGCTCCGTGGGGCGGCCGCAGAACCAGGTGCGCTCATTCTCCACCACCAGCCCGTTCACGCGCGGGATGACAATGTTGACGAGCCCGTGCCCCTTCTCGATCCGGGCGCCGGAGGAGCGGCCATCGCCGTGCGGCGCGCAACTTGCGGGCCCGGAGAGCGTCCAGCAGCGCATGATCTCAAGGTTCTCGCCCGGGAAACGGCGAGCGGATTCCTCTGCCAGCAAGGCGGCCATGGACATGTCCATTTCCTGCACCAGCCGCCCGGGCCGGATAGCCTCGCGATAGCGCTCCTGCACCCAGTCCGACAGGGCCGCAATTTCGCGCATCAGAGCGATCTCCTCCGCATGCTTCACCCAGCGGAGGGATCGGCAGGCGGCGGTGAGAACTTCGAGCTTCATCTGCGGCAGCAGGGCAGCGGCGCGGGAGAGCGGGCCACTGCCCGCATCCACGCCGATGCGCGACCGGGCCAGGCCGGCGCGGGTCAGGCGGTCCGCGACCATCTCCGGCCATTGCGGCAGCAGCGGTGCGCGGCGCGTCAGGCGGGGATGCTCGGCATAGGTCTCCGTATCCGTCACCCAGAGCTTCCCGGCCTCGATCCCGAAGCGCCAGTGATGGGTGGAGAGCTCATTCAGGATGGCGAAGGGGGCGCCATTGCGCGGCACGACACAGAGGATGGGCCGTTCCCAGGTCTGCACATCCGTGCCGAAATTCGTGGCGAACTGGAAGAAGTCGGCACTGGTGAAGGCCAACGCATCCAGCCCGTGGAGGTCCATGAGGGCGCGCATCAGGCCCCAACGATGTCCACGGACGGCTTCGCCCAAAGACGCCATGTGTTCAACCTTCCGCTTCTTGGAAAAGACAGACTGGCCTGTTTGTTTTTCCTGCGTCAAGCTCTGCGGATCAGCACTGCGGAGAGGTGGGGATGGACGAGGACACCCGGCCGGCCGCTCGGGCGGGGCGGCCAGGACGCCAGGCGCAGCGCTCGGCTGAGATGCGCCAGCGCCTATGCCAGGCAACGCTCGATGTGCTGTGTGAGGTGGGGTACGAGCGCCTCTCCACGCCAATGATCGCGAAGCGGGCCGGCGTGTCTCGCGGAGCGCAGACACATCATTTCTCCAGCAAGGCAGATCTGCTGGTGGGAGCCTTCCAACACCTGCTGGGAAATTGGGAGCAGGCGCGCATCGCCGCCTTCGGAACCACTGACCCGCCGCGCGTTCCGCTCGAGACCTATTTGCGCTTCGCCTGGCGGGAGATCTTCGGCCAGCCCAGCTATGTGGCGGCGTTGGAACTCATGATGGCTGCGCGGGCCGATACGCGCCTGGGCGAACGCCTGCGGGAAGCGCTGGACAACTGGGCGCTGCGCCGCGGGGCCGTGTGGCGCGAGGTGCTGCGCTTTTCCGGGCTACGGGAGGACGACGCCTTTCAGCACATCAACCTATGCCTGTTGCGCGGTATGGCGGTGCATCGTGGCTTCAATCATGACGAATCGGACAGCGAGGCGGTGCTGGAGCAGTGGATCGCCATGGTCCGGCATCTGGCGGTTGTGCCGGTGGCCGTGGCCGGTCCGGAGCTGATGCACAACGAAGCGCCGTAACACGGCGGCGAGCCGAGCGCGTTCGATGTCGCAGCTGCTTGCCCGCAGTGGAGTGGACGGATTGATCGTATCCGACCAGGACGAACGGGCCAGGCGATGCTCGCGCGTACAACCCCGTAATCCGCTGTCCGAGAGGCGATCCATATGAGTGGCCCTGATCGCGAGGACCTTGCCCTCTTCGAGGCGACAGAGTTCATAGCGACGTCGGGAATGCTGCCCGATTAGCCACGCGGGCAAGGCGCTGGTTCACACTGCTTGGCAGCACAACAGCACAGCGGCATAGAATGCGGCCAATAGGCTGTCTGGGGCCGTCCAACAGGCGCGGGATGGCGCCACGCCTTGCGGAAACGAGGAACTGGCCGAACTCTTCGCACGCCTGTACCACCCGATGAGGGAGTTGGGCTGACACACCGATGCAGACGTGCCTTTGGACACGACGGCGCGGCTCGGCGGCGATCAGCCGCTTGCCCTCCCGCCTAGCACAGGTTTTGTCAAAGCGCGGTGATTCGGCCGTGATGGCCCTGCAGGCTACAGGGCCGATTCGGAGCGGTTGCTGAGACCGTGGGGCTGGCTGGACTGCAGACTCGTTGGAACAGGCGGTTTGTCCGTTTCTCAATGTCATGAGGCAGGCCGTCGCCGGAACGGACTACACTACGGCAGCGATAGAGACGCTGCTCCCACCTTGGTGTCGTTCCCGAGACAGCACGCCCCCGCAAGCGCCTTCGAAGGCGGCCATCGACCCAAAGCCCCAACCGAAATGCAGCCAATCGCCGCGGCCGCGTAGGCCCTAACCCGTGTCCACTGAAAAGGGGCAGGGTCAACCTGAAGCTGGAGTTGCCAGAGCTACCTTCGCGGACAGGATCGGCTGTCCCAGACCCGCTCAAGCGGCGTCCGCCTAGCGATGCGCGCCGCGCCGATGTTGAGTGGTCGCTCGGATGACCCTGGCTCTCTCCGCGCTTCCCCGGTCGCCATTACCGGCCCGGTGTCGGACTGCCCTTGGAGCGGCCCTGGGGGCGGAAGGTGTGGCGGTACGTTCCGTCCTTCTCGGTGGCGCAGGCAGAGGCAACGGTAGGGAAGCCTCAGCTGCGGCCACGGCCTCCGGCGGCATTTCAGGAAGGATTGCTGCCGGCGCTAAGGGCTTGGACGATGCGGAAAGAGCGGCCGTTTCATCGTCCGAGGCCTGTTCTTTCCCCCGGACAACCATCGCCTCGGCAGCCCCCGCCGGCCATGCCTGCTGGACAACTTCCCGGGCAGGCGCCGCGCCCGCCGATGGTGAGGAGGGCGGGATGTGGGGCCTGTCGTAGGGACTGCTCTCCCAGCCGACGGCAACGACGACCGCAACCAACGCGACCGCCGCGAGGGTGGCCACGCTCTCGGCCGCCCCACGGGGCCAGGCACGCTCAGAATCGTCTTGCTCGCCTCGCTCCTCCCATCCGACCAGTTCCTTGGTCTCATCCTCCTCAGCATGAGGACTCTGTGCGCTGGACGGCGGAGCCGGGTGGACGAGGCGAAGAGGTACAATCCGGGCCGGACCACTTCCCGCAGGTCGGCGTGGAGGCCTCCCGCCCAGTCCGGCGGACGCTCCCTCCCGATTGTCAGTCCAGACCCCATCCGCCGGCACCACGATGTGCCCCATCGTCTCGACCCAGGCATCACCGCCCGCCAGGCTCAACGGAGGTAGACCGGCGAACTCCTCGATAAGGATTTCCGTGAGCGACGGCAATTCGGACTCGTCGACACTTCCGTGCAGGATCGGCAGGTGGCCGGGGAAGATCGCGTCGAACCGCGCCTCCGTCAGGCGCCGACGCAGGACGTCCTCCGCATCCCCGTTGAGCTTCCCCATCTCGATAAGCGCCACACCGAGCCGCGGGTGCAGCAGTACGTAGTCGACGCGTACCGTCTGCCCCGGCAGCCCGCCTATGTCGCAGCTTCGCCCACTGACCCAGCCATCCGGAAGCCGCTCCAGTTCCGGCACGCTCCCCGGGATCACGTCATGCATGGACGCGCTGGGCGCGTATGCCAGTTGAGTTCCCACTATAGATTTCCCCGGTATCCCCCTGCATATGTTAGGGTTTTCCCGATTCTGCCGCTACGGATTACTGTCCGCATCACTCCAAAGTGCGGGCCACCTCCTCGCGAGGCCGGGATACCCCCTACCACGGGACAGCCCGAACCTGACTCCGCGTGCTAGGGCGGCACCGTCGCGTATCGGGGGAACGCGACCGTTGCGGCAGCCTGAACAGCGACAGCATGCTCACAGAACTGGCAGCGGACGCATGAACCGCTCTCGCCTCTACCCAAGGGGCTGCGCCACTCCTGCCGCCGTCGGCTTGGCCATCGCCGGCCGGGCCCGGGAGGCGCCCCGCCTACAACTCGCCCGCTTTGTTGAGTACTTCACCCGGCGCGCACCCGCATATGTGAGCGGCAAGTTGATCGCGGGCGTCGAGGCCAACGACGAGGAGAGGCCATTCCGGCCCAGGGGGGAGCATCGCCGTGCTGATACATGTTGCCCCCATTGCGGCTCACCTGCCCCACGTCGCGCGGGCGACCCGGTGACGGGCTGCGCTGCATGTTCATCAGCGCCGCCCTCGACCGCGCCATGGTTAGCTGGCCCGGTCGAACGGCGTCGTCCTCGCCGGAGAATGCAGTGGCTCTCCAAGGCCAAACTGCCTGCCTCCACGATCTTGGAGCAGGGCGGGAATCCTCCGCTCCACCGGCAGGCCGGCGTTAGACGAGGCGGGCTGGCATCAGGGCTCCAGGCGTACTCCTGTGCGCGCGACGACGTCGCGGAACTTCACGAGTTCGGCGCGGAGGAAGGTTTCGGCATCAGCGGGCTCGTTCGGCCGCGTCCAGGGCGCGACGCCGGCGACCAGCAGCCGCTCGCGCAGCCCAGGCTCGGCCAAGCTCGCGCGGATAGCGCGATTGAGCTGCGTGGTGATCTCGGGCGGAATCCCGCGCGGACCGATGATGACGAACCAGTTCTCAAGGTCGAAACCGGGCAGGACGGACTCGTTCAGCGTGGGAATATCGGGGAAGGAGGGAAAACGCTCGAGGCCTGTCACTGCCAGGCCCCGCACGCGCCCGTCCTTCACCTGGCCGGCAGCGGAGGCCAGGACGGCGACGCCCCACTGGGTCTCGCCACGCGCAATGCTCTCCACCATGAGCCCGCCGGACCGGTAGGGCACATGCGGAAGGCGGCCACCGACGCCGATGACGGAGGCGAACATCTCTGCCGAGAGGTGTGGCATGGAGGCGACGCCGGAGGAGGCGAAAGGCATGGTCTCCGGCGAAGCTTCCTTGAGCCGTGCGATCGCCTCGGCAGGTGTGCGCGCAGGAAAGGCGGGTGGCGCGACAACAATCATCGGGCCGGTGCCGACGATCGCGATGTGCGTGAAATCCGCGACAGCGTCATAGCGTGTTCCACCCTGTACCGCATTGGGTGCGAGCGCGTGGGAGGAGGCCTCCACCAGCATCAGCGTGTAGCCGTCCGGCGTCTGGCGGCGCAGCCAATCGCTGGCAATGATGCCGGCCGCGCCGGGCCGATTCTCCACCACGACCCGTCCGTTGCCAAGCGCGGGACCTAGCCGGTCCGCCACCAGACGCGCCGTGACGTCGGTGGAGCCACCCGGGGCGAAGCCGGTCGCCAGGGTGATGGTGCGGTCGGGATAGGCCAGGGCGGGTGCTACGAGGCAAGCGGCAAGGGCACACCCCAGCATGCTGCGACGAATCATCGTGACGACCTCCTCCTTATTCGTTGCGGCGATGGTTGCGTCCCAATGAGCCGGACGCAAGCGGAAGATCTCCGTTCCGGAGGCCGAACCTCGCGGCAAGCTCCCTCTTCTAGGGTCTGTGACTGGACTGCCTGACAAGCCCTTTCGGCGCTGATCTGGTCTGCGGACGCGCCAGCTTGGACGTTCTCAGGGGTTTCAGGGTGGCACGGTCATGACTAGGACGAGCCTGGACGACGCCCAATGGGTGGCGCTGATGCTGGTGGTGCAGCGGATCCCACTCGCGTGGAAGCATGACGAAGGAGCGCTGCGCCGCTTTGTGGAAGCCGCGCTCTGGATCGGCCGGA
>NZ_WWDL01000006.1 GCF_009848505.1 Muricoccus harenae
TCATCGGGTCCTCGGCCGGTCAGGGGTGGGAGCGTCGCAACTCCACCCTAGCCGCCAGGTCCGATGGCCACCCAAGCCCTAAATCCCGGCCGAAACCGGATTTTCCACCACCTCCGCGGACGTTACCTACAGCCTCGTGAATGGTAACGGAGTAGTCCTCGTGCGGAGTACCGTCACCCGCCACTCCGGGCCGCCCCGCTGGGCCAAGTTCCGTGCCGAGGCAGCACAGGTGAATAGCTGGCTGGACACTCATCAAGACGATTTGCTGAACCCGAGTGTGGCCGCGTCAGCCAATGCTCTCTGCGCGATGCTGGTGGTCACAGCGGATCCGCATGCTGAAGATTTGAGTATGCCGGCATTTGTTGGTCTCGGGATCCCTCCAAGGGACTTGACCGGCTGGTACGAGCTGCTGTCGCTCGCCGAGTGGATGGCTCTGTATCACGACGCTGACACTTCCGCTCAGGCGCCGGCCGCGCCGGAGGTGGTCCTCAAGGACATCGCTATACCGAAGCTGAAACGTCGCGGCGGCGATAACTAGCTTTGGTAGCCCGGGAAACCGGGCTCACTAAGGAAGACGAAGCAATGCGTAAGGGCACGCCCGGGTTCCAAAGCTCAAGGCCAGGGCGGAGGGTGATGAGCGACGTGACGCATCATTCCAGCGGGGCGCCGTAGTGCCATTTGAGCGGCGGTGACGGCGATTAGCCGCCTCTTTCCTGCAGGTTGCACGTTGGGTGCGTCAAGTTGACGCACCTTCTCCTCCGTCAGCCGCACCCACTCCGCGATGTGGTCCGGCCGCTCCTGCGGACTCAAGGGCGGCGCGGATGGCCGCGCGCGCCGACTGGAATGATCGGGAGCGCTCCTCCTCCAGATTTTTGAGCGTCCGGGAAGCGATGGTGGCCGGAATAACCAGATCCGGCCTATCCCAGTCCAGCAGCACGCGTGCTTGGCGCCATTGTTCAGCGCTCACGAGACAGATTTCGCCAGGCTCACGCTGGATGCGCCCCCATTTTCCGAGGTGAACTCCACGCCTGCGCTCTCAAGCGCGCCACGTATCATCCGCCGGCTGAGGGAGGGAAGCATCTCGCCGTCCTCGAACCGCTTAATAGCCGTTGCCATCAACCCGGCGCGCTTTCCCAGTGCACGCATACTAAGGCCCAGCGCTGTCCGCGCCGTCCGGCACTGCATCGGTGTCATTGCGGTTCCTCCTCAAGACCTTCGTCCCTGCCGGTCCGGACGACGGAAGCCGCGCCGAAGACAACGGGGCCAGGAACGAGGATTTTTAGGCGGGGGTTGCTACCAAGAGCCTGCCGCCAGTCGATCAGACGTCGTTCTTCAAACGCGCGTTCGCCGAGCCCTTAGTCTTAGGAATAATGCCCCGGCCGTTTTGAGGGCGACGCCACACCGGGGACTGCTGTTGCGGCAGCGCTCACAACGACTTCCGCAGCCTGACCCCGGGCCCTTCGCCGTTCTCATCCGCGAAGATTACGCGTGCAGCCTCCAGGGCGGCACGGATGGCGGCTGTGGCTAATTCGACGCCTTCGCGCGCGCCGGACGAAAGCAATGCTCTGGCCCAGGAAAGCGACGCGCTTGTACGTCACTTGCATAGGCAGCAGCAGCATCTCCGATCATGCCGCCCAACTCGGCATACCGGCGGACAAAGCGGGGGGTGAAGTCGCTAAAGAGCCCCAGCACGTCCTCAGAAACCAGGATCTGCCCGTCGCAGGACGGCGACGCGCCAATACCAATGGTCGGCACGGGCAGATCGGTGGAGATGGCAGCTGCTACGGGCTCCAGTGTGCCCTCCAGCACAATCGCGAACGCCCCCGCCTCCGCCACCGCACGCGCGTCTGCAGCCACGTGGGCTGCCTCCTCCTCAGATCGCCCGGCAGCGCGAAAGCCGCCGGCGACATGCACCGCCTGCGGCATCAGGCCGACATGCCCGCAGACCGGAATGCCCCGCTGGATTAGGAAGCGAATGGTTGCGGCCATCTCCTCGCCGCCCTCCAGCTTCACTCCGGATGCGCCTGTCTCCGCCATAACGCGTGCGGCGCTGCGGAATGCCTGCTCGGGGCTTTCCTGGTAACTGCCGAAGGGTAGATCCACCAGCACACAGGCGGTTTCGCTGCCTCTGACCACAGCAGCTCCATGGTTGATCATCATGTCGAGCGTCACCGGCAAGGTGCTGTCGAAGCCATACAGCACCATCCCCAGTGAATCGCCCACGAGCAGGATATCGACGTGAGGATCGAGGGCCCGAGCCATAGGTGTCGTGTAGGCCGTCAGGCACACGAGCGGCGTTCCACCCTTCCTGGCCTGGATCGCGGGGACGGTCAGTCTCTTGCCGCGTACCGGAGTGCTCATGATGAAGTTCCTTTCAAACGCACCCCCGCCCCACCGCCGTTCTCCGCGATGAACTCTACGCCGGCCGCCTCTAGGGCAGTGCGGATGGCGGTTGATGTAGAAGCCCGTGGCTCTGCCTCTCGCCCCTCAAACCGCATAATCGTCCGCTTCGGAATGCCAGAAGCTTCCGCGAGCTGATCACGTGACCAGTCCAGCAGTCCTCGGGCCGCCCGCGACTGCTCGGGCGTAATGTCGCTTAAAGCGACGATTCCGCTTGCTGCCATGCCAGGAGAGTGTCACTAATAGCGACGTTTAGCAAGGAGCGAACGGCCGAGCGAGCGGCTGGTACCCGCGCGCCTGGCCTGACCGCAAACCTGATGCTGGAGCATCCGGATCATGGCTAACTGCGCCCATATCACGCTGAGCTTGGGCGAGAGCACCACCGTGTCAGGGAGGTGGGCTTACCTGCCGCGGCAGACCACTCCTTTGGTAAGGGAGAGGTCCGGGATTCATTCCTCTCCGCCGGCCAGCTTGCCCGAGAGCATTGACTTCGGAGGGCAATGCTCTCCCCTTCCCTCCGCGCCCGCATTGCGGCCGAGCTGGAACGCCTGATCGCAAACTCTGCGGCCGAGAGAGTCGGAGAACTGCAGCGCCTGTCGACCATCACCGGGTTGGCCGTCGCTGATCTGCAAGAGCTCGGCTCCGGGGCCCGAGCCATGTCCGGGGTGGAGCTCGATAACTTCACGGACAGTGTGCAGGAACTGCAGAACGCGATGGGCGAGGGCGCGTCGGGCGAGAACAAGAACATCGTCGCGCTGTTCCGGAAGATGAGGATCCCGCTGACGGAGATGCGGAATGGTCGGCGCGAGGTGCGCAGCCTCGCAAGTGTCCTGCCCCAGCTGGCCGATGCCTTCCAGAACACTCAGGATCCGCCCCGGAGCTCGGTGAAGGCCAGAGCCGGATGGGCGGCCGGGCTCGCAATCTCTACCAAGCACCGGCGATCGATCCCGACACCGGGCAGTCGGCCTTCCGGCCAATGTCCTTCGGCGGCGCAGAGCGGCAGCCGCTGCCGAGCCTCTGGGGGCCGTCGTCGGTACCGGGAGGGAGCCGCGACGGTAAGCACCGGCTGGAGGTGGAATTCCTGAACACGCCTCCGGGGACGCGGGTGAGGACGGAGAGCAGCGGTAGCGCGGACCGCTTCCCCACCCTCAGCGTGGGCTACGCGCGCATGGGCATCGGCCGATGGCGGACCTTTCCGAATACTCCGACCCAACGGGAGTGCGGATCTCGGCCGACATGGCCGTCTTCCGGATCATGATCGCGCGGCTCTGGACGTGGCTGGCGTCCACCGCGCCAGACCCCCACGGCTTCCTGCAGACCGAGCTCGGCAAGATGACGGACCTGGTCATGCTTCATGATGTCATCACCACCGGCCCGCCTGAATACGCCGGCGCCGCGCAGGAGAGAGCCGTGGCGAAGATCCAGCATGTGATGAAGCTCGCAGAGGATCTGCTCCCGCTCAAAGGGTGATGGCGGGTTCTGCTAAGCCCTCGCGTTTGTGTCCCGCCCCCGGAGCGGAATTCGAGTGAGGAAGTACCGCTGGCAGGCTTAGTGTTCCGCAGGAAGAAATGCCGACAACGAGGCGACCCTGAGGAGACTGGCGATGGGTAAACTCAGCCGGGAACAACGCTTCGACATGAGGGTGCTGGCGGTGGTCGCGCTGCTCCTCATGGTCACCGCGATCATCATGCTCACGGTTGCCAGTGACCTATTCTGGACGGCAGTTGGGTAGGCGCGGCGGCAGCCGGGTCCGAGCAGTCTGAGGAGCCGGGAAAGGTGAAGGGGGTAACGAGACGTCACCCCGCTGTTCACGCCGAGCCGACAAGGTAACCGAGGTGAATGTTACACCACAGCGGCGCCTCTAGGGCCTGCACCAGGTAACAGCGAACTTCAGGAACTTCCCTCATGGCTACGGCCCGGCCTCCAAAAGGCTATGCCCGCCTTCTCCTGGTGGAGGGCATGGCGGACCCGCAATCAGACCACTGGGCGCGGGTCCTCGTTGAGTACGAGACAGCGCACGGCATCAAATCGACTGTGCTCTCGCCGGAGCGCGCCAAGGAACTCGGCCTGTTCGATGCACATTGGCGGAAGCAGCTTGTTCCCATCCCGACGCCCTAGGTCTGTCTTGCTGCAACTGATACCGCGATCTCAGCGCGGCCGCGGACCTCGCCCGAGTTCTGCCTGGGCAGCCTCATAGGCATCCTGGGCGCTGCGGTAGCTCCCGGCACTCGTCCTGAAGGTCTGATCATCCCTGGTAAGACGCCAGCCCCAGCCGGCTGAACCCGGCCCTCTGCGCTCCACGACGATCTCTGGGGCTGATGACGTCGGCAGAAAGTGGTGGGGGGTGACGTTCATCGCTGCACTCTCAACGGCAAGGCGGACCCGCTTTCAGCCAGTAAGGATGGGTCCGCAAAAGGTCCGCAAACTGCCTGGACTGCTGCGAGCCCTTAAAAAAGTGGTGTCCCCGGCGGGATTCGAACCCACGGCCCCGGGATTAGGAATCCCGTGCTCTATCCTGCTGAGCTACGGAGACGAGCCATCCTCACTTTAGCGCCCAGCCTCCGGCCGGCAAAGCCCTGACCCCTTGAGCCTGGCCGCAAACCGGCCTCCACTCCCGCCATGCCGCAAGATCCCCGCCTCGACCCCGCCATGGCCGCTTTCACCGACATGATGGCCACCCGCGCCGCCGGTCTCCCGCCGCAGCGGCTGGAACGCCCGCTCGATGCGTCCCGTGCCGTGAACGATGCCCTGAACATGACTTTGTCCAGCCCCAAGCCCCGCATGGAGGAGAGTGCCGAGAAGTGGCTCCCCGTTCGCGGCCGCCGTCTGCTCTGCCGCCTTCACCGCCCCCGCACGGATGCGCGGCTGCCTGTCCTGATCTACCTGCATGGCGGCGGCTGGGTGTGGAACAGCATCGACACGCATGACCCGCTGATGCGCAGCTATGCCGCGGGCGCCGGCTGCGCCGTGATCGGCCCGGATTATGCCCTTAGCCCCGAAGCCGCCTTCCCCCAGGCGCTGGAGGAGGTGGCGGCCGTTGCCCGCTGGGTCGCCGCGCATGGCGCCGAATGGGGGCTGGACGGTACGCGCATCGTGCTCGGTGGCGATTCCGCCGGCGCCAACCTGGCGCTGGGCACGGCGCTGCTGCTGCGCCAGTCGGACCCCACGCTGCAACTGCGTGGGCTGCTGCTGAACTACGGTGTCTTCGACGACCGGATGGCCACGCCCAGCTATGCCGAATTCGCCGACGGCTACGGCCTGACGCGGGAGAAGATGCGCTTCTACTGGGATTGCTACGCGCCCAATCCGGCGGATCGACTCTCCCCCTTCGCCGCACCGGCCCGGGCCGATCTGCGTGGCCTGCCACCCTGCCTGATACAGATCGCCGAGCTGGACGTGCTGTCCGACGAGAATCGTGACATGGCCGCCGCCTTGCGTGCCGCGGGCGTATCTGTGGAGGACGAAACCTTCCCCGGCACCGTCCACGGCTTCCTGCGGGCGCGGGACCATGTCCCGGCTGCGCGGCGCGCCATTGATGCCGCATCGGCCTGGCTGAAGCGGACGGTCTGAGGCGGACCGCCGGAGCCGGGCCGGCCGCTACCGCCGCCGGAAGCGTTCCACCGCTGAGACCAGGGCGGTCCGCACCCCAGGTTCCAGCGCCGAATGCCCGGCATCCGGCACAACGGTCAGCCGCGCCATGCGCCAGGCCTCGGCCAGCTCGAAAGCGGAGATTGGCGGGCAAACCATGTCGTAGCGCCCCTGCACGATCTCGGCTGGCACATGTGACAGACGGTGCATTCCCGCCAGCAGCCCCTCGGGTGGCAGGAAGAGGTTGTTGGCGAAATAATGCGCCTCGATCCGCGCAAGCCCGAGGGCAGAGCGGTCCTGCGCGAAGGAGGCGACCGTCTCAGGGCTCGGCATCAAGGTGCTGCACAGCCCTTCGTAATTGCTCCAGGACCGCGCGGCGGCCATGTGCACGGTGGGGTCCGGATCGGTCAGGCGGCGCAGATAGGCGCCGAGCAGGTCGCCCCGCTCCTCCGGCGGCACATGCTCGGCGAAGGAGGCCCAGGCATCGGGGAAGACGCGGCGGAGGCCGTAGAGGAACCAGTCCACCTCATCCGCCCGCCCGAGGAACACCCCGCGCAGCACGCAGCCCGCCACCCGGTCCGGATGCGCCTGGGCATAGGCCAGGGCGAGGGTCGATCCCCAGGAGCCGCCGAAGAGCAGCCAGCGTTCGATGCCCAGGAAGCGCCGCAGCGTCTCGATATCCTGCACCAGATGCGGCGTGGAGTTGTCCCGCAGCTCCCCCAGGGGGCGGGAGCGCCCGGCGCCGCGCTGGTCGAAGATGACCACGCGCCAGTGCAGCGGGTCGAAGAAGCGCCGATGCACGGCCCCGGCCCCGGCCCCGGGGCCGCCATGGAGGAAGAGCACGGGCTGCCCGCGCGGGTTTCCCACCTGCTCCCAGTACATGACATGCGCCGGCCCGCCTGCGCCGGCATGGGAAAGCGGCAGCAGTCCCGTCTCATAGGGTGCGATATCGGGGAAAAGGTCGCCACGCGGCATGGTCCCTCTTTGGCGCAAGCGATGGCCCGTGTGCAACGGTCCGGCCAACCTGGGAGAGCCTTTTCCACAGCCCCTTCGCGCGGAGCCTTCGCGCACCTAACTTGTCATCGATGCCACGTCCCATCCCCGGCCCGTTCGACGCCGCCCGGAACGGTCCCCAGCCGGGGCCGCGCGGCACTGGCGCGCGCCTGACGGAGGTTCGCTGCGCCGTCTGCGGCACCGAAAGCCGCCAGGCTCGCTTCCGCCCATTCCCACCCGAGGGCGCGCCGGACCTCGACCTGCGCCCCGGGGAGCCGCTGCGGAGCACCATGGCCTCCTGGCTGCAGCAATGCCCCCATTGCAGCTATGTCGCGCCCGAGATCGCCCATGCCCATCCCGCTGCGATCGAGGCGGTGGGCACGGCGCCCTTCCGCGCCCTGATCGTCGATACCGCCCATCCGCCGCTGGCCCGACGCTTCCTTGGCTATGCCTATGTGCTCGAGGAGACGGGCGCGTTGCATGCCGCCGCCGAGGCGACGCTGCAGGCGGCCTGGGCGGCGGATGATGCCCGTAAGCCTGATCTGGCCCGCGCCTGGCGGGGCGATGCCGTCGCCCTCTGGCGCGCCGGGCCACCGCTGGATGCGGAGCAGACCGTGCGCGTGGTCGATGCCCTCCGCCGCGCTGAGGCCTTCGAGGATGCCGGTGTCACCGCCGAGCAGCTCGCCGCCTCCCAGCCGCCCGAGGCGGTGGCGGGGGTGATCGCGTTGGAGCTGCGGCTAATCGCCTTGCGGGATTCGGGTCGGCATACCGTCGCCAGCGCCTTGCCGCCGCCCGCGCGCAGGCCCCATGCCACCCATGGCAGCATCGCGAAGCGCAGCCAGGGCGGGGGCTGGTGGGACCGCCTGCGGCGTCTTTGGCGCCGAGACCGCTAGGGATTTTGGTGCCTCCCCGCGGCGAGGAGGTTCCGGGAGGGCTTTCAGCCCCGGGTGCCACGGGCTCTGCCGCCGGAAGAAGTCGTCACGGCGTCGGCGCACTGGAGCCCTTGCGAAGCCGCTCTGCGCCCGGTATGTTATGTTATAACGTAGATTGAGGACTGAGGATGCAGCGCCGCGCCCTTTTCGCCGCCGCCCTTTCGCTGCCCGCGCTCCGCAAGGCCGGTGCCCAGACGACGCTGCCGGTCGTCGCAACCTTCTCGATCCTTGGCGACCTGGTTCGGCAGGTGGCGGGGGACCGGCCGCTTGCGCTCAGCGTCTTCGTCGGTCCGGATGGGGACGCCCATGACTTCCAGCCGCGCCCGTCCGATGCGGAGAAGCTGCGCGGCGCTGCCTTGCTGGTCCGCAACGGCCTCGGCTTCGATGACTGGCTCGGACGCCTCACGAATGCCGCGGGCTTCCGCGGCGTCACCACCACCGCAAGCGATGGCGTCACGATCCGCGCTGCCGAAGCTGGCCACGACCACTCCCATGGTGGTGGGGCGGGCCGCCGGCGGCCCCATGCGGTCCAGCCCAGCCGGACGCCCGACCCGCATGCCTGGGGGAACCCCCGCAACGTGCAGACCTATGTTCGCAACATCGCGGCTGGCCTTTCCTCCGCCGATGCGGGCAACGCCACCCTCTATGCCCGCAATGCGGCAGCCTACTCCGCCCGCCTGGGAACGCTCGATGCCGAGACGCGCGCAGCGGTGGCCGCCGTGCCTGAGGCGCGACGCAAGGTTCTGACCAGCCATGACGCCTTCGGCTATTTCGGGGATGCGTATGGCATCCAGTTCCTCGCACCCCAGGGCGTCAGCACGCATTCCGAGCCCTCGGCCGCCGATGTTGCCGGCCTCATCCGCCAGGTGAGGGCCGAGGGAATTTCCGCCGTCTTCGTAGAGAACATGACCAGCACCAGCACGCTGGATCGCTTGGCGCGCGAGGCTGGCGTGCGGGTGCGCGGCCGCCTCTATTCCGACTCCCTCTCGCCTCCGGATGGCCCGGCGCCGAGCTACGAGGCATTGATTCGCCACAACACCGGCCTGATCGTGCCGGCGATGCGGGGGGACGCCTGATGCGTGCCCTGCCCAGCCTCATCGCTGCTCTTTCCCTCGTCGCTCTGCCGGCCGCTGCCCAGCTTGCCGACCCGCCCTCGGGCACGGGAGTGAACCTCTACCCGCAGATATCAGGCGAAATGGACGCGCGCATCTTTTCGCAGTCCACGACCTCCGCCACGGATCGCCGCCAGCGCGGGACCAACATCTTCATGCGTGGCGAGATCTCGGCCGGCCTTTTCCTCTCACCGGAATGGTCGATCCAGACCACCATCGAGACAGAGCCCGTCGGCGAGGTGGAACCGAATGGCGGCACCACTGCCTTCCGCTACCAGGCCGCCTTCATCGAGGAACTGCGTCTGGACTGGCGGCCAACAGATCGCCTGACCCTCTATGGCGGCAAGTTCTCTGCCCCTTTCGGGCGCGGCCATCATGATTTCCCGGGCCTGCTGATGGATGTCCGCGCGGAAGAGACTTACCTCATCAAGGAGAGCCTCGGCATCGGCGGCACCGCCACCTATGTCTCCGACGTCCGGTTCGGCGAGCACGACATCTCAGTTGCCGCATTCGCCTTCGACACGAGCCCCCTCAGCGAGACGGCCTTCACGCGCAAGCGCTGCTGTGAGGGCGACTTCGAGCGCTTCTCCCGGAATTCGCGCCGCCAGGGCGGGCCGGGCAATACCGGGCAGTTCGACAACTTCGTCATCGCCCTCGATGGCGACAAAATGCCCTTCCTGCCCAACACCTCTTACCACCTGGCCTTCCTCTCCCGTGGGCCGGGCGTGGATGGCACGAAGCGCGAGACGGGCTTCGCCGCCGGGCTCCGCCACGAGATCCGTTGGAGCGAGGAGCTCCGAACCTTGCTCTTTGGCGAGTTCGTGCAGTTTCGTGGGGCCGGCGGGAACCCGCGCGAAGCCGGTCCGGAAATCCTGGACGCCTTCAGCATGGGCACAGGGGAGTCCGAGCCGGTGACGGTGAGCGAGCGCCGCCGCTTCACCACCATCGGCGCCCAGACACGCCATGGCCCCTGGCGCGCCACCGTCGGCTTCCAGCGCGACGAGCGGAAGCGCAGCGAGAACACCGTGCCCCGGGCAACCTACATCGAAGCCTCGGTGGGCCGCGACCTGCCGCTGAACTTCCGCCTCGATGTCGGCTACCAGCGCAGCATCGGTGGCGAGAGGCGGGAGGACAAGGCCGATGCCGTCATCGCCGTGCTGGGCTGGAGGGCGTCCTTCTGACGGGCCATCCCGTTCAGGGAACCGCGCCAGGGGCCGCATGGCAGATGGCCTCCAGGTTGTAGCCGTCCGGGTCCAGCACGAAGGCCGCGTAGTAGTTAGCGTGGTACTTCGGCCGCAGGCCCGGCGCCCCGTTGTCCACTCCGCCGGCCTTCAGCGCGGCGGCGAAGAAGGCATCCACCGCCTTCCGCGAGGCCGCGCTGAAGGCGAAATGCGGGAGTGGCGGCGCAGCCGTGCCCTGGGTAATCCAGAAGTCGCCGCCGGGATCGAGCGATTTTCCATGCCCGTCCGCCACGCCGAAGCTGGCGGCATCCGCATGCCCATGCGTGAACCGATAGCCAAGCGGGTGCAGCGCGGCCTCGTAGAAGCGCCGGCTGCGGCCGAGGTCCGAGACCGTGATGCCGAGGTGATCCAGCACGCGTCCTTCCTCCTTGATGGGGTGGCGTGAACTTAGCCTTTCCGCGGCGGAAGCATCGCGCCGGAATGCGGCAAGGCTCCCCCGGCCCCCGGCCTTCTGCTAACCCCCTGCCATGGACCGCATCTGGATCGCGGCCGGCTCCCTGGCCGGCCTCCTCGCCGTCGCCCTCTCGGCCTATGCGGCGCATGGGCTGACGCTGGACCCCGCCCGCGCCCGCATGGTCGACAACGCGCTGACGCAGCAGGGCTGGCACGCCCTGGCCCTGATCGCCGCCGGAATCCTGGCTGGCCGGTGGGGCGGCTGGGCGGTGCAGGGGGCAGGGGCCGCCTTCCTGCTAGGCATGATCCTGTTCTGCGGGGCCGTCTGGTATGTGGCGCTGACCGGGCGCAGCCTCGGCTCGGTCGCGCCCATGGGGGGGATGCTGCTGATGCTGGGCTGGCTGCTTTTGGCCGCCTCGGCGGTGCTGCACCGCTCGTGAGTGGCACCGGGCTGCGGGGGCCGGTCCGCTCCGCCTATCTGGCGGCGGAGGGCTTCGAGGCGGAGCTGGCGGAGGATCTGCGCCGCGCCGGGCACCGGGTCGCCGGTTGGCACGGACCGCTCGCCCTCTCCCCCGATCCCGTGCCGGAAGGCTCGAACGCCGCCCCCTGGGCACTGGACGTGTGGGATGCGCCACGGGAAATCCCGGTGCCTTCCATCAAGGCCGCCGCCGATGCGTTGCGCGCGATCCAGCGCAACTGGGGCCTGCTGGACGTGGCGCATCACCGCCGCGCCGCGCTGATTCGGGACGCCCTGCCGGTGCTGCGGCCAAAGCCGATCGTCTTCCCCCAGACCCCGCCTGCCTCCCATCTCGGGGCCTGGACGCTGCTTGCGCCGGACCGGCTGCTGGCAAGCCCGACCAAGAGCAGCCCCTTCGTCAACGGCACCCCCGCCTTCGTCGAGGACCGGGAGGGGCCACCCAGCCGCGCCTATCTCAAGCTGTGGGAGGCACTGACCCGCCTCGGCCGCTGGCCGGCAGCGGGCGCAAGCTGCCTCGACCTGGGCGCCGTGCCGGGCGGGTGGAGCTGGGCCCTGGCGGAGCTGGGCGCCCAGGTGACGGCCGTGGACAAGGCGGAGATGGACCCCATCGTCGCCGCCATGCCGAATGTGACGGTGCGGAAGGAAAGCGCCTTCGGCCTCGATCCCTTCCCGGTGGATTGGCTGTTCAGCGACGTGATCTGCTACCCGTCGCGCCTGCTGGGGCTGGTGCGGCGCTGGATGGAGGCGGGGGCGGCGAAGAACATCGTCGTCACCATCAAGTTCCAGGGCGAGACGGACCATGAGACCGCAGCCGCTTTTGCGGCGATCCCGGATGGGATGGTCTTCCATGGCGCCTACAACAAGCATGAGCTGATGTTCGCCTGGCCGCGCCAGGCCTGAGCCGCTGGCCTGGGCCAGCAAGAGTCAGAAAGAGGAGGATGCGTTGCGCGCCTGTTTCGTCGATGCCGGGGGTGCCCTGGCGGATGTGATGGAGAAGCTGCACCGGCCGGCCGACATGCCGGTGACGGTGAACCGCCAGCCGGACATCACCCCTGATCAGCTTCCCGCCGTGCTGGCCGGGCATGACATCGCCATCATCGACCACACCGCCCTGCCGCTGGCGATCGCGAAGCAGGTGCCGACGCTGAAGCATGTGGTCTTCCTCGGCACTGGCGCGCGCAGCTACATGAATCCGGAGGAGCTGGAGGCCGAATGCGGCATCCAGGTCCATATCATCAAGGGCTATGGCGACACGGCGGTGGCGGAGATGGCCTTCGCCCTGATGTGGGCCTCGGCCAAGGGCATCGCCTTCATGGATCGCGGCATCCGCGCCGGGAAATGGCTGCGGACCGATGGCGTGGAGCTGACGCGCAAGACGGTCGGGCTGATCGGCTTCGGCGGCATCGGCGCGGAGATGGCGCGGCTCTGCAACGGCGCCGGCATGCGGGTGCTGGCCTGGAACCGCACGGTGCGCGAGGCGTCCGGGGTGGAGTTCACCGATCTCGACACGCTGCTGGCCGAAAGCCACGTCGTCTCCATGCACCTGCTGCTGAGCGACGAGACGCGTGGCTTCCTCTCCGCCGAGCGTATCGCGAAGATGCGCAAGGGCGCGATCTTCGTGAACACCGCCCGCGGCGCGCTGACGGACGAGGCGGCGCTGGCCAAGGCCGTGGAGAGCGGCGCGATCGGCCATATCGGCCTTGATGTCTATGCGGAGGAGCCGCTGCCGGCGGGGCATTTCCTCTCGAAGGTCGAGAACGCAACGCTGGCCGCCCATTCCGCCTTCCGGACGCCGGAGGCCAGCGACAACCTCATCGAGGCGGCGCTGGAGCATTGCCGCCGCATCGCGCGGGAAGGCTAGAGAGGCACCTCAGGCCGGCGTGCCGCCTGTGTCAGGCTAGGTGAAGAGCAAAGCCTTTTGCCGGGATGGGCGGGTCGAACACCGCGATTGCTCCGAACTATCCCGGGGCAGTTCGGAGCCTCAGCTCAGCTGCTCGGCGATAGCTCGGGTGAAGGGCTCCGCGCCCGGCCAGCCGGTGATCCGGCCGATGCGGCGCGTGCCACGGAATACGAAGAAGGCTGGGACGCCGTGCAGCCCGAAGCGGCTGGCCATCTCCGGATCGTCATAGACATTGCTGTGCAGCCAGCGGACCTGGTCCCACTGGAAGCGCTCGGGCGAGAGGAGGATGGCGCGCTTCGCCACGTCGCAATTCGGGCAGTTGAAGCCCCAGAGGAAGAGCAGGGTGAGGGAAGGGGCCCCGGCATCCTCCAGGGCGCCGTCCAGCGCCTCGCTGCGGATCGCGCGCATGGGAAAGCGGGCGAAGAAGTCGGGTATGGTGCTGTCGGATACGGTGCTGTCGGCCATGCTGGCCTATCTGCGGGCGGCGGGCCGGTTCCTCAAGGCGCGTCGGCGCCGATCGGCTCGGGGGCGCTGGTTCGCATGCGGCCCTTCCACCCGCCCTCCCGCGCTGCCCAGGCCCGGGTGAACTCGGCGCCGAGCAGGAAGACCTGCGCGGAGTAATAGACCCACAGCAGCACCACGATCAGCGCACCGGCCGCGCCATAATCCTCGGCCAGGCCGCTGCCGCCGATATACCAGCCGATCACCGTCTTCCCGATGCTGAACAGGAAGGCGGTGATGACCGCGCCCACCGCCACGTCTCGCCATGCCAGATGCCGGTCCGGCAGGATTTTGTAGATGGCGGCAAACAGCAGCGCGACGAGGCCGAAGCTGACCAGGAAGTTCAGCGCCTTCAGCAGGATTTCCAGCGCTGGCAGAAAGCCCGTGATCCAGCCGCTGAAGGCGGAAATCATGGCGCTGACCAGCAGCGAGACGAGCAGCAGGAAGCCCGTAGCCCCCACCAGCCCGATCGACAGGGCCCGCGCCCTCACCAGCGCAGTGACGGAAACCGGCTTCGCCTCCGCCCTCCAAATGACGTTGAGCGCGCCCTGCAGCTCCGCGAAGACGCCCGATGCCGTGATAAAGAGGACGCCGAAGCCGATCAGCGCCGCGAATCCCTTGCCGCTCGTGTCATCCGAGCTGCCCTTCATCACCTCCTCGATTGCCTGCCCCCCTTCCTTGCCGACGAGGCCGGTGAGCTGCGCCGAAACCGCGTCGCTCACCATGTCCTGCCCGAAGAAGAAGCCGGCGATGGCCACCGCCACCACCAGGAGCGGCGCAATGGAGAAGAGAGTGTAGCAGGCGATGGCGGCGCCGCGCGTCATGGCCTCGTGCTCTACGAAGCCCGAGACGGCGTCCTTGATGAGCTTCCAGATCCTGCTGAGCATGCGTTCCCCGCGCCTAGTTGCGCTCCCGCTACAAGGCCACGACCGACGTGGGGGTTGCAGCGCGTTCAGCGATAGACCTTGTCGCTCGCTACAACAGCGGCGGCGTTGCCGGCCAAACGGGGGCAGTATCAGTGTCTTTCGCAGCCTGCCGAGAATCCGGGAAACGCTAAGGTTCCGCCCCGGCCGCGTGCGGGTAATATTCTTGTGCGGAACGGCTATGCGAGTTCCATAGCTTGCTCGTGGGCCCCGCCCTGCCTATCCCGGCGCAAAGTTTCCGGAGGCCCCGCCATGACGAACCGTTCCAGCCGCCGCACCCTGATGGGTGCCGCCCTGGCCCTTCCTGCCCTCCGCGCTGCAAATGCGCAGGACAATTGGCCCACCCGGCCGGTCCGCTTCCTCATCCCCTTCCCGCCGGGGCAGGCGACCGACACCATCCTGCGCGTCCTGGCGGACGAACTGTCTGGCAAGTGGCCGCAGCGGGTGGTGGTGGAGAACCGTGCCGGTGGTGCAGGGGTGGTGGGAACCGAGGCCGGCGCCCGCTCGGCGCCGGATGGCTACACCATCGTCGCCTCGACCAGCGGCACCAATGGCATCAACCCCAGCGTCATTCCCAACCTGCCCTATGACGCAGAGCGCGACTTCAACTACATCACAACGGTCTTCACCGTGCCGCTGATGATCGTGGCGCACCCCTCCTTCGCGCCGAAGGACGTGCCGGCGCTGCTCGCCGCGGCGAAGGCGGACCCAGGGGGCATCAACTACGGAAGCGGTGGTCCCGGCACCTCACAGCACATGTCGGCGGAGTTATTCTGCAGCCGTGCCGGGGTGCGCCTGACCCATGTGCCCTATCGCGGCAGCGGCCCGGCCATGGCGGACCTGATCGCAGGGAACATCCCGATGATGTTCGACAGCGTCGCGAGCGCATTGCCGCATGTCCGCTCCGGCCGGATCAAGGCCCTCGGCGTCACCTCCGCCGCGCGGGCGCCGCAGCTTCCGGAAGTGCCGGCCATCGCCGAGACCCTGCCGGGCTACGAGGCAATCGGCTGGGCCGGCCTCTGTGTTCCGGCTGGAACCCCGGAACCGATTGTCGTCCGCATCAATGCCGATGTGACCGCCCTCTTGCGCGACCCCGCTTTTGCCGCACGCATGTTGCAACTGGGTGGCACGCCTTCGCCCCAGACCCCTGCCGAGGCAAATGCCTTCGTGCGGTCGGAGATCGCGAAGTGGCGCGAGGTGGCGCGCAGCGCGAATGTCCGGCTGGGAGGCTGACGGACCGCCGGACCCGGGGGGCCGTGCCCGGCCCCCGGTAGAATCCAAATCTAACCCACCTTCTTCCGCCGGGGCGCCCCGCGCGATGCCGTGCGGGTGCTGCGCTTATCCGGGTCGTACCCGCCCCCGCCCGGCCCGAGCGGCTTGGGCTTCCAATCTGATCGTCCGCGCGCCTCGTGCCCCGATGGGGGAGGGGCATCGAGGCCGAGTTCCAGGTTCTCCAGCCGCTTGATCTCGTCGCGCAGCCGGGCTGCGGTCTCGAACTCCAGGTCGGCGGCGGCGGACCGCATGCGGCGCTCCAGCTCGGCGATGCTCGCGCGCAGGTCCTTGCCGACGAACTCGGCCGTTGCGTCGCCCTCCACCGCCTCCACCGTGACGTAATCCTGCTCGTAGACCGATTGCAGCACATCGGAGATGCCACGGATGATGGTCTGCGGCGTGATGCCATGGGCCTCATTCCAGGCCTTCTGCTTGGCGCGGCGCCGGTCCGTCTCCTCAATGGCGCGCCGCATGCTGTCGGTCATGCGGTCGGCATAGAGGATCACCCGGCCCTCGGCGTTGCGCGCGGCGCGGCCAATGGTCTGGATCAGCGAGGTGGTGGAACGGAGGAAGCCTTCCTTATCGGCATCGAGAATGGCGACGAGGCGGCATTCGGGGATGTCCAGCCCCTCGCGCAGCAGGTTGATGCCCACCAGCACGTCGAAGACGCCGCGGCGGAGGTCACGGATGATCTCGATCCGCTCCAGCGTATCCACATCGGAGTGCAGGTAGCGGACCTTGATGCCCGTCTCCGTCATGTACTCCGTCAGGTCCTCGGCCATGCGCTTGGTCAGCGTGGTCGCGAGCACACGGCCGCCCTGGGCGATCACCTCCCGGCACTCGGCCAGCAGGTCGTCGACCTGGCGCTCCACGGGGCGGATCTCGGTCGGCGGGTCGATCAGGCCGGTGGGGCGGATGACCTGCTCGGCAAAGCTGCCGCCGGTGCGCTCCATCTCCCAAGATCCGGGGGTGGCGCTTACGAAAATGCTCTCCGGGCGGAACTGGTCCCATTCCTCGAATTTGAGAGGGCGGTTGTCCATGCAGGAGGGAAGGCGGAAGCCGAAATCAGCCAGCACGGATTTGCGCGCGAAGTCGCCCCGCGCCATGCCGCCAATCTGCGGGACTGTGACATGGCTTTCGTCCACGATCAGCAGCGCGCCGTCGGGCAGGTATTCGAAGAGGGTGGGCGGCGGTTGGCCGGGGCCGCGGCCGGATAGGTAGCGGGAGTAGTTCTCGATGCCTTTACAGGCGCCGGTTGTCTCCATCATCTCGATGTCGAAGGTGGTGCGCTGCTCCAGCCGCTGGGCCTCCAGCAGCTTGCCCTCGGCATTCAGCCGCGCCAGCGTTTCGCGCAGCTCGATCTTGATGTCGCGGATGGCCTGGATGAGGGTCGGGCGCGGGGTGACATAGTGGCTGTTCGCGTAGATCGCGACCTGCTCCATCTCGCCCGCCACTTCTCCGGTCAGCGGGTCGAATTCGCGGAGGCCGTCCACCTCGTCGCCGAACAGGGAGATGCGCCAGGCGCGGTCCTCGAGGTGGGAGGGCCACACATCCACCGTCTCGCCGCGCACGCGGAAGGTGCCGCGCTGGAAGGCGGTGTCATTGCGGCGGTACTGCAACTCCACCAGCGCCTTGAGCAGCACGTCCCGGTCGATCTTGCCGCCCAGCTCCAGCTTGACGGTCATGTTGCCATAGGTCTCGACCGAGCCGATGCCGTAGATGCAGGACACCGAGGCCACGATCACCACGTCCCGCCGCTCCAGCAGCGCCTGGGTGGCGGAGTGGCGCATGCGGTCGATCTGCTCGTTGATCTGCGCGTCTTTTTCTATGTAGGTGTCGGTGCGCGGAACATAGGCTTCCGGCTGATAATAATCGTAGTAGGAGACGAAGTATTCCACCGCGTTGTCGGGAAAGAAGGACTTCATCTCTCCATAGAGCTGCGCCGCCAGTGTCTTGTTCGGCGCCAGGATCAGGGTCGGGCGCTGCACCGCCTCGATCACCTTGGCCATGGTGAAGGTCTTGCCCGAGCCGGTGACGCCGAGCAGCACCTGGTCGCGGTCGCCCCGCTCCTTCAGCCCTTCCACGAGTTCGGCGATGGCCCGCGGCTGGTCGCCGGCAGGCTCATAAGGGGAAACGACCTTCAGCGCCTTGCCGCCCGCCGGAGCGGGGCGGCGGATGGGCTGGAAGAGAACGGGCGGGAGGGTGTCCATGGCGCGGAGAACATAGGGTGGACGGCGCCAGGTTTCAGCAGGTTTCGGACGCGAACCTCGCGCGGCGTTCAGCCGGGGTCGAAGGCGTGCCGTACCAGGATGGCGCGGGCCTTCTCCACGTCGAAATCCGTCCGGCGCTGGAATACCGAGAGATCCCCCGCGATCGCCACCTCCCGGGCGACCTGCCGCACCACGTGGTACCCTCGGCGAGAGGCGAAGTCGTGCATGACCAGCAGCGCATCCCAGCGGCAGCGCAGCAGCACCTGCATGGCGCAGGCCACGCGGAAGCGCCCGTCCACCATGTAGAGATCGGCCGACTCGGTCCCGGGGATGGACCAGGGCGCCTCATGGTAGCGGGGCCAGAGCGATTGAGTCGCCGGGTCGGACGGACGCCCCCATTCGCCAACCGGGCCGATATCCGCATGCAGCAGGCGTGGCTGCGTCCAGCCTGGGCGGGAAGCGCAGGCCTTCGCCACCTGGTCCAGCCATTCAGGCGAGGAATCGACAGAGATGATGGAGCCCTCGACCAGCGATGCGGCCAAGCAGGTGCTGCCCCCGGCGCCGAATTCGACATAGTGGCCGGCGCAGCGCAACACGCTTTCGAACAGCCCGAACTCGGCATCCGACATATGGGGGGAGGGGATGGGGAACGCGTCTTCCACGAGACCTCGGCAGTTGGGCGCGCGGACGCTACCGGGCCATTTCGGCTGCCGCAAACCGGGATCGGCGGCGCGTGGGCGCCCATGCATTTCCCTGGCACGGCGCATCGGCTAAAAGGACGAGCCCGGTGGGCCAGACCCACCGCCGGAGCCGGGTTAGCACAGCGGTAGTGCAGCGGTTTTGTAAACCGAAGGTCGGGGGTTCGATCCCCTCACCCGGCATACCTCTCCCGCAAGGGTGAGTGTCTACAGGGACATAGGCATAATCAGCGACTTAGGTGGCTGTCGGTGTTACACCGGAGTGATACACCGTGGCTGTTCTCCTCATGTCTCGTCCCTACAAGCACCCCAAGACAGGCATCTACTGGTTCCGAGCGAAGGTCCCGGCTGCCTTCCGCCAGATGGCCGGCAAGGAACTCGTCACATGGACCCTCATGACGAAGGACCAGAATGAGGCCCTGAGGCGCTGGCCTGATGCCCTGAAGCGGTGGGAGGCAATGAAGGCCGAGTGGGGCCGCAAGGGTAGGGCCGAGGCGCTGACTAAGGAGCGGGCTAGGGAGATTGCCGCTGTCTGGGGTGCCTGGGTTGCTTCCGGCGACAAGCTGGACCGGGCCGGTGTGGTGTTCCCCGCTTATCATGATCCGAAGGAAGCTTTTGATGCACTCTATGAGCGGATCACATTCCATTCCCACGAGGCCCTGAAGCTTGCTGCAACTGATGCGACGCCGGATACCTTCCCGATCCTGGAAAAGGAAATGAACGCAATCGTCATGGGCGCCTACCAGGATGCAACAATCCGGGAGCGGGCCAAAGCTGACGATCTACCGGTATGGCAGGACTTCCTTACCCTTGCTCGGGCCTACTACCCTGATGCGAAGGTGCCCGAAGAAGACACGAGCGCAGCCCTGCCGACGCCGCCTGCGCTGACTTTTGACGCCGCATGGGAGGGATGGAAGGCGGTAACTACGAACAGCCCCAGGACTGTGGATGACGCTCTGCGGGTCCTGCGTCAGCTTCAAGGCTTTGTCGGTCATTCCGATGCGGCCAAGGTGACCCGTGATGACGTGCTGCGGTGGCGTGATGCCATGAAGGCGGTCGGCAAGAGCAACACTACCTGGAATAATCGGCTGTCCCTCGTCGGGGAAGTTTTCAAGCGGGCGGTGAAGGATGGGCGAATCGCCGGTAATCCCGCTGATGGTCTGCGGCTGGAGAAGAGCAGGACTGTCATCCGCAAGCCCTACACGGACGAGGATGCGGCTCTAATCCTGAAGGCTGCCCGGAAGGAAACCTCACCTGCCCTCCGCTGGTCCCATTGGATTATGGCGTTCACGGGGATGCGTGTTGGGGAGGTCCTTCAGTTGACAACGGGCGATATCAAGGCCGACCCGAAGTCAGGGGTGCGATATGTGGATGTTCGTCCCGATCCCCAGGCCGGAAAGACCGTGAAGACGGATCACCCTCGGCACATCCCTATCCATCCTGCTTTGGTCGCCGAGGGTTTCCTTGATTTCGTGGCCACCATTCGGCGCGATGGCGAGGACGTTCCGCTGTTCCCCGAAAAGGGTCTAGATAAGTATGGGCGGCGCGGTGGGCGGGCCTGGAACCTCGTCGGTAAGTGGGTCAAGAAGGCTGCGCAGATCAACGATCCGTCTAAGGCTCCCAATCATAGTTGGCGCCACAGGATGGAGGACGAGTTGCGAGCCGCAGAGGTCCCGGAGGACGCTCGTGACGCGATTATGGGACACCATCGCAAGACGACGGGCCGTCAATATGGCGAGCGTGGAGAGGCCCTAACGCGGCTCTATCGGGAACTCTCCAAGGTCACCCTTCCCCCCGCAATCATGGGCCCTTGTAAGGCCACGTAGAAGCCCGCTGAGGCCAGTCTAGCACTTGCAGGTAGGGGAATGGCCCAGAACGGCCCAAACGACTCCAGCGAGTCTCCTGGACCGTCCTGGAGGCCATCTATGATGGCTGCCTGTCACCCCTCTCCACGTCCAGCCGTGGCGTGACGTTTGCCCATGCCTCGTAGCCACCTTCGAGCCCTTCAATGGCCCACCGTTCAGCAGACTGCGCCACAATCAACCCGTCATGCATCGGCAAGGCTAAGTGACCTCGACTTCGAACGTAGCCCATCGCAGCGGTGATAGCCTGTGCCTCGATCCACTGAAGGTAGAGTGAGACCAGCCGCTGCGGCCGCCCGTAAGTCGCCGTCAGTTCCTCAGGGACGATGAGTTCCAAACTGTTCAGGAACGAATACTTCGCTAGCATCGCGTCACGGATCGCCTGGGGGTCCACGGCTCGGTCTTCGGCCCGCGTATCGTCTGTCCATTCGTCTGCTGGATAGCCTTTCCCCTGGGTGATCGTGCTCCATGCCTTCACGGCGCTCCGGGGCAGGTCATCGCGGATCGTGTAGAGGTCATGCTCAGGCAGCGTTAGGCGGCACTGCCCGTGCAGGATAGTCAGCTGCGATGCCTTTGCGTCCACTTCCACCACAGGCTCGCCGTTGATGCGGATGCGGCCTACTCGGTCGGCCTCGGACATGGACTGATAGGCGTCCTCCCCGGCGGCATACCATCGTCCCCCGAGAAGCCAGTTTAGGTGGAAGATGCGGAACCAACGGGGCGGAACACAGCCGGTTACGTTGAAGGTCGCCGCGTAGGCGTTCAGGTCCACAATTTGATTAGCAAGGCGGCGTGCTTCGGGTTCCTCTGGGTCGTAGCGGAGAGGCTTGCCGGTGATCCGCTTGCGCCCTCGCCACGTTGATAGGCTGCGAAGCTGTAGCGGTTGGCCGACATGTGGCGGCTTGGTTGGGACCTCTCTTCGGAACGCATCCTTGGCCCGGTCTGCGGTGACGCCATGGACACCAGCAAGGGATAGCAGCGCCTCGGTTGGCCAGATGCATGTCGGATCGCCGTCCCAATAAGGGTGTCCGGTTTCAACTCCCTGAGGGTAAGTGATGCCCTCTCGGACATGCAGCAGGCCAAGCGCTTCCATACCCTTGCGGGCCACCAGAAAGGCGTCATGGCCCATTGCAGAGCCTGTGAAGTGGGCCGTGGTCATCACCCTTGAGACTGGGCTGGGGGACGCCCCTCGCCAGCGCAGAAGCAAGCCACCGATGATAGTTCCTACAGCCCTTCTCAGCTTGATGAGGTCGTTGGCACCACGTTGACGCTTCCTGGTGGGCTTCTCCCAATCAGCGACCAGCTTGCAGGCAGAGGCAACCAGGGCATCGGCTTCAGGGCTATCCGGCACCAGGCTCAGGGATAGTGCCGGGGCATCCCGTAGACTGGCCGGGTCAAGAACAGAATTGACAGGGGGATAGTCCTTATCAGTTCTATATACCCCTTCCTGTGGGTTGGTTCTAAGTATAGGCCCCTCCTCTTGGGTATCATCTACAGGTTAGCCTCTCAGGGAGGAGGCAAAGAGACGGCTGAGGGTGGTCCAACGCGGAGTCACTTAGGAGGATAGTGGTTGTCCATTAATCACCTCCATTAAATCAAAGTCCCTAACCATCACCCTTCTCGGTGGTAAAACCAACAAAAGAAACCGGAGTATGAATTCAACTCACTTAGTGTGGTATGATTAATACTTTACAAATTGGTCCGAATGGTAGGTGTTATTGCTCTATCTCCCCAAATGACGGTGGAGTAGTGTCATTTATACAACACATACAAGGAGGAACTCCGAATCTGAGCACACAAGGAACATTTTCGGTCTTCTTAAGTCAGCCTTAAGTTGCTTGATCGGCACTCCACTAGAACTACCGGCAGCTTCGTGGCTCTACTATCAGTAAGCCAAAAGTAGCGACTTGGCTGATCGCTATGCGCGTGTGACTATAGCAACATGGATGCAGCACGGCTTTTCAAGTAGAAACAAAAGCTTATAGGGGCGGCGGGTGGAAGGGCCTTGATCGGCACGCTGGGCGGCTTGATCGGGCTTAGGGTGCCGAGTTCCGCTTCGCTGCCCTTAAAGCTATCATCTTGAACAAGACCTCGATGAGCCTGCCCCTTTAAATCCGGACACGGTCTCGCACTTCCTTAAAGGGCAGGCGCCTGACCCTGTTGGTGATTGATACTTCACGCGGCGTTGAGGCACCTGCCATACGCATTTTGTGATCGTGCCCACGCTGAAGCCCTAACGCGGCACTTGGTGGAGACCCTTTGTTGGCCTTACTCAAGATGCTGCTAACCTAAGATGCGTGCAGTTAATTGGAGGCTCCGATGACTGCTCCCAAGGTGTTTCCGGCTAGTTGCATTGTGGCCGCCAACATCAAGGGCCATAAAGCGGGCCTCGATCCCAACGCCTCTGCTTCTGATTGTCCCTATACGGACAACTTCATGCCCTTGCGGATCGCGTGGTGGGAAGGCTTCAACACAGGCCGTGTGACCTTGAGCAAGAATGGTAATCCTTCACTTTATCGGTCACTGAAACTGCGCGAGTGAAGACCCTGCTGATACGCAAAGGGTGTCGGTGGGACGCTCTCTCAACCTGATCGAAGGTAGTCAATGAGATGCTCTAAGGTCCCAACCTCGAACAGACAACACAGCGCCTAATAGCTGAGGCCGCCGAGAGGAAGGCTGACCTCGAAAAGACCAGCAGGCAGACACATAGGCTGATCGAAGAAAGCCGCCGCACAATGGAAGCCTCCAAATCCTTAAACCTACCGGGCGACATGCCTGAGCCAAAAAAAGCGGACCTCGTAGGCTCTCACTCACTCTGCCTCTTGGAAGATTCTGTAGACGCTGGCTCGTGAAATCTGAAGCTGCCTAGCGATCTCCACGGGCCTCACACCCTCAGCCTTTAGACGCATCACTTCGTCAGTCTGACGCCTCGCTGTTGGGGCTCTCCCTGTGTATTTCCCTTCGGCCTTAGCCTTAGCGATCCCCTCACGCTGACGCTCCAACATGAGCCCACGTTCAAACTCAGCGACAGAACTTAAGACGGTCAGCATGAGCTTCCCGGTGGCGGTGGCGGTGTCCAAAGTCTGACCACCCATAGACAGCACTCTGAGTGCCACGCCCTTGGCTTCCAACCGCCCAACGATGGAGAGCATGTCAGAGACACTACGGGCCAGCCTATCGAGCTTAGTGACCACCAGCGTGTCACCTTCACGGGCGAACTCTAGGGCGGTCTCTAGCTTCTCCCGCTGGGCCACTGATGAGACCCTCTCGGCGAACAGCTTCTTGCACCCGACAGCCTTCAAATCTCGCTTCTGAGCCTCTAGCCCGGCCTCCTGCTCCACGGTGCTGGTTCGCGCATACCCCACCAACATTGATCGGCCTTTCTGTATCAGAGTCTCTACGACCCTGTGAGACTACTGCCTCAGAACCCGAAATACAACTCTAGTGAGACACATTCAGAGACTTTCTGGCTGTCCCATACGGGCAAGCCCTGCGAGACATATAAGGTTGTGGTGCAACCGGCTGCCTCTACTTGTCGTTGCGCCTTTGAGCTGTGGAGGTGCCTATGCCCCACGACCAGCCCATCCGCGAAGCGACTTACCCGCGACGGGCGCTGGAGGGCTGGACTGAGAGGAGGCACAGCGAACAGCGGATGCAGGTAGAGCGGGAGCTTAAGGAGGGAAGTGCCTGCCGCTGGACTTCCGTTCCATCCTGTCTTGCGGCCTTCGCAGGCAGCGGGGCTCCCCGTATCCATCCGACATCTAACGACGAAGGGTAACTCGGGTGTGTGTCGTTCTGAGGTCCCACGTGACTAGGTCAATTTGCAAACTTTGGGTGGCTGAGACTTTCGCAGGCACGGCAACAACTGCGTTACCTCCGCGTTTTCTCCAGGAGCCCATGGTGGGAGAACGATTAGCCTCTGACTGCTGCGGCGGGGGTTGCGGACGACAGCTCTCCCAGACCCGGTGATCCTTCGTCGCAGCACTAAGACAACCGCTTCGTCGGCTTCAGGTCCTCGAAGGGCCGCAACGCAGGGATGCCGTGGCCCCTGACGGTTAGTCCTCCAAAGTCATCCATCGCCAACAGGTCGCCGAGGTCAAAGCGATCCTCTCAAAGGTGAATGATCTGCCCGTCTCTAGGTGTAGGTCCCGGCGCCATGCCTTCCGTAGATGAGCTAACGAAGATCAGCCTCCGCGCCACAATCAACAGGCTCCGTCACGAGGCGGAGACTAGTCTGACGCTTGGTTCACTGATCAGTGTCCGAGAAGAGGCTACGCGCCTAGAGCAGCAGGCTCGCGACCTAGAATTGCGGGCTGAGGCTCTTGAGGCTCGTCTCAGGGACATTTCCCGGAGGCACTAGGGCCGTCGGGGTAAACGACACTTCGACAAAAGCCGTGCGTCTTCCCTAGTTATTATTAAGTTCCGAAGGGGTTTCTTGGTCCCTTCGATGAGCCGCCGATGGGGGGTGTGCTTCGGGTCCCTCTGAGGCTCCCTAGGGCCTGGTCCGGCCTGGTGCCCTTGGATCAGCCAATTAATGTCCGCATTGGAAGGACCGAGCATGCTATGATGCCACTACCGGAAACGAGGTGACCTCTACTCCGCCCCAGGAATCTCCGAATGGCCACCACTGTCTTGATCGTTGACGACAGTAAGTTCGCTCAGTGGGTCACCAAGAGAATGATCGTAGCCCTTCAACCCGATTGGCGGTGTGATGAGGCCCACAACGCCGATGAAGCCATGGCCCGGGTTAGTGCCGGTGGGGTCGACGTGATGCTGATCGACTTCAACATGCCCGGCGAGAATGGCTTGGTGCTGGTCGAGAAGATCAGGACGCTGCATCCGCTCATGCCCATTGCTGTCATCACGCCAAATGTCCAGCATGCCTTGATCGCCCGTGCCCGAGCGCTGAGCGCTGCCTTCATCCCCAAGGCTTACACGATGGAGGACTTGCGAGGCTTCATCTCAGGGGCTGCCCTGCGTCTGCGTGGCAAGGTGCCGGTGTGATGCCCGCCTAGGATGCCTCTATTTCACCTACTGTCAGCCCCGCCAGCGCCTTCCATGAAGGCCCCCGCTACCCTGTGCCACCAGCTCACCTAAAGCCGATTTCAGGGGGGACGTTAAGCATGTTCCCATGTAGCCCCGTCCAGGCCCCAAGATGACAGCCGCCGGAGGGCCGAAGCGACTTCAAACTTTGGCGTGCGTCTTCCTAGCTTATTGGTCATCAAAGAGGTTCCGGTCCCTTTGACTGAGCCCCGCTAGGGAGCGTCGTTTTGGTTCCCCGTGGGAGTCTCAGGCACCGGGACCGTGACGGTCATGCAGGGGACCTAGCTGTGCCCATGGGCCGACCCTTTCGCTCCCTCTTGGCACCGAATGGAATGCTCACCGAATATTCCACTGCCGCGATAACGGCACCGAAACGCGACTAAAAGAGCTGCTGTTTGATGATCCAGAAGACCTCGCACTGGTCCAACGGTCTTACCGAGACGGTCCTCCAGAGGATTGAGCGGCATATAGTCGCCTTCGAGGCTCGAGTCGTTGAGCAGGAGGCCCGCATTGCCAGCTTGGCGCAGACCGGGACCGGCGAGTGCTTAACCCCGGCGTTTGACGTGCTTGAGGTGCTGAAGGAGGTGCTGGCCCTCTTTCTTGAAGACCTCAAAGCAGAGCAGACAAAGGACCTGTGGGTTGCTACGGGGTAAGTCCCTGACTTGCTGCTACTGTAATTCACGCTAAGGCTCCGGCTGGGGCCTCCTGCTAATTCATCCATCCATGGTCCAGATTCGCTTTCCTGACCCCTGTGAACACGACACCTACGTCATCGAGAGCCGGCGACTGATTGCTCGGTCGAGAGCCCTGCTGAGGCTCCCTGTTTACCCGTGGCTGCCGTCGTGTCCTGACATTCTAGGACCTAGCCAATCCAGTGCGGATGTGATGGTCGTCGAGGATGCCAGAAGCTCCCTCACCGAGGCGGCCTAGGACGCTGCCTAAAGGCAAGAGTGGAAATGGTTAGCTCCTTGCTGGTAGCAGGGCGTGGTGCTGCGAGTCCTGCTCCAGCCAGAGTGCCTTGAGGAACCCCGACTGGTCGGACGGGTTCCGCACGGTGCAACTCTGAATGTTTGCAATCGTTAGCATCTCAACGCTGTGGTGGTCGCAGAGGTGCGGCCCGAAAACCTGTCCCCCTTGGGGTCGCTCCCCAGCACGGCACGGCCACAGCCCTCCCCCAAACATGAGCCGCGTCATGTGTGATGTCCTGGTGGTTGACGACGAGGACACCGTGCGGATGGTTCTCGTGGACATGCTGGAAGATGAAGGTCTGAGCGTCCGGGACGCCACAACAGTAGACGAAGCAATCAAGGCTGCTCAGGAACCGCCCGGGTGCGCGGTCCTGGTTACGGATGTTGACCTTGGAGCGCCTGGCGTGGATGGCTTTAGCCTCGCCGAGAGTGTGCGAAAGTATGTGCCAGAGGTTCCGGTCCTGTTCGTCTCAGGTCGTCCGTGGACTCTTAATGGCCGGGCAACTGCCTCAAACGAGAGGGCCCTCGCCAAGCCCTTCGGAAAGGCCGAGCTAATTGCAGCTGTGCAGGCGCTCCTCGAGTTGCGCCGTCAACGTCACCCTGACTGTCCCCGTGAGACCACGTGAGGCCCTGCGGAACCCCTTCAGTCAGGGCTATTTAACGCCATCGAAGATGACGACAAGCGCACAGAAATGCGGCGGCGCCTTCAAGGCCTGTAGGGTTCAATCGATACTTGGGGCTAAGGCACCAGCGTGATACACCGCTAATGCACCAAGTCAGACTAGGTGACTGATTTTGCTGGACACGCGGTTGCTTGCGCCGTGCCCCTCACCCGGCATACCGCTTCCGAAAGAGCCTGAAGGCTCAACGGAATAGCCAGGATTGGTGGCTTGGGCGGCTCCGAGTGATACACTGTGGTCGCCTTGATCGTGATGCTAGCCTGGAGGCACCCCAACTACGCTCTCAGAACTAGTGTGGGATCTGGGCGTTTATCATTCCGGGTCATGTGGACGGCCAAGTGACGACAGGTCATGATCCCGACTTATAGCCCCTGGCTGAACCCCGCTGAGATGCTGTGGCGCCGACTGCGCCGCGGGGTCACCCACTGCGAACTGTCCGAGAGCATCGACGCCCTCCTTGATGCCACTCGCGCCTTCTTTGACCGTCTCGATCAGACATCTGGGCGCGCCCCGTCTGCAACTGGGGTGTATCCCACATGATTTCCGACAACGTACTTAGTTGTGCAGTCTCGGGGACTGGTGGTGCATCTTTGACCCGTGAGGGGGACCTTTGGGTCTCCCGCTGCTAGTCCCTGGGACTTGGGACCTGGGCCCCTGTATCAGCTGGCTAGGGTCCAAAGTCGATTGTGCTATAGTGACGCACCGGAAACGAGATGACCTCCACTCTGCCCCGGAGTATCTGAATGGCCACCACCGTCTTGATCGTTGACGACAGCAAGTTCGCTCAACTGGTTACCAAAAGAATGATCGCAGCCATTCAGCCCGACTGGCAGTGTGAACCAGCCTACAATTCTGAAGAAGCCATGGCTCGGGTGAGTGCCGGGGGGATCGACGTAATGCTGATTGACTTCAATATGCCCGGCGAGAATGGCTTGGCGTTGGCCGAGAAGATTCGGGCGCTGCAACCACTCATGCCGATCGCGATCATCACGCCCAATGTCCAGTCTGCGATAATCGACCGTGCCCGCGCGATGAAAGCTGCTTTCGTCGCCAAGGCATTCAATGCAGATGACCTGCGCGGCTTCATCTCGGGCGCCGCCCTACGTCTGCGTGGCAAGGTTGCCTAGGATTGGTCTGACGCCACTCTGATGCTCGTCCAGGATGCCTCTGGTTCACTCACGGTGGCGGCCCAGGATGGCGACTGTAGGTGTTGCTGGTGTTGGAGCGCCTTCGGGTTCCCTTTGGGCGTCCTGGTAGGCGGCCGAGGCTGCTGGTGTAATGACCGTCTTGGAAGTCTCTTGCGCGCGGTGACAGCCTAGGCAGTTCTATGTGAGCGCCGCCTACCGGGACGTCCGACGCTAATTGGAGCGGGAAGACAGCTGGCCCTCCCGCCCCGCTCTGACTACCGGTTGAGGGTAGAATTATGGGTGGTGCGGTTCCGTCCCGTTAGGCCGGCAAGGCCAGCCAAGCCGAGGAGCCCAAGCCACCCCCAGTTGAAGCCACGGTCGTCCGTGCGAGTAGTGGTCGCGCCAGGCGTTCCTGTGGTCGTGCCGGCTCCCGGAGTAGTGCCCGTAGTCTGAGCGACGGCAGCACCCCCAAGCGTACAGGCGATAGCTGCTGCCAGAGCAAGAGTCTTAGTCCGGTGATGGCGCATGTAACCTCCTATTATCTGTTAAGGATGCTCAATGTAACAACAGGCAGGATCGGCAGTTTCCTGGATATCGCTCACGATCGTGCCCAGCCGGATGGTAGCGAGGCCAACTACACGCGAGTGCACCATCTCCCTTGAGGCTAACGCATCCGGGCGATAACCGGAGAGACGCCGAAGTCCGCTCAGTCATTGATTTTTGGAGCCATGGAAGTAACTGGCACCGTGCCCATCACCGGGCATTCCTCCTTCGCGGAGGTAAATGCCCTTGGGGGATCGGAAAACCAGCGAACTGGCTGCCGCTCGGCGACACACCGGAGTCATACACCGTCGCCGCCCTGGCTCTGCCATGCTCCGACAAGCGCCCCAGAACGGGAGGCTAAAGCAGAGCGCTGGAGGGCAGCATCGCCTGGAAGCGGGGATCTGCTCTTCAAACAAGGCGCTAGAGCATTCGAAGTGAACGAATGTGAACGGAAAATGCCCTGGCGGTTCCGCGCAAAGCTCGGGCTACGCTGCGCGGCTGGTGTTAAGCCGAGGATCAGCGCCAGGAAAGAGGCGCCTTGCTGAAGCTGCAGTCTGCTTGTGCCGAAGTCAGCCGGCATCGTAGCGAGGGAAGAATCCGAAGAATCCTTCCAAGGTTAGGCCAACATCACACCTTGGACGGACACTGAGCATCCCAGGCGTAGGGTCATAAGGCTGGTCGAGAAATGCCCAGCATGAAAGTGGCTCAAGCTATGGCTTCGAGAGCCTCATCCGGCATCCGCCCTTAAATAAACTCAAGCCCAGCCGCGGCATCTTGCTGCCAGCGAAGGCGAGCCGCACGAATGGCGCCACCAGGCAGCCGCAGGAGCATGGTCTCGGGCATGTCCATCGACCTAGGCAGGTAAATCCCGGCGCCAGTTGTTGAAAGATCCAGCACGACGCAATCCAGGACCGTCTCCGCCGATATGATCCTGCCCCTCTTGATCATACGCGTTCGGGGTGCCTGGCGCTTGTCCATCGGTGATTTCCATCCAACACCTATGCCGGATAGTTCGAGCCTCTTGGTGTGTCCAGTAGACGAGTCTCGCAAATAGATACGTGGCGCCGAAGGCGGCTGGTCGTGGCGGGAATACCCCAGAGAGGTACCAGGAGGCTCGTAGAGGCACTTCCATGCCGTCCAGGCTAAAGCTCTTCACATCCGTCCGAGGAGACTGTCCGCGGGCTTCCGGCGATACTCATCCTCACATGGGAGCGAATTTGCCTGACGGCCCGTGGCGTTCCTGGCAAACTCGGTCGCTGCGGCTAGGGTCGTTGAATGAGATCGCACCGCCGACGACCTCAGCCTCAATAATGACGTGCAGCCGATCCACCGGCACCTCGACCCGCCGTTCGCCGCGGCGCGGGTAGTGCCGGCAGGCCGCCCCTGACTTCGGGAAGCCTGCGCGGCATCAAAACCCGAACTACAAGGGGGACGACCCCCTGAAGCCTGGATCAAGCCTCCTGCGGCAGATAGCGGAGGCTCGAGAGTTCCGTGAAAGAACCCTGCGCCAAGCGGGTCGCGACGGCCGAGGCGACGAGGCCCACGAGAACAACGAAAGACATAATAAACATGGGATTGGAACCTTGTTTGCTGTTCCCCCCTATCCCTGGAACCTAGATGCGTGTTGCGGTGCAGCATGTCCATGGGAAGAGCCCTGCCGGTAGGGTAGGGCACGCATGATCGGCGCGCGGAGCGCCGCGTCCGCGCGTTCAGGCATTGCCCATGGTGGCGAATCCGTCTCGGTTGGTGGCCCGCACCACGGCGGCAAAGAGCCGCAGCGCGTCGGGGCCGCCTTGGTCCAGCAGGGTGCCTGCGTCCATCTCTCCGGCCAGAAGCTCGGCATGGTCCGCAAGAGTCTCCGCGGCTCGCCGAAGGGCCTCGCGCGAAAGAGTTAGCTGGAGGTCGTCGGGCAGGTCGTGCCAGGCGTTGGGTGTAACGGCGCCTGCGAGATGGTGCCGGTGCGAAGAGGGCTGCATGAAGGGTTTCCTTCTTCCGGAAGCCCTCCTGGCACGGTGTTGCCCCTCGCGGGTGCGGGGCCAATCTCGCCGCGAAAGATTAACAGGGCGTGACCGTCCGCCCCCCACGCCAGTTCAGACGAAGCGTGCGGTCACCTCGCCCAGCAGATCGAAGGAAACGGTGACCTCGCAGGGGCCTTGCAGCCAGAAGGGAGGCGTAACGGAGCCGAGGAACACCACCTGCCCCGCGCGAAGCCCACCGAAGAACTCCGCCGCGGGGGAGCCCGCCAGCCAAGCCAACGAATCGAGCGGATGGCCGAGCAGCTCGGCCCCGAGGCCCTGGCCACGCTCCACCCCATCCACCAGGAGCCGTCCCCGCGCCGCCGCGAGGTCCAGCCCCGGCCAGCCCGAGGCAGGGGCCCCGGTCACCCCGCCGGCATGGAATACCTGGTCCGCGATCAGCCCCGGGGCGCCGAGCGCCAGGAAATCGCCATAGCGCTGGTCCACCACCTCGATGCCGGCGAAGACATGCTCCACCGCATTGGCGACCTCGGAACGCGAATGGACGCCATAGGCCAGGTCGCGGCCCAGCCGCAGGGCGATCTCGCACTCCACTCCCGCCTGGCTGTAGTCGGCGAGGCGGAAGCTGCCGCTACGGTCCTGCAGCCCCTCGAGGGGGCAGAAGCCGGCACAGGGATGGGTCAGGCCGAGATAGGCCTGCATCCCCTTGGCCGTGGCGCCCACCTTGAACCCGGCCGGCGGCACGGCGCCCATCGCTTTGGCAAGCCGGAACTGCAGCGCATAGCCGGCCGCGACATCGGCCGGCGCATCGGCGCCCAGATCCGGATAGCCCTCAACCGCCCGCCGCGCGGTCAGGATGCGCTCCGCCACGGCGTCCATTAGGCGCGCCCGATCTCGTACAGCGCCACCGCGGCGGCCGCGGAGACGTTGAGGCTTTCGACCGCCTCCTGGATCGGCAGGCGGACCAGCTCGTCGCAGGTTTCGCGCTGCAGGCGGCGCAACCCGCCGCCCTCGGCGCCCAGCACCAATCCCACGCGGCGATCGGTGGGCTTGGCTTCGGCCAGGGTTCGCTGTCCGTCGCCGGTCAGCCCCAGCACCCAGGCGCCCTTGTCCTGCAGGTGCCGGATGGCGCGGGAGAGGTTCACCTCCCGCACCATCGGCACGAGTTCCAGCGCGCCGGAGGCGGCGCGGGCCAGCGCCCCCGTCTCCGGCGGCGCATGGCGGTCCTGCACCACCACGGCGGCGGCCCCAAAGGCGGCGGCGGAGCGCAGGATGGCGCCCACGTTGCGCGGATCGGTCACCTGGTCGAGCAGCAGCACCGGGCCGGGGGAGGCCGCCAGCGCGTCGTCCAGCGCCACGCCGGGCAGGGGTTCGGCCAGCAGGGCGGCGCCCTGGTGCACCGAATCCTCGGGGAGGAAGGTGTGGAAGCGGGTGCGATCCTCCACGCGCTCGGGCTGGATCTTGCGCGCGGCAAAGGTGCCCTCGGGCAGCCGGGCGAGAAGCGTCGTCTCGGCATCCGCCGTCAGCAGCAGGCGGCGCAGGCGGCGGCGGGGGTTGAGCAGGGCGGCGGCGACGGCGTGCAGCCCGTGCAGCCAAAGGGTGTTGGCGGGCTGGCGCTCCTCAGCCTCACGGCGGGGAGGCTCACTCCGGCCACGCGGGGCGGCGAGGCCAGGCTCGAAGCGATCGGGGCGGCGCGGGCCGCGCTCGAGCGCCTGCTCCGGCCTCTGGTCCGGCTTGGCGCCCAGCCGCGCCTGGCGCGGTGCGACGGGCGGCTTTCCCGGCGCCTTGAAGGCCGAAGGTGCCTTGAAGGGGGAGCGGGAGGCGCCTCCGCGGGAAGCGTCCTCCCCTGCGACATCGCCACTCTTCCAGCCGCGCTTGCCGTCGAAGGCGCGCGGATGGGCCGGTTTGCCCGTCCCGGGGCCGGTTCCAGAACTTAGATGACGAGGGCCGTGCGGCCTGCGGGGGGGAGACATGCGGGCATCCTGCAAATCGCGGCGCCTGCCGCAAGCGTTCGCCGCCCCTTGCCACGTCTGACGTCACGTTGACAGGGCTGCCGCTTCTCGGATAGTCCGCCGGCTCCCGCCCGTCAGGGTAGGGGACACCCTGTGGAGGGGTGCCCGAGTGGCTAAAGGGGGCGGACTGTAAATCCGCTGGCTTGCGCCTACGTTGGTTCGAATCCAACCCCCTCCATGTGTCCCATCCCGGCAGGTGTGGTGCGCGCGCGGCAGCCCATTCCGGGCTGGTGGGTTCGGTCGGCGGGTGTAGCTCAATGGTAGAGTTCCAGCCTTCCAAGCTGGCTGTGCGGGTTCGATTCCCGTCACCCGCTCCAACCGCACCCCCCGGCGGCGCCTGCGGTTTCAAGATCTGAAACCAGCCGCTTCCGACACCATATAGCGATCAACACAGCCTGCACGGGCGGGCGGGGGGCCTCTGCCCCCGAACGGGATAGGACTGGACGCACAATGGCGAAGGCGAAGTTCGAGCGGAACAAGCCGCACTGCAACATCGGGACGATCGGCCATGTGGACCATGGCAAGACGTCTTTGACGGCTGCGATCACGAAGGTTCTGGCGAAGTCGGGCGGTGCGTCCTTCACGGCCTATGACCAGATCGACAAGGCTCCCGAGGAGCGGGCGCGCGGCATCACGATCTCGACGGCGCATGTCGAGTACGAGACGGCCAACCGCCACTACGCCCATGTGGACTGCCCCGGCCACGCCGACTACGTGAAGAACATGATCACGGGTGCGGCGCAGATGGACGGCGCGATCCTGGTGGTGTCGGCGGCTGACGGCCCGATGCCGCAGACCCGCGAGCACATCCTGCTGGCCCGCCAGGTCGGTGTGCCGGCGCTGGTGGTGTTCCTGAACAAGGTCGACATGGCCGATCCCGACCTGCTGGAGCTGGTCGAGATGGAAGTACGTGAGCTGCTCTCCTCCTATCAGTTCCCGGGCGACGACATCCCGATCATCCACGGCTCGGCGCTGATGGCGCTCGAGGACAAGCAGCCGGAGATCGGCGAGCAGGCGATCCTGAAGCTGATGGAGGCGGTCGACGCCTACATCCCGCAGCCGGAGCGCGCGGTGGACCGTCCGTTCCTGATGCCGGTGGAGGACGTGTTCTCCATCTCGGGCCGTGGCACGGTGGTGACCGGTCGCGTCGAGCGCGGCATCATCAAGGTGGGCGAGGAAGTCGAGATCGTCGGGCTGAAGGACACCGTGAAGACGACGGTGACCGGCGTCGAGATGTTCCGCAAGCTGCTGGACAGCGGCATGGCGGGCGACAACATCGGCGCGCTGCTGCGCGGCACGAAGCGCGAGGACGTGGAGCGCGGCCAGGTTCTGGCGGCCCCGAACTCGATCAAGCCGCACAGCAAGTTCAAGGCCGAGGCGTATGTGCTGACGAAGGAGGAGGGTGGCCGTCACACGCCGTTCTTCACCAACTATCGCCCGCAGTTCTACTTCCGCACGACCGACGTGACGGGCGTGGTGCAGCTGCCGGAAGGCGTCGAGATGGTCATGCCGGGCGACAACGTGTCGATGAGCGTCGAGCTGATCGCCCCGATCGCCATGGATGAAGGCCTGCGCTTCGCCATCCGCGAGGGTGGCCGCACCGTCGGCGCCGGCGTCGTCGCGAGCATCGAGAAGTAAGCTTCCGCCCCAGGGCGTCAGCGAAAGGGGGGCGGGCTGCCGGAAGGTGGTCCGCCCTTTCCATGTCCGCAGGTTGCGCAGGGGCCGGCATCGCTGGCAGCTTGCCGCTGACCGAGGAGGCCGAGTTGACCACCGCCGCCAGACCCGCCCCCCAGGCCGCCGGCGGTGCCCGCCACGACATCGCCTGGGAGGCGGTGCGCGATCTGGCCGCGCTCTGCGGCCTCGACATGCGCCATTTCCGCTATCCGGGGCGCGAGGCGGATCCCACCTCCGGGTCGCATCCCTGGGTCATGGGCTGCGAGGTGGTGGACCATTTCGGCCGCATGGGGCCCGGCGAGGGGCCGCACGGGGCGGACGATGCGCTGCGCGAGCGCATCCGGACCACCTACCGTCACGCCAGCTGGGTCGCGCATTACACGGCGCTGAACGCCGCATTCCTGGCGCATGCGGGCGACCGGCGAATCCCATCACCCCTGTCGGGCGGGGATGCCACCATCCTCGGGAGCGTGCCGATCGGGCCGTACCAGTTCACCCTCTGCCTGGAGGGCGAGCGGCTGATCCTTGCCATTGGCATCGGCCACATGGCCGTCGGCATCCTCTATCCGGCCGAAGCGCTGTTCCTCGTGCTGACGCCCTATCCGCTGAATATTCGATCGGTGCTGCGCGTCCTCATGGACCATCTGCTGCAGCGGCCGCAGCCTTGGCTTGGCTGGATCCGCCGCGCGCAGGCGGCCTCGCTGCGCCGCGCCTACGTCATTGGTGACAACCGGCCGGGTCATTTCATCCGGCAGAGCCTCGCCTATCTCGACGCGCGGGAGGCGGAGATCCGTGCCTTCTCGGCGGCGGGCGGGCTGCTGCTGCCGGTGCCGGACTGGTGCGCCATGGATCCCTTCACCCTGATCCCAGGCCTGGCGCCACTCGAGCGGAGGGAAGTACCGAGCGAGGCCTTGACCTTGGCGGTGCTGCAGGACGGCTATGACGCCCACCGGGTGTATCGCTTCGATATCCACCCCGACCCGTCCTGGCTCCGCCACCGCTTCGCCGCCCTGGCTCCCCTGGATCACGTGCCGGCGCTTCCGGGGCGCCGCTTCCGGGTGCTGATCTCCATCGATGCAGAGAGCGGGCGCTTCCTGAACCAGGATGAGGCCTTCCGCTTCGTCCTCCGCCGGCTTGTCGAGGCCTGCGCCCGGGATGACAGAATCCTTGATGTGGCCTGGGACGGCTGGACCGTTCCTGGTGCTCCCTCGCCGCGCGACCTGGAGATCCTGGAGCGGATTGAGGCGGTGGTCGGACGAATCACGGAGGGGCTGTCAGGACTGGGCGAGCAGATCCGGCTCTTCGGCCGCTCCGCGCAGGAGAAAGTGCCGGCGGTGGCGGAATGCGACCTGGCCTTCGTCACCCAGGGCACCGGGGCCGTCATCCCCTGCTGGCTGCTGAAGCGCCCCACGGTCATCTACCACGTTGCCAGCATGGTGCAGGACCGCTCCTGCCTCGACGACACGGTGGCCTTCAACGTCGATCAGCGCGCGGTGATCGAGATGCCGCCCGAGGAAGGACGCCCGGTGCATCAGCGGCGCTTTTCCCTCGCGCCCTGGGGGCTGGATGAGGCGATGCGCCGCGCCCTCGCAGGCAGCCTGGACCTTGGCGAGGCGGAACGGGCGACGCTCGCCAGCGATTGAAGCCTGTGGCAACAGCCCGCCCCGAAATCTCCGGGAGCGGGCTGCCGGCCTGTTATCAGCCCGCCACGGCGCGCAGGAGCGGGCGGGTGCCCGCCATCATGCGGGCGTAGAGCGCCTCGTAATCGGCCGCCATGCGGTCGGCGGTGAAGCGCTGCTCGAAGCGTGCGCGCACCTTGGCGCGGTCCAACTCGCCCAGCCTCCTCACGGCCGAGGCGGCCTCCTCCTCGTTCCGCACGATGAAGCCGGTCAACCCGTCCTCCACCACCTCGGTCACCGAGCCGGCGGGGTAGGCGATCACCGGCGTGCCGCAGGCCATGGCCTCGATCATCACCAGCCCGAAGGGCTCCGGCCAGTCAATCGGCACCAGCAAGGCGCGGGCGCCGGAGAGAAAGCCGGGCTTTCGCAGGTCGCAGATCTCGCCGACGAAATCGACATGCGCCTGGCCAAGCAGGGGCTCGATTTCCTCGGCGAAATAAGCGGCGTCGGCGCGGTCCACCTTGGCCGCGATCTTCAGTGGCACGCCGGCAAGGCCCGCGATCTTGATAGCGCGGTCCGGCCGCTTCTCAGGCGCGATGCGGCCGAGGAAGGCAAGGTATCCGTCCGACCCGTTGCCCTGGGGCGTCAGCAGGTCGCGCGGCAGGCCGTGATGGACCGTGGCGGCCCAGTTGGCGCGCCGCAGGGGCGCCCGCTGGGAGTCCGAGATCGAGACCACCCGCGCCTCCGGGAAAGCGTCGAAGATCGGTTCCAGCTCCGGCAGGTCCAGCCGCCCGTGCAGCGTCGTCACCCAGGGAACGGGCTGACGGCTGAAGGCTGGAAAGGGCAGGTAGTCCAGGTGGAAGTGGATCACGTCGAATTCATCCGCCCGCCGCAGCACGGTTTCCAGCAGCAGCGTGTGCGGGGCGTTCGTATCCCGGACCGTGGGGTCAAGGCGCAGCGCCTTCTCCCGGACGGCCACAAGCTCCGCCTTGGTCACCGCATCACCCGTGGCGAAGAGGGTGACGTCATGGCCCCGGTCCACCAGGGCTTCGGTGAGGAAGGAGACCACCCGCTCCGTCCCGCCATAGAGCTTGGGGGGCACGGCCTCATAGAGCGGAGCAACCTGAGCGATGCGCATGCGAGGGCCTCTCATCGGCTTCGGCGTTCCTCCCGGTTTTCGTTCTGCGGCCCACCAACGCGGTGAATGCGACCGGAAAGAGGCAAAGCTACCCAGATTTGGCCGGAAACCGCCGCCAAGCCCTGCGTTCTCCTGTCCACTAATGGCCCGAAGAGGCTGGCAGTCAGGGCTCCGCGGCACGGGACGCCACGGAGGGGGAGGACGGCGTGCTCACGAGAAGCTGAAGGTCGGAAGGCCCAGCGATCCCGGCCTGAAGGCCGAATGACCGCGGCCGCGAGGCCAAACCTTCACGGGCCGGAAGACCTGGACTTGGTGGCCGCAAGGCCCGGACGACCCAGGGGCCGCCAGGCCCGGACGGAGAAGGAGAGCGCATGTCGGCCACTGCCTCCGGTGCATCCCACATCGTGCGTCGGGCATTCCCCGCCGCCGTCGCCGCGCCGACGGAGCGCGACGAGAGGCCTGTCCTGCTCCCCTATGCCGATCGCCCCATTGGCTTCCTCCTCCGCTACGTGATGCTGCACCGGACCGCCCATGCGGTGGTGCTGGCCGCCGTGCTGGCGGCGGTAGCCTGCTCGGTCGGCTCGCAATACGCGGTGAAGCACCTGGTGGACGTGCTCTCGGCCGGGCCGCAGCCAGGGTCCGGCGCCGGGACCGGGGGAAGCGCCCCCTGGATGGCCCTGGCCGTGCTGGCGGCCATCATCGCCGGCGACAACCTGCTCTGGCGCCTCGGCGGCTGGGTGGCGGCGGACAGCTTCACCCGGGTGACCGGGCACATGCGGGCGGACCTGTTCCACCACCTGTCCGGCCACGCGCCGGACTACTTCGCCGACCGCTCCCCGGGGGTGCTGGCCAGCCGAATCTCGGCGACGGCCAACGCGGCCTGGACCGTGCTCTCGACCATGACCTGGAATGCGCTGCCACCCACGGTGGCGGTGTGCATCGCCATCGCCTTCCTGGCGGGGATCGACCCGCTGATGGCCGGCACGCTCTTCGTCATCGCGAGCGGCATGGCTTTCCTGCTCACCTGGCTGGCCGGGCGGGGCAGGGACCTGCACCAGGATTACGCGACCAAGGCCGCGGCGGTGGATGGCGAGCTGGTGGATGTGGTCCAGAACATCGGGCTAGTCCGCGCCTTCGGGGCCACCATCCGGGAGCGCGAGCGCTTCGGTGCCACGGTCAGCAGCGAGGTCGCCTCGCGCAAGCGCAGCCTGCGCTATCTGGAGAAGCTGCGGCTGGCCCACGCCGTGATGACGGCGCTGCTCACGGTGGGGCTGCTCTGCTGGGCTCTTATGCTCTGGCAGGCCGGGCGGGCCACCACGGGCGACATCGTCATGACCTGCGGCCTGGGCTTTACCATCCTGCACGGCACCCGAGACCTCGCGGTGGCGCTTGTGGAGCTGATCCAGCATGTCGCCCGCCTGTCTGAGGCGGTGAAGGCACTGCTCGTCCCTCATGCCCTGCCGGACCGCGAGGATGCCAAGCCGATTCGCCCCCGTGGCGGGGCGGTGGCCTTCCAGGACGTGTCCTTCGCCTATCCGGGCGCCCGGGATGGGGCCGAGGGCCGAGTGCTGCGCCATTTCGAGCTGTCGGTGGCGCCGGGCGAGCGGGTGGGGCTGGTAGGCCGCTCCGGCTCGGGCAAGTCCACGGCGCTGGCGCTGCTGCAGCGATTCGCCGCGCCACAATCGGGCCGTATCCTGATCGACGGCCAGGACATCTCCGAGGCCACCCAGGCCAGCCTCGCCGCCATGCTGGCGGTGGTGCCGCAGGACGTGTCGCTGTTCCAGCGCTCGGTGCTGGAGAACATCCGCTACGGCCGCCCCGAAGCCACGGATGCCGAGGTGCTGCGCGCCGCCGAGGCCGCCCATTGTCGCGAGTTCATCGAGGCCATGCCGAAGGGCTTCCACACCGAGGTCGGGCAGCGCGGGGTCCGGCTCTCGGGCGGGCAGCGCCAACGCCTGGCGATCGCCCGCGCCCTGCTGAAGGACGCGCCGATCCTGATCCTGGACGAGGCGACCTCCGCCCTCGACTCGGAGTCGGAGAAGGCGGTCCAGGTGGCGCTGGAGCGGCTTATGCGGGGCCGCACGGTGATCGCCGTGGCGCATCGCCTGGGCACGCTGCGGCATTTCGACCGAATCGTGGTGATGCAGGACGGGCAGGTGCGCGAACAAGGTTCCCCGGCCGAGCTGGCAACTCGGGCTGGTCTCTACCGGGACCTTCTGCACAGCCAGGGTATGGCCACGGCAGCCTGAGCGCAGGGCTGGACAAGCCGCGGGCTGGACAAGCCGCTCCGGCGCACGGAGAAGCAGCCCCTTCAGAGGCTCGGTGGAGAGTGGCATGTCCGGGCAGCAAGGGGTGGAACTGGCGGGTTTCTGGCCGCGACTCGCGGCGCAGCTGCTGGACGTGGCCTGGATGCTGCCCCTGGGACTTGTCCTCGTGCTCCTCGGTGATTTGGCCCGCGGCGGGGAGGGGCTCTCGCCGGGCGCGGATCTTTTCCTCCAGCTGATCTCCGCCTTGCTGATCCTCCTGTTCTGGGTCACCCGGCAGGCAACGCCGGGGAAGATGCTGATGCGCCTGCGTGTGGTGGACGCAGCGACGGGCGGTACCCCGCCCCTGCCGCGGCTGGTGGTGCGCTATGTCGGGTACATCGTCTCCAGCCTGCCGCTTGGACTCGGCTATCTCTGGATGCTCTGGGACCCGCGCCGGCAATGCTGGCACGACAAGCTCGCCCGCACGCTGGTGGTGCGGGACCCGCCGCCGCGGGCCTGAGGTCCGGGAGCGGGCGGCAAGCTGATCACGGCCTCTCGACAGCCGGGCTGCCTTGCCTTAAGGCACGGCCCCTGCGCGGACCCGCCTAGGGGCGTAGCTCAATTGGCTAGAGCGCCGGTCTCCAAAACCGGAGGTTGGGGGTTCGAGACCCTCCGCCCCTGCCAGGGCGGGCCGTGCATGACCATCTCAGAGCATCGTGCTCTTGGCATCGCGCCGCAGCGCCCAGGGAACCTCCCGGGGTCCGGCGCCTGGAGGGGGCCTGACGTGGCCGGTTTCAACCCAGTGGGTTATCTGCGCGACGTCCGGCAGGAGATCGGCCGGGTGACCTGGCCGAGCCGCAAGGAGACGCTGATCACCACGGGCCTGGTGCTGGCGCTCTCGGCGCTGGCTGCGGTCTTCTTCCTGGTGACGGATTGGCTGATCCAGCTCGGCATGCGCCTGCTGTTCGGATTCGTCTGAGGGCGTAAAGTTTTCCGCGCGCCGCGCCGGAGGCCGGGGCCGATGCCCGGCCGGAGGCGCGGAGCGCCACAGGATTGGGAGCTTCGCGGCCATGGCCGACAAGAAGTGGTATGTCGTCCACGTCTACTCGGGCTTCGAGAAGAAGATCGCGAGCCAGATCAAGGAGCAGGCCGCGCAGAAGGGCCTGGCTGACCGGATCGAGGACGTGCTCGTCCCCTCCGAGGAGGTGGTCGAGGTGCGCCGCGGCCAGAAGGTGAACTCCGAGCGAAAGTTCTTCCCCGGCTATGTGCTGGTGAAGATGGAGATGACCGACGAGGCCTGGCATCTGGTCAAGGACACGCCCAAGGTCACCGGCTTCCTCGGCGCCCGCAACAAGCCGAGCCCGATCCCGGAGCGCGAGGCGATGCGCATGCTCCAGCAGGTCCAGGACAACGCGGAGAAGCCGCGCCGCCCCTCCATCACCTTCGAGGTGGGCGAGAACGTCCGCGTGGCGGACGGCCCCTTCACCTCCTTCAACGGCGTGGTGGAAGAGGTCGATGAGGAGAAGGGCCGGGTGAAGGTCTCCGTTTCCATCTTCGGTCGTGCCACACCGGTGGAGTTGGAATACGGGCAGGTGGAAAAGGCCTAAGGTCTTCCCCCAAGGCGGCCCGAAGGCCTCTCCCGGAAAGTTTCCAAATTAGGGCTGGACTCCAGCCCTTTGGCGGGACTATACGCCGCCTCCGCGCCGGCCGGGCTGGGGTTCTCCCTGTCCGGCCGTCGCGCGTTTCCAGGAACGCGGGAGGTCCGGCCCCAGCCTATCGGGGTAGGCCGTATGGACCGCGGGCCTCCGAACTTGAGAGGTGCCAGAGAATGGCGAAGAAGATCGTCGGCTACATCAAGCTGCAGATCCCCGCGGGCAAGGCGAATCCGTCCCCGCCGGTGGGCCCCGCGCTCGGTCAGCGCGGGTTGAACATCATGCAGTTCGTGAAGGAATTCAACGCGGCCACCCAGGGCATGGAGCCCGGGACCCCGACGCCGGTGGTCATCACCGCCTATTCGGACCGCACCTTCTCCTTCATCACCAAGACTCCGCCCAACACCTACTTCCTGCTGAAGGCGGCGAAGCTCGAGAAGGGCAGCCAGACCCCGGGCAAGGGTGGCGTCGTCGGCCGTGTGACCAAGTCACAGCTGGCCGAGATCGCCAAGGTGAAGATGAAGGACATGAACTGCGAGACCGAAGAGGCCGCGGTTCGGATGCTGGCCGGGTCTGCCCGCGCCATGGGCATGAGCGTGGTGGAGGGCTGATCGATGGCCAAGCAGGGCAAGCGTCTCCGCAAGATCTCCGAGAGCCTGGATCTCGAGAAGAACTATGGGCTGGCCGAGGCAATCGCCACGGTGAAGTCCAACGCCAATGCGAAGTTTGACGAGACCGTCGAGATCTCGATGAACCTCGGCATCGACCCCCGCCATGCCGACCAGATGGTCCGCGGCGTGGTCGGCCTGCCGAACGGCACCGGCAAGACCGTCCGCGTGGGCGTCTTCGCCCGCGGCCCGAAGGCCGAGGAGGCGCAGGCCGCCGGTGCCGACGTGGTGGGCGCCGAGGACCTGATGGCCGCGGTGCAGGATGGCAAGATCGAGTTCGACCGCTGCATCGCGACCCCGGACATGATGGGCCTCGTTGGCCGCCTCGGTAAGATCCTTGGCCCGCGCGGGCTGATGCCGAACCCGAAGCTCGGCACCGTGACCATGGACGTGAAGGGCGCCGTGACGGCCGCCAAGGCTGGCCAGGTCGAGTTCCGCGCCGAGAAGGCCGGTATCGTCCATGCCGGCATCGGCAAGGCGAGCTTCGAGACCGACAAGCTGCTCGAGAATGCCAAGGCTTTCGTGGACGCCATCCAGCGCGCCCGCCCGGCCGGCTCCAAGGGCACCTATGTGAAGAAGGTCGCGGTGTCCTCCTCCATGGGCCCTGGCCTGAAGGTGGACGTGGCGAGCCTCTCCGCCTGAGTTTGACGCCTCGGGGCTCCGGCCCTGGGGCATGAGATACGCCCGCCCGGCAACGGGCGGGCGGGCAAGGCGGGGAAACCCGCCTGACCTGTCCGAGACCCGATGTGGCCAGCCCTTTCCTGGGGCGGGCCTTGAAGCGAGAGCGCAACGGGGAGACGGGGTGCCAGAGACGATGATCCGCCGGTTTGTTCTGGTGGGCTTGGCTTGGCTTCCGGCTTGAATCTGACAGGCGAACCGGGGTGGCCCCTTCCGGGGCTGCCCCTGCGTGAACCGGCCGGGGCCCCTCCACAAGGCACTGGTTATTCGTAGGAGACGGGAATGGACCGTTCGGAGAAGACTGCGTTCGTCGCCTCCCTCGGTTCGGTGTTCGCCGAAACCTCCTTCGTGCTCGTCGCCCAGAACAATGGGCTGACGGTCGCGGCGGTGGATGATCTGCGACGCCGGATGCGGGCGGCTGGTGCGACGTACAAGGTCGCCAAGAACCGGCTGGCCAATCTCGCCCTCGACGGCACCCGCTTTCAGGGCATCTCGCCGCTGCTGAAGGGTCCGACCGCGCTCGCGTGGTCAAGGGATCCTGTGGCCGTGGCGAAGACCGCCGTGGAGTTCGCCAAGGGTAACGACAAGTTCGTGATCCTGGGCGGGGCACTTGGCACGCAGACCCTCGACGTCAATGGCGTCAGGGCTCTGTCCGAGCTGCCTTCGCTCGAAACGCTGCGGGCGCAGCTCGTGGGTCTTATTCAGACCCCGGCGACGCGCATCGCGGGCGTGCTGCAGGCTCCGGCCGGGCAGCTGGCGCGGGTGTTCAAGGCCTATGCCGACAAGGATGGGTCGACCGAGGGCGCGGAAGCCGCCTGAAACGCCGTATCCCTGGGACGGTTGCCCAAGCCGTGACCGCCCGGGGTTGCAAACATCAAGCCAAGCCATTAAATCGAAGGACACAAAGATATGGCCGATCTCGCGAAGCTCGTCGACGAGCTGTCCAGCCTCACCGTCCTGGAGGCCGCTGAGCTCTCCAAGATGCTCGAGGAGAAGTGGGGCGTCTCCGCCGCGGCGCCTGTCGCCGTGGCTGCCGCGCCGGCCGCTGGCGGCGCTGCCGCTGCGCCTGCCGAAGAGCAGACGGAGTTCACCGTGATCCTGGCCGCCGGTGGCGACAAGAAGATCAACGTGATCAAGGAGATCCGCACGATCACCGGTCTCGGCCTCAAGGAGGCCAAGGACCTGGTCGAGGGCGCTCCGAAGACCGTGAAGGAAGGTGTCTCGAAGGACGAGGCGGAGAAGATCCGCAAGGTCCTCGAGGAGAACGGCGCCAAGGTTGAGGTCAAGTAAGACCCCGACCGACAATCCTCCGGCCTGTTTGGCCGGGGGGACAAGGTGGTTCGAAGGGCCGGGCGGAAACCCTCAGGGTTTCCGCCCGCGCCCGCTTTTCGCCGGATGGCTGGGCCGTCCGGTGGGTTTGCGGGGGGTCGGGGCGCGCGGCGGCGCCCGGACCTCACGTTAGGCGAAGGGACGCAGGGCTGGCATGAACGCGATCTCAAAGGGTTTCGAGGGCAAGGGCTTCACGGGGCGCAAGCGCATCCGCAAGTCTTTCGGGCGACTGCCCGAGGTGGCGCCGATGCCGAACCTCATCGACGTGCAGCGCGCCTCCTATGAGGGTTTCCTCCAGGCCGAGGTCGCGCCGGAGATGCGGGCGAATGCCGGCCTCCAGGAGGTTTTCAAGGGCGTCTTCCCGATCAATGACTTTGCCGGCCGCGGCAGCCTGGAATTCGTGCGCTACGAGTTCGAGGAGGCCAAGTACGACGTGGAGGAGTGCATCCAGCGCGGGCTGACCTATGCCGCCCCGCTGAAGGCCCATCTGCGCCTGATCGTCTGGGACATCGACGAGGACACCGGCAGCCGCTCCATCCGCGACATCAAGGAGCAGGGTGTCTACATGGGCGACATCCCGCTCATGACGGATAACGGCACCTTCATCGTCAACGGGACAGAGCGCGTCATCGTCAGCCAGATGCACCGGTCCCCGGGCGTCTTTTTCGACCACGACAAGGGCAAGACCCATTCCTCGGGCAAGTATCTCTTCGCCGCCCGCGTGATCCCATATCGCGGCTCCTGGCTCGACTTCGAGTTCGACGCCAAGGACATCTGCTACGTGCGCATCGACCGGAAGCGGAAGTTGCCGGCGACGACGCTGCTCTATGCCCTCGACTCCGCCGAGACCCAGGCCAAGCGCGCGGAGCGCGACGCCCCGCTGGAGCCGGGCGAGGTGCGTGGCATGGACGCGCAGGAGATCCTGGCGACTTTCTACGGCCAGGTGGTTTTCGCCCATGGCAAGCAGGGCTGGTCGCGCCCCTATGAGCCGGATGCTTTCCGCGGCCTGAAGCTGACCGAGGATCTGGTGGATGCCGCGACCGGCCAGGTCGTCGCCGCCAAGGACACGAAGCTGAATCCCCGCGCCGCCCGCAAGATCGCGGAAGAGGGCACGAAGGAGGTTCTGGTCAGCCGTCTCGACCTGCTGGGCCGCTTCGTGGCTGAGGATCTGGTGGATATGTCCACCGGTGAGATTCATGCTGAGGCCGGCGAGGAGCTGACTGAGGCGAAGCTCGCCGCAATCGAGGCCGCCGGCTACGACCGTCTGCCGACGCTCGCGATCGACTCCTCCGTGGGCCCCTGGATCCGCAACACGCTCACGGTGGACAAGAACTCCAACCGCGACGATGCCCTGATGGACATCTACCGCGTGATGCGCCCGGGCGAGCCGCCGACGCCGGAGACGGCCGAGACACTGTTCCGTGGCCTGTTCTTCGACGGCGAGCGCTACGACCTCTCGGCCGTCGGCCGGGTGAAGATGAACATGCGCCTCGGTTTCTCCCTGGAGGAGGCGCCGGACACCCTGCGCACCCTCCGCAAGGAGGACATCCTGGCGACCGTCAAGACGCTGCAGGAGCTGAAGGACGGCAAGGGCCAGATCGACGATATCGACAACCTCGGCAACCGCCGGGTGCGTTCGGTCGGCGAGCTGATGGAGAACCAGTACCGCGTCGGCCTGCTCCGCATGGAGCGCGCCATCAAGGAGCGCATGGGCTCCGTCGACATTGACACGGTCATGCCGACGGACCTCATCAACGCCAAGCCGGCGGCGGCCGCAGTGCGCGAGTTCTTCGGCTCCTCCCAGCTGTCCCAGTTCATGGACCAGACCAACCCGCTGTCCGAGGTGACGCATAAGCGCCGCCTCTCGGCGCTTGGCCCGGGCGGTCTGACGCGTGAGCGTGCCGGCTTCGAGGTGCGCGATGTGCACCCGACGCATTACGGCCGCATCTGCCCGATCGAGACGCCGGAAGGCCCGAACATCGGCCTGATCAACTCGCTCGCCACCTTCGCCAAGGTGAATAAGTACGGCTTCATCGAGACGCCGTACCAGATGGTGCGCGACGGCAAGATCACCGGCGAGCCGCGTTACCTCTCCGCTATGGAGGAGGAGAAGCTCGTGGTCGCCCAGGCCGATGCCGAGGTGGACCGCGAGACGGGCGAATTCCGCTCGGATCTCGTCTCCGTGCGCCAGGGTGGCGACTTCCGGCTGGTGAAGCCGGAGGAGGTGACCGCCATCGACGTGTCGCCCAAGCAGCTGGTCTCCGTGGCCGCGGCGCTGATCCCGTTCCTCGAGAACGACGACGCGAACCGCGCGCTCATGGGCTCCAACATGCAGCGCCAGGCGGTGCCGCTGGTGCGCTCCGACGCGCCGCTGGTGGGCACGGGCATGGAGGCTGCGGTCGCCCGCGACTCCGGCGCTTCCATCGTTGCGCGGCGTGATGGCGTGATCGACAGCATCGACGGCGCCCGCATCGTGGTGCGTGCGACGGGCGAGGACGGCACGACTCAGGGCGTGGACATCTACCGCCTGCGGAAGTTCCAGCGCTCCAACCAGTCCACCTGCATCAATCAGCGCCCGCTGGTTCGCGTGGGTGACGAGGTGCGGGGCGGCGACATCATCGCCGACGGTCCGTCCACCGAACTGGGCGAGCTGGCGCTCGGCCGCAACGCGCTCTGCGCCTTCATGCCGTGGAACGGGTACAACTTCGAGGACTCCATCCTGATCAGCGAGCGTATCGCCCAGGATGACGTCTTCACCTCGATCCATATCGACGAGTTCGAGGTCAGCGCCCGCGACACCAAGCTGGGCCAGGAGGAGATCACCCGCGACATCCCGAATGTCGGTGAGGAGGCGCTGCGGAACCTCGACGAGGCCGGCATCGTCTATATCGGCGCCGAGGTGAACCCGGGCGACATCCTGGTGGGCAAGGTGACGCCGAAGGGCGAGAGCCCGATGACGCCGGAGGAAAAGCTCCTCCGCGCCATCTTCGGCGAGAAGGCCTCTGACGTGCGCGACACGTCGCTGCGCCTGCCGCCGGGCGTCGCCGGTACGATCGTCGACGTGCGCGTCTTTTCCCGCCGTGGCGTGGACAAGGACGAGCGCGCCATGGCGATCGAGCGCGCCGAGATCGAGCGTCTGGCCAAGGACCGTGACGACGAGCGCCTGATCCAGGAGCGGTCCTTCACGGGGCGTCTCCGCGAGGTGTTGCTCAACCGCAAGGCGGCTGGCGGCTTCAAGGGCGTGAAGCAGGGCACGGTCATCACCGATGAGGTGCTGGGCGAGTTCAACCGAATGACCTGGCGCCAGATTGGCGTCTCGGACGACGCCGCCCAGGCGCAGCTCGAGGCCCTGAAGCGCGAGTTCGACGCCGCGGTCGAGCGCCTGCAGAAGCGCTTCGAGAGCAAGGTCGAGAAGCTGCAGCGCGGCGACGAGCTGCCTCCCGGCGTGATGAAGATGGTCAAGGTTTTCGTTGCGGTGAAGCGCAAGCTGCAGCCGGGCGACAAGATGGCCGGCCGCCATGGCAACAAGGGCGTGGTCTCCCGCGTCGTGCCGATCGAGGACATGCCGTTCCTCGAGGATGGCACGCCCGTCGACCTCGTACTGAACCCGCTGGGCGTGCCTTCGCGCATGAACATCGGCCAGATCCTCGAGACGCATCTGGGCTGGGCTTGCGCCACGCTCGGCAAGCAGATCGGGGAGGTGGTCGAGGACTACCGCCGCGCCGGTGCTGCCCGCGAGGCGCTGATCGACAAGCTGCGCGACGTCTATGGCGACGAGATCACGGACCGTGACATTGTCAACATGAGCGAAGACCAGCTTCTGGAGCTCGGCGACAACCTGAAGCGTGGCGTGCCGATCGCGACTCCGGTCTTCGACGGTGCCCGCATCTCGGACATCGAGAACATGCTGACGAAGGCGGGGCTCGACACCTCTGGCCAGGTGCAGCTTGTCGATGGCCGGACGGGTGACCTGTTCGAGCGCAAGGTGACCGTCGGCTACATCTACATGCTGAAGCTGCATCACCTGGTGGACGACAAGATCCACGCTCGCTCCATCGGCCCCTACTCGCTCGTCACCCAGCAGCCGCTGGGCGGCAAGGCACAGTTCGGCGGTCAGCGCTTCGGCGAGATGGAGGTCTGGGCGCTGGAAGCCTACGGCGCCGCCTACACGCTGCAGGAGATGCTGACGGTGAAGTCGGACGACGTGTCCGGCCGCACCAAGGTCTATGAGGCGATCGTCCGCGACCAGGACAGCTTCGAGGCCGGCATCCCCGAGAGCTTCAACGTGCTGACCAAGGAACTGAAGTCCCTTGGCCTGAACGTGGACCTCGAGAATCGCGGCAGCTGATTTTCGACCGACAGGATCGCGCCGGCCCCATCCCAGCGGGGCCGGCCGCTGATGTTGCCACGCTTTGCGCGGCAGGCTGGACGTAGAAGGAAGGCCCTATGAACGAGCTGATGAAGATCCTTGGCCAGACAGGCCAGGCCGTCACCTTCGATCAGATCAAGATCACCATTGCGAGCCCGGAGCAGATCCGCTCCTGGTCCTATGGCGAGATCAAGAAGCCCGAGACCATCAATTACCGCACCTTTAAGCCGGAGCGGGATGGGCTTTTCTGCGCGCGCATCTTCGGTCCGATCAAGGACTACGAGTGCCTGTGCGGCAAGTACAAGCGGATGAAGTTCCGCGGCATTATCTGCGAGAAGTGCGGCGTCGAGGTGACGCTGGCCAAGGTGCGCCGCGAGCGAATGGGCCATATCGAGCTGGCCTCACCCGTTGCCCATATCTGGTTCATGAAGTCCCTTCCGAGCCGTGTCGGCCTGATGGTCGATATGTCGCTGAAGGAGCTTGAGAAGGTCCTGTACTTCGAGAGCTATGTGGTTCTCGAGCCGGGACTGACCGACCTCAAGCTGCACCAGCTGCTGACCGAGGACGCCTTCCAGACCAAGCAGGACGAGTTCGGCGAGGACGCCTTCACTGTCGGCATCGGCGCCGAGGCGGTGAAGCAGATGCTCACCGGCATAGACCTGGGCAAGGAGAGCACCCGCCTGCGCGGCGAGCTGAAGGAGACCACCTCCGAGGCCAAGCGCAAGAAGCTGGTGAAACGGCTGAAGCTGATCGAAGCCTTCGGCGAGGGCGGTGCGCGCCCCGAGTGGATGATCCTGGACGTCGTTCCGGTGATCCCGCCCGAGCTGCGCCCCCTGGTTCCGCTGGATGGCGGCCGCTTCGCCACCTCTGACCTGAACGACCTGTACCGCCGCGTCATCAACCGCAACAACCGCCTGAAGCGTCTGATCGAACTGCGCGCGCCGGACATCATCGTCCGTAACGAGAAGCGCATGCTGCAGGAGGCCGTCGATGCGCTGTTCGACAACGGCCGCCGTGGCCGCGCCATCACGGGTGCCAACAAGCGCCCGCTGAAGTCGCTTTCCGACATGCTGAAGGGCAAGCAGGGCCGGTTCCGCCAGAACCTGCTCGGCAAGCGCGTCGACTACTCCGGCCGTTCGGTGATCGTGGTCGGTCCCGAGCTGAAGCTGCACCAGTGCGGCCTGCCGAAGAAGATGGCGCTCGAGCTGTTCAAGCCCTTCATCTACTCGAAGCTCGAGAAGTATGGCCACGCCACCACCATCAAGGCCGCCAAGCGGATGGTGGAGAAGGAGCGTCCCGAGGTGTGGGACATCCTCGAGGAGGTGATCCGCGAGCACCCGGTGATGCTGAACCGGGCGCCGACGCTGCACCGGCTGGGCATCCAGGCCTTCGAGCCCATCCTCGTCGAGGGCAAGGCAATCCAGCTGCATCCGCTGGTCTGCACTGCCTTCAATGCGGACTTCGACGGCGACCAGATGGCCGTGCACGTCCCGCTGAGCCTCGAGGCCCAGCTGGAAGCGCGCGTGCTGATGATGTCCACCAACAACATCCTCAGCCCCGCCAACGGCAAGCCGATCATCGTGCCGTCGCAGGATATCGTGCTCGGCCTCTATTATCTGAGCCTGGAGACGCCGGAGTTCCGGACGGACAAGGCGAAGATCGAGACGATGCGCGAACTTATCAGCGCGGCCTCCGGCAAGACGGCTGCGGAGCTCACCGACGAGGTGCGCAAGGCGCTCTCCTTCCGCCCCACCGTCTTCGACGGTCTGGGCGAGGTGGAGCAGGCCCTGGCGGGCGGTACGGTGACGCTGCACACGGCGATCCTCGCTGCCGTGCCGTCCTTCAAGGACGGCAAGCCGAGCCGCGAGACGGTCATCACCACCCCGGGCCGGCTGATGATGGGCTCCCTGCTGCCGCATCATCCGAACGTGCCCTATTCGATCATCAACCGGCAGCTGACCAAGCGCAGCATCTCTGACGTGATCGACGCAGTGTACCGGCATTGCGGCCAGAAGGAGTCGGTGATCTTCGCCGACCGCCTGATGGGCCTCGGCTTCCGCAATGCGGCGAAGGCGGGCATCTCCTTCGGCAAGGACGACATGATGATCCCGGCGTCCAAGGCCGAGATGATCGACCGCACCAAGGGCGAGGTGAAGGAGTTCGAGCAGCAGTATCTCGATGGCCTGATCACGGCCGGCGAGCGCTACAACAAGGTAGTGGACGCCTGGTCGCGTGCGACCGAGGAGGTCGCCGGCGCGATGATGAAGGAGATCTCCCGCCAGGAAGTGGGCAAGCAGACCAACTCGGTCTGGATGATGTCCCACTCCGGTGCGCGTGGGTCGCCGGCGCAGATGCGTCAGCTCGCGGGTATGCGCGGCCTGATGGCCAAACCTTCGGGCGAGATCATCGAGCAGCCGATCATCTCGAACTTCAAGGAAGGCCTGACCGTTCTCGAGTACTTCAACTCCACCCACGGTGCCCGTAAGGGCCTCGCGGATACGGCGCTGAAGACCGCGAACTCGGGCTACCTGACCCGCCGCCTCGTGGACGTGGCGCAGGACTGCATCATCGTCGATCCGGATTGCGGCACGGAGCGCGGCATCACGGTTCGCGCCGTGATGGACGGGGGCGAGGTCGTCTCCTCCCTTTCCGAGCGTATCCTGGGCCGGACGGTGCAGCGCGACATCGCCAACCCTGAGACGGGCGAGATGATCGCGCCGCGCAACACGCTGGTGGATGAGGTGCTGGCTGACGCGGTTGAGCAGTCTGGAGTGGAGGAGGTCTATATCCGCTCCGTCCTGACCTGCGATGCGCGGCAGGGCGTCTGCGGCATGTGCTACGGCCGCGACCTGGCCCGTGGCACGCCCGTGAACGTCGGCGAGGCGGTCGGTGTCATCGCCGCCCAGTCCATCGGCGAGCCGGGCACGCAGCTGACCATGCGCACCTTCCACATCGGCGGCGCCGCCCAGCGCTCCGCGGAGCAGGCGCATGTCGAGGCGACGAGCGACGGCACGGCCAAGGTCGTCAACAAGCAGGTTGTGACGAACAGCGACGGCGTCTCGATCGTCATGAGCCGCAACTGCGAAATCGTGCTGAGCGATGCGCAGGGGCGTGAGCGGGCGCGCTACCGCGTGCCCTACGGTGCTCGCCTGCTGATCGGCGACACGGCGGAGGTCACGCGCGCCCAGAAGCTGGCCGAATGGGACCCCTTCACCCTGCCGATCATGATCGACCGTGCGGGTGTCGTTGAATACGCCGACCTTATCGAGGGCTTCACCCTTTACGAGGAGACGGACCCGGTGACGGGGCTGACCTCGAAGGTGGTGCGCGAGCCGGTCGAGCGGGCCAAGAATGCCAATCTCCGCCCCAGTATCGTGCTGCGGGAAGGCGGGAAGGTGGTGGCGCAGTTCGCGCTGCAGCCGGCCTCCATCCTGAACGTGGAGAATGGCGCGACGGTCCATGCGGGCGACATCATCGCCCGCCTGCCGCGCGAATCCTCCAAGACTCGCGACATCACCGGCGGCTTGCCGCGCGTCGCGGAGCTCTTCGAGGCCCGCCGGCCCAAGGATGCCGCCATCATCAGCGACATCGACGGGCGGGTGGAGTTCGGCAAGGACTATAAGGCCAAGCGCCGCATCGTGGTGGTACCGGACGCCGTCGGCGACGAGCAGCCGACTCCCCGCGAGTATCTGGTGCCCAAGGGCAAGCACGTCTCCGTCCAGGAGGGCGACTATGTCCGGTCCGGTGATCCGCTGGTGGACGGCCCCCGCGTGCCGCACGACATCCTGCGCGTGCTCGGTGTCGAGGCTCTGGCGAACTACCTCGTGAACGAGATCCAGGACGTCTATCGACTGCAGGGCGTGAAGATCAACGACAAGCACATCGAGGTGATCGTTCGCCAGATGCTGCAGAAGGTCGAGATCCTCGAGCCCGGCGACACGACTTACCTGATCGGCGAGCAGGTGGACCGCATCGAGTTCGACATCGAGAACGAGAAGCGGCTGGCGGCGAAGGAGCGGCCCGCCCGGGCCGAGCCGGTGCTCCAGGGCATCACCAAGGCCAGCTTGCAGACCAACTCCTTCATCTCGGCCGCCTCCTTCCAGGAGACGACCCGGGTGCTCACTGAGGCGGCTGTGGCCGGCAAGGTGGACCGCCTCGAGGGGCTGAAGGAGAACGTGATCGTCGGGCGCCTGATCCCGGCGGGAACAGGCTCGGTCATGAACCGTCTGCGCGCGCTGGCGGCCCAGCGGGACAAGGGGCGCCTGCCGGCCTCCCAGCCCGCCCTGCCGGGCGGCGACCAGCAGGCGGCGGAGTAGCTATATATAAGGTGTCCGGGCGGCCTCAGGGGCGCCCGGGCGGGCTTCGGACGGGGCAGGGGGCAGCAACCTCGGCTCCGGCCATTTCCAAGGGCCCTAAAGCGCTTGACTCATGGGGTGAGGGGGGGTACGTGTCCGGCCCTCCACGAACCCCATCGGCAGCGCCACGGGTTCGAACGAGTTTGGACGACCATTCAGCGTCGCCGATGCCTCCGCCCCAGATTGAAGCCTAGCTTCGGTGGGCGGGCCAGGCCGGGGGCGGGAAGTAGCCCGCAGGGCCGCATATGCGGCTTGGCGGGCGCCTTCGCTTGGATGCGGATTGGTCAGCCACAGAGACGGGTCACGAAGGGGCGTCATGCCGACGATCAACCAGCTTATCGCGCAGGGGCGCGAGCCGAAGCCGAGCCGCAACAAGGTGCCGGCCCTGCAGAGCTGCCCCCAGAAGCGCGGTGTCTGCACACGGGTTTACACCACCACGCCGAAGAAGCCGAACTCGGCTCTTCGTAAGGTCGCCAAGGTGCGCCTGACGAACGGCTACGAGGTGGTGAGCTACATCCCGGGTGAGGGGCACAACCTTCAGGAGCACTCGGTCGTCCTGATCCGCGGTGGCCGCGTGAAGGACCTTCCGGGCGTTCGCTACCACATTCTGCGCGGCGTGCTCGACACTCAGGGCATCGCCAAGCGTCGCCAGCGGCGTTCGCTGTACGGCGCCAAGCGGCCGAAGTGAGGAACTGAGAGATGTCGCGTCGCCATCGCGCAGAGAAGCGCGAAGTCCTGCCGGACCCGAAGTTTGGGGACGTCGTGCTCAGCCGTTTCATGAACGTGCTCATGTATGACGGCAAGAAGAGCACCGCCGAAGGGATCGTCTACGGCGCCATGGATACCCTGAAGCGTCGTGGCGGCCCGCAAGCCGACCCGCTGCGGGTGTTCCATGAAGCCATGGACAATGTGAAGCCGGCCGTTGAGGTGCGCTCTCGCCGGGTCGGCGGTGCCACCTACCAGGTGCCGGTCGAGGTTCGCCCGGAGCGTCGCCAGGCTCTGGCGATCCGCTGGCTTATCGAGTCCGCCCGCAAGCGCGGCGAGCATACGATGGAAGACCGCCTCTCTGCCGAGCTGATGGACGCGGCCAACAACCGCGGGTCCGCCGTCAAGAAGCGCGAAGATACGCACCGGATGGCAGAGGCCAACAAGGCCTTCAGCCATTATCGCTGGTAACCCCTAGAAGACCCATCCGGGCAGAGGCACGACAATGGCGAAGGCGAAGTTCGAGCGGAACAAGCCGCACTGCAACATCGGGACGATCGGCCATGTGGACCATGGCAAGACGTCTTTGACGGCTGCGATCACGAAGGTTCTGGCGAAGTCGGGCGGTGCGTCCTTCACGGCCTATGACCAGATCGACAAGGCTCCCGAGGAGCGGGCGCGCGGCATCACGATCTCGACGGCGCATGTCGAGTACGAGACGGCCAACCGCCACTACGCCCATGTGGACTGCCCCGGCCACGCCGACTACGTGAAGAACATGATCACGGGTGCGGCGCAGATGGACGGCGCGATCCTGGTGGTGTCGGCGGCTGACGGCCCGATGCCGCAGACCCGCGAGCACATCCTGCTGGCCCGCCAGGTCGGTGTGCCGGCGCTGGTGGTGTTCCTGAACAAGGTCGACATGGCCGATCCCGACCTGCTGGAGCTGGTCGAGATGGAAGTACGTGAGCTGCTCTCCTCCTATCAGTTCCCGGGCGACGACATCCCGATCATCCACGGCTCGGCGCTGATGGCGCTCGAGGACAAGCAGCCGGAGATCGGCGAGCAGGCGATCCTGAAGCTGATGGAGGCGGTCGACGCCTACATCCCGCAGCCGGAGCGCGCGGTGGACCGTCCGTTCCTGATGCCGGTGGAGGACGTGTTCTCCATCTCGGGCCGTGGCACGGTGGTGACCGGTCGCGTCGAGCGCGGCATCATCAAGGTGGGCGAGGAAGTCGAGATCGTCGGGCTGAAGGACACCGTGAAGACGACGGTGACCGGCGTCGAGATGTTCCGCAAGCTGCTGGACAGCGGCATGGCGGGCGACAACATCGGCGCGCTGCTGCGCGGCACGAAGCGCGAGGACGTGGAGCGCGGCCAGGTTCTGGCGGCCCCGAACTCGATCAAGCCGCACAGCAAGTTCAAGGCCGAGGCGTATGTGCTGACGAAGGAGGAGGGTGGCCGTCACACGCCGTTCTTCACCAACTATCGCCCGCAGTTCTACTTCCGCACGACCGACGTGACGGGCGTGGTGCAGCTGCCGGAAGGCGTCGAGATGGTCATGCCGGGCGACAACGTGTCGATGAGCGTCGAGCTGATCGCCCCGATCGCCATGGATGAAGGCCTGCGCTTCGCCATCCGCGAGGGTGGCCGCACCGTCGGCGCCGGCGTCGTCGCGAGCATCGAGAAGTAAGATGGCCGGCGACGCCCAGAATATCCGGATCCGCCTCAAGGCGTTCGATCACCGCGTGCTGGATGGCAGCACGCGGGAGATCGTGAACACCGCGAAGCGGACCGGTGCTCGGGTGCGGGGTCCTATCCCGCTTCCGACCCACATCGAGCGGTTCACCGTGAACCGTTCCCCGCATGTCGATAAGAAGTCGCGCGAGCAGTTCGAGATCCGGACCCATCGCCGCCTTCTGGACATCGTCGACCCCACTCCGCAGACCGTGGACGCGCTGATGAAGCTCGACCTGGCCTCCGGTGTGGACGTCGAGATCAAGATCTGAGTCTGAGGGGCGCATACACCATGGCCGCGAAAGATGGCCGCACTGGCCTGATCGCCCGGAAGCTGGGCATGTCCCGGCTCTTCAACGAGGACGGCTCCACCGTGCCGGTGACGCTGCTGCACGTGGATGACGTTCGCGTCGTGGCGGTGCGCTCCACCGACAAGGACGGGTACACGGCTGTCCAGCTCGGCGCAGGGCACGCCAAGCCAAAGAACGTTTCGAAGCCGAACCGCGCACACTTTGCCAAGTCTGGCGTTGAGGCGCCGGCAAAGGTGATCGAGTTCCGCACGGCTGACGATGCGGTGCTGGAGGCGGGCGCGAAGCTCTCCCCTGCGCACTTCGTGAAGGGCCAAAAGATCGACGTAACGGGGATCACGAAGGGCAAGGGGTTTGCCGGCGCGATGAAGCGCTGGAACTTCTCGGGCCTCGAGGCCTCTCACGGCGTGTCGATTAGCCACCGTTCCCACGGATCGACCGGTAACCGTCAGGATCCGGGCAAGGTCTTCAAGAACAAGAAGATGGCTGGCCATCTCGGCGTCGAGCGTGTCACCACCCAGAACCTGGAAGTGGCGGGCGTCGACATTGAGAAGGGTCTGCTTTTCGTGAAGGGCGCCGTTCCCGGTTCCGCGAATGGCTGGGTGATGGTGCGCGACGCCGTGAAGCGGAAGCGCCATGCCGACGCGCCGTATCCGACGGCGTCGGCTTGAGGATCGGGTGATGCAGGTGAAGGTCATCACGCTCGACAACGCCGAGGCCGGCGAGATCGAGCTCCCCTCCGAGGTGTTTGGCGCCGAGCCGCGCGCCGACATCATGGCGCGGGTCGTGCACTGGCAGCTCGCGAAGCGCCGCGCCGGGACGCATAAGGTGAAGGGTCTAGGCGAGGTCTCCGGGACCACCAAGAAGCCCTACCGCCAGAAGGGCACGGGTAACGCCCGCCAGGGTTCGCTCCGCGCGCCGCAGTTCCGCGGCGGTGGTGCGGTCCACGGCCCGGTCGTGCGCAGCCACGAATACAGCCTGCCGAAGAAGGTCCGGAAGCTGGGCCTGATCAGCGCGCTGAGCGAGAAGGCCGCGACCGGCAAGCTGGTGGTGCTCGACGCCGCGGCGCCGGGTGAGGCCGCCAAGACGAAGACCCTCGCCGCCCAGGTCAAGGCCCTCGGATGGACCAGCGCGCTGGTGTTCGATGCCACCCCGGATGAGGGGCTGGTCCGCGCTGCGCGGAACCTGCCGAAGATCCAGGTGATGCCGACGGTCGGCGCCAATGTGTACGACATCGTCCGCCACGACGTGCTCGTGGTTACCCGGGCGGGTGTCGAGGCCCTGAAGGAGCGTCTGTCGTGAGCGAGGCGCAGACCAAGAAGCCGGTCATCTCGCAGGAGCGGATGTACCAGATCGTCGTGGCCCCGGTTATCACCGAGAAGGCGACCATCCTGAACGAGACCGGTCAGGTCACGTTCAAGGTGACGTTGGACGCGACGAAGCCTGAGATCAAGGCCGCCGTCGAGGGTCTCTTCGGCGTGAACGTCACCGCCGTGAACACGGTGGTGGTGAAGGGCAAGTCCAAGCGGTTCCGCGGCCGTCCTGGCCAGCGGTCCGATTGGAAGAAGGCGATCGTCAGCCTGGCCGAGGGCCAGAGCATCGATCTGACGACGGGGCTCGCGTAAGCCATGGCGCTGAAGCATTTTAATCCGGTCACCCCTAGCCTCCGCGGGACTGTCCTCGTTGACAAGTCCGAGCTGTGGAAGGGCAAGCCGGTCAAGCAGCTGACGGAGGGCAAGAGCCACTCCGGCGGCCGCAACAATCATGGCCGCACGACGGTCCGGTTCCGGGGCGGTGGACACAAGCAGTCCTACCGCTATGTCGACTTCAAGCGCCGCACGAAGTTCAACGTGCCCGCGACGGTCGAGCGGCTGGAATACGACCCGAACCGTACCGCCTGGATCGCGCTCCTGAAGTACGAAGATGGTGAGCTGTCCTACATTATCGCGCCGCAGCGCTTGAAGGCGGGCGACACGGTGATTGCGGGCGACCGCGTAGACATCAAGCCGGGCAACGCGATGCCATTGGCCTCCATCCCCGTGGGCACAATCGTGCACGCGCTGGAGATGAAGCCGGGCGCCGGTGCGAAGATTGCCCGTTCGGCTGGCACCTACTGCCAGCTGGTCGGCAAGGACGCGGGCTACGCCCAGGTCAAGCTGATGTCTGGCGAGGTGCGGCTTCTCCGTGCCGAGTGCCTGGCATCCATCGGCGCGGTGTCCAACCCGGACAACTCCAATCAGCAGCTCGGCAAGGCTGGGCGCAGGCGCTGGATGGGCTTCCGTCCGCATAACCGCGGTGTCGTCATGAACCCGGTCGATCACCCGCATGGTGGTGGTGAGGGCCGGACCTCGGGCGGTCGCCATCCGGTCACGCCGTGGGGCAAGCCGACCAAGGGTTACAAGACCCGCACCAACAAGCGCACGGATCGTCTCATCGTCCGTCGGCGCACCGCGAAGAAGGGCTGACCGCGATGTCGCGCAGCGTATGGAAGGGGCCGTTCGTCGACGGCTACCTGCTGAACAAGGCGGAGACGGCGCGGAACTCCGGCCGGAACGAGGTCATCAAGATCTGGTCCCGCCGCAGCACGATCCTGCCGCAGTTCGTCGGGCTGGTCTTCGGTGTCTACAACGGCAAGAAGTTCATCCCCGTCCAAGTGTCCGAGAACATGGTGGGTCACAAGTTCGGCGAGTTCTCGCCGACGCGTACCTTCACCGGCCACTCGTCGGACAAGAAGGCGAAGCGGGGCTGATCCGATGAGCAAGCCGAAGCACGAGCGGAGCCTCGCCGAGACCGAGGCGCAGGCCGTGACGCGGAATATCCGCGTCTCGCCGCGCAAGCTGAACCTGGCCGCCGGCCTCATCCGTGGGCGCGCCGCCTCGGATGCCGTTGCCGTGCTGACCTTCAGCAAGCGTCGTATTTCCGACACGGTGAAGAAGACGCTCGAGAGCGCCATCGCCAACGCCGAGAACAATCACAGCCTCGATGTCGACAAGCTAGTGGTTGCGCGCGTGGAAGTGGGCCGTTCGATTGTCATGAAGCGCTTCCAGGCGCGCGGCCGCGGCAAGGCCGCCCGCGTCGAGAAGTGGTTCAGCCACCTGAAGATCGTCGTCGCCGAGCAGCAGCCGGCGCCGGTGGCCGAGGAGGCCGCGTAAGATGGGTCATAAAGTCAATCCGATCGGGCTCCGGCTCGGCATCAATCGCACTTGGGACAGCCGCTGGTATGCCGGCGACGCCGACTATGCCGGCCTGCTCCATGACGACCTGAAGCTGCGCAAGACGCTGCGCGATCGCCTCAAGGGCGCCGGCGTGGCCAAGGTCGTGATCGAGCGTCCGGCCAAGAAGCCCCGCGTGACGATCCATGCCGCCCGCCCGGGCGTCGTGATCGGCAAGAAGGGCGCCGACATCGAGGTGCTGCGCAAGGACCTGGCCAAGATGGCCGGTGCCGAGGTGGCGCTGAACATCGTCGAGATCCGCAAGCCGGAGCTGGATGCCACGCTGGTGGCTGAGAGCATCGCGCAGCAGCTGGAGCGCCGCGTGGCTTTCCGTCGCGCCATGAAGCGCGCCGTGCAGTCCGCGATGCGGCTCGGCGCCGGCGGCATCCGTATCAACTGCGGTGGTCGCCTGGGCGGCGCGGAGATTGCGCGCATGGAGTGGTACCGCGAGGGCCGCGTGCCCCTGCACACGCTCCGTGCCGATATCGACTTCGGTGTGGCGACCGCGAAGACCACCTATGGCACCTGTGGTGTGAAGGTATGGATCTTCAAGGGCGAGGTTATGGCGCACGACCCGATGGCGCAGGACAAGCGCGCCGCCGAGCAGGCGCCGCAGCGCTGAGCGACGGGCTGAGGAACACGTAACATGTTGTCGCCGAAGCGCACGACGTATCGTAAGGCCCACAAGGGCCGCATCAAGGGGCTGGCCAAGGGCGGTTTCACCCTGTCCTTCGGCGGCTACGGCCTGAAGGCGCTGGAGCCGGAGCGGGTGACCGCCCGGCAGATCGAGGCGGCTCGCCGCGCGATCACCCGCGCCATGAAGCGCCAGGGGCGCGTGTGGATCCGGATCTTTCCGGACCTGCCCGTGTCCACGAAGCCCGCGGAAGTCCGCATGGGTTCGGGCAAGGGCGCGCCCGAGTACTGGGTGGCTCGGATCAAGCCGGGTCGCATCATGTTCGAGATCGACGGCGTGAGCCAGGAGACGGCGCGTGAGGCGCTGGCCCTCGGTGCCGCCAAGCTGCCGATCAAGACGAAGGTCGTGGCCCGTTTGGGCGCGGCGGAGGCCTGAAGGCGATGACGAAGATCGCGGATGTCCGCGGCAAGACCCCGGACGAGCTGAAGACCATGCTGCTCGACCTGCGGAAGGAGCAGTTCAACCTGCGCTTTCAGCGGGCTACCGGTCAGCTTGAGGCGGTTGGGCGTATCCGGGCTGTGCGCCGGGACATCGCCCGTGTTAAGACGGTGCTGGGCCAGCAGGCCCGCGCTTCCCAGAAGTCCTGAGAGAGGAGACCGCGGCAGATGCCGAAGCGAGTCCTCACCGGGCGGGTTACGAGCGACAAGCAGGACAAGACCGTCACGGTCTTGGTCGAGCGTCGCGTGATGCACCCGCTCTACAAGAAGTTCATCCGGCGTTCGAAGAAGTACGCTGCGCATGACGAGACGAACCTGTGCCGCGAAGGCGACACGGTGGCGATCGAGGAGTGCCGGCCGATCTCCAAGCGCAAGTCCTGGTTGGTGGTTCAGCGCAACGGCGATGCCGTGGCGCGTCCGGCCGCCTATGAGTTGCTCGAGAATATCGAGTTGCCCGAGGACAAGTCGGCCGAGGTGACGGCATGATCCAGGTCGAATCCAACCTCGACGTGGCCGATAATTCCGGCGCGCGCCGGGTCCAGTGCATCAAGGTGCTGGGCGGCTCGAAGCGGAAAACCGCCTCGGTGGGCGACATCATCGTCGTCTCCATCAAGGACGCCATCCCCCGCGCCAAGGTGAAGAAGGGTGAAGTGCACCGCGCCGTGATCGTGCGCACCGCTTACCCGGTTCGCCGGGTGGACGGCACTGCCATCCGCTTCGACAACAACGCGGCCGTGCTGATCAACAAGCAGAACGAGCCGATCGGAACCCGTATCTTCGGTCCGGTTGTGCGTGAGCTGCGCGCCCGGCGCTACATGAAGATCATCTCCCTGGCTCCGGAGGTGCTGTGATGGCTGCGAAGATCCGTAAGGGCGATCGCGTTCAGGTCCTGACCGGCAAGGACAAGGGCAAGCGCGGCGAGGTTCTGAAGATCGTGACCGAGACCGGTCGCGCTGTCGTTCAGGGCATCAACATGGTCAAGCGCCATGCGAAGCCGCAGGGCATGAACCAGCCGGGTGGCATCCAGGAGAAGGAGGCGTCGATCGACCTCTCCAACCTGGCGCTGATCGATCCGAAGAGCGACAAGCCGACCCGCGTGGGCTTCCGCATGGACGGCGACAAGAAGGTCCGGGTGGCGAAGGCCTCCGGCGAGGTGATCGCATGAGCGACACGCAGGAGAAGGTCGCGGGCGCGAACGTTGCTGCTGAGCAGCCCCGGCTGCAGCAGGAGTACTTCGCGAGCATCCGCAAGGCCCTGATGGACGAGTTCGGCTATAAGAACCCCATGGAGGTTCCGAAGCTGGAGAAGATCGTCATCAACATGGGCGTGGGTGAGGCCGCGGGCGACCAGAAGAAGCTGGACGCCGCCGTCGCTGAGCTGACCGTCATCGCCGGCCAGAAGCCGGTGAAGACCAAGGCGAAGAAGGCGATCGCGGGCTTCAAGATCCGCGAGGGCCAGGCCATCGGCACGAAGGTGACGCTGCGGCGCGCCCGGATGTACGAGTTCCTGGACCGCCTTGTCACGATCGCGCTGCCGCGCGTTCGCGACTTCCGTGGTGTTTCGGGTAAGGGCTTCGACGGCCGTGGCAACTACGCCATGGGACTGAAGGAGCAGATCATCTTCCCCGAGATCGCCTACGACAAGGTGGACGCGATCCGCGGTATGGACATCGTCTTCGTCACGACGGCGAAGACGGACAAGGAAGCGAAGGCCCTGCTCAAGGGCTTCCAGCTTCCCTTCGTCAACTGATCTTGGAAAACCGCCCGGCCCAGCCACTGAGCTGGGGGCGGGCAGGTTCCGGAGGATACTGATCGAATGGCTAAGACTTCGTCAGTCGAGAAGAATAAGCACCGCATTCATCTCTCCAAGGCGCACGCCGCGAAGCGCGCTGCCCTGAAGAAGGTGGTGATGGATCGCGAACTGCCGGTTGAGGACCGCTTCGAGGCGACGATCAAGCTGGCGCAGCTGCCGCGCAACGGTGCGAAGAACCGCATTCGCCTGCGCTGTGAGCTGACCGGTCGTCCCCGCGGTAATTACCGTAAGTTCAAGTTGAGCCGGAACATGCTCCGGGAGCTGGCCTCGAATGGCCAGATCCCGGGTCTCGTCAAGGCCTCCTGGTAAGGTAAGGGGCCAATGCAGCTCTCCGATCCGCTGGGTGACATGCTCACCCGCATCCGCAACGGCCAACGCGCTCGTCAGGCGCGTGTCGTTTCCCCCGCATCCCGGCTCCGCTCGGACGTCCTCGACGTTCTGAAGCGCGAGGGCTACATCCGTGCCTGGCGCGCGGAGGAGCTCCGGCCCGGCATCAAGGTGCTCGACATCGAGCTCAAATATGCCGAGGGCGAGCCCGCCATTAAGGAGATCACCCGCGTGTCCAAGCCGGGCCGGCGGGTCTACTCCAAGATCAAGGAGCTGCCGAAGTTCTATAACGGGCTCGGCATCTCCATCCTCTCCACGCCTCGCGGCGTGATGAGCGACCTCGAGGCCCGCGCCGCCAATGTCGGCGGCGAGGTCCTCTGCCGCGTGTTCTGACGGAGGGCAGGGGAATGTCTCGCGTAGGCAAATATCCGGTGAAGGTGCCGTCCGGCGTCACCCTCACCATCCAGGACAACGCCGTCGTGGCGAAGGGCAAGCTCGGTGAGCTGCGCCTTCCGCTGACGGACAAGGTTGATGTCACGATCGGCGACGGCGAGGTTGCCGTGGCTCCGCGTGGTGACGACCGCGCCGCCCGCACGATGTGGGGAACCACGCGTTCCCTGATCAACGGGATGGTGGTGGGCGTCTCCACGGGCTTCTCGAAGTCCATGGAGATCACCGGTACCGGTTACCGCGCGGCGGTGCAGGGGAAGGAGCTGGTGCTCAACCTCGGCTACAGCCACGAGATCCGTTACGCGATCCCGGAGGGCATCAAGATCACGACCGAGCGTCCCACGGCCATCAAGGTCGAGGGTGCTGACAAGCAGCGCGTCGGCCAGGTCGCGGCGGAGATCCGGGCGTATCGTGGTCCTGAGCCCTATAAGGGCAAGGGCATCAAGTACGACAACGAGACCATCCTCCGGAAGGAGGGTAAGAAGAAGTAATGGCCAGCAAGCTCGCACTGACGCAGCGCCGCCGTTCGCGCACGCGCTACCAGATCAAGCTGAAGGGCGGCGGGCGCGTGCGCCTGTCCGTCCATCGCTCGGGCCGGCACATCTACGCCCAGATCATCGACGACAAGGCGGGCCGCACGCTCGCCGCGGCGTCGACCCTGGAGAAGGCCGTGCGCGAGGCCGGCAAGACCGGCGCCGACCTCGATGCGGCGACGACCATCGGCAAGCTGGTGGCCGAGCGTGCGCTCGCGGCCGGCGTGACCGAGGTGGTCTTCGACCGCGGTCCCTATCTCTACCATGGCCGGGTCAAGGCCCTGGCGGACGGCGCCCGCGAGGGCGGGCTGTCGTTCTGAGGAGCTGAGGAATGGCATACGCACCGCGTTCCAACGCGCCGCGTCCGGGTGGTGAGGGTGGCGGCGACGCCGACCGCCGCCGCGGCCGCGGCCGGCGTGACGACAACCGCGATAACCGTGGCGGTGATCGCGAGAACGACGAGTTCAAGGACAAGCTCGTCACCATCAACCGCGTCGCCAAGGTGGTGAAGGGTGGCCGTCGCTTCTCCTTCGCCGCACTGGTCGTCGTGGGCGATGAGAAGGGTCGGGTGGGCTGGGGCGCCGGCAAGGCGCGCGAGGTCCCGGAGGCGATCCGCAAGGCGACGGAGCGGGCCAAGCGCGGCCTGATCCGCGTGCCGATGCGCGAGGGTCGTACCCTGCATCACGACGTGATCGGCGAATTCGGCGCCGGCCGTGTGATTCTCCGTGCGGCTCCGGCCGGTACGGGCATCATTGCGGGCGGCCCGATGCGCGCCGTGTTCGAGGTGCTGGGCATGGGCGATGTCGTTGCCAAGTGCACCGGCACGACGAACCCGCACAACATGGTCAAGGCGACCTTCGCCGGCCTGGCCCGTTGCTCGAGCCCCCGGGCCGTGGCCGCGCGTCGTGGCAAGAAGGTGGCTGACCTCCTGCCGAGCCCGCGTGGTGGCGACGCTGCCAACGCGTCCGGCACGGCTTCGGCCACGGAGGCGGCCAATGTCTGAGTCCGTCAAGAAGACCGTGAAGGTGACCCAGACCGGGTCGCCGATCGGCCGCAAGCCCGGCCAGCGCGAGACGCTGATCGGCCTGGGCCTGAACAAGATGCACCGGTCGCGCGAGCTTGAGGATACCCCTGCCGTGCAGGGCATGATTCGCAAGGTCGCGCACCTGGTGAAGGTGGGCTGAACCATGAAGCTCAATGAACTGCGCGACAACGAGGGCGCCCGCCCGAAGTTCAAGCGCATTGGCCGGGGCATCGGCTCCGGCAAGGGCAAGACCGGTGGGCGCGGCGTCAAGGGTCAGAAGGCCCGGACCGGCGTGTCGCTGAACGGCTTCGAGGGTGGCCAGCTACCGCTGTACCGCCGTCTGCCGAAGCGCGGCTTCCATAACCTGTTCCGCAAGGAATACGCCGTCATCAATCTCGGCTCGCTGGACAAGGCGATCGAGAGCGGCGTCCTCCCGGCTGGTGAGGTGGTTGACGAAGCGGCGCTGGTCAAGGCTGGCCTGGTCCGCATCGGCAAGAAGGCGGGCGTCCGCCTCCTGGCCAAGGGCGAGATCAAGCGCGCGGTGACCGTCTCCGTGGCCGGGGCTTCGGCCGCTGCCATCGCGGCGGTTGAGGCCGCCGGCGGCAGCGTCACGGTCCGCGAGGTTGCGGCCGAGGAAGCGCCCTCCGCTTGATCGCGGTGGCTCTGACCACTACCTGACTGTTAGACTGTTCTGCGGCGCCGCGGGCTCTCCCCCGGCGCCGTAGTCGTGAGAGAGGGTCATCCCCATGGCGTCCGCCGCCGAGCAGCTCGCGGCCAATCTCAACCTCGGCGTGCTCTCCCGCGCGACCGAGCTGAAGAAGCGGCTCTGGTTCACCCTGGGTGCGTTGATCGTCTACCGCCTGGGCACCTACATCCCGGTGCCGGGGGTGGATGCGGCGGTGATGGCCGAGATCCTGTCGCAGCATGGCGGCGGCATCCTCGGCATGTTCGACATGTTCACGGGCGGTGCGCTTGGGCGGATGACCGTCTTCGCCCTGAACATCATGCCCTACATATCGGCTTCGATCATCGTGCAGCTGATGTCGGCCGCCATTCCGTCCTGGGAAGCCCTCAAGAAGGAGGGTGAATCGGGCCGGAAGAAGCTGAACCAGTACACGCGCTACCTGACCGTCCTGATTGCCTTCTTCCAGGCCTATGGCATTGCCGTCGGGCTTGAGGGCATGCGCGGGAATTTCGGTGCCGCCGTGCTGGATCCTGGCCTGTTCTTCCGCGTCTCGTGCATCACCACCCTGGTTGGTGGCACGATGTTCCTGATGTGGCTTGGCGAGCAGATCACGGCGCGCGGCGTCGGTAACGGCATCTCGTTGATCATCTTCGCGGGCATCGTCGCGAACCTGCCCCATGCGCTGATCTCCACGCTGGAACTGGGCCGGACCGGCGCCCTGTCGCCCTTCTTCATCATCTTCTTCCTGCTGATGGCCCTGGCCGTGATCGCCTTCGTGGTCTTCATCGAGCGGGCGCAGCGGAAGATCCCCGTGCAGTACCCGAAGCGCCAGGTAGGCAACCGCATGTTCGGCGGCGACTCCACGCACCTGCCGCTGAAGCTGAACACTGCCGGGGTCATCCCGCCGATCTTCGCCTCATCGCTGCTCCTGCTGCCAGCCACCTTCTCCGGCTTTGCCGCGACCCAGGGGGAGGACACCTGGATCACTCGTGCCGCCGCGCTGCTGGCGCATGGGCAGCCGCTCTATATGGGCCTTTATGTGGCCCTCATCATCTTCTTCGCGTTCTTCTACACGGCGGTCGTCTTCAACCCGCAGGAGACGGCGGACAATCTGAAGAAGTATGGCGGCTTCGTTCCCGGCATCCGCCCGGGCGCGGCCACGGCCGAGTATTTCGACCGCGTGCTGACCCGGCTGACCCTGGTCGGCGCCATCTATCTCTGCATCGTCTGCCTGATCCCGGAATTCCTGATCAGCCAGTACGGCGTGCCCTTCTACTTCGGCGGCACCAGCCTCCTCATCATCGTGTCCGTCACCATGGACACCGTGGCGCAGGTGCAGTCGCATCTCTTTGCGCATCAGTATGAGGGGCTCATCAAGAAGTCCCGTCTCGGCGGCCGCGGCCCCGGACCCAGCCCCGTCACCCCGCGCGGAGGGAGCCCCCGCCGATGAACCTGATCCTTCTGGGCCCGCCGGGAGCGGGGAAGGGGACGCAGGCGAAGGCACTGCAGGACCGGCACGGGATCGCCCAGATCTCGACCGGCGACATGCTTCGGGCGGAGGTGAAGTCGGGCTCCACGATTGGCAACGAGGCCAAGGCGATCATGGAGCGTGGCGAGCTCGTCCCAGACGCCATAATCACGGCCATGCTCGCCATGCGGGTGCAGAAGCCCGATTGCGCCAGCGGTTTTATCCTGGACGGCTTTCCCCGCACCGTGCCCCAGGCTGAAGCGCTGGACGTGATGCTGGCTGAGATGGGCCTGGCGCTGAACCACGTGATCGAGCTGAAGGTGGATGACGGGGCGCTGGTTGAGCGCATCGCCGGTCGCTTCACCTGCTCGGCCTGCGGCGCCGGCTACCATGACCGCTTCAAGCCGACCCAGGTTGCCGGCGTCTGTGATGTGTGCGGCAGCCATGAGTTCACTCGGCGGGCCGATGACAAGGCCGAGACGGTTGCGGCACGGCTCGAGGCCTACCACCGCCAGACCGCGCCGCTGCTGCCCTACTATGCGGCGCAGGGGAAGCTCCGGCACGTGGACGGGATGGCCGATATGGCCACCGTCTCCCGCCAGCTGGAAGCGATCCTCGATGGGGCTTGACTCTCCAGGGTCCAGCCCGTAAATCGCCCCTCTTCGCGGCGGGGCCCAACCCGGCCGCAATTTCGCTTGCACGGATTTGATCCTGGGCTACCCAGGATCGGTCCACCCAAGATTGGCCCGGCCGCCGCTGCGGTGGGGCCAGGATCACCTCGCCGGACGGCTCCACCGACCGGCCCGAACGGAGCGTTAGGCTCCAGGAGAGCAACGTGGCGCGCATCGCCGGCGTGAACATCCCCGACAACAAGCGCGTGCACATTTCGCTGCGCTATATCTTTGGTATTGGCCCCAAGAATGCGGCCGACATCTGCGCGAAGCTCGGCATCCCCGAGGAGCGCCGCGTGAACCAGCTCTCCGAGGACGAGCTGCTTCGCCTTCGCGAGACGCTCGATCGCGACTACCGCGTGGAGGGTGACCTCCGCCGCGAGGTGGCGATGAACATCAAGCGGCTGATGGACATGGCCTGCTACCGTGGCCTGCGTCATCGCCGGGGTCTGCCGGTGCGCGGCCAGCGCACCCACACGAACGCGCGCACCCGCAAGGGCAAGGCGGTCGCGATCGCCGGCAAGAAGAAGGTGACGAAGTAAGATGGCGCGTCAGCCGAACGCGGGCTCCCGCCCCCGCAAGAAGGAACGGAAGAACATCTCTTCCGGCGTGGCCCACGTCCTCGCCTCCTTCAACAACACGATCGTCACGATCACGGACAGCCAGGGCAACGCCATCGCTTGGTCGTCTTCGGGGTCGCAGGGCTTCAAGGGCAGCCGCAAGTCCACCCCCTACGCCGCGCAGGTCGCGGCTGAGGATGCGGGCAAGAAGGCGCGCGAGCACGGTATGGAGACGCTGGAGATCATGGTCTCCGGTCCCGGTTCGGGCCGCGAGAGCGCGCTTCGTGCCCTGCAGGCCGTCGGCTTCTACGTCACGGCGATCAAGGACGTGACGCCGATCCCGCACAATGGCTGCCGCCCTCGCAAGCGGCGCCGCGTCTGACAGGGGTATCACCACCATGAGTGGCGTGATGGATCGCAACTGGCGTTCCCTGATCAAGCCCGAGCGTCTGGACGTGGAGGGGGGCAACGACCCCTCCCGCAACGCGACCATCATCGCGGAGCCGCTGGAGCGCGGCTTCGGCATGACGCTCGGCAACGCCCTGCGCCGCGTGCTGTTGTCCTCCCTCCAGGGGGCGGCGGTGACCGCGGTGCAGATCGATGGCGCGCTGCATGAATTCAGCAGCCTGCCGGGTGTGCGCGAGGACGTGACGGACATTGTCCTGAACATCAAGCGCCTGGCAATCCGCATGCAGGGCGAGGGCAGCAAGCGCCTCTCTCTGACGGCGACCGGCCCGGGCGAGGTGACGGCTGGCCAGATCCAGGTGACCGGCGACATCGAGATCGCCAATCCGGAACTGGTCATCTGTACGCTGGATGACGGCGCGAAGCTCAATGCCGAGCTGACCGTGGCCACGGGCAAGGGCTATGTCCCGGCTTCTGAGAACCGCCCCGAGGACGCGCCGATCGGCCTGATCCCCGTGGACGCCATCTATTCTCCGGTGCGACGCGTCGCCTACCGCGTGGAGCCGACCCGCGTTGGCCAGCGCACGGACTACGACAAGCTCGTGCTCAACGTGGAGACCGACGGCACGGTTACGCCGGATGACGCGGTGGCCCTCGCCGCCCGTATCCTGCAGGATCAGCTTCAGCTCTTCATCAACTTCGACGAGCCGCGCGAGGCGCGAGCCGCCGAGGTCGAGGACGACCTGCCGTTCAACCGTAACCTGCTCCGTAAGGTGGACGAGCTCGAGCTCTCTGTCCGCTCGGCGAACTGCCTGAAGAACGACAACATCGTCTATATCGGCGATCTCGTTCAGAAGTCCGAGCAGGAGATGCTGCGCACGCCGAACTTCGGGCGCAAGTCGCTGAACGAGATCAAGGAGGTCCTCACCTCCATGGGTCTGCAGCTCGGCATGAACGTGTCCGGCTGGCCGCCGGAGAACATCGAGGACCTGGCCCGCAAGGTCGACGAGCCGTTCTAAGCGGCTGCGTAAGGAAGGACGAGTAGTCAGATGCGTCACGGGGTCTCGGGCCGGAAGCTCGGCGTTACCTCCGCCCACCGGATCTCCATGTTTCGCAACATGGCGACCAGCCTGCTCAAGCATGAGCAGATCACCACCACGCTGCCGAAGGCCAAGGAGCTGCGCCCCTATGTGGAGCGCATCATCACCCTGGGTAAGCGCGGCGACCTGCATGCCCGCCGTCAGGCGAGTGCACAGATCCGCGACGCCGCGGTGGTCCGCAAGCTGTTCGACACGCTTGCCCCGCGCTACGCGGCGCGTAGCGGCGGCTACACGCGCGTACTCCGCGCCGGCATCCGCTACGGCGATGCCGCGCAAATGGCGGTGATTGAGCTAGTCGAGCGCGATGTGGCCGCCAAGGGGCTGGACAGTGGTCCGAAGCCCGAGGTGGCGGAGGAAGAGACGGCCGAGGCGTGAACACGCCTCACCGGAAGCTTTGGCAAAGGGCGGGTGGGCAACCACTCGCCCTTCTGCTTTTGGCCGCCCTGCTCGCAGCGCCTGCTTCTGCCCAGCCTGTACCGGAACCCTCTCCGGTGATGCTGGAGGGGCAGCCCATCGCCAAGCTTGCCGCTCATCCCGACCTATCGATCGTCTTCCGCTCCGTCACGCGAGGGCGGCAGACCTATATCCTGCGCCATCTGCGCGCCGCCGGTCCCGGTAAGCTGGAGGTGGACGAGGCGCACCGCTATGTCTTCGGGTGGACTTGCGACGGCGGCGATTGCGCGCGGGAAGGGCTCTTCCTCGGCTATGACAGCCAGACGGAGCGCATGTACCTCCTGCTCCTGGACGAAGGCTATGCGAGCCTCACCGTCCCGACGCGCGGTGCGCCGTGGCCCGCGCCTCTGGCCGAGGCCGTCCTGGAGGTGAAGCCGGATCTTCGCTCCTTCCGCTCGGAGTAGCGGACACCCGTCCCTGCCGCGCAACGGAGCGCCGCTGGCCCCGTTCCAGAACCGGATCTGGAAAGGATCGCCTCGATGATGCGCTGGACTCTCGGACTCGCCGTGCTCTTCACCCTGCTGGCCCTGGTGGCGCGGGTCCTGCAGTTCGGCTTCTCGCTCGCGCTGCTGGTGGTAGCGGGGATTGCGTTGGTGGTGGCCCTCGTTGCGGGCTTGGCGTCCCGGTTGGGCGCGCGAAGTGGCCCGCCCAACCGCGTTCCCTGAGCTACTCGAGGCGGATATTGGCCTCGCGGACGAGCGTGGCCATGGTCGCGCGGCCCTCCTGCACGAAGCGCGCGAACTCCGCCGGGGAGGAGCCGACGGGCACCGCCACCAGCTGATCCAGCCGCGCCCTCGCCTCCGGCTCCGACAGCGCCGCCGTCATCGTGGCATGCAGCCGCTCCGCTATCGCGGTGGGCGTTCCGGCGGGAGCAAAGAGCGCGCACCACTCGGCGATGAGCAGCCCCGGCACGCCAGCCTCGGCGAAGGTCGGCACATCCGCGCGGGAGGGCAGCCGCGCATCAGTCGCGACCGCCAGGATCCGAGCCCGGCCCGAATCTGCGATTGGCCCGGCCGAGAGGGCGGTAATGAAGGTGCCGTCCAGCACGCCGGCCGCCAGGTCCCGCGCCGCATCCGCCCCGCCGCGATAGGCCGCATGCGTGACCTCGATTCCAGCCAGGCGCTGCAGCTGCGCCAGGGCCAGGTGGCCCGCCGTGGCATTGCCCTGCGTCCCGATGTTCAGCGTGCCCGGCCGTTGCTTCGCCAGGGCGACGAAGTCGCTGACGCTGCGCGCCGGGCTATCCGCCTTCACCGCCAGGACCTGGGGGAAGGTGGCCGCGAGCGTGATCGGCAGGAAGGCCGTCGTGTAGTCGAAGGACAGACCGCGCAGCAGGCTTGGGTTCACGATATGCGAGGACGCGTCCCAGAGCAGGGTGTGACCATCCGGTGCCGCCTGCGCGACGGCGGCACCGCCATTGGACCCGCTGCCGCCGGTGCGATTCTCCACCACGACGTTCTGCCCCAGCTTCTCCGCCATGCGCGGCGCCAGCACGCGGGCGACGCTGTCCGCGGCGCCGCCCGCGGCGAAGGCCACGATGAGGCGGATCGGCCGGTTGGGCCAGTTGCCCTGAGCTCGCAGCGCACGCGGCGCGGCCAGGGCGGCGGCGGAAACGCCCAGGAGGGCGCGGCGATGGAACATGGGACGGAATCCTCAGGCTTGGTTGCCGGGATGGAGGCTATCAGCCCGGCCGAGGTCAAGCCCGAAGCGCGCGCCGCCCCTTGCCGCGGCCAAGCCCAGCGCGCTTCATGCGCCACCCTGGATACGTCCTCGTCACGGAGCCCCGAATGCGCGTCACCGTCGTGCAGATGAACCCCGGCGCCGACAAGGCCGCCAACATCGCCCAGGCCGCGCGGCTGGCGGGCGGCGCGATCGAGTCCGACCGCCCGGACATCATTGCCTTTCCCGAGATCTGGACCTGCCTCGGCGGTGATCGCGCGACCAAGCTGGCCGCGGCCGAGATGCTGCCGGAGCCAGGCTCGAACGCGCGCGGCGGCGAGGCCTATGAGGCGCTGCGCGAGATGGCGGTGGCCAACCGCATCCATGTCCATGGCGGCAGCATCGGCGAGCGCGTCGGCGACCGCCTGCGCAACACCAGCCTCGTCTTCGGCCCGGACGGGCGGGAGATCGCCCGCTACAGCAAGATCCACCTCTTCGACATCACGGCGCCCGACGGCACTGGATACCGCGAGAGCTCGACCTATGACGGCGGCAGCGCCGTGGTCACAGCCAAGGTCGGCGACACGCAATGCGGCCTCGCGATCTGCTATGACGTTCGCTTCCCCGAGCTGTTCCTCTCTCTCCGCAAGGCCGGCGCCGAGCTGATATTCCTGCCCGCCGCCTTCACCCTGCAGACTGGCAAGGACCATTGGGAGGTGCTGATCCGCGCCCGCGCGATCGAGACCCAGTGCTGGTTCGCCGCCCCTGCCTGCTGGGGACAGCACATGGAGCCCAAGGGGCCGCGCCACACCTATGGCCATTCCCTGGTCTGCGATCCCTGGGGCCATGTCGTCGCGAAGTGCTCGGACGGCACAGGCTGGGCCACCGCCCGCGTCGGCCGGGCGGTGACGGAGCGGGTGCGGCGTGACATGCCGGTGCTGGAGCACCGGCGACTCGCATGACAGCCGCGCTCCTCGGCGGCACGCCCGATCCGGATGCCGTGCGCGAGCTTCCGGACGACCTGACCGGGCGCATCGCCTTCCATGCCGCCGCGACCGAGGAAGCCGCCGCCGCCCGCGAGCGCCTCGTGGCTCTCTATGGCGACGCACCGGTGGAGGAGGCCTCGGTAGTGGTGGCGCTCGGCGGTGACGGCGCCATGCTGGAGACGCAGCACCGCTTTCTCGGCAAGGGCCTGCCCGTCTATGGCATGAATCGCGGCAGCGTCGGCTTCCTGATGAATCCCTATCGGGAGGAGGGGCTGCCCGAGCGCCTGAAATCCGCTCAGGCCGCCTCCCTCCAGCCGCTCCGGATGCGCGCCACGAATGCCGCCGGCGAGGTGGAGGAGGCTCTGGCCATCAACGAGGTCTCGCTGCTGCGCGAGACCCGCCAGGCAGCCAAGATCCGCATCCTGGTCGATGGCAAGGTGCGGCTGCCAGAGCTGATCTGCGACGGTATCCTCGTCTCCACGCCAGCGGGCAGCACGGCCTACAACCTCTCCGCCCATGGGCCGATTATCCCGCTCGGGACCAACCTGCTGGCGATGACTCCCATCTCCGCCTTCCGCCCGCGCCGCTGGCGTGGCGCGCTGCTGCCTGGCACGGCCTCGGTGGTCTTCGAGATCCTGGAGGCCGAGAAGCGCCCCGTCGCTGCCGTCGCCGACTACACCGAAGTGCGCGACATCCGCCGCGTGGAGATTTGCGAGGACCACCGCCTGCGCCTGACCATGCTTTTCGAGCCGGATCAGGGCCTGCCGGAGCGTATTCTTGCGGAGCAGTTCACGGTCTGAGGCTCAGAGGCCAAGGAAGCCGTCCAGCGCCGCCATCACCTCCTCCGGCGCCTCCTCGGCCAGGTAATGCCCGCTGTTCACCGGCCCACCGGTGATCGGTCCGTCCGCGAAGTCGCGCCAGAGTTGGAGCGGCTGGTACCACTGGCCGATCTTCCCCTTCGAGCCCCAGAGCACCAGCATCGGGCAGCGAATCCTCTCGCCCACCATGCGGGATGTGCGGTCGTGTTCCAGGTCGAGGCCCGTGGCGGCGCGGTAGTCCTCGCAAATCGATTCCACCGTGCCGTCCAGCTTCAGCGCGGCGATGTAGTCGGCGCGGGCCTCGGGATGGAAGAAGCCGTCATCCTTCGGCTCGCGGCTGGTCTGGAGGCGGAACCAGTCCTCCACGTCCCGCTTGATCATCCGCTCCGGCAGCGGGTGCTTCTGGGCCAGGAAGAACCAGTGATAATAGCCCATGGCGAAGGCCATGTCGGTGCGCTCGAAATGCGCGAGGGTGGGCACGATATCCATCGTGCAGAGCCGCTCCACCCGCGCCGCATGGTCCAGCGCCAGCCGGTGCGCCACGCGGGCGCCGCGGTCATGGCTCACCACGCCGAAGCGCTCGAAGCCCAGCGAGGTCATCAGCGCAGCAAGGTCCGCGGCCATCTCACGCTTGGACATGGCCGCGCTGTCTGGCGAAACTGCGGGCTTGGTGCTGAAGCCATAGCCGCGGATGTCGGGGCAGATCACGGTGAAGCGCCGCGCCAGCACCGGCGCCACTTTGTGCCACATGGCATGGGTCTGCGGATTGCCGTGGAGCAGCAGCAGGGGAGGGCCCTCGCCACCTCGGCGCAGGCGCAGCGACGCCCCGTTCACCTTGCGCGTTTCGAGTGTGAAGCCATCGAAGAACATGTCGCCTCTCCCGGATCGCGTCGACCGCGCATCCTGCCTCGGGCAGCCCCGCCCGTCAGCCCTTGGGGGGCGGGCTCCGCACGCCGCGCGGCCCCGCCGAATCGGCGCCGTTCCCCCGTGCGACGATCCATGCCATCCGTCGCGAAATCCCGCGCGGCGGGAACGCAACAAAGGGAAGGGAGCCCCCATGACCAGGACCATCACACGGCGCGACGCATCCAGGCTCCTCTGCGCCTTGTCCGCCACCATCGCCATGCCCAGCCTTGCGCGCGGGCAGGTAGGCTGGGCGCCGGGCCGCCCCATCGTGCTTGTTGTCCCCTATCCGGCCGGCGGCCCCACGGACGTGCTCGCCCGCCTGGTCGCCGGGGAGATGGCGAAGGATTTCGGCTCCCCGGTGGTGGTGGAGAACATCGCGGGCGGCGGCGGGTCGATTGGCGCGCGCCGCGTCGCCACGGGGCCGGCGGATGGCACCTCCATCATGCTGGCCTCCAACCAGACCCATGCCACCAACATCTCCCTCCTGCCCGATGGCGGCGGCTATGACCCGGTGAAGGACTTTGCCCCGATCGCCGGCCTGGCGGACCTGCAGCACATCCTGGTGGTGCGCCCTGATGTGCCGGCGAACAGCGTGGCGGAACTCCTGGCCCTCGCCCGCGCCCAGCCGGGGAAGATCACCTGCGCGTCCACCGGCCAGGGCTCGGCCTCCCACCTGACGCTGGAGTTGTTCCGCGCCAGGACGGGGGTGGACATGGTGCATGTGCCCTACCGCGGCTCCTCGCCCATGCTGAACGATCTCCTGGGTGGGCATGTGCAGGTGAGCTTCGCTACCACGCCGACCATCCTGACGCAGGTGCAGTCCGGCAAGCTGCGTGCCCTGGCGGTGGCCTCGCCCAATCGCTCCCCGCATCTGCCGGAGCTGCCGACCTTGGCGCAGGCTGGGGTGCCGGGCGTCGAGGCCGATGCCTGGTTCGGCCTCTTCGCCCCCTCCGGCGTCCCCGCGCCCGCCCTGACGCGGCTGCGGGAGCTGACCCTCGCCGCCATCGCGCGCGAGCCAGTCCGCGCCCGCACCACCGAGGTCGGGATGACGGTGAACGTGCGCAACGCCGAAGCCATGGGCTTCTTCCTGAAGGAGGACATCGCTCGCTGGGCCGAGGTCATTCGCACGGCCAATGTGAAGCCGGCTTAGTTGATGCGCGCCATCGTCACCGGCGCCGCCGGCTTTCTCGGCGGAAGGCTGGCGGCGATGCTCGCGGCGAATCCGCGGCTGTCGGCGGTGACAAGCCTGGACCGCACCGCCCCGCCCGCCAATGGACCCCTCAGGCCCATCCAGGCGGACATCGCCCGCTTTCCTGAGGTGGCGCCCATGGCGGAGGTGGTCGTCCACGCCGCCGCCATCACCAGCCAGGCGAGTGAGGCCGACCCAGAGGCCGCCTTTGCCATCAATGTCGAAGGCATGCGCGCCGTCCTCCGCTGGGCGCGCGCGCAGCCTTCGCCGCCACGTGTCCTGCTACTCTCCAGCATCGCCGTCTTTGGCCAGGGCGATGCGGTGGCGGTGGAGGACACTCCGCCCAATCCACGCTCCAGCTACGGCACCACCAAACTCATCGCCGAGCGCCTTCTGCTCGACGCTACGCGCCGCGGGGAGGCCGATGGCGTCATCCTGCGCCTGCCGGTATCCATCATCTGCACCGCCCCCCGCACCGCGCCGCCCGGCGCCGGCTTCGTCTCGGATCTGATCGATGCCGCCCTGCGCGGCGGGCCTTTCACCGTGCCGCTGGCCTCTGACCACGCGATCCCGGTGGCCTCGGTGGAGGCTTCGCTCGGCCTCGCCCTGCGCGCGGCGCTGGAGCCGGTGCCGGCACGGGTGCTCCATGTCCCATCCCTGGCGGGATCGGCCGATTCGGTCCGCGCCGCCCTGGCCGGCTGCGGCTTGCCCGCGCCGGACATCACCTGCGCGCCGGATCCTGCGGTGGAGCAACTCGTAGCCGGCTGGCCCGCGCGTCTCGGCACGATCCACCCCGACTTCTCCGCCGGCCTTACCGATCCGGGGTTGGAGCCGATCATTCGCGCCCATGCCGATCGGATTGCCAGGGCCCAGACATGAAGGCGCCGCCGGCTCCTTGCGGAACCGGCGGCGCCCATCGGACCCGGAAAGGGGAAGGAGCGATCAGCGCCCCTTCGTGCGTGCCTTGCGCGCCGCATAGCGGCGATCGCGCTCGAGCTTCGCCTCGATCAGCGCCTGCCTCGCGCGTTCGGCGGCCTCGGCGGCTTCGCGAGCAAGCTCGGCCTGGCGGGCTTCCTCCTCGGCGATCAGCCGCAGGCGCTCAGCCTCCTGGCGGGCCTTCTCCTCCTCCTTGAGGCGGCGGCGCTCGGCCTCGCGAATCTCACGGGCCTCAATGATCCGACGGCGCTCCTCCTGCCGGGCCAGTACGGTCGGATCGTCAGGCGCCGGCCGGGCCTTGAAGCGCTCAAGCAGAGCCTTCTTGGCCTCGTTGGAGTTCTTGCTGCGGTCGTTGAAGTCAGTGCCCTTGAGGGTTCGCATCTTTGCTCTCTGCTGGGGTCCGGTGCCGGTTATGCTCTCCGGGCGGGCCGCGTCGCGGGATGGCCGTCAGGTGGCATCGCGCGCGCGAAAAAGAAAGCCCGGAAAGCAAGGCCTGAAGCCAAAGCCTTCCGGGCGAGTGACATACAGGGAGGCTTCACGTCTGGGAGACGCGGGATCCATGGACCCCGTCCGGATCAATCACCGAACGAAAACGAGATTATGCGCGGACTCGCCAAGGTGGGGGCGCCAATAACGGCGACCGGCCATGCGAGGATCGCATGACGCGGTGCAGCAATCACCCCATGGCCGCCAACTCGGCGACGAGGAAGTCCCGGAAGACCGCCACGCGCTTGGAGTTCCGCATTTCCTCGGGATAGACGAAGTAGGCTTCGATCTTCGGCGTCTTCAGTTCGGTCAGCACCGGAACGAGCTCCGCGAGGTCGTCGCCCATGTAGTCCGGCAGCGCGGCCAGCCCGAGCCCCGAGCGCACGGCCCGAAGCATGGCGGGCAGGGAGTTCACCTCCACCGCCGCACGGCGAGGCGATCCGGGGCGGCGCCCCGCCTCGGCGAGCCAGTTGATGTCGTCCACCGGCGGCCGGTAGTCGCCATAGATGATCAGCCGGTGGGCATCGAGATCCTCCGCCCGCTGCGGAATTCCCGCGGTACGGAGGTATTCGGGCGAACCCACCACCTTCCAGCCGAAGGTCGCGATATGGCGCTGGATCAGGTCCGGCTGGCGGGGCGGGTGCATGCGGATGGCGAGGTCCGCCTCCCGCATCGCTAGGTCCAGCTCGGTGTCGTCCAGCAGAAGCGTGACCGTCACCTCGGGGTGCAGCTTCAGGAAGCGCTCCAACCGCGGCGCCAGCCAGGTGGAGCCGAAGCCGGTGGTGGTCGTCACCTTCAGCCGGCCCGCGGCGCGCTCGCGGCTCTCGGTCAGCAGCGCCTCGGTCATGGCCAGCTTGGCGAAGACCTCGCGCACCGTGCGGTTCAGCGTCTCGCCCTGCTCCGTCAGGATCAGCCCGCGTGCGTGGCGGTGGAAGAGCGGCACCGCCAGGCTCTCCTCCAGCGCCTGGATCTGGCGGGAGACGGCGGATTGGCTGAGATTCAGCGTATCCCCCGCATGGGTGAAGGATCCCGCCTCGGCGACTGCGTGGAAGACCCGCAGCTTGTCCCAATCCAGCGGCATCACGCGTCCACCGCGTCATAGGCAGCCGGGGAGGGGGCGTCGTCCGGGATGTGGGCCAGCCACTTCTCGGCATCGAGCGCCGCCATGCAGCCACTGCCCGCCGCCGTGACGGCCTGGCGGTAGATGCGGTCCTGCACGTCGCCGGCGGCGAAGACCCCCGGTAGGCTGGTGCGGGCCGAACCGGGGTGGGTCACGATGTAGCCGTCCTCATCTGTCTGGAGTTGGCCTCGGAACAGGGCGGTGGCGGGGTCGTGGCCGATGGCGACGAACATGCCGTGCACCGGCAGCTCGTAATGCCCGCCGCCCAACGTATCCCGCAGCTTAAGGGCGCGGAGCGCCGGGAACTTGTCCTCGGTCGCCAGGGCCTCCTCGACCACCGTATTCCAGAGGATGGAAATCTTCGGGTGCTTGAACAGGCGCTCCTGCATGATCCGCTCGGCCCGCAGGCTGTCGCGGCGATGGATCAGCGTGACCTTGCTGGCGAGGCCGGCGAGGTACAGCGCCTCCTCCACCGCCGAATTGCCGCCGCCGATCACCGCCACCTCCTTGCCGCGGAAGAAGAAACCGTCGCAGGTCGCGCAGGCGGAGACGCCGAAGCCGGACAGCTCCTTCTCCCCGGGAATGCCCAGCCAGCGCGCCTGGGCGCCGGTGGCGATCACCAGGGCGGAGGCCTCGTAGGTATCCCCCGAATCGCCCAGGGCACGGATTGGGCGCGCGCCCAGATCCACCTGGGTAACGACGTCCTGAATGATGCGCGTGCCCACATGCTCGGCCTGGGCCCGCATCTGGTCCATCAGCCAGGGGCCCTGTACCGCGGCTGCGAAGCCCGGGTAGTTCTCGACATCGGTGGTGATGGTCAGCTGCCCGCCGGGCTGGAGCCCGGCGACCAGGATCGGCTCCAGCCCCGCGCGGGCCGCATAGATGGCAGCGGTATACCCGGCCGGGCCGGCCCCGAGGATGAGCAGTCTTGTGCGGTGGGTCTCGGCCACGTCCATGTTCCAGATGCAGTGCAGACTCGTGGGGGTACCATATCGGTGCGCGCCCCGCCTTGCACCACCCCACTCCTGCACCTGCTTCTGGCGGGGTCTTGAAGCCCGCCCCCTGGACGGAGGATAGTCTCCCCATCAGAAGCGTCCGGCCCCATTCGGCCCGAGAGAAGACCCGCCCTTGAAAGACCTCGGCCCCGCCGCCCTCGACGCGACTGATCGCGACATCCTGCGCGAATTGCAGGCCGACGGCCGGATGACCAACGTGGCCCTGGCCGCCAAGGTCGGCCTCTCCGCGCCTCCCTGCCTCCGACGCGTCCGGCGACTGGAGGAAACCGGGGTGATCCGCGGCTACCATGCCGATGTCGAGCCTTCCTCCCTCGGCTGGGAGATCACCTTCTTCGCCGTGGTGGGACTCGAGAGCCAGAAGCTGCCGGTGCTGGAGGCCTTCGAGGCTATGGTGCGGGACTGGCCGGAGGTGCGGGAGTGCCACATGATTCGCGGCGGCGGCGACTTCCTACTGCGGCTGGTTGCCCGCAACCCGGCGCATGAGAACGAGCTGACCAACCGCCTGACCGGCGCCCCGACGGTGATGCTGGTCCGGACCCTGCAGACCATCCGCACCTCCAAGGACGAAGCCGGGGTCCCCGTGGAGGGCTGACGCCCTCCACCCTCAGCGAGGCGCCCTCAGCGCCGCCCCCAGATCCCCAGCCCGGCCGCCCGTGCCGCGGCCTCGCGCCGCCGCAGGCCAGGCGAGGCCTCGGGCGCTGCCTGCCCGCCGCCGTTGGAGAGCACCACCTCCGCGAGGTCGCGCCCCGCAACGCTGCAGCGATGCGCCCCGTCGGCCACCGGCTCGCAGGTCACCTCGCGCCCGCCGATGAAGGATTCCATGTCGCGGGCGTATTCGCCGCCCTGGCCAATCACTCCCGCCAGCTGCACCGCGCGGTCGCCAATCCGCAAGGTGGCGGTATCCACGACACGGGCGGGCCCTCTCAGCGGTGCCACCTGGCGCGGGGCCTCGGCGGTGGTGGCGGGGGCCTCCGCCGGCAGCGGGGCCTCGGCGGTCTTCACCCGGTCGGCCTCGTCCACGAAGTCGTGCCAGATCCGCGCCGGCAGCCCGCCGCCGCTTACCCCCTGCATGGGGGAGTTGTCGTCATTTCCAACCCAGACGCCGACCACCGCATCGGCCGTCATGCCAATGAACCAGGCGTCGCGGTTGTCCTGGGTGGTGCCGGTCTTGCCCGCCACCGGCCGGTCCAGCCGGGCAGCCCGCCCCGTGCCGTCCCGCACCACGGCGAGCAGCAGGTCGAGCATGTCTTGCTGCGCTGCCGGGGACATCACCTGTGCCCCGCCCATGGGGCCCTCGGGCCGCGCATAAAGGGTCCGGTCCCGCGCCCGCACGCCGCGCACCACATAGGGCTCCACCGTCCGGTTGCCGGGGATGGAGGCGAAGGCCGTCACCATCTCCAGCAGCGTCGCCTCGCCGCTGCCGAGCGCGATGCTCGGCACGGCCGGCATTTCGGAGCGCAGCCCCATGCGCCGGGCCATCTCGAGCACTCGCTCCCGGCCGACCGATTGGAACAGCTGCACCGCCACCGTATTCACCGAGCCGGAGAAGGCCTGCCGCAGCGTCATCGCGCCGCGGAAGCCGCCCGAGGAATTGCCGGGCGCCCAGTTCCCGATCTGCACGGGCCGGTCCACCACCATGCTGTCCGGCCGCATCCCGGCTTCCAGCGCCGCCGCATAGGTGAAGAGCTTGAACAGCGATCCCGGCTGCCGCCGCGCCTGGGTGATGCGGTTGAACTGGCTAGTCGCGTAGTCGCGCCCGCCCACGGCGGCCAGCACCGCGCCGTCATGCGAAATCGCCAGCAGCGCCGCCTGACCGGCCTTCTGCCGCTCACCCTCGCGGTCCAACCAACGCCCCACGACCTTTTCAGCCAGATCCTGCAAGGCGGGATCGAGGGTGCTGCGCACCGCCAGATCGATCGGGATCGGCCCGACCAGTCGGCGCGCCTCCCCCTCCACCCAATCAGCAATGTAGCCGCGCCCGGGCTGCATCTCCGGCGGGGTGCGCAAGGCAGGGGGCGCGGCGCGGGCCGCCGCCAGTTCCTCTGGCGTGGCGCGCCCCGTCTCCCCGATGACGGAGAGCACCAGATCAGCCCGGCGCCGGGCCCCCTCCAGGTTCCGCGTGGGGGCCAGGGCGGAGGGGGCGCGCACCAGCCCCGCCAGCATTGCCGCCTCGGCCAGGTTCACCGCCGAGGCCGGCTTGCCGAAGTAGCGCCGAGCCGCCGCATCCACCCCGGTGGCGCCCGCGCCGAAATAGGCGGCGTTGAGGTAGCGGGCGAGAATCTCCTCCTTGGACAGCCGCGTCTCCAGCCACAGTGCGAGCATCGCCTCCTGCGTCTTGCGGATGAGGCTCTGCTCCTGGGAGAGGAAGAGAAGCCGCGCGAGCTGCTGGGTGATGGTGCTCGCCCCCTCCCGCCGCTCACCGGTCACGTTGCGCCAACCAGCCCGGGCGATGCCGCGCAGGTCCACGCCATGATGGTCGAAGAACCGCCGGTCCTCGATGGCCACCACCGCGTCGATCAGGGGCTTCGGGATGCTGCCGGGCTCCACCGGATCGCCATGCAGGCTGCCGCGCGTCGCGAAGGCTGCGCCGTCCCGTGACTCCAGGATGAGGGAGGCCGGCGATGCCTCTGGCGCCATGCCGCCGCCAACGGGAATGCGCAGCAGGCACCAGCCAAGGAAGGCCAGTACCGCCAGGGCGACGAGGGAAAGCCCCAGCAGGATCCTCGCCGGCCGAAACAGGGCGCGCAGGAGGCGGAATGGCCGGGAACGGGGAGGCACCGGCGCGCTGGTTGTGGTGGGCGCCATCAAAACACGCCCATCCTGCCGCCCAGTTCGATGCTTTGCTTCACCATGGCCCCCGCCTCAGTTGCCCCGGGGCCGACGCGATCCGACAGCGCGCAGTTCCCGGCGCGGAGCCTCAGCCCCGCCGCACCACGTAGTCGCCCGCCTCGAGCGCCGCGACGATGGCGGCGCCCTGGGCGGCATCCCGCACCTCCACCATCAACTCCAGCTCGGCGGTCTGGACGGAGGGGGCGGCAAAAAGGCGCTGGTGGCTCACCTCGATCACATTGCCGCCTGCGGCGGCCACGCGGGTGGAGATGTCAGCCAGCACGCCGGGCCGATCGGGGATGTCGAGATGCAGGCGCAGGATGCGGCCGTCCCGCAGCAGGTTGCGCAGCAGCACATTGGCCAGGATGCGGGGATCGATATTGCCGCCGCAGACCGTGGTCGCCACGCGCTTGCCGGCGAAGAGGGCGGGATGCGCCAGCACGGCGGCGAGCCCGGCCGCCCCGGCGCCCTCGGAGGTCACCTTGGCATTCTCGGCCAGCACGGCGATGGCCTGCTCCACTGCCGCCTCGGGCACCACCAGCACCTCGATGCCCATGTCGCGCAGCATGGCATAGGGCAGCTCGCCCACGTCGCGCACGGCGATGCCTTCAGCGACCGTGGGGCCGCCGACCAGCACGGGCTTGCCGGCCAGACGCTGCGCCATGGCGGGATAGCCCTCGACCTCCACGCCATAGACCTTCAGCCCCGGGCGGGCCTCGGCAATGGCGACAGCACATCCGGCCAGCAGCCCGCCACCGCCCACGGGCAGGATAACGGCGTCCAGCTCCGGCGCGTCCTCGAGGATCTCCAGCGCCATGGTGCCCTGGCCGGCGATCACGGCGGGGTCGTCATAGGGATGGATGAAGACCAGCCCGTCCCGCAGCGCCAACTCATGCGCATGGGCGGCGGCCTCGGCCAACGTGTCGCCATGCAGCACGACATTCGCGCCCCAGCCCTCGGTCCGGACGACCTTGGTGGCCGGGGTGAAGCGCGGCATGACGATGGTCGCCTTCACGCCCAGCAGCGCGGCATGGCGCGCCACCGCCTGGGCATGATTGCCGGCCGACATGGCGATCACCCCCGCCGCCCGCTCCCGCGCCGAGAGCAGGGCGAGCCGGTTGGCGGCGCCGCGTTCCTTGAAGGCGCCGGTGGCCTGCAGGCTGTCGAGCTTCAGCAGCACCTGAGCGCCGGCGATGCGCGCCACCGCCTGCGGCTCCACCAAGGGCGTGCGCAGCACGGCGCCCCGGATGCGCTCCGCCGCCGCCCGCACATCGGCGAGGGTGATGGGCGCCAGGGCGACGGGCGGGACCGGAACGGCCGCGGAGGGAATCACCCGCGCCAGCGACACAGCCACTGTACCGCTCAGCCGTAGGTGACGGCGGTGATCTCGACCGAGCGGGCGCCGCCCGGGGCCGGAACCTCGACGCTGTCCCCCACCTTACGGCCGATCAGGGCCTTGGCGAGGGGAGAGGAGATGGAGATCGACCCGGTCTTCATGTTCGCCTCATAGGCGCCAATGATCCGGTAGGTCTTCTCCTCCTCCGTCTCCTCGTCGACGATCGTGACGGTGGCACCGAAGCGCACCTGATCGCCGGACAGCCGGGAGACATCGATCACCTCGACCGAGGGAATCACGGATTCCAGGTCGGCAATGCGACCTTCGATGAAGGACTGCTTCTCGCGCGCCGCGTGGTACTCGGCATTCTCCGAGAGGTCGCCATGCTCGCGCGCCTCGGCAATGGCGCGGATCACGGCGGGGCGCTCCTCGGAGCGGAGGATGCGCAGTTCGTCCTCCAGGCGCGCGAGGCCTTCGGCGGTCATCGGGAACTTCTGCACAGGCGGCGATCCCTCAAAACGACTGACAACTCAAGGGCCACCCCACACCCCCGGGATGGGGGCGTGCCAGATGGCTTGAAGATGCCACCGCCGCGCCCTCTGGGAAGAGGGCGCGGCGGGTTGAAAACGCTTGGGGCGGGCGCCGGCCAAGCCGGTCCCGCCCCAATCCGATGCGAGCCGACCCAATCTGGCGAAAGGGAGCCCGCTACGAGAACGAAGGCTGAAAATACGCCTGGAGGGGCGCCACATCAAGGGTTCCCGCCCGAAGCGCCGCAATGGCATGCACGGCCGCCCGGGCGCCGGCCACCGTTGTGTAGTGCGGAACCCCCTGGGTGAGGGCGCTTCGGCGGATGTCGAAGCTGTCGCTGACCGACCGCCCGCCGCCCGTGGTGTTGATCACCAGCTGGATCTCGCCCGACTTGATGGCGTCCACGCAATGCGGCCGCCCTTCCAGCACCTTGTTCACCACCCGGACCGCCAGCCCGGCCTCCCGCAGCCGCACCGCCGTGCCGCGGGTCGCCAGGATGTCGAAGCCCATTTCGGCCAGGCGCCGGGCCAGGGAGACGGCCGCCACCTTGTCGGAATCCTTCACCGAGATGAAGGCGGTGCCGCTCTCCGGCAGCTTCACCCCGGCCCCCATCTGGGACTTGAGGAAGGCCCGCTCGAAGGACAGGTCCAGCCCCATTACCTCGCCGGTGGACTTCATCTCCGGCCCGAGCAGCACGTCCACGCCGGGGAAGCGGTTGAAGGGGAAGACCGCCTCCTTCACCGCGACATGCCGGTTGATGAGGCTGTCATCGAGATGGAATTCCGCCAGCTTCGCCCCGGCCATGACCCGCGCACCAATCTTGGCCACCGGCACGCCGGTCGCCTTGGCCACGAAGGGCACGGTGCGGGAGGCGCGGGGGTTCACCTCGAGGACGAAGATCTCCCCGTCCTTCACGGCATACTGCACGTTCATCAGGCCCCTAACCTTCAGGGCTCGTGCCATCGCCTCGGTCTCAGCCTTCAACTCGGTGATGATGGCCGGGGGCAGGGAGTAAGGGGGCAGCGAGCAGGCGCTGTCACCGGAATGGATGCCGGCTTCCTCGATATGCTCCATCACGCCGGCGACATAGACCTCGCCCGCGGCATCCGCGATGCAGTCCACATCCACCTCGATCGCGTCCTGCAGGTACTGGTCGATGAGGATCGGGTTCTCGCCCGAGACCTTCACCGCCTCCTTGCCGAAGCGCAGGAGCTGCTCGTGGTTGTAGGCGATTTCCATCGCCCGGCCGCCGAGCACATAGGAGGGGCGCACCACCACCGGATAGCCGATCCGCTCGGCTTCCTTCGCCGCCTCCTCAAGGTTGCGGGCGATCCCGTTCTGCGGCTGCTTCAGGCCGAGGCCCTTGAGCATCTGCTGGAAGCGCTCGCGATCCTCGGCGATGTCGATCGCCTCGGCGGAGGTGCCCAGGATGGGAATGCCCGCCTTGTCCAGCGCCTGGGAGAGCTTCAGCGGCGTCTGCCCGCCATACTGCACGATGCAGCCCAGCAGCGTGCCCTTCGACTGCTCCTTGCGGATGAGGGCGACCACGTCCTCCTCCGTCAGCGGCTCGAAATACAGGCGGTCGGAGGTGTCGTAGTCGGTGCTGACCGTCTCCGGGTTGCAGTTGACCATGATGGTCTCGAACCCGGCCTCGCGCAGCGCATAGGCGGCGTGGACGCAGCAATAGTCGAATTCGATACCCTGGCCGATGCGGTTCGGCCCGCCGCCCAGGATTACCACCTTCTGACGGTCGCTCGGGTCGCTCTCGCAGACCGGCGCGCCGAAGCCGCCCTCATAGGTCGAGTACATATAGGGCGTGCCCGAGGCGAACTCGGCGGCGCAGGTGTCGATGCGCTTGTAGACGGGCACCACGCCCAGCCGCGCGCGCCGCGCCTCCACCTCCGGCTCATGCAGGCCGGCGAGCTTCGCCAGGCGCTTGTCGGAGAAGCCCATGGCCTTCAGGCGGCGCATGCCCGTGGCATCGGTGGGCAGGCCGTTCTTGATGACGCCGGCCTCGGCCTGCACGAGCTTCTCCACCTCGCGCAGGAACCAGGGATCGAACTTGCTGGCGGCATGAATGGCATCCACGTCCAGCCCGGCGCGAAAGGCCTGGGCCACCATCAGCACGCGATCGGGCGTGGGCGTCGCGAGGGCCGCGAAATAGGCCTCCGGCGAGCCGTCGCCCGGCACCGCCACGTCATCCAGGCCGGAAAGCCCCGTCTCCAGCCCGCGCAGGCCCTTCTGCAGCGCCTCGTTGAAGGAGCGGCCGATCGCCATCGTCTCGCCGACCGACTTCATGCTGGTGGTCAGCGTGTTCGGCGTGCCCGGGAACTTCTCGAAGGTGAAGCGCGGGATCTTCACGACGACATAGTCGATGGTCGGCTCGAAGGCCGCTGGCGTGGTCTTGGTGATGTCGTTTGCCAGCTCGTCCAGCGTGTAGCCCACCGCCAGCTTCGCCGCGATCTTGGCGATCGGGAAGCCGGTGGCCTTGGAGGCCAGCGCCGAGGACCGCGAGACGCGCGGATTCATCTCGATGACCACCATGCGGCCATCGGCGGGGTTGATGCCGAACTGGACGTTGGAACCGCCGGTATCGACGCCGATCTCGCGCAGGCAGGCGATGCTGGCATCGCGCATACGCTGGTATTCCTTGTCCGTCAGCGTCAGCGCCGGGGCGATGGTGACGGAATCGCCGGTGTGCACGCCCATCGCGTCCAGGTTCTCGATGGAGCAGACGATGATGCAGTTGTCCGCGGAGTCGCGGACCACTTCCATCTCATACTCCTTCCAGCCCAGCACGCTCTCCTCGATCAGCACCTCGGTCGTCATGGAGGCGTCGAGGCCGGAGGCGACGATCTGCTCGAATTCCTCGCGGTTATAAGCAATGCCGCCGCCCGTGCCGCCCAGGGTGAAGGAGGGGCGGATGACGCAGGGCAGCTTCACCTGGTCCAGCCCTTCCCAGGCTTCCTGCATGGTGTGCGCGATATGGCTGCGCGGGCTCTCGATGCCGATCTTGGTCATGGCATCGCGGAACTTCAGCCGATCCTCGGCCTTGTCGATGACATCGGCCTTCGCGCCGATCAGCTCGCAGCCATACTTCGTCAGCACCCCGGCGGCATCGAGCTTCAGTGCCGTGTTCAGCGCGGTCTGCCCGCCCATGGTCGGCAGCAGCGCGTCCGGCCGCTCCTTGGCGATGATCTTCTCGACAATCTCGGGCGTGATCGGCTCGATATAGGTGGCGTCCGCGAGATCCGGATCGGTCATGATCGTGGCGGGGTTGGAGTTCACTAGGACCACCCGGTAGCCCTCGGCGCGCAGCGCCTTGCAGGCCTGGGCGCCGGAATAGTCGAACTCGCTGGCCTGGCCGATGATGATCGGGCCGGCGCCGATGATCATGATGGATTTGATGTCAGTGCGCTTCGGCATGGCTCAGGCCCTCCGGGGCAGCAGGGTGAGAATGATGGTGGCCGCGCCCTGGAGCGCGGAGGAGAAGATCAGGACGGTCAGCGCCGTTCCTCGGAGCCGAAGCTCGGCGAAGGAGAAGGGTAGGGCGACGAGCCCCGCGGAGCCGGCGCAGGCCAGCGGCGTCGCGGGAACCGGCACGAGAAGCGGGATGACCGCGCCATGGGGAATGGCAGCGGCGTTGAAGGCGATACTGTTCATCGCGCACGCCCCAGGAACGGCCACAGCACCAGGAACAGCACGGCATGGACGCCGGCCCAGAGTGCGGCGGCCAGCGCGCGCCCGGTCTCGTGGTCCTCGCCCGAGAAGAACACGACGCCGCCCAGCGCCACGAAGGAGATGGCCACGCCAATCTTCCAGGCCCTGTCGCGCGGCTGTCCAACGCGGCGCAGCGCCCACCAGGCAAGGAGCGACAGCGGCAGTGCCAGGATCAGCAGGCGGATCACGCGCGGGAGTCCGTTGCCAGCTTTGCCGCCAGCAAGGCGAGCGCACCCCCCAACACCCAGCGCTGCACCGCAAGCCAGGCCGGCCGCGTGGCGAGGAAGCGCGCGACGCCGCCCGCACCCAACACCATCAGCGCGTCGAAACCCGTGCAGATCACGATCTGGATCGCGCCCAGCGTCAGTCCCTGGAGGAACAGGCTGCCGCGCTCCGGATCCATGAAGGCCGGCAGCACGGCGACATAGAACAGCGCCACCTTCGGGTTCAGCGCCGCCGTGGCGAAGCCGAGAGAGAAGAGGCGCACGCCGCTTTCCGGCGGAATGGGCCGCGGCGAGAACAGGGCGCTGCCGCCCGGCCGGATGCTCTGCCAGGCGAGCCAGCCCAGATAGGCCGCCCCACCCAGCCGCATCGCATCATAGGCGAAGGGTACCGCCAGCAGCGCCGCCGTGATCCCCGCCGCCGCGCCGAACATGATGACGGCGCTGCCTGCCTGGCACCCCACCAGCGACACCATCCCCGCCCGCGTCCCCTGGGTGAGGGTGCGCGAGACGAGATAGAACAGGTTCGGCCCTGGTGTGAGCGCGAGCCCAATCGACAGCGCCGCAAAGGCAAGGAGGGAAGCGAGCGACGGCACGTTACCCGGCCTTCGCCATCATCCCGGTGAAGCGATGGAACAGGTGGTGGCTGTCGCTCGGGCCCGGCGATGCCTCGGGGTGGTACTGCACCGAGAAAGCGTTCCTTGCCTCGCAGGCGATGCCCTCGTTGGAGCCATCGAACAGGCTCACATGGGTCACCGTCACGCCCTCGGGCAGCGACTTGTCGTCCACCGCGAAGCCATGGTTCTGCGAGGTGATCTCCACCCGCCCGGTGGCGAGGTCCTTCACCGGCTGGTTGGCGCCGCGATGGCCGCGATCGAGCTTGTAGGTCCTGGCGCCGAGCGCCAGGGCCAGGAGCTGGTGGCCGAGGCAGATGCCGAAGACCGGCTTGCCCGCATCCAGCACGCCCCGGATGGCCGGAACCGCATATTCGCCGGTCGCCGCCGGGTCGCCCGGGCCGTTGGAGAGGAACACGCCATCCGGCCCATGCCGCAGGATCTCCTCGGCGGTGGCGGTGGCGGGAACGACAGTCACTGCGCAACCGGCATCGGCCAGGCAGCGCAGGATGTTGCGCTTGGCGCCGTAATCCACGGCGACGACCTTGTACTTGGGCGCCGTCTGCTTCACGAAGCCCTGGCCCCAGGCCCAAAGCGCCTCGTCCCAGTTATAGGATTGTCGGCAGGAGACCTCCTTGGCGAGGTCCATGCCTTCGAGCCCCGGCCAGCCGGCCGCTTCGGCGCGCAGGGCCGGAAGGTCGAACTGGCCGTCCGGCGCGTGGCAGACCACCCCGTTGGGGGCGCCTGCATCACGGATCAGGACCGTCAGGGCGCGGGTGTCCACGCCGGAAATGCCGGGGATGCCATGGCTCTTGAGCCAGTCGTCCAGGTGCCGGGTGGCGCGGTAGTTAGAGGGTTCTGTCAGGTCGGCCTTGACCACCAACCCGCGCGCGGCGGCGGTGGTGGCCTCGATATCCTCGGCATTCGCACCAACATTGCCGATATGCGGGAATGTAAAGGTGATGATCTGCCCGGCATAGGAGGGATCGGTCAGCGTCTCCTGGTAGCCGGTCATGCCCGTGTTGAAGCAGACCTCACCCACCTTCCTGCCCACGGCGCCGAAGCCGCGGCCCCAGATCACCTGCCCGTTGCTCAGCACGAGGCAGGCGGTCGCCCCCTCGGGCACGGTATCGGCATCCGGGGCGGCATTCTGGGCAGGGGACATGTCGGGCTCCGGGGAGGAATGGGTCAGCGGATCGGCATCGGCGCGGGGCAGGTCTTCGAGGGACAGGCCAGTTGCGGTCAGCACCGCCGGCCAGTGCCGGGGCGGGATGGCGCGGGCTTGGCGCCACTTGCGAATGGCTTCGGTGCCCACGCCGCAATGCGCTGCCGCAGCGCTGGCGCCACCCATCAGGGTCAAAATCTGCTCGACGGTCCGCATGTCCGCTATATGTGGGAAATTATTTCCCATTGGAAGAGGGAACCAAATATCCCTCTTGGGAAATTACTTCCCAGGTGCCCGCATGGCCCAGGTGCCCGCATGGCATGGTGCCCCGATCCGCTCTAAACCCCGCCCCCGAATCCATGGAGACCTGTCATGAGCCTGCGCGCTCGCTTCACCGAAGAACTCAAGGCTTCCATGCGCGCCGGCGACGCCGCCCGCACCTCCACCATTCGCATGATCGCGGCCAAGCTGAAGGATGCCGACATCGCCTCCCGTCCCAGCGGTGTGGAGCAGATTCCGGAGGAGGCGATCACCTCCATGCTGCGCGGCATGGTGAAGTCCCGCCGTGAATCCGTGGAGATGTACCGCCAGGGCAAGCGCGAGGAGTTGGCCGCCAAGGAGGAGGCCGAGATCGCCGTGATCGAATCCTTCCTGCCCCAGCAGATGAGTGATGCCGCCATGGAAGCCGCCGTGAAGGAGGCCGTGGCCGAGACCGGGGCCACGTCCATCAAGGAGATGGGCAAGGTCATGGCCGTGCTGAAGGCGAAGCACGCGGCGGTGCTGGACATGGCCAAGGCCGGGCCGATGGTGAAGGCGGCGCTGGGGGGCTGATCCGTCCGGCACTCACCCTAGCCCGGGCCTCCCGCTTCCCAACTGGGCGAGGGCTCCACCCCATGGGCACGGAGCAGCGCCGCGAGCAGTCGGCGGAAGCTGACCTGGTCCGCCTCGCCGAGAACACCGAAGAAGGCCGCGTCATTGGCATCCGCCAGTGCGGTCAGTTGCGGCACCAGCGCAGTGGCGCGCCCTGTCAGCTCCAGGCGCAGGCTGCGGCGGTCACCAGGGGCGGGGCTGCGCCGGAGCAGCCCCTTGGCCTCCAACCGGTCCAGCAACCGGGTCACCGCGCCCGGGTCCGTGTCCATGTGCTGCGCCACCTCGCGCGGCGTGGTGGCGCCCTCCCGAAAGATCGAGACCAGCACCGACCATTGGGCGACGGAAACGTCATGCCCTGCCAGCGCCGCCTCGAACCTGCCATGGACGAGGCCTCGGAGGCGGTCGAGCCAATAGCCGGTATGCGCGTGAAGGCCGCTCGGCAGGCGGAAAGAAGCTTGATCCGTCATCGCATCGTCCATATGATTGCCTAGGCAATAATAGCTCAGGCAACAGACATCTCATGAGGCCGCCACGCTTCAAAGGCCCGGCTGCCTATGTCTCGGACCTGTCGCGCTCCCGCGCCTTCTATGAGGAGGGGCTAGGCCTCTCGGTCAGCCGCGTGATGCGGCGGAACGAGGCGGATATCGCTATCGCCTACAAGGAAGGGATCTCGATCTGGCTCGTCTCGGACGCCTACTGGTCGATCTCCGGCGAGGCGGCGGCACCGCCGGCCAGGCTCAGCCACGACAATTGGGAGAACACCTTCGAGACGCCCGACTTTGCGGCGATCCATGTCCGCCTCCTCGCCGCCGGCGCCCGCTTCGCGCATCCACTGCGTGAATTGCCGTGGGGACAGCGTGGCTTCCGCGTACGCGACCCGGACGGGCACATCATCGACATCTCCGAAACCCATGGTGCCCTGATCCGCCGCCTCGCCGCGGGCGGCATGACCGTGGCGGCGATCGAGGCGCAACTCGGGATGGAAGCCGCGCAGATCGAGGCCTGCCTCGCCGACCAGGACTGACGCGAGGGCGCGGAAGCTCTCCGCGACACGGCTCGGGCGCGCTACACTGGCGCGTCCATGGCCCTCCCGCCCAACTTCCTCGACGAGCTGCGTGCCCGCACACCCCTGCCGCCGCTGATCGGCCGGAAGGTGAAGCTCACGCGCAACGGGCGCCAGTGGAAGGGCTGCTGCCCCTTCCATAACGAGAAGACCCCCTCCTTCTACGTCTATGACGACCACTACCACTGCTTCGGTTGTGGCCAGCATGGCGATGCCATCGGCTTCACCATGCAGACCGAGGGGTTGCCCTTCCGCGAGGCCGTGGAGCGCCTGGCGGGCGAGGCCGGACTGGAGGTGCCGAAGGAGAGCCCCCGCCAGGTCGCGCGGGAGGCCCGGGCCCGGGACCTGCACGACGTGCTCCAGGCCGCCGCCGAGGCGATGCAGCGCCGCCTGCAATCCCCTGAGGGCCGGCAGGCGCTGGACTACCTGAAGAACCGCGGCCTGACCGACGAGACGATCGCCCGCTTCGGCCTCGGCTGGTCCGGTGCCGGCCGCGGGGCGCTGGCCGCCGAGCTGAATCCTCTGGGTATCGAGCCCCGCCAGCTGGCCGAAGCCGGGTTGGTGAAGCCGGCCGAGGGGCGGGAAGGCTTCAACGACTTCTTCTACAACCGGGTCATGTTCCCGATCCGGGACCGGCGCGGCCGCATCGTCTCCTTCGGCGGCCGCATCCTAGGCGACGGCCAGCCGAAATACCTGAACGGCCCGGAAACCGACGTCTTCTCCAAGCGCCGCACCCTCTATGGCCTGGACATGGCGCGGGAGGCGGTGTTCCGCGGCAAGTCCCGGCTGATCGTGGCCGAGGGCTATATGGACGTCATCGCCCTGCACCAGGCGGGGTTCGACGGCGCGGTGGCCCCGCTCGGCACCGCCCTGACGCCGGAGCAGATGGAGGAGATCTGGCGCGTGACGCCAGAGCCAGTCCTTTGCCTGGATGGCGATGCCGCCGGCCTCCGCGCCGCCGCCCGCACGGCCGAGATGGTGCTGCCCCTGGTCGGCACCGAACGGAGCCTGCATTTCGCCACCCTTCCTACCGGCCAGGACCCGGACGACCTGATCGGCAAAAAGGGCCCGACCGCCTTTCAGGCCGTGCTGGGCGCGGCGAAGCCCCTGTCCGTCGCCCTGTATGACCTGATGGCGGATGGCCGCCCCCTTGGCACGCCCGAGGGGCGCGCGGCCTTCCGCAACGATCTGGCCGCCGCCGCCGGCCGCATCCCGGACAAGTCTCTCGCCGCCGAATACCGCAGCGCCCTGCTGAACCGCTTCTTTGAGACCACGCGCCCGCCGCGCCCTCAGCGCCAGGCCGGAGGTGGCTTCGGACCCCGCAACGGCAATCGTCCAGGCTTCAAGCCCCCGCCGCGCCTGCCCCCTCGCGCTCCGCCGGAGGCCGGGAATACCCGGCTGGAACAGGCGCGCTGCCTCCTGGCCATCATGCTCGCCCATCCCTGGCTGCTGAATGAGGTGGAGGAGGCCTTTGCCCTGCTGGAACTTCCCCATGGCCACCCCTCCGCCCTGCAGGCGGCGCTGCTCGCCTGGCATGCCGATCAGGTCCTCACGGAAGTGTCAGAAGGCGAAACGGCCTTGCTTGATTCGGCCGAACTCATGACCCACCTGCACTCGACCGGTCTGGACGAGGCCCGGGATTGGGTCATGCGCGCGACCGGCCTCCCGCGGGAAGCCAGTTCCGATGCCCAGCCCGGCGAGACCCTCGACGGCTGGTGGCATTTCTTCGGCTTCTTGCGGGGCGAGGGCGCGCTGGTCGAGGACCTGGTGGCAGCGGGACGCGATCTGGTGGCGGCGAACGACGCCGGCGCCCAGGCGCGCGTGATCCGGCTTAGCCAGGCCCTTTCCGCGTTGCGCCGCGGCGAGACGGGGCTGGAAGACGGCGCCGAAGGTGCCAACCCATAGGGTAGAGGCTTCATTGACTTTCGGCGGCGGTCGCGGACCCTTGGTCCCGCGGGCCTCCAAGGTCCATCCGTGGCGGGAGAAGAGCATGGCGGCGAAGGTGGCGAACGGCACGGAGACGGCGGAACACCGCGACGACGCGGTGGAGGGGGCGCTGCTCGACAGCCTGCTGGCCTCCGTCAAGAAGATGCTCGCGAAGGGCAAGGAGCGTGGCTACATCACCTATGATGAGCTGAACGCCGCCCTTCCCCAGGAACAGGTGTCCTCCGAACAGATCGAGGACACCATGGCCCTTCTCTCCGAGATGGGCATCAACCTCGTCGAGGCCGAGGAAAGCGCCGACGAGGACGCCGAGAAGAAGGCCCCCGCTAAGGGCGAGGCCGATGCCGAGGAAGGTGCCGAGAAGGCCGAGGACGAGGAAGGCGGCGGCAATGTCGACGAGGAGAGCCTCGGCCGCACCGATGATCCCGTCCGCATGTATCTCCGCGAGATGGGCAGCGTGGAGCTGCTCTCGCGTGAGGGCGAGATCGCGATCGCCAAGCGCATCGAGGCTGGCCGCGACATGATGATCGGCGGGCTCTGCGAGAGCCCGCTCACCTTCCGCGCCATCATCGGCTGGCACGAGGCCGTCCGCGAGGGCAAGCTCCTCCTGCGCGATGTCATCGACCTGGAAGCCACCAACAACGCCGACATGCCCGACGGCCCGCCGCCGGAGGCCGAGGAGTTCGAGGAAGGCGAGGAGGGCGAGGGCGTCGGCCTGTCCCTCTCCGCGCTTGAGGAGAAGCTGAAGCCTGAGGCCCTGGCCGCCTTCGAGGCGATCGAGGCTGGCTATGCCAGGCTCGAGAAGATGTCGAACAAGCGCATGGAGGCCTACACCTCCGGCGGCGAGTTGGCCGGCAAGTCCGAGAAGTCCTACGAAAAGCAGCGCCTGGAGATCGTGGCGCTGGTGCAGAAGGTTCATCTGCACAACAACCGGATCGAGGAGCTGGTCGACCAGATCAAGGGCCTCTACCGGCGCCTGGTGGGCCTCGAGGGGCAGGTGCTGCGCCTGGCCGAGGCGCATAAGGTCAAGCGCGCCGATTTCCTGGAGCAGTGGCAGGGCGCCGAGATGGACCCCGCCTGGTTCGATCGCATCAGCAAGCTGAAGGGCAAGGGCTGGCAGGCCTTCGTGGCGAACAGCCGCGAGGATGCCGAGAATATCCGCGCCGAGATCGGCAAGGTCGCGGCCCTGACCGGCCTGCCCGTTGGCGAGTACAAGCGCGTCTATGCCACCGTGTCCCGCGGCGAGCGGGACATGACTCAGGCGAAGAAAGAAATGATCGAGGCAAATCTCCGCCTCGTGATCTCCATTGCCAAGAAATACACGAATCGCGGCCTGCAGTTCCTGGACCTGATCCAGGAGGGCAATATTGGCCTGATGAAGGCGGTGGATAAGTTCGAGTACCGCCGTGGCTACAAGTTCAGCACCTATGCCACCTGGTGGATCCGCCAGGCGATCACACGGTCCATCGCGGACCAGGCCCGCACGATCCGTATCCCCGTGCACATGATCGAGACGATCAACAAGCTCGTCCGCACCTCGCGGCAGATGCTGCACGAGATCGGCCGCGAGCCGCAGCCGGAGGAGCTCGCGGAAAAGCTCGGCATGCCGCTGGAGAAGGTCCGCAAGGTCCTGAAGATCGCCAAGGAGCCGATCTCCCTCGAGACGCCGATCGGTGACGAGGAGGACAGCCATCTGGGCGACTTCATCGAGGACAAGGCGGCCATCATCCCGCTGGATGCCGCCATCCAGTCCAATCTGCGCGAGGCAACCACCCGCGTCCTGTCCTCCCTCACGCCGCGCGAGGAGCGCGTGCTGCGCATGCGCTTCGGCATCGGCATGAACACGGACCACACGCTGGAAGAGGTCGGGCAGCAGTTCAACGTGACCCGCGAGCGCATCCGCCAGATCGAGGCGAAGGCGCTACGCAAGCTCAAGCACCCGACGCGCAGCCGCAAGCTGCGGTCCTTCCTCGACAACTAGCGCGCAGCCTCCTGGGGATGCCGACAACGCCGGTGCAGGTCGAGGTTACCTTCCTTCGCATGGACGATCCGCCGGCCGATCCGCCGGCGGCGTTGCCGCCCGGCGCCACCGTGGTGCCGGTGCCCCGCTGTACCGTCAGCTTCTACCGCTATCTCTATGACACGGTGGGCCGCGACTATTGCTGGTGGCTGCGCCGAACCCTGCCGGACGACCGGATCGCCCTGATCCTGGAGGACCCGGCGGTCTCCATCCACGTGCTGTACCTGGATGGCGAGCCGGCCGGCTTCCATGAGCTGGAGCGCCGCTGGGACGGAACCACCAACCTCTCCTATTTCGGGCTGATGCCTCATACGGTGGGGAAGGGCATGGGCCGCGCCTTCCTGCGCCACGCCATCGACACGGCGTGGAACGACCGCTGTTCACTGCTGACGGTGAATACCTGCACGGCGGACCACCCCCGCGCCCTGCCCAACTACATGGCGGCTGGCTTCAGGGTGGTGCGGCGGGTGCGCGAGGAATGGCCGGTGCCGGATAATCTGGGGCTGAAGCTGCCGGCGGGCGCCTGAAGGCGCCTCAGCGGTAGCGGCCGTGCCGCTGCAGCACCTCGATCCGGTAGCCGTCCGGATCCTGCACGAAGAAGAAGCGGGCCAGCAGCGCGCCATCCCGCCGCATATCCTTGATCGGCAGGGGCGAGAGTCCCTCCCGCGTGAAGCGGGCGTGCTCGGCGTCCAAGTCACCCACGGCCACCGCCAGATGACCGTAGCCATCGCCGAGGGCATAGGGCTCGGCGCGGTCGTGGTTGATTGTCAGCTCAACCTCAAAATCCGCCTCCGCATTGCGGAGATAGACGAGGGTGAAGCCATCGAAGGGAAAGCGGTTCGCAACCGAAAGCCCGAAGGCGCGGCCGTAGAAATCGACCGACCGCGCCTCGTCCAGCACGCGGATCATGCTGTGGATAGCCTTGGCCATGGGGCCTCCCCTCCGCCGGCGTCGCCTATTTGGCGGCCGCGGCGATACCCTGGGTGATCAGTTCGGCCGCCTGCTCCTTCGTGCCCCAGCCCGTCACCTTCACCCACTTGCCGGGCTCCAGGTCCTTGTAGCGGGCGAAGAAGTGCTCGATCGACAGGCGGGTGATCGCCGGCAGGTCGTCGCAGGACTGGATGTCGGAGAAGAAGGGGTGGATCTTGTCGTGGGGCACGCAGACGAGCTTCTCGTCCTGCCCCGCCTCGTCCTCCATCAGCAGCACGCCGATCGGGCGGCAGCGGATCACGCAGCCGGGCACCACAGGGGCGGGGGTGAGCACCAGCGCGTCCGTCGGATCGCCATCGTCGGCGATGGTGCCGGGGATGAAGCCATAGGCAGCCGGATAAGCCATTGGCGTGAAGAGGAAGCGGTCAACCACCACCGCTCCGCTCTCCTTGTCCAACTCATACTTCACCTGGCTGCCCTGGGGGATCTCGACCACGACATTGATGTCGTAGGGTGGAGCCTTGCCGGTCGGGATCAGGGTCGGGGTCATGCGGCGGCGGTCCTGAATCTCAATTGAGGTCGGCGCGGAATGCGACGAAGGGTTGCAAGCGCCTCTAGCAGCGCCGGCCGCCCCCCGCAAATCACCCGCTTGCGGCCCGTGCCGCGCCCCCTCAGCATGGACGCAAACAATCCCGAAGCGAGGCAACCCGCCTGTGACCGCTCCCCGTTTCCGCCGCCGCGCGCTGTTGGCCGCGCCGCTTGCCGCATCGGCCCTTCTCAGCCCGCGCGCCATCCTGGCCCAGCCGGCACCCGGCGCCGCCCCGGGAACGGTCCAGGGAGCAACCCAGGGCGGAACGGCGCCCGCCGCCCCGGCCCCACGGCCCTTGATCGTGCGCAAGCAGATCTTCGAGGCCGGCTCCTACCAGACCCGGACGGGCGGTACCGTCCCCAATGCGCGGATCGGCTACCAAACGGCAGGCACGCTCAACGAGGCCGGCGACAATGCCGTGCTGATCACCCATTTCTTCTCGGGCAACAGCCACGCCTTCGGCCGGTTCGCGGCCGATGGGCCCCCTGGCTACTGGGACAACATCATCGGGCCGGGCAAGGCGATCGATACCGACCGCTACTTTGTCGTGTCCTCCGATACGCTGGTGAACCTCAACCTCAACGACGCCTTCACCACCAGCACCGGTCCGGCCACCCTCGATCCATCCACCGGCCGACCCTTCGGCATGACCTATCCGGTCGTCTCGATGCGCGACTTCGTCGAGGTGCAGAAGCGCCTGCTCGACAGCCTTGGCGTGAAGCGGCTGGCCCTGGTGGCCGGCCCATCCGGCGGCGCGCTCCAGGCTATCGAATGGGCCTGCGCCTATCCGGAGATGGTGGAGCGGGTGATGCCCGCCGTCGGCACCGGCGAGTTCGATGCCTTCCTCCTCGGCTGGATGGAAATATGGGAGGCGCCGATCCGCATGGATCCCAACTGGCGCAACGGCGATTATTACGGCCAGGGCCGGGAGCCGCCGCTGCGCGGGCTGGCCGAGGCGCTGAAGATCGTCACCCTCCAGTCGCGGGACCGCGGCGCCTTCGCCCAGTTCAAGCGCCGCCCCGTGGACGGCCAGGACCCCGCCCGCCGCATCAGCGATTCCTTTGCGGTGGAACGCTTCCTGGACGAGGCCGCCACTGCCCGCGCCCGCAGTTCGGACGCCAATGCCTTCCTCTATCTCACCCGCGCCAACCAGCTGTTCCTGAACGAATATCCGGATACCGCGACAGCGCTGTCCCGCAGCCAGGCGCGCTGGTTGGTGGTGCCCGCGCCCGGCGACCGGGTCTTCCCCATTGTCTATAACCAGGATCTCGCCGAGGCCCTCCGCAAAGCCGGCCGCCCAGTGGCGGTGGCGGAGCTGGAAGGCGGCCTCGGCCATCTGGAAGGGGTGGCCAGCATGACGAAGGCGGAGGCGGCGATCCGCGACTTCATGGCGCGGTGAGCCCGTGCCGCCTTCGGGCGGATTCCCGCGCCTAGGTGATTTCGCCCGGGCGCGATCCGCTCTAGAGAGCCCAGGGACGGGCCGGTAGCTCAACGGTTAGAGCTGGCCGCTCATAACGGCTTGGTTGCGGGTTCGATTCCTGCCCGGCCCATCCCCGCCGCCATGACGATCCGCCTACCGCCCCAGCAGCCCGCGAAGCAGATCCTGCACCGCCGGCTGCCGCGGGCGTTCCGCCTGCGGGGCCGGCGCGGCCGGCGGCGTGCCGACCGCCGGCGCCGCGCCCCGTGCGATGGCCAACTGCCCCGCGCAATCCACAGTCGGCGTTGCGCCGCGCCCGCCCAGCAGCCCCTCCACCAGCGCGCCGATCGCGGCCGTGTCCTTGTCCTCCGAACGCTGGGCCAGCCCGCCCAGCACCCCCGCTGCCGCTGCGCCCGCCGCATTGGGATCGACGGTGACGCGCGGATTGCCGAAGCGGCCGGTGATGCCGAGTGGGGTGGACAGGGAAACATCGCCCACCCGGATCACCGGGCGCAGGCGGAAGGCCAGGGTCTCGTCCCCGAGATTGGCCGCGCCGCCGCCCGGCACGGTCGCGACGCCCGTCTGCACCAGCAGCGCGCGGGATTGCGCGACCCCACGCTCCAGATCGAAGCGCAGGGCCAGGCAGCGAATATCGGCCGCCCCGCCCACTGCGTTCTCGGGCACCACGCCGCGCAGCGCGTTGGTGGCCCCGGCGATCAGGCGCTGATCGATCTGTCCGCCCGTCATGGCCAGGCCCAGATGGCCGCCGAGGCTCGCCGCCACGGCGCGCATCCCGGCTCCCTCGCCGCGAAGCGACAGGTCCACCGCGCCGCGGCCGGAGACCGGGGATTGCACGCCGAAGGCCGCGAGAATCGGCGCCGGGTCCACCCCACCCTCGCCGCTGCGAAGGGTGAGGGAAAGGCGCGGCACCGCTGCATCCGCGGCCGCGGCCAGGGCGCCTGAGACGGGGCCGCCGGGGGTGGTGGCGGCGAAGCGCTCCACCGTCAGCTTCTTCCCGTCCAGCAGGGCGCGCAGCGACACACCTTTCCAATCCGCGCCGCGGGCCCGCAGCGTGGCGATGCTCGTCTCCAAGTCGACTGCAAGCGGGGCGTCGCGGATGGCGGACAGGTCAATCGGTGTATCGGGGATCACCCGCCCGTCGGGCCGCGCCGCCGGCGCCTGGGCAGGCGGTGCCGCCGGCGCGGGGGCCGGGGCAGGCACCCCAGGCGCGGCGGCAGGCGCCACCATCAGCGCATCCGCATCCACGTGTTCCATTTCGGCTCGCAGGATGGCGCGCGGCGGGACCCCGATGCGCCAAGCCATGGTCGCCCGGCCAACTGCTTCCCGGGAGGTTAGCCGGAGGTCTTGCAGGTTGATCCCTTCTGGCAGCACGCGGAGCATGCCCTCCGCCACAGTGTCATGCAGGGCCGGCAGCCCTGCCGTTCCCGCCTTTGCGCCGAGGCCCCGGAGATCGGCTGCCCGTAGCGCGACCTGCCATTCGGTTCCCGCCAATTGCCGCCCCGGCGGAAGAGTGCCGCGCGCGGAGGCGGCAAGCCCCTCGCCCTCCAGCGTCACGGCCAGGGGCAGGGCGCCCGCACCGCGCGCCGCCGCCAGGGTGGGGCCCTGGGCGGCGAGGGTGAGGGGCAGGTCGCCCATCCGCAGCGTGCCGGTCAGCGTCACCGGCGCATCCGGCGCGGTGGCGGTGAGCTGCGCCGCGCCGATCTTCAGGGGCCGGCCCGCCACCGGGACGGTCGCCTCGTTGACGGAGGCGTGGAGGGAGCGGAGGCCGGTGGTGCCATCCAGCTCCGCAACCAGGGAAAGGCCCTCGGCCTCCGGCAGAGCGGTGCCGGGCAGGACCGGCGCCAGCCGGGCGGCCGTATCCGCCGTGGCAGCCAGCCGGGCCCGCCAGTCGCTGCCCTGGAAGGGCAGGGTGAGCGCGCCGCTGGCCTCGGCATTCAGCCCTGGGGCGGAAAGCCCCGCACGGAATGGCCATTCGCCAGGACGATCCTCCAGTAGCGCCGCCAGAGGCCCGGTGCCGCCGTTCACCGTGGCGGTGAGGCCACGCGCCACCGCCTGCCCTTCAGCCAGAATGCCCTTGTCCGAAGCGCGGAGCGTCAGGCGCGGAAGCTCCACCACCTCCTCCTGCCCCGGGGCGCGCCAAGTGACGCGGCCGCCCTGGACCGTGACCATCTCCACGTCCAGCGCCACCGGCTTCGACGGCTCGGTAGGGGAAGCGGAGGGCTCCGGCGCCACCGCCGCCGGCCGCGCGGCCGGGCCAAGCTGCCAGTTTCCGCGCCCCTGCGCGTCCATCTCCAACAGCAGGTCGGGCTCGATAAGCGTCAGCTGCTTCAGCTGCACCTGGCGCGAGAGGAGCGGCAGCAGCGCCACCTGCGCCTCGATCCGCCGTGCGCGCAGCATCTCGGGCCGCGAGCCGCCCGGCGCATTGGCCAGGACCGGCCCTTCCAGGGTGATGGTCGGGACGAGGGAGGGGCGCAGGCCGACCGGGCCGGACAGGGTGAAGGCCCGCCCCGTCGCCGCCTGCACCGCCGCTTCCATGCGCGGCCGGATGGCGTCCGACCGCAGCGCGACCCAGAGCGCCGCATAGCCGAGCAGCGGCAGGCCGATCGCCAGCACGCCCAGGCCGATCAGCCAGGGCCGCAACCGGCGGAGGCGTCCGGGATGCGGGGGCTGGGTCATGGCGTCACTCCGGTCAGCGCGTCGGGGAAAGGCTGGTCAGGGAAGGCAGACAGGCGTCAGCGGGTCCGCTTCGCCGGCGGCGTGCGCGGGCGGTCGAAGCCGAGGAATGCGAAGCTCTCGTTCATATGGGTCGGCAGCGGAGCCGAGACCGAAAGCGTGCCGCCCTCGGGATGCGGCAGCTCGATCGCCCGCGCATGGAGGTGGAGCAGGTTCGACATTCCCTCCAGATGCGCGGTCGCCCCGCCGTATTTCCCGTCGCCCAGGATCGGGCAATTCAGCGCCGAGGCGGCATGGACGCGAAGCTGGTGGGTGCGGCCGGTCAGCGGGTTCATCTCCAGCCAGGAGACATGCTTGCGGGCATTGTCCACCACGCGGAAGTCGGTGATGGCATGGGCGCCGTCATCGCCCTCCTCGGCCGGGGCCGTGCGTTCGCCGCGCGGGCCGCCCTGCTTGGAGAGCGGCATGTTGATCCGCCCGGCGAGCGGATGCGGCCGGCCGACCACCAGCGCCCAATAGGTCTTGTGCGCATCCCGCCCCCGGAAGGCCGCCGCCAGCTTCGCCGCGGCCGCGCCGCTGCGCGCCAGCAGCAGGACGCCGGAGGTGTCCTTGTCGAGCCGGTGGACCAGGCGAGGGCGGTCCTCGGCCCCGAAGCGCAGGGCATCCAGCATGCCGTCCAGGTGGCGCGCGATGTTCGGCCCGCCCTGCACGGGCAGCCCATGCGGCTTGTTCAGGGCGATCACCGAATCATCCCGGTAGATCACCATCCGCTCCAGCATCGCGGCATCCTGCTCGGAGACGGCGGGGCGCACGGGCTCGGGGGGCCGGGCCTCCGGCATCGGGGGCACGCGGATCTGCTGGCCGGGGGTCAGGCGCGTGCCCGTCTCGGCCCGCTTGCCGTCCACCCGTACCTGACCGGTGCGCAGCATCTTCTGCAGCGCCCCCTGGGTGAGGTTCGGGTGGCGGCGGCGGAACCAACGGTCGAGGCGGAGATCAGCCTCGTCGGGTGTCACGGTCTCAAGTGCGATGCTCATGGTGGGCAGGGTGTAGCACCAGCCCGGGGGCGCCATGCACCCCATGGCTTCGCGGGGCAGCCCGCTTCCCGCAAGCTCCCCCGATGAGCGACGATTCCTTCCCGCCCATCCGCACCCAGCGTCTCGTCCTCCGGCGCGCGGAGGCCCCGGACGCCGCCCCGCTGGCTGCGCTGATGAGCGACGCCATCTCCGCCCGGCTGGCCTCCTGGCCCATGCCCTGGACGGAGGAGCGCATGGCCGCCCGCATTGTCGAATGGCGCCCCGTCGGCCTGATCTGCGTTGTGGAACGGGCCGCGGATGGCGCCCTGGTCGGCTGGGTCCATGCCTTGCGGGCGCCTGAGGATGCCGCTCGGGCCAGCATGGGCTGGTGGTGCGCCGAGGCGCATCAGGGCCATGGCTATATCCGCGAGGCGGCGGCGGCCCTGCTGCCTGTCGCCTTCGAGCGGCTCGGCGTCGCGGTGGTGGAGGCCGGGGCGCAGCCGGACAACCAGGCCTCCTTCGCCGTCATGCGAGCCCTGGGCATGGCTCCGGTGGGCGCGCGCTTCACCTATGTCCCCGCGCGGGGACGGCACGAGCGGACGGTGTTCCACGAGATCCGCCGGGCACCGCCGCCAGACCGGCGGGGCTTGGGCCCGGGCACCAAGGCAGCCTCAAGCGACGCGGATCGAGAGAGACAATCGCCGTTCCCGTGAGGGCCACCGCGCCGGTGCAGCCGGAGACATCGCCCTGGTGCGGGACTGGTTCCGCGAGCTGGCGGACAATGTCCGCGCCGTGGATTTCGTCCCCGCCCGCCGACTTCTTCGGCATGGGGCAGCAGGGTCCACCAACTGCGTCATTGTTTTCGTTCGGGCTTTCTCAACCGCTTAGGCAGAGGCTCTCCGCGTCTGGCACCTTTGCCGCGGATTTCCAGCACACCTGGACCACGCTCGGGCGTCGCCGGGCGAAGCTGCGCCTCCCGACTACCGCGTTGCCAGCACGATGTGAGTGGGTTGCGGGACCGTGAACCCGCCCTCGTCGCGATAGGATGCCAGCGCCTCCGTGACCTCCTCCACGATAGCGTGGCGCACCGCCTCCCCGAGCGCGGCCACCTCGGGCCCGACCGGCGTGCTCGCCAGCAGGCCAGGGACGGACTCCTCAGGCGGCAGGAGGTGCCGCTCCAGCACCTCCACCCGGACCTCCACGTCCTGGAACCCTGCTTCGACCAGGGCGCAATGGAGCGCATCCCCGTCGCCGAACGCGAAGGGCGCCCCGAAGCGCCGTGCGGCATCGGGACCGGCATGGCGGCGTAGCGCCTCCGCAATCGCGACGTGGCAGGGACTGTGCTCGATGCCCCGCCAGACGCAGAGCGCGACGCGCCCGCTCGGCCGGAGCACGCGGTGCATCTCCCGCAACGTGGCCCCCTTGTCCGAAAAGAACTGGAGGCCCTGCTGGCAGAGCACCATGTCGAATTCGGCGTCCTGGCAAGGCAGGGCAGTCGCATCGGCCTGCCTCCACTCCAGGAAAGCACCGCCGGAGGGCGATTCCCGCCGTGCGATCTCAAGCATCCCGGCGTTCAAGTCCACGCCGAGCACCGAACCTTCCGGTCCGAGGATCGACGCGGCCAGCCGCGCGACGATTCCCGTGCCGCAGGCCACGTCCAGCATGCGCTGTCCAGAGCGCGGCGGAACATGCCGGAGGAGGAGTCGCGCCAGCGGCCCGAAGACGCTCGGCACCTGATAGCGTTCGTAGCTCTCGGGCCCGCTCCCGGTAAGCTGCCAGGAATCTTCGGCCATGGGGTGTTCTCGGCGACCTCTCGATCAGAGGCCGAGCGTAACCCCTGCCACCCTGCTCCGCACTGCCAATCATGAGCGTGTGCGTATTTGCTCCTCCTGAGCAGTCATTCGTTCATGGCGCAGCTCTGGAATGACGGTGGTCCACCCATCTCGGTCAGCAGAGCCGAACGAGGCGATATCCGCTCCAGGGAAGCTGGGTAGCGCAGCCAGTCGTCCAACATGGGCGCTGAGTGGCTCTTGAGGTCATCACCGCAGCCGACCCGAATCCGGCCTTTCGGTGCCAATGTGGTCCTCCATCTGGGCGCCTGTTGCGCCAATTCGTCTTGCTGTAGGGAGGCAGCGAGCAGGTATGCGGCAGGAGGATCAGCGTTGTCGGTTTCGCGACGGCATAACGTCAACGTGAGCGGCTCCGGCCCAAAGGCGATGGTCTTCGCCCACGGCTTCGGCTGTGACCAGAACATGTGGCGTTTCGTCGCGCCAGCATTCGCCGACCACTACCGGATCGTGCTGTTCGACCATGTGGGCGCAGGCGGGTCCGATCTCTCGGCCTATGATCCGGAAAAGTATTCCTCGTTGGATGGGTACGCCGAGGATGTAATCGAGCTCTGCCGGGAACTAGAGATCCAGGACGGCGTCTTCGTGGGCCACTCCGTGAGTGCCATGATTGGGTTGCTGGCGGCCAGGAGGGCGCCGGAACTCTTCGACAGGCTCGTCCTGGTTGGCCCCTCTCCCCGATACATCGACGACGAAGACTATGTCGGCGGCTTCAGCGAGGGGCAGATCCACGAACTCCTGGAGTTCCTGGACAGCAACCATATGGGTTGGTCCCAAGCCATGGCGCCGGTCATCATGGGCAATCCGGACCGCCCCGAGCTGGGCGAGGAGCTGACGAACAGCTTCTGCCGCACGGATCCAGAGATCGCCAAGCGCTTCGCCCGGACCACCTTCCTCTCCGACAACCGCGCGGATCTGGCCGAGGTGAAGGCCCGCTCACTCATCCTCCAGTGCTCGGAGGACGTGATCGCGCCGCCCTGTGTTGGAGAGTACGTGCACCGCGCCATTCCCGGCAGCGAGTTCGTGCTCCTCGGCGCCACCGGGCACTGCCCGAACCTGAGCGCCCCCGAGGAGACGATCGCCGCCATGAGAGCCTTCCTCTAAGATCCGCACCTTGGACGAAGACATCTCCAATTCCAGGCCGCAGGACGTTGAGGACCTCGAGGACCTCTTCGATAACGCCCCCTGTGGCTACCTCTCTGCTGAGCCTGCGGGCCGGATTATCAAGGCCAATCAGACCTTCATTGCATGGACGGGATATAGACGCGACCAACTCGTCGGGCGTCGCTTCCAGGACTTCCTGAACATCGCGGGGAAGATCTACTACGAGACCCACTTCGCGCCCCTGCTGCGGATGCAGGGCTTCTTCAACGAGGTCGCACTCGATCTCGTCTGCGCCAACGGCTCACGCCTGCCCGTGCTGGTCAATGCGGTCGAGCGTCGCGACGGCGCCGGGAGCGTGCGGTTCATCCGAGTGACGGTGTTCAACGCCTCCGACCGCAGGCGGTACGAGCAGGAGCTCCTGGAGGCGCGCAGGGCGGCCGAAAAGGCCAACGCTGATCTACGCGAGCTTAACCTCACGCTGGAGGCGCGGATCGAAGAGGCCGTCCAGGAGCGGATGAAGGCCGAGGAGGCACTGCGCCAAGCCCAGAAGATGGAGGCCGTGGGCCAACTCACGGGCGGCATCGCGCATGATTTCAACAACCTGCTGGCCGGAATCACCGGTAGTCTCGAACTGTTGCGGACCCGGGTGGCGCAGGGGAGGACCGGCGAGCTGGAGCGCTACATCGTCGCGGCCCTGGGCGCGTCGAAGCGGGCCGCAACGCTGACGCACCGGCTCCTCGCCTTCTCGCGTCTGCAAGCGCTCGATCCCAAGCCCACCGACATCAACCGGCTGGTCGCAGGCCTGGAGGACCTGATCCGGCGTACCATGGGACCGGCCGTGGTGGTGGAGGTGGTGGCAGCAGGCGGGCTCTGGACCACTCTGGTCGACACAAACCAGTTTGAGAACGCGTTGCTGAACTTGTGCATCAATGCCCGAGACGCCATGCCCCATGGCGGAAAGCTGACGATCGAAACCGGCAACCGCTGGCTCGATGAGCGGGCTGCGCGGGTCCGTGACCTGCCTCCGGGCCAGTACGCCTCGCTCTGCGTCAGCGATACCGGCACCGGCATGCCGCCCGACGTGATTGAACGCGCCTTCGACCCTTTCTTCACTACCAAGCCCCTCGGCCAGGGCACAGGTCTGGGCCTCTCGATGATTTACGGGTTTGTTCGCCAGTCGGGCGGCCAGGTTCGCATCTATTCCGAACTGGGCCAGGGCACGACCATGTGTCTGTACCTGCCCCGGCACCTCGGCGAGGCGGAAGCCGCGGAAGCCACGGAAATCGCCAAGGGGATCGAGGCGCCACGGGCCGGGCGGGGCGAGACTGTGCTGGTGGTCGATGACGAGCCAACCGTGCGGATGCTGGTCACCGAGGTGCTGGAGGAACTCGGCTACACAGCTATTGAGGCCGCGGCCGGTCCGACCGGGCTGAAAATATTGCAGTCCAATGCACGGATCGACCTCATGGTTACCGATGTTGGCCTGCCCGGCGGCATGAACGGCCGTCAGTTGGCCGAGGCGGGAAGGGCGGTGCGGCCTGGTCTGAAGGTGCTGTTCATCACGGGCTACGCAGAGAACGCCGTCATCAGCCACGGCCATCTGGAGCCCGGCATGCACATGCTGACAAAGCCATTCGCCATGGACACGCTAGCCAGCCGGATCAAGGGTCTCATCAAAGGCGGCTGACACGATCTGGAGGTCCGGCTTCCGTCCATCGCAGAAATCTGCCGAGCAAAATCCTTGCAGCAAGGGTGTCCGCTTCCAGGATCTAGCGAGATTGCTCGTCATGTCCGAGGCGGGGTGCTTCCGGTCCGCGGTCCGGGTGAGGGGGCTTGGGACGTCGGGGCTGCCCCGAGTTGCTGGGAGCTCGCCCATACTCCAGCGGTCAGAGCTCGGTCGCCTCGGACAGTGTCAGGGCATCCTCGGCATCAACGCCCAGGTACCGCACCGTGCTCTCGATTTCTGTATGGCCAAGCAGGATCTGCACGGCCCGCAAGTTGCTGGTCCGCTTCTAGATGAGGGCTCCTTGGTCCGGTGCGGGTTGTGGGTTTCGCAGTTGGCCTTGAACAACCAGCTACCCGTTGACTCCAGGCTGAAAAGCTCGTGATCTGGGATGCTGGAATTGCAAGGTTCGGTCGAAATAGGCGGCAAAGCCTGCGCTTCTGCCAGCCATGTAGCACCGTTCTCGCTCGGCTGAGCAGGACGACCTGCTAAGCCCACGCCTGATCGACATGATCGACGGACGGCCTGAGTTGGTCCGGCTCGCGGCGCTGATCGACTGGGGCTGTTTCGAGCGGCTGGGCAGTGCCACCGTCACCTTCGCGCGGAAAGCTTTGGGCGATACCTGGGTGGCGACGCACAGGCATATGCCGCTGTTCCCCGGCACGCCGGAGGTCTCGCACGGGAAGAAGCCGGCGCGGAGCTGAGGCGCGGCCGCCCGGCTGGGCTAGTGCTCGCGCAACTCTCCCCAGCTGCTGTCCCAGACCCCGTAGGGATCCACGATGATCAGCGGAGCTTGTAGCGCCTGGGATTTTCGGATGCCGTCATTGATCGCGAGGGCTGCCGGGCGCGGGACCAGGCCCGGACCGGCGGGCAGCTCACCGTCGGAGGAGAGCGCGCCATGGCCGCCCGGCGGCACGACGACACCAATCAGCCTTCCGTCGTCGTCTTGCGTGATGTGGACGGCGACCTCCACCGGGAAGGCCGCCTGGCGGCTTCCGAAGACCCCTTGGCCCAGCATTCTTCTTCTCCCTGCCGGCGTTCGGCCGGCAGAGAAGCCTAGCAGCCGCGCATCGCCGGCAGACAGACCAAAGTGATCGGCCCGGCCAGTGGGCGTCCTCAGGCCCGATGGCCCAGCCACCAGCCCAGGGCGAAGGCCGCGAGCCCGCCGGTGATGCTGGCCGCCAGATAGGCCGCCGCCAGGGCCGGGGAGCGCTCGAACAGCGCGCCTGTGTCGAGGGAGAAGGAGGAGAAAGTGGTCAAGCCGCCGAGAACGCCGGTGACGAGGAAGAGCCGCAGCTCCGGCGCCAGCACCGTGCCGGCCGCGATCACGCCACCGATCACCCCGATCACCGCGCTGCCGATGACATTCACCGTCAGCGTACCCCAGGGAAAATTCGTCCCCAGGTGGCGCAGCGCCATCACCCCGATCCAGTGCCGCGCGACCGAGCCGAGCGCTCCGCCCGCCGCCACGCAGAGGATAGGCACCGCCGAAAGCGGGTTCACCGCTCGCCCCGGCGGATGTCCTCGCGCAGCGCTTCCAGCCGCTCCAAGTGCCGCGCCACCCGCGCTTCCGCGCCACGTTCTGTGGGGCGGTAGAGGCGCAGGCGCTCCATTCCCTCGGGGAAGTAGTTGGCGCCGGAGAAGGCATCCTCCCTGTCATGGTCATAGGCATAGTCGCGGCCATAGCCGAGGCTCTTCATCAGCTTCGTCGGCGCGTTGAGGATGTTGGGCGGCGGCATCAGGCTTCCCGTTTCGGTGGCGGCGGCCTGCGCGGCCTTCCAGGCGGCGTAGGCGGCGTTCGACTTCGGCGCCGCCGCCAGGTGCAGCACCAACTGCGCCAGGGCTAGCTCGCCTTCGGGACTGCCGAGCCGCTCATAGGTTTCCCAGGCGGCGAGGGCGAGGGTGAGCGATCCCGGATCGGCCGCGCCCACATCCTCGGATGCGAAGCGCACCAGGCGGCGCGCGATGTAGCGCGGGTCCTCGCCGCCCTTCACCATGCGCGCGAACCAATACAGCGCCGCATCCGGGTCCGAACCGCGCAGCGACTTATGCAAGGCGCTGATGAGGTTGTAATGCTCCTCCCGGTCCTTGTCGTAGAGCGCCGCGCGCTTGGCGAGCAGCGAGGACAGGCCGGCGACATCCAGCCGCTTCGTATTGGCCGGCAGCGCCTGCAACTGCTCCGCCATGTTCAGCAGGTAGCGCCCATCGCCATCCGCCATGGCCCGCAGCGTCGCGCGGGCGGCATCGTCAAGCGGCAGCGGCTTTCCGCCCTCCTCCTCGGCACGCGCCAGCAGCAGTTCCAGCGCCGCATCGTCCAGCCGCTTGAGCACCATCACCTGGCAGCGCGACAGCAGCGCGCCGTTCAGGGCGAAGGAGGGATTCTCCGTGGTCGCGCCCACCAGCACCACCGTGCCGTCCTCCACCACCGGCAGGAAGCCGTCCTGCTGCGCGCGGTTGAAGCGATGGATCTCATCGACGAACAAAAGGGTGGACTGGCCGTTCGCCCGCCGCATCCGCGACTCGTCGAAGGCGCGCTTGAGATCCGCCACGCCGCTGAACACGGCCGAGAGGGCGGTGAAGCGCAGCCCCGCCTCCTCCGCCAGCAGGCGGGCGATGGTCGTCTTCCCCACTCCCGGCGGGCCCCAGAGGATCAGGGAGGCGAGCGCTCCCCGGTCCAGCATCCGCCGCAGCGAGCCCTCCGGCCCCAGCAGGTGATCCTGCCCCACCACCTCCGCGAGGCTGCGCGGCCGCAGCCGGTCGGCGAGCGGCCGGGGGCCGGCATGGCCGGACGAGGCGGCGGGCGCTTCGGGCGGCGGCTCGGCGGCGCCGAACAGGTCCTGGGCAGCGGCGGGGCGACGGGGTGGCATCGGGAGAAGATAGGCGAAGACGGGCGCCGCTTCGATGGCCCCCGCCGCCACCTTCAGGAGATGGCGCGGCCCGGCTTCCGGGAGACGCCGAGCGCCACCGCCATGAAGCCCGCGCAGGCGAGGGCCACGAAGATCGGCAGGCCATGGGTGGTGGCCTGCATGGCCGCGCCGGCCAGAACCGGCCCGGCCAGGGCGCCCGCCCCCCACATCAGCCCCATGGCGGCATAGATGCCCACCAGGTCCCCGCCGCCGAAGCGGCTGCCGATGATGGTCAGCATCATGGTGTAGATGCCGACGAAGGCACCGCCCCAGACGAAGAGCAGCGCATAGGTTGTCCATGGATTCATCAGCGCCCAGGGCCAGACCAGCGCGCCAAGCGCCGCGAAGCCGGCCAGCGAGACGATCAGCACCTCGCGGTTCATCTTGTCGCCGATCCAGCCGATCGGCAGCTGCAGCGCGATGGCGCCGAACATCATGCACGACATCAGCTGCGTCGCCTCCGTCTCGCCCCAGCCCAGGTTCACCGCATAGATCGCGAGGAATGAGAGGCCCGCCGTCTCGATGGCGGCGTTGAGCGTCGTCGCCGCGATCGCCACCGGCGCCAAAGCGAGGAAGCGCAGCGGATTGCCATGGGATGCCTGGTCGACCGCCGGTTCGCGGATTCGCGGCGAGGCCACCAGCACCGCCGCAGCCGCCGTGATCGCCCCGCCGACGATATAGGGCAGGGCGCCGCTCGTCCCGACCAGGGACAGGATCAGTGGCCCCAGCGCGAAGCCGACAGACAGCGCCGCCGTATAGGCGCCCATCGCGCGCCCACGGGTCTCCTCCGTGCTCAGGCTGTTCAGCCAAGTCTCCGAGAGCACGAACAGCGTCTCCGATGCGGCACCGAGCAGGAGGCGCAGCGGGAACCACAGCCAGATCAGCGGTGCGGCCGGAAACAGCACCAGGATCAGCGCCGCGACGAGCAGCCCGCCCACCACGAGGCGCCGCATTCCGATGGATGGCACGAGCCGCGGCAGCAGGAAGGCCATGCCGAGCACGCCGACCGCATGCATCGCCGCATTGGCGCCGATCATTCCCTCCCCGAAGCCCATCTCCGCCAGGTCGAGCGCAATCAGCGCCGCGCTCAGGCTGTAGGTGAGGCCGAAGATCATGGCCGTGGCGATGACGGCGCCCTGGGACAGGAGATCGGGCGAAGGCAGGCTGGCTGGCTTGTGCAAAGGCGAGAATCCCCAGGGCTATCGTTGCAGCTTCCCATGTGATGAAGGATCGTTCCAGTTCGACGTCCTGCCGCTGTGCATTCCGATCAGCCGGGGGAACGAGGAGGCAAGATCATGATCCGGCTGTTGCTGCTCCTGCTGGGATCCGAGTTGATCCAGCGGCGATGGGCTATTCTTACGGGCCTGTCGCTGCTCTGGGGCGCGATCGGCGTGGCGATCTTGATCGACGCGCTGGACGGCGACACGGTCATCCAGCCGCATTACTTCGGCTACCTGCTGCTGCTGGAGGGGCTTGTCGCGCTGGCGGCGGCTGTGGCCGCGGTGTCGCGCCGCGGCTACCGCTTTACGCGCGCGGCGGTGCTGATCGTGCCCTCCGTGCTCATCATCATCCAGCCGCCGCATGGCAATCTGATCATCGCGATCCTGCTTGGGCTCGTGCTGCTGATGGATGGCGGCTTCCGCATCGCAAGCGCCTATGTCGTCCGCTTCGGGGGATGGCGCTGGTCGCTCGGGGCCGGAATCGTGGAGCTTCTCTTCGCCATCGCCACGCTGCAGCCATGGCCCACGGGCTATGAGGGCACGATCGGCGCCAATGTCGGCGCGCTACTCATCGTCGGCGGCCTGGCGACCCTGCGGCTGGCCCTGCGCCTGCGCGGCATGCCGCCCGGCGCACCGATTTCCGTGCTGCTCGGCGGCACGCTTCCGGCGGCGGCCTGGCTGCGGCGTATGGCAGATGACGACGATTCGGCCGGCGACCTCATCGTCCATGTCTGGACGCCGACCGGCTCCGCGGGAACGGTCGCGCGCCGCCCGCTGGTGGACCGCTATGTCGCCGCCGTCGATCCGCAGGGGGTGATCTCCACGGGCCATGCCGCAATGGAGCTGAAGCCGGATCTCTACATCAGCCATTACCCCGCCGTGGAGATCGACCGTTCGCCGGATGATTTCAGCCGCACCCTACGCGCCACCCAGGATAACGACGTGCCCGGCCGCTTCCAGCCGAGCTATGCCGAGGAGGCAGCGGGTTGGTGCGAGGCGACGGAGCATGTGCGCTTCAGCCGATTCGACGCCGAGCGGCTGCGCGCCTTCTGGCAGGCCTATCGCGAGGACAAGACCTACAACCTGACCAACCGGAACTGCTCGAGCGTCGTCGCGCATGCGCTGGATGCGGCGCTGGAGGGCACACTCGGCCGCACCGGCAAGCCGTGGCGTTCCGGCCTGCAGGCCATGCTCAGCCCAGAGCTCTGGGCTGCCGGGGTACTGCGCCGGCGGGCGGAGACCATGGCCTGGACACCTGGGCTGGTGCTCGACTATGCGCGGCTGCTCCAGATCGTGGTCGAGCCAGGGCTACCGGCCCTGGGATGGCTCCGGCTGAAGGCCGCCAGCAGCGCCGCGGCGGGGAAGGCGGAGCGTTAACCTGGCGCGGAGATAATTGAACTGCGCTAGAATCCTGCCAAGGAGAACTTCCAAATGCCACGCACGACCCGCCGCGCCCTCGGCGCCGCCATCCTTGCCTTGCCCGCGCTGCACGTCATCCGCCCGGCCTCAGCGCAGCCCGCCTATCCCAGCCGGCCGATCCGCCTGCTCGCGCCCTACACCCCCGGTGGTGGCGTCGACACCACCGCCCGGCTGCTGGCCGGCCCGATGGGCGTGGCGCTCGGCCAGCCCGTGGTGGTGGAGAACCGGCCCGGCGCAGGCGGCAGCCTGGGCGCTGGCGAACTCGCCCGCTCCGCCCCGGACGGGCAGACCATCATGGTCGATGCGCTCGCCCATGTGGTGAACCCCTTCGTGCTGCCTGGCCTGCCCTTCGATTATTCGAAGGCCTTCGCCTATATCAGCCAGGTGGTCGTGCTGCCGCAGCTGCTGGTGGTGGACCCGGCGAAGGTGCCGGCGCGCAATGTCGCGGAATTCATCGCCTGGGCGAAGGACAAGCCTAACCTCTCCTACGGCTCATCCGGCAATGCCACGGCCGCGCATCTCGCGGCAGCGCTGTTCCTGCAGCGCGCGGGGCTCGACATCCAGCACGTTCCCTATCGCGGCGGCACGGCGGCGCTGCAGGACGTGATGGGGGGCAGCACCGTCTTCGTCTTCGGCACCGTCTCATCCTCGGTTCAGCTGGTGCGCGACGGCCGGCTGCGGGCTCTCGGCGTCACCACGGCCGAGCGCATCCCGCCGCTGCCGGACGTGCCCACCATCGCGGAGCAGGGCTTCCCCGGCTATGAGCTGAACGAGTGGAACGGACTCTACGCCCCCGCCGGCACGCCCCAGCCGATCATCCAGAAGCTGTTCGAAGCGTCGAAGGCCGCGCTGGCCGATGCCACGGTGAAGCAGAGGCTGGACGCGCTGGGTGCTATCCCCGTGGGCACCGATCCGGCAACCTTCGCGGCCTATGTCACCGCCCAGCGCAATGCGATGGCCGAGATCGTCCGCAGCGCGAAGATCGAGGTGGGCTGACGGCATCTCGCGCGGTCACCATCTGGCACAACTTGGCCTGCGGCACCTCCCGCAACGTGCTGTCGGCCTTGCGCGAGGCCGGGATCTAACCGGCGGTGGTGGAGTACAAGCGTACTCCGCCAATGCGCGCCGAGTTGGCGGAAGGAGGGGGCGGCCCTCCTGGCCGATCCCGTGCTCGTGGATGAGGCGTTGCTGGACTCCATGACCGCCAACCCAGGGCTGATCGAGAGGCCTTTCGTCTTCACGCTGAAGGGGGTGCGGCTCTGCCGCCCCGCCGAGACGCTGTGCGAGATCCTTCCGGGCTGAAGGCGCCAAGCGCCGCGCGCATCCCGGCTGCCAGGCCGCGCAGCACCGCCCCGGCCTCTGGCGAGGCGGCGCGGCCGAACAGCACGATCTCGGAGGCCGGCAGCGGCGGCAGCCCGAGCGCCGGGCCGAGATCCGGCGCTCCACCGGCGCTGACCCGGCCCATTGGCGCCACCCCCAGCCCAACCTGGGCGCCGGCCAGCAGCATGGCGCAGCTTCCGCCGCGATAGGCCTCCCGCCAGGAGCGACCTGCGGAATCCAGGGACCGCTCCGCTGCCGCGCGCACTCCGCAAGGCGGGGCGAGCACCGCCAGCGGCACCGGGGCACCCGGCGCCAGCGTGAAGCTTGATGCACCCCGCCAGCCGAGCGGGTCCAGCCCCAGCAGCTCGCCCTCCGCGCCGCCCGCTTCGCGCCGCAGCACCACGGCATCGAGTTCGCCGTCGTCGAAGGCGGTGCGGAGAGGGATGGAAAGGCCGCTCCGCACATCCAGCGCCGCATGGGCGGGCAGGGCGGCCCGGAGGCGGAGCAACAGGGCCGGCAAGCCGAGGCCGACCGCATGGTCGCTCAGCCCAATCGCAACGCGCGGGGCAGGGGCCTCCGTTGGGCGCAGCGCCGCGTCATGAGCCGCGAGCAGCGCCCGGGCATGGACCAGGAAGGCCGCGCCCTCGGCGGTGGGGCGGACGAAGCGGGGCGAGCGGTCCAGCAGGCGGCGGCCTAACCGGGCCTCCAGGGCTTTCAGCCGCTGGCTGACCACGGGTTGCACCGTGCCTGCCGCTTCCGCGGCGCGGGTCAGGTTGCCGAACTCCACCGCGAGGACGAAGAGCCGGACGGATTCCAGGTCGAGCATGATTGCAGAAGGCTATGATGAAACCAGCTAGTCATGGAATTCCGCGATGGTCGTGGGCAGGCCAAACTTTCATCTTCGAAAGGAGATGCCCATGCCGATGATCACCCTGCGCTATGCCACCCCCCAGCCCCGCCCCGAATTGCGCCCTGCTTTAGCCGCTCTTGCCGCACGCCTCGCCGCGGAGGTGCTGGGTAAGGACCCCGGCGTCACCGCCGTGCTGGTGGAGCCCGCCGATCCCGAAGGATGGTACATCGCCGGCCAAAGCCTGGCCGAGGCGCGGCTCTCCGCCTTTTGGCTGGACATCAAGATCACCGCCGGCACGAACACAAAGGACGAGACTGCGGGCTTCGTCCGTGCAGCCTTCGCGGCGATGCGGGAGCTGCTCGGGCCGCTGCACGAGGAGAGCTACGTGCTCGTCCATGCCGCGGACGGCCATGCCTATGGCTATGGCGGGCGCACGCAGGAAGCCCGCTGGGCAGCAGCCCATCCAGGCTGATGAGGTGAATGCCGGACGGGAGGTCCCGGCCTTCGCGGGAATGCCCTAGCGGCGCGGCCCGCCCAGGCGGGGCTCGGCGCGCCTGCTCGCGTCGCGCCCGCCTTCCGGCCAGGCCGGAGGCGGCGGCACCGGCGGCGTCATGCGCGGCGCACGGTCCTCCCTCAGGGAGGATTCGGGCCGTGCAAGCAGGCTGGGCGGCTCGTCATAGCCATCATCCAGGCTCGCGGCGCGGCGGCGGACCGCCGGCTCGGGCAGGCGCAGGGCCAGGCTGCGGATTTCCTGCTGCACGTCGTCGAGCTGCGCCTCGATGGCATCCAGCCGCGACTTCAGGCCGAAGACGCTGAAGGGCATCATCAGGAAGGCCGCTACGAAGAGCAGGCCCAGCAACAGGACGACCAGCCCGCTCCATTCCGGCAGCCCCGGAATCGCCAGGCGGCCGACGATTTCCGAATCCAGCACGATCGTCTTCCCCTCCGCGCCTAACCGCCCGTCACGCTCATGTGCCGGCCGACCGAGGGGCGTGAATCCCGTCCAATGACGAAATCATGCCCCTTCGGCTTCCGGGCAATGGCCGAGAGGATTGCCTCCCGCAAGCCCGCATCGTCCACCGAGGAGTCGCGCAGGGGCGCGCGCAGGTCCGCCGCATCCTCCTGGCCGAGGCACATATACAAGGTGCCGGTGCAGGTCAGCCGCACGCGGTTGCAGGATTCGCAGAAATTATGGGTCATCGGCGTGATGAAGCCGATGCGCCGGCCGGTTTCCTGCACCGTCTCGTAGCGGGCGGGACCGCCAGTCTGGTGGCTGCTGGGCAACAGCGTCCAGCGTTCCGCCAAGCGGCGGCGGATGGTGGAAAGGGGCAGGTACTGATCGGTGCGGTCGCCGCTGATGTCGCCCATCGGCATGGTTTCGATCAGCGTGAGGTCGAAGCCGTGCTCGCCGCACCAGGCAATCATGCGGTCGTATTCGTGCTCGTTCACGCCTTTCAGCGCGACGGCGTTGATCTTTACGGCAAGCCCGGCGGCCTTGGCGGCGAAGATGCCGTCCAGCGTCTGCTCCAACTTGCCCCAGCGGGTGACGGCGGTGAAGGTCTGAGGGTCCAGCGTGTCCATGGACACGTTGATCCGCCGCACCCCGGCCGCATACAGGTCATCCGCCATCTTGGTCAGCTGCGTGCCGTTGGTGGTGACGGTCAGCTCCCGCAGCCCGCCATCCCCGATGCGCCGCCCGAGCCCCTGGAAGAGCTGCAGCACCCCGCGCCGCACCAGCGGCTCCCCGCCGGTCAGGCGGATGCGGTCCACGCCCAGGTCAATGAAGGCACCACAGAGCCGCTCAAGCTCCTCGAGGGTGAGCAGCTCCTTCTTCGGCAGGAAGGTCATGTCCTCGGCCATGCAATAGACGCAGCGAAGATCGCAGCGGTCCGTGACCGAGACGCGGAGATAGGAAATCCGCCGGCCGAACGGATCGAGCATGGGTGGGGGGAACTCCTGCAACGCCATCAAGATTTGGGCCGGGAACCCCCTTCCGCGCAAGGGCCGGCCTATCCAAGCAGCGCAACCCCGCCCGCCGCCATGAGCGCAGCAAAGGCGAAGCGGCGGTACCAGCGCGGCGGCACCAGATGGAACATGCGGGCGCCGAGGGGCACGCAAATCAGCATCACGGGCAGCAGCAGCGCCGCGCGGATCAGTGCCTCCCGGCCCATCAGCCCGTTCCAGATGGGCGGGATCACCGAGACAATGGCGATCAGGCCGAAGAAGAGGATGAGGTTCGCCCGGTGCCGCCGCACCTCCTCGGGCCCGGAGAGAAGATAGAGGATGACGGGCGGCCCCGACATGCCGGTGGCGCCCTTGAGCAGCCCGCCCATTGCCCCGACCGCCAGGTTGAGCCCCAGGGGCCGCGGCCCGTGATAGCGCCATGGGGAGAGCAGCAGCAGCCCGAAGACGAGCACCAGCGCCCCGATCGCCCGGCGCAGCCCCTCGGCATCCGCATGGAGAAGCACCCAGATCCCCAGCGGAGTGGCCACCGCCGCTGCCAGGCCGAGGGGCAGCACCATGCGCTTGTCCGCCTCGCCCAGCGCGCGGGGCAGCAGCTGGGCGGAGACGAAGAGTTCCATCAGCAGGAGCACCGGCACCCCGGCGCGGGGCCCCCAGAGGGTGGCGAAAACCGGCGCCAGCAGGATCGCCGTCCCGAAGCCCGAATAGCCCCGCATCACCCCGGCCACCGCGGTGGCCAGGGCGGCGAGGAGGAAGGGCAGGTTCAGGAGGAGCCGCGGGACGTCCTCGATGAAGGCGGTCACGGGCCAGTTCCGTCCACCGGCTCCAGCACCGTATGGGCGGTGTTGATCAGAAGCTTGCCCGCATGCTCGAAATTCACCGTCACCCGGTCCCCGACTACGGACTGGACCTGTCCGACCCCCCATTCGGGCCGCTGGGGGTGGCGGACATACTGGCCCGGCTCGAAGAGACTATCCGACATTCCTTGACCGTTTCCTGCATGTGGCGTCTCAGGGCGGCTTCCCCATTGCGCCAGGGTTTACTAGCCATCAAGCCGGCCCCCGGCAAAAGCGACCCATCCCTACAGGAGCGCCCGAATGGACGTGCTTTCCCTGGCGCAGGACGTGTGTGCCCGCATCTGCCATGACCTGGGTGGCCCGCTGGGGGCGCTGTCCGGCGCCCTGGAGCTTGCGGAGGTGGAGCCTGTCGAGGCCCTGTCGGTCGCGCGGGATGGAGCGGAGGCCATGCGCCGTCGCCTGCGTCTCTGGCGGGCGGCGGCCGGAGCTGGAACCGGTCCGTTGGACCGGCAAGGCCTGGCGGAACTGCTGGAAGGGACGCTGGCGAATGGCCGCGTGACGGCCGACCTGTCCGGCCTGCCCGAGGTGCCGCTGCCCGCCGCGCTGGCACAGGCGGCATTGGCGGCCGCCATGCTGGGCAGCGAGGCCCTGCCGCGCGGCGGCACCATCCACCTGGCCGGCAACGGGACCGGCATCGCCATCTGGCCGGAAGGGCGCAACGCCGCTTGGCCGGCAGCCCTGGCCGCGACGCTGGCGGGGGAGGCGGTGGCGGGCCCGCGCGACGTGCTGGCGCCGCTCCTTCTCCACCTCGCCGGTGAGGCGGGGATGGTCCTCGGCCTCGCCATGGGCCGCGAAGGCGCGGTTCCGCCCCTGACCCTGATGCCGCGCGCCGGCTGAGGCACGCTCGCGAAAGCCGCCGCGGCTTTACCGAATCTTCGCCCCCCGCCCCGATCCTGGATGCCGCAGAACGGGTGCGGGGTTCCGATGGACGACTTGATCGCCGATTTCCTGACCGAGACGGGCGAGGGGCTGGCTGGGCTGGACGCCGCGCTGCTGCGGCTGGAGCGCCATCCGGACGATGCCCGGACGATCGGCGAGATCTTATCGCCTGATCCACACCATCAAGGGCACCTGCGGCTTCCTGGGCCTCTCCCGCCTGGAGAAGGTGGCCCATGCCGGGGAGAACGTGCTCGGGCGCTATCGCGAGGGCTCGCTGTCCGTCACCTCGGGTGGGGTGTCGCTGATCCTGCGGGTGGTGGACCGGGTGCGGGAGATCATGACGGGACTCGAGGCCACGGGGGCCGAGCCCGCCGGGGACGACGCCGCCCTCATCGCCGAGTTAGATGCGGTTTTCACGGGCCAAGTGGCGCCGGAGGATGCCCCGGCGGCCTCTCCGGAGCGCGCTGTCCCAGTGGCCGTGGTCGAGGTGCCGGCTTCCGCCGGCAAGCGGCGGGTGGCGAAGCCCGCCACCGCCAAACCGCGCCGCGCGAAAGGCGCGCCTGCCGTTGCCCCGGCGGAGCCTTTGGAAGCCCCGCCTGCAGTGCCGGCACCCGCCGCGGTGGAACCCACTGCAGCACCGGCCGGCGAGGCCGTGGCCGTCGCCCAGACGCTGCGCGTGAACGTGGACGTGCTGGAAAGCCTGATGACCCTCGTCAGCGAGCTGGTGCTGACGCGCAACCAGCTGCTGCAGCTCTCCCGAGCGCGCAATGACGGCGCGCTCTCCGGCCCGCTGCAGCGCCTCTCCCACATCACATCCGAGTTGCAGGAGGGTGTGATGAAGACGCGCATGCAGCCAATCGGCAATGCCTGGAAGGGACTGCCTCGGCTGGTGCGCGACCTCTCGCGTGAGCTCGGCAAGAAGATCGAGCTGGAGATGCGCGGCGCCGAGACGGAACTCGACCGGCAGGTGCTGGAGCTGATCCGCGACCCGCTGACCCATATGGTCCGTAATTCCGGTGACCACGGCCTCGAATCCCCCGCGGACCGTCGCGCCGCGGACAAGCCGGAGGTCGGGACCGTCACACTCAACGCCTATCACGAGGGCGGACACATCATCATCGAGGTGGGCGATGACGGGCGCGGCCTGGCGGTGGAGAAGATCCGTGCCAAGGCGCTCTCCCAGGGACTCGCGACCGAGCAGGAGCTGGCGGGCATGGGGGAGCGCGACATTCAGCGCTTCATCTTCCGCGCCGGCTTCTCGACCGCCGCTGCCGTCACCTCCGTCTCTGGCCGGGGCGTCGGCATGGATGTGGTGAAGACGAATGTCGAGAAGATCGGCGGCACTATCGACCTGCGCTCACGCGAGGGCAAAGGCACCACCTTCCTCATCAAGATCCCGCTGACATTGGCCATCGTCTCCGCCCTCATCGTCGAAGCCGGCGGCGAGCGCTTTGCCGTCCCGCAGATCGGCGTGGTCGAGCTGGTGCGCGCGGGCGACGGCGTCGCGCATATCAAGGACGCACTGGTGCTGCGGCTGCGCGACCGGTTGCTGCCGCTCGTCTCGCTGTCGCGGCTGTTGCGCCTTGACGAACGGCCGGGGGAAGCGGATGGCGGCGGCTTCGTTGTCGTCACCCAGGTCGGGCAGAACCTGTTCGGCATTATCGTCGACCGCGTCTTCGACACAGAAGAGATCGTGGTGAAGCCGGTGGCGCCGATCCTGCGCCATGTCACCATGTTCAGCGGCAACACCATCCTCGGCGACGGATCCGTCATCATGATCCTGGACCCGAACGGCATCGCGCGTGCCACAGGTGTCGGCGCGGAGGGCGTGCAGGAGGAGGCACGGCGCGGCGCCGCCATCTCCAGCGCATCCTCGGCCGAGCGCATGTCGCTGCTTCTGTTCCGGGCGGGGGATGGCGCGCCACGCGCCGTGCCGCTGGGGCTGGTGGCACGGCTGGAGGACCTGCCGGGCGAGCGCATTGAAATGTCGCATGGCCGACCGGTGGTGCAGTACCGCGGCGCGCTGATGCCGCTGGTGCCCATGAGCGACAGCTGGATACCGCCTGCGCCCGGCAGCCGCCAAGCCGTGCTGGTCTTCAATGATGGCGACCGCGCCATGGGGCTGGCGGTGGAGGAGATCCTCGACGTCGTCGAGGAGGCGCTGAAGATCGAGAACGGCCAGGACCGCGCGGGCTATCTCGGCACGGCGGTGATCGCCGGGCGCGCGACCGAGGTGATCGACTGTGCCTGGTGGCTGCGCCAAGCGGGCGACGACTGGTTCGGCGGCAAGCGACCCGCCGCGCGCCCAGCCCGCGTGCTGGTGGTGGAGGACAGCGCCTTCTTCCGCAACATGCTCGTCCCCGTGCTCGGCGCCGCCGGCTATGAGGTGGTGGCGGTGGGCAGCGGTGCGCAGGCGCTGAAGCTGCGCGAGGCTGGCGAAACCTTCGACGCCGTGATTTCCGATATCGAGATGCCGGAGCTGGACGGGCTGGGGCTGGCGCGCGCCGCGCGGGACGGCGGCACCTGGCACACGACGCCGATGATCGCCCTCACCTCACGCCAGGAGCCTGAGGCGGAGCGGCGCGGCCGCGAGGCGGGCTTCGACGAATACGTGCCGAAATTCGATCGCGACGCATTGCTGGGCGCGCTGCGCGGCCGCTTGGCCGCCAGCCAGCACTGAGAGGACAACGCCATGCAGACCGAACTCGCCCCAGCCCGCCGCGCCACCGCGGCGGTGTCCACCGAGCACGGCGTGCTGACCCTGACGGTTGCCGGCCAGCTTTGCGGTGTGTCCGTCCTGTCGGTGCGCGACATTCTGGGCCCGCAGACCATCACGCCGATCCCACTTGCCCCGCCCGAGGTGGCGGGCGGGCTGAACCTGCGCGGCCGCATCGTGACGGCTGTGGACCTGCGCCGCCGCCTCGGCCTGTCACCGCGCGAGGCCGCTTCGCCGCCGCCGATGAGCGTGGTGGTGGAGGTGGGCGGCGAACTCTACGCGTTGCTGGCGGATTCGGTCGGTGATGTGCTGGCCCTGCCGGATGCCAGCCTGGCACCGAACCCGCCGACGCTGGACCCGCTGTGGCGCGATGTCTGCGCCGGCATCCACCAGGACGTGCCGGTCCATGCCGGCGACGCCCGGCTTCTCATCATGCTGGACGTCGAGCGCGTCCTGGACATCAGCTGAGGGAGGCGATGGAGATGCCTGACTGCCTTGTGGTGGATGACAGCCGGACGGTGCGACGCGCCGCGCGGCGGATGCTGGAGGCGCAGGGCTTCTCCGTGCGCGAGGCGGAGGATGGGCAGCAGGCGCTGGAAGCCTGCCGCGCTGCCCTGCCGACCCTCGTGCTGCTGGATTGGAACATGCCAGTGATGGACGGCATCACCTTCCTTCGCCTGGCGCGCGAGGAGTTCGGGCCGGACGAGCCGCGCATCATGCTCTGCACGACGGAGAGCGACCTTTCCCGCATCATTGCGGCGCTCGAGGGAGGCGCGCAGGAATACATCATGAAGCCCTTCGACGACGAGATCCTCGCAGGCAAACTCGAAGTGCTGGGGCTGCTGCCCAACGAGGCGGCGTGAGCGGCGCCGCAACGGGCGCCCGGCCCGTCCGCGTGATGCTATGCGACAACAGCGCGACGGTGCGCGGCATCCTCGGCCGGCTGCTCGGCGCCGATCCTGCCATTGAGGTGGTGTCGCGCGTGGGCGACGGGCGGCAGGCGCTCGATGCCCTGGCCGTGGCCCGTCCCGACGTGGTGCTGCTCGACCTCGAGATGCCGGTCATGGACGGCATGACGGCCCTGCCGCTGCTGCTGAAGACCGAGCCGCGCCCGATCGTCATCGTCGCCAGTGCACTGACGCAGCGTGGCGCTGCGGCTGCGATGGCGGCGCTGCGGGCCGGGGCTTCGGACTACATCCCCAAGCCAGGCGCAAGCGGAGGCGGGGCGCTGGACCCGGTTTTCCGTGCCGAGCTGCTGGAGAAGGTGAAGGGTTGGGCGCGGATGCGCCGTGCCCCTGCGGCGGCACCTGTGACGCGGGCGCCGGCGCCGGCCCCTGCATTGGCCGCCCCGCTGGTGGTGCCTGGGATGGTGGCTGTGGGATCCTCCACCGGCGGTCCGCAGGCGTTGGCAGCCTTCCTCCGCGCCTTGGTGGTGCCGCCTGCCGTACCGATGGTGATCGTGCAGCACATGCCGGCGGGCTTCACGACCATGCTGGCCGACCATCTGAACCGTGTCGGGACGCTGCGTGTCTCGGAGGCGAAGGATGGCGAGGCGCTGCGGCCCGGCCATGCCTATCTCGCGCCCGGGGACCGGCATCTGCTGGTGGAGCGCGGTCCGGGAGGGCTGATCGCACGGCTGCGCGACGACCCGCCGGAGCATTTCTGCCGCCCCGCCGTGGACCCGATGCTGCGCAGCGCCCAGCGCGCCTGCGATGGGCGGGTGCTGGCCGTCATCCTTACGGGCATGGGGCAGGACGGGCTGGCGGGCTGCCGTGCCCTAGCCGCTGCCGGCGGAACGGTGCTTGCACAGGATGAAGCCTCCTCCGTGGTCTGGGGCATGCCCGGTGCGGTGGCCCGCGCGGGGTTGGCGCGGGAAGTGCTGCCGCCGGAGCGGCTGGCGGCGCGGGTCGCGGCGATCGCCGCTGGGCCGGGGAGGATGGCATCGTGAGCGCAGCGGGTTTCGAGACCATCGCGGCGCTCGTCCGCGCGCGCTCCGGGATCGTGCTGGGGGCGGACAAGGCTTATATGCTGGACACGCGCCTGGGCGGGCTGATGCGCGAGCATGGCCTGGCGAATCTGGATGCGCTGGCGGTGAAGCTGCGCGCAGTTGGCAGCGAGCGCTTGGCCAGTGCCGTGACCGAGGCGCTGACGACCAACGAATCCTTCTTCTTCCGGGACGGCAAGCCCTTCGACCATCTTCGGCGCCTGCTGCCCCGCCTTGCCGCCGCACGGCCCGCGACGCAACGGCTACGCGTCCTCTCCGCCGCCTGTTCTACGGGGCAGGAGGCCTATTCCGTTGCCATGGTCGCCGAGTCGCTCGGCCTTGCCGCCCGGCTGGAGATCCTGGGGACGGATCTGAGCCAGGAGGTGGTGCGCCGTGCGCGGGAGGGCCTCTATTCCCAGTTCGAGGTCCAGCGTGGCCTGCCGGTGCAGATGCTGGTGAAGCATTTCCGCCAGGAAGGCGGCCAATGGCGGATCTCGCCCGCGTTGCGTGCCATGGCGCGGTTCGAGACCGGTAACCTGATGGCCGATCTCCGTCCGCTCGGCACCTTCGACGTGATCTTCTGCCGCAACGTGCTGATCTATTTCGACGCCCCAACCAAGACGCGTGTGCTCTCCGGCTTGGCGGACCGGCTCGCGCCCGGGGGGGGTACTGTATCTCGGCGGCGCGGAAACGGTGCTGGGCCTGACGGACCGCTTCGCGACCATCGAGGGTGAGCGCGGCGTCTATGCGCCCGTCGGCCACATGGCGCTGGCGGGCTAGGCGGCGCGAGGCAGGGCTGTTCCCCGGCACGTGATGAGCCAGGGTGGTCCTCTCCCCATTGGGAGAGGGGGCCAGCCGGGCTGTGCCGGGACCGTTCCTTGGCGCGCGGGCGGGCGCGGTCTTCGGTCAGGCCGCTGCCTGGGCCGGGCTCGGGGTGACCAGCCCGGCGGAGGAACGTAACGGGGAGGAGACAGGATCCCGCAGCACGTAGCCGCGGCCCCAGACGGTGCCGATCAGCTCCTCGCAGCCGGCCTGGGCGAGCTTCTTGCGCAGCTTGCAGATGAAGACATCGATGATCTTCACCTCCGGCTCGTCCATCCCGCCATAGAGGTGGTTCAGGAAGGCCTCCTTCGTCATGACCATGCCCTTGCGCAGGGTCAGCAACTCGAGGATCGCGTATTCCTTGCCGGTCAGGTGCACGGCGCGTCCGGCCACGCTCGCCTCCCGCGCGCCGAGGTCCAGGGTCAGCCGGCCCACCGAGACATTGGGCTGGGCGAAGCCCTTGGTGCGCCGAACGATTGCCTGGATGCGGGCGATTAGCTCCTGGCTGTCGAAGGGCTTCACGATGAAGTCGTCCGCGCCAAGGCCAAATCCCTTCACCTTCGCGCCTGGGCGGGAGACGCCCGAGAGGATCAGCACCGGGGTGGTACTACGCCCGGCCCGCAGGCGGCGGACCACTTCGTAGCCCTCCATGTCGGGCAGCATCAGATCCAGCACGACAATGTCGTAGTCGTAGAGCCGCGCCAGCTCCAGGGCCTCTTCGCCGGTGTCGGCGCTGTCCACGATCATGCCTTGGGTCTTGAGCATCAGGGTGATGCCCCGGGCGGCCGTCAGATCATCTTCAACCAGCAGGACACGCATTTTAGTGTTCTCCCCTCGTTCCTGATAAATTAGGACAACTTTTGCGCGAGTAAGGAAAGAGCTTTATCACTCCTTGGTCGTATCAATTTGTGGAATAGCGGACTAAAAAATGACACGGATTGATCGCCCGCTTCGCTCAAAGCCTCTTTCGATCGTGACTTAATCGAAAAAATTCAATGATGTAGTGGGGTTTGGACGGGTTGGCGGCGTTCAGGGTTCGTGCCTTGAGGTGACAGGTCTTCATCCGCCCCCTGCTATCGGAGGTTGCGTCAACATCCGTGGGATGTCCCGCGAATTGATGCAGGCGGAGGTCGTGTGCGTCCGCGGCGGCATGGCCCTCGCCGTGAGCCGGCATGGACTGGATGGGCTCGCAGTCGGTGCGCGGGCCGAGCTTGCAGGGCCGCTTTCCCTGCACCCTTGCGACGCCTGGCTTGGTCGGGTTCTCGACCCCTTGGGGCGTCCGATCGATGGTTTGGGGCCGCTTCCGTATGGCCCCGTGGCCCGCCCTCTACGCGCCGCTCCGCCTCAGGCCGGAACTCGCGCCAGGCTGGGGCCGCGACTCGATCTTGGCGTCCGGGCGCTGGATGCCTTTGCCACCTGCCGGCGCGGTCAGCGACTCGGCCTTTTCGCCGCCTCCGGCGTCGGCAAGTCCAGCCTCATGTCCATGCTGGCACGCCACGCGGATTGCGATGTCGCGGTGATCGGCCTGGTCGGGGAACGCGGGCGCGAGCTGCGCGAGTTTGTCGAGGATGATCTCGGGGCGGCTGGCCTCGCGCGCAGCGTCGTGGTCTGCGCCACTTCCGACTCGGCACCGTTGATGCGGCGCGACGCCGCACTTGCCGCCATGTCGGTGGCCGAGCACTTCCGGGACCAGGGCCGGCGCGTGCTGCTGATGATGGACAGTGTCACGCGCTTCGCCATGGCCTTGCGCGAGATCGGCCTGTCCGCCGGGGAGCCGCCAGCCACGCGCGGTTTCCCGCCGAGCGTCTTCGCCGAACTGCCGCGCCTGCTGGAGCGTGCCGGCCCGGACCCCGAGGGCTGCGCCGGTTCCATCACCGGCCTCTTTACCGTGCTGGTGGAGGGCGACGACCATGACGAGCCGATCGCCGATGCTGTGCGCGGCATATTGGACGGGCATGTCGTGCTGGACCGGCGGATCGGGGAGGGCGGCGCTACCCGGCGGTGGATGTCCTTCGCAGCCTCTCCCGCACCGTGCCGGGCTGCCTGGAGCCACCCGAGAGGGAGATCCTGGCCCGCGCGCGTCGTATCCTGGCGCTGCACCGGGACATGGCGGACATGGTGCGGCTGGGAGCCTATCGCACCGGCAGCGACCCGGCGGTGGATGAGGCGGTGCGGCTCGCCCCGTTGATCGAGGAAGTGCTGCGTCAGGGCAAGGAGGAGGCGGGCAGCGTCGCCGGCGCTTTTGCCGCCCTTGCTATCGCCATGGGTCCGCCGGAATGAGGCGCGACCCGCTGGCCGTGCTGGCCCGTCTGCGCAGTGCCGAGGTGATGCTGGCTCGCCGCGACCTGGCCGGGGAGGCGGCCATGGGCGACGCCGCCGAAGCCTGCGAGGCAGAGGCGGAGAGGGCGCTGAGGGAGGAAGCGCAGCGGGGCGGGCCTGACTATGCCGCCTGGCTGCCCCGTGGGCTCGGGCAGCGCGACGCAGCAGCCAGGGAGTCCTATCAAGCCGCACGGCGGGCGGCGGAGGCCGCCGCCGTGCTCGCCGCTGCCCGCGCGGCCGAACGAGCCGTGGAGCACCTTGCCTCGGCCCGTGCCGCGGATGCCCGGCGCGAGGCCCTACGGGAGGAGCAGCGGCGGCTCGACGAGGCTGGCTCGCGCAGGGCGCCACGCGGCGTCGGCGGAAGCGCCTGACTTACGCCGCGCCAGATCAGCAGCCCCAATCCTGATCGCCTGCAGCCCTGCCGCCGGGCGGAATGGGGTTGGTGGCCATGGCGGCGTCGAGCAGCGCCGGGGCCTCCCCGATCGCCGCATACAGCTCCGCATAGTCTCGGATCACGAAATAGACCGGCTGCACATCGTCGATGCGATAGGCGCTGCGCAACACCCGCACCATGTCGAAACGCAGCCGGCGTGGCGTGTCGGAGAGCGCGTGCAGCGTCTCGGTGCGCGAGGATAGGATGCCGGCACCATAGGCGCGCAGCCCGCCGCGTTCGGCGATCAGCCCAAACTCCACCATGAACCAGTAGAAGCGGGCGAGCGGTGCGAGCTGGCCGCGCTTCTCCGCCTGCAGGCCGAGATGGCCATAGGCTTCCAGGAAATCCGCGTAGTCGGGCTGGGTGAGCAGCGGCACATGGCCGAGGAAATCGTGGAAGATGTCCGGTTCCACGATGTAGTCCAGCTCCTCCGGCTTGCGGATCCAGTGCGTGACGGGGAAGCGGCGCTTCGCCAGCAGGGCGAAGAACTGCGCATCCGGCAGCAGGCCGGGGCAGGGGACCAAGCTCCATCCTGTCGCCGCGCGAAGGATGGCGGAGGCCCTCTCCAGCGTCGGCACCATCTGGTCGCAGCGGAGCCGGTCCAGCCCTTCGAGCCAGGCAGAGGCAGCACGGCCGGGATAGATGGCGCGCTGCCGGGCGACGAGCGTGCGCCAGGTGGCATGATCCGCTTCGGAGCGCTCAATCACGGTATCCGGTAGGGTGCCATCGGGCCGCGCGCGGTCGTAATCGCCGCGCAAGCCTTGGGGCAGAGTGGCTGTGCCGATCACGCCGGTGGTCGGCTGGATGGTCCCTCCCATGATGTTCTCTCCCGCTGCGTTTCCGATGGGCAAGGCTAACCACTCCGGAGGAGTGAAAATCAGCGAAGGTCGGCGCCAACGAGGCTATTGTGAGCGGTATTCACCAGGGACATGCGCGAGGATGGCGAAAGACGCTCCGGAACTGGATCAGATCGATCGGCGCATCCTGCGCGCCCTGCAGCGCGATGGCCGCCTGCCCGTGGTGGCCCTTGCCGAGCGCGTCGGCCTGTCTCCCACCCCTTGCCAGCGGCGCGTACGGCGGCTGGAGGAGACCGGCGTCATCGCCCGCTACGCCGCCGTGCTCGATCCCGCGCATGTCGGCCTGCCGCTGCAGGCCTTCGTGATGGTTGCCCTGTCGAGCCATGCCGAGGAGGTGGTGGAAGGCTTCCAGAAGGCGCTTTCTGCCCGGCCCGAGGTACTGGCCGCCTACGCCATGAGCGGCGAGATGGATTACCTGCTGCACATCCTGGCCGCCGATTTCGAGGCCTATGCCGACTTCGCCATGAAGGCGCTGCTGCGGATGCCGGGGGTGAAGGAAACGAAATCCTCCTTCGTCTTGACCGCCCTCAAGCCGCCGGGAGAGGTTCCCGTCTGAAAACGGGAACGTCCATGGACAGCGTCGCGCGCCACATCCTCGATCTGTCACGGCGCGGGCTGCTGCGGGGGGCGACGGCCATGGCGGCGCTCGCCGCGACCCGCCCTGTCTTCGCGCAGCGCGTCGTGCCCATGCCGGTGTTCCAGTCCGATCCCTTTCCGCTCGGCGTCGCATCCGGCGATCCTTGGCCGGATGGCGTGGTGATTTGGACGCAGCTTTCCCAGGACCCGCTCGGCGATGGCGGCATGCCGCCAGCCGCGCTGGAACTGCGATGGGAGGTTGCGGAGGACGAGGGCTTCACCCGCATCGCCGCCCGCGGCGCCGCGCTGGCGAAGCCGGAGCTGAATCATTCGCTCCGCGTGGAGGTCACGGGCCTGCGCCCCTCCGCCACTTATCACTACCGCTTCATCGCCGGCGGGGCGGCCAGCCCGGTGGGCCGCACCCGCACTGCGCCGGCACCGAATGCACGCCCGGCCCGGATGCGCTTCGTCAGCGCGGGCTGCCAGCACTACGAGCAGGGCCTCTTCACCGCCTGGCGGCATGTTGCCGGGGAGCCCGACCTCGACTTCGTCTTCCATTACGGCGACTACATCTACGAGCGCGGCGCCAGCGTCGGGCGCAGCGGCAACTTCCCCGCCATCCGCAGCCACAACTCCCCGGAGGTGCGGACGCTGGAGGCCTACCGGCGCCGCTACGCGCTCTACCAGCTCGATCCGGACCTGCGCGCGGCGCATCATGCGCATCCCTTCCTCATGTCCTTCGACGACCATGAGGTGGAGAACAACTGGGCGAGCGTGACCAGCGGGCGCGGCACTCCGCCGGAACAGTTGGCCCTGCGCAAGGCCGCCGCCTTCCAGGCTTGGTACGAGGCCATGCCGCTGCGCCCCTCACAGGTCCCGCAAGGGCCCGACATCCTTGCCCATCGCGGCTTCCAGTGGGGCACGCTCGCCTCGGTCTCGGTGCTGGACACACGCAGCTTCCGCGACGACCAGCCCTGCGGCGACGGGGTGAAGCCTGCCTGCGACGAGGTGCTGAATCCCGCCGCGCATGTTCTCGGCCCGGCGCAGGAAGCCTGGCTCTTCGGCCGCCTCGCCCAGGCGGAGGCAGTCTGGAGTATCCTGGCGCAGCAGGTGATGATGATGCGGCGCGATGTCGGCGGCGCGGATGCGGAGGATCACCCGCGCTACGACATGGACAAGTGGGACGCCTATCCAGCCGCCCGTGCCCGGCTGCTGAACCACGTGCGCCAGGCGCGCGTGCCGAACCTGACCGTGCTAACCGGCGACATTCACACGGCCTGGGCCGGTACGCTGCGTCCGGATTACGACCGGGATGGTCCAGCGGTGGGGGTGGAATTCGTCTCCACCTCGATGTCCTCGGCGGGCGATGGGCGCGAGATCTGGGCTGGCCCGCAGCGGGCGCTGGATCGCAATCCCCATATCGCCTTCTTCAACGGCCGCCGCGGCTACACGCTGATCGAAGCCGATGAGCGCCGGATGGAGACGCGCTTCCGTGCCGTGCCCTATGTCTCCCGTCCCGGCGCGCCGCTGGAGGACCGGGCGCGCTTCATGGTTGAAGCCGGCAGGGCTGAGTTGATCCGGGTGGGCTGAGGTGGACCGGCCGCTGGCCCCGGCCTAGCCTCTCCGCAACGATGCGAGGAGGAAGGCGTGGCCAGGATAGGCTTCGTGGGGCTGGGCAATATGGGCGCGCCCATGGCCCGCAATCTCGTGAAGGCGGGGCATGAGGTCGCCGTCTTCGATCTTTCCGCCGAGGCGATGCGGCGGGTGGAAGGCGCCCGCCCGGCAGCCTCGGGCGCAGAGGCCGCGGCGGGGGCGGAGTTCGTCATCACCATGCTCCCGGCCGGTAGGCATGTGCGCGACGCCTGGCTGGGCGCGGGCGGCATGGCCGCGGCCGCCGCGCCGGGTGCCGTGCTGCTGGACTGCTCCACCATCGACGTGGCGACGGCGCGCGAGGTGGCCTCCGCCGCCGGTCACCCTTTTCTGGACGCGCCCGTCTCCGGCGGCGTGATGGGGGCGGAGGCCGGCACGCTCACCTTCATGGTGGGCGGACCCGCCGATGCCTTCGCCCGCGCCCAGCCGGTGCTGCAGGCGATGGGCCGCACGATCGTCCATTGCGGCGAGGCCGGCGCGGGGCAGGCGGCCAAGGCCTGCAACAACATGCTGCTGGCCATCAGCATGATCGGTACCTGCGAGGCCTTCGTCCTGGCCGAGAAGTTGGGCCTCTCGCATGAGGCGCTGTTCGAGGTGGCGTCCAAGTCCTCGGGCCAGTGCTGGTCGCTGACCACCTATTGCCCCGTGCCTGGCCCTGTGCCGGCAAGTCCCGCCAACCGCGACTACAAGCCCGGTTTCGCCGCCGCGCTGATGGTGAAGGATGTCAGCCTGGCGCAGCAGGCGGCCAGGGAAACCGGGGCTGCCACGCCGATGGGCGCGCGGGCGCTGGAGCTCTACCGCCTCTTCGTGGAGCGCGGTGGGGCTGAGGCCGATTTCTCCGGCATCATCCGCATGTTGCGGGACGGCTGCTCACCGCCAGCGGCGATGCATCCACAGCCACTGGCCGGGATGCTCGCGGATCCAGCCGGCGATAACGTCGTTGACCGCCTGTGTGGCGGCAGCCACGTCGATTAGTCCCTCGGCGTCGCGCGGCAGCGGGATCGGATCGGTCAGTTCCAGCTGGAAGCGGCCATTCGGCAGACGGATGGCCCGCGCGCCGCGCACCGGGCAGTCGAAGCGGCGCGCCAGATTGGCCAGCAGCGGGTTGGCCTGGGCGGGCCGCCCGAGGAAGTCGATGCGCGGGCCGCGGCCGAAGCGCTGATCCACCACCATTCCCACCACCGCGCCTCGCTGCAGTGCCTTGGCCAGTTTGGTCGGCGCCATCAGCCCGGCCGGGATCAGCTCGCCCATCAGATCCCGGCGCAGCGCCAGGATGGCTTCCGCCACCGGGCGGCTGTTCGGGGTGCGGTAGAGCACCGCCGCATCCAGCCCGTGCTTGGCGGCGGCAACGGCCGGCAGTTCCCAGTTCGCCAGATGCGCGGCGAAGACCAGCACGGGACCGCCGCTCTCGCGCAGTTCGGCGAAGCGGGCGAAGGTTGAGTCATCCACCTGGATGTGCGCCTTGGGGTCGCGTGCCTCGGTCAGATCCCAGATCGTCTCGATATGCACGTATTCGCAGGCGACGCGGCCAAGATTGTCCCAGGCTTCGTCGGCGATCCTGCGATGCCAGGCCGCGTCCTTCTCCGGGAAGGCGGCGGCGATGTTGTCCATGGCGATGCGGTGCGCGGAGGTCAGCGGCCCCAGCCGCCGCGCCAGCGCGGCGCCCACCCGCGGCCCGAGATCCGGGCCGAGCGCGCGCGGCACGGCGAAGCCCAGCCGCGTGAGGGCGGACAGCGCGGCGTCCGCGGGCCCGCGTTTCGCCATGCTCAGATGGTGACCACGATCTTGCCGAAGACACGGCGGCTTTCCAGCCGGTCCAGCCCTTCAGCGAAATTCTCCAGCGGGATCACGCGGTCCAGCACGGGCGACATGCCGCCCGCCATCTTCGCCAGCCCGTCCGCGACATTGCGCATGGAGGCGCCGAAGCTGCCGAAGATGCGGAGCTGGCGCTGGAAGATCATCATCAGGTTCGTCTCGGCCGAGACACCCGAGGTGCTGCCGCAGGTGACCAGCCGCCCGCCCATCTTCAGCGCGAGCAGCGAGCCCGACCAGGTGCTGGCGCCGACATGCTCGAACACCACGTCCACGCCCGCCTTGTTCGTCAGGCGGCGGGCGATAGAGGCGAAGTTCTTCTCGTTGTAGTTCACGACATGGTCGGCGCCGAGGGCCCTGGCCTTCTCGCATTTCTCGTCGTCGCCGGCGGTGGCGATCACGGTGCAGCCAAGCGCCTTGGCCTCCTTGATCGCGACGGTGCCGATGCCCGAGCCCGCGGCATGGATCAGGATCGTCTCGCCGGGCTGCAGCTTCGCATTGTCGAACAGCATGTGCTCGACCGTGGAGAAGGTGATGGCGGCGCAGGCGGCGTCATTCGTGCTCACGCCGTCCGGCACGCGCACCAGCAGGCGGGCCTGCTGGTTCACGAACTCCGCCGCGAAGCCGTCAAGATGGAAGCCCATCACGCCGGAGACGTTCTCGCAGAGATTGTCGCGGCCCTCGACGCAGGCGCGGCAATGGCCGCAGGTCTGGGCGCCGTAGGGGGCCACGCGGTCGCCGATCTTCCAGCCCTGCACGCCCTCGCCGAGCGCGACGACTTCGCCCACGGCTTCCGCGCCGACGCAGATGGGAAGCTTGCGCTGGGTGAAGGCCATGCCGCGCCAGCCCCACACGTCGATGTGGTTCAGCGCGATGCCATGCATCCGCAGCCGCACCTCGCCCGGCCCGGGCGGCAGCGGCTCGGGAATGTCCTCGAGGCGCAGGTCACGATCGCCATGAAGGCGCAGCGCACGCATCAGGCGGGCTCTCCGGAAAGCACGAGGCAGACATTCTGCCCGCCGAAGCCGAAGGAGTTGGACAGGACATGCTTCACCGGAGCATCCCGCGCCACGTTGGGCACCACGTCCAGCGTGATGTTCGGATCCGGCTCGTCATGGTTGATGGTGGGCGGCAGGCGCTGGTCGCGGATGGTCAGCAGCGAGAAGGCTGCTTCCAGCGCGCCTGCGGCCGAGAGGGTGTGCCCGATCATGCTCTTGTTGGAGGAGATCGGCGGCGCGTTTTCGCCGAACACGGCGCGCATACCGAAATTCTCCATCTTGTCGTTCTCCGGCGTGCCCGTGCCATGGCCGTTCACGTAGGAGACCTGGTCCGGCTCGAGCCCGGCATCGTCCAGCGCGTTCTTCATCGCGCCGACGATGGCGCGGCCATCCGGATTGGAGCGTGTGCGGTGGAAGTTGTCCGCCCGCTCGCCACAGCCGGAGACGAGGCCGAGAATCTTCGCGCCGCGCGCCTTCGCCGCGTCGTAATCCTCCAGCACCAGCGCTGCCGCGCCTTCGCTCATCACGAAACCGCCGCGGTTCTTCTCGAAGGGGCGGGAAGCCTTTTCAGGCTCCTCGTTCCGTGTGGACAGGGCGGAGAGCAGCGAGAAGCGGATGAGCGCTTCCGCATGAACGGAGGCATCCGCGCCCACCGCGATGCAGGCGTCGCACTCGCCGCGCTGAATCGCCTCGACGCCAAGCTGGATGGCGGAGCCGCCGGTGGCGCAGGCGGTGGTGAGGGAGATCGGCGCGCCGCGCGTGCCGAAGCGCGCCGCCAGGCGCTCGCCGACGCCGCCGAAGAGGAAGGTCTCATAGATGTCGTGCCGCCCCGCGCTCGCTCCGGTCATGGCGGCATAGGAGGGGGAGCCGGCCTGACGAGCCAGGTCGAAGCGGTTCGGCCACTCCACCTCCACGGGCGGCATGCCGAGGAAAAGCGGGCCCGGGAAGCTTCCCTTGGCGCCGATGGCGGCCGCCGTCACCGCCTCCTCGATCGCGAAGCCCGCCATGCGTTCCACCCGCATCGGGCTCGTGAAGGTCTCGCCACCCGTCTCCTCCGGCAGGTCCACGCAGCCGGCGATGGTGGTCTTCAGGTGGTCGGTCGGAAAGCGCGTGATGCGCCGGATGCCGGACTGCCCGGCCAGCAGGCGGGACCAGTTGTCCTGCAGGCCGAAGCCGAGGGAGGTGACGGCGCCGATGCCCGTCACCGCCACGAGGGGACGCCCGAGATGATCGCGCATCAGTTCTTCTCCGCGCGGGAGAGGGTGGCGAGCGCCTCGCCGCGCCACTGCCCAAAGCCCGTGACGAGGATGCGGGACGGCGCCGCGGCTTCCCCGGCATCGGCGGGATCCATGGCCGCGTAGAAGCCGCCGCGCGAAAGAGCCAGAGCGGCCAGAGCCACATGGGCCGGGAAGGCGCCTTCCACCCCATGGCCGATCAGATTGGCCGGGCGCCGCACAGGGGCGTCCAGCCCGCGCAGGAAGTTTTCTTCCTCCGCCCAGGCCTCCGGCGCGCCGGAAGCGCCAGAGATCACGGCATCCACGCCCGTGGGCGCCACGCGGGGCAACAGGGCACGGGCGGCTTCCGCCGCATCCCCCGGGGCGGTGCGGCGGGAGGCATCGCTCGCCACGGCATCGAGCCGTGCCAGGACCCGCGCGCCACGGGCCCTCGCATGCTCCGCCGTCTCCAGCACGAGGAAGCCGGCCATGCCGCCGAGGATCATCCCCCCCTGGCCAGCAACGGGGCGTTCGGAGAGGGGCTTGTGCGGCCCTTGCCACATGCCGTCCTGCCCACGGTAGAGCAGCAGCATGTCCCAGCGCTGCGCCGTGAAGGCGCCGCCGACCAGGGCGATCTCGCCGCGGCCTTCGGAAAGCCGCGCATGGGCGATGCGCAGCGCGTCCGCCGCCGCGCTCTCCTCGCCCATGAAGGTGCGGGAGGAACCGGTCACGCCATGGACGATGGAGATGTTGCCGGCGAGCAGGTTGGAAAGCTGCGCGAGGAAAAGGGTGGGGCGCAGCCCGGTCGCCAGCAACTCGTTCAGCCGCGAGCCCGTGTCGTTGCTGTTCGCCAGCTCGGCGTTCACCTGCTCATCCAGCGGCACGTCGCGCTCGCCGCCGCCGGCGGCGACGATCAGGTGCATGTCGTCCACCAAGTCGCGTGCCCCGGCATCGTCGATCGCCAGGCCCGCTGCGTAGGTGCCCAGGCGCTGCCAGGGCTCCATCTGCCGCTGGTCGCCCTTCTTCGGGATCTGTGTGTCGAGGCTCAGGGCGGGGAGGGGATGCACGGTCCAGGGCGCGTAGCTCGCCTCGTCCACCACGGGCTTCGCGCCGACCGAGAGCGTCTCCCAATGCGCATCCGGTCCCTCGCCAAGGGCGGAGACCAGCCCGATCCCACTGATGACCACATCACGCCGGATCATGCCGCATGCCCCGGAAGGCCGATCCGCACGGCATTGGCGCGCATGGCGGCCTCCAGATCCGGATGGGGGAAGGGCATGGAGCGCAGCAGGATCTCGGCATCCGCAATCCGCTTGCCCCCGCTCGTCACCCGCGCCTCGGTCACGGTGTAGCCAGAGCCGTCATGCGTAACCTTGGAGGTGACGTCGAGCGGTGCGTTCGGTCCGACAAAGTTCCGGAACTTCGCTTCCTTCACGGACATCAGGAAGGGCATCTGCGCGAAGCCGTTGCGCCCGAGGATGAGCCAGCCGCTCGCCTGCGCCATGGTTTCCACCAGCAGCACGCCTGGGACCAGCGGGTGACCGGGGAAATGCCCCTCGAAAACCGGCGATGCCTCGGGCACGCGGCTCTCCACCTGGATGGTGTCACCCTCGAGCGACACGATCCGATCGATCATCTGGAAATATTCGAGGCGCATCGGCGGCGCCGCCTCAACCCTGCTTGACGGCGACCAGCTCGTCGATGCGGGCCGCGAGGTTCTTCATGACGAAGTAGTGCTCGGCCGGCTTCTCGCCCGCATTCACTTCCTGCGTCCACTTCTCCACCGGGACCTTGATCCCGAAGGCCTTGTCGATCGCGAAGACAATGTCGAGGAAGTCCAGGCTGTCGATCCCCAGGTCCTCAGTCACATGGCTGTCCGGCGTGATGCTGTCGCGCGCGACCTCGCTGTTCTCGGCGATGATGTCGGCCACCTTGTCGAAGGTGGCGGTGGTCTCGGCAGCCATGGGGCGGCTCCTGGTCAGGCACGCCGGGCGCGGCCTTGAAGGGCCGGGCAGGGGCGGGGGTCTTGATGATCGGCGCGGGTGATGGACCGGAATGGGGTGCGAAGTCCAGGGGCGGCGGCGCCCCGCCCGGCGGCCGCCTCCCGATATCGTGAGGATTCAAGACTTTGTCGGGGAGGCCGAATGGCGGTGTCGTTCCACCTTCGGGCCGATGCGCCTCGTCCTGCGGCATTTCGGCGGGCCGAGCCTTCGCAGGACCGGGAAGACCTCGGTGGCGTGGCCCGGCAACATGTTCCACCAGGCGCGGCACCTGACCAGGGCCGGGCGCCGCGCGAGAGGAGGCGGCGCTGTCGCTCGGGCGTCAGCGCGCCTCCAGCATCCCCCGGACCCGCTGCGCCAGCGTGTCGATCGCGAAGGGCTTGGTGACCAGCTCCATTCCCGGATCGAGGAAGCCGCCGTTGATCGCCGCATTCTCGGCATAGCCCGTCATGAACAGCACCTTCAGGGCCGGGCGGTGCTGGCGGGCCGCATCCGCCAGCTGCCTTCCGTTCAGCCCGGGCAGGCCGACATCGGTCACCAGCAGGTCGATCCGCTCGCGCGATTCCAGGATGCGGAGGCCGGCGGGGCCATCCGCCGCCTCGATCGCGCGGTAGCCGAGCTCGGAGAGCACCTCCACCACGAGATTCCGCACGGCGGTCTCGTCCTCGACCACCAGCACGACCTCACCTCGTTCCGAGGGGCGGGGCGCCTCGGTGGTGGGAAGCGCATCCTCGGCATCCGAACCCTCGCCATAGTAGCGGGGGAGGTAGAGCTTCACCGTCGTGCCCTGACCGAGGTCGGAATAGATCTTCGCATAGCCCTCCGATTGGCGGGCGAAGCCATAGACCATCGACAGGCCGAGTCCCGTGCCCTGGCCGATCGGGTTGGTGGTGAAGAAGGGCTCGAAAGCCTTCTCGATCGTGTCGCGGCTCATGCCCACCCCGGTGTCGGAGACACAGATGCACACATACTGGCCGGGCCGCAGGTCCCGGGCGCGGGCGACATAGGCGTTGTCCAGATGGGCGTTGCAGGTCTCGATGGTGAGCTTGCCGCCGCCCGGCATGGCATCCCGCGCATTGATCGAGAGGTTGAGCAGCGCGCTTTCCAGCTGGTGCGAATCGCACAGCGTCAGCCACAGCCCGCCGGCGGTCACGATTTCCAGCTGGATGCTCTCGCCGATGGTCCGCCGCAGCAACTCCTCCATCGAGGCCACCAGCCGGTTGCTGTTCACCGGCTTCGGATCCAGCGGCTGGCGGCGCGAAAAGGCGAGGAGGCGGTGGGTGAGGGCGGCCGCGCGATTGGCCGAGGTGATGGCCGAGGAGACGAAGCGCTCGATGTCCCCTGTACGCCCCGCTGCGATCCGCCGCTGCATCAGGTCCAGGCTGCCGATCACGCCGGTCAGCAGGTTGTTGAAGTCATGCGCGATGCCACCCGTCAGCTGGCCGACGGCCTCCATCTTCTGCGATTGGCGCAGCGCCTCTTCCGTCGCCCGCAGCGCCTCGGCCGCCTCCTTCTCCGCCTGGATATCGCGGCCGACGGCATGGATGAAGCGTTCGTCCGGCACCGCCGTCCAGGACAGCCAGCGATAGGTCCCGTCCTTGTGCCGGTAGCGATTTTCGAAGCGCAGCGTGGTGATGCCCTGGGCGAGCTTGCCGACCTCGGCGAGCGTGGCCTCGATATCCTCGGGATGGACCAGCTCCAGGAGGCTCGCGCCGATCAGCTCTTCCCGTCCCCAGCCGTGCGTCGTCGTCCATGCCGGGTTGACCGCATCGATCCGCCCCTCGAAGTCGGCCACGAGCATGATGTCGGTGGAAAGCCGCCACATGCGGTCGCGGTCGCGCGTGCGCTGCTGGATCAGCACCTCCAGCTCCTCGCGCGAACGGGCGAGGGTCTCGCGCGCCTCGACGATCTCCTGGATGTCGGTGCAGACGCCGATCCAGCGCTGGATGACGCCCTCCTCCCGGTTCGGCAGGGCCCTGGCAAGCCACCATCGATAGCTGCCATCAGCGGCCCGCAGCCGGAGTTCCGTCTCATAGGGCGTGCCCGTCGTCGTCGACTGCGCCCAGCGCGCCCCGGCGGCATCCTGGTCCTCGGGATGCACGAAGGAAGTCCAGCCCGCGCCATGGGTCTGGATCGGCATGGCGCCCGAATAGCTGTACCAGCGCGGGCTGGCATAGTTGAGTGTTCCATCCGGCGTCGCCGTCCAGAGGAAGCCAGGCACCGCTTCCGCCACCTCCCGGAAGCGCGCCTCGCTCTCGGCGAGGGCGCGCTCGGCCTCGCGCTGCGCCGTGCGGTCGCGCAGCACCTTGACGAAGCCCACCATGTCCCCGGCATCGTCCCGCAGCTGGGTCATCTCGCCCGTGGCCCAGAAGCGCTCGCCGCTCGCGCGGAGGTGCCAGCGCTCGTCCGGCGCATGGCCGTGCGCGAGGGTCTGGCGCATCTCCTCGGCGAGGCGCCCGGCCGCCAGGTCTTCCGGTGTGAAGATCCGGGCCGAGGTTTGGCCGAGCATCTCTTCCTCGGTCCAGCCGAAGGTCTGGCGCGCCCCCTCGTTCCAGCTTGTGATGCCGCCTTCCAGGTCGCTCACGATGATTGCGTAATCGGTGACGCTGTCGAAGACCTGATGGGCCCGCGCCTCGCTGTCGCGCAGGGCGCGGATGGCCAGGGCCTGCTGGGTCGTTTCCGTGCAGGGACAGAAGAAGCCCTCGATCACGCCGCCCTCGCCGCGGATGGGCGTGTAGGAGAAGGCGAAATGCGTCTCCTCCGGATAGCCCTTGCGCTCCATCATCAGGAGGATGTCGTCCATATGGACGGGCTTGCCGGAATAGGCCTGCTCGACGATCGGGATCAGATCCGCCGCGATCTCCGACCAGACCTCCAGGAAGGGCCGGCCGAGCGCCGCGGGATGCTTGCCGGCGAGGATCTCGGCATAGCCGCCGTTGTAGAGGAGCCTGCGCCCGGGACCCCAGACGACGAACATCGGCTGCTGGGCACCAAGCATCACGCTCACAAGCGTCTTCAGGGATTGCGGCCAGCGCTCCGCCGGCCCGAACGGGGTGGCGGCCCAGTCATGCGCGCGGATCAGGGCGCCCAACTGGCCACCATCAGCCATGAATGAAAGCATGTTCAATCAGTTGTTAGGGATCGGGCACGGCCGGGCGGCATCCGCCGAAGCCCGCCTTGGCGGCGGGGAGAGGAAGTCTCCGGCAGAAGGCCTGCCGATCGTCGGGTCATCTGGACCTCTTCGCCAATCCGTCCAGCCCAGAAGCCGTCCGGCTCCCGCCGGTTTCAGGTCAGCGCGTTTTTGAGCCGGAAGTTTTTCGGGCTGAGCTCTCCTGGACGGATCTTTTCAGGCGGAGCTAAGCACGGCGGCGCGTCACGGCCATCGCGAGGCGACGGCCAATGCCTGGGCTGGTGCGGGTGGCCGGTTTCGAACCGGCACTCTGTTACCAGAAGCGGATTTTGAGTCCGCCGCGTCTACCGTTCCGCCACACCCGCGCACCCGCTGGATGCCACGACGGACCCCACTCCGTCCAGCAGGCCCGTCCAGCAACCTGGCCAGCAGGCCCTCCGGCGGAAGGCGTCAGCGGGCCTCCAGCATTGCCCGGATCTTTGTCCCCAGCGCGTCCAGGGCAAAGGGCTTGGTCATCATGTCCATGCCCGGTGCGAGGAATCCGCTACGCATCCTGGCATTCTCGGCATAGCCGGTGACGAAAAGCACCCGCAGGGCCGGCCGGACGCTCCGCGCCATCTCGGCCAGTTGCCGCCCGTTCATGCCGGGCAGGCCGACATCGGAGATCATCAGGTCGATCCGCTGCGCCGACTGGATGATGGGGATCGCGTCCCGCGCATCCGCGGCCTCCAGGTAGCGGTAGCCCAACTCCTCCAGCACCTCGACCACCAGCAGGCGCACGGTGGCATCGTCCTCCACAACCAGCACCGTCTCGCCCTTGCCCTGGGGTGCGGCGCCTTCCGCGGCGGCGCCAGTCTTGCCGGAGAGCTGGGCGCGCGGCAGCAGCAGCGTGAAGGCGGTGCCCTGGCCCGGTGCGCTCCGCACCCGCACATGGCCGCGCGACTGCTTGGCGAAGCCGTAGATCATGGAGAGGCCGAGGCCGGTGCCCTGGCCGATGGGCTTGGTGGTGAAGAAGGGATCGAAGGCCTTGGCCAGCACGTCGGGCGGCATGCCCACCCCGGTGTCGGAGACGCGGATCGCGACGTAGTCGCCCGCCGCCACCTCCTTGCCGTCCGCCTCCAGGGTCTCCCGCCCTGTGGCGATATAGAGATGCCCGCCATCGGGCATCGCGTCCCGTGCGTTGATCGCCAGGTTGAGGATGGCGCTCTCAAGCTGGTTCGCATCGGTGTGCGCGGGCCAGAGCGCGGTATCCAGCAATGTCTCCAGCCCGATCTGCTCGCCCAGCGTCCGGCGAAGCAGATCCTCCATCCCCGCGACCAGCAGGTTGACGTCCACCGGCCGTGAATCGAGCGATTGCCGCCGGGCGAAGGCCAGCAGCCGGTGGGTGAGGGCGGCGGCCCGCTGGGCGGCGCCTGAGGCCGCGTCCATGTAGCGGGCAAGCTCGCCGCTGCGGCCGGCCTCGATGCGCCGGCGCATGATATCCAGCGAGCCGATGATGCCCGTCAGCAGGTTGTTGAAGTCATGCGCGATGCCGCCGGTCAGCTGGCCCAGCGCCTCCATCTTCTGGGACTGGCGCAGCGCTTCCTCGGCCAGGGCCAGTGCCTCCTTGGCCTCGCGCTCGGAGGTGATGTCCCGCCCGGTGGCATAGACCAGCCCGGTCTCGTCCGGGGCCGCGGACCAGGCGACCCACCGGAAGCCGCCGTCGCGGTGGCGGAAGCGGTTCTCGAAATGCCGCAGGGCCCCCATGGTGGAGCGCCGCAGCGCCTCGCGCGTGGCCACGCGGTCCTCGGGCCAGAGGATGTCGTCCAACGAACGGCCGACCAGTTGGCTGGAATCGAAGCCCAGCACCTCGCGCCAGGCCGGGTTGGCCGCGCGAAGGACCCCGTCGGCCCCCACCACCGCCAGCAGGTCCTGCGAGGTCCGCCAGAGCCGGTCCAGCTCGCCCGTCCGCTCGGCAACGCGGCGCTCGAGCGTTCCGTTCATCTCCCGTAGCGCCGCCTCCGCCGCATGGCGATCCGAGACGTCGATGGACACGGTGATGACATCGGTGATGGCGCCGTCCGGGTCACGGATGGCGGTGACGCTGTTGCGGGCCCAGACCACCGCACCGTCGGGCCGGAGATGGCGCCACTCGGCAGTGAAGGGCGGGCCGCCCGCGCGCAGTGCGCGAAATGCGGCCAACTTGGCCTCGCGGTCCTCCGGATGGATGACGTCCTGCATCCGCGTGCCCAGCAGCACCTCGCGCCGTCGGCCAAGGATTTCGCAGTAGCGGTCATTGATGAAGGTCAGCGTACCATCCGGCAGGGTCAGTGCGATGCCTGCCGCCGCCTGGCCGATGATGGCCATGAGGAAGCCCTCGCGCTCGCGCAGCTGCGCCTCCGCGCGCCGTGCCTCGGTGACGTCCACTCCTTCGACAAAGATGGCCGCGGCGCCGCCCCGGCCATCGGGGAGCGGCTGGAAGATGAAGTCGAGGATGCGCTCCTCGGGCGGCTGGCCCGGCACGCGGTCCAGCAGGACACGGCTGTCGCGGCCGACATGGGTCTCGCCCGTCACGCGCACCTGATCCAGCAATGCGATGAAGCCCTGCTCGGCGATTCCGGGCAGCACCTCCTGCAGGGAAAGCCCGGTCACATCCGCCCGCCCCACAAGCTCGAGGTAGCGACGATTGGCGAATTCGAAGCGGTGCTCGGGCCCGCGCAGCAGGGCCATGAAGCTCGGGGATCGCTCGAAGAGCTGGCGCAGCCGGTCCATCTCCGCGACGCGCTCGCGTTCGGCCGTGACCTGGGCGGTGGTTTCCTGGCAGGCGCAGAAGACGCCCCCCACCTGCCCATCCTCGCCTCGGAGCGGAGAGTAGGAGAAGGTGAAATATGTCTCCTCCGGATGGCCGTGCCGCGTCATCGTGAGCAGGAGGTTCTCCATGCTCGTCGGCTCGCCGGCATAGCCGCGGTCCATGAGCGGCCCGACCTCCCCGAGGATGTCGTGCCACACCTCGGCGAAGGGCCGACCGAGGGCGGCGGGATGCTTGGCCCCGAGGACGGCGGCATAGTCGTCATTGTAGAGCATGATCCGCTCGGGGCCCCAGACGGCGAACATCGGCTGGCTGGCGCTCAGCATCACGCCGGTAATGGTCTTGAGCGGAGAAGGCCAGCCCGGCGGATCGCCTAGGGGCGTGGCATCCCAGTCATGGGAGCGCATCCGCTGCCCCATCTCGCCGCCGCCTGAAAGAAACAGAAGTGCCATGCCTCGCCCGCTGGCCGGCCCAAGGACGCCGGCATGCCTGCACTTCTTATAGGGTGCCTTGGCAAAGCGGAAAGGCCGCGGGCCTGCCGCGCCAGGGCGAGCGTTGCGTCAGGCTGGGGCGGGCGCCTCCACCTCCGCCGTCCGGAAGGTCGCCGGGGAGGTCACCTCGAGCATCTCCAGATCGTCGGAATGCGCCACCTCCCGGTGCCGGACACCGGGCGGCTGGAGGACCGTGTCGCCGGGTTCCAGCAGCACCTCCCCGATATCCTCGTATTCGAAGCGGACCCAACCGCGGGTGACCAGCACCATTTGGAAGCCCAGCTCATGGGTGTGCCAATGCGGCTTCGGCCCTTCGCCGGGCACGGCGCGGATGAAATGCGCCCCGAAGGCGCCGCCGGTGGCATCGCGGATGCCGAGGTCCCGATAAGCAAAGAAGGCTCGCAGCCCGGCATCGTAATGCGCGCCGGCGGCCTTGCTGACCGTGGTGGGCATGGATGGCTCCTCAGCTGAGCGGGACGTCGAGGTGCTGGCGGAAGCCCGGATGCTGGCGCAGCCGCGCGTAATAGGCGGCTAGGCGCGGCAGGTCCGGCCGCTCGAGGGGCAGGTTGTGCCAGCGGTGCACCAGGGCCCCGGCGGCGATATCGGCGATGGAGAAGGCGCCGCAGATATAGTCCCGGCCCTCCAGCTCCTGGTCCAGGATGGTCCACAGGCGGATGGATTCCTTGTGTGCCTTGGCGAAGGCCACCGGGTCCCGCTGCTCTGGCGGCAGGCGCACCAGGGCCCAGAAGAGCAGCGTCACATTCGGGTTCAGCTGACCGAGGACCCAGTCAAGCCACTGGTCCACCTTCGCGCGGCGGCGCGGTTCGGTGGGATAGAGCGCCTCCCCGCCTGGGCGGGTGGAGGCCAGGTAGCGGAGGATGCTGTTGCTCTCCCACAGGGTGAAGCCGTCCGGCTCCTCGATGGTGGGGACGGTGCTGTTGGGGTTCATGGCCGTGTAGGCGGCATCCTTCGTCACCCCGAATGCGCCGCCCGCATCCAGCCGCCGGAAGGGGATGGACAGTTCCTCGCAGAGCCAAAGCGGCTTCATGACGTTGCCGCTGTTGGCCCGTCCCCAGATGGTCAGCGTCTCACCCGGCATGGTGCCGTCCCTCCTGCCCGGTTGCATCCGGTTCCGGGCGGAAGGTGCCAGCCTCCGCGAGGGGGCGCCAGGGACTGGTGGACGGGATCATGGCGGGCGGCGGCCCGCAATGTTGCCTCGTGCCGCCGATCAGCCGCCGATCACCTTACGATAGAGGTGCCAGGTCCCATGTCCGAGGACGGGCAGGACCACGGCCAGCCCGACGAACAGCGGCAGGCTGCCGAGGAACAGCAGGACGCCGACAATCAGCCCCCAGAGCGCCATCGGGATGGGATTGGCCAGGACCGCCCGCACCGATGTCCCGACCGCGGCGAGGGGCCCGACCGGCCGGTCCAGCAGGAGCGGGAAGGCCACCACCGTAAGGGCCAGCACCACCACGGCGAAGCAGAAGCCGGCGATATTGCCGACGACCATCAGCCGGCGGCCTTCCTCGGTGCGGAAGATCTGGTGGGTGAACTCCTCGATCGTCGCCGGCCGCGCCCCGTGGAATATGGAATCGTAGATCGCCTGCGCGGTGAGCAGCCAGGCTACGAAGATCGCCAGCAGCATCACGCCGAGGATGACGATGCCCCCGAGATTGGGGGAGCGCAGGACGTCAAAGGCGTTCAGCCAGGTGGTGGGCAGGTTCTGCTCCCGCCGCCGGCTCAGCTCGTAGATCCCGAGGGCGGCGATCGGGCCGACCAGGGCGAAGCCGGAGATCAGCGGCCACATCAGGGGCATCAGCTCCCCTTCCGAGGCCACCTGAGCCGCAATCAGCCCGATGATAGGATAGATGATCGCCAGGAAAACCAACTGCGTAGGCTGCGAAAGGAAGTCCTCCCAACCCTCCCGCAGGGACGCCCAGACATTGCCGGTGCCGATCCGGCGGACCACCACCGGTGCGTGGCGGGTACCCGATTGCTCGGCGATCCGGTCCGTGGATCTCGTGTCGATGCGCGGAGCTACGGCCATCACGATTCCTCCTTGCCGGCCGCATGTCTCTGCGGCGGGCTGCGTTGCGAACGCAGTGCGGAGGGCCCGGGAACCGTCGCCTCACGAAAGACCTGCAGGCTGCGCGGAGCCGGGTCGTCCATTTTGCATCTGGGTGCCGCCTGCCCGAGCGGCAAGCCCATGGACGGGCGGCGTGGAAGGCTGCGGTGGGCTTGCCGCCGAGCAGGGGCAGGAGCAGCTTCCGCCGCGATGACCATCCGCCGACACGCCACAATCCTGGCCATCCTGGCCACGACCGCGCCGCTGGTGGCCCTAGGCTCCGAGGCCTTCCTGCACATGGCGCCCTGCGCCCTGTGCCTCTGGCAACGCTGGCCCTATTGGGTGGCGGTGGTGCTGGCGGTCCTCGCCGCCGGGCTGCGCTCCCGCGGGTTGCTGGCGCTGGCGGGGCTGGCGGTGCTCGTCTCGGCGGGGATCGCGGGGCTGCATGTGGGGGTGGAGCATGGCTGGTGGCCCAGCCCGCTGGCCTCCTGCGCCGCGCCGAATGCCGGCGCCGCAATGAATGCGGACGACCTCCTGCGCAGCCTCGCCCCCCGGCCGGACAAGCCCTGCGACGCACCCGCCTATCTCATTCCGGGCCTGCCGGTCTCGATGGCGGCGATGAACCTGGCCTATGCGCTTGTGCTGGGCGGGTTGGCGCTTAACTGGGCCCGCAGAGGAGCCAATGGATGAGTGAAGCGAGCACCGGTGCGGGCGGCGCGACGCCCCGTTCCACCACTTTGAGCAACCGTCTGCCGGGCGACCCGACCCCGCGCGAATACGTGGCGCGCACGATCCGCGTGGACCATGCGGGGGAATACGGCGCCAAGCGCATCTATGAGGGCCAGCTGGCCGTGCTCGGCCGTACCAAATACGGCCCGATCCTCGAGCATATGAAGGCGCAGGAGCAGGTCCATCTGGACACCTTCTCCCGCCTGATCGGCGAACGCCGGGTGCGCCCCACGGCGCTGCTGCCGCTCTGGCATGTGGCCGGCTTCGCCCTCGGCGCCGCCACGGCCCTGATTGGCCATCGTGGCGCCATGGCCTGCACCGTCGCGGTGGAGGAGGCGATCGACGAGCATTACGCCGCCCAGCACGCCACCCTCGGTGAGGACGAGCAGCCGCTGCGCGACCAGATCGAGCGCTTCCGCCAGGAGGAGCTGGAGCATCGCGACATCGGCCTGGAGAACGAGGCCGAGCTCGCCCCGGCCTACAAGCTGCTGGCCAGCGTCATCAAGGCCGGCTGCAAGGTGGCCATCAAGGTGAGCGAGCGGGTCTGATCCCGCCCGCTCAGGTTCGCCAGGTCGGGCCGCTTCCGGGGCGCCTCGGCCGTGGCGGAGCGGGGCGCTTCGGCGCGGGCGGCGCGGCCTCGGGCGGCGGTGGCAGCACCTCATCCGCCGAGGCTGGGACGGGCTCGGGCGGGTGGCCCGACAGGGCGCCGATCAGCCGCATCGTCACGGCCAGTAGCGGGTCCCGAAGCCCGCGCCGGGCATCCACAGACTCCGGCGCGACCATCATCACGAAATAGACCCTGCGCTCCAGCATGGTGGCGCAGCCGAGCTGGCGGCGCGGCTCCTCGCTGCGGAGATGCGCGTCCAGGCAGCGTGCGGCTGGACCGGGCTCGGCCAGCCGGGCGCCGAAATGACGCAGCGTCACATTCTCCTGGCGGGTGGTGGCGTCGGTCACCAGGGCACGGGCGAAGACCTCCACCGCGGCGCTCACCTCCGGCGCGTCCCCGCCATCCTGCACATTGCCACGGCTGGTCGGCGGCAGCGCATGGATCGAGGCCGCCGATCGGTTCGGATGGGCGTAGCGAGCAATGATGGTGCGGGCCTGGCCCTCCTCGGGCCGGGACTTGCGGAAGCCGCCGATCTCCTCCGGCAGGCGGGCATAAGCGGCTTCGGCGGAAAGCGGCGGCGGCGCCCGGCCACCGCATGCGGCCAGCAGGGGCAGGAGCGCGGCGAGGATTGGGGCAGCGCGGCGTTGCATTCCTTATCCTAACCCCAGCCGGAGCCCGGGACGAGCCCGGGCGGTGTTCTGTCAGACTCCCTGTCCCAACCAACCCCGCCGGGCTATGCGTCGCCCGCACGGAAATAAAACAGGAGTTCGAGGATGCGCAGGCGCGACACGATGGCTTCCCTTGCCGCCCTGGCCTTGCCGACGGCGCTGGCGCCGGCCCGGGGCCGGGCGCAGGAGCCCGGCTGGAAGCCGGACCGCCCCGTCCGGGTGATCGTCACCTTCCCGCCCGGCGGCGTGATGGACATCTCCGGCCGCCTGGGTGCCGAGTTGCTGGGCCGCATGCTGGGCCAGACCGTGGTTGTGGAGAACCGCGCCGGCGCGGGCGGCAATGTCGGCACCCTGGCCGCGTTGAACGCCGAGGCCGATGGCTACACCATCCTGCTGGGCAGCATGGCGATCCTGGGCGTGAACCCGGTGCTCTACCCGCGCGGCGGCGTCGATGCCTCGAAGGATTTCGTGCCGCTGGGCACGATCGGGGAGGTGGCGAACATCCTCTCCGTGCTGCCGGGCAAGGTGAAGGCCACCAATCTGAAGGACTTCATCGCGGAGGCAAAGCAGAAGCCGCTGATGTACGGCTCGGTCGGCAATGGCAGCTCCTCGCATCTCGCGGCCGCCACCTTCCTGAAGATGGCAGGGATCGAGGCGACGCATGTCCCCTATCGCGGCTCGGCCCCGCTGGTAACGGCCATGCTGTCCGGCGAGATCGATTTCGGCCTGGACACCACCGCCACCTCTACCCCGCATATCCGCTCGGGCGCCTTCCGGGCCCTGGCCGCCTCCACCACCCGCCGCGCATCGGCGCTGCCGGAGGTGCCGACTTTCGCCGAGGCCGGACTGCCCGGCTATGATGTGGGCCTGTGGACTGGCTTCTTCGTGCGCAAGGGCACGCCCGCCCCGGTGGTCGCCACCCTGCGCCAGGCGATGGTCAAGGGCCGCACCCCGGAATTCGAGGAGAAGCTGAGGGGCGCCTTCGTCGATCCGCTGGTGGTGCCGGAGGCCGATCTGGTGCGCTGGACGGATGAAAGCGCCGCGCGCTGGCAGGCTGTGTCACGCGAACTCGGCCTGCAGGCGGATTGAGTCAGGGGCGGGCGGTGTGCCGCCCGTGCCCGTCAGGGATGGGGCAGGCGGGGCCTCGGCATCCGTTCCGCCCGCATCCAGTCGGGCCAGCCGACATAGCGCTCGACCAGCACCAGCCCGACTGCCAGGGCGAGCGCCGCCATCATCACGATGAGCTTCAAGCGCGAGGGCGGGTTCCGCCACAGGCGCCACATGAAGAAGAGCATGCGGTCCATGGAGACCGGCCCTGTCAGCTCTCCAGCTCGGAGTCCCAGTAGAGATAGTCGCGCCAGCTTTCATGCAGGTGGTTCGGCGGGAAGGCGCGGCCATTCTCCTGTAGCTCCCAGCTTGTCGGCTGGCGCGGGACCTGGCGCGGGTGCATCGCGATCTCGCGCGGCAGCTTGGACCCCTTGCGCAGGTTGCAGGGCCCGCAGGCGGCCACGACGTTCTCCCAGGTTGTTCGCCCGCCGCGGCTGCGGGGGATGACATGGTCGAAGGTCAGGTCCGGCGCGGGGCGGTCGGCGCCGCAGTACTGGCAGGAGAAGCGGTCGCGCAGGAAGACGTTGAAGCGGGTGAAGGCCGGGCGCCGCGCCGCCGGGATGTATTCCTTCAGCGCGATCACGCTGGGCAGGCGCATGGTCAGGCTGGTGGAATGCACCTCCGTCTCATACTCGTTCAGCACCGACACACGGTCGAGGAAGACGGCCTTCACCGCGTCCTGCCAGGACCAGATCGAGAGCGGGAAGTAGGAGAGCGGGCGGAAGTCTGCGTTCAGGACAAGGGCGGGGAAGGAACGGCTGCCGGGGGAGCCGAAGGCGGGAAGATCACTTAAATCGCCACCAACATAAGATCCGTCTGGCACGCGCCTCTCCTTGCCGGAGGCGCGGCATCACCAGTCCTGGGGCTCGGCCGGGCGGACGGGCCCCAGATCAAGTGGCGCCGCCCCGAACAAAGCGAGGATGGCAGCGCCGGGCGGGGGGTGCAACTCGCCCTCGCCTAGCTTCACGCGAGCGTCACGCTTCGGGCAGGCCGGCCGCGGCCCGCTGGAGGAAAAGGGAACCGGCCACCAGCCCCGCATCGTCGATCCCATGGCCGAGTTTCGGGGAGTAAACGGCCTCCACCGGCACCCCGGCATCCCGCAGCTGGCGCTCCGCGGCCCGGCTGCCGCCGACCGGCACCACCTCGTCCACCTCGCCATGGACAAGCAGCACCGGCGGGCGCCCACGCAGCTCCGCGCCCAGCGACTCCGGCCCGAGGAGAAGGCCGGAATAGGCCAGGATGGCGGCGGGTGGCGTGGCCCGGCGCAGCCCGCAGAACAGGGCGGTCATGGCGCCCTGGCTGAAGCCCGCCAGGAACACGTGCGACTCTGGCAACCCGGCGGCGGCGCATTCGCGGCTGATGGCGGCATCCAGCACCGGGGCCACGGCGCGCACCCCTGCCTCCAGCCGCGCGGGGCTGCGGTCGGTCAGGTCGAACCATTGCCGGCCGAAGGCCGCGCCCTGATAGGGCGTCGGCGCATGGGGGGAGATGAACAGCGCATCCGGCAGCGCCTGCGCCCAGCGGGGGGCGAGGTCGATCAGGTCGTGCCCATCGGCCCCCACCCCGTGCAGCAGGAAGACGATCTGCTTCACCTTGCCCTTGGAGGCGGGGCCCCAGCGCGGTCCGTCCAGCTCGGCCATCATGCTTTCCTTCGTTCCTGGTCCCGGCTAACCCGCCCATCGCGATGGCAGCAAGCCCCCATCCCCCGAGTCCCCAACCGAGCTTTGTCGTAACGCGCTTCGCCCCCAGCCCGACCGGCTTCCTGCATCTGGGCCATGCGTATTCGGCCCTCCATGCCTGGCGCGCGGCGCGGGACGCGGGCGGCCGTTTCCTGCTGCGGATCGAGGATATCGACCGCACCCGCTGCCGGCCCGAATACACGGAGGCCATCCTCGAGGACCTGGCCTGGCTCGGCCTGGACTGGGATGGGCCGGTGCGCGTGCAGTCCGAGCACTTCCCCGATTATCGCGCGACGCTGAACTGCCTGTCGGGCCGCGGGTTGCTCTATCCCTGCTTTTGCACCCGTGCCGACATCGCGCGGGAGGTGGCGGCGATCGGCGGCGCCCCGCATGGGCCGGAGGGCGTGCCCTATCCCGGCACTTGCCGCCGCCTCTTCGCCGCCGCCCGGGCGACCCGCATCGCGGCGGGCGATGCCTATGCCCTGCGGCTGGACATGCAGGCGGCACTGGCCGCGGTGGATGGCCCCCTGTCCTTCGATGAGCTGGGCGAAGGCCGTATCCCCTGCGACCCCGCGCGCTTCGGCGACATCGTGCTGGCCCGGAAGGACACGCCCGCCTCCTACCATCTCTGCGTGACGCATGACGACGCGCTACAGGGGGTGACGCTCGTCACGCGCGGCGAGGATCTGAAACCAGCCACCGACCTCCACCGCCTGATCCAGGCGCTGATGGGCTGGCCAGAGCCGCGCTACCGGCATCACGCGCTGCTACGGGGCGCGGATGGGCGGCGGCTGGCGAAGCGGGACGGTGCCCCCGCCCTGCGGGCGCTGCGGGAAGCTGGAATGGACGCGGCAGCGGTGCAAGACATGGCCTGGCGCGGAACGCCGTAGGGGCGGCCTACCGGTCTCCGCCCCTCTGGCGACCGTGGCTCAGAGGAGGGCCTCGCCGCGCAGCACCGGCACGCAGCCGCCGCCCACCGTGGCGTGGATGCCATCTGCCGCCCGGCGGGCCGTGGTGCGGAGAAGGCTCGGGCGGCCCATCTCCACCCCCTGCCGGATGTCGAGCCGCGCCGCCGCCTCGCTCGAAAGGGACAGCAGCAAAGCGGCCAGCGACGTGGCAGCGCTGCCGGTCGCCGGATCCTCCTCCGTGCCGTGGAGTGGCGCGAACATGCGGGCGCGGTCGCCATTCTCCTCGCGGGCATAGAGGTAGAGAGCGACGCGCCCTTCCAGCGCTGGGTGCTCGGCGGCAATCTGGCGGAAGGCGCCCGCGTCCGGACGGGCGCGAGCCAGGGCCTCGGGCGCCACTTCGGCGATCACGAAGTGATTGCCGGTTCCTGCCTGGATGGGCGGATGACCGCCGGTCCGGATGGCGGTGGCTTCCAGCCCGGCGCAGGCGGCGATCGGCCCGGCCTCGAAGCGCGTGCCGAGGGACAGGGGCTGCGGCGCCGCGATGGTGGCGCCCCGCACTGTGCCGGCGGCATCGCGCTCCACCACAACCTCCACCAGCCCCGCGATCTCCTCGAAGGCAAGGCGGCCTTCGCGGTCGTGCCCCTCCTGCGCCAGCAGGAAGCCGGTGCCGACATTGGGGTGGCCGGCGAAGGGCATTTCGGATTGGCGGTTGAAGATGCGAACGCGGGCGGTATGCGCCGGGTCCTCCGGCGGGAGGACGAAGGTCGTCTCGCTCAGGTTGAACTCGGCGGCGAGGGCCTGCATCTCGGCATCGGACAGGCCTCGTGCATCGGGGAAGACCGCCAGCGGATTGCCGCCGAAGCGGCGGTCGGTGAAAACGTCGACGGTGACGAAGCGATAGGCGCGCATCGGCCGATCCTAGCGCCGCGCCGGGCGGCTGTCGTCCTGCCGGCCCGGGTACTGTGCCATCGGTCCTAACTGCGCCATCGGTCCTAACTGCGCCGATGGCACCACTGTCGCGTCTCCCTGGCCGCTGGCCGTAAGGGCGCGGACGACAAAGCCGGAGCCTTTACCTCCACCAAGGCGCGAAGGCAGCCGAGCCCGGCCTCGCGGCTCTGGGGAATGCCCACCCATGTGTCCTGCTCTTCCTGTGGCTCGGCGGTTGAAGCGCCCGCCGCATCGCGTGGCGAAGGGCGGGCTGTCAGGCTCAGCTGGCGGATTGGGGCTGGATGCCGGCCTTCCGGGCGGCATCGCCCCATTTCTCCATCTCGGCCTGGACGAACTGCCGAGTCTCCTCCGGCGTGGAACGCACCACCGCCGCACCCAGGGCGGTGTGCCGGGCGGCGACGTCCTGGCGCATCACCGCCGCGCCGCAATCCGCCGAGAGCTTTGCCAGCACCGGAGCCGGAATGCCGGCCGGGCCAATGACCATGCCCCAGGTCGAGGCCTCGAAGCCCGGCATGAAGGCTTCCCCGAGCGTCGGCACGTCGGGAAGCTGCGGCGCGCGGCTGGCGCCAGTAGTGGCCAGCGCCTTGAAGTTGCCGGACTGGATATGGGAGAGCGCGGCGGGCACCGTGTCGAACATGATGTCGACGCGGCCCGCCATCAGGTCCGGATGCGCCTGGGTGGAGCCGCGATAGGGGACATAGGTCATCTCGATCCCGGCGCGCTGCGCGAAGAGCAGCGGGGCCAGTCGCACCACGCCGCTGGTGCCGGCGAAGGTGAGGGGCTTGGCCGTGCCGCCTTCCTTCGCCCGCGCCACAAGCTCCGCCGGGTTGGAGGCGCCGAAGCCCTTGCTGGCCACGAGCACCAGTGGGGTTTTCGTCGTCAGCGTGATGAAGGAGAAGTCCTTCATCGTGTCATAGGGCAGGCGGTAGAAGGCGGCGTTCACCGGATGGCCGACCGAGACGAGGCCGAGGGTGTGCCCGTCCGGCGTCGCCTTCGCGACCACATCCGTGCCGATGATGCCATCCGCCCCGGCGCGGTTCTCGACCGGCACGGGCTGGCCCCATTGCGCTGCCAGCGGCTCAGCGATCAGCCGCGCGGTGATGTCCGACACGCCACCGGGCGTGTAGGGGACGACCATGCGCACGGCGCGGCTGGGAAAGGTGCCCTGGGCGAGCACGGGACGCCCGAGAAGGATCGCGGGTGCCGCCAAAGCAGCGCGGCGGGTGATGGCCATAACATTCTCCTCCTCCGCCGTTGCATGGCGGTTGGAGGAAGGCTGCGCGCCCTGGTGCCGGCGCGCAACGGATTCGCTGTCAGGGGAGGAGGGCATCGATGGCTTCGGCCAGCCGCAGGTCGCGCTCGCTCAGCCCCTTGGCGTCATGGGTGGTGAGGGTGATCTCCACCCGGTTCCACACGTTGAACCATTCCGGGTGGTGGTCCTGCGCCTCGGCCAGCAGCGCCACCCGGGCCATGAAGCCGAAGGCCTCGGAGAAGTCGCGGAAGCGGAACGTCCGCTGGATCGCGTCGCGCCCCTCCGCCACGGACCAATGCGGCAGCAGGGTGGGCAGCGCCTCGCGGCGGGCGGCGGGGAGGGGTTCGACCATGGCGCGCATCTCCTGCTGCCGGTTTCGATTCACGGGTTTGACGCAACCAGTTTCACTTGACCTGGGCCGTCCTTATGGCCCCCTTCTCCAATGCCGAACACCAGCACCCGATGGGGCAACCCGCCCAGCGCCGAGGATCTCGCCGAGTTGGCCGAGACCGCCTTCGCCGCCATTCCCGCCCCGCTCCGCGAGGCCGTGGCGGGCGCCGCCATCCTCGTGGAGGAACTGCCCGATGACGAGACGCTGGAGGCGCTCGGGCTCGAACATCCCTGGGAGCTGACTGGCCTCTACCGCGGCACACCGCTGACGGAGAAATCCGTGCTGGATGTCGCGACCGGCCCCGACACGATCCTCCTCTACCGCGAGCCGATCCTGGTGGAATGGGTCGAGACCGGGGAAGACCTGTTCCGCCTGGTCCGCAACGTGCTGATCCACGAGATCGCCCATCACTTCGGCTATTCCGACGAAGGAATCGCGCGGCTCGAGGACGAGGGCTGAGGCGGCGTTCCGGACCGGCAGCCAACCCACCCGCCGCCGGGGCGTTGGGCCTGCCGAGAGAGGAGACCGCATGCCCCACCCCTCCCGGCGCCAGCCTTCGCAACGATGGCCGGACAGGCTCTGGATCATCCGCCACGGCGAAAGCGCCGGGAATGTCGCCCGGGATGCCGCGCATCGCGCCAAGGCCGCCCGCATCGCGCTGGATGGCCGTGACGTGGATGTCCCGCTCAGTCCGCTCGGCCAGGAGCAATCCCGCTCATTGGGCCATTGGTTCGCCGCCATGCCCGAGGAGGAGCGGCCGGAGGTGATCCTCTGCTCGCCCTATCGCCGCGCGCGGCAGACGGCGGCGCTGCTGCACGAGGCCGGCGGCCTGCCCGTGGAACGCGAGGATTTCGTCATCGACGAGCGGCTGCGCGAGAAGGAATTCGGCGTGCTGGACGGGCTGACCACCCTCGGCATCCGCGAGGTGCATCCGGACCAGGCGGAGTTCCGCCGCCTGCTCGGCAAGTTCTACCACCGGCCGCCGGGGGGCGAATCCTGGTGCGACGTCATCCTGCGGCTGCGCTCGGCGCTGGACACGATCAGCCTGCATCACGGCGGACGCCGCGTGGTGATCGTGGCGCATCAGGTTGTGGTGCTCTGCCTGCGCTACCTGCTGGAGAACATGACCGAGGAGGAGATTCTGGCGATCGACCGCGAGGGCGACGTGCCGAATTGCGGCATCACCGAATACCGCTTCGATGCTGACAAGGGCGCAACGGGCGCGCTGACACTGGAGCGCTACAATTTCGTCGTGCCGCTGCAGCGCGAGGGCACGCCGGTCACGTCCGAGCCGGACGCGAAGGCCGTCGCGCCGTGAGGCGCGCGGAGGTGACGTCCGCCGCGCCGAACGGCGGAGCCAGGCGATGACCGAGATCAATCCCGCCTGGCTGCGCGCCCATCCGCTGCCCATCCCGGCGGCGGATGACGACAAGTCCCAGCGCGGCACGGTGCTGGTGGTGGGCGGCTGCGCCGAGGTGCCCGGCGCCGTGATGCTGGCAGGTGAGGCCGCGCTGCGGGCCGGGGCGGGGCGGCTGCAGATGGCGACGGTGCGCTCCGTCGCGTTGCATCTCGCCCTCGCGGTGCCGGAGGCGCTGGTGATCCCCCTGGAGGAGACGGCGGAGGGTTGCGTCGGTGCCGGGGCCGGCACCGCCCTGCTGCCACGGCTTTCGGGCAGCGCCGCGCTCCTCATCGGCCCCGGGCTGATGGCCGATGGGGCGGAGGCGCTGGTCGGCACGCTGCTCGACGGGCTGGAGCCCGGGACAGGCGTGGCGCTGGATGCCGGTGCCCTCGCCGGCCTGGGCGCCCATCCGGCCGCGCTGCGCCGGCATGCCGGGCACAGCGTGGTGACGCCCCATGCCGGGGAGATGGCCCGCATTCTGGGCATTCCGAAGGAGGAAGTCTCGGCGGATCCGCTGGCAGCGGCCCGGCGCGCGGCGGAGTTGCTCGGGGCCGTGGTGGCAATGAAAGGGGCCCATACCTGGGTTGTCGGGCCAGGCGGCGAGACCTTGTCATGCAGCCACGGCCATGTGGGTCTCGCCACCTCCGGCTCGGGCGACACGCTGGCAGGCATCGTCACCGGACTTCTGGCGCGCGGCGCGCCGCCGGTTCAGGCGACGGCCTGGGCCGTCTGGCTGCACGCCGAAGCCGGGCACCGCCTGGCGCGGCGGCTAGGGCCGCTGGGATTCCTCGCGAGGGAGCTGCTGGCGGAGGTGCCTTCCATCATGGCCGACCTTGCCGCCGGTTCGGGCTAGGGCCGGTTCGTGCCTAAGCCGGCCGGATGTGGTGGCGAGGTGAAGAATGCCGGGGATCGAGGCGGCGGCTTGCGCGCGGCGGTGACACGCTGATGCCAGAGCCTGGATCGGGGACGCCCGATACAGGCTCCAGCACCGGCCGCTGCATGTCTTTCAGCGGCATACGTTTTCGCTGTGCAGGAGCAGCGACAATGCGGACGAGGAGCCGCAGCCTGCACGACCATCGTTTGACCGCGCGATCCTCCATCGGGGATGAATTCCAACCCTCATTGATGGGCGTGAGGGGTGTCGGTCTCGCGCCCCGAATAGGCGTCGTCGATCGCTGCGATGACGCGGTCGGCATTGCCGGGATCCACCTTGCGCAGGAGGGCGTCGATCTTCGCCTCCATGCGGTCGTTGCCCTCCTTCGACTGCGGCGATCCGACATAGAGCAGGAGTGCAAGTCCGACGATTTGCCAGAGGAGCTGCAGGAATTCGGACTGCCAGTTCTCCAGCGTGTCGCGCATCATCTGCACGAGGTACTCTGAAAACTGGACGGGTTGTTGGTGGGCCTGCTGTTCGCTGACATAGGTAAACCAGCCGAACACCCAGTGGCCCAGGAACGAGATGAGGAAGAAGCCTCCCGTCACCCAGGCGAACCCATACCGCTTCCAGATAGAGCCCTGCATCCTCTGTCCTCCTCAAGCCGCAGCGCCTTCCGGCGGCAGGCAGCTTCGTGACATGTGCCGGGCAACCACTCCGGCGCGCCATGCGGGAACCTCAACCTCGATCACGAAAGAACGCTGCAGGCCATGCGCGTGGCGGAGGAACAGGGGCGTGTGGGTGCGAATCTTCCGGCGGGGAGGCCTCCTCGCCGGGATCCTTGCCGCAACGGTCGTGTGTGGCGCAGGCGCGGGCGAAGTCGGCGACCTTGACGTCAACATGCCGAACACGCTGGAGGATGCTTTCGTCGGTGAGCGCGGCAGCCTCGACCTGCTCGGCGCGGCCCGCTACGACCGCTGGCGCCGGGGCGACGAAACGGTGCGCTTCATCCCTCAGCTGCAATGGGTTCCGGCGGAGCGGCTGCAGCTCTCCTTTGACCTGCCCTATACTGTGGGCTCGGGCTCCCGCGCGAATCAGGGCGAAGTCAGCCTGGGCGGGCTTTGCCAGCTGAACCGCGAGACAGGTTGGCTGCCCGCCTTCGCTGCCTTCGCGGAAGCGGACGCACCGATCGGTCCGGGCGACCGAAGCTGGGAGATCCAGCTCGGGGGAATTGCCAGCAGGACGATCGATCCCAGCCCGGCGCAGCGGCGTCTTCATTTAAACGCCATCTGGTTCCGCCGCCTCGATCCGAGGGAGGAGGAGCGGCGCAATCGCTACCGCTTCACCCTCGGCTACAGCCAATTGGTCGCGGAGCGCACCGCGCTGGTGACCAACCTCCTGCGCGAAAGCCAGGAGCGTGGCGAGCGCGACGCCACCATCCTTGAGGCGGGCCTGCGCCACCAGATTGCGCGCGACGTCATCCTCGGTGGCGCGCTCGGAGCTGGCATCGGTCGGGACTCGCCGCGCTTCAGGGCCATCATCAGCATTCAGTTCAGCCTCAGCGGAGGTTAGCGGAGGATCGTGCCCCGACGCGTGGTGTAGCAGCTGTGGGTAAGTGGCCTGCCGGAGCGAGATCAGGGGTTGAGCGCAGGCGGGCCACTTATCCACAGCGGGGGGCTGCCCTGGCGGGGTGGCCACCGTCGATCTCTGGCTATGGTTCGAGTGCGACCTTGAACCCTCAGCACAGAGATGACGATGACCGACGACAAGATGGCGCTGCTGGAGTTGATCGAGAAGAGCGCCGATGGTGATCTGGTGCGCGAGATGCTGGGCTTTGCCGCCGAGCGCCTGATGGAGGCCGAGGTGCAGGCCCGAACCGGCGCGGCGCATGGCGTGCGGGATCCGGCTCGGCAGGTGCAGCGCAACGGCTATCGCGGGCGGGCCTGGGAGACCAGGGCGGGCCGGATCGAGCTTGAGATCCCCCGGCTGCGCCGGGGCAGTTACTTCCCCTCCTTTCTGGAGCCCCGCCGGACGGCGGAGAAGGCACTCACGGCTGTGATCCAGGAGGCCTACATTCATGGCGTCTCCACCCGGGCCGTCGATGACCTGGTCAAGGCGATGGGCGGGTCGGGCATCTCCAAGAGCGAGGTCAGCCGGCTGGTGGAGGAGATCGATGGCCGGGTGG
>NZ_WWDL01000060.1 GCF_009848505.1 Muricoccus harenae
ACTTCTTCGCCAAGCTCAAGCAGTTCCGTGCCATTGCCACCCGCTACGACAAGACCGCACGTAACTTCCTCGGCGCGATCCACCTCGCCGCAGCCTATGTCTGGCTCATCTGAGGACAGGCCCTAGCAGGACGAAGATGATGATGATGAGCAGCGTGGCCAGCGCGTCGACATAGCCGGGCCAGGCGTTCATGCCCTCGCGCTGTCCGCCGCGGCGGGAGTTTCCTAGTGCCATGCGGGGCTTACCACGCGAGTCGGCGAGGCCGGCCGCCGCCCCTGCCGGGGGGGATCAGACGGAATCAAGCTGGGGCGTGCCTGCGCTTCTCATGCCGGGGACGGCGCCTCCCTGAGCGCCATGCGCCGCGGTGGCGGCCGGAGGGTCCGGGCCGGCTGCACGGGGCGCCGGAACAGACTACAGGAGAGGGTCATGTCACGACAGCCCATAGACTGCCTTCGCTCCATCTGCCTCGCCCTGCCGGATGCCACGGAGAAGGAGGCTTGGGGGCGGCCGACTTTCCGGGTGCGGGAGAAGATGTTTGCACTGGAGCGGGCGGCGGATGGCGGGAGCGTCGCCTGGTGCAAGGTGCCGGCTGGAATCCAGGGGGTGCTGGTGGGTGCGGAGCCGGGACGGTTCTTCGTGCCGCCCTATCTGGGAGTGAAGGGCTGGGTTGGCATCCGTTTGGATCGCCGCACGGATTGGGAGGAAGTCGCGGCGATGGTGCGGCGGAGCTACCGACTGATCGCGCCGAGGCGGCTGGCGAGGCTGGTGGGGGAGGAGGCGGCCCGCCCCTGAAGGCTGTGTGGCCAGGCGCCCCATCCGGGGCGAAGCGCGGATCAGCGAGGCTGTGGCTCGACCCCGATGTCGAAATGCAGGACGTCCTCGCGGGTGCCGAGCTCCGTGTAGAGGGCGATGGCCGGGTCGTCACCATGGTCGGCCTGGACATAGACGACCCAGGCGCCGCGCCGCGCGGCGATATCGCGCAGATGCCCGATCAGGTCGGTCGCGATGTGCCGCCGCCGGTGCGCCGCGTCGACGGCGAGGTCGTAGATATAGACCTCGCGCCGCATCCTCTCGAACTTGTCGAGCTCATAGGCGACGAGGCCGCCCAGGACTCGGTCATCCGAGAGCGCCGCGATGACGAAGACATGCTCCTTCGCGAGCAGGCCTTCGAGATAGGCATCGGTCGGTGGCTCGCCCTCATAGGTCTCGCGGTCTCCGAAGGCGTCGCCGAATAGGGCGTTCAGCTTGCGAAGGAGCGGGACGTCCGTGGGGCCGAGGCGGCGAAGGCTGGTGGGCAAGGATGGCATGGCCCACGGATAGCACGGGGGCTTTGCCGGAATCCGGCCCGGGCGGCCGCAGGCTGGATCGGTGATGCTGCCTAAGTCTGCTGGGGCGCGTCGGCCAGGGCGGCGATGGTGCGGGCCAGAACCTTGATCTCGGAGCGCAGCTCCTGGGTGGATTGGGCGCGGCCCTGGGCGGATTCCTCCAGCAAGCGGGCGAGGTAGAGCTCGACATTGCGCAGATGGGCGCGGGAGGCCGCGTCATGCTCGCCGGTCTCGGCGAGGCGCTGGAGGATGGGGACGAGGCCGGATTGGTTCTCGGCCATGCGCTGCATCAGCACCTGGTTGGCGCGCATCTGATCGGTAAGGACGGCGAGGCGGTCGGTCAGGGTTTCGAGGGCGCGGCCGGACTGGGCGGCGCGTTCCTCGCCGCGGGTCAGGATGCGCTGCAGGCCTTCCAGGTTCTCGGCGGTCTGCTCCAGCAGGGCCTGGACATAGGCCGGGACGGAGCCGCCTTCGCTGCTTTCGTTCCCGAGCACGCCGGAGGAGAGGCGGGTGACACCGGCGAGCCATTCCTCCAACTCGTTGTAGAAGCGGGTCTGGGCCTGGCCGGCGGTGAGGTCGAGGAAGCCGAGCACCAGGGCGCAGGCGAGGCCGAGCATGGAGGAGGAGAAGGCGACGCCCATGCCGTTCAGCGGCTGTGCGAGGCCGCTCTTCAGCTGGTTGAACAGGGTGGTCACGTCGCCGGAGCCGACGGACATGTTCTGGATGACATCGGACACCGAGCCGATGGTCAGGATCAGACCCCAGAAGGTGCCGAGAAGGCCGAGGAAGATCAGCAGCCCGGTCATGTAGCGGGAGAGCTCCCGCTCCTCATCGAGGCGGGAGGCGATGCCGTCCAGCACGCTGCGCATGGCGACGGTGGAGAGGGAGAGGCGCTCGGTGCGGCGGGAGGCGAGCATCGAGGCCATGGGAGCCAGGAGACGGGGCGCGGGCTGGGACGGGAGCGGGACGTGGCCGGCGGTGCCGCCCTCGCGCGGGGCGCGGAAGGCCTCCAGCCAGCTGACCTCGTTCCTGAGTAGGATCACCTGGCGGATGGTCCAGGCGATGCCGAGGATGAGGACGGCCAGGATCAGCGCGTTCAGCACCGGGTTCACGGCGAAGGCGTGGCGCAGCTCCCCGAAGAGCAGGCCGCCCACCAGCGCCACGCAGGCGAGGAAGAGCACCATCCGGATGAGGTAGCGGTTCGGGTTGGTCATGGCGGCCTATCCGCCTCTCGGCGCAGGGGAGGGTGGCGAGGCGGCTTCGCCCCGTGCGCGGGGCGCGGGGGGCGCGACGATGTCGATCGCATCGATCGCCTCCGCCGTGCGGCCCATCGGACGGATGTCGATGCGCGTGCCGGGAAGGCCACCGCGGACCAGCGAGGCCTTGATGGTGATGGCGCGGGCGAGGGTGGTGCGGCGGGCGATGGAGGGGTCGTCCGCGGGGCCCGAGGCCTGGGCGACGATGGTGACGCGGCCGGTGCTCTGTTCCGCGAGGTAATGGCCGATGGTCTGGATCGCCAGGAAGGCGGCGGAGTCGGGCTCACCCTGGCCGGCCGGGCCCGTGATGCGCCAGCCGCCGATGGGGAGGCGGGCAAAGCCGGCGGGTAGGGTGAGGTCGGCGATATCCGCGGGCAGGGCCGGGCGGGGGGCGGCGGCCAGGTCCGCGGCCCGGGGCGGGGCGGCGGCGGGGTCCGTTGGGGCGTCGGGCCCCGGATCTCCCGCTGCGCCGGGATCGGTGGCGCCCCCGGAGGCGATGCCCGGGTCGGAGGGCTGCTGCTGCTGAGCCGCCAAGGGGAGCGCGGCGAGCAGGAGCGCCAGGGCCGCGGCGGCGCGGCGGGCGGTGGAAAGGTTCACGTCGCGGAAGGTAGCCCAGGACTTGATGGTATTGAAGCGCCGGGCGGGACGGTGGCTCAACGGTAGAGGTCGGCGCGGGTGGGGGGCAGGCCGCTGGGGCCGCGCGCCCGCTTCGAGACGAGGGTCTGAAAGATGCCGACGCTGCCCCGCTCGAAGGCCAGGGCGCAGCCGGCGAGGTAGAGCAGCCAGAGGCGGGTGCGGCCGGCACCGACCTCGCGTTCCGCCGCCTCGCGGTTGGCGTGGAGGCGTTCGGTCCAGAGGCGGCAGGTGCGGCCGTAATGCTCGCGCCAGCCCTCGACGTCATGCACCTCGAAGCCGTGGCGCTCGAGATTGGTGAGGGATAGGCCGATGTAGTCCAGCTCGCCGCCGGGAAAGATGTACTTGGTCAGGGCGGCGAATTCGGGACGCTTGCGGCGGAAGGCCTTCATGTCCTTCTTCGCCGGACGGGCGATGGCGTGGTTCAGCAGCAGGCCACGCGGGCGCAACAGGCTGCGCATGTGCTGGAAATAGGCGGCGTGGTTGTCGAGCCCGACATGCTCGAACATGCCGATGGAGGCGATCTTGTCGTATTCGCCGGTGAGTTCCTTGTAGTCCTTCAGCTCGACGGTGACGCGGTCCTGCAGGCCCAGGCGGGCGATCTTGGCGCGGGCGAAGTCGAGCTGGGCCTGGGAGAGCGTCACGCCATGGGCGGTGACGCCGTGGTGCTGCGCGGCGTGGCAGACCAGCCCGCCCCAGCCGCAGCCGATATCGAGGAAGCGTTCGCCGGGCTGCAGGCGGAGCTTGCGGCAGATCATCTCCAGCTTGGCGCGCTGGGCTTCCTCGAGACTTGCGTCCCAGTCGGGGAAGTAGGCGCAGGAATAGACCATCTCGGGATCGAGGAAGAGGCCGTAGAACTCGTTCGACAGGTCGTAGTGGAACTGGATGAGAGGCTTGTTGTCGCGGCCCTCGCTGTCCTTCGCGGCCTCGGCGCCGGAATAGGCGTGGCTGGCAACGGCGGTCTTCGGGGCGCGGAAGAGGAAGGGCAGAAGGGCGCCGAGCAGAAGGCGCTTGTCGAGGCGCCTGACCAGGCCCTTGCGGTCCATGCTGCCGCGGCGGGCGGCAAGCTCCAGCAGGGTGCCGCCCTCGATGGTGATGTCGCCGGCGGCGATCAGCTCGATCAGCGTGGTCAGGCGCGGGCGGCGGATGGCGCGGGTGAGGGCGTCCGGGCTGTTCAGCGCGAGGGCGAGGTCGCCGCTTGGCTTGGGGCCCAGGGGCACGCGCTCGCCATTCCAGAGGCGGATCTCCAGATCGGCGCCGAGCTTCTCGCCCAGATGGACGAAGAGGCGGCGCGCGGCGTCAAGGCGCTTGTCTTGCTGGGGCACGGGCAGGTCCGCGTTGTTTCGGCAGGAATGCGATGGGGCCAGGGGGCCGGTCAATTGGGCGCTGGTCGTCTGGGCAGGCGCTCAGTCGGCGGCGGACTATGCGGCCGGGCGGATCGCCAGGCGGAAGGTGAAGCGCGTCTCCTCAAGGGTGGAGGCGGCTTGGAGCATGCCGAGGAAGCGAACGCTGGGCAGGATGACAGGCATGGGGATGTCGCTCTGCAGACCGTAGGCGGCCGGCACCATGGCCCCGGGGTCTCGTCCTCAAATAGAGGGCCGGGCGGGAAGATCATCCCGGTCCGGCCGCAACCGTTCAGCCGGCGGGAGTGGTCGGCTCTCCGCCGCCGCGCCGCTCGGCGACATAGGCGATGCCCTCGGCCACCGCTTCGCGCAGCTTGCCGTGGAGGAAGGGGTTGCCGGCAACGATGTTGCCGGTGGCGTAGGGGTCCTCGTCACCCGGGCCGGTCACGTAGCCTCCGGCCTCCTTCACCATAATGATGCCAGCCGCGCAGTCCCAGGGCTTGAGGCCGAGTTCCCAGTAGCCCTCGTAGCGGCCAGCCGCGACCCAGGCGAGGTCGAGGGCTGCGGAGCCGAAGCGGCGGATGCCGGCCACCTGCGGCATCAGCCGGGCGAGGGTGGTGCTGAACTCCGCGCGGTGCGGCACCTTGGCGAAGGGGATGCCCGTGGCGAAGAGGGCGGCGTTCATGTCGCGCCGGCCGGAGACGCGCAGGCGCTTGTCGTTGAGGAAGGCGCCGCGGCCCTTCTCGGCCCAGAACAGCTCGTCCGTGGCAGGGTTGTAGATGACGCCGGCCACTATCTCCGACGTATCCGCCGTCAGGCGCTTCTCGATGCCGACCGAGATGCACCATTGCGGGATGCCGTGGAGGAAGTTGGTGGTGCCGTCGAGCGGATCGACGACCCAGCGCCATTCCCAATCGGCCTGCCCGCTCTCGCCGGACTCCTCCATGAGGAAGGCGAAGTTCGGGCGGGCTCGGCGCAGCTCCTCGCGCAGCGTCTCCTCGGCGCGCAGGTCGGCCTGGGAGACGAAGTCGCCCGGGCCCTTGCTGCTGACCTGGAGATTCTCGACCTCGCCGAAGTCGCGCAGCAGGCGCCGCGCCGCCTTGCGGGCGGCGTTGATGACGACGGTCATCGCGGGGGAGAGCCGCGCGGAGGGCTGGGCGCCGGACATTACAGTTTTTCCTTGGGTCTCAGCCCTTTGCCCGCTCCAGGTAGGAGGCGTCCTCGGTGCGGACGACGATCTTCTCGCCGGCGGTGATGAAGGGGGGAACCATGGTCTTCACACCATTGGAGAGCAGCGCGGGCTTGTAGGAGGAGGAGGCGGTCTGGCCCTTCACGACCGGGTCGGCCTCGACGATCTCGAGGACAACGGTATCGGGCAGGCCCATGGCGACCGGCTCGCCCTCGATGAGGCGGACGTTGACGGTCATGTTCTCGGCGAGGAAGGGCAGGCGGTCACCAAGGATGTCCTTGGAGACGGTGGTCTGCTCGAAGGTCTCCGGATCCATCAGCACGAGGTGGTCGCCCTCGGCATAGGAGAAGGTGAACTCCTTGTCCTCGGTCTGCAGGCGCTCGACGGTATCGGCGGTGCGCCAGCGCTGGTCCTTCTTGGCGCCCGTCTTGATGTTGCGCATGTCGACCTGGATGATCGCGTTCCCCTTGCCGGGGATCATGATGTTCTGCTTCAGGATCGTGTAGCGCTGGCCCTCGAACTCGATGACCATGCCGGCGCGCATCTGATTGGCCTGCATCTTCGCCATGGCGGGGCGTCCTGTCGTCGTCTGATTGGTAAGGATCGGGCGGGGGCCTTACACGTGGGGCCTCTGATTGGCAACAAGGTGGGGCCGTGAGGCGGGGCCACGCGGGCTCCGCTTGACAGGATCGTGGCTCTTTAAATAGCCTATCGGAAATATAGTGGATGGGTAATTAGTCGGTGCTGGAAGCAGGGCATCTGGATCGGGTCTTCGGGGCGCTGGCGGATCCGACGCGGCGCGCAATCCTCGCGCGGCTGGCCGAAGGGGAGGCGACGGTGAACGAGCTGGTGGCGCCCTTCGGGCTCAGCCAGCCGACCATTTCGAAGCACCTGAAGGTGCTGCAGGGGGCGGGGCTCGTCTCGCGCGGGCGGGCGGCGCAGTTCCGGCCGGTGCGGCTGGAAGCGGCGCCGCTCGCCGAGGCGGCGGGCTGGATCGGGAACTACAGAGGCTTCTGGGAGGCCGGGCTGGAACGGCTTGAGGCCTATGTCGAGGAACTGAAGGGAAAGGAGAGCGGCCATGGGGAAGATTGAGCCGGCGGAGGACCTATCCTTCGTCATCACGCGGCACTTCGATGCGCCGGCGCGGCTGCTGTTCGAGGCCTGGAGCCGGCCCGAGCACTTGAGGCGGTGGTTCGGGCCGGTGGGCTGGCCGCTAACCCTCTGCGAGGTCGATTTCCGCGTGGGCGGGCGGTTCCGCTTTGCCATGACGGGGCCGGACGGGCGGCAAAACACGCCTTTCGGGGGCGAGTACCTGGAGATCACCCCCGGGCGGCGGATCGTCTATGACAATGGCTTCGACGCGCCGGGGGCGGAGAAGATGATCGTAACGGTCAGCTTCGAGGAGACGTCGGGGCGGACCTTGCTGACCATGCACACGCTCTTCGCCTCGAAGGCGATGAAGGCCATGCATCTGGGTGCCGGCTTCGAATGGGGCGTCGGTTCCGGTCTGGACCAGCTGGCGGAAATGGTGGCCGGGATGGAGCAGCCCACCGTCGGCTGATGGGCTTCGCGGGCGCGACATTGCTCACAGAATCGAGAGTGCACTTAGTGGGAAACGTTGTGGGATCGCGCCCGGATCGATCCGTAATGTCTTGCTTGTGCTTGCTTTTTTCTACCGCCGGCCTGTGGAAAACTCTGTGAGAAAATGGTTCGGCCGGGGCGCCTTCCTGGGGATGGCGCCCCAAGCTGGGGTCAGTCGGCGTAGCTGCCGGTGGTCTCGATGATGGGCTTCCACTTCGCGATATCAGCCGTCCAGAAGCGCTGATGGGCTTCCCGCGTGGCGTCTTCCTGAGAGACCGGCGCGGTGCCGATCTCAGAGAAGCGCTGGACGATGCGCGGGTCGCGCAGCGCGGCCTGAAGGGACTGCGTGAGGCGCGCACAGATGGGGGCGGGGGTGCCCTTGGGCGCGTAGAGGCCGTGCCAGACCGTCACCTCGAAGCCGGGAAGGCCGGCCTCGGCGGTGGTGGGGATATCGGGCAAAGTGGCGATGCGGCTGCGTGAGGGGGTGGCGAAGACCTTCACCTGGCCGCCGCGGATGTATTCGGTGGTCTGGGTCGTCTGGTCGCAAAGGATGTCGACGCGGCCGCCGAGGATCTCCTGCATCGCGGGGCCCGTGCCGCGGAAGGGGATGACGGTGGGCTTCACCCCGATGGCATTGGCGAAGAGGGCGCCGCAGAGGGCGGAGGATGAGCCGATACCAGCATCGGCCAGATTGAAGCCGTCGCCCTGCTTCTTCATGTAGGCAATGAGTTCGGCGAAGTTGCCAGCCGGGATGTCCTTGCGGCCGACAATGGTCATCGGCACCTCGGTGACCAGGCCGAGCGGCTCGAAGCCGTTCACCGGATCGTAGGCGAGGCGGCGATACATGGTGGGGATCACCCCCATGCCGATGTGGTGCAGCAGGATGGTGTAGCCGTCCGGCCGGGCCGTCGCGACGCGCTGGGCGCCGAGCGTGCCGCCGGCGCCGGTCGTGTTCTCCACCACCACGGGCTGGCCGATCTCGCGCGCCATGCTCTCGGCCATGAGGCGGCCGACGATGTCGGTGGGACCGCCCGGCGCGAAGGGGATGACCATGGTGATGGGGCGGGTGGGGAAGGCCGCGCCGCCCGATGTTCCCTGGGCACCGGCAGGGCGGGAGGCGAGTGTGGCGCCAAGCGAGGCAAAGGTTGCCGCCGCGAGACTGCGGCGGGTGATCTCGGTCATGAACATTCTCCCTGCGGCGTGCTAGGTGGCGCCGTTGCGTCCGGGGAAAGTCTGGACCGCTGCGGCGGGGAAGGGAAAGGGGGAGCGGTGCCCGGGGCAGGGTTCCGCGGGCTCGCACGGTTTCGTCAGATTGATAACCATTCTCGATTCCGCCCGTTGGAAGCGCGCACCTTCAGCGGAGAGATCCCCATGTTCATGCGCGTCGACAAGCTCCAGGCCGAGCTACCGGCACCGAAGAAGAAGGATCCGAATGCGGCAGCGGCCCTGCAGGAATTGCTGGGCGGCAAATATGGCGAGATGTCCACGCTCGGAAACTACATGTTCCAGAGCTTCAACTTTCGCAGCAAGGACAAGCTGAAGCCTTTCTACAGCCTGGTCGCCAGCATTACGGCGGAGGAGCTGGGGCATGTGGAGCTGGTGAGTAACGGCGTCGCCATGCTGAACAACGGGCCGGACATGCCGGGTGCCGATGAGGGCGATGGCGGTGACATTTCCGGCGCGCCCTTTGAGGCGATGAAGGACATCCGTTCGGCCGCCTCCTTCTTCTCGCATGCGGGTGGCTCGGTGCCGGTGAACAGCAACTCCATGTCCTGGAACGCCGACATGGTGACGACGACGGGGAATGTCGTTTTCGACCTCCTGCACAACTTCCATCTCGAATGCGGCGCGCGGCTGCACAAGCTGCGGGTCTATGAGAGCCTGAGCGATCCGACGGGGCGCGAGGTCTGCGGCTATCTGCTGGTGCGCGGCTCGGTGCATGCGCATGCCTATGCGCTCGCGCTGAAGAAGATCACCGGCGTTTCGCTGGAGCAGTTCCTGCCGGTGCCGAACATCCCGCTGGACAAGATTCCGGAGTGCCAGAAATACCTGAACGAGGGGTCGCACCGGAGGCTCTATACGTTCAGCCCGGCCGACTACAAGGAGATGTCGGGCATCTGGGGCAATGGCGAGCAGGCGCTGCCGACCGATCCGCCCGGCGAGCTGACGGTGGTGGATGGGATGCCAGAGGGTGGCAAGATCCACCAGCTCACAGGCATTCCCTCGGCCTTCACGCCGGATTATGCGCCGGAGGAAATGTATGAGATCGCGAGCAAGCTCTACCAGAAGTCGCGCTAAGAGGCGGCTTCTGATCGTTCAAGGCGAGCTGCCCTGCAGCCTGCGATATGCATGGCCTGTGCATTCGCGACGGCAGGGGAGCGCGTTTCGACGCTGAGAGGGGGGCAGCGGTGCCCGGTTGCGCCAGGGCCACAGGCGGCATTGCTGCTCCCATCCATTCAGAACCCTGCAGCCCGCCACCATTCCCGTCCGGGTTTGCAAGGCCGTTACATTGCACGAGCGGCTCGTGACCTGAGGGCCAGCTGGGCTCCTGACTTGTTTCGCGAGACAGTACGCGGCGGACACAGATTGCCGCGACATCGAGCCCTGTGCGGGGCTCCGCAACCGAGTTGGCGCGAGGGTCGTGCTCCGCTTCCGCCGGTTTGGCGAGCGCACACCGAATTGGTAGTCGTTCTGGACCAAGAACGATAGGACTGCGCAACCGAAGATGATCAGAGTGGGGCTACTGGAGCCTTGCACGGCCATGCCTTGCCGGGCGGGGCGGTGCCTGTTCGCGCCTGAGGAGGTCCAGCTGAAGGTTTGTGATGCCACCGGCGAGCCCCATACCCTCAGCGCTCGCCAGTTGACGTTCTGCCACAGCGGCGGCTCCGCCCGGGTCTCCACCGGGACGCGCCCAGCGAAGCATGACCCAACCCAAGTTCGTGGATTGCGGCACAGGGCGGAACCGGCGGGTTCCAGCCCTGCGCAGCCGTTTCTCAGGTCCAGGAGAAGGCCTCAGCCCTCCGATTGGATTCTACGTCCTTCATCATGGCGTAAGGGAGCGACAAGCGGTGATGCATATCAAAGCGCTGGCTGAAGAACCCAGCTGCAATGTCGGGCTTGCAGAGTCGCTCCCCAGTTTTCCAGCCGCGATAACAGTCGCGACGAACACCCAGTCCAAAGCTGAATGGGACGACTTCGCGGCACGCTGCGGCGCCTCGTTCCGCGGATCTTATCGCGCCTCGCGCGCCTGGCAGCTTGATCATCATCTCCGCTGCCGCGTGCATTACCTCTCCTTGCACATCGAGCTTGATGGCCGGTCACTGAAGATCGCCCAGGCGGCGGTGGGGGTGGGCCGGCGCCGGCGCGTGTTTGCCGAGGGGCTGCAAATCCTGCCCGAGTACCGGTACATGTGGCACGATGCCATGGCCGCCCTGCTGGCTCATCTTGGCGATGGCGAATACCATTACGGCGGACGCTGGAACCTTGAGCCGTCGCGTGCCGATGATCTGGCCTCCATTGCGGGTGTCACGCCGATTTCCACCGCGTCCGCGACGGTCCATTTCATCGACTTCTCGCAATGGAAAAGCTGGGATTCCTATTTGGCGAGTGTCAGCTCGAATGCGAAGCGGAATGCGAAGCGGGCGGAAAAGGAGGCTGGGCAACTGGTCGTCAGCCAGCACAGAGGCCGTTCCACCATGGCGGATCTGTACCAGCTGGTGCGCCTGCGGAAGAAGATGCATGACCGCAAGCAACTGAACGGAAAGTCGCTGAACTTTCTTTTTCGGTTCTGGCTGCGCACCGCTGCGCTTGGTGACGAGGTGTACACGGCCGTGCTGCAGGCCGACGGAAAAGCGGTCGCGGCCTATGGCGGCGTCACCTTCGGGCCCTTTACCTACTACATGGAATCCGGCTCTCTCGACGGCAACATGGGCATGTCTTGGTTCCTGATGCTGCGCATGATCCGCGAAGCCTATGAGCGTGCGCCGAAGGGCCGGTTCTTTCTCGGCTCCTATTATGACAATTCCGGAATTACGGAAGATCCTGGCCTGCGATTTTTCCGTGACCAATGCCGTTCGGTGAGCCATTCGACCAGCGAGGTCGTGTTCCGATACCGACGGAGCGATCATGCGCCTGTGCGAACGGCTGTACCGGCCAATGACCGGTCGGCTTCTGACAGACCGGCGGCGCTTGCCGAGCGCTGATCCAGGCTGCCAGGTGGAATTCACCCGGCGGGCGCGGCGTCCTGGTCGGGCTGGAAATGGGCCCCACCGAGAGGGCCGCGGACCTGCCAGCCGCCGTCGCGGCGCTCGGCGAAGTCGGGGCCGATGGGGGCCTTGCCCTGGCCGTCCGGCAGATCGAGCGCATAGGTCGGCCAGGCGAGGCCGGTGACTCGGCCGCGCAGCGATTCCAGCAGGGCGCGGCCTTCGGCGATGGGCACCTCGAAGCGGGCGGTGCCGGGGGCGCGGTCCAGCTGGTGCAGGTAATAGGGCTTCACCCGATGGGCGAGCATGGTGCGGAGGAGGGCTTCCAGCGTCTCCGCCGTGTCATTCACGCCGCGCAGCAGGACGGTCTGGCCGAGCAGCGCGACGCCGGCGCGGGAAAGGCGGCGCAGGGCGGCGCGGGCGTCATCCGTGAATTCGCGGGTGTGGTTGGCGTGCAGGCAGAGGAAGAGGGCGGTTTCGGTGTCGAGCGCCTCGGCCAGGGCATCGGTGATACGGGCGGGGTCGGCGACCGGAACGCGGCTGTGCAGGCGGATGATCCGGATATGCGGCATCGCCGACAGACGCCGCACGATATGGGCGAGGCGGCGGGGGGAGAGCATCAGCGGGTCGCCGCCCGTGAGGATGGCTTCCTGCACCTGCGGATGGGTGGCGAACCATTCGAGGGCGGTGTCGAGTTCCGCCTCGCTGAGCACGCCGCCAGCGGGGCCGACCTGCTCGCGGCGGAAGCAGAAGCGGCAATAGACCGGACAGGCGAGGAGCGGCTTCAGAAGGGCGCGGTCGGGGTAGCGGTGGACGACGCCCTTCACCGGGGTGTGGGGATGGTCGGCGATCGGATCCGCCAGTTCCTGGGGGGTGGTTTCCAGCTCCCAGGCGCGGGGGATGTACTGGGCTGCGATGGGGTCCGCGGGGTCGGCGGGGTCGATCAGCGCGGCCATGGCCGGGGTGACGGAGACGGCATAGCGCGCGGCCACCTGCCGCAGGGCGGGGAGGGATTCGGCCGGGACCAGGCCGGCACCCGCCAGGGCGTCCGCGTCGCGCAGGGGGCGGGGGGTGGGGATCGAGCCATCGGGCATGCCGGGGCTGGTAGCCCTCTTCGGGGGCTTGTGTCACGGAAGGCGCTGGAATCCCCGCCGCATGGAGCCGATGCCGGTGCCGCATGACCCTCTTCCCGTTTGGCATCCCGATGCGTTCGCGGCCCGGCTGCCGGCGCTGCGGCGGCGGGGGGCGCTGGTCCGTGAGACCGGCGCCTTCTGGGAGGGGCGGGGTTGCCTGGAGGTGGAGACGCCCTGCCTCGTGCCGGTGCCCGGGATGGAGGTGCATCTGCATGGCTTCCGCTCCCGCTTCGAGCCGCATCTGGGGCGGGGGGAGGGGCAGGATCTCTGGCTCCGCACCTCGCCGGAGCTGGCGATCAAGCGGCTGCTGGTGGCGGGGGTGGGGGATTGCTTCGAGTTCGCACGGGTGTGGCGGAACGGCGAGGTCTCACCGCGGCATGCGCCGGAATTCACCATGCTGGAGGTGTATCTGCGCGGCGCCGGGCTCGGCGGGCTGATGGATGCGGTGGAGGATTACCTGCGCGCCGTGCTGCCGCCGGTGGTGGCGCATGCGGGGGTGGCGACGACGCTGTCCCTGCCCTTCGAGCGGATGACGGTGGCGGAGGCCTTCCGGCGGCATGCGGGGGGGATGGATGTGCTGGCCTCGGTCGATCCCGCAACGGCGGAGGGGGATGCGGCGGTGCTGGCCGCCTCCGCCCGGGCGGCGGGGCTGGCGGTTCCGGACGGGCTGGGCTGGGAGGACCTGTTCTTCCAGCTGATGCTCGAGCATGTGGAGCCGCATCTGGGGCGGGAGCGGGGGAGCTTCCTCACGCATTGGCCTGCGCCCCAGGCGGCGCTGGCGCGCCGCGATCCGGCGGATCCGCGCGCGGCGCTGCGATTCGAGGTTTTCGCGGCCGGGCTGGAGCTGGGCAACGCCTTCGACGAGCTGTGCGATCCGGTGGAGCAGCGTCGGCGCTTCGAGCGGGACGTGGCGGAGCGGGAGGCGCTGCATGCCGCGACGCTGGGCGGCAGCTGGGGCGTGGATGCCGATTTCCTGGCGGCGCTGGAGCATGGGATGCCGCCCACGGCGGGGATCGCGATGGGATTCGACCGGCTGGCGATGCTTGCGGCGGGGGTGCCGGAGCTGGACGGGGCGCGGTGGCTGGGGGGGTGGCCCTTCGCGCCCGGCTGAGACCCTCGCTGATCGGCACGATCCCGATCTGCACAACCAACGATTGCTCTCTGGCGCGGCCCATGCATGTGTCGGGCGATCGGGTGGATGATCGGGACCGGCGGGGACGGCGTTCGGCCCTGCAGCGATGAGGCGGAGTGGCGGCTGTGAATGGTGTGATGCTGCTCCTGGCGCAGGCGGTGCTCTACTTCGGAGTCATGACGGCGATCTTCCGGGCGCGCGGCTCGCTCGGGAGCGGGGTATTCGTCTGCGCCCTAGGGTCTGTGACCGGACTCTGCGATGCGTAGGTTGATCATCGTGGCGGCGAGGTGGGCGAAGCCCATCCAGCTGCGGCGGGTCTTGTCGCGCCGGAGAGCAATGCGAGCCCAATCTTTGAGGCT
>NZ_WWDL01000061.1 GCF_009848505.1 Muricoccus harenae
GCATAGCGGTCCAACTGGCCCAACGAAAAATCCGGCCCGCCCACGTCATCGCATGGTCACTCTGGCGACGAGCACATCAAGCTGTCGCCCAGCAAGCCCACCTCAAACGTAACGCGCAACTGTAATGTTAGGAGCGCTCAAGCCGAAATAGCAGCCATGTGCTCCAGCGCGCATGATGGAATGATTAGAACACTCGGTCGATCCGGTTGTTCCTGAGGAACTTCAAAGGTCCGTTCCTCAGCCTGGACCTTCGGCGGCTACAGAATGGCCTGGCCGCAACAGGGCTTCGGAGCAGTCTCGCTCGGCCGTGCTGGCTGCGACTTGGTGGGGTTGAACCTCCGCCAGATCGGCGGCCACGTCGCCCAAAATTGCGCAGAGTCGTGGCACGCGCGAAGGCCACCTCTCGATACTGGGCGGCGCAGCGCCAAGCCTGAAGGCAGCCGCCCGACCAGGGCTGCCCAAGGCCCCAGCAGCAGTAAAGCGCGGCCCGGTGGCGCCGAGATATTCCGCCGCTATGGTCTCCGACGTGGCCCTCAGCGCCACCTCGTCCACCAACGCTGTGCTATTCGCCAGCACGACCACCACGCCCGCGCCATAGTCCCGGCGGACCGTGAGCAGGGCACCGAATAGCGGAGCCAACAGTTCTGCCGGAGGCTTCCTTGCGTTCCCGTGGAGGAAGGACGTGTCGGCAGCATGTCCGCGTGGGGCATAAAGCACGAGCACCGCTGCGCCCTCGTTCAGTAGCCGGGCGATGAGACGCTCGCGTGCGGCGTCGGGTGCGGTGTGGCCAGGGAGCACGATCACGACTGCATCACCCGGCGCCCAACCCGCAGGCTGTTCAATGATGCCGGGGGCCGATGAACTTTCGGTTCCGGCGAACGGTTCGATCGAGACCGGCTCAATCCAGACTGGCTCAGCCCAGGTGAGTTCCTCACGACTTGGCTCCTGCGCAGTCGGAGGAGAACTCAGGACACTCAAGAGGAGGGCTGCAGTCAGCATCAGAATGGGAGGATAGGGGGTCATGGGTGAATCGCCTGTTCTGCTGCGCGCCTGAACTGGATGGCTTGCAGATACGTGCTGGCCTCAGGCCAAGCCGAAATTTCCCGACATGGCCGCTGTTCCTCCAACCGTGGCCGCGGTGCGCGACACGACTGCTCCTTCGCAACTACTGGCCGCAAGACGTTAACGGCCATGAAGGCAAGCAGAGCGGCTGCGCCGAGGCGCATGGGGCGGTGCCAGATGAGAGCGGCTCGGCGGACTGAAGGCTGGGAAAGCAGCGAGGCCACACCCAGAAAGAACAGCAGTGCAACCACGATGACGCAGGCAATTGCCCATGCTCCCGCTCTTCCAGCATGCTCCGGACCAAGCGGCCCTAGGAACTGGGCCGCGAAGAAGGAGCCCGTCAGAGGATTGGTGGCGGCGGTGCAGAAGCCCGCGCCGAAGGCCGCGATGCCATCGATGGCACGGCCGGCGGATTCTCCCTGTTTAATTTCCCGCGGTGCCGGCTGGCGGGCGATCGCGATGGCGACATACCCCAGCAGCAGTCCCCCGGCGAGCCGGGAGATCCCTTCGAAGCTTGGTATCGCGGAGGCCATGCCAGCGGCGAAGAGAGCCGTGGCCCCGAGGCAGCCTGCCCCGAGTGCTGCCCCGGCGCAGAGAGGCACCGCTCCTCGTAGGCCGTGGAGGGCCGCAATCCCGCCAACTGCGAGGATGTTTGGCCCGGGCGTTGCCAAGACCACGACATAGCCTGCAACGAAGCTGGCCAGCAGACTGGGTAGGGTGGCGCCAGCTGCGGCATTGCTCAGATCCGACGGGTCCACATCGGTGGCCCTTCCTGGCTCCGGCCTAGCGGCGGACGTCCGAAGGGATGCAGGGGTGTTCGCCCTCGAGCACGAAGCCATAGGTGTCCCACTCAGGGCCGCCGGCACCTGTGCTGATCTGCTTAGGTTGGGCGGAATAGATCGGGCTCGGTGTGCAGGTGCCGCTGCCGACGAAGCCAATGCTGTCGTATTCCGGCATGCCGGTGACCGGGCCGACGGCGACGGGCGTTCCGAGCGTCGCGGGCGTGGCCGTACTCGGCACCGCCTCGTTTGCCTCCGCACCGTAGGCGGCTAGGTCAGCGATGGCGAGGAGCGCGCCCAGGCAGAGGGCGCGCGCGGTGGGGCTGGCGATCACGGATGCTCTCCTTTGGGGGGACGGGGTAGCGGAATCCGTCTGCCTGAGGGTGCTCGCCACGATTGAGAGATTCCTCCCCCGATCGGGGGAGAAGCGCGATGGGAGGAGGGGCATATCGCCTAACCTCCAAGGAAATTGAGGTGTTCCGGTTCGTGTTCTAAATGCCGCGCGGGCCAGGCAAGTCTAGGTTGGCGTTATGACTAATTCTCCCTCACACCCGGACATTGAGGGCTTAGTCGCCGCTGCCTATGACGCGGCCCTTGGCGCCGGAGATTGGAGCGACGTGCTCGACAAACTCTGCGTACTCTTCGGAGCCTGCGCTGGAGTCCTTGCGGTCAAGGAACCCCGTCGCGGATGGGGCATTCAGGTGGGTGTCGATCCTGACATCATGCGGCTGTTCTACGAGCGCCACGCCGGGAGAAATCCACTAGATAAGCGGACGGCGGCGGCTCCGGTCGGAGCGGTCATGACCGACCAGACTGTGATGTCGAAGGCCGAGCTCCTGCGAACCGACTTCTACGACGAGTGCCTTCGTCCGCAGAATATGAACTCATTGCTGAACCTGCGCGCAGCCCGCGGCCGCTCTGCCGTGGCCGACCTTTGCCTGGTACGCGACAGGCGGCTTGAGGAGTTCGGGGTGGCCGATATCGCGCTGCTCGAGCTCCTTGCGCCGCACCTTCGTCGTGCGGTCGGCGTAACGATGCGGTTGGCGGAGGCCGAAGCGGATCGGCAGGTGATGACGGAGATGCTGGAGCGGCTGCCCTGGGCGGCTTTCGTGCTCGACGATCTCGGCGTCGTGCGCTTCGCCAATGCGGCCGGAACGAGATTGCTCCAGGACGGCGAGTTGCGGATCGGTCCAGGCGGCGGGCTACTTGCTCCGAATGGCGCAGAGACGGGCCGATTGCGGCAGATGATCGGGGCTGCGCTGCCCAACGGCCGGACCGGGCGGGCCGGGCATCTGAAGCTCGCGCGCGCGCCGCCAAAAAGTCCCCTTCTGGTGACCGCAGTTCCGCTGAGGGCGGCCGCGGCCGCAACTGTCGGACTGGCGCCGATCCCCTCGGTTCTTCTGCTAGCCGTGTCGCCGGACATGGAATTAGCGCCAGCCTCTGCGGAAGTGCTGCGAACGGCGTTCGGATTAACGGGAGCCGAGGCGGCTGTCGCGCAGCACGTGGCACGGGGCGAGGGATTGCCAGTGGTGGCCGCTGCACTCGGCATTTCGCCCAGCACGGCCCGCACCCATCTGAAACATGCCTTCGACAAGACCGGAACGCACCGCCAGGCGGAACTCGCGGCGTTACTCGCGCGCCTCGCCCCTGGGGATGGTGTGGCTACGCTAGACGGTGGTCGGAATGGGCCCCGCGACGGTCATTCGCCGCAAGCGCCCTAGGAACAGCCCTGGCCGGTTTTGAAACCCGCATCTGTAGTCCCGCCGTTGAAGCAGTGCCTATCTCCGCAGTCCGTTCAGCGCAGCAGCCCGCCGATCGCAACCCTTGCATCAAGATTGTCCGCTTCAGAGCCTTGGCGAAGTATCCAACATGGTCCGCAATGGGCGCAGAGCCGAAGGCAGGAGCTGGCCGAGAGTAGACCGGCCGCTTTGGACAGGCAGGTAGTGGGAAGCGGACACGGCCGCCCGGCCGAACGGCTTGCTGCAGCCGTCGGCGGTATCGGCCTAGCTCAAGGAGCTTGGACACGGCGAGCGAGCTCGACGGCTGGGCGGATGATGCCACCACGATGATGCGCGAGCTGAGGAAGGAAACCTCCCTTGGGGTCGACAGCCTGCCGGGACAGGTGGAGGCTCCGGGTGCTCATCATGGAGGCCTGAATTGTCCAAGCCGCGCGTCGCCATCCTCGGGCTTCACCTGGAGGTGAATGCCTTCGCGCCGCTGACGACGCGGCGAGACTTCGAGCAGCTCTCCTGGGCTGAGGGCAAGGCGATCACCGAGGCCGGGCGGGCCAGGGTGACGGGGCTGCCCGCAGAAGTTCCGGGCTTCTACGGACGCATGGACGCGACCGGGGATTGGGAGCCGATGCCGCTGATCGTCATAGCGGCGCCGCCGGGCGGGATGATGGAACCGGGGCTGTTCCCGGAGTTCCTCTACATCGCGCGGCGGCGACTGGAGGCTGCGGGACCGGTGGATGCGGTCTATGTCGGATCGCACGGCGCCAGCCGGTCGGTGGAGGAGGCAGATACAGACGGGGCTGTCCTGGCGATGCTGCGGGAGGTAGTGGGGCCGGAGGTGCCGATCGTGGGCACGCTGGACTTGCACTGCAACGTCTCGGACCGACAGGCGGAGCTGGCGGACCTGCTGATCGCCTACCGGACCAATGCGCATGTGGACATGCGTGAGCGGGCGGCCGACGCGGCGGATGCTATCCGGGCAAGGCTGGCGGGGATGGGACGGCCGGAGACGCATTTCATCCGGCTGCCGATGGTGGCGCCAAGCGTGACGCTGCTGACGAGCGGGGACCTGCCCTACGCGCGGGCGATGCGGAAGGCGGCGCGGCTGCGGGCGGTGGACCCGGACCTGCTGGAGATCTCGGTGACCGGCGGGTTCGTCTATTCCGACATCCCGAAGTGCGGCCTATGCGTCTGGGCCTCGGCGAGGCCAGGCCATGGGGCGAAGGCGCGGGCCGCGGCGGAGGCGATTGCGCGGGGGATATGGGCGGAGCGCGAGCGGTTCCGGATGAACCTCGTTCCCATCGGGGATGCAGTGGCGGAGGCGGTAGCAACGGGGCTCGATCCGTCGAAGCCGCGGATGATCCTGGCAGATGTGGCGGACAACCCGGGCGGCGGGGGCGGGGGGAACACCTCGGCCATGCTGGCAGCGCTGCACCGGGCGGGGGCGAGAGGCGTGGTGCTCGGCGTCTTCGTCGACCCGGCGCTGGCGGCGGACATCCATGCAGCCGGGGAGGGGGCACGGATTGAGGCGGTGTTCAACCGCGTGCCGGCGCGCTTCGCGGAGACGTTCACGGCGCCGGCGGTGGTGCGGCGGGTGTCGGACGGGCATGGCGTGGGGCGACGCGGGACGAACGCGGGGCGCGCCTTTGACCTGGGGCCGGCGGGACTGCTGGAGTTGGAGGGGAGCGGGATGCTCGTCGTGGTCGGGTCGCTGCGGCGGCAGTGGCACGAGCCGGCCATGGCGGAGATGATGGGCGCAGATCTGGAGGCGATGCGCTGCATCGTGGTGAAGTCGCGCGGGCATTTCCGCGCGGGGTTCGACCAGCTGGCGACGGATGACCGCATCCTGGAAGTGGACGGGCCGGGGATGGTGAGCCCCGTACTGTCGCGCGCGCCCTTCTCGGGGCTGACGCGACCGGTCCACCCGCTGGATCCGGAGACGCGCTGGGGCGAGTGACGTGCGGCAGAGCACGGGTGCGCTGCCTCGGGCCCGCGGCTGGGGCCGGATTCGACATGGCGGGTCTGGCCGTGTGTGGACGGCTCTCCGTTGGCAAGGGTTTTCTGGCGTCTGCCCAGAGCTGGTTGGTGCGGCCATGTGTTCGGCCTTTGATGCGGCCTTACATGCGCCGCTGGCCATGATGCCTTTCGCGCGGATCAGGTCCCGACCAAAAGCTCGCACTCGAGGTGCACCGGCCAAAATGGGTTTTCCTGATCCGGCGGTTTCAACCGGCTTCGTGCATCAGCTCCTGTCCGCCCTTCCCAACATCGCCGGCACCACTCGGGGCGGTGCCTGACCTCTATGCGGCTGCCACGGTGGGTTCCCGGTATCGCTCGCCGCTGGTCATCATCGCCCAGACCATCCGGGCGGTTTTGTTGGCCAGCGCCACCGCTGCGACCTTCTTGGCGCGCCTGCCGAGGAGTTGGAGCAGCCACGCCCGCTTCGTTCCATGTCGCTCGGCGTGGCGGATGACCGCCATCGCACCCACCACCAGCATCTGTCGCAGGTAGCGGTTGCCGGCGCGTGATATGCCGCCCAGCCGCTCCTTGCCACCGCTCGAGTTCTGCTTGGGCACGAGGCCGATCCATGCCGCGAGGTCGCGGCCTGTCTTGAAGATGGCGGGATCGGCGATGCTGGCGACGAGCGCGCTGGCGAGCAGGGGACCGACGCCGGGGATCGCCATCAGCCGGAGGCCAAGCTCCGTGGCGGGCACTCTCCCGGATGCGGCGATCGTTCTCCAGAACCTGCTCCTTCACCACCGCAAGCTGGGCTGCAAGCATCTGCAGGTAAATCCGGGCATCGGCTGGGATCCGCAGGTCTTCGGGATCCGCCTCGACCGCGAGAAGGCGATCAAGGCCGATCCGCCCAACAGGCGCTACCACCCCGAACTCCGGCAAGTGCGTCCGCATGGAGTTGGAGAGCTGGGTGCGCTGCCGGTTCAGCATCAGGCGGACCCGATGCAGCATCATGACACTCTGCTGCTCCGGCGACTTCACGGCCACGAACCGCATGGTGGGGTGGGTCACCGCCTCGCAGATCGCTTCGGCGTTGGCCGCGTCGTTCTTACTGCGCTTGACGTAAGGCTTCACGTACTGGGCTGGCATGAGGCGCACGTCATGCCCCAGCACGATCAACTCCCGCGCCCAGTAGTGCGAGGTGTTACACGCCTCCATGCCTATCAGGCAGCGCGGCAGCTTCTCGAAGAACGCCAGCACGCGGGCCCGGCCCAGGCGCTGGCGCAGCACCACCCCGCCGGCCTCGTCGATCCCATGTACCTGGAACACCGACTTGATAGTCTGTTCGCAATCGGCAAAACGGCTCGCGCTCGCCCTCTGGCGCCACGGGGATGGCGTACCGGATCTCGACGACTGCGCCGGTGACGACCACGCGGTCGATGAGCAGTTCCAATAGCTCTCGCTTACGGCCGAAGTCCGCTCCCTCCAGGCCCGCCCGCGAGCGGCGGCAGAATTCCTCGGCATGAAATGCGTGGCGGGCGGTTTCGCCCTGGCGGTCGGCCTCGTTCACCAGTTCGCGCTCCTGGCCATCGAGCGCTTGCAACCGTCCCTCGGTCTCTCGCCGGCGGCGCTCGTACTCCTGCAACGGCACCACGCCGGCAAGGTAAGCCTCGGTGAGCCGCTCGATCTGCTGGTGCAGGCCTGCACGGGCACGGCGTAGGTTGGCCCGCCGCGCCTGCATCTCCTGCGGCAGCCAGTGCCCGCCGCGGGCCCGTTCCATCGCATGCACAATCATCTCCGGCGTGGCGAGCACCTCGCACAGGTCGCGCCAGACCAGCTCCTCCAGCGGCCCGCCGGGGATATGGCGGGTTGGGCAGCGTTCAGCTGGCGACGCAGAGGTGGGCGGCGTCACAGTCCGGCAGACGTAGTAGTCGTATCCCCGGGCCACGTGCCGGCCGGCGCAGGCGCAGCGGCAGCGTCCGCAGCTGACCAAGCCACGTAGGAGATACTGATGCACCCTGTTGTTCCGCGGCGCCATGCGCTGCTTATAGGCCAGTCGTGCCTGCGCACGCGCAAACTGTTCGCGCCCGACGATGGCTGGCACAGTTGCAACCGCGATCCACTCGGACGGGTCTGTCACTCGCCTGCCGTCGCCGGTACGGCCAGCTGGGCGTAAGGCAGAGCGGCGCCGCTGAATGGGACGCGCACGTAGGCGGTTCGCGAAAACTTGGCCGTGATACACGGGGTTGGTCAGTACGTTGCGCACGGCCGAGAGGCACCAATTGCGACGGCCCCATGGCGAGGCGATGCCAAGACCGTGCAGGCGCCGCGCCAGTTCGGAAACCGAGGTCCCCTCGTCAACGAACCAGGCGAACAGGTCGCGCACCACCGCCGCCTCTGCCTCGTCGGCCCGCACTCCGGCCGGGTCGCGCGGCCGCTCAGGGTCAACACGGTAGCCGTAAGGCGGCCGCGTCCAGGGCAGCAGGACGCCAGCCCTCAGCTTGCGCAGGCGACCGCGGCGCATCCGCTCGGTGATCAACGTCCGCTCGTACTCGGCCACCGCGCCGCGGATCTGCAGCAGCAGCTGGTCGTGCGGGTCCTGGCTCATCGGCCGGTCGAGGAATTCAACCGTCGTGCCGTGTCCCTGCAGCTCCTCGACCAGCAGCACCTGGTGCACGTAGTTGCGTGCCAGCCGGTCCGGCGCGGTGATCAGGATGCGGTCCAGCCGGGCACTCGCGGCAACGTCGCGCAGGCGGTCCAGGCCGGGACGCCTCAGGCTGGCGCCGCTGCAGCCGTCGTCACGAAAAACGTTCTCCGGCGCGAGGGCCCAGCCGCATGACGCGGCATGGGCGCACAGGCGGTCGAGTTGCTGCTCAATGGTCTGCGCCTGGGCCTGGCGCCGGCTCGAGACCCGAGCATAAACGGCTACTTGCATGACGGCTCTCCTCCGAGGCGTCCCACAGAGCAGCCGGGAGAGCAGGCGTGCCTGGAGGTGCGGCGCCCGTCTGCAGAAGCAGCGGATAGGCCCTGTCCCAGCGCCGCTGCGCCGCCGCATGGCCCGCCGTCCGCCGGCGGACCGTCCACTGCTGCCGCTTCATGACCAGCTTCGAAAGGACGAGATCCTCTCGGAACGGCGCCAACGGGCTCGGGCAGTGCTCGGTTACCCACTGTCCACCCTCGGGGCTGCGGCAGGACCAACCCGCCCCGCCGAATCAGGCAGAATTTGCCTTCTGCGAACAGACCATCTTCGAGGTGTCCAGCCCAACGGTCACCACCTTGTTCATTGTTGCTCTCCTCCCGGCTCAGCCTGCGTTTCCTACCGCAGGCGGGGTGGAGAGCCGTCCACAACATCAAAAGCGGACAGGCCGCTTTCGAGAGGTTGCAGGGAAGAGCGGACGTTGATCCTTTGCAAATGCCTGAGCTGAGTTCCACCCTACGCCGACCTCGCGAACTTGACCTGCCAAGAAGCGGCGGGGAAGCCCCGGATTCGGATCGATATTTAGGGCTTGGCTGGTAGCAAAATGGGCATTGAGCAGCACGTCCTGGCTCTGCTTCAGCTGATGCGGGTTACCGTCAGCCCCTGGGGCTGGCCTAGAGACACAATGGGTATTCTCTAACCCCACGACAGCTGGTTCCTATAAGGTCCCCCGTGCTGGGGACACTCAGTCGAGGCTACCCCGGCAACGGAGGAAGCGATGTGGAACCCAGCCAGCCGGGTGGCGTTCGCCCTCGGCCTTGCGCTTTGCCCCACGCTCGGCAATGCGCAACTGCAGCATCAACATGACCATGGGGACCAGCCACCCGCCGCCCTTGGCGAGGTCCACTTTGCCGTGAGCTGTACCACCGAGGCTCAAACGGCCTTCAACGACGCAATGAAGCTGCAGCACTCCTTCTGGTATCAAGCCTCGCGAAGGGCTTTCCAGCAGGTGCTCGAACGCGACCCAAACTGCCGTATGGCCTATTGGGGCCAAGCACTGTCCCTCCTCTACAATCCCTTCATTCCCGCACCGGCAAGCAACATTGCCGAGGGGCGAGCCCTGATCGAAAGGGCGCGGCAGCTTGGCATGAAAACGGAGCGCGAGACCGCGTACCTTGAGGCTCTTGCTCCTCTTTTCTCGGGCGACGACGGAGCCGGGCGTCAGGCACGCCTTGAGCAGCATGAGCGTGCAATGGGTCTCCTACACGAGCGCTTTCCGGAGGATCCCGAAGCGGCCATCTATCACGCCTTGGCGTTGAATATGGCTGCGCAGCCGACAGACAGAACTTATGCAAGGCAGCTGCGCGCGGGGGAGATCCTCGAGCGCGAGTCCACTCGTCGGCCGAACCATCCTGGCGTGGTGCACTACCTCATTCATACTTACGACTACCCTGCGCTTGCACAGCGTGGCCTACCGGCTGCCGAGCGCTACGCCAGTCTTGCGGCGGATGCACCGCACGCTCTTCACATGCCCTCGCACATCTTCACTCGCGTCGGGCGGTGGGACTCCTCTGCCGAGACAAACAGACGCTCGGCCGCGACCGCGCGAGCTCGCGGCGAGACAACCGACGAGCTGCACGCGACGGATTACATGGTCTACGCCTATCTGCAGACAGGTCACGATGGTGAAGCGCGACGCATTGTTGAGGGAATTGGTCAGTACCAGAAACTCGACCGACCGGTTTTTCAAGGGCCCTTCGCCTTGGCCTCTATTCCGGCGCGCTTCGCGCTCGAGCGCGGCGCCTGGGCCGAAGCCGCGGCACTTGAGCCAAGGCAATCAGGCTTCCACCATGTGGATGCGATTACGCGCTTCGCTCGCGTAGTCGGTCTTGCCCGCACCGGGCGGCCGGAGGACGCCGCACCGGATCTGGAGGCGCTTCGCGCGGCCGCGGCGGGTCTGCGCCAAGCAGGCGACACCTACTGGGCCGAGCAGGTGGATATCCAGCGGCAGGCAGCGGAGGGCTGGGTGGCGTATGCGCGCGGGCAGCGCGAGGATGGGCTTACAGCACTGCGCGAGGCAACCGAGCGCGAAGGCCGAACCCAGAAGCACATCGTCACGCCAGGCCCGCTGGCACCGGCGCGCGAGCAGTTGGCGGAAATGCTGCTCCTGACCGGGCAGCCAGCCGAGGCGATGCGAGAGTTCGAGGCGGTTGCACAAACCGAGCCACACCGCTTCCGCGCTGTGGCCGGGGCGGCTCGATCCGCGGAGCAGCTGGGAAATGGCGAAGCGGCGCGCCGCCACTACGCCCATTTGCTGGAAGTTGCCGCGCAGGCAGATGACGGTGCGCGGCCTGATTTAGCGGCAGCCAGAGCCTACATCGCCAAGCAATAAGACACAGACGGTGCTGAGGGAGCCAGGGCGGGCTCCCCCGCATCTGCTACTGGCCAGGGCTGGACCCTGTTAGTATCTGAAACCCCGCTCATGAGTAGCGTTATGGTGCCTATCTGCAGCGTCGTGGTGCTGCCTGCACTACCATCAGGTGAGCACCTAACAGCACGCGTCGGCACAACTCGCGACCGAAATTGCTAGTCGTGTCGAGGAAGGGGCGGAGTGTAGGATGATTGGGCAACGCTTCGCCGCCTGTTGGAAGCGCTTAGTCCCGGTAAAGGTGCACCTTACTCGCCGTTGTCATTCTACTGCCGCAACATGCATGAGGTCGAGCCATGTCGTCCGAGATCGAAATCAGGCGCTTCGAGACACCGGATCAGCTGCTGGACATGAAAGATCATGGCCGCATCTCTATCATCCGGATGGCTGACGGTACCGCTGGAATGCACGCGATTTTCGAGCCTGGTTGGACCTGGGAGGCCGACGAGAAGCCGCTGCTGGGCTCGCCCGCCTCCTGCCCGATGCGCCACACCGGATATTGCTTTAGCGGCAAGCTGGTGGTTCGCATGCTCAACACGGGCGTCGAGACGCGAATCAGGCCCGGTGATTTCTTTGAAATCCCGCCAGGGCATGATGCGTATGTCGAGGGCTCGGAGCGCGTGGAACTGGTCCTGTTCGCGCCGCCCGAACACCAGCATTAACGTCGCGAGACTGTTGCTAGTGTCCCGAATCTGAAGTTCGCCCTGTTTCAGCGGATGGTGGGGTGCTTCGGACGCAGAAGCGCTTGATGCTGGCGAGGATGTCGTCGGCGGACTTGGTCCAGCGGAAGGGCTTCGGGTCGGCA
>NZ_WWDL01000062.1 GCF_009848505.1 Muricoccus harenae
ACACCAATCTCAGCCGCGGCGAGTGCTTCGGCAGCCAGAAAATCTGCGCAGCCCGCGCCATGGTCTTCCTCAGCCGCACCTTCTGAGCGAGCAGCCGGGGCGGCACGGAGCCTATTTCCGCGCCGCCCAGCGCATTAGGCGACCGGTCGGCCACACCCAGGCCATGCCGGCGACGGCGAAGTAGAGGACCTGCAGCACCCAATGCTGCGGCAGCACGGCATCCGCCAGCGCCACCGCCGCACCGATATAGAGCAGGAAGCCCAGGATTCCGGCGATCACCGCCACGGGAACGCGCGACATGCAGGTGCTGGTGCCGGATTCCGGCGGCCGCGCCAAGCCCCCGCCGCGCGGTTCCGCCAAGCGTTTGCCTGAGGGCCGTGCCCCGGCTTAAGACGCGGACCCCTAGACGGAGCCCCAGCCGATGACCGATAGCCCCACCACCGCCTCCGGTATCGACCTGAAGCAGCATATCCGGGGCATCCCCGATTTCCCGAAGCCTGGCATCCTGTTCTACGACATCTCCACCCTGCTGCGGCATGGCCCGGCCTGGAAGGAGGCGATGCGCCGCCTGGCGGAGATGGTCCGGCCGCATCGTCCCACCCTGCTGGCAGGGATCGAGAGCCGCGGCTTTCTCGTCGCCGCGCCGCTGGCACTGGAACTGGGCCTGGGCTTCGTGATGCTGCGCAAGCGCGGCAAGCTGCCGGGCGCCATCATCGGGCTGAACTACGCGCTGGAATACGGCACGGACCGAATCGAGATGCAGGCCGACGCGGTGAAGCCTGGCGACCGCGTCGTGGTGCTGGACGACCTGCTGGCCACGGGCGGCACGTTGGCTGCCAGCATCGCCCTGTTGCGGCAGGCTGGAGCCGAGGTGCCGATGGCGGCATCCCTGATCGAGCTGACCTTCCTCCATGGCCGTGCGCGGCTCGGCGACACCGCCTTCGAATCCCTCATGGCCTACGAGGATTGAGGGTTGCGGCATTGCCACATTCCCGCCTCACCACACCGCCAGCGTCAGCCGGCATGACCGACTTCGCGCCGCCAGGACCGAAGTGCTCCGCCGGGCTCCCGGTTCTCGGGAGGCGTGCGGCCGGGCTGTCGCTGCTGTCCCTGGCGCTCATGGCAAGGCGGTCGGCCGCTGCGCAGCCGGTGCAGCAGGTGACGATCCTGGTTCCGGGGCCCGAGGACGGCGCGTCTGCGCTTTGGGCCGCCCGCGCCTCCGCCTCGCTCACCCGCGGAGCTCACCGCGCGGTGGCGCTCCAGCTAACCCATCTCGGCGGGCCGGACGGGGTGACGGCGGCCAACCGCTTCGCGACACTGGAAGGTCGCTTTGGCGAGCGCTTCCTCGTCCTGCCCGGAATGGCATGTCATGTGCGGCTGACGGGCGCCGCCCGCGCGCAATTCGAGCCGGGCGCCTGGCTGCCGCTGCTGGTCGGCTGGCAGGGCGCAGTGCTCGCGGGGCGCGGGCCACTGCCCTCCCAAGGTGCGACGCCGATCCGCGTTGCCATCTCCTCCCCCGAGGCGCCGGAGGCCGCGGCGCTGGCGCTGCTCGACCTTCTCCGGGTCCCAGCGCGGCCGGTGCCCGGCCATCCGGAAGCCGCCTTCACAGCAGGCGAGGCGGATGCGCTGCTCGTGCTGGGGCCGGATCCGGCGGCGCGGGCCAGGACCATGGGCGCCACGCCCTGGTACCAGCTCTCCCCGGTCGCCGAGGCGGAGACGGAGTCGGCGGGTGTCCCTCCCCTTCCCATCCGCTCGCCCGCTGTCCGTGGCGCGCTGGCGGCGGTGGCGGCGCTGCAGATGCGGGCGGCGCTGGTCATGCCGGTGCTGACGCCGGCGGATACGATCGCCGCCTGGCGCCGTGCCGCGACGCGCTGGCATGAGGAGGAGCGCACCCAGCTGGCAGAGGGCCAGGCGCTGATCGGCGTGCCGGCGGCCACCGCCTTCGCGCTGCTGGCGCCGCCGCCGGATGCGGTGCTGTCCTATCGAAGTTGGCTGGAGCAACGGCTGGGCTGGCGCGCCGGCTAGGCGAGCGCGGCGCCTGGCATTCCCTTGTGGCCTGATCAGGCCTGCTTTTCGCTGGCGGGAGGCACGAGGCCGACTGCGACGGCGAGGCGCCAGAAGGGCCCGATCAGCGCACTGCAGAGCAACACCCGGGTCAGATGGAAGCCGAGCACCAGCGGCACGGCGAGGTCGAGCGCCTTTGCCGTCAGCGCCATCTCGGGCATGCCGCCGGGTGCCATGCCGAGCAGTACCGCCGGGCCCGGTAGGCCGAAGAGCCAGGCGAGCGGCAGGGAAAGCGCCGCAAGCAGCCCTGAGAGCGCGAGGGTGGAGACGGCCGAGACGAGGACGAGCTTGCGTGACGAGAGCAGGAAGCGCCTCGTCAGACGCAGGCCGAGGGTGGTGCCCATACCGATCTGCGCCGCATCCACGAGCCAGATGGGGATGCCGGTGGGCAGTCGCTCCGCAGCAGAGAGCGCGATGACCAGCGCGCAGGGCGCCAGCATCCAGGCATTGGCGAATCCGACGCGGCTCATCGCCCAGCCGAGCACCAGGCCGGCCGCCGAAAGCAGGGCAAGCCAGCCGAGATCACTCGGCAGGCGCGGGGCGGAGAAGGCGGAATCCGCCACGCCCGGCGCCAGCAGGGCAAGGACCGGCGGGAAGAGAAGCACCACCAGGCACATGCGGATTGTCTGGGACAGGGTGACGACGGGGACCCGGGCACCGGCCTGCTGCGCCAGGACGGTCATCAGCACGATTCCGCCGGGCACGGTGCAGAAATAGCCGCTCCGCGCATCCGTGCCGGAGAGGCGGGCGAAGAGGCCCGCCACCGGAAGGGCGGCCAGGATGGTGACGACGCCCGCCGCCACCATCGCCGGCAAGGCCCCGACCACCGCCGAGAGCACCGGAGCTGTAAAGCCCTGCCCCAGTCCGAGGCCGAGCACCACGAGGGAGAGGTTCCGGACGGCCGGCGGGTTCGGCACCGCCACGAACCAGGTGAGGGCCGAGCTGGCGATCATGGCGCCGATCATCCAGGGCAGCGGGATGCCGAGCAGTACCGCTACCGCTCCACCCGCAGCCCCCACGAGGAGGGTTCGGAGATGGATGAGGCTGTCGTTCGGGAGGGGCATGAGAGGGCGGGAGGATCGCGCGAGAGCGCCGGGGGGTCAAACCGGCCGGCCTCTCAGGCGAAGAGGGAGAGGAGCGAGGAGCCACTGCTGCCCGTGCCGCTGCCGGCCGCGGCCATGACGTAGCGCTCCGCCATTTTCGCCGCCTGGCGCGGATCGGTGAGCTTCGAGAGGTCTATCCGGGAGGTGACGGCGCGGGCCTGGGTCTCCACCTCCTGGATAGCAATGGCATCCGGCAGGCCGAGCGCACCGGTGACCACACGGCGGAGCACCGCGTCCCCCAGCACCTCATAAACGTTCAGCGCCTTGCCGGTGGCCATGCGCTGCTGGAAATACAGGGCGTCGGCGATGCCGCTCGCCTCGCTGTCCTTCGAGACGCGCCACTGATAGGCGGTGAAGCCCTCCGCCAGCTTCTTCTGCACCGCCGGATCGCGCAGCGCGTCCATGCCGCGGGCGGCCAAGTTGAGCGTAGCGGCGGCCGATTTCCAGCGGGCGTCGGGCAGCGTCGCGGCAACGGATTTGGGATCGGCCGGGTTGGACGTCAGCGCGCGCAGGGCGAGGCCGGGCATGTCCACCGCATCCGGCAGGCCCAGTGCCGGCAGCAGCACGGCGGAGACGCGCGGGTCGCGCAGCGCCGTCTGCACATCCTTCGCCCGGGAGATGCCTTCGGTGAAGCGGGCAAGCGCCAGCTTCACCGAAGCCTCCTTCGCGGTCTGAGCAACGCCCTTCTCCTCGGCACTGGCCGCGGAGGCGCGGCGCAACGCCAGCACCGCCGTGGCGGCATCGGCCGTGCTACCGCTGCTGCCGCTGCCGCCGAGGATGGCGAGGGCGATCGAGCCCGACATGTCAGGTCTGGCTGGTCCGGCCTGCCGCCATGTTCTCGTTGACCTCGATCAGGAAGGCGAGGTCGGGTTCGTCCTTCTCCATCTCCCGCAGAACGGCACGGCCGACGGAGATGATGGAGGCGCGCAGCGGCGGCGGGAGGGCGTTGGTGGGATCGATCAGCACGCCTTCCACTGCAAGCCACAGGCGGCGGTTGTCGGCGAGCGCGCGAATGGCGCGCAGCCCGGCCTCCGGCCCGAAGCCCTGGGCGGCGCGCAGGCCGCCGGTGACGCGGCGAAACACGTCCGCCTCCTGCGCGCGCGTCGGCAAGGCCGCGCGGGATGCGCGGTAGGCCGTGATGGGATGGGGAGCGGGGTTGGGATGCGGCATCATGCGGTCATCTCCTCCGGCATGGGGCGGGTGTTGGGGGGCGGGGCGATGCCGAGCACCACCTCCTCGTGCCGCATCACGCGGCGGGCGAGCTTCAGGGCGGTGTAGCAATCATCCTCCTCGGCCGCCGTCAGGGCGCGGTCGAGCATGGCGGTGACCAGCGCAGAGGTGGTGGCGGACTGGAATTCGGCGATGGCCGCCGGCCATTTGCTGCCGACGCGACTGGATGGGGCGCGCCGCTTGGGCGGCGTGCTGGCCGCCGCATAGGCCGGCCCCCTGGTGCTGACCGAGGCCGGAACCGGTCCCGGCGCGGCCGATGGGCTTACCCCACTCACCCCCGCCTGGCTCGCGGAGCGCCTACACGGCCCTGCCCGCCTCGCGCAGGAGGCCGCATGAGCACGCCACGGTTGATCGGAATTGCCTCGGGCAAGGGAGGCGTGGGCAAGACGGCGCTGGCCGTCGGGCTGGCCCAGGCGCTGGCCCGCACGGGGCGGCGCGTGCTGCTGGCGGATGGCGATCTCGGGCTCGCTAATATTGATGTGCAGCTTGGGCTGGCGGTGCGGCACGACCTGATGGCGGTGCTGGCCGGCAATGTGACGCTGCGCGAGGCGGCCTTGGCCCAGTCGGAGGGTTTCGACGTGCTGCCGGGCCGCTCCGGCTCAGGCGGGCTGGCGGCGCTCGATCCGGGTTGGATCGGGCGCTTCCTGGCGGTGCTGCGGTGCGCGCCGCATGACGAGGTGGTTCTGGATATCGGCGCCGGGCTGGATCCGGTGCCGCGGCGGCTTTCGGCGGGCTGCGACACGCTGCTGGTGCTTGCCACCGACGAGCCGACCAGCCTGACCGACGCCTATGCGGTGCTGAAGCTGCTCACGCGCGATGCGCCGGGCGCGGATGCCCGGGTGGTGGTGAACCTGGCCACCGATGCCGGCCAGGGGGCGCGCACCCATGCGGCGCTCGACCGCGCCTGCCGGGGCTTCCTCGGGCGCGGCGTGGCGCTGGGCGGGGTGGTGCGGCGCGATCCGCAGATGCGCGACGCCATCCGCCACCAGGTGCCGCTGCTGACGCGGCATCCCGGATCCAATGCGGCACAGGACATCGAGGCACTGGCCGCGAGGCTGGCGGCATCGCGTGCCGCCGCCTGATCAGCCGCGGCGCAGCACCAGCAAGGTGCCGGCAACCTGCGTGCCGCGCTCCTCCCGCAGCACCACCTCCTCGCGCGCCACGAGGCGGAGGGAGGTGGCATCGGCGAGGGCCAGCACATGGGCGGGGTTATGGCGGTAGCGCATGCCCTCTCCGAGCGCGTAGGGGGCCTCCTCGCCGGTTTCGAGGCTGAAGGCGGCATATCCGCCGGGGCGCAGGGCGGCGGCCATGGCGTTCAGCGCGGGGCGGAGGTCACCGAGGTAGTTCAGCACATCCGCCGCGGCCACGAGGTCGAAGGCAGCGGCGTGTTCCGTGAGATAGGTGACAAGCTCCGCCTCCTGCAGCGCGTCGTAGATGCCGTGCTTGCCGGCCTGTTCCAGCATGCGGGGGGAGAGATCCACGCCGGTCATGCGGCGGGCCCAGCCGCGCAGCGGGATGCCGGAAAGGCCGGTACCGCAGCCGATATCCAGCACGTCCAGCGCTTCCTCCGGGGCCAGGCCGGCGCCGCGCAGCAGGTTCGCCAGCGCCTCGGGCGTGCGGTAGCCGAGTTGGCCGGTCAGCTCCGCCTCGAAGCGCGGGGCATAGGCATCGAAAAGGTTGCGAACATAGGCCTCGGACGGGCGGGCGGGCGCCTTCCCCTCGCCAAGGGAGGCGAGGAGAAAGCGGGCCTGGGCACCGACTTCGCCGCCGGCCGAGAGGGCGCGGCGGGCGGCCTCGGCTGCGCCGGTGGCGCCGGCCTCGCGCAGCCCATGGGCAAGCGCGAGCTGCGTCTCGGGATCATCGGGGGCCATGGCGGCCGCCTGCCGCAGATGCGGAAGCGCCTCCCCCGGGCGCCCGAGGGCGCAGAGCGCCTGGCCAAGATTGCGGCGGGTGATGACATCCGCCGGGCGCAGGGTGAGGACCTTGGAGAAGATCGCCACCGCCTCCTCTAGATGTCCCGCCTCAGCCAGGGTCGCGCCACGCGCGGCGAGGAAGATGGGGGATTGAGGGTTCGAGGCCACGGCGCGGGTGGAAAGGCTGAGCGCCAGTTCCATGTCGCCATACTGCCGGGCGATGATCCCCAGCAGATTGGTCGCATTGGGCTCCTCCGGCTCCAGCTCCAAGGCCTGTCGGTAGAGGGCAATCGCGCCCTGCACATCGCCGATCCCCTGGCGCGTGGCGCCCTCCCGCACCAGGGCGGCGGCCTTCTGCCGGGTATCGGTGGGTGTGGTCGGCTGCTGCATCAGCGGCTCCGGAAATGGCCGTCTCCGGCGAGAGCCGGGAGGAATGGGTTGATCGGACAGGTCCGGGACCTGCACCTGGATGCTTCACGCGGGATGCGCCGGGGTTCAACCGCATGTGGGCGTGGGCGGCAATGTGCTGGGCCGATCCAGGCTCGGCAAGCGGCCGCCGCCATTGGCGCGTCACGCGCCGCGAGTTGAAGGGGCTGGAGGTGGACAAGCCCGCCCCCCACCCCGCAAAGTTGTGGACGAAGAAGCTCGCGCATCTGGCGGTGGCGTGGCACAGGCCCGGCGGGGCCGTCCCGCCCCGTCAGCATCGCTCGGATGGGGACATGATCTTGGCCGCCTACGCATGACGGCCCGCGGGGCAATTCACCCGGTCCCTGCAGGAGAGCAGGGCCGGAACCCTGAGACGGATGTGTCTCCCCTGCTGGCCGGCGCGCAGCGCCTGGCCACGGAACTGCCTGGAGAGACCCTGATCGACTTCTGGCCGCCGGCGAACGGGCCGGTGATGATGCCCTCGGCACAGGCACGTAGCGCCGCCGTTGCGCTGGCGCAGGCGGTGGCGCAGGTGACCGAGTTGCGGAACCTTCGCGCCCAGAGGGAGGCATCCGGCGCAGCGCCGGGGCCCATGCACGCTGCGGCGCAGGACGCGGCTATCGAGGAGCGGAAGCAGGGCGCGCTCCAGGCGCTGCGCGAGGTCCTGTCCATCCTCGGGATGAGCAGGGCGGATGACGGGGCGAAACGGGATCCGGACACGACGCGGATGGCGCTTCCGAGCGCCGAATCCAGCTTTCCGGGCGTGTCAGCGGATGTGACGCTCTGGTCGGCAGATGTGGGCGCCACGCTGCCAGCGCATGCCGCCGGCCCTGTTCGGCTGCTGGACGGGAATCTCGACCTCGACGGGGAGCCGATCATCGTAGCCGATCGCTACGAAGCGCGGGACCTGATCGGGCGCGGTGCCTTCGGGACGGTGATTGAGGCTTATGACCGTCGGCTGGCGCGGCTGGTCGCCGTAAAGGTGGTACGGGTCGCCACCATTCCCGATGACGTAGAGACGGAGATGCTGGAGCGCTTCCGGCAGGAGGCGCGGACGGTTGCTCGGCTGTCCCATCCGGGGATCGTGCCCGTCCACGACTTCGGCGAGGGCGCCGGCTATGCCTGGATCGCGATGGAGCTGGTCATCGGCGAATCGCTGAAGGCGGCGCTGGATGCCGGGCACCGCTTCAGCCCGGCGGAGGCCGCGCGGATATCGATCGAGCTGCTGGAGGCGCTGGATTTCGCCCATTCCCGCGGTGTGGTCCACCGCGACGTGAAGCCGGCGAATATTCTGTTGGTGGCAGATCAGCGGGCCGGCCATGGCCCGGTGCGGCTGGTTGACTTCGGTGTCTCGCGGCTGGGCGACACGGGGCTGACGACCGCCGGGCAGATGATCGGTACGCTGACCACCATGTCGCCCGAGCAGGTGCGGGGCGAGGTGGTGGATGCGCGTGCCGATCTCTGGGGCGCCGGGGTGGTCCTGTACCAGCTCCTGACCGGGCACCGGCCTTTCGAGGGCAATGCGTCGGCGGTGATCGCCGGCATCCTCGCGCGGGATCCGGTGCCGCCCACGACCCATGCGCCCCATCTGCCGCCGGGCTTCGACGCGGTGACCGCGGCTGCGCTGGCGAAGCCGGTGGACCAGCGCTTCGCCAGCGCCCGGGAGTTCATCCAGGCGCTGGCGCCGCTGGCCTCTGAAGTGGCCGGCGTGGAGGGCGGAGCGGAAGATCGGCCTGGCTAGGGCCGTGCCCGCCTCAGGCTTCGCGCGCGGCCTTCACGGCATCAGCCAGCGCCCGTAGCGCCTCAGGCACGCCGGCGCCGGTGGCGCCGCTGATCAGTAGCGGCTCCTTCCCGATGGCACGAGCCAGGGCCTTCATGCGGCTGGTGCGGGCCTGGGGGGTCATGGCGTCCATCTTGTTCAGCGCCACGATCTCCGGCTTGTCCGACAGCCCGCCGCCATAGCCTTCCAGCTCGGCACGAACGGTGCGGTAGGCCTCGCCCGGGTCCGGCTGGGTGCCGTCGATCAGGTGCAGCAGGACGGCGCAGCGCTCGATATGACCGAGGAAGCGGTCGCCAAGACCAGCGCCCTCATGCGCGCCCTCGATCAGGCCGGGGATGTCGGCCAGGACGAATTCCTCCGTCGCGTTCAGGCGCACGACGCCAAGCTGCGGGTGAAGGGTGGTGAAGGGATAGTCCGCGATCTTCGGCCGCGCGGCGGAGCTGGCGGCCAGGAAGGTGGACTTGCCGGCATTGGGCAGGCCGACCAGGCCGGCATCGGCGATCAGCTTCAGGCGCAGCCAGACCCAGCGCTCCTCCCCCGGATAGCCGGGATCGGCACGGCGAGGGGCACGGTTGGTGCTGGTCTTGTAATGGGCGTTGCCATGGCCGCCATCGCCGCCACGGCAGAGCAGCTCCTTCTGGCCCGGCTTCGTCAGGTCCGCGAGGACCGTTTCCTTGTCCTCTGCGAGGATCACAGTGCCGACGGGAACCTTGAGGATCACGTCCTCCGAGGCCGCGCCAGTGCGATCCGAGCCCGCGCCGTTGCCGCCCTTCCGGGCCTTGAAGTGCTGGGCGTAGCGGTAGTCGATGAGGGTGTTCAGCCCATCGACGGCCTCGGCATAGACATTGCCGCCGCGGCCACCGTTCCCGCCGTCCGGCCCGCCGAACTCGATGTACTTCTCACGCCGGAAGGCGACCACGCCGTTCCCGCCGTCACCGGCCTTCAGATAGACCTTCGCTTCGTCGAGGAACTTCATGGGGGTGCTATCCAAAAACGAAAACGGGGGCCGCGAGGGGCCCCCGTGATGCGTCGCGCTGAGGCGAAGCCTTACTCGGCCGCGAGAGCCGTCGGCTCGACCGATACCGCTACGCGGTCATCGGCCTTGCGCTCGAACTTCACGGTGCCATCCACGAGGGCATGGAGGGAGTGAGTGCGGCCAACCAGAACATTGCGGCCCGGCATCATCTTCGTACCGCGCTGGGTCACGATGATGTTGCCGGCACGGACGGCCTGGCCGCCATAGAGCTTCACGCCAAGCCGCTTACCGGCGGAGTCGCGCCCGTTGCGGGAGGAGCCACCGGCCTTTTTATGCGCCATCTCTCAGATCTCCTGTCTCAGGCCGCGATCAGGCCGCGAATTCACCAATGCGCAGAACCGTGTAGTTCTGGCGGTGGCCATTCTTGCGGCGGCTGTTCTGGCGGCGGCGCTTCTTGAAGATGATCACCTTGTCACCGCGCTTCTGCTCCAGGACCGTAGCGGTCAGGGAAACGCCGGGAACGGTGGGGGCACCGAGGGTCAGGCCGGACTCGCCGCCAATCGCCAGCACATCGTGGAAGGTGATGGTGGCGCCGGTCTCGGCCTCCAGCTTCTCCACGGTCAGCACGGCATTGGGGGTCACGCGGTACTGCTTCCCGCCGGTGCGGATCACTGCGTAGGTCATGGGGATGCGGTCCGCCTTCGTCTCGGCTCTTCGGTCGTGCAAGAACCGGCGGGGCCCGCGCCCTCGAAGGGGAGCCTCACCGGAAGAGGGGCGGCCTATAGCGGGGCTGGGGCCCGGGAGTCAACTCCCATGCCTGCGGGTGAGTGGCTGCACACCCGCCCGGCCACGGGCCACCAGATGGGTTCAGGTCCGCCCCACCAAACCCTCGCTCGCGCGTTGCGCCCTGCCGCGTGGCGCATTATAGGGCCGTCCACGCCCCGGAGAGGTGCCAGAGTGGCCGATTGGGCCGGTCTCGAAAACCGGAGTAGGGGCAACCCTACCGTGGGTTCGAATCCCACCCTCTCCGCCAGTGCATTGTAATTATTGAGAGATTTGGTTCCAGCCGCTTTGAGCACCCACAGTGGTCCAAGGTGGTGATCCAAGTTGGAGTCCATTCGATATCTCCGCCAGCACCCCAAG
>NZ_WWDL01000063.1 GCF_009848505.1 Muricoccus harenae
TCAAGCTCGAGACCGTGACGCTTAACCAGCTCGGCCGTGCGAAGAACATTCGCATCGAGAAGGAGAACACCACGATCATCGACGGCGCCGGCGAGAAGGAGGCCATCCAGGGCCGCGTCGAGCAGATCAAGGCGCAGATCGAGGAGACCACCTCGGACTACGACCGCGAGAAGCTGCAGGAGCGCCTGGCGAAGCTGGCTGGCGGCGTGGCCGTCATCCGCGTCGGCGGTTCCTCCGAGGTCGAGGTAAAGGAGCGCAAGGATCGCGTCGACGACGCGCTGCATGCAACCCGCGCCGCGGTCGAGGAAGGCATCGTTCCGGGTGGTGGCGTGGCCCTGCTGCGCGCCAGCCTGATCCTTTCGAAACTGAACCCCGCAAACGCCGATCAGAAGTACGGGGTTGAGATCGTCCGTCGCGCAATCCAGACGCCGCTGCGGCAGATCGCTGAGAACGCCGGCGAGGATGGCGCGGTGATCTCCGGCAAGGTGCTCGAGAATACTGACTACGCCTGGGGTTTTGACGCGCAAGGCGGCGTTCATAAGAACCTCGTCGAGGCTGGCGTGATTGACCCAACGAAGGTCGTCCGGGCAGCCCTGCAGCATGCGGCCTCCGTGGCCGGGTTGCTGATTACCACGGAGGCCATGGTGGCCGAGCACGTGGAGAGGAGCGGGCAGTCCGGACGCGGCATGAGCGGTAACGAGGCCGACGCCGGCTACTAGGCCAGGCCCGCAAGACCGGTTCCGCACAAGGCGCGGAGCAGCCCAATACGAAAGGCCTCGGCCGGACTTCGCCGGCCGAGGCTTGAAGCAAGTGCTTGTGTCCTTCAACCACAGACGGAGCAGGTTCCAGAGGACCTCCCCGCCAGGGTCCAACTAGGACGCGCGACGCATCGTCCAGGAGCTGCTACCGAAGACTGGTACGCCTTGCTCTGCCGGCACGCGCCGCAGGTCATCGGACGTAAGCAGCACAGGGCCGGGAAAGTCGCCCGGCATGGCGGAAAGCTTCAGCTTCGCGGCAGTATCAATTAGGCTGCGAAACCGATCGAAGGAACGGCGGCGCATCGTGTCGGTCGAAGGCGCAGCCAAGTCGGACACTGCTTCGAGCGCCTCATCCGAGACTGCGCAGACGATGCGTCGCGTCCGGTCGCGCACTTCGAACCGCACGCGTGGCAGTTCCTGCTCAGCCAATGTGGCCTGGGGCTTAAGGGGCGGGCGCGTCAACGGCTCGTTCCAGTCGGCTTCGTGGTCACCCTGGGTGGGGATAGAAAGGAGGTTGCCGCCACCGTGGCCGGCTTCTTCACCGATTTCGGCTTCTTGGTCTCCCGGCTGCTTCGCTTCTGACCTTTGGCCATCTTGTTCTCCAATCAGATCTGAGGGACGCAGTGGATCATCACCTGAACGTCAGGTCGTATTTGCCTGATCGAGTTGATCCGGCTTCCGAGAGGCGCGCTTCGGCGCAGTTCTGTCATCATCAACGGTGCAAGCAGGGCGCGTTGGAACCGGCCAGGCACGGCCTGGAGGCTCGCGATGCCTATCCAGCCGCCACGCCGGGCAGTCCCTGCAGCGGCACCTGTCACAGACCTGCGGCGCACGCTGGAGCAGGAAGGGACACGTCGGCCTGCCGAGTAGAGCTGCAGACAACAGTGAAATTCGCCAACTGTGGGCATCGGGTGCGTCTCTCCTAGGGAGGTCGCGACGCATGCATCTTACATGTCGGCCAGCAGCTCATTACATGGGTGTGGGATCGCGCCGGAACAAGGCTGCCAGAGCGCACGCCAACGCTCCTCGCGAACGCGGTCGCAGCTAGCCACCCGATCCGAGCCACATCTCTGGAATTTCCGAAATGGACAACGACCAAGGGCCGCCGGAAGCAGGCGAAGCCAGAACGGCGCAGCTGCTGAGGCAAGAGGCCGCTCGCCGAGCTGCATCTCCCAGCTCGGGAGCTTCACCGACTGCACTCGAAGCCACGCTTGCCAGCATATCTGACGAGGTGACGGCTGAGGCCGTCGAGCGGCGGGCTGACGCAAAGAAGAAGCTCGGGTAGTTCGCCCGGGCGTTCGGTGGCGTCTGAAGCGATTTCCGGCCGGCACGCCCGCGGATGCGCTCGATCACTGCCCCTTGGCTCGAAGGCAGCACAGCCTACCCCGCCCTTGCTGCAGGTGCTCAGGGAGAGGTTGGTGGCTCGCTCGCTCCGATAGAGAAGGCGCTGCCATGAGGCACTGTCTCTTGCTCACCGCCCAGTGACAGCATTGTCGCACCAACGGCAACCGCCAGCAGGGTCAGCAAGACCGCCCGTGGCCAAGACATCTGAAAACCATTCAGCGCGAGCTTTGCTGCGGGAACAGTAGGTAGGTCTTGGTGCTTCGGCAGAAGAGCGACCAAGCGCGTGGCGATCGCGTTCGCATCTGGAGGCGGCCAGGGGCTGCCCGGCACAGTGGCAATGATCTTGGCCAGCCTGTCCACTGCGGCGGCCTTCGGCAGTGCCGCCAGCTGTCCCGCCTGCTGCCAGGGATCATGTCCGAGGCGCGCAAGGATCGAGAGGACGCTCAGCGTCATTCCGTTGGATTCAACGCCGACATTGGCGAACAAGAACCTGTTGAGCTCTGATTGGCCTAGGGCGAATGCATCGGGTTGAGACACGGTGTTGCCTCGAAAGGAAGTTCAACCTCTACTTGGCCATGCGTTCCCCGTTATGTAAGGCGCTCGTTAGGCAGCGGTGCGATGATTAGGGGGAGAACCCAAGCGCCTCAGGCTGCTCACAATCGTCCTCAGGTCATGAGGGCGTCAGTGAAAATGGCCGTAGGATCCGCTGCGCATGGATGGCTGGTGAGACCTGCCGCGTAGCCTTCTGGGCCGAGTCAGCATAGCTTGCGCACCACTCTATCAGCGAGGAAGCCCAAAGCGTGCCGAAGACGATTTACACCGTGCATCAAGCCGGTTCGGAGTGGACGATCAGCGAAGGTGGGAAGGCCTATGGCGGCTATAAGTCAGAGGCCGGAGCGATCAAGGCCGCCGTCGCAGTGGCTTCAAAGCTGGGCCTCAACGGTAATGAGACTTTCGTCGTGCTGCAAAAAGCGGATGGAACATCGAAGCCGATTTTCGCATCGGATCCGGAACCGCCGACAATCGACAGCATGATGGACGCTGAGCGTTAACCATTTGCGATGATGGAAATGGTGCCACCTGTCTCGATAACGCCTTCCGGAGCCGTGTCGCCGTGTACCAACCCAAGCATAGAGCTTGGCATTCTGAAATCAGTGCGGCCTTTGGACTGCAGGAGGTCAGGGGGCGTCACGGTGGTAAAATGAGTACAAAATAGCCGCTCATGCGGAGCAGCCCTTCATAGAACCAGCTGCCTCGCCAAGCATCAATTCGCATCCGGCTGGGGGCTTGGCCGCTAATGGCACGGCCGAGCACCATGATGAGATCCGCGGCGCTATCGATCTTTTGCTCCGGCCGAGGCTCGGGCGGGTAGAAATTGCCGCGGCCGTCGTGGTGCCCGGCCACATTGCCGAGACACCACTCAAGCATGGGTCAGAGTTTGCGCTGCGCCAAATGCTCTTGCGTCGGAGCACCCTCGGCGAGCATCAGCACTTCTTGCTCCCAAAGCCCTCGTTCGAACTTGATCACCTTCAGTTCGGCCGCGTCCCATTCGATGCTCAGCACCTTTTCGTTGTGCCAAATATCCATCCCGTTCGGGAGCATCCGGTGAGCTTCTGTCTCGCCTTGAGCCTTGGCATAGGCCGGCGCGTCGGAAAGCAATGGCTCTGGGCTCAAAGCCGTCCGGAGCGCAAATCGGAATGAACCCGCGTTCCACATGAACTGAGACGTAGGGCCAACGGGTTGGACATGTCCCTTCGCTCGCACGAGCGGCTCAACGTGATCGCGGATAACAGCCGCCGCGCATGCTTCTTCGCTAGCCATGATGGTCTTTGCCTGAGCTTTGAAGCCGGTGGGTTCTCGGAGCCCGGCTTGGGCAAGCATAGCTGGTTCAATGCATCCGGTGGAGAAATTCGAGGAGGAACCGTCAGCCCTCGCGGCGCGGTCATTATCGCTCATTGGACTGGTTGCTGGATCGCTGACCGCCTCGGCTCGCAAGCTGTGCTCGATGAGGTAGACGATTTTGGGCGCTGAGCTGGGAGTTCCGTCATGTCAATGCTTGGCCGGAAGCGCCGCCACCTGATGCTGAAGGACTAGACAATAAGACTTGCATGAAAGGAAAATACTTCTCATATTACGCGAGTCAGGTTCGTTGTTTCGGTGTGCTCCCCCTGCCCTTCCATTTGGGTGCCGGGTCTGTTTTCGTTCCAAAGTGAAGATGATCCTTTGCGCAATACTGTGCATGGGTATTCCGTTTTGATCGGAATCAGTCATGTCTATCGGCACCGTTAAGTGGTTCAACACGACCAAGGGCTACGGCTTCATTCAGCCTGAGGACGGCACCAGCGACGTCTTCCTGCACATCTCTGACGTTCAGCGGGCTGGCATGGACGTCCGTGAGGGCGACAAGCTCGAGTACGATGTGCAGAGCGGTCAGCAGGGCAAGCTCTCAGCCGGCAATTTGCGCCAGGCCTAAGGGCCGAGCGGCGGGCTCCGTCGCTCCATAGATCACCATAGCAGCGCAAGCGTTGCGATGGGCTTCGGGCCCCGGCTGGAGAGATCCAGCCGGGGCTCGTTGCGTCAGGAGGTCGGCAGTTGTGCAGCTGGATCAGTGCCGGCCCTGATGCGCGACAGCGGCGCTAATCAGCGCAATACGCGGAATGGATCCTGTTCAAGGCCAAGAAGGCGCTGCGGGGTAAGCTGACGGCGGTGCAGCTGGCGGCCAAGCACGGCATCCATCACACGATGGTCGGCAATTGGAGGCGGCAGGCCTTGGGGGGGGATGGCCGGGGTGTTATCTGGCCAGACGGCAGCGCAGGAGGCGGCAAAGTCGACGGAGGCCGAGGTGGAGAAGCTGCACGCCAAGGTTGGGCAACTCCTGGTGGAACGGGACTTTTGTCGGAAGCGTCCGTACGATGAGCGTGGAGCGACGACGGCAGATGAGCGAGCCCGATCACCCGCCGCTGCCGATGGTTCGGCAGTGCGAGTTGGTCTCGCTCAGCCGCTCGGGGTTCTACTACCGGCACAGGGCGAAACGCCGCTGAACCTGGCTGATGCGGTTGATCTACGCGCAGTATGGAGAGATTGGCGGCCTAACGAAAACCAGAGCCTAGCTTAACCAGGCCGCCAAACTGTCCGGCCGATGGGGACCACCTCAGGCAAGGAAGCTGAAGCTGACCGAGTGCCAAGGTGAGGTGCCGCGGCAGGACGTTCACCTTGCGGTGGGACACCTGTTCCGCGATCGGCGGCTCCGTCTCGGCTGGATCGAGAACGTCAACGTCCTGAGCCTGTGGCGCCAAGTTCATGCGGAGCAAGGAACTGTCAGGCAGATCCAATCGGTCAGTCAGCGGATCCATGGCAGCGTTCGCGTCGCACAACCTCTGCAATCGGCCCTCGCCGGAACGCTCGCCGTGGTACGAAGGGCCATCTGGAGCGAGCAAACTTTCGTGGTGTTCCGGCAGTTAGTCTAAACCGCGAAATTCCCGCCAGCCCTTCGTGAGGGCTTCGCTTATGCTCTCTGCCTCGCCGCCTGAATGGCCAAAGTCCAGTTAGGATGGGGTAAGAGGGCCATCGAGCGACCATTGGCGGTCATACTTTAGAACCCGTCGCACGTTGATGCATATGGCTAGGGTGCCGAATGGCACCTGAGATGCCGCTCCCCCTGATGTCAGAAGGTCGTTTCAGAGCGGGGAGTTGTGATGCCGAGTTCGGGGGGATGTTGAATCGACAGCAGGTGCTCGCCGACTTCGGCGACTTCGCCTTGCGCTCAGAGGATCTTGAAGGGGTGCTTGCCGAGGCCTGCCGCCTGGTGGGCGAGGCGCTCGGAACCGGCCGGGCCAAGGTCCTGGAGATCCAGCACGAGGAGCAATCGCTATGGGTGCGCGCCGCGGTCGGCTGGGCTCCTGGCATCGTGGGTCACCTGCGCCTGCCCATGCAGGAGCACTCGTCCGAGACCTTCGCGATCAAGGCCGCCAAGCCGGTCGTGACGCGGGACATCGCTAAGGAGGCGCGTTACGACGTCCCGCTGTTCATGAAGGAGGCCGGCGCGGTCGCGCTGGCGAATGTCCCTATCTTCCTCCCCGGCGGGCGACCCTATGGCTTGCTCGAGGTGGATGATGTCCGACCGCGCGACTTCGATGAGGAGGACACGCAGTTCCTGCGGACCTACGCCGCCATTCTCGGCCCAGCCATCGGCCGGCTGCTTATGGCTGGCGCCCTTCGCTCAACTGAGGAGCGCTTCCGCCTCACCGTGGAAGCGGTACTCGACTACGCCATCTTCCTCACCGACCCGCAGGACCGGATCACCGACTGGCTGCCCGGGGCTCAGGCCGTCTTTGGCTGGACGGCAGAGGAGGCAGTCGGGCAGCCCGGCGCCATCATCTTCACACCTGAGGATCGGGAGAGCCGCCAGGACGAATGGGAGTTCGAGTTGGCGCGCAAAGAGGGTGTTGCGCCGGATGTCCGCTGGCACCTTCGCAAGGACGGCGGGCGCGTCTTCATCGAGGGTTCCATCCGCGCGCTGCGCGACCCCAGCGGCACGCTGCTTGGCTTCTTGAAGATCGGCCAGGACGTCACTGAGCGCCGCCGGACAGAGGAGCAGCTGCGCGAAAACGCCGCCCGGCTGGAGGTGCTGGTTGCCGAGTTGCAGCATCGCAGCCGCAACCTTCTCGGCGTGGTGGCCGCGGTCGCCTCCAAGACGCTGGGTGAGGGTGAGGCCGTCGAGGCCTACCACGCCCGGCTCAAGGCGCTCAGCCGGGCACAGGGCCTGCTCAGCCAGTTCGGTAGCGACACCGCCGAGATTGGCGCGCTGGTTCAGGCCGAGCTTGCGGCCCATGTGGAGGCGAGGCCTCCGAAGGTGCTGGTCTCCGGCCCGGAGGTGCACCTCACCTCCCAGCAGGTGCAGAACTTCACCCTGGCCTTGCACGAGCTGACCACCAATGCCGTGAAGTATGGGGCCCTGCGGGAAGGCGCGGGGCGGCTCGCCATCAGCTGGGCGGTAAGTCGAAATGAGAAGGGCCGCCGCCTTGCGCTGACCTGGGCAGAGAGCGGTGTTGACCTGCAGCCCGAGAATATGGCGCGGCGCGGCTATGGTCGCGAGCTGATTGAGCGGGGGCTGTCCTATGCGCTCCGCGGCCGGACCGAATACGTGCTGGGCGAGGGCGGCGTCCGCTGCCGCATTGAGTTGCCGATCAACTGACCCAGACTACGATGACGGCCAGAAAGTTCTGTCATGTCCATCGCCCCAGCCCGCATGCGAGGTTTGATGCCCGAAGCCACACGACCGCTGGTCGGCCGCCGGATCCTCCTCGTCGAGGATGAGTATCTGATCGTCGTCGAGCTGGAGCGATGGCTGTCGGGAGCGGGAGCCGAGGTCCTTGGACCTGTGTCCAGTGTGGAGCAGGCTCTTGAGCTCATCGAGAATGAGGCCAGCGGGCTCGACGGTGCGGTGCTGGACATCAATTTGGGCGGCGGTGATACGGTCTACCCGGTGGCGGACCGGCTCAATGAGCTTGACGTGCCTTATCTGTTCGCCACGGGCGACCTGCGGATCTGCGGCCATCCGGCGCACCGGGAGCACCCGCTGCTGGCGAAGCCCATCTCGCGGGCGGAGCTGGTCACAGCGGTCGAGAAACTCTTGGAGTCTTAGCCCTGTGCTAGCCCGCCGTGGCCTAGAGAGGTTTGCTCCACAGTTCTGGCGCTCAACCGCACGCCAAGTGCGGCCGGGCCTTGTGGACGGATTCCGGAGAGTTGAACTCGGGCTGGCTTCCCTGACTTGCTGACCGGAAATTCATTGTGGGCCGCTTCCGGGGAGCCCGACCGTGGTGACAAGGATGATGGAGCAGGGCTGGGCGGTGGTGCTGGAAGTATTCCGGGCGGCTCGCTCCGGCTTGTGGTGTCTACTCACCATGCTTACTTCCTCGGCAGCTCCGCAGGTTCAGACTGCCCGATGTCGTCCAGCAGGATCAGCTTTCAACTGCGGCTCCCGCCGCACACACTGTGACACGATAGGTCGATAACCGCGGGCGGTACAGTTGGGAAAGGAACAGTGTAATGGCAGAGCGTCTGGTGGACGTATTAGACAGCCATGGAATGGTCATTCACACCTACCCCATCACACTCGATAAGTCGGGTGGAGATGTCAGCGATGCTGAATACGAGGCCAAGGCGTTGGAGGCGGCTGCTCATGGACAGTTGGTCCCTGATGCTGAACTCGGAAGCTTAACCGCTCGGATGCACCTCAGCCGGGGAGGCCCGATGCAACCCTACGGTGACGAGATAAGCACCACGTCAGAAACAAAACTTGGCTTGGAACAGGCCGTCCGCGAACGCGCCTATTTTCTTTGGGAACAGGAAGGCCGTCTAGAAGGGCGAGCGGACGAATACTGGCATCGTGCTCTCGACCAGCATCTCCGTGAGCGTGCCTACGTGTTATGGCAGCAGGAGGGGAGTCCCGAAGGGGGTGCCGATGAATACTGGCACCGGCTACGTGAGTTCCAAACTCGCTAAGTGACTGTTTGAGAATGTCTGGGCATGGCTCGGGCGGGGTGATTCAAGCTCGAGATGTGGCCCCGAGAGACATGTGGGCGGATGGCCGAGCTTGCCCGCAAGACGAAGCGCTCCCCGTCTGACCTGACGGACGAGGAGTGGGCGCGGATTGAACCGCTGCTGCCGCGCCCCGTGCGGCGGGGCCGCCAGCCCTCGGTGGACCTGCGCGAGGTGTGGAACACCATTCGCCACCTGGCCCGGAGCGCCGGGGGCTGCCGGTCCACTTCGGGCCTTGGCAGACAGTGTACTGGTGGTTTCGGCGTTTCGTCCGGCGCCTGCTGTTCCGGACCATCCGCCGCCACTGGCCGTGGCTGAAGCACCTCTTCGCGAATGCGGGCCATGACCGGACGAAGCTGATGGACAAGGCCACGTTTCTCGATCTCGTCGTCGAGATCGTCCGCAGGTCCGACCCGAAGGCCGGGTTCCCGGGGTCCTCCCGCGCCGCCGGGTGGTGGAGAGAACCTTCGGCTGGATGATCCGCTGGCGCCGCCTCGTCCGGGACTACGAGCGACGCCCGATCTATCCGAGGCCACGATCCATGTCGCCATGGGCGCCCTCCTCCTGCGAAGGGTCGCCCATCGCTGATTCCTCAAACAGTCACTAAGTGCCCTCCCGCCCCACATCTGCTGCGCATGGGGAACTCGACCACAGGCAGGCCGTCGGCGGCGAGGGACTGGCGCATCTGCCGCGCCTGCCAGGGGTCAAAGGCAAAGCTCTTGATCCGGAACCATGCGACCAAGCTACGGAGGTCCTTCTCAACCGTCTGCATGTCGGTTTCATTGCCCGGGGTGACGATCAGCCGACTCTTCGCAGGCAGCCCGGATAGGAGGGGTACCGTGCATCCAGTACCACTGCCTCGTTCAGGTAGCAGCGGTCGAGGACATCGTAGTGCGGTTTGCCGTCAGCCTCACAGGAGCGAAACACCAGCGCCAGCGCAGCCAGATCGATGGCCGCCGCCACGTTCACTGGTCGAGGCGCTCTGGTCGAGAGAGGCACTAAGGGCTCGTCAGGCAATAACGGAATCGGGTTGAGCGGGGGTGTTCGACAGGATTCCTGTATCGTTGGCGATCCCATAGCCTGTTGGGATGATCGATCCCAAGGTAATCCGAGCGCGGTTTGCACTGCTGTCACCGCATCTGAATGAGCGGGCGCGCCGGTTGTTGGCGGCGAGCGAGGCGCGTGCGGCCGGGTATGGCGGCATCGCGGCGGTGTCGCGGGCGACCGGGATTGCGGCCAGCACGATCGGCCGCGGCTTGCTGGAACTGGACAGCGTTGTGCCGCCGGAAGCTGGACGGGTGCGCCGTCCGGGTGGCGGACGTAAGCCCCTGGCGATGACGGAGGCGACGCTGGTGGGCGATTTGTTGGCGCTGGTGTCGCTGAGCGAGCGGGGCGACCCGATGTCGCTGCTGCGCTGGACCTGCAAGGGCCTGCGCCGCCTGGCGGCAGAATTGGCGGAACGTGGCCATCGGATCAGCCACACCGTGGTCGGCGAGGTGCTGAAGCAGCAGAAGTTCAGCTTGCAGGGCAACCGCAAGACCCGCGAGGGCGGCAGCCATCCAGACCGCGACGCGCAGTTCGCCCATATCAACGACAGTGTGACCCGGGCGCTGGCCGAGCAGCAGCCGGTGATTTCCGTCGACACGAAGAAGAAGGAACTGGTCGGCGACTTCAAGAACGCCGGACGCGAATGGCGCCCACGAGGCGAGCCGGAGGAAGTCCGCGTGCATGACTTCCTCATCAAGGAGCTGGGGCGGGCGGTGCCCTGTGGCATCTACGATCTCGCCGCCAATGCGGGTTGGGTCAGTGTCGGCATGGACCATGACACCGCGGCCTTCGCGGTCCAGACGATCCGCCGCTTGTGGCACGACACCGGCAGCCTACGCTATCCGAAC
>NZ_WWDL01000064.1 GCF_009848505.1 Muricoccus harenae
CGAGGACAGCTTCGAGACCGCCAAGAACGAACTCGGCCTGACCCACAACGAAACACGCTCCTGGCACGGCTGGCATCGACACGTGTCGCTGGTCATGCTGGCTTTCGCCATGATGGCGGTGATCCGAAATCACGCAAACGTCGAAGACGAGCAAACCTCAGCCCGCGTGAGTCGCAAGGACGGGCACTCGTCCGCTGGTCTATCCAGGAAGTCCGCCGCATAGCCGTCCGCCTGGCCCAACGCAAAATCCGGCCCGCCCACGTCATCGCATGGTCACTCTGGCGACGAGCACATCAAGCTGTCGCCCAGCAAGCCCACCTCAAACGTAACGCGCAACTGTAATGCTAGGAGCAGGACCCATTGATTTGGGGTAGGGCCTCATCTGATTGGCTGACTCCATGGCCGCTGGAAGTGCTGCCATGGCTGACCTGCTCTGGCTGACAAAAGCGCAGATCCGGCGGATTGCGCCGTATTTCCCGCTCTCGCATAGGGTGCTGCGGGTCGACCAGCGCGTGGTCAGCGGCATCATCCATCGCATTCGCAATGAATTGCGCTGGCGCGACGTCCCGGCCGGGTATAGGCCGCACAAGGATCTCTACAACCGCTTCGTGCGACGGATTTGCCTTGGGGCGCTCAACGGGATCTTCGCCGCGCTCGCAGGCCGGGCGTGCGAGCCGGAGCGCCTGATGATCGACGCCACCACCTCAAGGCCCACCACACGGCAGCCAGCCTGCTCAAAAAGGGCTGTTCCCCGCTTTATGCCTCCCGGAACTGGGCAGGATCCTCAATGCCGAGCTCGGCGCCCTTGGCGTCGAAGGCCGCATCGTAGACCTGCGTCAGGCGGCTCTTGGGTGCCACGCCGCCGTGCCCATCTTCCGGCAGTTCCGACAGGGCGAGCACGTCGGCCTCGATGGCGATGGCCATCATATGGGATGCCTGCGCCGCCAGGCCCGCCGAGTGCATCGTCTCCACCGCCAGCTTCGCCTCCGCGATAGCGAGTTGCCGCTCAAGCTCCGCGGCTTGCCGTTCCGCAACGTCAGCCCGTCGCTCCTGCTCCATAAGGGCGGCTCGCAGCTCCTTCATCTTGGTGGCCATGTCGCGTACGGCCTGATCCAGGCGGTCCAGGGGGAGGCGTTCAAGACCGTTGGGGGCACCCTTCGGGGACGGGATCGTTGCGGCTTGGGGCTCGGGCATCGGAACTCGCTGGGCCAGGAAGGCGTCACCCATAGTTCGGTCTGGCCGGACAGGAAATGCTGGGCAGGACGGCACCTCCGCGCGCATGGCAGCCTTGTAGGTGCTGACGTTCTCATGCCACTCGACCGGCATCCCGTCCCAGAAGGTGATCTGCTTCCCTGCCCACTTTCGCCGGACATAGACGTGGAATGCGTCGGGTGAGGCCTCGACGTAGCCGGACTTCCCGTCGGTCAGCCGCAGATGAAGGGCCAACTGCTCTGCCTGCTCCTTCATGTACGCGTCTTCCGAGCCGCTCATCGGGAGCCTCCCAGGGCCTCGTTCCGTTCTGCCCCGGAACTGCCGCGGGGCGGAGGGGTTTCCTGTCCGCCACAAGGCAGGGGGACCGCTTGCCAGGCGCCACATCAAGCGGATCGCGGCGGGGCGGGGCCCAGCCATCCTCTGGCGCTGCCCCGGTGCCGGCCGCTTGGGGTAATGCTGGTAGACCGCCCGCCTCGATCCGATCGCCCGGCGTACGAACATCCTCTCGCAGCTGCTGGAGGACGGAACCTCCGTCCCGGCAGCGGAATGGCGGCTTTCACGCTGCCGGCGGAATAAAGCTGCCTATCACCTGTTCCGGTAGCGCCATGAGCGGTTCTGCTCAGGCGACCGACGGGGCTATTGTCCAGCGGGACGGCGCCAGTCCCTTAGCAAGGCATGGCTGCGCGGCATCGTCGGCGCAATACACCGCTACCTGTGCAGTGTCGGGCCAACAGCCTTGCAACTGGCCACAGCCCAAATTGGTCGGTTTGCCGTCCGGTCGGTGCTAGAGTGCCCACCCCATGTGAGAGTGCCGCCATTGATCGAGCAGTATGGCTGGTCCGATGCGCTGCGGTTGGCCTTCGAACCGCATGCGCGCGCCGGCTACCTTCCCGGGCGTATCATCATCCAGCAGCGCGAAGCGCATCTGGTGGTGACGGATGGCGGCAACCTGAGCGCCAGACTCTCCGGCCGCCTGCGCCATGAGGCTCGGGAGGCGGGCCATCCGGCCGCCGGTGACTGGGTGGCTCTGTCGGCAAACGCCGGCGAAGGGACAGCCACCATCCATGCCGTCCTGCCCCGCCGCACGGCCTTCGTGCGTCGGGCGGCCGACAGCGTGCAGACACTGCAGGTCATCGCCGCCAATATCGACGTCGTCTTCGTCGTCACCTCGATGAACGCCGACCTCAATCCACGTCGGCTTGAGCGCTTCCTCGCGGCGGCCTGGCAAAGTGGTGCGCGGCCGGTGGTGGTGCTGACCAAGGCCGATCTGTGCGAGCAATCCGAGGGTCAGGCCGCCGAGATAGCCACCCTGGCGGCAGGCTGCCCGGTGCTCGTCGTTTCGGCGCGCCAGGGTCTTGGCCTGGGCAGCTTGAAGGATCACATCTCGCCGGGCGAGACTTGTGTGCTGATTGGCTCATCAGGCGTCGGCAAATCCACCCTGGTGAATGCCCTGCTGGGCGAGGAACGGATGGCGACCCAGGATATCCGCGCGGCGGATGCCCGGGGGCGTCACACCACCAGCTATCGCCAACTCGTCCTACTTCCTGGTGGAGGGCTGATCCTCGACACGCCTGGCATACGCGAAGTGGGCCTGATTGACGCGGATGAGGGTCTCAGCACGGTCTTCGACGATATTGAACAGCTGGCCCAGAATTGCCGGTTTCGCGACTGTGGGCACAGCAGCGAACCGGGCTGTGCGGTGCGCGGCGCGCTGGACGAGGGCCTCCTCGATGCTGACCGCTGGGCGCATTTCCAGAAGCTGAGCCGGGAGCTGGCGGCGTTGGGGGTGACGAAAGACCGGATGGCGCAGGAGGTCGGACGCCGTCGTCTGGCTGCGCAGCAAAAAGTGTATCGGTCGACGAAGAAAGACCTGCGAAACCAGCGTTCGTAAACTTGGTCAGCAGCGAGTGCATACGAGCCTGGGCGCATTGTGCAATGAAGCCGGTCCTGCACAACCGCGCCGCTCGCGCACCCACGCCCAGCCCATCCCGCCGCAGGGACGCGCTCGCCGTCCTCAGGGTCGCGCCGCACCCAGGCGCCATAGCGAGGTTGTCTCCTGAAGTCGTGCGGCATGCAGCGGGTCATTGGCGTCGAAGGTTTTGCCATGTCGCGGCCGGGTATCGAGCCTCTCGATGACCGCCAGCCCGGCTGCCTCGATCATGCCCAACAATTGGCCGCGGCTGCGTAGGCCGAGATGTTCCGCAAGATCGGAGAGGATCAGCCAGCCTTCTCCGCCCGGCAACAGGTGCCCCACCAATCCGTCCAGGAAGCCGCGCAGCATGCGGCTGTCTGAATCATATACCGCCTGCTCAAGTGCCGAGGACGCCTTGCCCGGCAACCAGGGCGGATTGCATACCGCCAGGGCGGCGCGCCCCGGCGGGAACAGGTCGGCCTCTCGTACCGCGACCTGTCCGGTCAGGCCCAGCCGTTCGACATTGGCGCGTGCACAGGCCAGGGCGCGCGGCGATAGGTCGGAGGCGATGATCGTCGGTACACCGCGTCGGGCCAGCACGGCTGCCAGCACGCCGGTGCCGGTGCCAATATCGAAGGCAGGCCCGCCCACCGGCAATGGCGCGCGCGCGACCAGGTCGAGGTATTCACCGCGGATCGGCGAGAACACGCCGAAGTCTGGGTGAATTGTCGCGCCCCCCAGGGCCGCGACGGGCACACCCTTGCGATGCCATTCGTAGGCACCCACCATTCCCTGTAACTCGCGCAGCGGTACCACGGCGTTGCCCACGGGCAGGCCGAGCGCGTGATGCAAGGCCGCACGCACATCCGGGGCGCGTCGCAGGGGAATTGCCTGGGCGGCGTCGAGCGGGATCAGCACCATGCCCAGGATGCGCGCGCGATGCGCTTGGCCTAGCCGATAGCGGTTGAAGCGCTCACGCATAGGCATGTCGTCGGGCAGGCGGCTGCGTGCCGCGCGCTTGTCCAGGCGACGCGCCAGCGCGGTGAGCAGTTGCCGGGCGTTCTGGAAGTCGCCGCGCCACAGTAGCCCGACGCCCTCGCAGGCCAGACGGAAGGCATCGTCAGCGCGCACCGTGTCATCGACGGCTTCGACGCGGCGGGGAGGGAGGGCACCCGATCCAGACAGCCAGGCCGCGTCATGGGCGACAGTGCCTCCGGTCCATTCCAGGCGGGGCACACTCATAGGCACTGCAGCGCGCACACGGTGCACAAGGGGACATAAGGGGGCATCAACGGCATCTCTCGCACGGAAACCGTATCTAACGCGACCCGCCCGCCGCCACAGCGGATCACGGCCCTGAGCCGGGGCGGATTTTTCTGCGACGGGGGAAGAGGCCTAGGCAGGGTGACATGGTTTGTGAGCGGCGTCGTTGCGCAATACGGCCTGAGGGCAACGCATGAGCAAGGCATCGGCACCGGGTGGCCGTCCCAAGACCCGCTACCGGACCCGGAACTGGCGGAAGTACGACCGGGGTCTTGTGGCCCGGGGCGGCCTAACAGTGGGTCCAGCCCAAGCGGCGTGAGGCGGCGGTCATAGCTCTCGGCGTAGTTGCCGACCTGGCGGATGATGTCGGCCGCAGACCTGCCGCCAGGAATTCCTCTACGGCTGCGACAAGGAAAGTCGCCAGGTCGACGCCAACGAGATGCCTCGGGTCCCGCGCGGGAAGCCGCGGACTGCTCATCGGCGGCTTCCTCCGAGCAGCGGCCCGATAGCGAAAATGCTGCTTTCGGCCAAACTCGGACATAGGGGTGAACGCCGCAGGTGGCCGTGGCGGACGGTTTCCAGGTCACGGTGCTGTACTGGTCCCATGCCAGCCGGGAGCTGCGGGAGGTGGCGACGGCCTCCCACGAACTTGACCCTCACATCGGGGATCTGGCGCTGGAGCGATGGTCTGGCAGAGGACATTGCTGCCCTCCCTAACCTTCATGAGTTTGCCGGTCCCTGGAGTCCCGGGGGCGGCGTCGCTTCTTCCGCATCCGGGTCACGGCCTTGCTGGCGATCAAGGGATCGCATAATCGGGGTGACGGTAAGACCGTGCAGCAGGACCGACATGAGGACGATGAGGCCCACAAGGCCCCAAAGGCGCTCAGCGCCTGCCACTTCCATGTGGTTCAGCCCATAAGCCAGGTAGTAGAACGAGCCGACGCCTCGGATACCGAAGAAGGCCAGGGTCAGCTTCTCGCCCCCATCCGCCCGGAAGCCGATCAGACCGATGAGGCCCGTCACCGGCCGAATGACCAGCAAGATCACGGTGGCGATCCCGATGTCAGCCCAGGTCACGGGCGAGAGCAGGCCGCTCACCAGTGCACCGCCGAAAAGCAGGAGCAGAACCATCATGGCAATGCGCTCGATTTGTTCGGTCATCGCGTGCATCTGGATCTGGAAATCATGCTCGCGGTGCGCATGGCGGAAGGCGACTGCCGTGGCGAAAACGGCCAGGAAGCCGTAGGAGTGGATAATCTCCGTCAGCCCGTAGGAGACCAGAGTGGCAGACAGGGCGATCAGCCCGTCACCGGTCTTGGCCAGCTTGGTTTCGGCCGGGACATGGAAGGTGAGCCATCCAAAGGCGCGACCGATCAGCCAGCCGGCGCCGACACCAGCACCGATCTCCCACAGCACGCGGTAAGTGAACCACTCGGCGAACCAGGGCTCATTAGTGCCGGCGACCGCAGCCAGGGCGATCGCGAGATGGACGAAAGGAAAGGCCAGGCCGTCATTCAGCCCGGCCTCCGAAGTTAGACCAAACCGTACCTCGTCCTCCTCGCCGGTCTTGGGCGGCCCGACCTGGACATCTGCGGCCAGAACGGGATCGGTGGGGGCGAGGCTGGCCGCGAGCAGGAGGGCAATGACCCAGGGAAGCCCCAGCCCCCATCCCACCAGTAGGGCGATGGCGGCGATTCCGAGCGGCATGGTCACGCCGAGCAGGCGCCATGTCACGGCCCACCGTCGCCAGTCGAAGATGCGGTCGAGCTTCAGGCCCGCCCCCATCAGCGCGATGATCACCACGAACTCGGTGAAGCGCTCGGTGATCTCCGGGTGATCGAGGGGAAGTGGACGGATCGTGACCTGCGGAAGGGAGAAGAGTGCAGCACCAAGCGCGATGCAGACGATCGGCAGGGAGAGCGGCAGGCGCTTGAGGACCAGGGGCAGCCAAGCGACGAGGGCGATAAGAATTCCGAAGCCGGTGAGCGCGAGGATGTAAAGATCAGGGAGCAGGTTGCTGGCCGTCATGCGTCCTTACCGAAGAGGGGATGGAGGGGAATGGCGTGGCGGGGCAGTTTCCACGGTCAGGGCACCACTTACGATCGGAACCACCTGGGCTCCGGAGTTAAGCGCAGGAGGGGGAGAAGAGTTCGACCGCCCGGGGAAAGGAAACACCAACTCCGGGCGATGCTGGCTAGCGAAGGTCGTGCGATTGCAACGAATCAAGACTTGCAGACCAAATCACCCAAGTCCCAAGCCTCGGCGACGAAAGTGTCTCTGGAGAGAGAAAAAGGCGCTCGCTCCACCTTCGAAGTATCAAGGTGCACGCCGGAAATGTAGCGGATGCACACGGAAAAGCGCGATACCAACCACCCCGGAGAAACGGTCTCCTGGAGAAGGTTGGAGCAACGGCAGAAACTGGGCGCAAACATTCCCTGGGGTTGCAGATCAGCAGCGCCGGAGTGAGGGCGCCACCATGCGGTGTCGGCATGACCATCGGAGCCGCGCGCAGGGCGCCGGGGCCATACTGAGGTTGGATGGCTGTCGGTGAGGCCACTTGTGGCCGCCTCACCGTAGATTTGGCTGAGATCTGCTACAGTTCCGTCAGACGGCCTGACGCTTAAGGGCCGTCCCCTCGGCTCGAATCAAAGAAAGGGAGGAAAATGACATGCTGAGAGGCTTACTGACACCTACGCTGGTTGCGGCCGCCTTGATGCTGGGCTGCACCACCGTAAGGGCGGGGCAGACACTGGATGGAGTGCGGCAACGCGGCGTGCTCGCCTGCGGCGTGAATGTCGGCGTGGCGGGGTTCTCGCTTCCGGACAGCCAGGGCGTCTGGCGCGGAATGGACACGGATCTCTGCCGCGCCGTCTCCGCTGCGGTGCTGGGGGACCCAAACAAGGTGCGGTTCGTTCCGCTCACGGCCGTACAGCGGTTTACCGCCTTGCAGTCCGGTGAGATCGACGTCCTCATCCGCCAGACAACGTTGACGATGGTTCGTGACACCAATCTTGGTCTCCGCATGGTTGCCGCAAACCTCTACGATGGCCACGGCTTCATGGTGCGCCGCGATACCAATGTCACGGACATCCGAGGAATGGACGGCATGACGATCTGCCTGTCTCCCGGCACCACCAATGAGCTAGTCACGCAGGACGCCTTCCGTGCCGCCAATCTCCGCTTCACGCCGGTGCTGCAGGAACGTATGCAGGACAATGCCCAGGCGCTGCAGGCAGGGCGGTGCGACGCGATCGGGACCGACGCCACCCAATTGGCGGCCCTGCGAAGCCAGTTCAGCCGGCCCAACGAGTACGTGATTCTGGAAGCACGGTTCTCGAAGGAGCCCTACGGTCCGGTGGTACGTCGCGACGACCAGGAGTGGTTCGACGTTATCCGCTGGGTGCTCAACGGGCTGATCGAGGCGGAAGAGCTAGGCGTGACTAGCACTAATGCCGAGCAGATGCGCGCCAGCAGTTCCAACCCGGCAGTCCGACGTCTGCTGGGCGCGGTCCCGGACCTCGGGCAGGCCATCAAACTGCAGCCGAGCTGGCTATATGACGCGGTCCGAGCAGTGGGGAACTACGGCGAATTGTACGACCGTACCATCGGGCCCAATACCCAAATAGGTCTCGCGCGCGGCGCGAACGATCTGTGGACGCGCGGGGGTCTCATGTACGCTTGGCCGATGCGATAGACTGGCCTACATGGGGTGGCCGGCCAGCGAAGCATCGCTTACTCCGGTCTCACCTTCGTTCGCGAGCAGCTGACGTGCCGCCGGAATGGCTCCTTCCGGGGCACGTCTCGATCCGCGGCGATTTCCTGCTCCATGACAGCGACATTGACTTGTCTGGCGCGCCAGACAGAGCGAAGCACAGCAGCGCGGCGGCACTCCCCTCCCGTGCCACCTTGACCGTCGCTCGGCAGGGCTCGGTCGAGGCGGCGACCGCACGGGCGCAGGCTTGCTGCCCCCGTACCCCTTCGCCGACCCGATCCTGCCGGTCCACCGGTAGAGCCGCGATCCGGGCGCGGAAGCCATGCTGAGCATCCTGAATGGCTACCGACGGGCCAGCTTGTGATAGCCCCTCCGGTAGGCCTCGCGGAATTTAACCTTAAAAGTCCGGCAATTCAGCGTTGCTCCGGTCCTGCGCGGTGTCTCACCGGCTCCGAGGGATCGCTCCCCCGCCGCAAAGGTGAGGTTACCAGTGAACGGGATCCGTGATGGCTGTTCATACGAAGATGATGCAGTGACAGCAGGTGCTCGCTGACTTCGGTGAGTTCGCCCTGCGATCCAAGGGCCTCGACTAGATCCTGGCGGAGGCCACCCGCCTCGTGGGTGACGTCGTCGAAACAGGACGCTCCAAAATCCTGGAGATCCAGCATAAGGAAACTCCTTGCTGGTTCGGGCAGGCTTGGGCTGGGATCCCTTGTAAGTACTTCCCCCGCGCCCCACGTCCTCGGCACTCCCCCGTGCAGAGTGCCAAGTGTCGTTCCAACGGCCGGCCCTCGCTCAGTGGGCAAGCAGACCAGCCCTGTGCTGGCCCCTAGAAAGCTCCGCTTTTATGAAATTCCGTCCCCTGCATGACCGGGTTGTCGTCCGCCGCATTGACGCTGAGACCAAAACCTCAAGGGGCATCATCATTCCGGACACTGTCCAGGAGAAGCCTCAGGAAGGCGAGATCGTCGCGGTGGGCGACGGTGCGCGCGATGAGCGTGGCGAAGTGGTCGCCCTTGTGGTGAAGGCCGGGGATCGCGTGCTGTTTGGCAAGTGGTCCGGCAGCGAGGTCAAGCTAGACGGCGAGGATCTCCTGATCATGAAGGAAGCAGATCTGATGGGAGTGATCGAGGGTGCTCCGGCCGTCACCCGGAAGGTCGCCTGATTCCCAGCTGCGACACGCCATCCCTCCGCATTCGGATAGGAACACGCCTCCAATGACAGCCAAAGACGTTCGCTTCGGCGAAGATGCGCGCAAACGGATGCTGCGCGGCGTCGACATTCTCTCCGATGCCGTGAAGATCACGCTGGGCCCGAAGGGCCGCAATGTGGTGCTCGACAAGAGCTTCGGGGCACCGCGGATCACCAAGGACGGCGTCAGCGTCGCCAAGGAGATCGAGCTCGCCGACAAGTTCGAGAACATGGGCGCGCAGATGCTGCGCGAAGTGGCCTCCAAGACGAACGACATCGCCGGCGACGGAACCACCACGGCCATTGTGCTGGCGCAGGCCATCGTGCGTGAAGGTGTCAAGGCCGTGGCCGCCGGAATGAACCCCATGGACCTGAAGCGTGGTGTGGACCTTGCCGTCTCAGCCGTTGTTAGTGAGCTGGCGCTGCGCACGAAGAAGATCTCCACCCAGGCTGAAACCGCACAGGTTGGCACCATCTCTGCCAATGGCGAGACCGAAATCGGCGCGATGATCGCCCAGGCGATGGAGAAGGTCGGCAACGAGGGTGTTATCACCATCGAGGAGGCCAAGAGCATCGAGACCGAGCTCGAGGTCGTCGATGGGATGCAGTTCGATCGTGGTTACCTTTCCCCGTATTTCATCACGAATGCGGAGAAGATGATTGCCGAGCTCGAGAACCCGTACATCCTGATCCACGAGAAGAAGCTCTCCCAGCTGCAGCCGATGCTGCCGCTGCTGGAAGCCGTCGTGCAGT
>NZ_WWDL01000065.1 GCF_009848505.1 Muricoccus harenae
CGCCATCCAGGGCTACATCGACCAGACCAACGCCGAGCCGAAGCCCTTCGTCTGGACCAAGTCCGCCGACGACATCCTCGCCAGCGTCGGACGCTTCTGCCAGAGAATTTCTAACTCAAACCACTAGGAAGCGGTGGATCTGCGCCTCGTCGTCCACCACCAGGATGCGGGGCGTCGCCAGCGCCTCAACGGGGCCGCTCATGCAGGGAAGCGCAGCGACATGCGCGTGCCGCGCCCATCCAGGATGGGGCTCTCCGCCAAGATCTGTCCGCCCATCGCCCGCGTCAGCCCGCGGGCGATGGCAAGGCCAAGCCCCGTGCCGGCGGCAATCCGGTCCGTGCGGGATGCGCGGAAGAAGGGATCGAAAATCCGGATGATATCCTCCCTTGGCATTCCCGGCCCGTCATCCTCCACCTGCACCGTGACATTCGCTCCCTCGCGCCTGACAGCGACGGCGACGTGCCCCTGTGGGCCAGAAAACTTCAAGGCATTGTCCAGCAGGTTGGAGAGGACCTGATCGAAGAGCAGCGGATCGAGCGATGGCATCGGCAGGCGATGCTCGATCCGTTGCTCAACCCGCCGGCCGGAGGCGTTCTCCGCTCGCTCCGTAGCGGCCTCGATGGCGGACGGAAGGTCCAGCGGCGCGCGCCGCAGCGTTACCTGCCCGCTCTCGAGCTGCACCATGTCGAGAATGTTGGAGACGAAGCGGCCGAGCCGGATGGTCTCCTCCTCTGCGGCCAGAATCAGGTCGACGCGTGCCTCCGGCGGCAGGGCATCGCCCATGGTCCGCAAGGTCTCGAGCGAGCCGCGTATGCCGGTGAGGGGCGTACGCAGATCATGGCCGAGGGAGGTGAGCAGGGTTGTCCGCAACTCATCAGCCTCGGCCCGAGCCGCGCCACGTGCCCGTTCCTCCATCAGCTCGGCCCGTTCCAGCGCGATCGCCGCCTGATCCAGGAGTGCGTCCAGGGTGCGCGCCCGCTCTGCGTCCAGGGGCTTCGACCGGTCCGCGAAGCGCAGTCCGACAAGGCCGGCGACACCCTGTGCTGTCGGCAGCGGATGGAACTTCCAGGGCACGGCCGGCAAGGTGTCGGTTCCTGATCCGGCAGTGCGGCCCTTGGCATAGGCCCAACGTACCGCGGCCATGGAAGCATCGTCCGGCTCGGCGCTCGAAGGCGCGCTGGCGCGAAGGATGAGGTCGGTGTCATCCGCCCGTCGGCTGCGTGGCAGGCCAAGCCCGGGCAGGTTCTCGCCGGAGAGCGGCATCAGCACGCAGCAGGGACAGCCGGCGACACGCTCGGCCTCCTCGGCAATAAGGGAGAGCAGGGTGGCGCGGTCCATCGGGGCGCCCAGCCGATGGCTGAATTCGACGAGGCGGCGCAGGCCGAAGACGCGCGCCCGCGCCGTGCGCATGGAGCGCCCCAGCCGCCCTGTAGTGCCGGCCAGCATCAGGGCGACCAGGCCGAAGACCACGGCGCCCACCACCTCCTGCGCCCCGGCGATGGTCAGGGTGTAGCGCGGTGGGATGAAAAGGTAGTTCCAGAGCAGGAAGGAGAGAGCCGCCGCGCCGAGGCCGTGTAGCGGGCCGAAGGCAACCGCCGACGCGACAGTGGCGGCGAGATAGATCATTCCGAGCGCCCCTTCCGGCACCAGCCCGTCTAGTCCGAAGCCAACACCTGTGGCGAGGAGGACCAGGCCTGGCATCGCCGCCCAGCCGATCCAGCCAGGGAGCTGAGTGAAACGCGGGGCCGTCGGCCGGCCGGCTGCGGCCGGATCGGGCATGAGGTGAAGCGCAAAGTCGTGGGCCCGCCGCAGCAAAATAGCGGAGAGGCTACGGGCGGTCAGCCGACGCCAGAGGGGTGGTCGGCCGCGCCCAAGGACGAGATGGGTGGCGTTGCGGGACCTTGCAGCTGCCAGGATGGCGCGGGGCAGGTCGGTATCGACCACCGTCTCCGTCTCCGCGCCCAGTGTCTCTGCCAGGCGGAGGGCCGCGGAGGGATCCCCGCCGGCCGCGCCGGGCCGCTCGACATGGATGGCGACCAGCGGCGCGCGCAGGCTTGCTGCGATGCGTTGTGCTTGGCGCACCACTGCCTCGGCCGCAGCATCCGCGCCAACCAACACCATCACCCGGTCACCACTTGGCCAGGGCCCGGCGATGGCGTTCGAGCGCATATAGCCGGTGACGTCTGCGTCGACCTGCTCCGCCACACGGCGCAGCGCCATCTCCCGCAGGGCCGCCAGATTGCCTTCGCCAAAGAAGCCGCGCAGGGCGCGCCGTGCTTGGTCGGGGCGGTAGATCTTGCCCTGGCGCATCCGCTCCAGCAGCTCAGCGGGCGGAATGTCAATCAGCTCCACGGCGTCGGCGCTGGTCAGCACTTGGTCGGGAACTGTCTCCGCCACCCGCACGCCGGTGATGCGCGCAACCGGATCGGAAAGGCTCTCCAGGTGCTGGACGTTCATCGCTGTCCAGATCTCGATCCCAGCGGCGCGCAACTCCTCCACGTCCTGCCAGCGCTTCGGGTGGCGGCTACCTGGGGCGTTGGTATGCGCCAGCTCATCCAGCACGAGGATGCCGGGGCGGCGGGCGAGTGCCGCGTCCAGGTCGAACTCCTCCAGCAGCTGGCCACGGTGGTCGTGGCGGGCGCGGGGCAGCACCTCCAGCTCTGCGAGCTGTGCCGCCGTTTCCGCGCGCCCATGCGTCTACACCAGCCCGACGACCACATCGGCGCCGCCCAGGGCGCGCCGGCGCGCTTCTGTCAGCATCTCATAGGTCTTTCCCACGCCGGGGGCGGCGCCGAGGAACACCTTGAGCCGTCCCCGGCTCTCCCGCGCGGCTGCGGCCAGCAGGGCATCGGGATCCGGCCGGCCGGGTTCCGGAATGTGGGGATGGGAGGAAACCATGCCCCAGTCTAGGCCGGACAGAGGTGTGCAGGCGACACGTCCAGTCCCGCGCCCGGCAGTCCAGACGACGGCGCTGCCGAGCCACAGCTGGCTGAGAAGCGGATCGGTCGTGACGGGGCTTTGCAGGCCCATCGCGGCGAGCCGAGGAAGGCCCAGCCGCGAAGCAGGGCGAGGCAGCCGGCCGCCGCGACCCTGGGCTCCGGCGGAGCCGGACGGCTCCGAAAGCGGGGTGCTGCACGGGCCGTATGCCGCTGGTCCTGCAACCTTTCGCGGACTGATGTGATGGCAGCCGACATGCTTTCCAGCTTCCATTCTGATCCCGGATCATGTCTGGCTGCCGAGCCTTAAAGGCGCGTTGGCAACTTCGCCGACGACGCATAAAGCACGCACAAAATCCGCAGGCCGCCCCGGCCATTTTACGCCATTTTTATGCCGGGCAGTTCCATCGCGAATGGCTCCTTTATGTCCCCCGCGCCCATCTTCCCGCGGTTCGCCGGCCTCTGCCGGAAGGGAAGCACCATGCTCGATATCCTCCTTCTCTCCCTTGGCCTCGGCGCCTTCGCGCTGATGGTCGCCTATGTTGCCGGCTGCGACCGCGTCTGACGCGCCATGCTCGACCTGATCGTGGCAGGTTCCGTCTGCGCTGGCCTGCTCGGCTACCTGATCTGGGCACTGCTTCGCCCCGAGGACCTCTGATCCCATGACCCTCATTGGCTGGGCGCAGATCGCGCTCGTCCTCATCCTAGTCGTTGCAGCCGCCGTGCCGCTCGGCCGCTATATTGCAGCCGTGGCCAGTGGCCGGGTGACCTGGCTGCGCCCGGCAGAGGTGCTGTTCTTTCGCGCCGCGGGGGTTGATCCCGAGCGCGGGCAGGACTGGCGCGGCTATGCGCTGGCGATGCTGGCCGCGAACGCGGCCGGCTTCGTGCTGCTCTTCGCCATTCTGCGCCTGCAGGGCATGCTGCCTCTGAACCCGCAGGGTTTCGACGGAATGTCGTCCTGGCTCGCCTTCAACACGGCGGTGAGCTTCGTTACCAACACAAACTGGCAGGCCTATTCGGGCGAGGCGGCAGTGTCCTACCTCTCGCAGATGGCTGGGCTCGCCGTGCAGAACTTCCTGTCGGCCGCCAGTGGCATCGCGCTGGCCCTGGCCGTCTCCCGGGCCTTCGCGCGAGGGGGCGTCCGCGAGCTCGGGAACTTCTGGGCTGATTTTACGCGCATCACCCTCTACGTCCTGCTGCCCCTGGCCGTGGTGGTCGGCCTCGCACTTGTTGCGCTCGGGGTTCCGCAGACCTTTGCAGGTTATGTGACGGCCACGACGCTCGAAGGTGCGGAGCAGGTGATCCCCCTCGGCCCCGCCGCCTTCCAGATCGCCATCAAGCATCTGGGCACCAATGGCGGCGGCTTCTTCGGCGTGAACTCCGCGCATCCCTTCGAGGGGCCAAGCGCAGTTGCAACCGCCATTCAGATTTGGGCGCAGACCGTAATCCCGTTTGCGCTCTGCCTTACCTTCGGGCGCATCGTGAGTGACCTGCGCCAGGGACGCGCGCTGCTGGTCGTGATGCTGGGATTCGTGCTGGCGGCAACCGCTGGCATCTACGCCGCCGAGGCCGCCGGCAACCCGCTGATGACCGAACTCGGCGTTGATCCCGCCATGGGCAACATGGAAGGCAAGGAAATCCGCTTCGGCATGCCGCTCGTCGCGCTGTTCACCGCCACCACCACCGGCGCCTCCTGCGGCGCGGTGAATGCGATGCTCGATAGCTTCACGCCGCTGGGCGGGCTGGTGCCGCTGTTCCTCATCCAGCTTGGCGAGGTTCTGCCGGGCGGCGTCGGCTCGGGGCTTTACGGCATGCTTGTCTTCGTCCTCCTCTCGGTCTTCGTGGCCGGGTTGATGGTGGGGCGCACGCCGGAATACCTCGGCAAGAAGGTGCAGGCGCGGGAGATCAAGCTGGCGACGCTGGGCGTGCTGGTGCTGCCCGCCACCATCCTTGGCTTGACCGCCGTTTCGATGGTGTTGCCAGCGGCCGTATCCTCCATCGCTGCCGCGGGGCCGCACGGGCTGAGCGAGATGCTCTACGCCTACACCTCCGCGGCCGGTAACAACGGCTCCGCCTTCGGCGGCCTGACCGCCGATACGCCCTGGCTAAACGGCACCCTTGCCATTGCCATGTTGCTCTGGCGCTTCGCCTTCATGGTGCCCGTCATGGCCATAGCCGGCTCGCTCGCCGGCAAGGTGAAGGCGCCCGCCAGTGCCGGCACCTTTCCGACACACGGTCCCCTCTTCATGGGGCTCCTCGCCGGCGTGATCCTGATCCTGGGCGGTCTTCAGTTCCTGCCCTCCCTCGTCCTCGGTCCGTTGGCGGAACACTTCGCCATCCTCGCGGGCAAGACCTTCTGAGGCCCATTTCCATGCTCGACAACGCGACTGCGGGACAGGACGCCCGTGACCGACCCGACGCCACCCCGGCCTTCCTGGATCCCGCGCTGCTATCTCGGGCGATCGGCGATGCCTTCCGCAAGCTGAACCCACGCACGCTGCTACGGAACCCCCGTGATCTTCGTCACAGAAGTTGTCTCGGTTCTCGTCACAGTGCTCGCCACGCGGGCTGCGATCGCGGGCGAAGCTTGGGCTTTCCAGGCGTGCATTGCGCTCTGGTTGTGGTTCACCGTCCTCTTTGCAACCTTCGCCGAGGCTGTCGCGGAGGGAAGGGGGCGCGCTCGGGCAGAAAGCCTGCGCCGCGCCCGCACGGAGACCCAAGCCAAGCTACTGCTGCGGCCGGACGAGCGCGGAATCTGGCAGCCGCGCAATGCCGCCGATCTGCGCGTCGGTGGTCTCGTGCTCGCCGAGGCAGGCGACATCATCCCCTCTGACGGCGAGATCGTGCAGGGCATCGCCAGCGTGAACGAGGCCGCGGTGACCGGCGAAAGCGCGCCCGTGATCCGCGAGAGCGGAGGCGACCGCAGCGCAGTGACGGGTGGCACGCTCGTTGTCTCGGACTGGATTGTGGTCCGGATCACCGCTGCCCCCGGATCCACCTTCCTCGACCGAATGATCGCACTGGTGGAAGGTGCCGCCCGTCAGAAGACGCCGAACGAGATTGCGTTGGACATCCTGCTCGCAGGGATGACGATCATCTTCCTGATTGCGGTAGCGAGCTTGGTGGGCCTCGCCTCCTGGAACGGCGCACCGCCCTCAGTGCCCGTGTTGGCCGCGCTGCTGGTTACGCTGATCCCGACCACGATTGGCGGACTTCTCTCGGCCATCGGCATTGCCGGCATGGACCGGCTGGTACGCTTCAACGTAATGGCCACTTCCGGCCGCGCGGTGGAGGCGGCGGGCGACGTGGACGTGTTGCTGCTGGACAAGACCGGCACGATCACGCTCGGGAGCCGCCAGGCCACTGGCTTCGTCACTGCCCCGGGCATTCCCGAGGGTGAACTGGCGGAGGCTGCGGTGCTCTCCTCACTTGCCGACGAGACGCCGGAGGGTCGCTCCATCCTCGCCTTCGCGCGTGAGCGCCACGGCATCATTCCGCCCGCGCTTCCGGCCGGGGCGAAGGTCGTTCCCTTTACCGCGCAGACCCGTATCTCGGGGCTCGACCTGCCGTCGGGTCAGTACCGCAAGGGCGCAGCCGACGCGGTCATCCGCAGCACAATTGGGGCAGTACCCGCGGCACTGCGCGAGGCGGTGGACCGCATCGCGCGCCAGGGTAGCACGCCCCTCGTCGTCGCTAAGGATGGGCGTCTGCTCGGTGCGGTCGAGCTGAAGGATATTGTCAAGCCAGGCATCCGCGAGCGCTTCGGTGCCCTTCGCCAGATGGGCATCCGCACGGTGATGGTGACAGGCGATAATCGTCTGACGGCTGCGGCCATTGCCACAGAGGCCGGCGTAGACGATTTCATCGCCGAGGCCACCCCGCGGGATAAGCTGCAGTACATCCGCGGCGCGCAGGGCGAAGGCCGCCTCGTCGCCATGGCTGGGGACGGCACGAACGACGCGCCTGCATTGGCCCAGGCCGATGTCGGCGTGGCCATGCAGACCGGCACCCAGGCGGCCCGCGAGGCCGGCAATATGGTGGACCTGGATAGCGACCCGACGAAGCTGATCGAGGTCGTGGAGATCGGCAAGCAGCTCCTCATCACCCGCGGCGCGCTGACCACCTTCTCCATCGCCAATGACGTGGCGAAGTACTTCGCCATCCTGCCGGCCATTTTCGTCACGCGATAACCGGAGCTGCAGACGCTCAACGTCATGCGCCTGGCAAGCCCCGAGAGCGCTATCCTTTCCGCGGTGATCTTCAACGCGCTGATTATCGTGGCACTGGTGCCGCTGGCGCTGCGCGGCGTGCACTATGCCCCGATTGGCGCGGCCGCGCTGCTGCGGCGGAACCTGCTGATCTACGGCCTGGGCGGCATCGTCGCGCCCTTTCTCGGGATCAAGCTGATCGACCTTGTCATCCAGATCCTCGGAGTTGCCTGAACCATGTCCATTCTCCGCCCGGCCGCGACGATGGTCGTCGGCTTCACCCTCCTGCTCGGCCTGGCGATGCCCGCCGCCTTCACCAGCCTGGCTTGGGTCGTGCTGCCAGCCGAGTCCGGCGGCTCGCTGATAGAGCGGGACGGTCGGGTTGCCGGCTCTGCCCTGATTGGGCAGAACTTCGCCAGCGGCCGCTACTTCCACCCGCGTCCCTCCGCGACCACCGCGCCCGATCCGCAGGACAGGACGGAGACGGTGAACGCGCCTTACAATGCCGCTGCCTCGGCGACATCCCAGCGCGCCCCGTCGAGCCAGGCCCTTTTGGATACGGTGAAGGAGCGCGTTGCGGAAGCAGGGCCCGCGCCCGTGCCGGCGGATGTGGTGACGGCCTCCGGCTCCGGCCTGGACCCGGATATCAGCCCGGAGAACGCGGCTCGTCAGGTGGCGCGCGTCGCGCAGGCGCGCGGCCTGCCGGAGGACCGGGTCCGGGCCGTCCTGGCCGAGAACACGACCGCACCCCTGCTCGGCTTCTTCGGTCCGGCCCGCGTCAACGTGCTGCGCCTCAACCTCGCCCTTGACGGCACGCACTGATCTACTGCCCAGCGAAAGACATCCTGTCATGAAGTGCAATCTTGCCCTCCGGGGCCTCACCCTCGCCGGGCTCGTCTGTTGCGCTGCCGCCCTTCCAACCTCTCCGGCCGGCGCCTTCGAGTTGGAGGGTGCGGGGCTGACCATCGGCGTCACGCCGACCATCTCGTCCGACTACCTGTTCCGCGGCGTTAGCCAGACGCGCAACCGCCCGGCCGTGCAGGGCACGATCGACATCCAGCACACCACCGGCTTCTATGTCGGCGCCTTCGCCTCGAACGTCGCCTTCCTCGGCACGAATGCGCGCCAGGAAATCGATG
>NZ_WWDL01000066.1 GCF_009848505.1 Muricoccus harenae
TCTTCCGATCTGGTGGGGTGGTGGGGTGGTGGGGTGGTGGCTAGGAGACTTCGAGCCAGAAGGGTTGGGCCTTGTAGTAGTCGTAGACGCGTTGGCCGTGGGTGTCGCTGAGGTCGACGTTATCGGCGGCGGCGTAGGTGGGGGCGCCTTCGAGTTGTTCGCGGGTGAGGTCGACGACGTAGCCGCCCTTGGTGGTGTCGTAGGTGAGGACGGACCAGGGGAGGGGGTGGTGGTTCTCGCCGATGCCGAGGAAGCCGCCGAAGGACATGACGGCGAAGGCGACACGGCCTGAGATCTTGTCGATCATGATGTTCTCGACGGTGCCGAGGCGGTCTCCGGCGCGGTTGTAGACGGCGGTGCCTTCGACCTTGTCGGCGGAGATGAGGCGGCGGCCGCTTTCGGGGCGCGTGGCGTTGCTGGTGCCGGTGGGGGCGATGTCGCTCATGGGGTGGTTCTCCCTTGGCTGGTCTTCGCGGAACGCTCAGGGCGGGCGGGGGTTTGTGGCGTGCAAAGCGAGTGTCGCGTGACGGTCATCGGGTGGTCATGCGGGCGTCGCGGCGGCGGGGGTAATGGGCGGCCGCGCAGCGATGGACGGGCCGGATGCATCTTCCCGAGACGCTTGATGGCGGGGTTCAGGGCGGGGGGCGGCGGTATCGGAGCGTATTCCTGTCGGATGTGCATCTGGGAACGCGGGGGTGCCGGGCGGATTTCCTGGCGGACTTTCTGCGGTCTGTGGAATGCGAGCGGCTGTATCTGGTGGGCGACATCGTGGATGGGTGGCGGCTGCGGAAGACCTGGTACTGGGATGCGCAGCATGACGCGGTGATCCGGCTTGTGCTGCGGATGGCGCGGCATGGGACGGCGGTGACCTACATCCCCGGCAATCATGACGAGATGTTCCGCGACTGGCTGGGGCTGGAGGTGGCGGGGGTTCGGCTGGCCGCGGAGGCGGAGCATGTGGCCGCGGATGGGCGGCGGTTCCTGGTGATGCATGGCGACGCCTTCGACAGCGTGGTGCGGTATGCGAAGTTCCTCGCGCTGCTGGGGGACTGGGCCTACGACCTGGCCTTGGAGCTGAACCGCGGGTTCAACGCGGTGCGGCGGCGGCTGGGTTATCCGTACTGGTCCTTGTCGCAGTGGCTGAAGCGCCAGGTGAAGGGCGCGGTGAAGGCGATCGACCGGTTCGAGGAGGCGCTGGCGCTGGAGGCGCGGCGGCGGGGCTTCGACGGGGTGGTGTGCGGGCATATCCACCATGCCGAAATGCGCGACATCGGCGGCGTCACCTACATGAATGACGGGGACTGGGTGGAGAGCTGCACCGCGCTGGTGGAGCATCACGACGGACGCTTCGAGCTGGTGGACTGGGCGGCGGAGCGGCGGTTGTCCTTCTTCCGGCCGCGGCGCGCGGTGGCGGGGGTTTGAGGATCCTGGTGGTTTCCGATGCGTGGCACCCGCAGGTGAATGGCGTGGTGCGCACGATGGAGACGGTGCTGCGGTATCTGCGCGCGGGCGGGGATGTGGTGGAGGTGATCGGGCCGGGGGATTTCTGGTCCCTGCCCTCGCCCGGTTATGCGGAGATCCGGCTGGCGGTGCTGCCGGGGCGGCGGTTGCGGGCGCTGGTGGACGACTTCGCACCGGAGGCGGTGCATATCGCGACAGAAGGGCCGCTGGGCTGGGCGATGCGGCGGCTTTGCCTGGCGCGGGGCTGGGCCTTCACCTCCTCCTTCCATACGCGGTTTCCCGATTACCTGCGGGCGCGCACGGGGATTCCGGTGGGCTGGAGCTGGGGGGTGATGCGGCGCTTCCATGCGGCGTCGGATGCGGTGCTGACGGCGACGGGCTCGCTGGAGCGGGAGTTGGCGGCGCGGGGCTTCGGGCGAATGCGGCGGTGGTCGCGCGGGGTGGATCTGGAGCGGTTCCGGCCCAGGGAGGAACTGGGCGAGGCGGATGTTTTCGCGGGGCTGGCGCGGCCGGTGTTCCTGTATGCGGGGCGGCTGGCGGTGGAGAAGAATGTCGCGGCGTTTCTCTCGCTCGATCTGCCGGGGACGAAGGTGGTGGTGGGGGACGGGCCGCAGCGGGCGGCGCTGCAGCGGCGGTTTCCGCGCGCGGTGTTTACCGGCTATCGCGAGAACGGGGCGCTGGCGGCGAGCTATGCCTGGGCGGATGCGTTCGTATTCCCCTCCCGGACGGACACTTTCGGCTTGGTGCTGCTGGAGGCGCTGGCCTGTGGCACGCCGGTGGCAGCATTTCCGGTGAGCGGACCACTGGACGTGATCGGCGATGCGCCGGTGGGAGCCCTGGGCGAGGATTTGCGCGCGGCGTGCCTGCAAGCGCTGGAGGCGGATCGTGGCGCGTGCCGGCGGCATGCGGAGGGATTTTCCTGGGCAGCCTGCGCGGCGCGGTTCCGTGAGGCGTTGGTGCCGCTGACGGTGGCGGCGATGGTGGCGCTACCGGCGGTGGCGTCGCAGCCGCGTTCCGTGGCGATGGTGCCGCCTGGGAAGGTGACCTTGGCGCCAACTTCGGTGATGGATTCAGCGCTGCGGCCTGCGGCGGGTTTGGCGCTGCATTCGGCGAGGGAGTTGGCGCCATCATCGGTGCGGGGTTTGGAGCCGCATCCAGCAGCGGGGTTGGCGCCGGGATCAATGACGGCGTTAGCGCCATCATCGGTGTCGGGTTTAGCGCGGCATGCGGCGGCCGGCTTATCGCCGAACTGGATGGTGCCGGATGCGGCGTTGGTATCGCGGGGTGGGGAGACGAGGGATGAATCCGGGGCGGAGGAGATTGCTTGATGGACGGGATGATGCGCTCGGCCAGGCCGGGGCGGCGTGGCCCTGGGGTTGGATTGTTCCTGCGGCGCTGGGCGCGGAATCCCTTGCAGATGGGGAGCGTGGTGCCGTCCTCGCCCGCGCTGGGGCGGAGGATCGCGCGGCTGTCTCGGTGGGATGGGGATACCACCGTGGTGGAGCTGGGGGCGGGCACGGGGGCGGTGTCGCGCGCGCTGCTGGCGGCGGGATTGCCGCCGGAGCGGCTGGTGGTGGTGGAGATCGTGCCCGAGATGGCGGCGCATCTGCGCGACAGCCTGCCCGGCGTGCACGTGGTGACGGGCGATGCGTTTGATCTGCCGCGGCTGCTGCCGACGGGGTTGCGCATCGGCACGGTGATCTGCGGCATTCCCATGGTGCTGCTGCCGCTGGAACGGCAGCGGCGCTTCGTGGCGGCGGTGGAGGCGGTGGCGCCGGGGTCGGGCTTCCTTCTCTATAGCTACTGCGTGACATCGCCCTTGCCCTGGAAGCAATTGGGATTGCACGCACGACGCGAGGCGTGGACGCCGCTCAACCTGCCGCCGGCGAGTGTGTGGCGGTATCGGATCGCGTGACGAAAGTTCTTGCTGTTTACTCGCAGTTTTCTCTCTGCCCGATTGCATGACAATGTTGCGCCGCCGCACAACTTGCACCGAAACGGTACAGAACAATCCTTGACAGGATCAGTTGCGAGATCGGATTGTTTGATCGTTCGGGTGGATCGCTGAGGAACAGTTCTCCGTAAGCGTGAAGCACCCGTCATGCGGCAGTCCGGGTGTTCGACGCGAGCGCAAGCGGACGAAGAAGACGCTGGCTGTCTGGAAGCCGGGACGAGTTGGAGATCGCAGAGAGCGAGGCCGACCAGGCCCATCATGACGATGACGCCAGCATGGCGGAACGCGTCTGGATGTTTGACTGGGCGGCGGCGCCGCTCGGGCCGACCAGGGTTTGGCCCCAGAGCCTCAAGACATCGGTGGAGATCATGCTCGGCGTGCGGACGCCGGCCGCGATCTGCTGGGGACCTGAGCTGATCCTCCTGTACAACGACGCCTGGCGGCAGCTGTTCGACCGTAAGCATCCGCACGCGCTCGGACGGCCGGCACGGGAGGTTTTCCCGGAGGCCTGGGACCGCGTCGGGCCGATGATCCAAAGCGCGATGGCGGGCGAGGCGACGGAGGCCCATGATCGCTACCTGCCGCACCAGATCTATGGTCGGGCCGGGGATGCTTGGCTCACCTACAGCTTCACCCCGATCCCCGGCGAGGACGGCTCCATTGCCGGCGTCCTCAACCTTGGCATCGAGCGGACGGAGCAGCAACGCACCTATACCGCGCTGCGCGAGAGCGAGGCGCAGCTGCGCGAGTTCGGCGAAGCCTCCTCCGACGTGCTCTGGGTTCACGATGCCGAAACGCTACGTTGCGAATACCTTTCACCCGCATTCGAGGACATCTACGGCGTCTCGCGCAAGGAGGCGCTGGACAACCAGTCGCTGCGGAACTGGATCGGGATGATCCTGCCGGAGGATCGAGGCCGGGTGATGCGGAATCTCCGGCGCGTGCGCGCCGGCGAGCGCGTGGCTTTCGAGTTCCGGATCCGGCGTAAGGATGGCGCGGTGCGATGGCTGCGCAACACGGACTTCCCGATTTTCGACGATGCCGGGCAGGTCCGCCGCATCGGCGGGATCGGGCAGGACGTCACGGCGGAGAAGGCACGGGAGGAGCGGCTTCGCGACAGCGAGGGAGGCTTGCGGCTGGCGCTCGGGGTGGGGCGGCTCGCCACCTGGGACTGGGACCTGATGACCGGGGAGATCGCCTGGTCGGACGACCATTTCAAGATGCTGGGCTATGCGGTGGGCGAGGTGACGCCGAGCTACGAGACCTGGGTGACGCGGGTGCATCCGGAGGATCGGGCGCGGGTGGAGGCGTCGCTCCGCGCGTCGGCCGCGGAGCGGCGCGGCTATCAGGCGGAGTTTCGCACGGTGCATCCCGACGGCTCGGTGCACTGGTGCGCGGCACAGGCGTGTTACCACTACGACGAGGCGGGACGACCGGTGCGCATGATCGGGGTGATGCAGGACATCACGGAGCGGCACCAATGGGCGGAGCGCCAGCGGGTGCTGATCGCGGAGCTGCAGCACCGCACGCGCAACCTGCTTGGCGTGGTGCGCGCGGTGGCCGACAAGACGATTGCAGCGTCTGGTTCGCTGATGGAGTTCCGGGACCATTTCCGTGCGCGGCTCGGGGCGCTGGGGCGGGTGAACGGGATGCTCTCGCGGCTGAGCGATGGAGACCGCATCACCTTCGATGATTTGCTCCGCGCGGAGCTTGCGGCGCATGAGGAGGCCCATGAGGGAGGGCCGGCGCGGAAGGTGGTGCTGGAGGGACCGATCGGCGTGCGGCTGCGTTCCTCGATGGTGCAGACCTTCGCACTGGCGCTGCATGAGCTGGCGACGAATGCGGTGAAGTATGGCGCGCTGTCGCAGCCGCAGGGGCGGCTGACGGTGCGGTGGCGGGTGGTGCCGGGCGCGGATGGGACGCGGCGGCTGCGGGTAGAGTGGCGGGAGAGCGAGGTCAAAGTCCCGCCGGACCGGCCGCAGATGCGCCGCGGCTATGGGCGCGAGCTGATCGAACGTGCCCTGCCCTACCAGCTGAAGGCGGAGACGGAATACGACCTCGGGCCGGATGGCGTGCGCTGCTCCATCACCCTGCCGATCTCGGAGCGACCGGAAGACACGGAGCGTGGGGGGAGAGAGGGTGGTTGACACTCTTGCCCAGCTTCTCCGCGGCCGGCGGATCCTGGTGGTCGAGGATGACTACATGCTGGCCGACGACCTGCGGGAGGACCTGGAATCTGCCGGGGCGGAGGTGCTCGGGCCGGTGGCGACGGTGGAGGATGCGCTCGCGCTGCTGGCGCGGGAGGATCGGCTGGATGGCGCCGTGCTGGACGTGAACCTGGCGGGGGAGGCGGTGTATCCGGTGGCGGATGCGCTACTGGTGCGGGGCGTGCAATTCGCCTTCGCGACGGGCTATGACGGATGGTCACTGCCGGCGGCCTATGCGGGGATTCCACGCTTCGAGAAGCCGCTGGATCCACTCGCGGTGGTGCGCACGCTGCTGAAGTGACGGAGTTGGCGTGAGCGGCTAAACTTTCTGAGCGGCGCGCCTCACCAGAGGCGCGCCGCGTGCAGTTCAGCGGAAAGGCATCGCCGGTTGCGGCATGGAACGGCCGCTGCGCGCGTCCTGGTCGCTCATGCGATTCAGGTTGCTCGTGCTGTCGGGACCGGGGGTCGGCAGGCTCTGGCCCGCCTGCGCGCGCTGGAGGCTCTGGGCGTTGAGCTGGTCGGCCATGTTATCCTGCGAGGATGCCCCCTCCGTGCCACCGCGCCGGCTTCTCGCAGTGGTGCGGCCGTTCTGCATCGTCGCGGTTTGACGACGGCGCATGCTCTGCGAAGTGGCCGATGGCTCAGGGGCCAGCGACCCGGTCGCGGATGGCGGCATGGTGGTCGCGCTCGACGAACCGGGCAGCGTCTGCTGCGCTACGGCTGGCAGGGCGAGCAGCCCGGTCATGCCAAGTGTCGCCAGGGAACCTAGAAGCGTGAGATGGCGTCGCATCATTCACCTCCGGATGGTTGCTCCAACGGGCACAATCGCCCGGCACAGCAAAAGACCGGTCAGGATCGCGGTTCGTTCGGCCTGACTTCGACAAGATATCCTGACTTCGGAAAGATATCCTCGTTGCGAAAAGATATCATATCATTTTCGTGAAAAGGCAGGCTGTTCGCAGATTGGGTCTGATGCTGCCCCGAAACGCGATTTGTGCGTTAGGAGGGAGTGAGCCCATGTTCCGGCGCGGGTGGCCGGCGTTATGAGCGCCTTGAGATTTGTAATGATGCCACCACCGCTCGATCAGCCGCTCGGCTTTTTCGAGCGGATGGAAAATCTTCCTGCCGTCCGGAATAGACCCGATGCAGACCAGAGACCGCAGTCGCCGGGTGCCTGCTCTCCACGCAGTCCGCCGCTTCACCGTCCGCGCGAGGACGACGACGGGTTAGGTCCGCAACATGTTCTAGGGCGCCAGCGGCGGCAGGGCGCGGAGATAGGCGATGATGTCGCGCAGGTCGCCTTCGGCCATGCGCGCGAAGACCGGCGCGCGGCCGCCCATGGGGGGTGCGAGGCGCCGGCCGTCCGGTGCCGTGCCCTGGACGAGGGCACGGCGGATCTGCTCCTCGGTCCAGTCGCCGATGCCGTATTCGCGGTGCGGGGTGATGTTGCGGGCCGGGACGATGCCCCAGGGGCCTTCGAAGGTGACGCCGCCGGCGCCGATGCGGGACATGTCGCGGCGGTCCCCGGGAAGCTCGGGCGTGTGGCAATCCATGCAATGCGCGACGGGGCCGGCGAGATAGGCGCCGCGCGCGACGGGATTGTCGGGCGGGTCGGGCACGCTGGTGACGGGCGGGCCGTAGGATTCGACGGGGAAGTTGTAGGCGGAGCGGCCGGTGACGGCGTGGCGCACGGGTGGCGCGCGGCGGAGATAGGCGGCCATGGCGGCGACGTCTCGGTCGGAGAGGCCGCGGTAGAATTCGATGGGCATGGGCGGGCCGATGAGGGAGCCGTCCGGTCGCAGGCCGTTGCGGATGGCGTTGACGATGTCGGCCTCGCTCCAGCCGCCGATGCCGGTTTCGGGGTCGGGCGTGATGTTGGGGACGATGGCGCGGTAGCCGCGCTCGGTCATCACGCGGCCGCCGGCGAGTTCCATGCCGCGGATGATCTGCCCATCCGGGCCGCGGGTGCCGTGGCAGGCGCCGCAGAAGGCCGCCGTTTCGACGAGGTAGCGCCCGCGTTCGAGCAGGGCGGGTTCCGGCTGCGCCTGCGCCGCCGGGGCGAGGAGCGGCAGGGCTGCCGCGATGGCACCGAGGATGCGAATCCACATCGCCCATTCCGTCCTTGCCGCCATGCGCAGCCTAGTGGTTTGAGTTAGAAATTCTCTGGCAGAAGCGTCCGACGCTGGCGAGGATGTCGTCGGCGGACTTGGTCCAGACGAAGGGCTTCGGCTCGGCGTTGGTCTGGTCGATGTAGCCCTGGATGGC
>NZ_WWDL01000067.1 GCF_009848505.1 Muricoccus harenae
TCTCGCGCAATGACGATGCCCAGAGCTCCAGCACCGTCTCAATCGAAGCGCCCCTCATCCACGTCCCCTGAACCATGATCACCCATGGATTCAGAGATCGAGGAAAGACGCAACTGTAATGCTAGGCTGGCTGGTGCTGGCCCTGGCGCTCGTCTCGCCTCTGCATGAGATGGGCCAGACGCTCTTCACCGCGCATATGATCGAGCATGAGCTGCTGATGGTGGTCGCGGCGCCGCTGCTGGTGGTGGCGCGGCCCATCGGTGCCTGGCTCTGGGCGCTGCCGCAGGGGGCGCGCCGGGCGCTCGGGGGGATGACGCGGCGGCCCGGCTTCGCCGCGCCCTGGCGGGTGCTGACGGATCCGCTGATGGCCTCGGCGCTGCATGCGGTCGCCCTCTGGTTCTGGCATGTGCCGCGCTTCTTCGAGGCGACGCTGGAGAGCGGACTGATGCACCGGCTGCAGCATGTGAGCTTCCTCGGCAACGCTGCTCTTCTGGTGGGTGATGCTGCAGGGCCGGGCACGGGTGGGCGCGATGGGCGCGGCCGCGCTGCATCTCTTCGCGACCTCCATCCATGCAAGCCTTCTCGGCGCGCTTTTCGTCTTTTCCTCGCGCCTCTGGTTTCCGGCGCAGACGCAGGGTGCCTCGGCCTTCGGGCTTTCTCCGTTGGAAGACCAGCAACTGGGCGGATTGGTGATGTGGGTTGTCGCTTGCGCCATCTATGTGGTGGCGGGGCTTTGGCTGCTGGGGCGCTGGATCAGCCTGAGCGGCGCGCGTGGCAAGGAGAAGGGCCATGCCCTCGAAGCGCGCTAAGGGCATCGCATCGGCTGTCGCGGTCCTGGCCCTGCTCGCGGTGGGGGGCGGCGGCTATCTCCTTATCTCCTTGCAGCAGGAGGCGGAGGCGATGGCGGTGGCGCTGACCGGGGGCGATCCGTCCCGCGGGAAGGACCTGGCCTTGCAATTCGGCTGCGGCAGCTGCCACGCCATCCCGGGCGTGCGGGGCGCCGACCGGCGGGTGGGGCCCTCGCTCGATGGCATCGCCGGGCAGGTCTATCTGGCGGGGGTGCTCACCAATAGCGCGGAGAACATGATCCGCTGGATCGAGGATCCGCAGGGCGTGGATCCGCTGACGGCCATGCCGCGCACCGGGGCGACCGGGCAGGATGCGCGGGATATTGCGGCGTTCCTTTACACGCTGCGCTGAAAGGCCGGGAAAGGAATTCCCCGGGGCCCCATCTTTTTTCTTCGGGTTTGGCTATGCTTCGGCCAGCGCGGCTTGCTTGCGGTCCTGTGCGGCGCGGCGCCGGCGCGGCAGGCGCCGCAGGAGTTCCGCCGCGGTGGCGAGCAGGCCGGAAACGTCCTGGCTCGGCCGGGGTAGCACGATCCGCTCCCCGCGCAATTCCAGCGGAGGCTCGGCCGCAGGGGGCTTGCCGCGGAAGGTCGCGGCGGCGGCGCTCGGCCCGACCTCAAGCTTCGCGATGCCCAGGCGCCGGCACCGGACGCGCAGGTGTGCCAGGGTGAGGAGGTTGGCGGCGGGCTCCGGCGGCGGGCCGAACCGGTCCGCCATTTCCACCGCGAAGTCGCCGAGCGCCACCGCATCGCCCCGCCGGAGAATGGCGGCCAGCCTCGCATGCAGTTCGACCCGCAGGGCCTCCTCCTCGACATAATTCTTCGGCAGGCCGGCTGGGACGCCGATGGCCAGCACCGGTGTCCAGTCCTCCTGCACCGCCTCCCCGCGCGCGGCATGCAGCGCCCGGTCGAGGAGATGCTGGTACAGTTCCAGTCCGATCAGCTTCACATGCCCCGCCTGGCTCTCCCCGAGGAGGTCGCCCGCGCCGCGCAGGTCCATGTCGCGGGCGCTGATGGCGAAGCCGGCGCCCACGCGGTCGAAGGCCTCCAGCGCCTTCAGCCGCTTCAGCGTCAGCGGGGAGGGGGGCTCGGCGGGGTCGGTCAGCAAGATGATCGTGCCTCGCACCCGGCCGCGCCCGACCCTGCCGCGCAACTGGTGCAGCTGCCCCAGGCCGAAGCGGTCGGCGTGCCAGACGAGCATGGTATTGGCGCGGGGCACGTCCAGCCCGGTTTCCACGATATTGGTGGAGAGCAGCACGTCGCCCTCGCCCTCGGCGAAGCGGACCAGGGCGGTGTCCACCTCATCCGCCGGCAGCGCGCCATGGGCCTCGATGATCTCGAGCTTCGGCAGCAGGGCGCGGATGCGCTCCCGCATCGCCGGAAGGTCCTCGATGCGGGAGCAGACCACGAAGCTCTGCCCGCCGCGCCGGTGCTCGCGCGCCAGGGCTTGGCGCAGCACGGCGTCGTCCAGCGGCACATGCACCGTGCGGATGGGCTGGCGGCGGCCGGGGGGTGTCGCGATGACGCTCAGCTCCTCCAGCCCCACCAGCGCCGATTGCAGGCTGCGCGGGATGGGGGTGGCCGTCATGGCCATCACATGCGCCTCCTCGCCGAGGCGCCGGACCATCGCCTTCTGCCGCGTGCCGAAGCGCTGCTCCTCATCGATCACCACCAGGCCTAGATCCTGGAAGCGCACGCCTTTCCCGGCGAGGGCCTGGGTGCCGATCACGATCCGCACGGCGCCATCCGCAAGCCCGGCCTTCACCGCCTTCGCCTCCGCGGCGGAGGAGAGGCGGGAGAGCTGCTCGATCCGGATCGGCTTGCCATCCAGCTTCATCCCCGCGAAGCGGCGCCGGAAGGTGGTCAGGTGCTGGCGGACCAGCACGGTGGTGGGCGCCAGGATCGCGACCTGCTTGCCGGCGAGCGCCGCCACGGCCGCGGCCCGCAACGCTACCTCCGTCTTGCCGAAGCCGACATCGCCGCAGACCAGCCGGTTCATCGGGTGGCCGGAGGCGAGGTCCCCCAGCACGGCATCGATGGCCTCCGCCTGGTCTTCGGTCAGTACAAAGGGGAAGCGGGCGACGAAGCGGTCATAGGCGCCGCCGCGCGCCTTCAGCACCGGGGCGGTCCGCTGCTCCGCCTCCCGCGCGTGGTGCACTAATGCTTTCGCCGTCTCGGCGACCTGCGCCTCGACCTGCGCCTGGCGCTTCGGCCAGGAATCGCTGCCAAGCCGGTCAAGCGTCACGCCTTCCGCCTCGGCCCCGTAACGCCAGAGGCGGTCCATCTCGTCCAGCGGCACCAGCTGCGTCGTGCCGCCGGCATATTCGAGCTTCAGGCAATCGAGCGCGACGCCCGCGACCGTCACCGCCTCCACCCCGCGCAGGGCGCCGAGGCCGTGGTCGAGATGGATCACCGCATCGCCGGGCTGGAGGCCCGTCTCGGCCATGCCCAGGATCTGTCGCCGCTCGGGTCCCGGGGGGCGGACCAGGGGCGGGCGGATGTCGTTCGGGGCGACGACCACGGCATCCGCGGATGCGAAGCCGGCCTCCAGCAGTCCGTCCAGCACGCCGAGCGTGCCAGGGGGGGCAGCGCCCAAGGCGGCCCAGCCGGAAAGGTGCTGCGGCTCCAACTCCAGCCTTTGGCGGATCAGCCGGATAAGGGCGCGGGTGCGCTGCCTTTCGCGACCCGCGAGCGCGACGCGGCGCCCGGCAGCGAGCTGCTCCTCCAGGAAGTCCAGGAAGGCTTCCTCCGGCTCGCGCGCCTGGACGAAGCGGGGGAGGTGGCCTTCGGGCTCCTCAGGGGGTTCTTCCAGCATCGTCACGCGGCGTGCGGCCAAGGCTTCCGCCCAGGCTTTTCCGATCAGATGGAGCCGGGCGGGCTCGGAGGCCTTGCGCATCCCCTCCTCCGGGGGCGCCAGGGCGAAGCGGGAACGAAAGGCGTCCTCGACCTCGGCGGCGCGCTGGGACTGCAGCGCCTCCACCTCCGGGTCGAGCGCCACAGGCACTTCGGGAAGAAGGTCGAACAGCGTCACCAGGGCCGGGCAGAGATCGGCCAGGGCGTGCTCGATCCCCTGGCTGTGGGTTTTTTCCGACTCCTCTGGCCAGACCACCTCCGAGGCTGGGCCGAGAGTGACGGCCTCCACCTCCTCCAGGCTGCGCTGGGTAATGGGATCATACTGGCGGATCGAGGTGATCCGCCCATCCTCATGCTCGGCCCGGCAGGGGAGGGAGCCCTCCCCCGGCGGATAGACATCCAGCACTGTTCCGTGCAGCGCGGCCTCGCCCGGCTCGTCCACCCGTTCGTCGAGGACATAGCCGAGCCGCTCCAATTCGCGTTCGAGCCGCTCCGGTTCCAACGCCTGGCCAGTCCGCAGTTCCAGCGCGGTATGGGTTTCCGGGGCCGGGAGGCGCTGGGTGGCGGCATCGACGCTGGCCAGCACCAGCCATGGCTGCCCATTGCGGGTGGAGAGGCCGTGCAGCACCGCCATGCGCTGCCCCATCACCTGCCGGGAGGGCGAGGTGCGGTCATAGGGCAGGCAATCCCAGGCCGGCAGATGCGCAACGGGCAGATGCGGCGCGAGGGCCCGTGCCGCCCGGGCCAGGCGGGCCGCCCGCGCCTCGCTGCGCGTCACATGGATGGCCCCTCCGGCCTCCGCCGCCAGCTCCACCAGCCGGGCAGCCAGAAGGCCTTCCGGTTCCGCCACCAAACCTGCCATCGCATCCCCCGAGCACCTTCCTCCGAGAACGCGGGAGGGGCGGGGGAGACGGCACGCGCGCCGCTCATGGCCGGCCTGCCAAAGGACTATCAGCGGTGGCGCAACCCGGTGGGGGCGCACCGGGTTTTTGCGGTGACGCGGCCGATGGGGGTTCGCGCCGGGAAGGGGCCACCGGCGAAGGGGGCCGTGCCGACGACAGCATGACATTAGACCAGAGTTTGGCGTTCGGGCTGATGGGCGTGACGATCGCCCTCTTCCTGTGGGGGCGCTTCGCCTATGACGCGGTGGCGCTGACTGCGCTTCTGGCCGGGGTCCTGATCGGGGTCGTGCCGCTGGACAAGGCTTTCGAGGGCTTTTCCGACGATGTGGTGGTGATCGTCGCCGCGGCGCTGGTGATCAGCGCCGCCGTGGCCCGCTCGGGTGCTGTGGAGACCATCATGCGGCCGGTGACGCCGCATCTGCGCAGCGTTGCGGTGCAGGTGCCGGTGCTGGCCGCGGCCACCATGGTGCTGGCCATGGTCACCAAGAATGTCGGTGCGCTGGCTATCCTGATGCCCGTGGCGATGCAGCTCGCCCGCCGCACCGGCACCCCACCGGCAGCGCTGCTGATGCCGATGGCCTTCGCCGCCATGACCGGTGGTGTCGTCACCCTCGTCGGCACGTCGCCCAACATCATCATGTCGCGTGTGCGGGAGGAGCTGACCGGCGCGCCCTTCCGCATGTTCGACTACGCCCCCGTGGGGCTCGGGATCTGCATCGTCGCGCTGCTGTTCCTGGCGGTCGGCTGGCGGCTGCTGCCCGGCGGGCGGCGTGGCGCGGCCACGATGGATGCCGCCTTCAACATCGGCCATTACACGGTGGAGGCGCGGCTGCCTGAGGCGGGCGAGGCGGTCGGGTTGACGGTGGCCGAGCTGGAGGCGCTGGCCGAGAACGAAGTGCAGGTTTCCGCCATCCTGCCGGCCGCCCTGGCTGCGGCGGAGGCCAAGGTGCCGGTTCAGGAAGTTGTCCAGGGTGCCGTTCAGGATGCGGCGCGCCAGCCTCCGGCCAATCCGCCGGCCTCCGAGCCGCCCTCGCCCGACCGTCGCCTCTGCGCCCTTGAGGGGGTGATGCTGCGGGGCGAGGCGGCGGATCTCGAGCGGCTGGTCGCCCGTGCCGGGCTGATCCTGGCAGGCGACGTGCCGGTACCCGACAATCCCGACACGGATGCGGACGACATGCAGGTCATGGAGGGGGTGGTGACCAGCGAAAGTCCGCTGGTCGGCCGCTCCCCCGCGGCGCTGACGCTCCGGAGCCGCCACGGTGTGTCGCTTCTCGCGGTCAGCCGGCGGGGCGAGAGCCAGATCAAGGATCGTCTCTCCCAGCTCCGGCTGCGGGCGGGGGATGTGGTGCTGCTGCGAGGGCTGCAGGCCACCATGCCCGACAATCTCGGCGAGCTGCGGGTTCTGCCGCTGGCCGAGCGCGGCATGGCGCTGGGACGGGGGAAGCGGTCCTGGATCCCGCTCGGCGTGCTGGTTGCCGCGATGGCACTGGTGGCGGCGGGGGCGCTGCCGGTGGCGGTGGCGTTCTTCGGCGCCGTGGTGGCGCTCTTCGCCCTGCGGGTGATGACCACCCGCGAGGCTTATGAGGCGGTGGATTGGCCGGTGATCGTGCTGTTGGCGGCGCTGATCCCGGTCAGCGGGGCCATCCAGCACACCGGCGGTACCGAGTTGATCGCTGTCTGGCTGACTGGGGCGGTGGAGGGGCTGCCCGCGCTGGCGGCCCTGGCGGTGACCATGGTGCTGGCCATGGCGGTGACGCCATTCCTGAACAATGCCGCAACCGTGCTGGTGATGGGCCCGATCGCCGCCACCCTCGCCAATAAGCTGGGGCTGAACCCGGATCCCTTCCTGATGGCGGTGGCGTTGGGTGCGGCCAGCGACTTCCTCACCCCCATCGGGCACCAGTGCAACACGCTGGTCATGGGGCCGGGCGGGTATCGCTTCGGGGATTATGCACGGCTCGGCCTGCCCCTCTCGGTGCTGGTGGTGGTGGCCGGCGTGCCGCTGATCGCCTGGTTCTGGCCGCTGGCGCCGCATTGATGGGAGTGCTGTCCCGAGGGACGCAACCGGGCCCTCGGCCGGGCGCTTTGCCATGGACCTCCATCAAGGCGCGGAGATCTCCATGACCACGGGCGGCGAGAGCGAGGCCAGACGCGATCCCGGCGATGCGGTGCCCCCGGGCGTGGCCCCGGAGGATCCGGCGCCGCTGACCGACGAAGACCGGAAGGTGAAGCGGAAGCTGGAGCAATTGGGGAAGGGGGATGGCGATGCCAGCTCCCGGCCGGGTGAGCCGAAGGGGCGCGCGGAAACCATCGGGCCGGAGAAGCGGGGCGCCTAAGAGGCTCCTGGGAAGATAGTTCGTCCCGCACCATCTCCTTGAGGCCCTCGCGGGAGGCCGGCCGCTGCGGCAGTCGTCTTGTCATGCAGGTTCCACAAAAGTGGAGCATTGTGATTTTGGCTCTTGATCTGGGCGCCGGAATGGGCCATTTCCCCCTTCGCCGGCGGGGCGCCAAACGCTCCGCCGGCTGGTTTCAGGGTGTTGAAATTGTTGCCGAAAGGCGTCGTCTCAGCGCTCCTCGATGGGAGTTTCCGCTCCTGCCGAGAGGCCGAAAAAAGGTCTTGATCCAGATGCCCGGCGGGGCTAGAACCCGCCTCCCGCCAGCGAGGTGGTCGTTCTTTCCGGGTTTCTTGCGGTGCCTTCGGGTGCTTCGAGGGGCTTCCGGCTCCGAGCGAAGCTTCGCGGCGAGCTTCTGATCTTTGCGCTTTCGGGCGTAGTTTTGCCCTGCAGGAATGCGGGACGTTCCTTGTCGACCGGTGTCACGCTTAGCGTGGTGTTCGGAAGATAAGGTTGCTCTATGAAAATCGTATCTGTCTTTTGGAAGTGAATGACGCTTCCGGTCTTGCTAGCCATTGTTGCCCTCGTGGTGGCGAAGGTTTGGCTGGGATCTGGAAGTGCATTATGCGTCGAGAATGGTGAGCGGAGTTCAGGTCAAGAGCCATCCGTGGATTGGGGTTTTGGCCCGATGAAGCGCTGATGAACTTGAGAGTTTGATCCTGGCTCAGAGTGAACGCTGGCGGCATGCTTAACACATGCAAGTCGCACGGGCAGCAATGTCAGTGGCGGACGGGTGAGTAACGCGTAGGAACATGTCCAGAGGTG
>NZ_WWDL01000068.1 GCF_009848505.1 Muricoccus harenae
GGAGGATGGCCCTCTGGGGAGCTTCAACGCCCGACTGCGCGACGAGCGGCTGGTTGGCGAGATCTTCTACAGCCTGGCGGAAGCCAGGATCTGCATCGAGAGCTGGCGGCGGCACCACAACAGCATCTAACCGCATGCCTGCCCCGGCTACAGGCCGCCTGCTCCGGGGGTGATCCTGCCAGCCCCTGCGTGCCGGCTGATCCTGCGCCGCCCCCCCCTCTGACCAGCACACAATCCTTTGCCCCAGGCCAGTCCCAAACCAACCTTCACCCAGGATCACCCAGTGGGGCCGATCACGTATACGCTCGACAAGACCGACGCCTTCCAAGTCCCGGCAGCTTGTTTCGCTCATAGGGTGCTGCGGCCGGAATGCGGCTTAGTTTGCGGCCCTCAGCAGGGCCTGTCCGGCGGCAGAGCAAGCATGCACAATCTACGCAGTTTCATAGGGCTGTGAGAGATTGTAACATGCTCATTCTGAGATGTAGAATGATCCTCGGTGCTTGGTCCAGCGTAGCGACCCTCTAGCTGCCGAGAATCGAATGCGCACTCCATTACCCACCGGGTTCGCCCGCATCAATGCCATCGTGGTAAGTCGCAAAGCAAGACGCAGCGGGACGCACTACGTGGTCGAATGTGAAACCGTGGACGGTCTAACGAAGACCGAGGTGTCCCGGGACCGCATGGATGCGCTCGGCATGTTCGACGCGTTGCGGGACCAGGAGCTTGTCCCGCTCACAAGGTGCTGTTGCCAAGCGGCTCAAAAAGCGGCCCCCAAGGGGGACCCCACAACCGCGGAGTATGCCAAAGGGAGATCGAAACCGTCGGTAAGAACTGATCTTCCGCCCCCAGGCTATATACGTGTCATCTCAGTCGAAAGGCTGACGAACCCACAGGGGGTAAACGATCTGGTCGTGGTGTTCTATGAGAGCGCAAAGGGGGCCGGTTCTATCGTACTGACAGCCCAGCATGCTGCCGCACTGGATCTCGGGCGAGCAGAGCACGAGGAGATGCTTATTTCGTTGCCCGAGCTCTAATGAAACCAAAACGGCCGGGACAGCAGCGCGAGCATGCGTGTTCCTTTTCGATGTCTGGGGTGCCCGGAGCCGCCGGACGGCGGTTAACCCATGTGAATGCTACCCACGGTTGTGCTTATGTAGTTTCGCACAAGCAATGGTCGGGGGTGCGATATGCAGTCACTGCCGGCGGGCAGAGCTCGTCTTGTCATGGTCGAGCCCATCCTTGACCCGCTTCGATCGCGAACCGTGATCTTCATGCGCTACGAGACGATCCAAGGAGAGCGATCCGTCGTGGTTTCCCCCGAACGCGCAGCAGCTCTCGGCCTCTACGAAGCATACGATAGGCAACGGACAGTTCCTGTTCCGACGGCCTGAGCCGCCGGGCAGCGGGCTAGTAGCCGATCTGGACCAGTTGACGCTCAGCCACCGTCACAAATCCATCCTAAAATCCGAACCGCCCGATTCTGAGAACGGCGTCTTTTCATGAACCAAGGGGAGGATGGGTCTGCAATGCGGCGGTTCAGTTACTTTCTTCGCAGCTTAGCTCTGTGGATAGCGGCACCGTCTGGGCGACGCCCGATGTGGTCTGACTGCTAGCAGCATTTAGTGGGCGCGGTTTACGTCTCGCGTTTGGTCGGGATGAAGACGGCCGGCGTATCGTCGTCAGCGCCATGACGCGGCATGGGCCCGCATAGCCGGTTCTCCAGTCGCTCCTGCCGCAGGATCTCCTCCACGCGGGGAAGCAGCCCGGCAACAGTCTGCGCAAGCTGGGCAATGCGCTCGGTCCCCACTTGGTGCGCCAGCTCCAGCGCCCGAACCGGATCGGCCACACCTTGCTGCTGTTGGGTGCGGAGGGTGGTTGCAGTGGAAAGGGTTGTCTTGAGCTAGACTTGCTTCGCCTCGGCGGCTTGAAGACGGCTGACCGCCGACGTGAGGGCGGCAGTTGTCTCCGCCCGGAAGCGATTTTGCAAGTCGATGTGTGCATTAACCGGCGTGATCGCAGGGTTCCAGACGATCCCCAGGATGGTCATCCCTGCCATGACCACGCCGCCGACGGCGCCCACCAGCTTCAGCCAGACGGGTAAGTCACTGTTGGGCGTCGCTCCGTTCTGCTGGCGCGATGGCAAATGCTCAATGGCTATGCACTGCTGCTGGTAGCCCTTCCCGTCGTGCGCCTTCTGCTTGGCGGCCACAGTCTCCTTCGCGAGATCACTCGCTCAGTCGGTGAGCTGCTGGAGCGCCGCCGCGACGTCGATCCCAGCCTCGGGCGCCGCGGCGCCGCCCCTTAGAGACATCCGGTATCCCCCCTCCACCGGCTGGACCGCGCGAGTTCCGGGCGCCTGGCAAGATGCGCGGCAAAACGTTCTAAAAATTAGCGAACGTTAACGTTTTTCGACCACAATTCCTCCGCCATAGCAATGCAGATGGTGAGGAACGGGCGGTTGACTGCTTTTGAGCGTGAGTTGCTAGTCCTGCTGGCCAGCATTGTCCTCGAAGATGAGGAGGCGAGAGGCGCGGAGTACGGTGGCACTCGGCACCTGGATGCTCTGAAGCGAGCCCTGGCCCAGGTTAGGAGCGAAGCACCGCAGGAGTAGGCCGGATTTCGCTCATTGCTGCGTCGCGGCTCATCCCGGCACGCTGCCCGCAAGGTCCAGCGCGCGCTCCCTCAGGAACGCCCCCATCGTCGCGCGCTGGCTGGGCGTGAGAACAAAGGGGAACTCCACGACATTCACCATCTTCACGAAGCCGGCGTAGATGCTCTTCTCGGCTACCCCGACCTTGATCGTGCGCCCTGCCGTTGGGACGCGCGCCGCGGCGCTCGCTCCGGTGCCGGTTAGCCCCGCCGTCTCGTTGCAGGCGGTCATCCCGACGCTGCTCGCTGCGGAACCGCCCACCAGGAGCCAACTCAGGACGTTCGCATCATTCGCGGTCGTCGCAGTGATGAGGGACGAGAAGCTCATGGCAGCGCGCACCGTGCCATTGGGGAGGGCTGGCTCAAAACCGGTCCGTTGAAGATCAGCGCGGAGCCGTTACCGTTATTGTTGCCGTGGAAGAGCGCGCGCCCTGCCGCGGTCGCCTCGGACGTGATCGGCCGGCAGATCGCAGTCCGCCACCTCCGCAAGCTGCCTATCGAGCCCCGCACCGTCAGGTCCGGCAGGTGACCAATGCAACCGCGTAATTCGGCGGATCGACACGTCCGAGAAGAAGGCCCGCCGGACCTCTAGCCGGTTCCGGGTGCACGACCTCCGGCACGGCTTCGCCATTCGGTGGCTGAAGGCTGGCGGGAACATCGACGAGCTGTCCCGGCACCCGGGGCACACGTCGGTAAAGACGACCGAAATCTACCTCGGCTACCTGAGCAACGAAGAATACGGGCTCGCACAAAAGGGGATACGATGCGGCTTCGAAACGGCCGAAACTTAGTTCCGGACCAGCCCAGTAGAGGCGCTGTAAATACCTGAGGTGTAGCGAGAAATGGCGGAGGGGATGGGATTCGAACCCACGATAGGACTTGACATCCTATAACGGTTTAGCAAACCGCCGCCTTCGGCCACTCGGCCACCCCTCCGCAGGAGTGGAAGTCACACGGCGTTGCAGGCGCCGCTTCTAGCCGCCCCTTGCCATCCCGTCAAACCCTCAGGAGAGGGCCACTTCGAAGCCCCGCTTCGTGCCCGGGCGGGCCATCATCCGCTCGTACCAAGCGCGCACATTCGGCAGATCGTCGAGGGGCACCAGATGCCGTTCATGCCGCCAAGCCCAGCCGAGGATGGCGAAATCGGCCACGCTCGGCTCTCCCGAGGTCGCCACGAAGTCCCGGCCGGCCAGCCGCTTCTCGAGCACGCCATACAGGCGCCGCGTCTCCTTGCCATAGCGGGCGACGCCATAATCCTTGGCTGGCCCGTCCGGCTGCATCAGGAAATGATGCACTTGGCCCGGCATCGGGCCGAAGCCGCCCATCTGCCACATCAGCCACTCCATCACCGGCACCCGCGCGCGCAGGTCCCGGGGCAGGAACTTGCCCGTCTTCTCGCCGAGGTAGAGCAGGATCGCACCCGACTCGAAGACGCTGATCGGCTGCCCATCCGGTCCTTCGTCATCCACAATGGCAGGGATGCGGTTGTTCGGGCTGATGGCCAGGAACTCCGGCCGGAACTGCTCATCCGCACCGATATTCACGGTCTTCACGACATAGGGCAGCCCCATCTCCTCCAGCGCCACGCTGACCTTCCGGCCATTGGGGGTGTTCCAGGTATGAAGTGTGATCATCAGGGGGGTCTCCTCGCCTCGAAGCATCGCCCCGCAAGGCGGAGGAGGGAAGCCGCCCTGGAACCGACCGGCCGGCGGGACGATATCCGACTCGCTATGCCGGACACCCGCCAGCCCGACCTCGCCCGCGTTCAACCGCCCGAGACGCCGCTCGGCAGCCTCGCCCTGCTCCGCGCCGCTATCCGCAACCCCTTGGAGGCCCTGCCGCGGGAGGCCTTCGAGCAACCCATGGCTCGCCGCGCGGTGCTGGGACGGGAACGCTTCTTCGTCACGGCCCCGGAGCTGATTCAGCAGGTACTGCTGACGGAGGCCGACGCCTTCAAGAAGTCGGACGCCATGCGCCGCGCGCTGTCCCCCGCTCTGGGCGACGCCATCCTCACGGCCGATGGCGAGCGCTGGCGCTGGCAGCGCCGCGCGGTCGCCCCGATCTTCCGGCATGACCGGCTGAAATCCTTCCTCAAGCCCATGCTGGACGCCGCCGCCCGCACCCGGGACCGCTGGCTTGCCCTTCCGCCCGGCTCCAGCGTCGAGTTGAGCCACGAGATGATGCACACCACCTTCGACATCATCGTGGAGACAATGCTTTCGGGCCACGGCGCCATCGACGTGGCGCGGGTGGAAAAGGGCATCACCGACTACCTCGAAAGCACCGGCTGGTCGATCGCCCTGGCCATGGCAAAGGCCCCTGCCTGGACCCCCTATCCCGGCCAGCGCCGCGCCACCCGCGCGCGGGATTACCTTCGGAACGAGCTGCTGCGGCTGGTATCGGAACGCCGCCGCTTGGGCTCCGAACGCGAGGACCTGATCGCCCTGCTGATTGCGGCGCGGGATCCCGAGACGGGGCAGGCGATGGACGACCGCGACATCGCCGACAACCTGCTGACCTTCATCACCGCCGGGCACGAGACCACCGCCCTCGCCCTCACCTGGGCCTTCTACCTCTTGGCCAAGCACCCTGATGAGGAGGAGCACCTGCTGGCTGAGATCGCCGACACCACCGGCGGCGGGCCGGTGGAGGCGGCGCATGTCTTCGCCCTGCCCCGTACCCGCCAGGCCGTGCAGGAGGCGCTGCGGCTCTACCCGCCGGCGCCGATGGTCGCCCGCACCGCCGTACGGACCGTGGAACTCGGCGGGGAGAAGGTGGAGCCCGGAACCGCGGTCATCATCCCGATCTACGCCACCCATCGCCTTCCGTGGCTGTGGGAGAATTCGGCCCGCTTCGATCCGGAACGCTTCACCCCCGAAGCCACGAAGGAGCGCCACCGCTACGCCTGGATTCCCTTCGGCGCCGGGCCGCGCATCTGCATCGGCCTTGGCTTCGCCATGGATGAGGCAGTGGCCATCCTCGCTACCCTCCTGCCGGCGATCCGGATGCGTCCGGACCCGGGCTTCGATCCGGGCCTCCAAATGCGGATCACCCTGCGCCCCGCGCGCGGCATGCCCATGCGGCTGGAGCGGCGCTGACTCCGCCCTGGCCCGCCTGCCCGATCCAAGGCAGGTTGCAACAGGAACACGAAAGGATTCGCGCCCGAATGTCCGCCCCCGGCCCCCATCCCGGCATGAGCGACACCGCGGCAATGATGCATTACGACGCGAACAAGCGCTCGGTGCTGGTCGCCTACGTCCTCTGGTTCTTCCTCGGCTGGTTCGCCGTCCATCGCTTCTACGCAGGCCGCATCACGAGCGGGCTGGCGATGCTGGCGATCAGCCTGATCTCCTGGGCCATGACGGTGATCGCCATCGGCTATGTCGGGCTCTTCGTGATCGGCATCTGGCTGCTGGTGGATGTCTTCCTGATCCCAGGCATGATCCGCGCCTACAACCGCGGGATCATCGCCTCGCTCGGCCGCTGAGCGGGTCGCCAGTCCGACGCAATCCGCCTGAAACTGCCCCAATCGTGAAACGCTGGCCCACCCCGCGCGTCCTATCCAGGCGCGGAGGTGGCCATGGCGGAAGACGGGGTTCTCGACTGCATCATCATCGGCGGCGGCCCGGCCGGGCTGACCGCCGCCCTCTACCTCGTCCGCTTCAACCGCCGCATCGCCCTGGTGGACAGCGGCGCCAGCCGCGCCGCCTGGATCCCCACGAGCCACAACTTCCCAGTTTTCTCGGAAGGGATCGGCGGCCCGGAGATGCTCGCACGCCAGCGCGAAAACCTGGCGCAGTATGGGGTAAAGCCCTTTTCCGCCCGCGTCTCCGGCCTGCTCCAGCAACCAGGCTGCTTCGTGGCCACGCTGGAGGGGGATGCCGGCGTCCGCCAGCTCCGCGCCCGCCGCGTGCTGCTGGCCACCGGCTGCGTCGATATCGAGCCCGAGCTTCCGGACTTGCCGGACGCTGTCCAGCGCGGGTTGCTTCGCTATTGCCCGATCTGCGACGGCTACGAGGCCCGGGGCCGCCGCGTGGCGATCCTCGGCCATGGGGCCCGCGGCCTGGGCGAGGCGGTTTTCGTCGCCCGCAGCTACACGCCCGACGTGACACTCCTCACCCTCGGCCAGCCCCTCTCGGAAGAGGACGAGGCCCGGGCCCGCGAACACAACATCCGCATCCTCACCGCCCCGATCGAGGCGCTGGAGGTAGAGGGGGACCGCATCAGCGCCATCCGCGCCGGCGGGCAGGAGCACCGGTTCGAGACGCTCTACTCCGCCCTCGGCCTCAAGGTCCGCTCAGACCTTGCCCTGGCGCTCGGCGCCGAGCATGACGAGTTCGGTGCCCTGGTCGTGGACGACCACAACCGCACCACCGTCCCGGGCCTCTATGCCGCCGGGGACGTGGTGCGCGGGCTGAACCAGATCGTGGTGGCGATGGGCCATGCCGCCATCGCCGCCACGGACATCCACAACCGCTGCGAATTGCCTACGGAAGACGAGCCGGAGGGCAATACGCGCTGACGCGGGCTTAAAGCTTATCCCACTAGACGCTGGATCTGGGGCTTCCTAGCTCATCGTCCATGACGAGGAGATCTGTTCGGACGACGACGAAGCGGCGCGTTCAGGATGATGGCTGGCGCTTGCCGGATGCGCTCTG
>NZ_WWDL01000007.1 GCF_009848505.1 Muricoccus harenae
CCACCTCCTCCGCCTCCGCCAGGCTGCTGCCGTAATGCACGGCCACGTCAAAGCCGGCCTCCGCCAGCCCGAGCGCGATGGCACGGCCAATGCGCTTCGCGGCGCCAGTCACGAGGGCTGCTCGGGGAATCCGGGGAGAGATGGTCATGGGCAGCCCTAGATGGGGCAGCGGAGGCCATTCGGCGAGGGTGCATCGCCCATCCGGGGCATCTTGCCCGCCGTGGCGCCGCGCCGCGCCATCCGGCATCCTCTCGCCAACGGGGCCGGCATGCCGGCCCGCGCAGTGGGAGGCGCGCCATCCAAGGCGGTCCCCGAACGGAAGGAAACCGCCATGAAACGCCGATCCCTGGGCGCCGCCGCCCTCACGGCCGCCGCCGCGACCATGCCCCAATCCGGCACGGCCCAGCCGGCCCCGGCAACCCCGCCCGGCTCAGGAGGAAAGCCCCCCGTCTCCCTGGCGAGCTGGGGCTCCTTCCATGTCGGCGGCAAGGAGCATGTCGTCACCGGCCAACCGGTGAAGGAGGTGCTCTTCTCCCCCGGCGGCGTCCCGGCGAAGGTCGATCCGAATGGCACCTACCTGATCGGCGGCATGTACGCGCAATACATGATCCCCGCCGATCCTCGCGGCCAAGTTCCGTTGCTGATGTGGCATGGCGGCGGCCTGACCGGCGTGACCTGGGAGACCACGCCGGACGGGCGCGAGGGCTGGCAGCACTTCTTCCTGCGCCGCGGCTGGCCCGTCTATGTCTCGGATGCCGTGGAACGCGGCCGCGCCGGTTGGACCATGATCCCCGAGGCGACCGGCGGCCAGCCTGTCTTCCTCACCCTCGACAACCCCTTCGAGCGCTTCCGCATCGGCGCCGGCCCTGGCTCCTTCGCGCGACAGGCCGTGCTGCCCGGCAACCAGTTCCCGGCGGATCCCGAGAGCTACCGCAACTTCGTCCGCCAATGCGTGCCGCGCTTCACCACCACCGATGCGCTGACGCTCGACGCCTATCTCGCCCTGCTCGACCGGGTGGGGCCAAGCGCCGTCATGGTGCACAGCCAGGCCGGCCTCTTCGGCTGGCGCGCGGCGCAGGAGCGGCCGGACAAGGTTCGCGCCCTGGTCCTGGTCGAGCCCGCCACGATCGGCGACCCCGCCAAGGTGGCGGCGCTCAAGGACATCCCGATCCTGATGGTCTATGGCGACTACATCGCCGAGGACGCCCGCTGGCCCACCATCCGCGCCAACGGCATCCGCTTCGCGGAGCAGGTGCGCGCGGCCGGCGGCACGGTGGATGTGGTGGACCTGCCGGAGCGGGGCATCAAGGGCAACAGCCACATGGTCATGATGGACCGCAACGGTGACCAGGTCGCCGCGCTGATCCAGGACTGGCTCGCCTCCAAGAACCTCTGGAGCTGACGCGACCCGCCCCGGGGCAATGGGGACAGGGCGACGGGCCGTTTGGTGAGCCCGTGGCCCTCACCCGCTGGACCGAACTCCGCATGACAACGGAGGAGGCCGCGGCCGGAACCCCCACCACCCGCATCGCCACCGCCGAGGAGGTGGCGGAGATGGCCGCCCTCCTTCTCTCCCCAGCCGGCGGGAACATCGCGGGGCAGGCCATCGCGCTGGATGGTGGGACGGGGCTGTGATCCCGTTCCGCTTGACACCCATCCCCAGGCAGGCCGAGGCTGGAGCCTTCACCAGGGGTGTCCCGACAAGGGGCTGAGATTCGGCTCGCCAACAGGCAGCGCCGTGACCCGATGAACCTGATCCAGCTCATACTGGCGTAGGGACGGTGCGGTTGCCTGCGGCCCTTTTCATGGGCCAAGCGTCACGATCTGGCGGCGGGCCTTCCATCATCTTTCCACGCCTGGGCTGGGTCTCCGTCGCGAAGGAGCTCCGGCCCAATGCCGCTCGATACCTTGCAGGTCACCACCCAGCCGCTGCCAGCCTCGAAGAAGGTCTTCCGGCCCGGGCACCTCCATCCCGGCATCCGCGTGCCCATGCGCGAGATCGCGCTGCACCCCAGCGCGGGCGAGCCGCCGGTCACGGTCTATGATTCCTCCGGCCCCTACACCGACCCCGACACCTCGATCACCATCGAGCGCGGCCTGCCGCGCCCCCGCGCCGAATGGATCGCCGCGCGCGGCGACACCGAGGCCCAGGAAGGCCGCGCCGTCCGCCCAGAGGACAACGGCTTCGTCTCCGGCGACCGCCTCACCCCCGCCTTCCCGATCCAGCACCGCCCGCTGAAGGCGAAGAACGGAAAGGCGGTCACCCAGCTCGCCTATGCCCGCGCCGGCATCATCACGCCCGAGATGGAATTCGTCGCCATCCGCGAGAATCTCGGCCGCGCCCAGGCGAAGGCCGCGATGGAGCGCGACGGCGAGGATTTCGGCGCCTCCATCCCTGATTTCGTCACCCCCGAATTCGTGCGGGACGAAGTGGCCCGCGGCCGCGCCATCATTCCCGCCAACATCAATCACCCCGAGCTCGAGCCGATGGCGATCGGCCGCAACTTCCTGGTGAAGATCAACGCGAATATCGGCAACTCCGCCGTCACCTCCTCCATGGCCGAGGAGGTGGAGAAGATGGTCTGGGCCATCCGCTGGGGCGCGGACACGGTGATGGACCTCTCCACCGGCCGCAACATCCACAACATCCGCGACTGGATCATCCGCAACGCACCCGTGCCCATCGGCACCGTGCCGCTCTACCAGGCGCTGGAGAAGGTGGGCGGCGTCGCCGAAAACCTCACCTGGGAGGTGTTCCGGGACACGCTGATCGAGCAGGCCGAGCAGGGCGTGGACTACTTCACCATCCATGCCGGCGTACGCCTCGCGCATGTGCCGCTCACCGCCAGCCGCGTCACCGGCATCGTCTCACGTGGCGGTTCCATCATGGCGAAGTGGTGCCTGCACCATCACCGCGAGAGCTTCCTCTACGAGCATTTCGAGGAGATCTGCGACATCTGCCGTGCCTATGATGTCTCCTTCTCGCTCGGCGACGGATTGCGCCCCGGCTCCATCGCGGATGCCAACGACGCCGCGCAATTCGCCGAGCTGGAAACGCTGGGCGAGCTGACGCAGATCGCCTGGGCGAAGGATTGCCAGGTGATGATCGAGGGCCCCGGCCATGTTCCGATGCACAAGATCAAGGCCAATATGGACAAGCAGTTGAAGGTCTGCGGCGAAGCGCCCTTCTACACCCTTGGCCCGCTGACGACCGACATCGCCCCCGGCTACGACCACATCACCTCCGGCATCGGCGCCGCGATGATCGGTTGGTTCGGCACCGCCATGCTCTGCTACGTCACGCCCAAGGAGCATCTCGGCCTGCCCGACCGGAACGACGTGAAGATCGGTGTCATCACCTACAAGATCGCCGCTCATGCTGCTGATCTGGCGAAGGGTCATCCCGCCGCGCAGCTGCGGGACGACGCCCTCTCCCGCGCCCGCTTCGAGTTCCGCTGGGAGGACCAGTTCAACCTTTCGCTGGACCCCGATACCGCACGCAGCTTCCATGACGAGACGCTGCCGAAGGAGGCGCACAAGGTCGCGCATTTCTGCTCCATGTGCGGCCCGAAGTTCTGCTCCATGCGCATTTCCCACGACATCCGCGCCGAGGCGCAGAAGGAGGGCATGGAAGCGATGGCAAAGAAGTACCGCGAGGGCGGCGGGCTCTACATGCCCATGCCTTCGCCCGCGGCCGAGTAGGGAAGGGGGGCGGCCACCCGGCCGCCCCTACCCTTGCAACCTGTGCGGCGCTCGGCTTCTTACCGCCCGAAGAAGCCCCGAGGTCACGTCTCCCATGCGCCTGAAACGCCGCTCGCTCCTCTCCGCCCTCGCGGCGCCCCTGGCCATGCCTGTCCTCGCGCAGGCCCAGGCGGGTCTTCCCGCCGGCTGGCCAGACCGCCCCCTCCGCCTGATCCTGCCCTACACGCCGGGCGGCGGCACCGACACGGTGGCCCGCGCCCTCGGTGCCCGGCTGAACACCGCCCTCGGACAGTCCGTGGTGGTGGAAAACCGTCCCGGCGCCGGCGGCAACCTCGCCACCGAATTGGTGGCGACCGCCCGGCCCGATGGCTACACGCTGCTGATGGGCAACCAGGGCCCTATCTCGGTGAACCCCACCCTTTTCGGCCGCAACCTGAAGGTGAACCCGCAGACGGCGCTCGATCCCGTCGCGATGGTCGCTGAAACTCCCCTTGTGCTGGTCGCCGGCCCCGCCACCGGAGCCACCACCCTCGCGGGGCTGATCGAGGAGGCCCGGGCGAAGAAGGGCCAGCTGAACTACGCCTCGCCCGGCAATGGGGCTGCGGGGCACCTCGCCATGGCCCTGCTGCTGCAGCAGGCCGGGGTGGAGGCCACCCATGTCCCCTTCCGCGGCGCCGCGCCGGGCCTGACGGACGTGGCGGCCGGCCATGTCGCCGCAATGATCAGCACGCTGCCCTCGGTGGCCGGCCTGGTGCAGGGCGGCGCCCTCCGCGCCCTGGCCGTGACCGGCGACAAGCGCGTCGAGACCATGCCCGATGTCCCGACCGTCGCCGAAACCCTGCCCGGCTACCGCGTCACCGCCTGGTACGGGATCCTGCTGCCCCATGGCACGCCCGAGCCGATCCGCGCCCGACTGGAATCCGCCATCCTCACCAGTCTGGAAACCCCGGACCTGATCAGGAGCCTCCAGACCGAAGGCGCGGTCCCCTATCCGATGAAGGGCGAGGAATTCGGCCGCTTCATCGCGGCCGAGCGGGCGCGCTGGGCCCCTGTAATCCGCGCGGCGGGGATCACGGCTGACTGAGGATCAACGAAGACCACGCAGCCTCCTTCATCCCAGGGCGTTCTACCCGGGCAACGGGAGAAGGAAGGCTGAATGGTAGATGCCTCGAAGATCCAGGAGCACATGGAAGTCGTCGGCTCCTGCGGAAACCATGTCGGCACGGTCGACCATGTCGAGGGCAGCCGCATAAAGCTGGCGAAGAATGACAGCAAGGACGGCAAGCATCACTACCTGCCGCTCTCGGCCATCGCTGCGGTCGAGGGGAACAAGGCTAAGACGTCCATGAATCACATGGACGCGATGCGACAGTTCGAGGACGCCTGAGGGCATCGCCCCGGCACGTCGTGACCCGCCCCGCCGGCCCCTGCCGGCGGGGCTTTTGCGTTTCCGGGCGGAACCCCTTTCCAGACAAGTTCCGCGCCGCACCCTGCCAATTGCGTCAAACCCTTAACGCCCGTTGGTGAAGTTGCACTTTCAGACCGGCTCCGGAACGGCGCCGCGGACGTGACTGGCTTCCCAAAGTTGCGAGCACCCTACAAACCGGGCTAGACCCGCCGGCGATGGACGGCACAACGACCGCACCAGCCCCCGTGACCGCCGTGCTGACGGCGGATGTGTCACAGGGGCCGCTCCCCCTCTACCGCGCCCGTGTGGCCGCGGGAGCCTTGCGCGCGGACCCGGCCCAGGCCCATGCCGCCGAAATCCTCCAGGACCTGTGGCGCCGCCTCCGCGGCTACGACCCACGCCCCGAGCCCACCAGGGAGGAGCCCGGCCTGCTGGCCCGCTTCTTCCGCCGCAAGCCGGTGGACGAGCAGCCGGATGGTCCGCCGCTCGGCCTCTACCTCGTCGGCGAAGTCGGGCGCGGCAAGTCCATGCTGATGGACCTCTTCTTCGAGACGGCGGACGTGCCGCGTAAGAAGCGCGAGCATTTCCACGCCTTCATGCAGAAGTCCCACCGGCGCATTCACGAATACCGCCGCGCCCATGGCGACGCCTCCGACCCCATCCCGCCGCTGGCCGACAGCATCGTGGCCGAGGCCGCGCTGCTCTGCTTCGACGAGTTCCAGGTCCACGACATCACCGACGCCATGATCCTGGGCCGCCTGTTCGAGGCGCTCTTCGCCCGGGGCGTGGTGGTGGTGGCCACTTCGAACACGGCTCCGGCCGATCTTTTCAAGGGCAAGCCGGGCCGCGACGCCTTTCTGCCCTTCATCGCCATGATCCAGAAGCGGCTGGAGGTGCTTCACCTCTCGGCGCTCCAGGATTACCGGCGCGACCGCATCCGGGGCTTGCCCACCTGGCACTCCCCGGTTGACGGCCGCGCCAACCGCGCGCTCGACGCGGCTTTTCTCGAGCTCTCGGGCGTCGCCCATGGCACGCCCTGCTCCCTGACGGTCCTCAGCCGCAAGGTCGAGGTGCCGCAGGCCCATCGCGGCGTTGCCCGCGCCGATTTCGAGGCGCTGTGCGGCGCCTTCCTCGGCGCGGCGGACTATCTCGCCATCGCCACCCATTTCCACACGCTCGTGCTGGACGGCGTGCCAAGGCTGGGGCCGGAGAACTACGACCGGGCCCGCCGCTTCGTGACACTCATCGACACGCTCTATGAGCACCGCTGCAAGCTGGTCGCCTCCGCCGAGGCCGAGCCCGACCAGCTCTATGAGAAGGGCGAGGGGGCGGCGATCTTCCAGCGCACTGCCTCCCGCCTCCTGGAAATGCAGAGCCAGGACTACCTGGCCTTGCCGCATCTGACATGAATTAGTTCCGGCACCGGATTTGCGTGGCGCAGGCCTGAGGGGGCAGGGCGCCAGGTGGGGATCCGGGATCCGGCCAGAGGGGGAGATTTATCATGCTGCGTAACTTTGCCATCGCGCTCGCCGCGATCATGGCGCTTGCCGCCGCCCATCCTGCGGAAGCGGCGGGCAGCCGACGCAACGAGGCGCGGTCGGCCGGCAAGGCCTCCCGCGCCACCGCCGCGCCGGTCGCCTCGCGCCAGGCGGCCTCCGCGCCGCGTCGCGCCGTCGCCACCACCCGTGGCCGCGCCATCGCCAGCACCGCCGCCCGCGGCAAAGCCCGGCAGGTGGTGGCGTCCCGCTCCACCCGGACGCAGGCCCGCGCCGCCGGCCGCCGCGAGGCGACCCGCACCGCCCGCCCCGGCGTCCGCTTCGTGAGCATGATCGCCAGCCCGGCCCATGCCGCGACCGTCTCCGGCCGCAGCGCCAAGGCTGGCAAGGCGAGCCGCGCCAGCGGCGGCACCGGCCGCATGGGCGTCTGGCACGCCGGCCTGCCCAGCCCGGACGGCGAGCAGATGGACTGCCCGGTCGGCACCATGGCCGTTCTGGCCCGCGGCCATTCCGACACCTTCCGTTGCATGCCGATGTGATCGGGGCGCCGGTTCGGCGAACCGGTGGACAAAGGATGGACCGAGAGGGGCGGGGTGCCAGGGGGCACTCCGCCCCTTTCCGTTTGCCCTTCCTGGAAGGGCAGCCCAGGCCCTGCCTTGCTCCCCCGCCTTGCCCCGCCTTGCCGGCCCCGCCATCCGGGGCTAATCCACCCGCGCCCTCTTCGCAGTTGCCCAACCGGGCAGCGCCCCTGTTTTTTCGCCCCCTGGCAAGGACTCCCCCCATGGCACGCAAGAAGATCGCGCTCATCGGCGCCGGCAACATCGGCGGCACGCTCGCCCACCTGATCGGCCTGAAGGAGCTTGGCGACGTTGTGCTGTTCGACGTCTTCGGCGGCGTCGCCGCCGGCAAGGCGCTGGACATCATGCAGTCCAGCCCGGTCGACGACTTCGACAGCCACATGACGGGCGGGTCCGACTACTCCGCCATTGCGGGCGCCGATGTCATCATCGTCACCGCCGGCTTCCCTCGCATGCCGGGCATGAGCCGCGACGACCTGCTGACCAAGAATGCTGGCGTGATGGGCCAGGTGGCCGAGGGCATCAAGCAGTACGCCCCCGACGCCTTCGTCATCTGCATCACCAACCCGCTCGACGTGATGGTCTGGGCGCTCCAGCAGAAGTCCGGCCTGCCCGCGCATAAGGTCGTCGGCATGGCCGGCGTGCTCGACAGCGCGCGCTTCCGCCTCTTCCTGGCCCAGGAGTTCAACGTCTCCGTCGAGGACGTGACCGCCTTCGTGCTCGGCGGCCATGGCGACACCATGGTGCCGCTGACCCGCTACTCCACCGTTGCCGGCATCCCGGTGCCGGACCTGATCAAGATGGGCTGGACCACGCAGGAGAAGATCGACGCGATCGTCGCCCGCACCGCCAATGGCGGCGGCGAGATCGTGAAGCTGCTGGAGAAGGGCTCTGCCTTCTACGCCCCGGCTGCCTCGGCCGTCGCAATGGCCGAGTCCTACCTGAAGGACAAGAAGCGCGTCCTGCCCTGCGCCGTCATGCTGAACGGCGAATACGGGCTGAACGACTTCTATGTCGGCGTCCCGGTGGTGATCGGCGCGGGCGGCGTCGAGCGCATCGTCGAGGTGCAGTTCTCGGCCGAGGAGAAGGCTGCCTTCGACAAGTCCTGCGATGCGGTGAAGAAGCTCGTCGAGGACTTCAAGAAGCTCGGCGTCTGAGACAAGTCTGAGACACACGGGGCCGGGGAAATCCCGGCCCTTTTCGGATCAGGGAAGCAGTACCTGCATGAATATCCACGAATACCAGGGCAAGGAGCTGCTGAAGCGCTACGGCGTTGCAGTGCTCGATGGCTATGTCGCCAAGACCCCCGAGGAAGCCGAGGCGGCGGCGAAGAAGCTGCCCGGCCCCGTGGTCGTGGTGAAGAGCCAGATTCACGCCGGCGGCCGCGGCGCCGGCCGCTTCACCGACGATCCCAACGGCAAGGGCGGCGTCCGCGTCGTTAAGCCGGAGGCCGCGAAGGAAGCCGCCGCCGCGATGATCGGCCACACGCTGGTCACCAAGCAGACCGGCCCCGAGGGCAAGGTCGTCAATCAGGTCTATGTGGAGGCCGGCTGCGACATCAAGCGCGAGCTGTATCTCTCACTCCTGGTGGACCGCGAGACCTCGCGCATCACCATCATGGCCTCCACCGAGGGCGGGATGGAGATCGAGGAGGTGGCCGAGAACCACCCCGAGAAGATCCTGAAGGTCGCGGTCGATCCGGCCGCCGGCTTCTCCGGCTGGCAGGCCCGCAAGCTCGCCTTCGGGCTGGGCCTGGAAGGCAAGCAGGTCGGCGTCTTCACCAAGTTCGTTTCCGCCATGTACGCGGCCTTCACCGACCTCGACATGGCGATCGTCGAGATCAACCCGCTGGTCATCACCGGCGCCGGTGACGTCGTCGCGCTCGACGCCAAGGTCTCCTTCGACGACAACGCGCTGTTCCGCCACAAGGACATCGAGACGCTGCGCGATGACAGCGAGATGGACCCGAAGGAGCTGGACGCGGTTAAGAACGACCTCAACTACGTCGCGCTCGACGGCGAGATCGGCTGCATGGTGAACGGCGCGGGTCTCGCGATGGCCACCATGGACATCATCAAGCTCTACGGCTCCTCGCCCGCGAACTTCCTCGATGTCGGCGGCACCGCCAACGCGGCGCGCGTGACCGAGGCATTCCGCATCATCACGTCGGACTCGAACGTGAAGGCGATCCTGGTCAACATCTTCGGTGGCATCGCCAAGTGCGACATGATCGCCGAAGGCATCGTGGTCGCGAGCAAGAACCTCTCCCTCTCGGTCCCGCTGGTGGTGCGGCTCGAGGGCACGAATGTCGAGCTCGGCAAGAAGATTCTCGCCGAGTCCGGCCTCGCCATCATCCCCGCGGACAACCTGGCCGACGCCGCCCAAAAGGTGGTCGACGCCGTGAAGAAGGCCGCCTGAACCATGGCGATCCTCGTCGACAAGCACACCAAGGTCATGACCCAGGGCTTCACCGGAGCCCAGGGCACCTTCCACGCCGAGCAGGGCATCGCCTATGGCACCAACTATGTCGGTGGCGTGACCCCGGGCAAGGGTGGCCAGACCCACCTGAACCTGCCGGTCTTCGACACGGTTGAGGAATGCGTCGAGAAGACGGGCGCCGACGCCTCCGTCATCTACGTGCCGCCGCCCTTCGCGGCCGACTCCATCCTGGAAGCGATCGCGGCCGAGGTCCCGCTCATCATCTGCATCACCGAAGGTATCCCGGTGCTGGACATGGTGAAGGTCAAGCGCGCCCTCTCCGGCAGCAAGTCCCGCCTGATCGGCCCGAACTGCCCGGGCGTGATCACGCCGGAAGCCTGCAAGATCGGCATCATGCCGGGCCACATTCACAAGCGCGGCTCGGTCGGCATCGTGTCCCGCTCGGGCACGCTGACCTATGAGGCGGTGGCGCAGACCACGGCGGCCGGCCTCGGCCAGACCACCTGCGTCGGCATCGGTGGCGACCCCGTGAAGGGCACGGACTTCCAGGAAGTGCTGGAGATGTTCCTCGCCGACCCCGAGACCAAGCAGATCGTCATGATCGGCGAGATCGGCGGCCAGTCCGAGATCATCGCGGCCGAGTTCCTGGGCCAGGCGAACAAGCCGGGCAGCAAGAACTACAAGCCCGTCGTCGGCTTCATCGCCGGGGCCACCGCCCCTCCGGGCCGCCGCATGGGCCATGCCGGCGCTGTCATCTCCGGCGGCAAGGACACGGCTGAAGCCAAGATGGACGCCATGCGCTCGGCGGGCATCTTCGTGGCCGACAGCCCGGCCGCGCTGGGCTCGACCATGGTGAAGGCCATCGCCGCCTGACCACCCGCCTTCGGGCCGGTTGAGAAGCATGACACGCCGCCGGGGCCTCCCCGGCGGCGTGCGTCGTTTTGTATTGCATTGCAGCATCAAATCTGCCAGGGGAGGGATTGATGAACGGCACCACCTCCTCGCGGATCGCTCCGCCCTGACGTTTGGCGCCGCGGCACGGCCGCGGCTTCGGCCCTATCCGGCCACCCATCGTCTTGCCTGTTCAATGCCCGGCGCCCCTTTGCGTCACCCGGCCTCTCGCCGGGCGTGGCACCCGCATCTGCTGAAAGCTCCCCATGACCGCTGCCCGACGCGCACTCTCAGAGTGGTCGCCCAACGTCACGCGTGACCTTCTGGCCGGCACCGTCGTCGCCCTGGCCTTGATCCCGGAAGCCATCGCCTTCTCGATCATCGCCGGCGTCGATCCCAAGGTCGGCCTCTACGCCTCCTTCTGTATCGCGGTGATCTCGGCCTTCGCCGGCGGCCGCCCCGCCATGATCTCGGCCGCCACTGGCGCCATGGCCCTGGTCATGGTCGATCTCGTGCGCCAGCACGGGCTGGACCACCTGCTCGCCGCCACCCTGTTGACGGGCGTGCTCCAGATCGCCGCCGGATACCTGCGGCTAGGCGACCTGATGCGTTTCGTCTCGGGCTCGGTCATAACCGGCTTCGTCAACGCGTTGGCCATCCTGATCTTCATGGCCCAGCTTCCCGAATTCGTGGGCGCCGGCCCCGTGTTCTACGCCATGGTCGCGGGCGGTCTCGCCATCATCTTCCTGCTGCCGCGCCTGACCAGCGTGATCCCATCCCCGCTGGTCACCATCGTGCTCGGCACCGTCCTGGCCATCTGGCTGGGCCTCGATCTCCGCACCGTCGGCGACATGGGCGCGCTGCCCACCGAACTGCCCAGCTTCCTCCTGCCCAACGTGCCGCTGACCTTCGACACGCTTTGGACGCTGCTTCCCTATTCCCTGACCCTCGCGATGGTCGGGTTGCTGGAATCCATGATGACTGCCTCCATCGTGGACGAGATGACCGACACCACCAGCGACAAGAACCGCGAATGCCGCGGCCAGGGCCTGGCCAATATTGTCTCCGGCCTGTTCGGCGGCATGGCGGGCTGCGCCATGATCGGCCAGTCGGTCATCAACGTGACCTCCGGTGGGCGCGGGCGTCTTTCCACCCTTTGGGCCGGCGCCTTCCTCCTCTTCCTTATCCTGGTGCTGGCGGATTGGGTGCGGCAGATCCCCATGGCTGCGCTGGTCGCGGTGATGGTCATGGTCTCCATCAAGACCTTCCGCTGGGGCTCGCTGCTGGCCCTGCGGACCAACCCGCGCCAGTCCAGCTTCGTGATGCTGGCCACGGTCGCCGTGGTGGTGCTCACCCACAATCTCGCCCAGGGCGTGCTGGTGGGCGTGCTGCTCAGCGGCCTCTTCTTCGCGCAGAAGGTGACCCGCGCCTTCTCCGTCACCAGCAGCCTCGACGAAGCCGGCACCAGCCGCACCTACAGCGTCACCGGCCAGATCTTCTTCGCCACCGCCGACGCCTTCCACGACGCTTTCGACTTCCGCGAGGGGGTGGACCGCGTCGTGATCGATGTCGGTAACGCCCATTTCTGGGATATCACCGCGATTGGCGCGTTGGATCGCGTGGTGCTGAAGTTGCGCCACCACGGGGTGGAAGTGGAGGTAACGGGTCTCAATGCCGCCTCCGCCACCATGATCGAGCGGCTGGGCACCCATAACCGCGAGGGCGCGGCCCTCGCTAGCGGCCACTGAAGGAGCATGGTGGCCGCACATGGGAGCAATGTGCGACCCCGGTTTCCGATCGAGGCGGCGTTGCGGTAGGATGGCCGCCTAAGCAACAATATTGCGGACTTCGGTGCCATGCCCTCCGACATCAGCCTGACCCGGACCCATTCGCCCAAGGCGCGGCCCGACGATTCCTCGCTCTCCTTTGGGAAGGTCTTCACCGACCATATGTTCCTAATGGATTACGAGGAGGGCCGCGGCTGGCACGACCCGCGCGTCGTGCCCTACGCCTCCCTCACCATGGATCCGGCCACCTCCGTCCTGCATTACGGTCAGGCGGTGTTCGATGGCCTCAAGGCCTTCCGCGGCCCGGACGGCACCATCCGCCTCTTCCGCGCCGAGCGTCACGCCAAGCGCCTCAACAAGTCCTGCGCCGCCCTCTGCATCCCCGAGATGGATGCCGATCTCGTCCGCCGCTCCTTCGAGGCGATCGTCGCGGCCGACCATGAATGGGTCCCCTCCGCCCCCGGCACCTCGCTCTACATCCGCCCGACGGTGATCGCGACCGAGGTGATGCTCGGCGTGCACCCGGCGCATCGCTACACCTATTTCGTCATCTGCTCGCCCGTCGGCTCCTACTACAAGGAGGGCGTGAAGCCGGTCCGCATCCTGGCGACCGACAAGTATGTTCGCGCCGTCGCGGGCGGCCTCGGCGAGGCCAAGACCGCCGCCAACTACGCCGCCTCCCTCGCGGCCCAGCGCGATGCCGAGAGCCAGGGCTATACCCAGGTGCTGTGGCTCGATGCCATCGAGCGCAAGGCAATCGACGAAGTCGGCACCATGAACATCATGATGCAGATCGGTGACGAGGTGATCACCCCGCCGCTCGCCGGCACCATCCTGGACGGCGTCACCCGCAACTCCATCCTCCAGCTCCTGCGCGACTGGGGCATGAAGGTCTCTGAGCGCCGCGTCACCATCGACGAGGTGATGGCCGCGGGCCGCAACGGTACGCTGAAGGAGATGTGGGGCACCGGCACCGCCGCCGTCGTCTCCCCGGTGGGCGAGCTCGGCTACAAGGGCGATAAGATCATCATCGGCAACGGCCAAACCGGCGCCCTGACCCAGAAGCTCTACGACGCCATCGTCTCCATCCAGTATGGCCGCGCCCCGGACCCGCATGGCTGGACGAGCGAGGTGAAGCTCCCCGTCGAGGCCTGAAGCCGGATGATCACGCGCTCGGCATCGCTCGCCGGGCCGTGATCCCTTCGGCCGGGCGTGATGCTGGTCTAGGCTCGCCTCATGCGCGCCCCGCCCCATCGCCTTGCTTGGCGCCTCGCCCTGATTCTTGGCGCGGCAGCGATCCTGCACGGGCCGCAGGCCCTGGCCCAGGATCCATCCACAGCCCAACCGCCTGCCGCATCGGCGCCGGCTCCATCTCCGCCCGCGGCGCCGCCATCCGCTGAGCCGTCCGCCGCACAGCCAGCCGCACAAGCCCCCACTGCCCCGGCAATGTCCGCCCCGACCCAGCCGCCCGTGGCTGCCGCCGAAGCGTCGCCCTCTGCAGCTCCAGCGGCGCCGCCCCAGCCGCCCGCACCTCAACCCCCTGCTGCGCAGGCGCCAGCAACACCAGCCCCAGCGGCCCAAGCCCCCGCCGCGCGCGAGGAACTCCCGCGTGAGGCTGCCCAGCGCGTCATCGGGCGCGAGGTCACCGGCCCCTCCGGCGATGTGGTCGGCCGCATCGTCAACGTGCTGATGGACGAGAACGCCCAGCCCCGCGCCGCCGTGCTCGACTATGGCGGCTTCCTCGGCGTCGGCCGCCGCCGCGTGGCGGTCGCCTGGCGCACCCTCCGCTTCTCCCCCGAAGGCGTGCGGCTGGAACTGACACGCGACCAGATCCGCGCCTTCCCCGACTACAAGGAGGGCGAGCCCGTGGTGGTCGCCGCTCCGCCTCCAGCCCCGGATTCCGCGCCGACCGCCTCGGCACCCGCAGAACCCGCCAGCAAGGACTGAGGCACCCCGCGTGGCAGGACGCAGCGGGCGTGGTCTGGATTGGCTCAACTTCTTCATGGCCAATGTCCAGACCGGCTTCGGTCCCTTCATCGCCGTCTATCTCACCGCTCATGCCTGGACCGAGCTCGAGATCGGCCTCGCCCTCAGCATCGGCACCTTCGTCACCATGGCCATGCAGGTCCCGGCCGGGGCGCTGGTGGATGCCACCCCCAACAAGCGCTTCGCCGCCGCGGCGGCCCTGATCGCCATCGCCATCTCGGCCCTGCTCCTGGCCGCCTGGCCCAGCCCGCTGCCCGTGCTGGTTTCCGAGGTGCTGCACGGCTTCGCCTCCTGCGTCCTCGGCCCCTCCATCGCGACGATTAGCCTCGCCCTGGTGGGCCGGCACGCCCTTGGCGAACGGCTGGGCCGGAATGCCCGCTATGCCGCGGTTGGCAGCGGCTTTGCGGCCGGGCTGCTTGGGGCGGCCGGCACCTGGCTCTCCGGCGCCTCCGTCTTCTGGCTCACCGCCGCCCTCTGCATCCCCAGCCTCATTGCCCTCGCCGCCATCCGCCCTGCGGACCTCCACCCGCCGGTCTGGCAGGCGCGGGAGGGCAACGCCCTGCACGGCCTAGGCGACCTGCTGCGCAACCGGGGCGTCCTCGTCTTCGCCCTCTGCTGCGGCCTCTTCACCCTATCCAACGCGGCCATGCTGCCGCTCGCCGGCACGCAGGTGACGCGCAATGCCGGCGACGAGGCCAATCTGATCATCGCCGCCTGCATCATCGCGCCGCAGCTCATCATGGCACTGATCGCCCCCTGGGTCGGCCGCTTGGCCGAGCGGCGCGGCCGCCGCATCGGCCTGCTGATCGGCTTCGCCGCCCTGCCGGTCCGGGGGCTGCTGCTAATGCTGGTGGAGGGCCCCGCCTGGCTCATCCTGGTGCAGGCGCTGGACGGCATCAGCGCCGCGGGCCTCGGCGTCATGCTGCCCCTGCTGGCCGCCGACCTGACGCGCGGCTCCAACCGCTTCAACCTCTGCCTCGGCCTGTTCGGCCTGGCCATCGGCATCGGCGGCACGCTCAGCACAACCCTCGCGGGCCTCGCCGCCGAATGGTTCGGCCCGGCCACGGCCTTCGCCATGCTCGCGGGGGTGGGGCTGCTCTCGGTGTCGGCCGTCTGGTTCGCCATGCCCGAAACCCGCCCTTCCGAGGACCAGGAAGGCGCCTGAGAACCACCAGCCGGGAGCCGGGCGGGGGAGGGCACAGGCCATAAGCCTTGCCCCCCGGCCCCACCCCCGCTAAACCCCCGCCCGCGCCGGCACCCCTGGAGGCCGGCGAGCTTTCGCGCGCCTGCACGGCAGCGCGAAGAGACATAACCCAACGTGCGAAGGAATAACGGCAATGGTCCAGACCATTCGGATCGAGGCCGCGGCGCGCGAGCGGGCCGGTAAGGGGGCGGCGCGCGCGACCCGGCGTGGGGGCATGGTCCCCGCAGTGATCTACGGTGCGAAGCAGGAGGCGACCCTCCTGTCCCTCGACCCGCGTGACGTGATGAAGGAGCTGCACAAGGGCGGCTGGCAGTCGCACCTCTATGAGGTTGCGGTCGCCGGTGGCGCCACCGAGCGCTGCCTGATGCGCGACGTGCAGTTCCACCCCGTCTCCGACCAGCCCATCCATGTGGACTTCCAGCGCCTTGCCGCTGGCCAGAAGATCCGCGTGAAGGTGCCCGTCGTGCTGCTCGGCGAAGACGTCTCCCCCGGCATCAAGGCCGGCGGCGTCGCCAACCTGGTCCGCCGTGACCTCGAGGTGCTGGCCGACCCCGACAGCGTGCCGGAGCGCTTCGAGATCGACGTCTCCGAGGCGAGCATCGGCGACACGCTTCGCTGGTCCGCCGTGAAGGGCACCGAGGGCACGACCGCGACCATCGCCCGCGACTTCGTGGTGCTGACCATCGCGCCGCCGGTGGTGGTGGAAGAGGTCCCCGTGGTCGCCGCGCCGGCTCCGGCCGACGCAAAGGGCGCCAAGGGCGGCAAGGCCGCGCCGGCGAAGAAGAAGTAAGGGCCGCCCGGGGGGGGAGCCTCCCCCGGACACCTTGCTGTTTTGTCTGGCTGGGGCGCGCCTGCGAAAGCGGCGCGCCCCAGTCATGAACGGGATCGAGCGATGCTTCTGTGGGTTGGACTCGGCAATCCGGGCGCGGAGCATGCAAAGCAGCGGCACAATATCGGCTTCATGGCGGTGGAGCGCATCGCCGCCCGCCACCGCTTCGCCCCCTGGCGCAGCCGCTTCAAGGGCGAGGTCTCCGAAGGCCAGATCGCCGGCCAGCGCATCATTCTGCTGAAGCCGCAGACCTATATGAACGACAGCGGCAACTCGGTTCAGCCTGCCAGCGCCTTCCACAAGATTCCCCTCGCCGACATCACCGCCTTCCATGACGAGCTGGACCTGGCCCCCGGCAAGGTCCGCGTGAAGAAGGGCGGCGGCGCCGCCGGCCATAACGGCCTCCGCGACATGCAACGCGCCTTCGGCAGCCCTGATTTCCAGCGCGTCCGGCTCGGTATCGGCCATCCCGGCCACAAGGACCGCGTCCATGGCCATGTCCTCGGCAATTTCGCGAAAGTGGACGCCGAATGGCTGGACCGGCTGCTGGACTCGGTCGCCGACGCCGCCCCGCTCCTGGCCGAGGGCAGGCCGGAGGACTTCATGACGAAGGTCGCCCTGCTCACCCAGGGCTAGCGCCACCTGCTACCCAGGGCTAGCGCCCAACCGCCACCCCGGCGTAAGCCACCCGCAACCTCTCCCCACACGCACGGAACACCCCGCCACCATGGGCTTCAACTGCGGCATCGTGGGCCTGCCCAACGTCGGCAAGTCCACCCTCTTCAACGCCCTCACCCAGACGGCCGCGGCCCAGGCCGCCAACTATCCCTTCTGCACGATCGAGCCGAATGTCGGCCGCGTCGCCGTGCCCGACCCGCGGCTGGACGAACTGGCGCGCATCGGCAAGTCCATCAAGAAGGTGCCGACCAGCCTCGAATTCGTGGACATCGCCGGCCTCGTCCGCGGCGCCTCCCGAGGCGAAGGCCTGGGCAACCAGTTCCTCGCGAACATCCGGGAGGTGGACGCCATCGTCCATGTTCTGCGCTGCTTCGAGGATGGCGACATCACCCATGTCGAAGGCAATGTGGACCCGGTGCGCGATGCCGAGACGGTCGAGACCGAGCTGATGCTCGCCGACCTCGACAGCCTCGAGAAGCGCCTGATCCCGGCCCAGAAGAAGGCCAAGAACGGCGACAAGGAAAGCGCCGCCTTCGTCGCCCTGGCCGAGCCCATCGTCGCCGCCCTGGCCGATGGCAAGCCCGCCCGCACCGCCGTGCCCAAGGGCGAGGAGGCCGCCGCCGCCCGCCTGCAGCTGATGACGACCAAGCCCGTTCTCTATGTCTGCAACGTGGAGGAAGCCTCGTCCGCCACCGGCAACGCCCATTCCGCCCGGGTGCAGGAGATGGCGAAGGCCCAGGGCGCCAAGGCCGTCATCGTCTCCGCCGCCATCGAGGCCGAGATCAGCCAGATGCCGGAAGAGGACCGCACCGAGTTCCTGGACAGCCTCGGCCTGAAGGATTCCGGCCTGGATCGCATCATCCGTGCCGGATACGAGCTGCTGGGCTTGGTCACCTACTTCACCGTGGGCCCTAAGGAATCCCGCGCCTGGACCATCATCCGGGGCACCAAGGCCCCCCAGGCTGCTGCCGTCATCCACAACGACTTCGAGCGCGGCTTCATCGCCTGCGAAACCATCGCCTTTGACGACTTTGTCGCGCTTGGCGGCGAGCAGGGCGCCAAGGAGGCCGGCAAGATGCGCGTGGAAGGCAAGGAATACGTAGTGAAGGACGGCGACATCCTGCTCTTCCGCTTCAACGTCTAGCCCGGCGCGGCGAAAGCCGCCGCCTGCCGCGCCGCTGCCTGTCCGGGCCGCCCCATACCAGGGCGGCCCGCTGCCTTTTGGTGCCGGGCCGCCATTCGGGCAGAGCCGTCTGACTGGCGGGTCGGCCCGCGGAATCAGTGCCTCCCTGCCGTCCTGCCCGACAGCGCCCAAGATCCAGCCTGAACCCCCGCGATGCTTCTCAGCAGCAGAAGCTGTTGCCGCAACGCGGCAACACCGTGTTCCAACAAAGAACAAAGCGATTCTCTGAGAATATATTCTGCGCAACGAAGTTGGTGGGTGAAAGGTTTCGGAAAAATTTACCGTCTGCGTCAGGAAGTCGATAGCCACTCTTGTGGTGGTTTCTCCCCGCCGGATAACAGTCCTGCAGCCGAAGCCCACCCGGATTATTTCAGGTGGCTAGGAGGGGGATTAAGTAATGGCTAACAATTCGGCTCACGGCTTTGCTTCAATGAACGGCGGAACAACCGGCGGCAGCGGCGGCACTACTGTAACCGTCTCGACCGGCAAGGAGTTGCTTGCCGCGATCGAGCAGGCAGGCTCCAAGCCGCTGACGATCCAGGTCGAAGGCACGATCACCACGGCCAACACGGGCGCCGAGGCGATCGACATCGACGGCGTCCACAACATCTCCATCATCGGCGCTGGCAACGGCGCAGAGTTCGACGGCATCGGCTTCCATGTGAAGGGTGGCTCGTCGAACCTGATTTTCCAGAACCTGAAAATCCACGATGTGGACAGTGGGCCCAAGGATGCCATCGGCATCGAGGGCGGATCCCATAATATCTGGATCGACCACAACGAGATGTACAGCAGCATGTCGGTCGGCAAGGACCATTACGACGGCCTCGTCGACATGAAGCGCGGCGTGGAATACGTCACCGTCTCGAACAACAACTTCCACGACCACCACAAGGTGTCGCTCAACGGCTTCTCCGACAGCGATGAGGGTGGCCGCTACGTCACCTACGACCACAACATCTTCGAGAACATCGGCTCCCGTGCGCCCAGCATTCGCGACGGCTTCGCCCATGTCTATGACAACTACTACAAGGATATCGAGACCTCCGCGATCAACATGCGCATGGGCGCGGAGGCGCTGATCGAGAACAATGTCTTCGAGAACGTCCGTGACCCGATCGTCAGCCTCGACAGCGACAAGATTGGCTTCTGGAATCTCGCCGGCAATGTGTTCGAGGGCGTCACCTGGGGTGATGTCAACGGCGGCGATGCCAGCGCGCAGGACGGCAAGTCGACCACCGACTATAAGGTGCCCTACGACTACAAGCTCGATGGCACGACATCGGTGAAGAGCTACGTCCTGAGCAGTGCCGGCGTCGGCAAGCTCGACGTCAAGGCCGGCACGGACACGGATGTCGGCACCGACACCACTGACGTCGGCGTCGACAGCGACACTGATACCGACACCGGTGCCACCCCGCCCCCGAAGGCCGGCGACTTGCTGACCCTGACGGGCCGGAGCGCCGCCGATGTCCTGAATGGCGGCGCGGAGGACGACGCGCTGAACGGGTTGGGTGGGCATGACACGCTGAACGGCGCTGCCGGCAACGACACCCTTCTCGGCGGCACGAACAACGACCTCCTCTCCGGCGGCGCCGGCAATGACCGGATGGAGGGCGGCACCGGAAACGACCAGCTGAACGGCGGCGAGGGCACCGACACCCTCACCGGCGGGACGGGCCGTGACCACTTCGTCTTCGCCAGCGTCGCGGACAGCACCGTCGGGTCCGGCCGGGACGTCATCACGGACTTCGCCGCCCGCGATCAGATCGACCTCAGCGGGATCGATGTCCAATCGGGCAAGGGCGACGACCAGGACTTCACCTTCCTGGGCTCCGAGGACTTCACCGGCGAGGCGGGCGAGTTGCATGTCATCGCCGATGGGGACTTCTCCGTCGTCGAGGGCGATGTGAACGGTGACGGCTCGGCGGACTTCCAGATCGCCCTGGCCGGCCATCCGAGCCTGTCCGCCAGCGACTTCATCCTCTGACGCGACCCGCAGGGGTGCGGGCGCATCCGCGCCCCTCCGGAGCCGCGCCTAACGGCACAAGCAGAAAGGGCCCGGCGGAAATCCGCCGGGCCCTTTCGATTCTCCCCCTTGAGAAAGTGAGGGCTTAGCGGGCGAAGACCCGGCGATGGCGAACCGCGCGGCGGTGATGCGGACGCCGGCGCGCCACCTCCTGCGTTACTGACGTCGCCTCACGGGCAGACTCGATCGAGCTGGTCACGGCGCCCGGGGCGACCGCATGGCTCGTATTCGCCAGGCCCGCGAAAGCGACGACGAAAAATGCACCAACAATCCAACGCATTGAAACCTCACATTCCCCTTGAACGGGAGAATTATGCTGTAACTTCAGGTCACGAGCATGTGAATTCGGCGCAACTCCGGCGTCACGCGCCGGAAGGAATGCTCTGGTCCATCGCCAGTGCCGGCACGGCATCCCGGCACCAGCCGACCACCCGCGCAGGCACCCCAGCCACCGTCGCGCAGGGCGGCACATCCGCCAGCACCACGCTGCCCGCGCCCACCTTGGCGCCGCGGCCGATCTCGATATTGCCCAACACCTTGGCGCCCGCGGAGAGCAGCACGCCATCCCGCACCTTCGGATGCCGGTCGCCCACCTCCTTGCCCGTGCCGCCCAGCGTCACGCCCTGGAGGATGGAGACATCGTTGCCGATCACCGCCGTCTCGCCGACCACCACGCCGGTCGCATGGTCGATGAACACGCCGCGCCCCACCGGCACCGCCGGATGGATGTCCACCCCGAAGACCATCGAGGCGCGGCTCTGAAGATAGAGCGCCAGGTCGTTCCGCCCATCGCGCCACAGCCTATGCGCCACCCGGTGCCAGGACAGGGCCTGGAAGCCCTTGTAGTGCAGGAAGGGCGAAAGCCAGCCGCGCGCCGCCGGATCGCGCCGCCGGATCGCGGCCAGATCGGCTACGGCGAGGGGCACCAGCTCAGCGCGGGTCTCGCGCACCAGGTCCTCCAGCCGCTCACCCGGCATCAGCGGCTCCGCCAGCTTACGAGCCAGCAGGGCGGCCAGGGCCGCTCCGAAGCAGTCATGCCGCAGCACCGCCAGCTCAAGCATCCCACGCAGCACTGGCTCCGCGGCTGCGGCGGTGACGGCCTCGGCGCGCATGGCGGCCCAGAGTTCCCCGGCGCTGGGCGTCGGGCCAATGCCGGCCTCGGCCGAACCCTGCTCCATGTTCATCCGATCCATGGTCTCGCTCCCGGAGCGGATCACGAAGGAGCGGGACCAGCCGTCCGCACCTCCGCTCTCCTGACGATACGCCAAGCACGCGCCGGCGGCATGGGCGACAGAAGCATGCCACCAGCAGCCCGGTCCATAGAACAGGAATCCCCCCGCCCGTCCCCGCGCCAGTTGCGTGGCGGCCCCGCGCCGCTGGCAGGGCGGGAGCTGCCGGGCAAGCCCTCACATGGGCAGCCGCACCACCGCGCGCAGCCCGCCCATCGGACTTTCCGCCAGCACGATCTCACCACCATGGGCGCGCGCGATATCCCGCGCGATCGCCAGGCCCAGCCCGGTCCCGCCGGTCGAGAAGCTGGCGAAGGGCTTGAACGCTCCCTCCCGCGCCGCCTCCGGGATTCCCGGTCCGTCATCATCCACCACCACCTCTGCCCAGCCTTGCGCGGCCCGCACCGTCACCGCCACCCTCGCCGCATGGCGCCGCGCATTGTCCAGCAGGTTGCCCAGGCAGCGCCGCAGCGCATCCGCGCGCAGCGGCAGGGTAAGGGAAAGGGGCGCCTCCAACGCCACCCCGGCACCATCGGCCGGAAAGCGCAAGATCATCTCCCGCACCAGGGTGACGAGATCGGTCGGCTGCGGTGCCTCCAGCACGTCGCCCCGGGCGAAGGCGAGATAGGAGGCGACCATCCGCTCCATCTCCTCCACATCCTGGGTCATGGCGGCCGCATCCTCCTGCGATCCCTCCGGCAGCATCGCCAGGCCAAGGCGCAGCCGGGTGAGGGGGGTGCGCAGGTCATGGCTGATGCCGGCCAGCAATTCGGTGCGCTGCGTCACGAAGCGCCGGATATTCGCCCGCATCCCGTTGAAGGCCGCCGCCGCCTGCCGCACCTCGGCGGCACCCTCAGGCTTGATCCCACCGCCGTCGCGTCCCTTGCCGAAATCCTCCGCCACCGCCGCCAGCCGCCGCAGCGCCCGCACTTGGTTCTTCATGAACAGCGCCGCCACGCAGAACAGCAGCAGCGACGCCCCCACCAGCCAGATGACGAAGAGATAGAGTGTTCCGGAGAACAGCCGCTTCCGCGGCGCCTCCACATGCAGCACGCCTGTCGGCAGGCCGACGCGGATGATCACGCTGCGTGGGTCGCTCTGCCAGTCCGTGTCGAAGCGCAGGCGCAGGCGCTCCCGCAGCGCATTATCCAGGTCTCCTTCGAGCGGCAGCAGCGGCAGGCTGGCAGGACGCATCGCGGGAGGGCCCAACTCCGCCCCGGGCTCGAAGGCCAGGGATAGGTCCAGCCGCCAGGCCGCCTCGCGGAAGATCCAGGACTGCTCCTCCTGCTCCGGATGGCGCGACAGCACCTCCACCAGAATGCCGATATCTCCGGCCAGCCCAGCCGAGAGCCGGCGCGAGATAACGTCCAGATGCGTGCCGTAGAAGATTTGCAGCGCGATGCCCTGCGTCACCACCAGCGGCACGAGCACGATCAGCAGCGCGCGCGCCAATAGGCCGCGCGGCATGAAGGGCCGCAGCGCGGCGGTGACCAGGCTGCGCCAGCGCCGGCGGCGCCGTGCCCAGGCCGGCAGAGATGGGCGCTCCTCTGGCAGGTCGCCCCAGCCGGGCTCGCCCGCATTCACGCCGGATGGGCCGATATCGGGTGCCATGTCGCCCCTCCAGATCGTGGTGGCACAGGGTTCCGGCCGCGAGCGGGCGGCCGGGGAACCTAGGCTCCCGGCCGCAAGACATAACCCTTGTGCCGCACCGTGTGCAGGAAACGCGGCTCGCGCGGATCGGGCTCGATCTTCCGGCGCAGGCGGGTCACGGTCACGTCCACCGCGCGCTCCCCGGCCTCGGGTGAGCCCATGGCGGCAGCGATCTCCTCGCGGGACAGCACCTCGCCGCCGCGTCGGGCCAGCGCCACCAGCAGCGCGGCCTCGCCGCCCGTCAGCCGCGTCACCCCTTCCGGCCCGCGCAGCTCGCCTCGCTCGGCATCGAACCAGCGCAGCCCCAGCTGCACCGGGGGCAGGGGAGCCGAGCCCGGCGGCGCCGCGCGGCGCAGGATGGTGCGAATGCGCAGCGCCAGCTCCCGCGGGTCGAAGGGCTTCGCCAGGTAGTCGTCCGCCCCATGCTCGAAGCCCGCGATCCGGTCATCCGGCGCCCCGGCGGCGGTCAGCATCAGGATCGGCACGTCCTGACCGGTGCGGCGCAGGCTTTCAGTCAGGGCCAGCCCCGTCTCGCCGGGCATCATCACGTCCAGCACCATCAGGTCGAACTCCATCGCCGCCAGGGCCTGCCGCGCCGCCACCGCGTCGGCGGCGACCGAGACGCGGAAGCCCTGCTCCGCCAGGAAGCGCTGCAGCAGGGCCCGCAGGCGGGCATCGTCATCCACCACCAGCAGGTGGGCCGCATCGCTCATGGCGCCTTCCCCCGCGCCGGCCCGGGCGGCACGGCGCGCACCGAGGGCCGGTCCGCCGCGCCCAGCCGTTCCAGCGCGCGCCGCGCCTCGGGCCCCATCAGCCCGCGCATGACATGGCGGAAGCCCTCCACCGCCACCGGGCCAGCCTCCCGATAGGCGCGCGTCACCGTCTCGCGCTGCCGCTCGAAGAGCCGCCGCTCCAGCGCCTCGCCCTCCGGCGTCAGCGAAAGATGCCGCTGGCGCCGGTCCGCCCGCCCCGCATTCTGGGCGACATAGCCCTGGGCCACCAACGGCGTCAGTACGCGGGAGAGCGACTGTTTGGTGATCCCCAGGATCCCGAGCAGCTCCCCCACCGTCAGCCCAGGCCGACGGCCGAGGAAATGCAGCACCCGGTGATGCGCCCGCCCCATGCCCATCTCGGCCAGGATGGCATCCGGCCCGGCCGTGAAGTCGCGGTAGCCGAAGAAGAGAAGATCCTGCGCCAGCCGCAGCTCCTCCTCCCGCAGGAAGAGCAGGTTGCGCCCCGCAGCCCCTACGCCACCACGCGAGTCCGTCCCGTCCGGCATGGCTGCCCTGCTCCCTGTTTGGGTCAGCTTTGTTGACGCAATCATGCTGACCATTTTAACGTTCTGCTCGTTGACGTAATATTATTACGCACAACCCCGGCGAAGCATACCAAGAGAGGAAAGCACCCATGACGCTCGTCCCCTTCGACGACCGTGACGGCTGGATCTGGTTCGACGGGCAATTCGTTCCCTGGCGCGACGCGAAGCTGCATGTGCTGACCCATGGGCTGCATTATGCCAGCGGCGTGTTCGAGGGCGAACGGGCCTATTCGGGCCATGTCTTCAAGTTGCGCGAGCACACGGAACGTCTGTTCGGCTCCGCCCGAATCCTCGGCTTCGAAATCCCCTACAGCATGGAGGAGATCGACGCCGCCTGCATCGAGACGATGCGGCGCAACAATCTCACCGAAGCCTATCTTCGCCCCATCGCCTATCGCGGCAGCGAGATGCTGGCCGTGGCCGCGCAACAGACCACCGTGCATGTCGCCATCGCCGCCTGGGCCTGGCCCAACCTCTTCGGCGCGGACCGGATGAAGGGCATCACCCTTGGCATGGCGAAATGGCGCCGCCCCTCGCCCGAGACCGCCCCCGCCGCTTCCAAGGCCACCGGCCTCTACATGATCGGCACCCTGTCCAAGCATGCCGCCGAGGCGGAGGGCTTCAACGACGCGCTGATGCTCGACTGGAAAGGGGATGTGGCCGAGGCCACCGGCGCAAATGCCTTCTTCGTCTTCGACGGCGAGCTGCACACTCCGGAGCCCATCGGCTTCCTGGACGGCATCACCCGCCGCACGGTGATGAACCTGGCCCGCCAGAACCAGATCAAGGTGGTGGAGCGCCGCATCGGAGCGGAGGAGATCAGCCGCGCCAGCGAGGTCTTCCTGGCCGGAACCGCCGCCGAGGTGACGCCGGTGCGCCGGATCGCCGACCAGCATTACACTCCCGGCCGCATCACCGGCACGCTGGTGGACGAATACGCCAGCCTCGTCCGGATGACACCGGAGGAGGTGCTGCGCCGCGCGGCCTGACCGCCGCGCTCCGTTGCGGGGCATGTCCCCGCCCAGCCGGCCGCGTTCCAGCATGGGGCGCGGCCGTTCCGCATGGCCACGCTGCCAGCGAATCGGTTCACTCTGTAGGACTCGTGTACACATCTTGCGCCAACCCGCCTTGCGCCGACCTGTTATGCCGGTAAGACGGGTGACAAGCGGCGCCCGAGACGCCAATTGGGACGCGAGACCCCTGGGAAATCCAGAAGGGCGCAAACGGAACGGCAACGGAAGCAGGTCCAGAAATTGCGTAACCGCGATACCGTGACCCCCTCCTGCTGCCGCGGCCCTCGTCCGGGCCATGGCAGCGGGTGATGGCACCCTGCCACAGCCCTGCCCCGATCCCTCTGTAACCCCCCAGCCCGACAAGCCGAGAAGCGGAACACCATGCCCGGAGTGGACATCCTAGCCAGCGCGATGACGGGGGCGAATGCCACCTTCCTCGCCGATCTCTATGCCCGCTGGGTGCAGGCCCCGGACAGCGTTGACCCTTCCTTCCAGGAGCTTTTCGCGGCGCTGAACGACGATGCGCGCGCGGTGCTCGGCGATGCCGTCGGCGCCTCCTGGGCCCCGCGCCCCCGCGGCGGCTTCGCGCCGGAGCCCGAGGCCCCCGCGCCGGCCAAGGGTGGCAAGGGAGCAGCGGCCCCGGCCGCCTCGAAGCCCGCCGATCCGGGCGTGAGCAAGCAGCAGGTGCTGGATTCCATCCGCGCCCTGATGCTCATCCGCGCCTATCGCGTGCGCGGCCATCTCGAGGCCGATCTCGATCCACTGGGCCTGCAGAAGAAGAAGCCGCATCCGGAGCTGGACCCGAAGACCTACGGCTTCTCCGATGCCGATCTCGACCGCCCGATCTTCATCGACAACGTCCTCGGCCGCGAGACCGCGACGCTGCGCGATATCCTCTCGATCCTGAAGGCCAGCTATTGCGGCCCGATCGGCGTCGAGTTCATGCATATCCAGGACCCGGAGCAGAAGTCCTTCATCCAGCAGCGGATCGAGGGCGCCCCCTGGACCCGCGCCTTCGACAAGGACGCCAAGCGCACCATCCTCCAGCAGCTCACCGAGGCCGAGGGCTTCGAATCCTACTGCGCCCGCAAGTTCGTCGGCACCAAGCGCTTCGGCCTTGAGGGCGGCGAATCCACCATCCCTGCGCTGCAGGCCGTGATCTCCGAGGCTGCCAAGGGCGGCGTGAACGAGATCGCCATCGGCATGGCCCATCGCGGCCGCCTGTCCACGCTGGTGAACGTGGTGAAGAAGTCCTTCACCCAGGTCTTCGCCGAGTTCAAGGGCGCGGGGCACCCCGAGGACGTCCAGGGCTCGGGCGACGTGAAGTACCATCTTGGCACCTCCACCGACGTGGAGATCGAGGGGCGCCAGGTTCATCTCTCGCTGCAGCCCAATCCCTCCCACCTGGAAGCGGTGGACCCGGTGGTCGCCGGCAAGGTGCGCGCCCGCCAGGACATGGCCGGGGACACCAAGGCCCGCCAGTCCGTCATGAGCATCCTGCTGCATGGCGACGCCGCCTTCGCCGGCCAGGGCGTGGTCTATGAGACTCTGGCGATGAGCCAGCTCATCGGCTACCGCATCGGTGGCACGGTGCATGTGGTGACCAACAACCAGATCGGCTTCACCACCACCCCGGCCCATGCCTATTCTGGCCTCTACTGCACGGATGTCGCCAAGTCGGTGCAGGCGCCGATCCTGCACGTGAACGGCGATGACCCGGAGGCGGTGGTGTTCTGCGCCCGCCTCTGCGCCGAGTTCCGCCTGAAGTTCGCGACCGACGTCGTGCTCGACATCGTATGCTACCGCCGACACGGCCATAACGAGAGCGACGAGCCGGCCTTCACCCAGCCCTTGATGTATGCCCGAATCAAGGAGACGCCGACGACGCGCACCAAATACGCGCAGAAGCTGGCTGCCTCCGGCGACCTGCCCGAGGCCGAGTCGAAGGCCATGCAGGACGCGTTCTTCGCGAAGATGGACGAGGCCTTCCAGGCCAGCCAGACCTTCAAGCCGAACAAGGCCGATTGGCTGGAAGGCCATTGGGCCGGTCTCAAGGCCCCCGGCAACGATGAGCCCGAGGCCGAGACCGAGACCGCGGCGGCCCCCGACACGCTGCGCGAGGTGGGCGCCGCCCTCTCCCGCGTGCCGGAGGGCTTCGGCGCCAACCCGAAGATTCTGCGCCAGCTCGAGGCCAAGAAGCAGGCCATCGAGACTGGCGAGGGCATCGACTGGGCGACCGGCGAGGCCCTGGCCTTCGGCACCCTGCTGCTGGACGGCCACCGCGTCCGCCTCTCCGGCGAGGACGTGCAGCGCGGCACCTTCTCCCAGCGCCACGCCTATCTGATCGACCAGGCGACCCAGGCCGAATACGTGCCGCTGAACAACATCCGCGAGGGGCAGAAGCGCCTGGAGGCCTTCAACTCCCTCCTCTCGGAATTCGGCGTCCTCGGCTTCGACTACGGCTACTCCCTGGCCGATCCGAACACGCTGGTGCTCTGGGAAGGCCAGTTCGGCGACTTCGCCAACGGTGCTCAGGTCATCATCGACCAGTTCATCGCCTCGGCCGAGACGAAGTGGTTGCGCATGTCGGGCCTCGTGATGCTGCTGCCCCATGGCTATGAGGGTCAGGGGCCGGAGCACTCCTCCGCGCGACTCGAGCGCTACCTGCAGCTTTGCGCAGAGCGCAACATGCGGGTGGGCAACATCACCACCCCGGCTAACTACTTCCATGTGCTGCGCCGCCAGATGAAGGCGAACTACCGCAAGCCGCTGGTGCTGATGACGCCGAAGTCGCTGCTGCGCCACAAGCTGGCGGTGTCGCCGCTGGCCGATTTCGGCCCCGGCAGCCACTTCCAGACGGTGATCCCCGAGACCGACCAACTGGTCGAGCCCGCGAAGGTGAAGCGCGTCGTCCTCTGCACCGGCAAGGTCTATTACGACCTTCTCCAGGAGCGCCGGGACAAAGGCATCAAGGACGTGGCGATCATCCGCGTCGAGCAGCTCTATCCCTTCCCGCGCATCACCCTGCCCAAGGTCCTGGCCCCTTATTCCAAGGCCGAGGTCGTGTGGTGCCAGGAGGAGCCGGAGAACATGGGCGCCTGGCACTTCCTCGACCGGAAGATTGAGGAAGTGCTCACCGGGATCGGCGGAAAGGCCCGCCGCCCGAGCTATGTGGGCCGCCCGCCGGCCGCGAGCCCCGCGACGGGGCTTGCCAAGGTGCACGCGCAGCAGCAGGAAGCTCTGGTTCGCCAGGCGCTCGGCCTGGGTTGAGGAAAGATTAAATGACCGAGATCCTGGTGCCCACTCTGGGCGAAAGCGTCACCACCGCCACTGTCGCGCGCTGGATGAAGAAGGTGGGCGAGACCGTTGCGGCCGATGAGCCGCTGGTCGAGCTGGAGACCGACAAGGTCACGGTGGAGGTGAACGCCCCCGCCGCCGGCACCATCGAGAGCATCGCGGCCGATGAGGGCGCTGAGGTGGAGGTCGGCGGCCTGCTCGGCATGCTCGGCGCCGGCGCCGGTGCCCCGGCTGCCAAGCCCGCAGCGGCCCCGGCTGCCGCGCCCGCCCCTGCGGCGGCGGCCGCGCCGAAGGTCGAGGCGCCGCGCCCGGCCCCGGGTCCGGTCTCCCGCCCCGGAGGCGAGTCCGGTGGTGGCGCCCATGCCCCGCTTCCAGCCGCGGCCAAGATGATGTCCGAGAAGGGCGTCTCCGCCGAGCAGATTGGCCAGGGCAGCGCCAAGGATGGCCGCATCGCAAAGGGCGACGTGCTGGACTTCCTCTCCCGCCCGGCCCCCGCCACGCCCGCCCCGGCCGCCAGGGCGCCGCGCGCGCCCGGCGAGGGCGAGGAGCGGGTGAAGATGACCCGCCTGCGCATCACCATCGCGCGCCGCCTGAAGGAGGCGCAGAACACCGCCGCCATGCTCACCACCTTCAACGAGGTGGACATGACGAACGCGATGGCGCTGCGCTCCGAATACAAGGACGCCTTCGAGAAGAAGCACGGCGTGAAGCTCGGCTTCATGTCCTTCTTCGTGAAGGCCTGCGTGGCGGCGCTGCAGGAGTTCCCGGCGGTGAACGCCGAAATCGACGGCGACGAGGTCGTCTACAAGAACTTCGTGAACATGGGCATCGCGGTCGGCGGCCCCTCGGGCCTCGTCGTGCCGGTGCTGCGCAACGCGCAGGACCTGTCCTTCGCTGGTATCGAGAAGGCCATCGGCGATTTCGGCCGCCGCGTGCGTGACGGCCAGCTGAAGCTGGAGGAGATGGCGGGCGGCAGCTTCACCATCACCAATGGCGGCATCTACGGCTCGCTGATGTCCACCCCGATCCTGAACCCGCCCCAGTCCGGCATCCTCGGGATGCACGCGATCAAGGAGCGGCCGATGGTGGTGGGCGGCAAGATCGAGATCCGCCCGATGATGTACCTGGCCCTCTCCTACGACCACCGGATCGTGGACGGGAAGGAGGCCGTGTCCTTCCTCGTGCGTGTGAAGGAAGGCGTGGAGGACGCGCGGCGCCTGCTGCTCGGCCTCTGATCCAACCGGGCTGAACCGATGCGGCGCGCCGGAGGGGAGACCCTCCGGCGCGCTTTCGTTCTGGCCGGGGCTGGCTGTCGCCGCGCTGCCCTGTGCTAGACCCGGTGAGCGGTTTTCTGTGGAGGACGCCGATGCTGAAGGGTCGATGCCATTGCGGGGCCATCCATTACGAGATGCCCGCCGAGGTGCTGCATCACGCGCTGTGCCATTGCTCGGACTGCCGACGCCATGCGGGTGCGCCGATGGTCGGCTGGGCGATGGTGCCGGCCCTCGAGCTGAAGGTGTTCGGAGAGCCCGTCGTCTATCATTCCTCCGAGCATGGCCGCCGCCACTTCTGCGGCCGCTGCGGCACGGGGCTCTTCTACTTCAATGAAGCGATGCTGCCCGGCATGGCCGACATCCAGACTGGCACCCTGGACAATCCCGATGCGCTCCCTGCCACGGCGCAGATCCAGGTGGCGGAGAGAATCGGCTGGATGGCGGCGGCGCATGAGCTGCCGGAATTCGAACGCTATCCAAGCTGAAGGGCCCCGATAGGGACGGCGCGCCGGCTCCCCGGCCAGCATGGCCGTCGCGCGGCGGCTCTCTCCATATTGAGTCGCGGCAATCGGCTCCGGACCCGGTTTGACCGCCCTTGTGTACTTCAAGCCGGGCGCCGACCCTGCTAACCCGCGCGCAAGATCATTGCAGGACCTGCCCCTCATGTCCGACTCTTTCGACCTCATCGTCATCGGCTCCGGCCCCGGCGGCTATGTCTGTGCCGTCCGTGCCGCCCAGCTCGGCATGAAGGTGGCCTGCGTGGAGAAGCGGGAGACGCTCGGCGGCACCTGCCTCAACATCGGCTGCATCCCCTCCAAGGCGCTGCTCCACTCCAGCGAGAATTTCGACGAGATCGCCCATAAGTTCGCCGATCACGGCATCCAGGTGGAAGGCGTGAAGCTGGACCTGGCCCGGATGCAGGCACGCAAGGGCGAGGTGGTCTCGGCCAATGTGAAGGGCGTCGAGTTCCTCTTCCGCAAGAACAAGATCACTTGGCTGAAGGGCGCGGGGAAGATTACCGCCCCCGGCAAGGTCGAGGTGGCCGGCACCACCTATGAGACGAAGAACATTGTCATCGCGACCGGCAGCGACAGCATTCCGTTGCGCGGCGTCGAGGTGGACGAGAAGCGCATCGTCACCTCCACCGGCGCGCTGGAGCTGGAGAGCGTGCCGAAGCACCTCGTGGTGATCGGCGGCGGCGTGATCGGCCTGGAGCTGGGCAGCGTCTGGCGCCGCCTGGGTGCCGAGGTGACGGTGATCGAGTTCCTCGACCGCATCCTGCCCGGCATGGACAATGAGGTCGCCAAGCAGTTCGAGCGCGTGCTCACCAAGCAGGGTTTCAAGTTCAAGCTCGGCCACAAGGTCACGGGCGCGACGAAGACCGATAACGGCGTTTCCCTCTCCGTAGAGCCCGCCAAGGGCGGCGAGGCGCAGGCGATCGAGGCCGATGTGGTGCTCGTGGCCATCGGCCGCCGCCCCTACACGGACGGGCTGGGCCTGGACACCGTCGGCGTGGCGCTGGACGAGCGCGGCCGGGTGAAGACCGACCAGCACTTCGCCACTAATGTCCCCGGCATCTATGCCATCGGCGACGTGATCGCCGGCCCCATGCTCGCCCATAAGGCCGAGGACGAGGGTGTCGCCGTGGCCGAGATCCTGGCCGGCCAGCATGGCCATGTGAACTACGGCGCCATCCCCGGCATCGTCTACACCTGGCCCGAAGTGGCCGCGGTGGGCGAGACCGAGGAGGAGCTGAAGGCACGCGGCCAAGCCTACCGCGTCGGCAAGTTCCCCTTCACCGCCAATGGCCGCGCCCGCGCCATGGGCGATGTGGACGGCTTCGTGAAGATCCTGGCGGACAAGGCGACGGATCGCGTGCTGGGCGCGCATATCCTGGGCCCGGATGCCGGCCACCTGATCGCCGAGATGGTCACCGCCATCGAGTTCGGCGCCAGCGCCGAGGATGTGGGCCGCATCTGCCACGCCCACCCGACCCTCAGCGAGGCGGTGAAGGAAGCCGCCCTCGCCGTGGATGGCCGCCCCATCCACATGTGAGCCGGCCGCCGGCCTTGCCGGCGATCACGCGATCGGGGCCGCGCTTGATCGGCGCACCCCACGCGGCCATCTCGCGGGCGATGAGTGACACCCGCGCCGCCTTCGTCTCCCTGAACCCCCGGCCGTGGCGCAAGGCGCTTGGCTGGGGGTTCATCGTTCTCGGCATCATCGGCTGCGTCCTGCCCTTCCTGCAGGGCTTCCTCTTCCTCGCCCTCGGCCTCTTCGTGCTGCGCGACCAGTATATCTGGGCCGCCAACCGCTGGGCCTGGGTGGCTGGGCGCTGGCCTAAGGCGGTCACCCGCATTGAGGCGATGGAACGCTCCACCGATGCGCGCGTGGCGCGCTGGGGCGCAGCGGTCCGGCGCACCCTGAAGCGCCGGTAGCGCAGGGTTCCCTATCCAGGGCGGGCATGATGCAGATCCAGGCCTGCCTGAACGGCGCCCGCCCAGCGGATTCCCACCCGGCCCTGCCGCTCACGCCCGAGGCTGTGGCGCGGGACGCCGCCGCTTGCGTCGCGGCCGGGGCGGTCGCGCTGCATCTCCATCCGTGCGACCCGGAACGGCGAGAATCCCTGGAACCCGCAGTCGTGGCCGCCACCATGCGCGCTGTCCGCGCCGCCGTGCCGGGCATTCCCGTCAGCCTGTCCACCGGCGCCTGGATCATGGCCGATGACGCTGCCCGCCGGCGCTGCCTCGCCGGCTGGGCTGCGCTGGGCGAGGCCCGGCCGGAGGAAGCCTCCGTGAACCTGTCCGAGGCCGACGCGCCGGCCGTGATCGAGGCACTCCTCGCCGCCGGGATCGGCGTGGAGGCTGGGCTGGCTTCGATGGAGGATGCCGGGCGCCTGATCTTGCTCGGCATCGCCCCGCGCTGCCGCCGGATCTTGCTGGAAATCCCCGCCAGCGAAGGCCCCGCCCTGGCCGAGACCATGCTGGCTTGGTTAAACGGCACCGCGCCAGAGGTCGAGCGCCAGATCCATGGCGAGGACGCCAATGCCTGGCCGCTCTTCGCTCTGGCCGTCGCCCGCGGCGCCACGGCGCGGCTCGGACTGGAGGATCTCCGCCATCTGCCCGATGGCAGCCCGGCCCCCGGCAATGCCGCCCTCGTCGCGGCGGGACTCGCCCTCGCAGGCGGGGCGCCGGGCTGAAACCGGCCACGTCCGCGCGAGCCACAGGCGTTGGACTTGCATCATGCAATCAAAACGGCTTGCATAATGAAAGCAAGCCGGAAGCCCACCCATGCCTCGCACCGATTTTTCCCGAATGTCCTGCCCCGTGGCCCGCGCCATGGAGGTGCTCGGGGAACGCTGGGCCATCCTGGTCATGCGCGAAGCCTTTTACGGCACCACCCGCTTCGACGATTTCGAGCGCCACCTGGGCATCGCCTCCAACATCCTCAGCGCCCGCCTGACAAAGCTGGTGGAGCACGGCCTGCTTGAGCGCGTGCCGGAGGGCGCCCGCCATGCCTACCGGCTGACGGAGATGGGCCGCGACTTCTTCCCCGCCTTCCTCGCCCTCAAAGGCTGGAGCGACCGCTGGATGGCCGGGCCGGAGGGACCGGTGGTACGGATCGTCGATCCCGCTACGGGGGCAGAAGTGACCACGCCGTCGCCAATGGGCGCGGATGGCCGGCCGCTCGGCCCCGAATCGATCCGGCTCATGCCCGGCCCCGGTGCCGGCGCCGCCATGCGCCGCCGGCTGGCCCTGCGGGAGCTGGAGGAGGCGCATCATGGCTGACACCCTCGCCATTGCGCCGCCCCGCCCGGCGGTCCTGCCGCAGATCCTGGCGCTGGCTGCGCCCACCGCCCTCAGCTCCGTGCTCCAGGTGGTCGCGCAGATCGCCGAGACCTGGCTCGCCGCCCGCCAGGGCACGGCAGCCCTGGCCGGCTGGTCCGTGGTGCTGCCCTTCAGCCTGCTGATGCAGCAGATGTCGGCGGGCGCCATGGGCGGCGGCGTCGCCTCGGCCATCGCCCGCGCCCTGGGCGGTGGGCGGCGGGAAGAAGCCTCGGCCCTCGTGCTCCATGCCGTGCTGATCGCCGTGGTCGGCGGCGGGATCTTCGCCATCGCCCTGGCCGGCTTCCCGCGCGCCATCCTCGGCCTGATCGGCGGCGCGACCGCCGCCGAAGCAGCGGCTCCGTATGCGATCTGGGTCTTCGGGCTTGGCGCCGTGCCGGTCTGGTTGGCGAACACCCTCGCCTCCGTACTGCGCGGTGGCGGTCGGCACGCGCTGGCGGCGCGGGTCTTGCTGCTGACCTGGGCGGTCTACCCGCCGCTGGCCTGGGTGCTGGCGGAACCAGTGGGCATGGGCCTTCCCGGGATCGGCGCGGCGCTGGGCTTCACCTTTCTCGGCTCGACCCTGGTGATGGGCTGGGTGGTGATGCGCGGTGGGGCAGGCTTCGCGCCCACGCTGCGGCTGCGCCCCTCCCGCGCGATGTTCTGGCGCATCCTCTCGGTGGGGCTGGCGGCCAGCATCCTCGCGGGGGTGGCCAACCTCACCACCATCCTCGTCACCGCGCGCATCGCCTCGCATGGAGCGGTGGCGGTGGCGGCCTATGGCATCTCGGCGCGGCTGGAATTCCTGATGATCCCGATCGCCTTCGGCGTGGGATCGGCCCTCACAGCCTTGGTCGGCCGCGCGGTCGGGGCGGGGGATTGGGCCCATGCCCGACGCACCGCCTGGACCGGCGGGCTGATGGCGCTGGTGGTGACGGGATGCATCGGCCTGGTGGTCGCGACCGCGCCGCGCGCCTTCGCCGGCTTCTTCACCGCCGACCCGGCGGTCATTGCCGTCGCCACCCAGGCCCTGTCCTGGACCGGCCTGGCCTTCGGCGGCTTCGGCCTGGGCATGGCGCTGTATTTCGCATCACAGGGCGCCGGGCGGATGGGCTGGCCGGTGGCGGCGGGGGTGTCGCGCATCACCATCGCCGTCGGTGGCGGCTGGCTGCTCGGGGATGTCTTCGGCATGGGGCTGGACGGCCAGTTCATCGCGGTGGCGCTTGGCATCACCGCCTATGGCGTCTTCACCGCGGCGGGCGTGCGGCGCGCAGTGTGGTCGGCCTAGCCGCCCTCACGGAAAGGCGGCCCTGCGCGGCCAGGGCATTTTCCGCTCACATGCAGCGGTCTGCTCTAATCGAGGATGCACTCCCACTCGCCCCGATTCGCGTCGAAGTAGCGGCGCAGCACCTCGGGCGTGGCATGCTTCGCGTCCAGCCGGATGAAGGAGGGAGCGTTCTCGGCGGACACGAGCTGGTAGACAAGAATGCAGAGTTCCGAGCAGATGGCGTTCTTCGGCCGCGCGTGCTCCATGACGACGCCCATGCTGGTCGCCTCCTCCCGCCCCCGGTACTTGAGCAGGCGCGCATGCGCCCCACGGCCGAAGTTGGACGAACCGAAGGCCGCGCCGAAGGCGCGCCAGGGCGAGCCGTCGCCGTATTTCACCTTGCCGATCCAACCCTGGGCGAGAAAGGCGGCGCGCTGCGCGATCGGGTCGTTCGCGTCGTCGGGCCCTCTGTAGCGGTAGAGGCGCAGGCTGAACGGGAGGCTCGGGGCGTAGCTCACACCATCCTTATAGACGGAGTGGATGCAGCGCGTCGGATCGGGGGCCACCATCAGGGCGTGACCCGCCGTGTCGTCCACCATCTGCAGCGCGATGTCGCCGGGCTGGAGAAAGCCTGGGGTGTAGAGGCGTTGCAGCAGCGGCGTGCCGCCCCTCCCTCCCTTCAGCTGGGCCCGGGCATTGGCGAGCAGGAGGGAGAGGGGCATCCAGGGTCCTTCAGGCAGGAGTCGTGACGATCGAAGTCTCCCCGGAACGATTGGGCGTGACCAGGGGGGCGTGAAATTCCCAGGGCCGGAACTCTTCCCACCGGACCTTCAGATAGCCGTCCCGCTCAAGGCACGGGAACGGTGTCGCCCGCCTTCACCTGGACTTCCCGGTCCGCCAGCCAGAAGGAGCCGGCACCATCGCGGATCAGCTGAATCTCATCCGCATCCGCCTGGTAGTGGCGAAAAGGCCAGCCATGAAGGCGGCGGCAAGGCCGCCGCAGAGGACGGGTGCGCGCATGGAGGTTTTCCCCTGATTCATTGTGGGGGCAGATCATCAAGCCGGCGGGGCTCCGGCCGCGATGCTCGGATCAATCCGCCCGCGGATGCGCCCGCCGCCAGGTCTCCAGCAGCCCCGCTTGGTCCACGCTGGCGTAGCGCTGCGTCGTGGACAGGCTGGCATGGCCCAGCAGTTCCTGGATCGCGCGCAGATCCGCCCCACCGCCGAGCAGATGGGTGGCGAAGGAATGGCGCAGCGCATGGGGCGTCGCGTGCTCCGGCAGCCCTGTCGCGCGGCGCAGGTCACGCAGCGCGCGCTGGGCGACGCCCGGATCAAGCCGCCCCCCCTTCGCCCCGGTGAAGAGCGGCGCGTCCGGCCCGGCCGGGCCGCGATGCCGCAGCCATTCGGCCATGGCCGCCTCCACCGCCGGCAGCACGGGCACCACCCGTTCCTTCTGCCCCTTGCCCATCACCCGAAGCCCGGTCCCGGCGCGGGGCGCGTCCCGCATGTCGAGCGAAAGCGCCTCCGAGATGCGCAGCCCGCAGCCATAGAGAAGGGTGAAGAGCGCCTGGTTCCGCGCCGCGAGGGCCGGGCTATCCTCGGCGCTGTCCGTCATGGCGGTGCGGGCCTGGGACTCGGTGAGGGCGCGAGGCACCGGCGGCTTGCGGCGCGGCCCGGTCAGCCCACCGAGCGGCAGGGGCTCCAGCCCGTGTCGCCGCACCAGGAAGCGCAGGAAGGTCTTGAGCGCCGAAAGCTGCCGCGCCCGGGATGCGGCGCCGATTCCCTGCGCCGCGCGATGCGCCAGGAAGGCCCGCAGGTCGGCGAGGCGCAGCGCCGCGAGGTCCGGTTCACCGCCCTGATGCGCGGAGAGGAAGCCCAGCAGGTCCGCCACGTCCCGCCCATAGGCCTCGACGGTTTCGGGGCTGGCCCGGCGCTCCCGCACCAGCCATTCCAGGAAGGCTTCGCGGGCCGCCAGCGGGGCGATCATGCCGCGCCGTCAAGCGCCCGGGACAGCGCATGGGCCAGCAGGCGCAGCGGCGCGCTGGCGCCGCGCAACGGGATGCGCCCGGCCTCGCGCGCGCCCAGCACCAGCAGCCGCGGCGTGGCGCCGGGCAGGCGAACCAGCGCATCCCGGGCGATCAGCGGATGCGCCTCGCCATGCAGCAGGGCCGCGTCGGCGGGTGCATCCCGCAGCACCAGTTCCCGCCCTGCCAGCAGCCGCTCGATGCTGCCCTGCGGCAGGTCGCGCAGGGCCGGGGAGGGGGCGCCCTCGATTGCCAGGACGGCGCTTTCCAGCCCCAGAAGCTCCGGCCATTCGATCTGCACCACCGCCAACGGGTCCGGCGCGCCGATCAGGGTGATCAGGGCGGTCGCCGCGCGGATGGTCAGGTCCTGCCCGGCGCGGGCCGCCTCGGCCACGGCGTCGGTCTCGGCGCGGGCGGCGCTCAGCAGCGCGGCCATGTGGTCCGCCAGGGTTTCGCCATGCACCCGGTGGGGCGGGTGTAGCGCCCTGTAGAGTCCCGGCCGCTCCGCCAGGAAGCCCGGATGGGCGGCGAGATAGGCGGCGACCTTGGCGGCTTCGGCGGCGCGGGCCGCATCGTCCGGCGGAACTGCGGGCGGGTTCATCCAGGGCAGTTTGCCAGGGGCGGGGGCAGCACGCGAATCAGGGGGGGATGGCCGGTCCAGGTCATCCACGCCGGGATGGGGCCGCGCCATGGGCCGGAGCTTCGCCCGCGAGCTCCTCCAGAATCGGGCATTCGGGGCGCTCGTCACCATGGCAATGCGCCGCCAGGTGCCGCAGCGTCGCGGCCATGGCCGAAAGGTCCCGCGCCTTCGTCTCCAGCGCCTCCACATGGGCCAGGGCCAGCCGCTTCACCTCCGCGCTGGCCCGCCCCCGGTCACCCCAGAGGGCGAGGAGACCGGCGATCTCGGTCAGGGAGAAGCCAAGGTCCCGGGCGCGGCGGATGAAGCGCAGCCGATGCACGTCCCCATCCTCATAGGCGCGGTAGCCGGAATCCCGCCGCGCGGCGGCTGGCAGCAGCCCGACCGCCTCGTAATGCCGGATCATCTTGGCGGAGACGCCAGAGGCCTCCGCCGCTTCCCCGATCCTCATGGCGCATCGAACCCCCGCAGCCGCAGCGCATTGCCGACGACGAAGACGCTGGACAGCCCCATCGCCGCCGCCGCCAGCACCGGCGAGAGCAGCCCCACCACCGCCACCGGGATCAGCACAACATTATAGGCGAAGGCCCAGAACAGGTTCTGGCGGATATTCGCCATCGTCGCCCGGCTGAGGGCGATGGCGGTGGGAATGCCGCGCGGGTCGCCGGACATCAGCACCACATCAGCGCTTTCGATCGCCACATCCGTGCCCGTGCCGATGGCGATGCCCACATCGGCGGCGGCCAGGGCCGGGGCGTCGTTGATGCCGTCGCCAACGAAGGCGAGGGCGCCTTCGCCGCGCAGGCGGCGCACCGCATCCACCTTGCCCTCCGGCAGCACCTCCGCCTCCACGGCCTCGATGCCGAGCGGGCGGGCGATGGCCTCGGCGGTGCGGCGGTTGTCGCCGCTCACCATGGCCAGGTGCAGCCCCATGCCGCGCAGCGCCTGCAGCGCCAGGGCGCTGGTCGGGCGCACCGGGTCGGCCACGGCGAGGATGGCGGCGAGCCGCCCGTCGATCGCGGCATATATCGGCGTGCGGCCCTGGTCCCCCAGCCGCGCTGCGGCCTCGGCGAAGGGCGCCACCTCCAGGCCGAGCGAGGCCATGAAGCGATCGGCGCCCACTTCCACGCGCCGTCCCTCCACCATGGCCCGCAACCCCATGCCCGGGATGGCCTGAAACCCTGAGGCCGCCGGCACGGACAGGCCGCGTTCGGTGGCGGCCGAGCGGATGGCCTCAGCCAGCGGATGCTCGCTGCCGGACTCGGCGGCGGCGATCAGGGGCAAGACGGTCGCTTCGTCGAAGCCGGGGGCGGGGATCAGGTCGGTCAGGGCGGGGCGGCCTTCGGTCAGCGTGCCGGTCTTGTCCATGACGACCGTCGTCACGTCCCGCAGCGCCTGCAGCGCGGCGCCGCGCCGGAACAGCACGCCCAACTCCGCGCCGCGCCCGGTGCCGACCATCACGGCGACTGGCGTGGCCAGCCCCATGGCGCATGGGCAGGCAATGATGAGCACCGCCACCGTCGCCACCAGCGCATGGGGAAGATCGGGGCCGAAAGCCAGCCAGCCAAGGAAGGTAAGGGCGGCCACCCCGATCACCGCCGGCACGAACCAGCGCGTCACCCGATCCGCCAGCGCCTGGATCGGCAGCTTGCCGCCCTGCGCCTCCTCCACCAGCCGGGTGATGCGCGCGAGCACCGTGGCCGAGCCGACCGCGGTGGCGCGCAGGCGCAACGCGCCCTGGCCGTTCACCGTGCCGCCCACCACCGCATCGCCCGGCCCGCGTCGCATGGGGAGGGATTCGCCTGTGACCATGGATTCGTCGAGATGGCTCTCGCCTTCCAGCACCACGGCATCGGTGGGCACCCGCTCGCCGGGGCGGATGGTCATCACATCGCCGACGCGCAGCGCGGCGGCGGGAATTTCCACCTCGCGCCCGTCGCGCTCGACGCGGGCGGTAGGCGGCTGCAGGTCGAGCAGGCGGCGGATGGCCACCGAGGCCCGGCCACGCGAGCGTGCCTCCAGCCAGCGGCCGAGCAGCACCAGCGCCACGATCACCGCCGCGGCCTCGAAATACACATGCCGCTGCCCCTCCGGCACCAGCGCCGGGAAGAGCGTGACCACGGCCGAATAGACCCAGGCTGCCAGCGTCCCGAGGGCAACGAGGCTGTTCATCTCCGGCCCGCCGCGCAGCAGGGCCGGCCACCCGATGCGGTGAAAACGCCAGCCGGGGCCGAACAGTACGAGGGTGGCCAGGGCGAGTTGCGCCCAGCGCCAGACCGGCCCGTCCACGGCGTGATGCAGGGCGGGAAACAGGTGACCGCCCATCTCGATGAGGAAGAGCGGCGCCGCGAGGGCAAGGGCGACCAGCGTCTCGCGCCGCAGCCCCGCCTCCTCCCGGGCCTCTGGCGGACCGGCGTGATGGGCATGGGGATCGGCGGCATCGGCGCCGTGATGATGTTGGTGATGGGCATGCGGCTCCGGGGCGGGCTGGTAGCCGGCCTTGCGGATCGCGGATTCCAGGGCGGAGCGGTCCACCGCATCCGGGGCGTGGCGGATGGTGGCGCGATGCGTGGCCAGGTTCACCGAGGCGCCCGTCACCCCCGGCAGGGCGGTGAGGGCCCGCTCCACCCGCCCGGCGCAGGAGGCGCAACTCATTCCCTCCACACCAATTTCCGTTCTGGCCTCGGGCGAGGAATAGCCAGCCTTCGCCACGGCCTCGCGCAGAGCGGTGGGGTCGAGCGCTTCGCCCTCCACCGTCGCGCGGCGTGTCGCCAAATTCACGGCGGCATTCGTGACGCCCGGCACGGCGGCCAGGGCGCGCTCGACGCGGCCCGCGCAGCCGGCGCAGGTCATGCCTTCGACAGGCAGGGTGAGGCGGGTGGCTTCGGCAACGGTCCTGGGCAAGGTCATGGTCGTCATCCTTCCGTCGCCGGGACAGATGGGGCTTCCCATCATGGGAAGGTCAAGACCCGCTAGGCGGCCTCCCGCAGGGAGGGTGCAAGGACGCTGCGATTCCGCCCCGCATGCTTGGCCGCGTAGAGGGCCTTGTCCGCCTCGGTGAAGAGAGCCCGGATATCCGGCCAGGTGTCATCGCTCGAGGCGACGCCGAGGCTGAGCGTGGCACCGATCCTCAACCCGTCCACTGTGCTCGCGGCGAACTCAAAGGCGCCGCGCAGGCGCTCCGCCACCTCCATGCCGCGCTCGGCGGAGGCGTTTCGCAGCAGGCAGACGAATTCCTCGCCGCCCACGCGATAGACGCTGTCGGACTCGGACCGGACCGATTCGGCGAGCTTGGCGGCCAGGCGGATCACCTGATCGCCGACATCATGGCCGAAGCGGTCATTCACCGACTTGAAGCGGTCGATGTCAAAGACGAGCAGGGTCAGCGGTCCTCCGCTGGTCTGGTCCCGGCTGCGCCGGCCATAGATCGGGCGGCTGACGCGGCCCATGGCCCGGGTAGCGGCCAGGCCAGCCTCCTGGTCATAGGCGCGGCGGTTGAGCAGGCCGGTGAGCGGGTCGCGGAGCGTGAGGCGTTCGCTTTCCAGCGTCTCACGCTCCCGCACGAGGATGATCAGCAGGGCCGCCGTCAGCAGCAACTGCGCGATCGCGAGAACATTGAAGGCTACCACGGCCCAGGCGGTGCTGGGCAGGCCACCCAGCGGCGTCGGGAGCAAGGCCGAAAGCGCGATCCGCAGCGCCGCCACCACCAGGAAGAACAGGAAGCTGGCGCGTAGCAAGGCGCGGGAGGGCAGGGCATCCGAGCGCTCGCGCACCAGTTCCCGGGCGGATAGGCCGTTGAAGATCGCTGTCACCAGGGCGCGGCCCGCGGCGCTCGCTTCAGGCAGTTTCCAGGTTTCGCAGATAAAGACCGAGAACAGGAGCCAGGCAACCGGAAGGCCGATAGCCCATCCCACAACCGAGGACCGGCCCTGGAACCGCCGCACGACCTGCCAGCCGAAGCCATGGACGGCGAGGAGGAATGCACCGGCAAGCTGCAGCGCCCAGAGGCCGGGCAGCAGGCTGGGATCGGTCATCAGGGCCGCGGCGCAGGCGCCCGCGCCGAGGGGTAGGCTGCAGGTGAGAAGCCAGCGCCTCCGCCGGTCCGTGGCACCGACAATGACGAAGATCATGCCGACCAGCACGAGCAGCACGGCCGTATAGGCCTGCAAGGGAACGTTTACTGGCACGGCGCCGCTCCCCTTTCTGGCAAGGCGCCGGACCAGCTTCGGGCGAAGGGGCGGGGCGGTCGGCGGATTCGCTGCCGATGGTTCTAACCCCTGGCCGATCTCACGCAAACGAGAGGTTTCGGATCCTGGCACCGGCGGTTCCGCCATGCGGCGATCCGCTCTAAGCCTGCCGCATGTCCGCCCCCCTGGCCTTCACCCCGATTCCGGACGGCATCGTCTGCGTGCCGGATTACGAGCAGGCGGCGCGCGAGCGGATGGGCGAGAATGCCTGGGCCTATGTCGGCGGCGGGGCGGGGGACGAGCTGACGCTCCGGGAGAACCGGGCGGGGTTCGACCGGCTGCGGCTGAACGCGCGCGTGCTGGTGCCGATGGGGGCGGCGCATACGCGGCTGCGGCTCCTCGGGCAGGATCTCGAACATCCCATCCTCGTGGCGCCCAGCGCCTTCCACCGGCTGGTCCATCCCGATGGGGAGGCGGCGACCATGCTCGGGGCTTCCGCCACGCGCTCCTGCATGGTGGTCAGTGCTCAGGCGAGCCTGCCGATCGAAGCCATCGCGGCCCAGGCGAGCGTGCGGCCCTGGTTCCAGCTCTATATCCAGCCGGATCGCGGCTTCACCCTTGCCCTGGTGCGCCGTGCCGAGGCGGCGGGTTATGTGGCGCTCGTGGTGACGGTGGATGCGCCGATCAGCCTACGCAACCGCGAGCAGCGCGTCGGCTTCCGCCTGCCGCCCGGAGTCGAAGCCGTAAATCTGCGCGGCGCCGCGCAGCCCACGGTGCCGGAGGGAGCGAGCGAAATTTTCGGCGCCGTCCAGGCCACCGCCGGATGGGAGGACATCGCCGCCCTTCGCGCCGCGACGCGCCTGCCGCTGCTGCTGAAGGGCATCATGGTGCCCGAGGATGCCGAGCGGGCCATCGCGGAGGGTGCCGACGGGATCATCGTCTCCAACCATGGCGGCCGCGTGCTGGACACCCAGCCTGCCGCCATCGACGCGCTGCCCGCCATTGCGCGCCAGGTGGCGGGGCGCGTCCCGGTCCTGCTGGATGGCGGCATCCGGCGTGGCACCGATGTGCTGAAGGCGCGGGCGCTCGGCGCCCAGGCGGTGCTGGTCGGGCGACCTGTGCTGCATGGGCTGGCGGTGGCCGGCGCCATGGGTGTCGCCCATGTACTGAAGCTGCTGCGGACGGAGCTGGAGGCGGCCATGGTGCAGACCGGCTGTCCGACGCTGGATGCCATCGGGCCGCAGGTGATCTGGCGCGGGCCCTGACCGTCAGCGCTTGGGCATCTCAGCCTTGGGCGGCAGGGGAAAGAGGCTTGTGAACCAGCGCGCCAGCACGCGGTCCCCTTCGACCGTCAGGGCGCCGGCCGCTTCGAGCGACTCCAGCGCCTGGCCGCCATAGATGGCGGCGGCGATCACCCGCGGCTCACCGGAGAAGATGGCATCCGTCCCCTCGGGCGTGCCGGCGGCGATCTCGATACGCCCTTCCGCCAGCTGCGCCACGAAAAACTCCGCCCCGAGGCGGAAGCCGATCCGCGCCTCGATCCCCACGGCGCGCGACGGATCGAGCATGGTGCGGAGAGAGAGCAGGAGCGAGGCGGCGCTGAAGGGCAGGCTGGGATCGTGATGAGGGGAGCGCACCGCCCAGCGGCCCAGCGCCTGGAAGATCGGCTCGCTCTCCAGCCCCCATTCGGTCAGCTCATAGACCTGGGTCGAGGCGGGTGGCGGGAGCTTCCGCCGCACCAGCACGCCCGCGGCTTCCAGCCCCTCCAGCCGCTGCGTCAGGATATTCGCGCTGATGCCGGGCAGGCTGGCGCGCAGATCGCCGAAGCGTTTCGGGCCGAACATCAGTTCGCGCATCACCAGAAGCGACCAGCGCTCGCCCAGCAGGTCGAGGGCATGGGCGGCGCCGCAGGCATCCTCGTACCAGCGGCGGCGCTGGGCAGCAGATCCTTCAGTAATTTTTTCTAACCTCATCGTTGCATTTTATAACTACGTGAGGCATCCAGATCAAGCAGCCGCCAAGAAAGGGATGTCCCCATGAGTCGCATGATCTTCGTGAACCTGCCTGTGGCCGACCTGCCAAAGGCCGTGGCCTTCTATGAGGCCATCGGTGCGCAGAAGAACCCGCAATTCTCCGACGACACCGCCGCCTGCATGGTCTTCTCCGAGACGATCCATGTGATGCTGCTGACGCACGACAAGTTCCGGCAGTTCACCCCGCGCCCGATCGCCGAAGCGCGCGCGGCGAGCGAGGTGCTGCTCTGTCTGTCTTCCGAAAGCCGCGAGGCGGTGGACGAGATGGTGGGGGCTGCGGCCGCTTCGGGCGGCATGGCCGATCCGGGCTTCAAGCAGGACCACGGCTTCATGTACGGCCGCAGCTTTGAGGACCCGGATGGCCATATCTGGGAGGTGATGTGGATGGACGTGCAGGCCATGCAGTCCTGCCCAGCCGCGGCCTGAGGCGGCGGGCGTGTCGGGGATCGCCACCTGCCTCTGGATGGATGGGCGCGCGGAGGAGGCGGTGGCCTTCTATGTCGGCGCCTTCCGCCAAGCGGGCCGTGAGGCGGCGCCCGGTCCTGTCCTGCACCAGGGCGAGGTCGGGCCCGGAGCGCCGGGCAGCGTGCTGACGGCGACGGCCACGCTCGATGGCCATGTCGTGATCGCGCTGAATGGCGGACCTCTCTTCCAGTTCACCCCGGCTATCTCGCTGACCATCACCTGCGAGACGCAGGCGGAGGTCGATCGCTTCTGGGATGCGCTTTCGGATGGTGGGCAGACCGGGCAATGCGGCTGGCTGACCGACCGCTTCGGCGTCTCCTGGCAGGTGGTGCCGAGGCGGCTGCCGGAGATGCTGATGGATGCCGATCCGGCCCGCGCCGGGCGCGTCATGCAGACAATGTTGGGCATGACGAAGCTGGAGATCGCGGAGCTGGAAGCGGCCTATGGTTGAGCCACTGGCTGAGCCTGGGGCGGATGGACGGAAACGCCCCTCCGCCCCCCGGCTGCGGCCCGCCGCATTGACGTGCCCGCGCGGCCATTGCTGACTGCCGGCCGGCGGCCGCCCATCGGCCGGCCTGACGACCTGGGGCGTTCCGTGCGATCAGACAAAATCCGGCATGCGGCGCCGTATCTCAGCTTCAGCCGTTCCGAATGGGCCGCGCTGCGCGCCGCCACGCCGCTTACCCTCTCGGATGCCGAGCTGAACGAGCTGCGCGGGCTGAACGACCCGGTTTCGATCGCCGATGTGGCCGATATCTACCTGCCGCTGTCGCGGCTTCTGAACCTGCACGTCACGGCGGCGCGCCAGGTGGAGGCGGTGGTGGAGAGCGCTTTCCTCGGGCGGCCGCGTGCGCCGGCACCTTATATTATAGCGGTCGCCGGCAGCGTGGCGGTGGGCAAGAGCACCTTCGCGCGGCTGCTGCGCACCGTGCTCTCCCGCTGGCCGGACCATCCGCGGGTGGACCTCGTCACCACCGACGGCTTCCTGCTTCCAACGAAGGTGCTGACCGAGCGTGGGCTGATGCAGCGCAAGGGCTATCCGGAGAGCTACGACCTCAAGCGGATGCTGGCCTTCCTGAACGGGATCAAGGCCGGGGAGCCGCAGCTGCGGCTGCCGGTCTATTCGCATGAGGCCTATGACATCCTGCCCGACAAGTTCCAGGTGGTCGAAAGCCCGGACATCCTGATCTTCGAGGGGCTGAACGTGCTGCAGACGGTGTCTCAGGCCGCCGTCGTCGCCTCGGACTTCTTCGATTTCTCGATCTATATCGATGCCGAGCAGTCGGCGATCGAGTCCTGGTACACGGAGCGGTTCCTCCTGCTCCAGCGCACCGCCTTCCAACGGCCGACCTCCTATTTCCACCACCTGCGCGGGCTGAACCCGGAGCAGGCGGCGGATATGGCGCGGCAGATCTGGCAGCAGACCAACCTGCCGAACCTGGTCGAGAACATCCAGCCGACGCGCGAGCGGGCGCGGCTGATCGTACGCAAGGGGCGGAGCCATGCGGTTGAGGAGTTGTGGCTTCGCCGCCGGTGACGCGCTGATCCTTACTCCGTCCGGTTCTCGACCATGGCCATCAACGTCTCCAGCACATCCGCTTCCTCGGCCGGCTTGTCGGGGCGGAGGCGGGCGATGCGGGGGAAGCGCATGGCGACGCCGGAGCGGTGGCGGGTGGAGAGCTGGGCGGCGTCGAAGATCACTTCCAGCACGAAGGTTTTTTCCACTTCCCGCACCGGACCGAAACGGCCGGTGGTGTGGTTGCGGACCCAGCGGTCGAGGAAGATCAGCTCCTGGTCGGTGAAGCCGGAATAGGCCTTGCCGACCGGGACCAGCTCGCGCGTGCCGTCCTCGTTCGTTCGCCAGAGGCCGAATGTGTAGTCACTATAATAGCTGCTGCGCTTGCCATGGCCGCGCTGGGCATACATCAGCACGGCATCGACGCCGAGCGGCGCACGCTTCCATTTCCACCACAGCCCCTTCACCCGGCCGGGGATATAGGCGCTGTCCGCGCGCTTGAGCATCAGCCCCTCGATCGAGGCGGCGCGGGCCGTGTCGCGCAGCGCCGAGAGGTCATCGAGGCTGGCGAAGCGGATGAGCTCGGACACGTCCATGCGGGAGGGCGCGTGTCGGGCGGCCCAGGCTTCGAGCCGTGCGCGGCGCGTGTCGAAGGGGAGGGCGCGCAGGTCCTCCTCGCCATCCAGGAGGAGGTCGTAAAGGCGGACGGCGACGGGATAGTCGCGCATCAGCTTCGGGCCGATCACCTTGCGGTTCAGCCGTTGCTGCAGGTCGGAAAAGGGGGCGACGGTGCCGTCCCGCACGACCAGCAGCTCGCCGTCGAGCACGGCGTGGAAATCCATGGCTTCCGCGATCTCGGGAAAGGCGCCGGAGATGTCCTCGCCGGTGCGGGACCAGAGCCGGCGGCCGCCGGGGCCGGCGGTGAGCTGGACGCGGATGCCGTCCCATTTCCATTCGGCGCGCCAGTCGTTCGGATTCGCCTCGATGGCGGCGATGTCGGCGGGGGCTTCCAGCGGATGCGCGAGCATCAGCGGGCGGAAGACCGGGGCGTCCTTCGGATCGGGGCGCGGTCCCTTGCCCTCGAGCCAGTGGAAGAGGGGAAGGTAGGGCGGGGCGACGCCATGCCAGACCTCCTCGATTTCGCCGATATCCTGGCCGGCCCATTCGGCCAGCGCCGTTTTCGCAATGCGCGCGGAGGCGCCCACCCGGAGCCCGCCGGTGACAAGCTTGATGAGGGCGAGGCGGCCGCCGGCATCCAGCGTGTCCAGCCAGCCTTCCAGCAGGGCCGGGATCTCGGCGCGGGAGGCAAGTTCCAGGCTTTCCACCACCTCGGAGAGGTCCGGGGGCGGGGCGTTTACCCCTTCCCGCTCCGGCCAGATCAGGGCGACGGTTTCGGCGAAATCGCCCACATAGTCATGGGAGAGGGCGAGGAGGACGGGATCGACCCGGCGTTCCACCAGCTCCCGGACCAGGCTGGGCTTGGCGGCGGAGAAGGAGAGCTCGCCGGTCAGGGCGGCGAGACCGACTCCGCGCTCGGGGTCCGGCTGTTCGGCGAACCAGCGGCGGATCAGGGCGATCTTGGCGTTGCGTCCGGGGGTGAAGACCAGCCGTTCCAGCAGGTCGGCGAAGGCCTGGACGCTCAATGCGGCGCCCCGCCGGCATCCGAATCCGCCGCGGGTGCCGGTTCCTCGGGGGCGCCCTCGTCCTCCTCGTCGCGGCCGACAAGATGAAGCGCGCGGCCGCGGATGCCGCGCAAGGACAGCGCATGGACGAGGGCATCGTCACGGCCATGGGTGACCCAGATCTCGGGGGCGCGGACCTCCTCGATCGTCTCCAGCAACTCGTCCCAATCGGCGTGGTCGGAAATAATCAGGGGCAACTCTACTCCGCGTAGCTTGGCGCGCTGACGCACGGTCATCCAGCCGGAGGCGGCGCAGGTGACCGGATCGGCCAGGCGGCGGGCCCAGGGGGTGGCTTCGGCGGAGGGTGGGGCGATCACGATTTCGCCGGCGAGGATCGGCGGATGGCCGCGCTTCAGGCCTTTCGGCACCGGCAGGAGTTCGCCAAGGCGGATGCCGAGCGATTCGTAGAGGGTGCAGAGCTTCTCCACGGCGCCGTGGAGATAGACGGGGCGGTCCCAGCCCGCCTCCCGCAGCAGGGCGATGATCCGTTGGGTTTTGCCGAGCGCATAGGCGCCGACGACATGGGCGCGCTCGGGGAAGAGGGCGACGCTGTCCAGCAGGCGGCGGATCTCATGGGTATCGGGCGGGTGGCGGAAGACCGGGAGGGCGAAGGTCGCCTCGGTGACAAAGACGTCGCATTCCACCGGCTCGAAGCCCGCGCAGGTCGGGTCGCGCCGGCGCTTGTAGTCGCCGGAGACCACGATGCGGCTGCCCTGCCATTCCAGGGCGACCTGCGCCGAGCCGAGGACATGCCCGGCCGGGATGAGGGTGATGCGGACGCCATTGCGGGTGACGCTCTGGCCGTAAGGGAGGGGCTGCTGCTGGTCCCCGGCGCGGTCCTCGCCGAAGCGGGCGCGCATGATGGCCAGTGTGTCGGGGGTGGCGAGCACGGCGCCATGGCCGGGGCGCGCGTGGTCCGCATGGCCGTGGCTGACAACGGCGCGGTCCACGGCCCGGGAGGGGTCGATGTAGAAACCCCCCGGCTCGCAGAAGAGACCGAGGGGGGTGACCTTCATCCAGGTTTCAGGATGGGGAGCCGGCATGGGAGGGGGTAGATTGGGCCTCCCGGCGCGGCTTCAAGGATCCTGGTCCGGGCAGGGATGATACGGCGGATCACTCCGCCGCTTCGGCGATCTCCAGCAGGGCGGCGCCGTTGCGGCGTTCCCGTGCGATCGCGGTGTTCCCGCAGGGCACGTTGTCCAGCACCTTGCTGTCCGGATTGGTCACCTGCAGCTTCGCCTGGACGCGGCAGGCGAGGGCGTTGCCGGAGGGCAGGGCGCCGTTCCAGCGCCGGATGGCATCGGCCCAGTTGCCATAGGTGTCGTAGTGCTGGCGGAGGTAGCTGGCACCCCAATCGGCGGCTCGCCAGGGATCCAGCGGCCAGTCGGAGTTGCGGGCATGGACGCGGGCATTCACCTGCACGCAGCCGGCCATGACGAACTGGCCGGGGCGGGCGCTGTGATAGACGCGGCGGGCCTCGTCCCTGTTCTCCGGATAGTAGGGGCGGCCGCCGATGTTCATGGCGTAGCCATGCAGGCCGGACTCGGCCAAGGCGATGGCCACCATCAGGCCTTCGGGGATGCCGTGGGCCTGCTCGGCCTGGCGCGTGGCGTCGAGGCAGGCGGCGCGGGGATTGTCTATATCCTCCCGCCGTAGCACCGCGGGGCGGGCGCGCATCGTGGTGCCTGGGCCGACGAGCGCGACGGTGCGGACGCCTGCGGGAACATCGGCAGGGCGGACACCGTCGGGCACATCGGCCGGGGGCGGGGCGGGTTGCGCGGCGAGCTGAGGCTCGTCGGCGGTGGCGCAACCGGCGGCGAGGGAGCCGAGGCCGATCACGAGGGTTGAGGCGAGCGCGACCCGTGCGGCGCCGGATCGGCGTCGTCTTGGGGTCGGGCTCCCGGCTTGAGTCGGAGGGGCGCTCCGCGGCATCGCGCACGGGAACGCCGCGTTTGGCTGTCGGCCGGGGGAGGCCGACGGTCGGGGCGCGGACGTCATGGCCAAACCGCTACCAGCAAGGTGCAGTCCAGCGCAACCCAAAATGCCGCGGGGTCGCTCGCGGTGTGTATAACGTGAGGACGAAATGAAGGTTTCGCCCTGCTGCAGCCACAATCCGCGAGGGATGTTTCGGCGGATGCCTAACGTGAAGTATTCGACGGGCCAGTTTTTCTTGATCACGGCCCTGAGGTGCCAACGTAATATTTGTGAATTCAGTAAAGCGAAGTTCTGACGCCCTGCGGGCGGTCGAGTGGGTGGCGGTGGCGGGGGGATGGGCCGAGCTGGCGGCCTGGGCAAGCGGAGGCACCCGCTAGGCATCGGCGGCGCCCATGAAGAAAGGGCGCAGCAAAGCGTTGGTGATGATTTGTAGAGGAAAATTGGTGGAGGAGGGGGAGGTGGGGTGACGACGCTGCCCGCCCGGCCCGGGATGCCAGTGCATCCCGCGGCCCTACGCGGCGAGGCTAGCGTCGTCCCCTCGTTTCCTTCCCCAAACCCGGCCCGTCTTTGACGGCGGCAATTCCGACTTCGCATGGTCTTGTATAAGACACAAGACGGTTTACATCCGGACTGGGATGCTCACGAAAAGTTTTCCTGGGCATCTTGGCGCGAATGAGAGGCGCCTTTCATGCCCTCGCGTTGTTGCGGCGCGGGATGGTAGAACAGGCTCCCATTCAGACATTCGGAACGTCCCTTGAACGAGATGCGTCGCCCTGACGCCCGCCCACTTTATGTCCAGGTCGAAGCGATCCTGAACGAGCGGATCGTCTCGGGCAGCTGGCGGTCCGGCCAGGTCCTGCCCGCGGAGCCGGAGCTGGCGGCCGAACTCGGCGTGTCCGCCGGGACGCTGCGGCGTGCGCTGGCCGGGCTGGAGCGACGCCACCTGATCCAGCGGCGGCAGGGGCGCGGCACCTATGTGGCGCAGCAGACGAGCGAGCAGGCACTGGGCCAGTTCTTCCGCGTGCGGAACCTGGCCGGGCAGCCGGTTGAGCCCGAGACGCTGGTCACGGCATTGGTGACGGGGCCGGCGACGGAGGAGGAGGCGGCCCGCCTGCGGCTTGCGCCGGGCGAGGAGGTGCATCGCATTGACCGCAGCCGGATCTTCGAAGGCGAGCCGCGCATCGCGGAGCGGATCACCCTGCCGGCGGCGCTATTTCCGGGCTTTTCGCTGCCGCTGGCGCCCGAGCAGCTCGGGATGGAGATCTACGTCTACTACCGCAACAGGCACGGGATCATCGTGGTGCGGTCGGACGAGAAGCTGTCCGCCATTGCTGCGGCGGAACCGGATTCGGCGGTGCTTGGCTGCGCCATTGGTACGCCGCTGCTGTTGATCGAGCGCGTGACCTTCGATGCGGCGGGGCGGGCGGTGGAGATGCGCGTCTCGCGGCTGGATACGCGCGCGCATCGCTATGCGGTGGAGATCGTCTGAGCACTGCGCGGCGGGTGTGGTGCCCGGCCATTCGATGAGCTTCCAGGCGCGGGCCGAGCGGCGCGCGACCCCGTGTCGACCTCGCGCGGGTTGGCGGTACCGATCTCAACATTTTCACGACAGCTTTGTCGGTGGGACATTCGGTGCCGGTGCGGCGCGACTGCCGCAGGGGCACTTTGTGCCCGTTTGTCGGGCCTGCCCCGGCTTTCTGCCGGAGGGTTTGCACACGCGTTTCTGCACTGGGAAAAACATTCAGCACGTTGAATGCCGGCTGGAAGCTGTCTAGCCTCCCCGGGAAGGCCGAAGGCCAGGATGAAGGGAGGCGGGCGGATGCAGGCGCGACAGGATGCGCCGGCCGCCTGGGGACAGGAATGGACGCATTGCCAGGTACGGAAACCGGATCGCGCTCGCCTCTCGATGCGTTGCTGGCGCCGCGTTCCGTCGCGGTGATCGGCGCCTCCGGCGATCCGGCACGGATCGGTGGGCGGCCGATCGCGGCCATGCTGGAGCAGGGCTTTGCCGGTTCCATCCTCCCGGTGAATCCGAAACATGCCGTGGTGCAGGGGCTACCCGCCTATGCCTCCATCGCGGCCCTGCCCGAGGTGCCGGATGTGGCGATCATCGCCGTGCCCTCGGCGGCGGCTGAGGTGGCGGTGGCCGAGCTGGCGGAGCGTGGCACCCGGGCCGCGATCATGTTCAGCTCCGGCTTCGCGGAACTGGGCGAGGAGGGGGCCGCGGCGCAGGAGCGGCTGGTGGTGGCGGCGCGGCGGCATGGGATGCGGCTGCTGGGTCCGAACAGCCTGGGGTTGTTCAATGCCCGCATCGGCTTCTACGGCACCTTCAGCACCAGCCTAGAGCGCGGTTATCCCATCGCCGGGCCGGTCGGCATCGCCAGCCAGTCCGGCGCCTATGGCATGCATCTGTTCAGTATGGCGCGCGACCACGGCATGGGCATTTCCTGCAGCGTCACCACCGGCAACGAGGCCGACGTCAATGTCGGCGAGCTGATCGGCTGGATGGCGCAGGACCCGGGTACGGAGGTGATCGCCGCCTATTCCGAGGGTATCCGCGACGCGCCCAGCTTCCTGGCAGCGTTGGACCTGGCGCGGCGCAACCGCAAGCCGGTGGTGATGATGAAGGTGGGGCGCAGCGACGTGGGCAGCGCCGCCGCGAAGTCCCACACCGCCTCCATCGCGGGGGACGACGCGGTGACGGATGCGGTGCTGTCGGAATTCGGCGTGGTGCGCGCGCGGACGACGGAGGAGTTGCTGGACATCGCGCGGCTGGCAACGCGGCGGGTCTTTCCGGTTGGCAATACGCTGGGCGTGCTGACCGTCAGCGGCGGCGCCGGGGTGCTGATCTCGGATGCGGCGGAGGCGATCGGGCTGCCCATGCCGCCGATGCCGGAGGCGGCGCAGCAGGCACTGCGCACGACGCTGCCCTTCTGCGCGCCGCAAAATCCGGTGGATTGCACGGCGCAGGTGCTGAACGACCTGTCGCTGGTGGGGCGCTTCTCGGATGCGCTGGTGAAGGAGGGAGGTTACGGCTCGATCCTGTACTTCTTCACCCATGCGGGCGGCGCGCCCTCCATCACGCCGCGCCTGCGCACGGAGCTGAAGGCGGCACGCGAGGCTTATCCGGACCGGCTGTTCGTTCTCTCGGTGCTCGCCGATCCGCCGCAGATCCGCGAATTCGAGGAGGACGGTTTCGCGGTGTTCGAGGACCCCTCCCGCGCGGTGGTGGCGATCCATGCAATGGGGCGCTTCGGGGATGCCTTTGCCGCTACGCCGCCGGTTGCACCACCGGCGATGGCGCCCGTTGCGCTGCCCTCGCGCACGCCGAGCGAGGCGGAGGCCAAGCGCATCCTGGCGGCGGCGGGAATCGAGGCCGCGCCGGAACGCGCCTGCGCCACGGCGGATGACGCGGTGGCGGCGGCTGAGGCGCTGGGCTTCCCGGTGGTGCTGAAGATCCTTTCACCTGACATCATGCACAAGTCGGAAATCGGTGGCGTGCTGCTGAACCTGGCGGATGCGGGGGCGGTGCGCGATGGCTTCGCGCTGGTGATGGAGCGCGCCAAGGCGGTGCCGCAGGCGCGCATCGAGGGTGCTCTGGTGGCGAAGCAGCTTTCGGGCGGGGTGGAATGCATCCTGGGCGTGCACCGCGATCCGGTATTCGGGCCGGTCGCCATGTTCGGCCTCGGCGGCATTTTCGTGGAGGTGCTGAAGGATGTTTCCTTCCGCCGCTGTCCCTTCGGGGAGGAGGTGGCAGAGGGGATGATCCGCTTGATCCGCGGCGCACCGCTGCTGCTGGGCGCGCGCGGCAGGCCGCCGACGGATATCAAGGCGCTGGCACGGATGCTCTCACGCCTCTCGGTGTTTGCGCATCAGGCCGGGCCGCGGCTGTCGGGGATCGACCTGAACCCCGTTTTCGCGATGCCGGAGGGGCAGGGTGCCTTCGCGGCCGACGCGGTGATCGACATTGCGGAGGATGCGGCGTGATCGAATACGAGAAGCTGCTGAACTTCCCCATCCCGGAGGTTCGCCAGCGCGTGACCCCGCGCGATGCGGTGTTCTACGCGCTTTCCGTGGGGCTCGGGCAGGATCCGCTCGATAAGCGGCAGCTGGACTTCGTGGATGCGGACCGCAAGCTGCGCGTGCTGCCCTCCATGGCGGTGGTGCTGGCGCATCCGGGCTTCTGGGCGGCCAATCCCGAGACGGGAATCGATGCCGTGAAGGTGGTGCATGGGGAGCAGCGCATCACCCTGCATCGTCCGCTGCCGGTTGAGGGCGAGGTGATCGGCCGCACCCGTGTCACCGGGCTGGTGGACAAGGGCGAGGGGAAGGGCGCGCTGATGTATTCGGAGAAGGAGATCCGGGACGCGAGCGGGACGCTGCTGGCGGTGACCAGCAGCACCACCTTCCTGCGCGGCGATGGTGGCTTCGGCGGTCCCTCAGGCCCGGTGATCCCGCCGAATGCTATCCCGGAGGCAGCCCCGGACATCACGGTGGACCTGCCGACGCGGACCGAGCAGGCGCTGTATTACCGGTTGAACGGCGACGACAATCCGCTGCATGCGGACCCTGATGTGGCGGCGAAGGCCGGCTTTCCGCGCCCAATCCTGCATGGGCTCTGCACGCTGGGCGTGGTGGCGCATGCGCTGCTGCGCGAGCTTGGGAATTATGAGGCGGATTCGATGAAAGGCCTGTCCCTGCGCTTCTCCTCGCCGGTCTATCCGGGCGAGACCATCCGGACCGAGATCTGGCGCAGCGGTGCCTTCCGCGCGCGCGTCGTCGAGCGCGACGTTGTTGTGGTCAACAACGGCGCGGCGGTCTTCGCATGAGCGCCGCGCTGGAGCAGGGCGCCGAGGAACGCGCCGAATCAATACGCATGATTCGCGACAGTGCCGCCGGCATCGCGGCGCGCGGCGGTGACCGCAAGCGCATCCGGGCGCTGCGCTTCCAGGCGCCGGGCTTCGATCCTGCCGTGCTGCGGCAGATGGGCGAACAGGGCTGGATCGGGCTGCGCGTGCCTGAGGAGAAGGGCGGCGCCGGGCTGGGCATGAGCGAGTTCTGCGCCGTGGCCGAGGAGCTGGGCGCGGCGCTGGCGCCGGAGCCGCTGGTGGCGACCGCGCTCTCGGCCGCGCTGCTCTCCGCTGCGGGGGCGGAGCGGCCGCTGGCCGGGCTGCTTTCCGGGGAGAAGCTGGTGCTGACAGCCTGGCAGGAAGGGCCTGCCACGCTGGAGGCGCCGGGCAGCGCCGATGCGCCGCGGCTTTTCATCCCCGTCGCTGGGGGTGCCGATGCCTTCTTGGTGCCGGTGCGGCAGGATAGGGGGCTGGCACTGCGGTTTCAGCGGCGCGAGGGCGCTGATCTCACCCTCGATAAGACGCAGGACGGGGGCTTCTACGGCACGCTTCGGCCGCTGGGTGGCGAGGTGTTGGCGGCGGATGTTGCGGAGGCCCTGGACAATGCGCTGGACGAGGCGGCGCTGGGCACCGCCGCCTATCTGCTCGGCGTGATGGACCAAGCCTTTGTGCTGACGCTGGAATATCTCCGCACGCGGCAGCAGTTCGGCAAGCCGATCGGGAGCTTCCAGGCGCTGCAGCACCGTGCGGCCGACCTGAAGATCCAGATCGCGCTGAGCCGGGCCAGCATCGATTCCGCGGCGGCCCTGCTGGATCGTGCGGGGGCGCCGCGCGCCGCGCGCCGCGCTGCCGTGTCGCGCGCCAAGGCGCGTGCTTCGGAGGCGGCCATGCTGGTGACGAAGCAGGCGATCCAGCTGCATGGCGGCATCGGCTACACCGATGAGGCGGATATCGGCCTGTATCTGCGCAAGGCGATGGTGCTGGCGAACCAGTTTGGCACCGCCGCGCTGCATCGCCGCCGCTTCGCCGCTGAGGCAAGGGAGGACGAGGTATGACGGAGCTGAACGCCCTGAGCGACGAAGCTTTCCGCGCCGAGGTGCGCCGCTTCGTCGAGAGCGAGTATCCGGCGGAGCTGCGCAATCCGCAGCACCGGCTGCATTGGGACCAGGGGCGCGCCTGGTTCGAGAAGGTGAAGGCCAAGGGCTGGGTGGCGCCGGGCTGGCCGCGTGAATATGGCGGCATGGGGCTCAGCGCCTCCAAGCAGATCATCCTGATCGAGGAGTATGAGCGGCACGGCGTCGCGCGCCTGCCCGATCATGGCGTGATCATGCTGGGGCCGCTGCTGATCCGCTTCGGCACCGAGGCGCAGCGCCAGCGCTTCCTGCCGCGCATCCTGGCTGGCGAGGATATCTGGTGCCAGGGCTATTCCGAGCCCGGCGCCGGATCGGACCTCGCCTCGCTGCGGACCGAGGCGGTGCTGGACGGCGACCATTACGTGGTGAACGGGCAGAAGATCTGGACCACGCTGGCGACGGACGCGAACTGGATCTTTTGCCTCGTTCGTACCGACAAGACGGTGAAGAAGCAGGAGGGCATCAGCTTCCTGCTGATCGGCATGAACAGCCCGGGCGTGACGGTAAGGCCGATCATCAACCTCGCGCTGCATGACGAGTTCTGCGAGGTGTTCTTCGACAATGTTCGCGTCCCGCGCGAGAATCTGGTGGGCGAGCCCAACAAGGGCTGGAGCATGGCCAAGGCGCTGCTGGGCTTCGAGCGCATCTTCCTCGGCTCGCCCCGCCAGTCCGGCTATGCGCTCGCGCGGCTGAAGATGCTGGCCGAGCGCATGGGGGTGATCGACGAGCCGGAGTTCCAGGACCGCTACACGCGGCTGCGGCTGGATCTCGAGGACCACAAGGCGCTCTACGAGACCTTCGTTGCCGTGCTGCGGCGCGGCGAGTCCCTTGGGCCGGACGTGTCCATGCTGAAGCTGCACCAGGCGGAGCTGTTCCAGCGCATCACCGAGCTGATGCTGGAGGTGGCGGGCGAGAATGCCGGGCTTCTGGAGCCGATGGGCGGCAACCGGGACCTGCATCCTTCCGGCCAGTTCATCGAGGCGCGGCCGACCACGATCTATGGCGGCAGCTCCGAGATTCAGCGCGGCATCCTGGCCAAGAACGTGCTGGAGTTGCCGGGCTGAAGCAAGATGGAGGCGGCCTTGCACAAAGCCGCCCCAGAGGAGGGACGGGGAATGGGACCGATCGTCAAGCGTCGCGACCTGTTCGCGGCCGGAGGTGCCCTGGCGCTGCCATCCATTGCGCGGGCGCAGGAGGCCGGCTGGCCGCGCCGCAGCATCCGGCTCATCATTCCCTTCCCGCCGGGCGGCACGACGGACCTGATCGGGCGTATGCTGGCGGAACGGCTTTCAGCACGGCTGGGGCAGCCGGTGGTGGTGGAGAACCGCGGCGGGGCGGGCGGCAATATCGGCGCCGATATCGTCGCGAAGTCTGAGCCGGATGGTTACACCTATCTCATGACGTCGATCGGCACGGCGGCAATCAACTATGCCGCCTATGGGCAACGCATGCCTTACCGGCCGCAGGATCTTGCGGCGGTGGGGCTCGTCACGCGTGTGGCGAATGTGCTGCTGGCGGCCAAGGATGTGGCCGTGCCAGATGTGGGCGGGATGATTGCGGCCGCGAAGCGGCAGCCAGGCACGCTGAATTATGGGTCATCCGGCACGGGCGGCAGCCCGCATGCCTGCATGGAGTTGCTGAAGTCGAAGCTGGGGATCGAAATCCAGCATGTGCCCTATCGCGGTTCCGGGCCGATGCTGACGGAGTTGGTGGCGGGGCGGATCGAGCTGGGGATGGACAATATTCCCTCGGCGCTGAACTTCGTCCGCAGTGGGCAGATCCGCGCGCTGGCTGTCACCAGCCGGGAGCGTTCGACGGTGCTGCCGGAGGTGCCGACGCTGCACGAGACCGGGATTGCCGATTTTGATGCGGTTGCCTGGTTCGGCCTTCAAACGCCGGCGGCGGTGCCCGCGCCGGTCGTCGCGTGCATGGGGCGCGAGATCGACGCGGTCGTGCGGCAGCCGGATTGGATCGCGAAGATGCGGGAGTTTGCCGCCGAGCCGCCGCGGCTGACGCCGGAGGGCGGCACCACGCCCGAAGCCTTTGCCGCATTCATCCGCGACGAGATCTCCCGCTGGGCGGAGGTGGCGCGGGTGAGCGGGATGGTGGTGGAATAGTGATGAAGAACGGGAAGGGACAGCGCGCTTGAGCATCCGGGGAAAGGCCTGCATCGTCGGGGCCTATGAGCATCCGACGCGCAAGGCGGAGGACAAGAGCACGGCTCAGCTGCATGCGGAGGTGGCGCTGGGCGCGCTGCGCGACGCGGGGCTGACGCGCGCCGATGTGGACGGCTATTTCTGTGCCGGCGACGCGCCTGGCATGGGGCCGCTGAGCATGGTGGACTACATTGGCCTGGATCGGCTGCGGCATGTGGATTCCACCGATGTCGGCGGAAGCTCCTACCTGCTGCATGTCGCGCATGCGGCGGAAGCCATCGCCCTGGGCAAGTGCAACATCGCGCTGATCACCCTGGCCGGGCGCCCGCGTTCGGAAGGGGTGGCGACGGGAACCGCGCCGCGCTCCGGAAGCCCGGCACAGCCGGACGTGCAGTTCGAATATCCCTATGGAGCCGCCGTCGCGAACATGTATGCCATGTGCGCCAAGCGGCATATGCATGAGTTCGGCACCACCTCCGAGCAGCTTGCCTGGATCAAGGTCGCGGCCAGCCATCACGCGCAGCACAACGAGCATGCGATGCTGCGCAAGGTCGTGACGGTGGATGAGGTGGTGAACTCTCCCCTGGTGGCTGATCCGCTGCACCGGCTGGATTGCTGCGTGATCAGCGATGGCGGCGGTGCGCTGGTGGTGGCGCGGCCGGAAATTGCGCGCCGGCTGAAGCGCCCGGTGGTGACGGTGCGCGGCGCTGGCGAAGCGGTGAAGCACCAGATGGGCGGGCAGCTGGACCTGACCTATACCGGCGCCCGCTTCTCGGGTGCGCGCGCCTTCGAGGAGGCAGGGGTGAGGCCCGCCGACATTAAATACGCCAGCATTTATGACAGCTTCACCATCACGGTGCTGCTGCAGCTGGAGGATCTCGGCTTCTGCGAGAAGGGGCAGGGCGGGCGCTTCGTGCAGGACGGCAATCTGATCAGCGGCACCGGCAAGCTGCCCTTCAACACGGATGGCGGCGGGCTCTGCAATAATCACCCGGCCAATCGCGGCGGCATCACCAAGGTGATCGAGGCGGTGCGCCAGCTGCGCGGCGAGGCGCATCCGGCGGTGCAGGTGAAGAATTGCGACCTGGCGCTGGCGCATGGCACGGGCGGGTCGCTCGGCACGCGGCATGGCAGCGCCACACTGGTGCTGGAGAGGGAGTAAGGGCGATGAGCGAACAGCTGCAAAAGCGCGTGCCGCCGAGCCCGACGCCCGATCCCTCCACCCGCGGCTTCTGGGCGGCCGCGCGCGAGGGCAAGCTGCTGATCGGGCGCAACACCAAGACCGGCAAAACGCATTACCCGCCGCGCCCGATCTGCCCCTTCGACGATGAGGGCACGGTGGAATACGTGCCGGCGAGCGGTGCGGGGACGATCTACACCTACAGCGTCATGCGGGCGAAAATCCCCTATGTGATCGCCTATGTGGAATTGGCCGAGGGGCCGCGCATCATGACCAACATCGTCGACTGCGACATCGAGGCGCTGCAGGTCGGGCAGGCGGTGCGCCTGACCTTCGTACCCAGCGAAGGGGATGGCCAGCCCATTCCCATGTTCACCCCCGCCTGAGAGGAAACCCAGTCATGAGCATGCTGGATGGCAAGGTCGCGATCGTTACCGGTGCGGGGGGCGGGATCGGGCGGGAGATTGCGCTGGCCATGGCGCTGGCCGGGGCGAAGGTGGTGGTGAATGACATCGGCGCCTCGCTGACCGGCATCGGCGAGCAGTCGGCGACGCCCGGCGAGCAGACCAAGGCAATCATCGAGCAGCGCGGCGGGAAGGCGGTGACGAATACCGACAGCGTTGCCGACTGGGAGAGCGCGAAGCGGATCGTGGCGAGCGCGATCGAGGCCTTCGGGCGTGTGGACATCGTGGTCAACAATGCGGGCATCCTGCGGGACCAGATCTTCCACAAGATGACGCCGGAGGAGTGGCGCGCCGTCATCGACGTGCATCTGAACGGCAGCTTCTATGTCTCGCGTGCTGCCGCCGAACATTTCCGCGCGCAGAGTTCGGGTGCCTATGTGCACATGACCTCTACTTCCGGCCTAGTGGGGAATTTTGGGCAGGCGAACTACTCGGCGGCGAAGCTGGGGATTGCGGCGCTGTCCAAGTCGATCGCGCTCGACATGCAACGCTTCGGCGTGCGCTCGAACTGCATCGCGCCCTTCGCCTGGAGCCGCATGACAAGCTCCATTCCGGCGGAGACGCCAGAGCAGAAGGAGCGGGTTGAGAAGCTGAAGCGGATGACGCCGGAGAAGAATGCCCCATTGGCTGTCTTCCTGGCGAGCGATGCAGCCAAGGATGTGACGGGGCAGATCTTTGCGGCCCGGAACAACGAGCTTTTCCTGTTCAGCCAACCGCGCCCGGTGCGCAGCGCGCATCGGAGCGAGGGCTGGACGCCGGAGTTGATCGCCGAGCACGCGATGCCGGCGCTGCGGGCGCAGTTCATGCCGCTGGACCGTAGCCCGGACGTGTTCTCCTGGGATCCGGTCTAGTCCGGAGGCGTAGTATTCTGGTGAAGCGGGCGGGGGGTTGTCTAAGCTCTCCGTCTGGCAGGGTGGCGGGAGCCGGCGGCCCGGCTTCGGTAAGCACAACAAGAATCAATGGGGAGGCTTGGTGAGATGTTGCAGCGCAGAGTACTTCTGGCCGGTGCTGCTGCAGCACCGCTTGCGTCCCGTATGGCACGGGCCCAGGCCCAGCCGATCCGCCTGGCGGTGCTCGGCGACTTCTCCGGACCCTACCGGCATCTTTCCGGTCCAACCGCTGTCGCTTGTGTGCAGCAGGCAGTGGAGGATTCCGGGATCCGTCAGCGCGGGATCGCCGTGGAGGTGTTCCAGGCGGATCACCAGCAGAAGGCCGATACCGGCGTGGGTATCGCGCGGGAATGGTTCGACCGTGGCGGGGTGGATGTGGTGCTGGAGGTGAACAACTCCTCCATCGCCCTCGCGCTCAACGGGCTGGTGCGGGAGAAGGACAAGATCCATCTCAACACCGGTGCCGCGACGTCGGAGCTGACGGCCAAGGCCTGCAGCCCGAACACGGTCCAGTGGACTTATGACACCTACATGCTCGCCCGCTCCTCGGGCGTCGCCTCGGTGCGCGCGGGGGCGGACACATTCTTCGTCATCGCCGCGGACATGGCCTTCGGGCACCAGATGGAGCGCGACGTCACGAAGTTCGTGGAGGCGGAAGGCGGGAAGGTGGTCGGTTCCATCCGCCATCCCTTCCCGGGCACAATGGATTTCTCCTCCTTCCTGCTGCAGGCGCAGCGGAGCCGGGCGAAGGTGGTGGCCTTCGCCAATGCGGGGCAGGACTTCATCACCTGCGTAAAGCAGGCTCATGAGTTCGGCCTCGTCTCGCGCGGGCAGAAGCTGCTGGGCACCATTGGTTTCGTCAATGACGTGAAGTCGCTTGGGCTTGAGACGGCCAAGGGGCTGTTGCTGACCGAGAGCTTCTATTGGGACCTGAACGACCGTACGCGCGCCTTTACGCGGCGTGTGTTGCCGAAGACGCCGGACAACTACCCGAACCAGACACATGCGGGGAACTACTCCGCCGTCACGCATTACCTGAAGGCGGTGGCGGAGATCGGGGCGGTGCGGGCGAAGCAGTCCGGGCGGGAGGTGCTGGAGGTGATGCGGCGCATGCCGACGGATGACGACGCCTTCGGGGCAGGCAGCATCCGTATCGATGGCCGTCACCTGCATGACGTGTATCTGTTCGAAGCCAAGTCGCCGGCGGAATCCAAGGGAGCATGGGATCTGCTGAAGCTCGTCAGGACCACGCCGGCGGCCGAGGCCTTCCGGCCGCTGTCGGAAGGGGGATGCGCGCTGGCCTCTGGTTGATTGCGCTGTTGCGGGCCGGTGCTATGCCCGCTCGGCCGGGCGGGGGAAGAGGGCCTTGCCGGTGAGCAGGGCGACCTCGCGCAGATCTTCACCCAGGCGGGGGAAGACATCTTCGGCATGCTGGGCCGCGATGGTGATGCCGCTGAGGCCGAAGCGGGGCAGGTCCTGCTGGTCGGTCACCAGCGCGGCAACGGTGATCAGCCCGCGATAGAGGTGGTGGCGGTCCATGCTCCAGCCGGCCTGCCGCGCCTTGCGCGTGTCGGCCAGGTAGGATTCGAAGCTCGGCGGCGTCTGCCAGCGGAGGGTGGCGAAGCGGCGGCGTAGTTCTTCCTCGGGCAGGTCGAGCGCGGCGGCCACGCAGCGGCCGACGGCGCCCACCAGCATCGGCAGGCGCAAACCCATGCGCATCTCGACGCGAACGGCGGTGTGGCTATGGGCGCGGTCGATAAGGACGATGTGCCCGTCCTCGGTAACGCGCCAGAGCACGATCAGCATGTCGTATTTCTGTGCCAGGCGCTGCAGTTCCGGCCGGATCAGCTCCGTATGACTCATCCCGAGGAAGCCGGCAGCCAGTTCCGCGACGGCAAGGCCGAGCGCATAGGTCTTGTCGGCCTCCCGGAAGGAGACGAAGCGGGCGCGCGTCAGCGTACGCAGGATGTTGAAGCAGGTGCTGACGCTGATGCCAGTTCCGCGCGCAATGGCTGCGACGCCGAGCGGCGCCGTTGCGGTGGAAAGGTGCCGCAGGATGCCGATGGCGTGGACCACCGCGCCCACGTCACGCTGGCCGGTCGCCTCGCGCTCCAAGGTGGACGCACGCGTATCCATCCAAGATCCTGATCTCCCAGCCGTTTTTTGAATGTAGACGAGTTGCCGGGCGGTGCAAGCGGCGCTTTGGCAGGAAATCCTGTGCCCATGGCTTCCAGGCGGAACCGTGGAGCACTCCGCAGCTGCTGTATAAGTTATTGTCCGCGCGAGTTCGTTGCACGAATTACAATCACAGTCGCATGATTACCATTGTACGTTATTCGACCTTCGCACCGGCTGTCGTAAGTTGTTCTGGGGCAAGGAGAAGCAACGTGCCGGGAACGACCAGCGTAAGCAAGACGGGCAACCAGGATACTGACGGAGTGCTGAGCGGCACGCGGTGGGACACGCTGAACCTGACATTCAGTTTTCCGGCGAGCGCGTCCTTCTATGGGACCAATTACGGGGGTGAGCCAAGCTCCGGCTTTGAGCCGCTCAACGCGATGCAGATGACGGCGGCGCGCGAGACCTTCGCGATGATCTCGGCGCTTACGAATCTCACCTTCGCCGAAATAACGGAGAGCGCGACGACGCATGCGGATCTCCGCCACGCGAGTTCCAGCCTGCCTGGTACCGCATGGGCCTATTATCCGTCCAACGCACCCTCCGGCGGCGATGCCTGGTACAATGGGAACGGGACCTATGACGTCCCCATTCTCGGCAGCTATGCCTATTTCACCTTCATGCATGAGATCGGGCACAGCCTCGGGCTGAAGCATGGCCAGGAGAATTCGGTCTATGGGCCGATGACGCCGGCCCATGATTCCCACGAATACTCGCTCATGACCTATCGCAGCTATGTTGGCAGCCCGGGCCAATTCTACACGAACGAGACCTGGGGTGGCCCGCAGACCTTCATGATCAGCGACATCGCTGCGCTGCAGCACATGTATGGCGCCGATTATTCGATGAACGCGGGCGACACGACCTATAGCTGGAGCCCGATCACCGGCCAGATGTCGCTGAACGGTGTCGCGCAGGGGATGCCTGGCGGCAACCGCATCCTCCGCACCGTCTGGGATGGCGGTGGCAACGACACCTATGATCTCTCCAACTATTCAGGCGGCGTCACGATCGATCTCCGCCCCGGCGAATGGACGACGACATCCCAGGTGCAGCTCGCAAATCTGGGAGACGGGCATTTCGCGCGGGGCAATATCGGGAATGCGCTGCTGTATCACGGCGACACCCGCTCGCTGATCGAGAATGCGATCGGTTCCTCGGGCAACGACACCCTCTACGGGAATGTGGCGGGCAACCTGCTCGACGGGCGAGGCGGAACCGACACGGTGGTGCTGGCGGGCGCGCGGAGCGACTATGCCTTCGCAGGGAATGCCGGCAGCTTCACGGCAGCAGGCTTCGGTGCGACAGATTCCATCCTCAACACCGAATTCGTGCGCTTCCTGAGTTCGGGTGTCGTCGTTGCCTCGGCGGATCTGTTCAGCACCGGCAGCTCGCCGGATGACTACCGGGACAGCATCACGGATCAGACCTCGCCGCTCGGCGCGCTGAGCGCTGGAGGCTCGCGCACGGGGCGGATCGAGGCCGCGGGGGACAGGGATGTCTTTGCCATCAGCCTGAAGGCGAGCAGCGACTATACTTTCGAACTGCGCGGGTCGCCGAGCGGTGGCGGAACGCTCGGCGATGCCGTGCTCGAGTTGCGCGACAGCAAGGGCGCCCTGCTGCTGTCCAATGACGACTTCAACTCGGCGGATGCAACCCTCGTTTTCCGGGCGAAGACGACTGGCACCTACTACCTCTCGGCGGGCGGCGATGGCAGCAGCACCGGGACCTACACGCTCTCCGCCTTGCGTGGCTTCGACGACCACGCGGACAAGCTGAGCGACACCAGCTCCGCGATGGGCCATCTGGCGGTGGGTGGGACACGGATGGGCGCGATCGAGAGAAGTGGCGATATCGACTTCTTCGCCGTGACTCTTGCCGCCGGGCAGTCCTACAGCTTCGACCTGCGAGGATCGCCCTCGGGTTCCGGCACGCTGCCCAATGCTCTGCTGGAGCTTCGCAACAGCGCGGGAAGCGTGCTGCTGACCAATAACGACTTCGGCGGGTCACGCGATTCCCACATCAGCTACACGCCCAGTGCGGACGGCACCTACTATCTGAGCGCGCGCGGCTCCGGCAGCAATATTGGCACCTATAGCCTGAGCGCGAGCAGCCCATCCGGCAGCCGCGCGGCTGGCGCGGAGGAGGACGTGCCTTTCCAGCCTGTCCTGTTCGCCGGCGCGGCCCATGCCGATTACCATCTGCCCGCGTGATGCGGCGCCGGGGGGTGGTGAACGCCATAGCCGGGGCGTGGCACTGCCGATCCGGCGCGGCAGGCGCCGCCACCACTTTGCCGTCCGGGCGGCGGTGCTGCTCTCGTGCTGGGTGCTGCTGCTCGGTGCCTGGGGCGCCGCTGCATCCGGTGGGGACGGAGCGGTGAGCAACCCTTCCGTCGTTCCGCCGGCACGCAGCGGCGATATCGCAATCCAGCAGGAGCTGGAGGCAGCGAGAGCGGCTGGCACGCGGGAGGCCTACGACCTTTTCATCGCAAGGCATCCTGGTCATCCGCTCGAGCGGGTGGCGCGCGAGGAGCGTGCGAAGCTGGAGGGGCAGTCTTCGGGACGTTAGAGGGGCGGTGCGACGCCGGAAGGGCTTCAGCCGCCTGCAGTCGCGGCGGCGGTGCCGATGGCGATGGCCTTGCGCGCCATCTCCATCGCACCCTGGCGGGACCGTGCGGCGGCGACGAAGCGGCGGGCATGGGTGAAGACCGCATCGGATATGCCACAGACGGCCGCCAGATCGGCGTCGCGCAGGCCGGCCCAGGCTTCGGGCAGGGGCATCCGCTGGGCGAAGGAGCCGGGCTCGGGCGGCATGCTATCCACCATCCAGTTGCCGTTCGGCACGGGATACACGGCGTAGAGGACCGGCAGCCCATGGGCGAAGACCGGGTTCTCCCAAGGCATCTTGCTGTCGAGCTCCAGAATGCGCGGGTCGGCGGAGCGGGCATGCGCGGCGACCACCACGGCCTCGGCCGCGAGGCTGGCCCGCATCGCCTCGGCGCGGCGGCGGAGGAAGGCTTCGGCGAGTTCGGAGGCACGGAGGAAGGCGGCGTCCTCGGCGGCGCGGTCGCCGATGGCGGGCGAATCCCAGGACGGGTTGCAATCGGCGACCGCCGCCGAGAGGTCGAGCGCGCCGCCCGGCTTGCCGAAGCCGTTGTCGATTTCGTCGATGCGGCGGATGACCTCGTGGTCGATCCCGGCGGCAATGGCGGGGATCAGGCCGGCGGCAGCGGGTAGGATGGCGCGGAGGGCGGCCTCGCCATGCTGGCGCCAGACCAGGCCGGCGGCGCTGAAGGGAGTGCCGTCCTCGCGCAGCGGGGCGCCGCGCTGATGGTGGTCGAAGCGGTGGGTGGCGGGGTCGTGAATGGCGCCGACATCCCAGACGATATCGGCGCTGGCGAGCGCGGCCTCGTCGCGGCTGCGGAGAAGGCGGTGATCCTGCCCGGCCGCGCGCAGGCCGAGCGCGAGGCGCAGGACGGCATAGGCGAAGGCATCGTCGAGATGGAAGGTGCCGCTATGGGTCGCGAGCAGGGGGCCGGAGGGCGGCGGCTTGGTGTCCATCGCCCTTCCCTAGACCGCTGGATGGATAGCGGCCAGCGGCGGTCCGGCTTTCAGCGCAGGATGCCGGTTGGTGCGCCGGGAGTAACCAGACCGCCGCCTTCAAAGGCGCGGAGGGAGGGGTCGTCGGCCGACCAGCCGGTACCGCCCTGTGATGGGCGGTAGTCCACGCCCATCAGGCCGCCGCCGGCATAGGCGAGGTCGGCAGCGGAGGTGGAGGCCGTCCGGTAGCTGCCGCCGCCGATATATTCCGTCATCGGGCCTGTCATCGCGACTTCCGGCCCGAGCCGTGGGGCTACGCTGGCGATGTAGTTGATCGTCTCGTCGGGCAGGATCTTCGCGCCGGAGAGGTAGCCGTCCACCCGGTCCGGCCCGGCGTTGTAGGCGGCGAGGAAGCCGGGCGCCCCGTAGCGGTCGTACATCTGGCGGATATAGGCGGCGCCGGCGAGGATGTTGTCGCGCGGCTCGTAGGGGTCACTGCCGAGGCCGTGGCGGGCGCGCAGGATGTCGTAGGTGTGGGGCATCACCTGCATCAGCCCCATGGCGCCGACGGGGGAGGTGATGGGGTAGCCGCTCGCGTCGTAGAGGCGGCCGCCGCTCTCCTGGCGCATGATGGCGCGGATCCAGCGATCGGGGACGCCGAAGCGGGAGGAGGCCTCGCGGATATGCGGGCCCCATGGGTCGTCGGGCGTGCCTGGGACGGCGTAGCTGCGGGCGGCATGGGCGCGGTAGCTGCTGGCCTCGGCACGGGAGGCAGCGGGGTCGTAGCCGTAGTCGCCATTGCCGTCATAGCCACGGCGGCCGTCCCAGCTTGTGGTGTAGGGCGCGGCGGCGCAGCCGGACAGGAGCGCGGCGAGGAGGAGTGCCGCGAGGGAGCGCATGGCGGCGGGGGCCTTGGACAGAGATGGTGTCATGGGCGCCTGGAATGGAGTTGCGTCGTCGTGGTGCCGCCAGTCTGCCGGATCGTCGCGCGGCTGGCAGGGTCAATCGGGCGTGACAGCGGCGGTTGGCGCGCGGGTGTGGCAGCGCGGTGTCGCCTGTGCTTACGGGGCGTGGGGATCAGGCCGGTGCGATGCGGCCGTGCCCAGGCGGCCCGCGGCCCAGCGGGCACTATCGGCCACCACCGGGTCTTCGTCGTCGCCGAGCGCGAGGGCGACGGGCAGGAGCGTTGGGTCGGCCGAGTTGCCGATGGCGTTCAGCACGTTGCGGACGAAGCGGTTGCGGCCGACGCGCTTGACCGGCGAGCCGGAGAAGCGGGCGCGGAAAGCTGCGTCATCCAGCATGGCCAGTTCGGCGAGGCGGGGGGCGACCAGGTCCTCCCGCGCGATCAGGCCGGGGACCGTGGTGGGGGCGGCGAAGCGGTTCCAGGGGCAGACGGCGAGGCAGTCGTCGCAGCCATAGATGCGGTTCCCGAGGCGGGGGCGAAGCTCCTCCGGGATCGGGCCGCGATGCTCGATCGTCAGGTAGGAGACGCAGCGGCGGGGGTCGAGCTGGTAGGGGGCGGGAAAGGCGTCGGTGGGGCAGGCCACCTGGCAGCGGGTGCAGGTGCCGCAGCGGTCGGCATGGGGCGCGTCGGGTTCGAGGGCGAGGGTGGTGTAGACCTCACCGAGGAAGAGCCAGGAGCCGTGGGCCCGCGAGACGAGGTTGGTGTGCTTGCCTTGCCAGCCGATGCCGGCCTGTTGCGCGAGCGGCTTTTCGGAAACGGGGGCGGTGTCGACGAAGACCTTCACGCCGGAGCCATCGAAGCGCGCGACCATCCAGCGGGCGAGGGCCTTCAGGCGGGATTTCACCAGGTCATGGTAGTCGCGGTGGCGGGCATAGACGCTGATCGTGCCGCGGTCGGGCATCTCCAGATAGGAGAGGGGGTCGTCCTCGGGGGCGTAGGAGAGGCCCAGGGAGATGACGGAAAGGGCTTCGGGCCAGAGGGCCTGGGGATGGGCGCGCTGCTCGGCGCGGGTTTCCATCCAGCCCATCTCGCCATGCATTCCCGCGGCGAGGAAATCGGCGAGGCGGTCCCGGACTTCCGGGCCGAGTTCCGCCCGCGCGAAGCCGACCGCGTCGAAGCCCAGGCGCAGGGCTTCGTCGCGGATCAGCGCGCGGGCGTCCCTACTCATCCGCGGCCGCGATAGGGCGGGACGCCCTGGTCGGGGATCCAGGCGCCGGCGAGCGGGGCGCCGGTCTGCCAGAAGACGTCGATCGGAATGCCGCCGCGCGGATACCAGTAGCCGCCGATGCGGAGCCAGGCGGGTTCCAGCAGGGCCACCAGGCGCTTGGCGATGTCGATGGTGCAGGCCTCGTGGAAGGCGCCGTGGTTGCGGAAGGAGGTGAGGTAGAGCTTCAGGCTCTTGCTCTCCACCAGCCATTCGCCAGGGATGTAGTCGATCACCAGATGCGCGAAGTCGGGCTGCGCGGTGATGGGGCAGAGGCTGGTGAATTCGGGCGCGGTGAAGCGGGCGACGTAATGCGTGCCCTTGTGCGGATTGGACACGCGCTCCAGCACCGCCGTCTCGGGCGATGTCGGTTGGGCGGTGTACTGGCCGAGCTGGGTCAGGCCGGATACGTCATGGTTCACGATGTCGTCTCCTCCGGCGAGGGCGGCTCGGGCGGCGTGGGGGTTTCCCACTTCGCGGCGATGGCGGCGGCCTCGGCCTCGAAGCGACCCTCGAGGATGGCGGCGCGGAGGCGTGCCATGAGGGTCTGGTAGTAGCGGATGTTGTGCCAGGTCAGCAGCATCGGGCCGAGCATCTCCTCGGCCCTGATGAGGTGCTGGATATAGGCACGCGAATGCCGTGTGCAGGCCAGGCAATCGCATTCCGGATCCAGCGTGGACGCATCGTCGGCATGGCGGGCGTTGCGCATGTTGAGCACGCCGCGGCTGGTATAGGCGCGGCCGGTGCGGCCGGAGCGCGTGGGAATCACGCAGTCGAACATGTCCACGCCGCGGCGGACCGCGCCGATGATGTCCGACGGCGTGCCGACGCCCATCAGGTAGCGCGGCTTGTCCTGCGGCAGCATGGGCACGGAGAAGTCCAGGGTGCGGAACATCTCCTCCTGGCCCTCGCCGACGGCGAGGCCGCCGATGGCATAGCCCTCGAAGCCGATATCGGTCAGCGCCCTCGCGCTTTCGGCGCGCAGGTCCTCGAAGACGCTGCCCTGCTGGATGCCGAAGAGACCGTAGCCGTCGCGCGGCTTGAAGGCGTCGCGCGACCGGGCAGCCCAGCGCATGGAGAGGCGCATGCTCTTGGCCGCCGCCTCATGCGTGGCGGGGAAGGGGGTGCATTCGTCGAAGCACATGGTGACATCGGAATCCAGCAGGTGCTGGATCTCGATGCTGCGCTCGGGGGTCAGGCGGTGCTTCGTGCCGTCGATATGGCTTTGGAAGGTGACGCCATTGTAATCCATCTTCCGCAGCCCGGCGAGGGACATGACCTGGAAGCCGCCGGAATCCGTCAGGATCGGGCCGTGCCAGTCCATCAGCCTGTGCAGCCCGCCGAGGCGGCCAACGCGCTCGGCGCCGGGGCGGAGCATCAGGTGATAGGTATTGCCCAGCACCATGCGGGCGCCGGTGGAGCGTACGGCATCGGCCGTCATCGCCTTCACCGTGCCGGCGGTGCCGACGGGCATGAAGACGGGCGTCTGCACCTCGCCATGGGCGGTGTGCAGCGTGCCGGCGCGGGCGGCGCCATCCTTGCCCTGGAGGGAGAAGGAGAGGGGGCCGTTCATGCCTCGGCCTCCGCATCGTCCCGGGTGATCAGGCTGGCATCGCCATAGGAGTAGAAGCGGTAGCCGGCGGCGATGGCATGCGCGTAGGCCGCCTTCATCCGGGCGGTTCCGCCGAAGGCGCAGACGAGCATGAAGAGCGTGCTCCGCGGCAAATGGAAGTTGGTGAGGAGGAGGTCGGCGCCGCGGAAGCGGTGGCCGGGCAGGAGGAAGATGTCGGTCAGCCCCTGGAAGGGCGCGATGGTCCCGTCCTCCCGCGCCGCGGTTTCCAGCAGGCGAAGGGCGGTGGTGCCAATGGCGACGATGCGGCCGCCCCGGGCGCGGGCGTCGTTGATGGCGGCGGCGGATTCCGGCGTCACCTGGCCCCATTCGGCATGCAGGCGCTGGGCGCGGGGGTCGTCTCCGCGGAGGGGCAGGAAGGTGCCGGCGCCGACATGCAGGGTGAGGGTGGTGCGCGACACGCCGCGCGCCTCCAGGGCTGCGAGCAGATCCGGGGTGAAATGCAGGCTGGCCGTGGGGGCGGCGACGGCACCGGGGGTGCGGGCGAAGATGGGCTGGTAGTCCTCGCGGTCCTCCGGGCGGGGGCCTTCGGGGCGCGCGATATAGGGCGGCAGGGGGATTTCGCCCGCCTTCTCCAGCGCGGCGGCCAGGGCGGCCTGATCCGGGCCGAAATCCAGGCGGACGGCGCCCTCCATCGGCGCTTCCACCACGCGGGGAGCAAGCTCAGGGGCGCCGTCGATCGACAGGATGTCGCCGGCGCGCAGCTTGCGGGCGTTGCGAACCAGGGCATGCCAGGTTCCGTCGGCCTCGGCGCGGTTGAGCATGATCTCAATCCGCGCCTCGCCGCGCAGGCCGCGCAGGCGGGCGGGGATCACGCGTGTGTCGTTCACCACCATCAGGTCACCGGGGCGCAGGAGATCCGGCAACTCGCGGATGATGCGGTCCATGGGCGGGTCGGCCACGCATAGCAGCCGCGCGGAGTCGCGCGGGCGGGCAGGGGACTGGGCGATCAGCGCCTCGGGCAGGTCGAAGGCGAAATCGGCGGTGGTGAGGGGGCGGGGCAGGGGACCTGGCCGTTGGAAAGGGGCGGGGGCGGGTAGCCCTTCCGGCGGGCGGGGGCAAGCGCGGGAGATCACGTGAACATTAAAATGGTTAACGAGGTGTGAGGTTGTGAAGGGGCCATAAACGTCTCAGAAAATAGACCGTCGACAATTGGTGAACGAGTCGTGCGGTATTCGACCCAAAGCTGGCGCCCCCATGGGAGCGTCGACCTGGCCGAGGCGCTTCACATGGCGGCGCTGCGCGATGCCGCGTTGATGCAGCCGGAGGTGGCGGGGATTGCCCTTGCACGGACGATGCCGGCGGACGGCTCGTTGCTCACGCTGTGGGAGGCGCTGTTCGAGATGATCATGGACGAGCCGCCCACCCCGGCCGCAATGCCCATGCCCGCTGATGTGCCTGTCCCCGCCGTCGTTCCCGTGCTGCCGCTGGAGGCCGTGCCCGCCCCGGCGGCGCCCGTGCTTCCACCCGCCCCGATCCTCCCCCGCCTGCTGGGCGGACTGGCGGACGAGATGCTGGTGGGCGGTGACGGAGACGACGTGATCAACGGGGGTGGTGGCCGCGATACGCTGTCCGGCGGCGCGGGGCGGGACATCATCACCGGCGGGGCGGCCGACGACAGCATCGACGGCGGCGCCGGCAATGACAGCATCCAGGCCGGGGATGGCGACAACCGCGTGGATGGCGGAGAGGGCCTTGACCTGATCGGCACGGGCCGTGGCCGGGACCTCATCCTGGGTGGGGCGGGCAACGACCTGATCTCCGCTGGAGCCGGCGATGACCGTGTCTTCGGGGGAGAGGGGGCGGATTTCATCCTTCTCGGTGCCGGGGATGATTTCGGCGATGGCGGGCCGGGCGACGACTTCATCCAGGGCGAGGCAGGGGATGACATCCTCTGGGGCGGCGAGGGGAACGACATTCTGTCCGGGGGTTCCGGCCTGGATCAGGTGCTGGGCGGGACGGGCGATGACCTGGTGATACACCGCTTCGCCGATCGCGGACCCTTGCCGGATCTCTATCTCGGCGGGGCTGGGCGGGACACGCTGCGATTGGAATTCGATTCCGGTTTCTGGGGCGACCCCGCCAATCGCGAGGCCGCCGCCTCCCTGGCCCGCTGGATCGAGGGCAGGCCGGGGGAGGAGGCCAGCTTTGCCGATGCGCGGCTCGGCCTTTCCGTCTCGGGCTTCGAGGTGCTGGCGGTGACGGTGGATGGCGTCGCGCTGGCGCCCGGCTGGTTGGACAACTGGTTCGCCTGATGGATGTTTGCGGGCGGGATGATGTTGCGCGGTACCAATCCGCTCTAAACCCTCCGACGCAACCCTGAGGATGGAATCGCGCACATGCAGGTGGACACCGATCGTTTCCTGGCGGACCTGCATGCGCTGCGCCGCTTCGGCGAGTTCAAGAGCGGCGTGCACCGCCCGACCTTCTCGCCGCAGGACATGGAGGCGCGGCACTGGTTCGTCTCCCGACTGCGGGAGGAGGGGCTGGAGGCCGAGATCGACGGCATCGGCAACATCCTCGGCCGCAGCAAGAAGCCGGGGCCGCATCTGCTGGCGGGCAGCCATCTGGAAAGCCAGAACGAGGCGGGGTGGCTGGACGGCGCGCTGGGCTGCGTCGCCGCGCTGCATCTGGCCCGCGCCGGGCTGCCGGTGGATGTGGCGGTCTTTGCCGATGAGGAAGGCCATTACGGCAGCTTCATCGGCAGCCGCTCCTTCACCGGGCTGCTGGAGGAGGCGGAGATCGACCGCCTGGCCAACCGCTACCACGAGAAGCCGCTGCGGCAGGCGCTGCGCGAGGTGGGGCTGGAAGGGCGCCCCCGGCTGCAGGTGGAGGCCGGGCGCTACAAGGCCTTCCTCGAGATGCATATCGAGCAGGGGCGGCAGCTCGAGAGCCAGGATCTCGGCATCGGGGTGGTGACGGGGATCGTCGCCATCTGGCAGTGGAAGATCACCATCGAGGGCCAGCAGAACCATGCCGGCACCACCACCATGGCCGAGCGGCGGGATGCCGGCATGGCGGCGGTGCGGCTGCTGGCGATGATCGACGAGGAATTCCCCCGGCACTGCGCCGAGCGCACCGTCTGGACCGCTGGGCGCATAGCCCTGACGCCCGGCGCGCCTTCCATCATCCCGGGCCGGGCCGAGATCCTGTTCCAGTACCGGGACGTGGATATCGAGGTGCTGCGCCGGCTCGAGGGGGTGCTGCGTCGGTGCGTTGCCGAGAGCAACCGGCGGGAGCGCACCCATGCGGTGCTGGAGGCGCTTTCGCTCTCCACCCCGGCGGTCAGCGACCATGCGCTGCAGGATGCGCTGGCCGATGCCGCCGAGGCGCTGGCGCCGGGCCGGTGGCAGCGCATACCCTCCGGCGCCGGGCATGACGCGCAGTACCTCGCCCGGGTGATGCCGGCCGCGATGCTCTTCGTGCCCTCCATCAATGGCATCAGCCATCATTGGACGGAGGATACGAAGGAGGAGGACCTGGCGCTCGGCATGCGCGTGATGGCCGAAGGCGCCCGCCGCATCCTCGCGGGCTGAGACGGGCCAGGCCTGGCGGGTCAGACCCGCCGGGCTGCGAGCCCCGCCGCGAGGGCGGCCGCGAAGGCCTCCGTGGCAAGCCACCAGGGCTGCCACACGCCGAAGGAGGCCATGAAGGTCACGGCGCCGGAGGCCAGGACCCCGGCCGCGACTGGGGGCGCCCCCCACCCCAGGGCCAGCACGGCCAGCGCGGCCAAAGCGAGGCCGATCCAGCCCAGTTCCAACCGGATCTGCAGCGCGCCGTTATGCGGGTGCAGCGACATGCGCTCGACCCCCTGCTGCGCGAAGAAGGCGTGCTTACCTTCCGGCACGATGCCGAGGCGGGCCAGGGATTCCGGAGACGGCCTGTCATGGCCGCCGGGAAGCTTCCGGCTTGCCTCCATGCCCCAGCCGAGGAGCGGCCTCTCGGCCGCGCGCTCCAGGGCGAAGTCCCAGATCAGCATCCGGTGCAGGGCGGAATTCGGTGCGCGCTGCGCGAGGTCGGGCCGGAGCATCAGCGGCACCAGCAGGGGCGAGGCTAGCAGTCCGCCCGCGAGGATCACCGCCAGAAAGCAGGACATGGCGCGGCCACCGACCCAGACCAGCCCGGCCACCAGCACCCCGGCCACGGCGGCGATCTTCGCCGTGTCGCCGGGCAGGATGAGGATGGCGCCGGCGCCGGCGCCGAGGAGGAGCCATCGCCAGCCGGCCCCGACGCGCAGCCGCAGTAGCAGGGGCAGGAGGAGCGCCATCACCGAGGCGGCGGGCTTCAGGCCGAATTCGAGCCCCGGCCGGGATGTCTTCAGGCCGCGGACGGCGGCGCGGATGGACTGGCCAGTGGCATCGTCGATGGTGGCGAGGGCGATGCCCAGGGTGAGCCCGGCCAGGAGGCACCAGACCAGGTTCCGCCGGGCGGCCGGCCCTTCCTCCTCCACTACGACGGCGCAGGCGCCGCCCAGAAGCGCCAGGCCGGCGAGATTGCCAGCGGCGGTGAGGGCCCAGCCCCAGTCCGGCGCCCATAGGCTTGAAAGGGCGCCCCAGGCGGCGAGGCCGACCAGGGGCAGCATTGCGAGCCCGCGCGGCCAGGGCCAGCGCCCTGCTTCCCGCCGGTGGGCGAGGACGGCGAGCAGCATGCAGAGGATGGCGATCGGGGCCATCGCCTTGGATTGCAGCACCGCCGCTGGAGGGGCGATTACCGCCGCCACCGAGAGAGGCAGGCTGGCGGTCCACCACCAGGCGCGGGGCGTGCCGCGATGCAGGGCACCCGGGCCGGGGCCGTCCGCGAAGTCGCTGGCATCTGGCGTGCGGATGCGGGGCAGCGCCATGTTGACCGCCTCTGCCCCGCCGGCAAGGTCCGGCGGGGCCGCCTCGGGCTGGCCGGGGGCGGTCAGCGGGGGCCTCCGGTGCTGGCCGCAGGCAGCGGTGCTTGCATTCTAGGCTGTCCGGTGGGCTGGGGACGGGTCACGCGATGCCATGCTCGTCCTTGTCGTGGGGATGTGGGACCGGCCGCGCTTCGCGGGCCATGGCGTTCTAAACCGGCGGGCGGTAGCACCCAAGCGGTGCCTTCGGGATCTTTGCCTGGGAAGCCGCGGGTGGCAGGCAGGGGGATGACCACGCGAATCGCGCCCATCGGCCGGGCCAGGATCTCGACCAGGGCTTGGATCTGGAGCCTGGCCATCCTGGTCCTGGCGGCCGGAATGGCGGGGGTGCTGCTGGCCATGGGGCGGGTGCCGATTTGCGAATGCGGCACGGTGACGCTCTGGCACGGGGCGGTGAACAGCGCCGAGAACTCGCAGCACATCGCGGATTGGTATGCGCCGTCCCATCTGGTCCACGGGCTGTTGTTCTACGGCCTGTTCTGGCTTCTGGCGCCACGCGCGCCGCTGGGGGCACGAGCCCTGATGGCGGCGCTGCTGGAGGCGGCCTGGGAGATCGTCGAGAACACGCCGATGGTGATCAACCGCTATCGCGAGGCGACGGCGGCGCTCGGCTATGCCGGGGACAGCGTGGTGAATTCGCTGTCCGATCTCGGCTTCATGCTGATTGGTTTTGCCTTCGCGGCCCGGGTGCCCGTCTGGGTGACGGTGGCGTCCGGGCTGGCGTTGGAGTTGCTGGCGCTGGCGGCGATCCGGGACAACCTGACGCTGAACGTGCTGATGCTGCTCTGGCCGGTGCCGGCGATCCGGGACTGGCAGGCGGGGTTGGGGGGCTGAGGCCTGGCCCCCTCTGCGGGGGCCAAGCGTGCCGCTCAGGGATTGCCCGAGCCGCCGGAGGCGCCGAGGACCTGGCCGGTGGTGAAGCTCGATTCCTGGCTGGCCAGGAGCACGTAGGTGGGGGCGATCTCCACCGGCTGGCCCGGGCGGCCCATGGGGGTGTCGCCGCCGAACTTCGTCAGCATCTCCTGCGTCTGGCCGCCCGAGGGCTGCAGGGCGGTCCAGTAGGGGCCGGGTGCCACGGCGTTCACGCGGATGCCCTTCTCCGCCAGCTGCTTGGCCAGGGATTTGGCGAAAGCGACGTTGCAGGCCTTGGTCTGCGCATAGTCGAAGAGGGCGGCGGAGGGCTCATAGGCCTGGACCGAGGCGGTGATGATGATTGAGGCGCCGGGGCGAAGATGCGGCAGCGCGGCCTTGGTGATCCAGAAGGGCGCGTAGACGTTGGTCTTGAAGGTCCAGTCGAAGAATTCGGTGGTGAGGTCGGCCAGGGCGGGGATGGTGTGCTGCCGGCCGGCATTGTTCACCAGGATGTCGAGGCCGCCCAGTTCGCGCACGGCGGTCTCCACCATCTGGCGGCAGAAGGCTTCCTCGCGGATGTCGCCGGGTAGGGCGACGGCCTTGCGGCCCTCCTTGCGAATGAGGTCCAGCACCTCGTCGGCATCCGGCTGCTCCTGCGGCAGGTAGCCGATGGCGACATCGGCGCCCTCCCGCGCATAGGCGATGGCGGCGGCGCGCCCGATGCCGGAATCGCCGCCGGTGATCAGCGCCTTGCGCCCGGCGAGGCGGCCGGAGCCGCGATAGCTCGTCTCGCCATGGTCGGGGCGCGGGTTCATGCGGCCGGCGAGGCCGGGCCATTCCTGTGGCTGCCGTTCGAAGGGCGGGCGGGGATATTCGGCGCGTGGGTCGCGCGGGGTGACGAGGGGCGGGGTGCCGCTGGCCTGGGGGGAAGTTCCCTGGGCTTCGGCGGGGGCAGCGACCAGCGCGGCTGCGGCGGCCCCGGCGGTCATGCTGCCCATGATCTGGCGGCGCGACGGTGCGGCGTCGTTGTTCCTGTCCACGGACGGGGTCTCCTGTCGGTGATGGATGTCGGGCCGTGGGCGCATCCCGCCGGGAAGGGAGCGCCGTTTTCGGCCGGCAGGCGGCCGCGCCACCGGGCCATGGTGAGGGCGGGGTGCGGGCGCCGGGTGGCGGTGCTTGTTCTGGCTTGCGGAGCCGAACGCCCGGCCCTGCGGCCGGTTGCCATTTCGGCGTAACCCCTCCGCTCGCATTGCACTGGGCGGGTCGGGCATCGCATTCTCGGGCGATGACTGAGATCAAGCCGCATGCCGCCCATTGGGGCTATTTCGATGCCCTGGTGGAGGATGGCCGCGTCGTCGGCACGCGCCCCTTCGGGCGGGATCCCTTTCCCGGCACGCTGATCGACGGCATCCCTGACATCGTCCATGCGCCGAGCCGTATCGACCGGCCGCATGTGCGCGAGGGTTGGCTGCGCGGCGAGCGGCGCGGCTCCACGCGGGGGAAGGACCGGTTCGTGCCGGTCTCCTGGGACCAAGCGACGCGGCTGGTTGCGGAGGAAGTGCGGCGGGTACGGGCGGAGCATGGGGATGCGTCGGTCTTCGGCGGCTCCTATGGCTGGTCCTCGGCTGGGCGGTTCCACCATGCGCGCAGCCAGCTGCAGCGCTTCCTGGGGCTGGGCGGCGGCTTCACCAGCCAGGTGACGAATTATTCCTATGGCGCGGGCATGACGCTGATGCCGCATGTGCTCGGCACCAATGACGTGGTGCAGGGGCCGGTGACGGACTGGCGCAGCATCATCGGGAACGCGCGGCTGATGCTGTGCTTCGGCGGGCTTCCGGTGAAGAACGGGCTGGTCACGGCGGGTGGCGGCGGGGCGCATGACTATGTGCCCATGATGAAGGCCGCCGTGGAGGCGGGGCTGCGCTTCGTCAATATCAGCCCCTTCCGTGGCGATGCGGCGGATTTCCTGGGCGCGCAATGGGTGCCGATCCGGCCGGGCGGGGATGCCGCCATGGTGCTGGCGATGATCCAGGCGATCATCGCGGCGGCGCTCGAGGATCGCGACTTCCTGGCGCGCTGCACGGTCGGCTGGGAGAGGCTGCGCGCCTATGTGATGGGCGAGGCGGATGGGGTGGCGAAGACGCCGGAATGGGCTTCGCCGCTCTGCGAGGTGCGGGCGGAGGTGATCCGCGCACTGGCGCTCGAAGCCGCGGGCAAGCCGACGATGGTGACCGCCACCTGGTCCATCCAGCGTGCCGAGCATGGCGAGCAGCCCTGGTGGGCGCTGGTGGGGCTGGCGAGCGCACTCGGCGGCATCGGCAAGCCGGGACAGGGCATCGCCTTCGGCTATGGCAGCATCAACGGCATGGGCAACTCGCGGCGCAATGTGCCGAGCGTGAACCTGCCGGCGACGCGCAACCCGGTGCAGATCTCCATTCCCGTCTCGCGCGTGACGGAGCTGCTGGAGCGGCCGGGGGAGGTGATGCGCTACAATGGACGCGACATTCACCTGCCGGATACGCGGATGGTGTTCTGGTCGGGCGGCAATCCCTTCCATCATCACCAGGATCTGAACCGCCTCGCGCGCGCTCTGTCGCTGCCGGATACGGTCGTGGTGTCGGAGCCGTGGTGGACCTCGATCGCGCGCCACGCGGATATCGTGCTGCCTGCGACGACGACGCTGGAGCGGAACGACATCGCGAGTTCCTCGCGCGACCGCTTCGTGCGCGCGATGCACCAGGCGGTGCCGCCGCAGGGGCAGGCGCGGAACGACCATGATGCCTTTGCCGACATCGCCGATGCCTTGGGCTTTCGCGAGCGCTTCACCGCGCAGCGCGACGAGGGCGCCTGGCTGCGCCACATGTATGACCAGTTCCGCCGCGCCTGTGCCGCCATGGGCGAGGAGGTGCCGGATTTCGACCGCTTCTGGGCCGAGGGGCATGTCGAGTTCGCGCTGCCAGAGGAGGACTTCGTGCAATTCGCCGATTTCGCGCGCGATCCGGAGGCGGCGCCGCTGAACACGCCTTCGGGGAAGGTGGAGCTGTATTCGGAGACCATCGCGGGGTTTGGCGACGAGGGCGTGGCGGGCCATGCCGTGTGGATGGCGCCGCGCGAATGGCTGGGCGGCGACACGTCGCGCTTTCCGCTGCATCTCCTCTCGGACCAGCCACCCGTTCGGCTGCATTCCCAGCTCGATACCAGCCGCCGTGCGGCGGCGCGCAAGATCCAGGGGCGCGAGCCGATCCGCATGAACCCGGCGGATGCCGCGGCGCGCGGGTTCTCGGCGGGCGACATCGTGCGCGTGTTCAATGATCGCGGCGCGTGCCTCGCCGGCGTGGTGGTGACGGATGAGCTGCGGCCCGGCGTGGTTTCCATGTCGACGGGTGCCTGGTGGGATCCGCAGGAGACGGAGAAGGGGCCGCTCTGCGTCCACGGGAACCCCAATGTGCTGACGAAGGATGTCGGCACCTCCCTGCTGGGCCAGGGCTGCGCGGCGCATTCCTGCCTGGTACAGGTGGAGGCCTGGACCGGTCCCTTGCCCGAGGTTTCCGTGCATCGCCCGCCCGCCACGGCCGGCCTGCCGGCGTGAGGCGTCGCGACGGCGCCGTACCCGGGTTGGAGGCTACGACGCGGCGCGGCCTCATGCGGGCGGCGGGCGCGCTGCCGCTCGTGGGGCTGCTTCCGGGAAAGGCGCGGGCGCTGGACATGCCGCCCGCGCTCTATCCGACCAAGCCCGACGACACGGTGGCGCCAGGCTATGTGCGGGACGTGCTGGTGCGCTGGGGCGATCGCGTGACCTTCGACGCGCAGCCCTGGGACCCGCGCAACCCCACCCAGGCGGCGGCCGAGACCCAGTTCGGCTGGGATGGGCGGATCATCGGGCTTTCGGTGCCGCCGGCGGGGGCCGATGGCGTGCCGCGCGGCGTGTTGGCGGTGGCGCATCCCACGGTCGATCCGGCGATGGCCTTTCCGGGTGGAGTGGACCGGCCGGAGATCGCGGCCGTGATGCAGGGCGCCTCCCTGCTGAATGTGGAGCGCAACGCGGACCGCTGGATCGTGACGGATGGAGGCTACCAGTCGCGCCGGCTGACGGCGAACACGCTCTGCCGCGTCTCGGGCGGGGCGGCGGATGCGCTGGGCGCCTCGGTGCGCGGCTTGCTGGCCGTGTCGGGTGGGTGCTGGACGCCTTGGGGCACGCTGCTGCTGACCGAGAGCGACCCGGGTGGATGGATCGCCCGGCTGCGCGGGGTGGATCAGCGCTTCGGCGATCCGGCGGGCTTTGGCTGGGTGGTGGAGCTGGATGCGGCCGAGCCGAGCGCGGTGCCGGTGAAGCGCACTTCGCTCGGTCGCTTCGCGCATGGGGACGCCGCGGCCGCACTGACGCGGGACGGGCGCGCGGTGGTCTACATGACGGATCGGCAGGCGGGCGGGCATCTGCTGCGCTTCAGTTCGAACGGCGCGGCACGGGCGCCGGATGCGCTCGATGCCGGCACGCTTTCCGTGGCGCGGGTGGACGGGCCGAGGCTGCGTTGGCTGGACCTGCCGCCCGACCCGGCCGCGCTGACCGACACCGCCGCGCTTGCCGCGCGGCTGGGGGGAACAGGTTTCGGTACGCCTTCGGGCCTCACCGTCGATCCGCAGGGCGGGGCGCTGTTCCTGGCCTGCCGCGGCAGCCCGGGGGCATCGGCGCCCATGCCGGGGCAGGTCCTGCAGATCCTGCCCACAGGCGGCGACCACGGGGCGGATTCAGCGGCTGTTTCCGCGGTGGTGCAGGCTGGGGCCGAGCGCCAGGGCACGGCATGGCCGGGGCATCCAGATACGGTGACGGCGGATGCGGCCGGCCGCGTCTGGATCGGCACGGATCGCGGCGGGCGGATCGGCGCCGCGCCGGACATGTTGTTCGGCTGCGAGACGCGCGGGCCGGGGCGCGGCATGCCCCTGCCGCTCTATGCCGCGCCGCGTGGAGCGGCGGTGGGTGGGGCGGCGCTGTCGCCGGGCGGCGAGACGCTTTTCGCCATGGTCCGCACGCCGGGGGCGGAGCCGGGGGCCTCCTGGGAACGGCCTGGAACGCTCTGGCCTGCCTTTGATCCGTCGGTGCCGCCGCGGAGCACGCTGGTGACCTTCAGCCGCCTGCGGGGCGGGCGGGTCGGTGGCTAGGCGGCCCCCGCCACGGCGCCGGAGGCAACTCATCGCTCATTTTTGTTTATTACCGAAAGGATGAAGGCGTAGCGTTCCCGTCCAGCCTGGAGGGTTCACAATGTCCAAAGACATGGGGCGCCGGATCATGGCCGAGTTCTTCGGCACCTTCTGGCTCACTTTCGGTGGTTGCGGCGCCGCGGTTCTGGCCGCCGCCTATCCTGCTCTCGGCATCGGCTTCCTCGGCGTCGCGCTCGCATTCGGGCTCACGGTGCTCACCATGGCCTATGCGGTCGGGCATATCTCGGGCGGGCATTTCAACCCGGCAGTCACCATTGGCCTCTGGTCGGCGGGCCGCTGCGCGAACCACCACGTGCTGCCCTATATCGTCGCGCAGGTGGTCGGTGCCATCGCGGCGGCCGGGATGCTGTGGATGATCGCATCCGGCAAGGCGGACTGGGTTCCGGGCGGCTTTGCCTCGAATGGCTATGGGGCGCTCAGCCCCGGCAAGTACAGCTTCACCGCCTGCCTGACGATCGAGGCGCTGCTCACCTTTTTCTTCGTGCTGATCATCGTCGGCACGACGTCCAAGGGAGCCGCCGTCGGCTTCGCCGGCATCCCGATCGGCCTGGCGCTGACGCTGATCCACCTAATCTCGATCCCGGTCACCAACACCTCGGTCAACCCGGCGCGCAGCACCGGGCCGGCCCTGTTCGCGGGGGCCGAATATGTGGGGCAGCTCTGGCTCTTCTGGCTGGCGCCGCTGATCGGTGCGGCCGTCGGCGGCGTCGTGGCGCGGTGGATGTACGAGCCGGCCGAGATCCGCGAGGCGGAGGTTGTCGAGGCACGGCTCGTTCATTGAGACGCGAGGCAGGCTGCGGCCGATCAGCGCAGGGCGTCCTCGCGCCGCAGCCCGTCCGCGACCAGCATCGCTCCCGCCACCGCCGCGGCGATGGCGAGGCCGGGCCAGAGTGCGGCCATCGGGGCGCTGAACACGAGATCCTGTGCATTCGCCAGCATGTTGCCCCAGGAGGAAGCGGGCGGCTGGATGCCGAGGCCGAGGAAGGACAGGGTGCTTTCTGCCAGGATGGCGCCCGCCACAGCCAGCGATCCCGCCACGGTGAGCGGTGCCGCCAGGGCGGGGGCGACATGGCGGCGCAGGAGGCGGGCCTCGCCGACGCCCAGCGCCCGCGCGGCCCGCACATGGTCCCGTGCCAGGACAGAGATGGCCGCCGCACGGGACAGGCGTGCCACGCCGACCCAGCCGAAGATGGCGAGGATCAGCACGATGCGCAGCACATCCGCCAGCGCGCCGCCGCGCGGCAGGCCGATGGTCGCGGGGTCCATGGCCGCCAGCAACACCAGCAGCGGGAGGGCCGGAAGCGCGAGCAGCCCGTCGGCGAGCCGCATCAGCACCGCATCCACCCAGCCGCCGAGCCAGGCAGCCAGCAGCCCGGCCGCCAGCCCGATGGTGGTGGAGGCCAGCGCCGCCGCCAGTCCCACCGCCAGCGAGACGCGTGCGCCGAAGAGCAGCCGCGCCAGGATGTCGCGGCCCAGCTCGTCCGTGCCGAGCGGATGGGCGGCGGAAGGGCCGGACTGGCGCGTCAGCAGGTCCGGCACCTCCGGGTCGACGCCCAGCCAGGCAGCCACCCAGGGCGCGGCAACGGCGGCAGCAGCCAGCAGGATCAGGATCGCAAGGCCGAGGCGGAGACGGGTCATGACGGCGCCGGGTGCCCTTGGGAAGGCGCTGCCTTCCCAGACCGATCCGCGAGGAAGCTGAGGTTCCTCGAACTTCCGTCTCGAAAAGAGATGCCTTCGATCAGGGGGAGCCAAGGGCCACCGACGCCCGCCATCATCCGTCCCGCCCCAGCCGCGGGTCTAGCGCCCGCTGGGCGAGGTCCGCGGCCAATGTAGCGAGGAGGGTCGTGCCGGCGACCAGGAGGAGGGCGAGCAGGGCGAGGTTGTGGTCGTTGCCCATCACAGCATCGGTGAGGAGCTTGCCCATGCCGGGGCGGGCGAAGACGGTTTCGGTGATGAGGGCGCCGGAGACGAGGGCGCCGGCGTCCAGCGCCAGGATGGAAAGGAGCGGGACGGCAGCGTTGGGGAGGGCATGCCGGAAGGCAATACGCGATTCCGGGGCGCCGCGGGCGCGGGCGGCTGTGATCCAGGGGGCGCGGAGAACCTCGGCCATGGCGGCGGCGGTGTGGCGGGCATAGGCGGCCAGATGGGCGATGGCGAGGGTGGCGACAGGGAGGATGAGGAAGCGGGCCGCCTCCACCGCGCTTCCTGAGTCCGGGGTGCCGCCGGCGGGAAGCCAGCCGAGGGTGACGGCGAAGAGGATGATCAGGAGGATGCCGAGCCAGAAGGAGGGCAGGGCCTGGGAGACCAGCGCAACGGCATCCACCGGCGCGCGCCAGCGCGGGCGGAGGGCGGCGAGCATGCCGGCGGCGATGCCGAGCGTGGCCGCGATGGCGAGGGCGGCGCCGAGCAGGGCGAGGCTGCCGCGCAATGCTGGCCATAGAACCTCGGCGGCGGGGCGGGCGAAGAGGCGGGAATAGCCGAACTCGCCATGCAGCACGCCGCTGGCCCAGGCCCACCAGCGGGCGATGAGAGGTTGGTCGAGGCCGTGCAGGGCACGCATGCGCTCGATATCCGCGGGGCCGAGGCGCGGATCGGCCATCATGGCGAGCGAGATCGGGTCGCCGGGCATGGCGCCGATGGCGAGCCAGGCGGCGAGGGAGAGGATGACGAGCGTCGCCACGATCTGCGGCAGGCGCCAGGCAATCATCCGCAGCATGTCAGCGCACCCGCCAATCCGTCACCCAGAGGGAGGAAGGGGACATGTTGCCGGTGGGGCGGATGCCATCGAGCCATTGCGGCCAGACATGCGGCTCGGCCCGGTGCCAGAGGGGGATGGCGGGGAGGTCCCGATGGGTCATCGCCTGGAGGCGGGACCACATGGGGCGACGCTTTTCGGCATCGAGTTCCTGCGGCAGGGCTTCGAGGAGGGCGTCCATCTCGGGGTTCGAATAGCCGGGATAATTCTGACCTGACCAGTTGCGGGCGGCGGTGGGGATTTCGTCGGAATGCAGCGTGCTGCGCGGGACGTTCTCCGGACTGCTGATCCAGGCGAAGAGGACGGCGCCCTGGAAGCGGCGCTGGGAGAGGGTTTCGCCGAAGAGGACGCGGGGGGGCTGGTTGGCGATGCGCGCCTCGACGCCCGTGGCACGCCACATGCCCTGGATGACCTGCAGCACGGTCTCGCGGGAGCGGTTGCCAGCGGTGGTCTGGAGATCAAGCGCGAGGCGGGTGCCCTCGGCGTTGCGGCGGATGCCGTCGGGGCCGGGACGCCAGCCCGCTTCCTCGAGCAGGGTGGCGGCGCGGGCGGGATCGAAGGGCCAGGGGGCGAGGGCCTTGTCGATCATCGGGTCGTCGGGATGGATCGCGGTGGCGGCGATGGGCTGGCGGCCGTCGAAGAGGCTTTGCACGATCCTTGGGCGGTCGATGGCCAGCATCAGGGCCTGGCGGATGCGGACATCCGAGAGGATCGGGTTGTCCAGGCGCAGGTCCAGGTGCTCCCAGACGAGGCCGGTGCGATATTCGAAGCGGAAGCGGTTGCGGCTGCGGCGCTCCAGGGCGATGGCCTGGTCAAGGGAGAGGCCGAGTTCGCCGGCGATCATGTCCAGCTGGCCGGCGAGGAGCTGGGCTTCCAGGGCGGCCGAGTTCTCCACGACGCGGATATTGATGCGGCGGAAGGCAGGCGCGGGGCCGGCCCAGCTTTCGTTGCGTTCCAGCGTGACGCCGGCGCCGGGCTGCACGGCGGCGATGCGGTAGGGGCCGTTCCACAGGCCGGGGTTGGCGGTGTCGGTGTCATAGGCTGTGCGCGAGCGGTAGTTGCGGCGGTCGGCCTCCCAGATCGCGCGATCGATATGGGCGGGGAGGGGTTCGAAATTGCCGGCGGAACCGGCATCGAAGCTCAGCTTATCGAAGCGGAGTGTGACGCTGCGCGGGCCGTCCGAGAGGAACTCATAGGCGGAGCGGTAGAATTCGGCGCCGCCGAAGCCGGTTTCGAAGGCACGGCCGGCTTCCCAGGCGAAGCGCAGGTCCTCGGCGGTGACAGGGCGGCCATCGCCCCAGCGGAGATCCTCGCGCAGCCGCCAAGTGACGTGCATGCCGGGCTTGCCGTCCGGCGTGGTTTCACGGGCGACCTGGCCGTTCTCCAGCGTGGGGAAGCTGTCGCAGCCGAGGCAGACGGGGCGCCAGTCGGGGCCATGGGCGGTGAGGGGGCGGCGGGTGAAGCCCAGGATGTAGGACTTCGCCAGCATGCTCTCGATATTGGGGTGGAAGGTGCCGGTGGCCTGGGCCATGCCGATGGTGAGGGTGTCGCGGGTCTGGGCGGCGGCCTGGAGGGGCGCCGCGAGGAGGAGCGCCAGCACCGCCAGGCGGGGGGAGAGCTTCGCAACCGTCATCAGCCGATCATGCGGGGCTTCGTGGGCGGCCGGTAGTCCCGGGGCTATGGACCGGCGACGAAATCGGCCAGCAGCTTCACGTTCAGCACCACGATCAGCAGGGCGCAGGCCCAGCCGAGCACGACCTGCCAGCGTGGCGCCACCAGCGTGCCGAGGCGCTTGCGATCGCCCGCGAAGAGCATCAGCGGAATCACCGCGAAGGGAAGCTGGAGCGACAGCAGCACCTGGGAGAGGACGAGCATCCGCGCGGTGCCGCTTTCGCCATACAGCGCGGTGACGATCACGGCGGGAATAATGGCGATCAGCCGCGTCACCAGCCGCCGCACCACGGGGCTGAGGCGGATGTGGAGGAAGCCCTCCATCACCACCTGGCCGGCAAGCGTCGCGGTGACGGTGGAGTTGAGGCCGCAGGCGAGGAGCGCGATGGCGAAGAGCATCGGCGCCGCCGTGCCCATGAGCGGCGCGAGGAGCTTGTGCGCGTCCTGGATCTCCGCGACCTCGGTCTGGCCGTTCGCGTGGAAGGCGGCGGCGGCGAGGATGAGGATGGAGGAGTTGATCAGCAGCGCGAGGCCCAGCGCCACCGTGCTGTCGATGGTGGCGAAGCGGATTGCCTCCCGCTTGCCTTCCTCGTCTCGCCTTATGTCGCGGGACTGGATGACGGCGGTGTGGAGATAGAGGTTGTGCGGCATCACCGTGGCGCCGAGGATGCCGAGCGCGATGTAGAGCTGCGCCTGGTTCGTCACCACTGAGGCAGAGGGCAGGTAGCCGCGCAGCACCTGGCCCCAGGCGGGATCCGCCATCAGCACCTGCACCACGAAGCAGCCGGCGATGAGGGCGATCATCCCCATGATGAAGGCTTCCAGCCAGCGCATACCCTTGTTCTGCAGCCAGAGAATGAGGAAGGCGTCGAGCGCCGTCAGCAACACGCCGTAGAGCAGCGGGATACCGAAGAGGAGCTCCAGCGCGATGGCGGTGCCGATCAGCTCGGCCAGGTCTGTGGCGCAGATGGCGATCTCGGCCAGGAACCAGAGCGGCAGGCCGACCCAGCGCGGAAAGCGGTCGCGGCAGAGCTGGGCAAGGTCACGCCCCGTGGCGAGGCCGATGCGGGCGCAGAGGGCCTGCAGCAGGATCGCCATCAGCGAGGAGAGAAGCGCGACAGTGAGCAGCGTGTAGCCGAAGGCTGATCCGCCCGCGAGCGCGGTGGCCCAGTTGCCCGGGTCCATGTAGCCGACGGCGACGAGATAGCCGGGCCCGATGAAGGCCATCAGGCGCCGCAGCCAGCTGCCCGCATTCGGGACGGCGACTGTGCGGTTCACTTCGGGGAGACTGGCGCTGCCATCTGCCGGACGCGCTTTCCAAGCCTCGGCTCGCGCCATCGTCATTCCTCTCGGAATCGAAACCGTCTATGCGTGGACATCTGTTCAGTTTGCAAACTGTCCAGATTATTGCTTGGTTTCAGTGGTTTGTGTGCAGTTGGCCGGGCCGGATCAGCACCGCGAGCCGAGCGAATCGGCGTCCCGGCCCTTTGGAATCCCGGGGGAACACCATGCTGAAGATCATCGCCGCTGCGGCGGCCGCCTCGCTCCTGGCCACGCCGGTCCTGGCACAAGGGGCACCGGCCAACATGACGCCCACGCGGGATGTGTCCGTGACCTATCGGGTCAGCGGGCTTCCGGGCGTGCAGGGGGACGAGATGCGGATGGCTTGGTCGGTCAGCGACGGGAAGCAGCGCATCGATCCACCGGGCGGCATGGGCTGGATGCTTATCGACCGCCGCGCCGGTTCCGCGATGATGGTGATGGACGCGCAACGGATGGTGATGACCCTGCCGGCCCAGGCCGCGGCCGGCATGACGCAAAGCATGCCCCCCGATGCCCGCTTCGCGCGGAAGGGAACGGCCCGGGTGGCCGGGCAGTCCTGCACCGAATGGGATGTGACGATGACCGATATGCGCAGCACCGTCTGCATGACGGATGACGGCGTGATGCTGCGCTCGCAGATGGAGTTGCCGCAGAATGGCGGCACGTCGCGCATGGAGGCGACCGAGGTGCGCTACGGGGCGCAGGAGGCGGCGCGTTTCCAGGTGCCGCAGGGCTACCAGCCGATGCAGATGCCCGGCCAGATGCAGGGCGGGGCGCCGGGGGCGCCGGCCGGCAAGCCGCCGGCGCGCTGACTCCGGTCCCGCCGGGCGCCGCGCGGCCGGTTTCGGCAACGGGCGCACGGCGGGCCTTGTCTCAGGCGGTGATGCCCTTGGAGATCGCCTCCTCCGCGCTTCCGATGCCGCCATGGGCCTTGGACCATTCCATGGGGTTCTCGAGGAAGCGGCGCACCTCGCGCAGGGCGCTCTCCTCGAAATAGGGCCGCTCGCGGCAGACCTCGAGCACGTCCCACCAGGTGCAGAGGTGCAGCAGGTTGAGGTTCATCGCCTTCATCGTGTCGAAGGCACCCGGGAAGACGCCGTAGAAGAAGACCACGAAGGTGTCGTTGCAGATGGCCCCCGCGTCGCGCAGCGCCTGAGCGAAGCGGATCTTGGAACCGCCATCCGTCGTCAGGTCCTCGACCAGGATGGTGCGCTTGCCCTCGGGCACGTCGCCCTCGATCTGGGCGTTGCGGCCGAAGCCCTTGGGCTTCTTCCGGACATAGGCCATGGGGGTCATCATGCGGTCGGCGATCCAGGCGGCGAAGGGGATGCCCGCCGTCTCGCCGCCCACCACGGCCTCGATCGTCTCGTAGCCGATATGGCGGCCGATCTTGTCCGTCGCCAGGTCGCAGATCGTCTTGCGCGCGCGGGGGAAGTAGATGATGCGTCGGCAATCGATATAGACCGGGCTCTTCCAGCCCGAGGTGAAGGTGTAGGGCTCTTCCGGCCGGAAGTTCACCGCCTTGATCTCGAGAAGGATGCGGGCCGTGGTGAGCGCCGCGTCGCGGTCCCACTCGGAGGCGTGCTGGATGGCCATGGAATTGTCCCTGCTTTCGTCCGGGGGCGGCGCGGAATGCGCGTTCCCTAGCGGCAGGCGGCGGCGGCGTCCATGCGTCAAAACCGGGTGCGGGCATGCGGGATGCGGGCTGGCATGAGCGGGGGACCGGAGGCGGCAGTCTGGGTGCTGGCCGACCCGCGCGCGGGGACGGCGGCCCAGGCGCTGGGCATCGCCGAGCGGCTCGGGGTGCCGTTCCGGACCCTGGGACTGGAATGGGGGCGGCTGGCGGCGTTGCCCTGGCCCTGGCCGAGCCTGGCGGGATTGGCGCCAAGCGTGCGGGAGCGGATCGGGCCGCCCTGGCCTGGGCTGGTGATCTCGGCGGGGCGGCGTGCGGCGCCGGTGTCGCGCTGGTTGCGCCGCCGCGGAGCGCGGACGGTGCATTGCATGCGGCCCGGATTCGGCGCGGCGGATTTCGACCTGCTGGTGATCGGGCGGCATGACGGCCCGCCCGCGGCGCCCAACATCCTGCCGGTGCTGGGGGCGACGCATCGTGTTTCGCCCAAGGTGCTGGCGGCGGCGCGGGCGGAATGGCCGGCGCTGGAGAAAATGCCTTGCCCGCGTGTCGTGCTGCTTCTGGGCGGAGCGGTGCGGGGGGAGGGAATGGCGCCCGAGGAGGCGCTGTCCATCGCGGAGCGGGTGATGCCCTGGGCGGGCAGCGTGCTGGCGACGACCAGCCGCCGGACTGGCGAGGCGGCCGGGACGGCGCTGGCGGCGCGACTGGCCGGGGTGCCGGGGATGTTGCATTGCTGGGGCGGTGCGGGGCCGAATCCCTATGCCGCCTTCCTGTCGGTGGCGGATGCTGTGGTGGTGACGGGGGATTCCGTCTCGATGCTGTCGGAGGCACTGGCGACGGCGGCGCCGGTCTTCATTGCCGGGACAGCTCCGGAAGCGCCGCGCCACCGGGCGCTGCATGCGGCGTTGATCGCGGCAGGGCATGCGGCGCCGCTCGATGCCTTTCCCGATGCCGCGTCACGCGCGCCGCTTGATGAGACCGGGCGGGTGGCGGCGGAGGTTCGGGCGCGCTGGCCGGAGGTTTTCAGCGCGGCGGTGCAAGGGGCAGCGGCGTCCAGCGGGCGGCATTGAGATGGGTGGCGGGTTGGGCGTCCCGCGGCAAGGCGGGCCCTCGCTTGGTCAGGCGGCGAGGAGCGGGCGGCGGCGAGGCTGCCAGCGCGAAGGGCGCGAGGGGAACCGCCAAGCCGATGCTCTGTTGTATTTCGGACACGAGCTTCGTCCACCGGGCACGCATGGGCCAAATGGGCTGTATCTTGAGGTGCGTTCCCTTCTATAAAACAGTTTACAACACGACTCCGTGATGCGTGGTAGCCGGGATTGCACGCGGAGATTGGGGGATGGGCTTGCGCGTCGAGCACCACGACATGGAAGCGAGATGGTCGCGCGGGCCGGTTTCAGATGGCCTCGGGTTTCTCCATGGGGCGGGCCAGGCGGGCGAGCTGATCGAGCGGCTCGGCGCGCAGAATTGCCCATTGGGCGGGCCAGGCGGCTGGTCCGCGACGCTGTGCTGCGCCCTGGGCATCGCGCTGCCGTCGCGCGCGCAGATCGTGCTGTTCTGGGGCGAGGAGTACGTCGCCCTCTACAATGATGCCCTCGCGGCAACGATCGGGGAGAAGCATCCCCGCGCCATGGGCCGCCCGGCCCGCGAGACTTGGCCCGAACTGTGGGAGGTGCTCGGGCCGATGCTCTCAAAGGTGCGCCGCACCGGCGAGACGGTCCATGCCAAGGACCACCGCTTCGTGACGGAGCGCCATGGGTTTCTGGAGGAGGTGTATTTCGACATCTCCTACTCCGCCGTGCATGAGCACGGGGAGGTGGCCGGGGTGATGAGCATCGTTGCGGAGACGACCGGCCGGGAGCTGGCCGATCGCCGCCTGCGGACCCTGCGCGCCCTGGGGCAGCGGTTGGTAGCAGAACGGAGCGTCGATGCCGCCTGCGTGGCCGCGCTGCGGACGATGGCGGTGGAAAACCCGCTCGACCTGCCCTGGGGCAGCATCCTCATGCGCGGGGAGGCGGGGCTTGCCACCGTGGCGACACATGGGGCCAGCCCCGGGCCGGAGGTTCCGGCGGAGGTGCTGGAGGCCGTGCTGCGGGAGGCGACGCCGCAGAAGGTTCCTGGTGCGCTCATCCTGCCGCTGATGGCGGGCGGCGCGGCGGTGGGGATCTTCGTGGCGGGGTTGAGCCCGCATCTGCCGCTGGCCGGGGAATATGCCAGCTACCTCGGCATGATGGCGGGGCAGCTTTCGCTGGCCATCGGCCGGCTGCGGCGTGAGGAGAATGAGCGCCGCTCCGCCGCAGCCCTCCGCGAGAGCGAGGCGCGGTTCCGCAACATGGCGGATCATGCCCCGGTGATGGTCTGGATGACGGATGCGGATGGCAGCAGCATCTTCCTGAGCCAACGATGGTACAGCTACACGGGGCAGACGCCGGAGACGGGGCTGGGCTTCGGCTGGCTCGATGCCGTGCATCCCGAGGACCGGGACATGGCCAATGCGGTCTTCCTCCAGGCGATGCGGGACGAGGCCGCCTTCGAGATCGAGTACCGGCTTCGCGCCACCGATGGCACCTATGCCTGGATGATCGATGCCGCCGCCCCGAGGCGGGATGGGGACGGGCGCTTCGCGGGCTTTGTCGGTTCTGTCTTCGACATCAGCGACCGGCGGCGGGCCGAGGAGGCGCGGGACCTGCTGGCGCGAGAGCTGTCGCACCGGATCAAGAACATCTTCATGGTGGCGGGCGGCCTCGCCTCGCTTGCGGCCCGGGGCGATGCGGCGGCCGAGGCCTTTTCAGCGCAGTTGCAGGCGCGGCTGAACGCACTTTCCCTGGCGCATGACCTGGCCAAGCCGGTGGGGCGGCCGCAGGAGGAGACGGGCCGGTCTGGCACCGTCCATCAGCTGCTGCGCAGCATCCTGGCGCCCTATGCCGGGCGCGGTGGGGCCAATTTCACGCTGGACGGAGTGGACCGGCCGCTCGGCTATGCCGCCGCCAGCACATTGGCTCTGGTGCTGCACGAGCAGGCTACGAATGCGGTGAAATACGGCGCCCTCTCCTGCGCCGACGGGTGGCTGGAGATCGATACGAGGGTGGAGGACGGGAAGTTCCGGTTGGACTGGCGTGAGACTGGTGGCCCCCAAGTGCCCGGCCCGCCGTCCCGTCAGGGATTTGGTACCGTTCTGGCGGCACGATGCCTCGCGGGGCAGATCCATGGCCGGATGACCCATGACTGGCGGCCCGAGGGGCTGGTGATGCAGCTGGAGCTGCCCGAGGAACTGCTCGCCCGCTAATCGGACTCACCGAGGGTAGGGGCGGGGGGCTTGCCGCGCGCTGCGTCCGAGGGCACCACCGGACCCGCAAGGAAGGGAACATCACCCCATGGCGCGCACCCACCGTATCGCGGTGATCCCGGGCGACGGGATCGGCAAGGAGACAACGCCGGAAGGGCTGCGCGTGCTGGATGCCGCCGCCCGCCGCTTCGGCTTCGAACTGTCGCTGACCCATTACGACTGGTCCTGCGAGACCTATGCGCAGACCGGCAAGATGATGCCGGATGACGGACTGGACCGGCTGCGCGAGGCGGACAGCGTGTTCCTCGGCGCCGTGGGCTGGCCGGGGGTGCCGGACCATATCTCGCTCTGGGGCCTGCTGATCCCGATGCGGCGGGAATTCGACCAGTACATCTCCCTGCGGCCCTGCCGGCTGATGCCGGGGGTTCGCAGCCCGCTCGCGAATCGCGGGCCGGAGGACATCGACTTCGTTGTCGTGCGCGAGAACACGGAGGGCGAGTATTCCTCCTCCGGCGGGCGCATGTTCCGGGGCACGGAGCGGGAATTCGTCAGCCAGGAAAGCGTGTTCACGCGGCATGGCGTGGACCGGGTGATGAAATACGCCTTTGAGCTGGCGATGAAGCGGCCGCGGAAGAAGCTGACCTCGGCTACCAAGTCCAACGGCATCACCTTTACCATGCCGTTCTGGGACGAGCGCTTCGCGGAGATGGCGAAGAGCTATCCGGGGGTGACGACGGACCAGTTCCACATCGACATCCTTTGCGCGCATTTTGTGCAGCACCCGGATTGGTTCGACGTGGTGGTGGGCTCCAACCTGTTCGGTGACATCCTGTCTGACCTTGGCCCGGCGGTGGCGGGTTCGATCGGCATCGCGCCATCGGCCAACATCAACCCCGAGCGGGCGCATCCCTCCATGTTCGAGCCGGTGCATGGCAGCGCGCCGGACATCGCGGGCAAGGGGGTGGCCAACCCGATCGCTCAGATCTGGTCCGGCGCGCTGATGCTGGAGCATCTGGGCGAGAGGGAGGCGGCGGCGGCCATCACCACGGCCATCGAGTCGCTGCTGGCCGAGGGCGGCCCGCGTACCCGTGACCTGGACGGCAATGCCGGGACCGTGGAGGTCGGGAAGGCCCTGGCGGAGGCCGTTTCCCGCGGCTAGAGCCAGGAGGAGGCCCGTTGCGTGCCGGCCATGCCGGGCCTCTACACTCGCACCGCATCAATCGACACTTGAACGTATATTCAGGTGTCGTTATAAATCGGCTTAGTGTTGCGAGTTATTCTCAACAACAGCGCAGCACGGAATATGGGGTTGGATGGATGGGGCAAGACTTCAGCTACATCGCCCGCAACTGCGAGCGGGCCGTCGTGACCGCCTATCGCGAGCTGCGCGATGTTGGCACGAATGACTTCAGCGCCTTCGGCGCCTGCACCTCCCTGTACCGGATCCATCACCCGGAAGCGACGGTAACCGAGGCGCGTCGCCTGGTGGCGGAGTGGATCGACCACCATGTTGTGCGCGCCGATCCTGGCCCGACACCTGGCTGCGACTGCGACTGACATTCTGATTGCGGGCGGCGCGACCAGCGCCTGACCTGTGGGCCGGGGGACGACCCCTGGCCCGATCCCCCGTTCGCCGGGACGGCCCGGCCCCATTGGATGGGGCCGTGAACTTGGCCTGGATTCTCCTTGTTATTGCTGGGCTGCTTGAGATCGTCTGGGCCTTCGGGATGAAGGCTTCGGAAGGGTTTTCGCGTCTGGGCTGGTCGGTTCTTACCGTGGTGGCGATGGTCGCCAGCGTGGGGCTGCTGGGGCTCGCCATGCGGAGCCTGCCCCTGGGCACGGCCTATGCGATCTGGACCGGGATCGGGGCGCTGGGCGCCTTCGTGGTGGGGATCGCCGTGCTGGGAGAGGCGGCCACGCCGATGCGGATTGGCAGCGCGGCGCTGATCCTGGCGGGGCTGGTGGGGCTGAAGCTGACCTCGGGGGAGTAGGGCAGGCCGCTTATCCGGCGGCGCCGGGGGCGGGCTGGCTCGGTGGCGTGAAGCCGTAAGGGGCGCCGGCCTGGGCCGGATCGAGCAGGAGGCGGTGCTCGAGCGGCGGGAAGGCGCGGGAGCGGCAATCCGGGCGGTCGCAGAGGCGGCAGGACAGGCCGATCCCGACCCGTGCCGAGATCAGGTCCAGACCGTCGGCGTAGCAGACCTCCGGCGCGTGGCTCAGCTCGCAGCCCATGGCGACGACGCGCATGGGCGCCGGCTCGCCCCAGCGGGTGGCGGGGTGTTCCACCGTACGTGCGAAGCAGAGGAAGGCGGCGCCGTCGGTCAGCTCCGCCACCTGCACCACGATGCGGCCGGGGGTGGCGAAGGCGGCATGCGGGATCCAGCGCGGGCAGGAGCCGCCTCCGCGCGCAAAGGGGAAACCCGCGGCCGAGAAGCGCTTGGAGACATTTCCCGCCGGGTCCACGCGCAGGAAGAAGAAGGGCACCCCGCGCGCGCCCTCCCGCTGCAAGGTGGAGAGGCGGTGGCAGGTCTGCTCGTAAGATGCGGCGAAGCGGGCGGAGAGCGCGGCCACGTCATGCCGCAGCACGCGGGCGGCGGCGAGGAAGGGCGCGTAGGGCAGCATCACGGCGGCGGCCACGTAGTTGAGCAGGCCGATGCGCAGCATGGCGCCGGCTTCCTCGCTGGACGGGCCGATGACGGCGATGATTCGTTCGACGGCATCGCGTGCCTCCAGCAGGGCGAGGGTGAAGGCGAGATGGAAGCTGCGGCTTTCGCGCGGGAGGGTTTCGCTCAGGAGGAGCTGGCCCGCGGTGGCGTCGTAGCGGCGCAGGGCGGCGCCGGGCAGCACGCCGACGGAGACGGCAATTCCGTGATGGGCGTGCAGGCGATGCGCGAGTGCGTGGTCGAGCGCCTGGGGGGTGGGATCGCCCGCCGCGGCGCGCAGGGTTTCGGCGGCGTCCTCCAGGGCTGGGAAGTGGTTGCCGGCATCGTGGAAAGCGTCCCGCGCTTCCTCGCTGGGGAGCAGGAGGCGGCGGCCGGAGGGGAGGGAAAGGCCGGCGGAGTCCTCGCGCGCGACGCGCCAGGCGCGCCAGAGGGCGAGCATCGCGCGGGCGGCGTCGGGGGCTGAGGCGACGAGGGCGGCGGCCTGGTCCTCGGGCACGGCTTCGGCGCCGAGCAACGGATCCCTGAAGACTTCGCGCAGGCCGGCTTCGAGGCGGCCTTCCGCCTGGCCGGAGAGAAGGGCGAGATCGACGGAAAGGGCGTCGGCGAGCTTGAAGACGAGGCTGGCGGTGATGGCGCGCTGGTCGGCCTCGATGAGGTTCATGTAGCTGGCGGAAATGCCCAGGCGCGCGGCGAGGGCAGCCTGGGTGATGCCCTGTTCCTGGCGGAGACGCCGGACCACCCGGCCGATCATGGGACGCGCCATGATTTACAACCTTTACGGATTTTCGCCGGGGGCGGTGAAGGGATTGACCGGTTTGCTGGTCTGAACTGCCTGGAAAAGCTCGCTTTTTCGGCGCGGATGTCAATCCTTTACGCATTGCAGGAGGACAGGCGATGCACCCCCAGACCCAACCCAATTTCTCCCCCGATGGCTCCGGCAGCGGCATTCCCGCGGAGCCCAACCGCTTCGCCGGGATCCGGCGCGACTACACGCCGGAGGATGTCGAGCGGCTCTCCGGCTCCTTCCGGGTTCGGCACACCCTGGCTGAGATGGGCGCCGAGCGGCTGTGGCGGCTGCTGCATTCGGAGCCCTTCGTGCCGACGCTCGGCGCGCTGACGGGCAACCAGGCGCTGCAGCAGGTGAAGGCCGGGCTGAAGGCGATCTATCTCTCCGGCTGGCAGGTGGCCGCCGATGCGAATTCGGCCGGGGAGATGTATCCGGACCAGTCGCTCTATCCAGTGGATTCCGTGCCGAAGGTGGTGCGGCGGATCAATGCCTCGCTGCGGCGCGCGGACCAGATCGCGACGCAGGAGGGTGGCGACACGACGCATTGGATGGCGCCGATCATCGCCGATGCGGAGGCCGGCTTCGGCGGGCCGCTGAATGCCTATGAGCTGATGCGCGCGATGATCGAGGCGGGCGCGGCCGGCGTGCATTTCGAGGACCAGCTGGCCAGCGAGAAGAAGTGTGGGCATCTCGGGGGCAAGGTGCTGGTGCCGATCAGCCAGCATATCCGCACGCTGAACGCGGCGCGGCTGGCGGCCGACGTGGAGGGCGTGCCGACGGTGCTGCTCTGCCGCACGGATGCGGAGAGCGCGCAGCTTCTCACCAGCGACGTGGATGAGCGCGACCATCCCTTCATCAGCGGCGAGCGGACGCCTGAGGGGTTCTTCCGGATCAAGGCGGGCGTGGGCAAGGATTACGCGATCGCGCGCGGGCTGGCCTATGCGCCCTATGCCGACCTGCTGTGGTGGGAGACGAGCGATCCGGACCTGGAGGATGCGCGGCGCTTCGCCGAGGCGATCCACCGGGAGTTCCCGGACAAGCTGCTGGCTTATAACTGCTCACCCAGCTTCAACTGGAAGCGGAAGATGGGCGAGGCGCAGGCGGCGAAGTTCCAGGCCGAGATCGCAGCCATGGGCTACAAGTTCCAGTTCATCACCCTCGCCGGCTTCCACAGCCTGAACCATTCGATGTTCAGCCTGGCAAGGGGATACCGCGAGCGCGGGATGGCCGCTTATTCCGAGTTGCAGCAGGCGGAATTCGCGTCCGAGGCGGATGGCTACACGGCCACGCGGCATCAGCGCGAGGTGGGGGTGGGGTACTTCGACGCGGTCGCCGCGGCGGCGAGCGGCGGACGTTCTTCCACCACGGCATTGAAGCATTCGACCGAGGCGGCGCAGTTCCACGACGACGGTGGGGCAACGCCGCGGATGGGTGGGGAGCCAATCGATCACGACGATGGGCTGGTGCACAACCATGACTGGGCTTGCTCGGAGCGCAGCGCGCCGGCCATGGCGAAGTAGTGCGGAACGCGCTGCCATGGGGCAGGGGTCCCATGGCAGCGCGACGCGACTACTTCTTCTCCATATTCCAGAAGAACTGCACGGGGGAGAGCACCATGCCGGTGAGGTTCTTGCGGTAGGCCATTGGCTGCTGCACCAAACCTGCGGGTGCATAGGGCACGGTTTCGAAGGCGCGGCGCTCGATGCGGGCGGCCAGCGCCTTCTGCGTGTTCAGGTCGTCGCTCGCGATCCATTGGTCGCGCAGGGATTCGATCTCCGGGTCGTTGGGCCAGCCGAACCAGGCGGCGCCGCCGTTGCTGCGGATCAGCGGGTGCAGGGCGGGGTTCAGCACATCGGCGCCGGACCAGAGGGTGTGAAAAACGGACCAACCGCCGGCATCGGGGGCGCCGCGATTGGCACGGCGGCCGATGAAGCTGGCCCAGTCGGTGGAGATCAGCTCGACATTCATGCCGAGATTCTTCAGGAGTTCCTGCGTGACGAGGGACTGGTTGTAGGCGATGGGCTGGTCGGCGGGAGCGAGGAGGACGACCTTCTCGTTGTTGTAGCCGGCTTCCTTCAGCATCGCCCTGGCGCGGGTTATGTCGGCGCGCATCGCCTCGGCGCCGCCGGCGCCGGTGGACATGGGCGAGCCCGGGGTGAAGAAGGTCTTGGCTTCCTGGTAGTATTCCGGGCTGCCGACGACCGCCTGCATGTAGTCTTCCTGCTTCATCGCCATCATCACGGCTTGGCGGACCTTCGGATTGTTGAAGGGCGGCTGCGTGTGGTTGAAGCGCATCAGCAGGATAAGACCGAGCGGCACGTTCTGGATGGCGATGTTGCGGTCGCGCTTCAGGACCGGCAGCAGGTCCACGGGTGGCTGTTCGTACCAGTCCACCTCGCCCTGGATCATGGCGCCGACGGCGGCTGCAGGCTCGGTGAGCGCGACCCATTCGATCTTGTCGATCTTCGCGAGTTTGCCGCCGGCGGCCCAGGAGGGAGCCTCCTCGCGCGGCTTGTAGCCGGCGAAGCGCTCGTAGATGGCGTTCTGGCCGGGCACCCATTGTGTCGTCTGGAAGCGCCAGGGGCCGGAGCCGATGGCTTCGGTGATGTTGCGCGCGGGGTCCGTCATTGCGACGCGCTCGGGCATCATGAAGGGCACGTTGGAGGAAAGCTTGCCGAGCGCCGCCGTGATCTGCGGGAAGGGCTTCTTCAAGCGGATGGCGAAGCTGCGCGCGTCCACCACGTCGTAGCCGTCGACGAAGGTGGCGAAGGTCTGGCCGAAGGCGTCGCGTGCGGACCAGCGGCGGATGGAGGCGATGCAGTCCTGCGCGCGGACGGGGGTGTTGTCGTGGAACATCAGCCTGTCGCGCAGCTGGAAAGTCCACTTCAATCCATCCGGCGCGCTTTCCCAGTGCTGCACCATCTGTGGCTTGATCTGGAAGTTCTCATCCGTCGCGAAGAGCGTGTCGTAGATGAGATAGCCGTGGTTGCGGATGACGTAGCTGGTGGCGACGATGGGATCGAGCGAGGGCAGCGGCGTCGAGGGGATGAAGCGCAGCGGGGCCGCGGATTGCGCACGGGCGGGGCCGATATAGGGCATGCCGGCAGTGGCGATGGCGGCGCCTCCGGCGAGGAGGTGGCGGCGGGTCAGGCTCATCGGTCAATCCTCATAGGGTTTGATGCCGTGCGCTTGGCGGCGCTTCCAGCGTTTCGTCCGCGTCTGTGTCTTGGGAACGGCCCCGTCGGGCCGTTCCGTTCATGCGATTGCGCGCTGAATCAGGCCGCCTTGGGCAGGCCCACATCCGGCAGCTTGGGGCGGCTGGCGAGGGCGGCCTTCATCATCGCCTCGACCTCCCCGCGCTCCTTCTCCGGCAGGGCGAGGCGGGGCGGGCGGGTGATGGCGGAGCCGCGGCCCATAATGGCCTCGCAGAGCTTGATGCATTGCACGAGGTCCGGGCGCGCATCGAGATGCAGCAGCGGCATGAACCATTCGTAGATCGGCATCAGCTCGGCCATGCGGCCTTCCCGCGCCAGGCGGAAGAGGGTCTCGCCCTCAACCGGGAAGGCGTTGGACATGCCGGAGACCCAGCCCTCGGCGCCCATCAGCACGCTTTCCACCACCACGTCGTCCAGGCCTGCGAAGAGGGTGAAGCGGTCGCCGACGAGATTGCGCAGGTCGGTGAAGCGGCGCGTATCGCCCGAGGATTCCTTAAAGCAGACGATGGTCTCGACATCGGCGAGCATGGCCAGGATGTCGGGCGTGACGTCGTTCTTGTAGATGGGCGGGTTGTTGTAGACCATCACCGGCAGGTCGGTGGCAGAGGCCACGCCGCGGAAATGCGCGGCGGTCTCGTGCGGCTTCGCGGAATAGACGAGGGCGGGCATCACCATGATGCCGTCCAGCCCGATGCGCGAGGCTTCCTTCGCCGTGTCGCAGGCGAAGGCCGTGGTGAATTCGGCAATGCCGGCGATGACGGGAACGCGGCCCTTCGCGGCGTCCTTCGCGGCCCCCATCACCTGCACCTTCTCCTTGAGGGAGAGCGCGGTGTTCTCGCCGACCGTACCGCAGACGATGAGGCCGGAGACGCCATCCCGAACCAGGTTCTCGATCACCTTGTGGGTGGCCTGGAGGTCCAGGCTGAAATCCTCGCGGAACTGGGTGGTGACGGCGGGGAATACGCCCTGCCAGCCGATCTTCTTCGCCATGGGAAGCTCCTGCGCTGCGGACAAAACGTAGATTGGATAAAATAGACGGGTCAAGCGTGCGTGCGGGGTCGCTGGTGGCGGCGCCAGGATCAGGATGGGGCTTAGCGGAAGATGAGAGTGGAACTGGCGGGTTGCCGGGACTCCCAACCGAGGCGCTCCAACTCCGGCCAATCCTGTTCCGCCGCCGGATAGCCCAGACAGAAATAGCCGATGAGGGTCCAGCCCGGCGGCAGGTCCAGGACCGCGGCGACCTTCGCCGGCTCAAGGATGGAAACCCAGCCGAGGCCAAGGCCCGATGCCCGCGCGGCCAGCCAAAGCGTGTGCACGGTCATGACGGCCGAGTAGGCCGTGGTCTCCGGCATTGTCCGGCGCGCCAGCCCGTGGCCCTGCTCCGGATCGGGCAGGGCGAAGACGGCGAGATGGCAGGGCGCCTGGTCAAGCCCAGCCAATTTGAGCCGTGCATAGAGGGCTGCCCGCTCGGGCTCCTGGCCGGACAGGGCTTGCGCGTTGCATGCCTTGAAGCTCGCGCGGATCGCGGCGCGGCGGGATGGGTCATCCACCAGGACGAAGCGCCAGAGCTGGCTGAGGCCCACCGAGGGGGCGAGATTTGCCACGTCCAACAATTCGCGCAGCAGGCGGGAAGGCACGGGCTTCCGGTCGAAATGGCGCACGTCGCGCCGCCACCGGAACAACTCCGTCAGCTGCGTGCGGAAGCCATCCCCGAAGACGTGTGCGGGTAGCGTCATGGTGGCCTTACGTCATGCCCCCGATATTACGGCTCCCGACGGGCCGCGGATTTCTTGCGGCCCTCCAGGAGCGAGGGCGCGGCCCTAACCGGATGGGCGTGCCCAGCGGATGGAGGCAAGCGCCAGGGCCTCGATCGTGTCGATGACTGGGAAGGGCTGGGCGGGGCCGGCTGCGATGCCGAGGGGAATCTCGGTGCAGCCGAGCACCACGGCGCGGGCTCCCCGGGCGGCGAGGGCCTGAGCGGCCGCGGCCAGCGGGGCATGGGATTCGGCCACGCGGTTGGCCTTCACCAGGGCGATGCCGGGTGAGACCAAGCGGGCCATTTCCTCCTCGGTCGGGACCGAGACCTCCCAGCCATTCCCGCGCAGCCCGTTCTGATAGAGCCCCATGGCGAGGGTGGCGGCTGTGCCCATGACACCGATGGGGCCGGGGCCGATGCCCTGGACGCGCAGCGCATCGGCGGCGGCCTCGACGATGTCGAGGACGGGCAGGCGGGTGGCGGCGCGCATGCCGTCGATCCATCCATGGGCGGTGTTGCAGGGGATGGCGATGGCTCCGCAGCCGGCGGCTTCCAGCCCGCGTATGCCGCGGATGAGGGCAGGCAGGGGGTCTGGGCCGCACCCCTGGCGCGCCGCGGTGCGGTCAGGCACGCGGGGGTCGGACCAGAGGATGGTGGGGATATGGTCCTGGTCCCGCTCGGCCGGGGTCAGGAGGGTGAGCTGGCGCATGAACTCGGCGCTGGCCAAGGGGCCCATGCCGCCGAGGACGCCCAGGATCCTGTCGCCCTGCATTTTTTCATTCGCCATCAGGAAAGCCCGTCCCAGACCAGTTTTGCGCCGGTGATCGCCAGCAGCACATAGACCACGTTGTAGAAGGTTCTGTCCGTGATCCGCCGCTGGAGCCAGATGCCGAAATAGACGCCGATGGGGGCGACCGGGACAAGGAGGAGGCTGGTGAGGATGTTGGTCCAGTCGAGCAGGCCGAGGCCCCAGTAGGGCAGGAGCTTCGTGTAGTTCATCACCCCGAAGAAGACGGTGGTGGTGGCGGCCAGCTTCTGGCGGTCGAGCCGCAGCGGATAGAGATAGATGGCCAGCGGCGGTCCGCCGGAATGGGCGAGGGTGCTGGTCAGGCCCGAGGCCGCGCCGCAGATCCAGGCCTTGATGCGGTTGGGGGCGGCGGGGGGCGGCAGCAGGCCGCGCAGGCGCTGCCAGAGGGAGCGGGCGAGGAAGCCCAGCGTCAGCAGCCCGAGGAGCAGGCTGATGCCCTGGGCGGAGAAGAGGCCGAAGGCGAGGGAGCCGATGGCGATGCCGAGGATGCCGGATGGCAGGAGGGCGCGCATCTCCCGCGTGCTCCATTTCCCCCACCAGGCGCGCAGCCCGGCGACATCCATGACGCAGAGAACGGGCAGGGCGATTCCGGCCGCCTGCGGGGCGGGCACGAGGGTAGCCATGAGCGGGACCGCCACGTTGCCGGCGCCGGAGGCGAAGCCGCCCTTGCTGATTCCGTTGATCAGGAAGCCCGGTACGGCAAGGGCGTAGAACCAGGGATCGGTGATGAGCGGCACGGGACGGAGGATGCTCCGGACCGTCCGGTGGCGCCAGCCTCCCCCCTGACAGGTGCCGCGTTCCGGCCTACAGCCGGCCTCGCGGCTCTTCCGGCCGACGCATTCCTTCCACGCCTTTCCCCACCACTGCCCAGGACCTGCCCATGGACCATATGCATGACCCTGTCTGGATCGCCGCCCTGGCGGCGGTGATGGCGGCGACGGGGCTGGTTTCAGGCACGTTGGCGGGGTTGCTGGGGGTTGGAGGCGGCATCGTCATCGTGCCGGTGCTGTTCAACGTGTTTCCCTTCCTCTCCATCCCGGAAGTGATCCAGATGAAGCTGGCGGTCGGGACCTCGCTGGCCACCATCATCCCTACTTCGATCCAATCGGCCCGCAAGCACCATGCGAGAGGGGCGATGGACGTGCCCCTGCTGAAGGCGATGATCCCCTCGCTGATCATCGGCGTGGCGATCGGCACGGTGATCGCGATCTGGGTGAAGGGATCGACCCTGACGGCGGTCTTTGCCGTGATCGCGCTGCTGGTGGCGCTGAACATGGGCTTCACCGGGGTGGATGCGCGGCTACGGGAAAGCTTCCCGACCGGCTTCCTGCGGCAGGTTCTCGGTGTCTTCATCGGCGGCGTCTCGGCCATGATGGGCATCGGCGGCGGCACGGTGGGCGTGCCGCTGATGAACATGTTCGGCACGCCGATCCGCTCGGCGGTGGCCACGGCCTCGGCCTTCGGGATCGTCATCGCCATCCCGGCCACCATCGGCTTCATCTATGCGGGCTGGGGCGATCCGCTGCTGCCTCCGGCTAGTCTGGGCTATGTGAACCTGATCGGCTTTGCGCTGATCGTGCCCTCCTCCATGCTGGCGACGCCCTGGGGGGTGCATCTGGCGCATACCATCCCGCCGCTGGCGCTGAAGCGGGCTTTCGCGGTGTTCCTGGCGATCACCTCGATCCGGATGATCTACTCCCTCGTCACCTGACCCCCTTGCCAGGGGGACGCGGACAGGGTTGAACCCGCCCCCTTTTCGCGGAGGGGCCGGCCATGCGACCCGTCATCGGCATCGATTTCGGCACCACCAACAGCGTCGTCACCGCGCTCCGTGCCAATGGGGAGGCGGTGACGCTGCGGCATGACACGGGGGAAGTGTTCCGCTCTCTCCTGTGCTTCTGGTCCGACCCGCGCGGCGGGGCGTTGCGCCATGCGGCGGGGCCGGCGGCGATCGAGGCCTATCTCGACGAGCCGCTGGCCAGCCGCCTCATCATGTCGATGAAGAGCTATCTGGCGCAGAAGAGCTTCACCGAAACGCGGATCATGGGCCGGCGCTGGACGCTGGAATCCCTCATCGCCCTGTTCCTGCGGGAGCTGCTGGCGCCCTTCGGATCGGAGATGGAGGGCGCCAGGGTGGTGGTGGGCCGGCCGGTGCGCTTCGTGGGGGATCGGGCGGACGATGACTTCGGGGAGGCGCGGCTGCGTCAGGGCTTCGCCGGTGCCGGGCTGCCCGATGTGACCGTGGCACTGGAGCCGGCGGCGGCCGGGCACCGCTTCGCCAGCGGGATCGGGCGGCCGGCAACGGTGCTGGTGGGGGATTTTGGCGGCGGCACGAGCGACTTCTCCCTGCTGCGCTTCGATCCCGGCCCGCCGCGGCGCGTGGCGGCGCTGGGCCATGCCGGGGTGGGCCTGGCCGGGGATGCCTTCGACACGCGGATCATCGACCATGTCGTCTCGCCGCTGCTGGGCAAGGGCGGGGAATATTCGGTGATGGGCAAGAAGCTGCCGATTCCGCCCGCCTGGTATGCGAGCTTCGCCCGCTGGCACCAGCTGCCGCTCATGCGTGGGCCAAAGACGCTGCGCGAGATCGGGGAGGTGGCCCGCACTGCCGATCATCCGGAGCGGCTGCGCCATCTGGTGCGGCTGATCGAGGACGAGGCGGGTTATGCGCTGTATCGCGCGGTGTCCTCGGCCAAGGCGGCGCTGTCCTCGGCGGAGGAGGCGGTGCTGTCCTTCCAGCACGAGGATTTCAGCATCGAGTCGCGGATCGCGCGGGCGGATTTCGAGGCCTGGATCGCGCCGGACCTGGCCCGGATGGAGGCGGCGGTGGAGGCCGCCCTGGCCGATGCCGGGATCGGGGCCGATGCGGTGGACCGGGTGTTCCTGACCGGCGGCACCTCGCTCGTGCCCGCCGTGCGCGCGCTGTTCGCCCGCCGCTTTGGGGAGGAGCGGATCTTCGGCGGCGGCGAGTTCGTCTCCGTGGCCGAGGGGCTGGCGCTGATGGGGCGGGAGGAAAGCTGAGCCGGCTTCAGGATCGGGCACGGCCGCGCATGTAGCGGCGTTCCGGGCGATAGCGGAGGCGGCGGAGGAAGAGGCGGAATCGGTCGAGCATGGCGGGTCCCGTCTGGCTGGCCCACCCTGCGGGCCAGGTCTTTCGGGAACGTAAGCAGGCGGCGTCGGATGCCGGCGGGCCCGGTAGATCCGTGTGGGATCGAGTCCATTTTCGAGACGTTTTTGGAGGCGTTTCGGATAGGCTGGGCGGGACTCGGGCAGGCTGGCTACTGCCGATCGGTGGGGACGGCCGCCGGCCACGCGTGGCGCCGTGCAGGGTGGCGAAGGTTGACCCATGCGGGTCCTGCCCATATACCGCCGCCTCCTTCCGGGGGACGGCCACGTCGCCCCGCCCCCTCATGCCTTGCCCAGGCACTGTCACCAGGCTGGACCCATGAAGATCCGTAATTCCCTCAAGACCGCCAAGACGCGCGACAAGAACTGCGTGGTGGTGCGCCGCCGCGGGCGCCTCTACGTGCTGAACAAGAAGAACCCCCGCCTGAAGGCCCGCCAGGGCTGAGGGCGCTCGCCGGCCCTTCGGGGCTGGCGGCGCGACCGGTACGCGGCGCTTCCTGCGCCGTCCCGGCTATCCCGCCTGGGCAGGGTTCGATGCGTCGCCGCCGGGGGGGGCTCCCCCGGCGGTTTTTCGCATTTCAGCTATACGCAGATCCTTGGGGCGTCATGGGTGACATCGGCATCAAATCTGCCATGATGCAACCAGAACGTGCAGAAGGCCGCTTTCTTGGAATCGATCTGCACCAAGGGGTTGTGGTGGGGACGGGGATAGTGGCCGAATCCACTCCAGCCTCCCTGGCTAGCGAACCGGCGCCCCGTGGGCAGCGCCGCGCCGCGTTGGTGCTCTGCTTCCTGGCGATCGTCGCGACCCTGTGCCTGCTGCCCGTGGCCGCCCAGCCGGGGCCGGTGTTGCCTGGCTTCGTTCTCGTTAACCAGACGGCGCTCGTCGTGGCCTATGGGCTGGGTGCCTGGGTGCTCTTCGCTCAGTTCCGGCGGGCACGCTCGCTGCCGCTGCTGCTCATTGCGGGCGGCACGCTCTACACCGCCGCCATCGTCCTGCTGCATCTGCTGAGCTTCCCAGGGCTGGTGGCGAATGGCCGCGTGCTCGGGAACGGGCCGCATACCACGACCTGGCTCTGGACCTTCTGGCATTTCGGCCCCCCTGCCTGCGCTCTGGCCTATGCGCTGGCGCTGCGCGGCGGGAAGCCACTGGTGGTCAGGCCGCCGGTCGGCCGGGTAGCCTCCGCCGTGGCAGTGCTGTTGGCCCTGGCGGCCGCCGGAGGCGCGGCCCTGATCGCGACCTGGGGGCTGCCCTGGCTGCCGGACCTGGCGGCGGGGGATGATTTCTGGGTGCTGACCACTTCGGGCGTGGGGCCGGCGTTGCAGGTGCTGACGGTGCTGGCCCTGCTTCTCGTCTGGCGCGCGACGCGGGGCCGGCAGACGGTGCTCGACCTCTGGATCACCGTCTCCCTTGTCCTGCTGGTGCTGGACAACTTCCTCACGCTGAGCGGTGCAACACGCGGCTCGGTCGGCTGGTATGTGGGGCGGATTGAGGCACTGGTCTCGGCCTTCGTTATCCTCTGGGCCTATCTGCACGAGGTCGATGCGCTGCGCATCCGGGCGGAGGCTTCCGCCGAGGAGGCGGCGCGGGCCGGGGCGGCGCTGCGCCAGGCGCAGAAGTTGGAGGCGGTGGGTCGGCTGACCGGCGGCATCGCGCATGACTTCAACAACCTGCTGATGGTCGTCACCAGCGGCTTCGACATGATCCGCCGGCGGCCTCAGGACCATGCGCGGGTGATGAAGCTGGCGGATGCCGGGCTGGAGGCGGCGCAGCGCGGGGCACGGCTGACGCGACAGTTGCTGACCTTCGCGCGGCGGCAGAATCTGCGGCCGGAGACGATGAACCTGAACGTCGCGCTGCTGGATTTCGAGCCGCTGACGCGGCGGGCGCTGGGGGAGACGGTGGCGCTCGAGCTGTCGCTGCATCCGGCGCTGCACCCGACGCGGATCGACCCAGGCGAGTTCGAGGCGGCGGTGCTCAACCTCGTCGTCAATGCGCGGGACGCCATGCCGCCGCAGGGCGGCCGGATCACCATCGGGACACGCAACGTGGCGCTGGGGCGCGGTTCTCGCCTGACGCCAGCGGGGCTGTCGCCGGGCCATTTCGTGGTGGTTTCGGTCTCCGATGATGGTTGCGGCATGGACGAGGCGACGCGCGCCCAGGCTTTCGAGCCCTTCTTCACCACCAAGGAGTTCGGTAAGGGGTCCGGCCTGGGGCTGAGCCAGGTCTACGGCTTTGCGCGGGCCTCGGGCGGGGAGGTGGAGATTGCCTCGGCGCTCGGTCGTGGCACGGTTGTCGAGATCTGGCTGCCGCGCGCGGAAAGCGTCCAGCCGGTCGTTCCGGTCAGTACTGGCGTGACCTCTCAGCTGCGGCGGGCCGAGGCGGGCGAGACGGTGCTGGCGGTGGAGGATGAGCCGGCGGTGCTGGCCGTCGTGGTCGAGAATCTCACCGACTTGGGCTACCGGGTGCTGGCGGCACGCGACGCCTCGGAGGCGCTGGAGCGGCTGCGGGGCGAGGAACGGGTGGATATCCTGTTCTCGGATGTGGTGATGCCGGGCGGGATGAATGGCGTGCAGCTGGCGGTGGAGGCGGAGCGGCTGCGGCCCGGGCTGCGGGTGCTGCTCACATCGGGCTATACCGACGAGGCGTTGGGCGAGCACAGCGTGCCGGTGGACGTGCCGATCCTGACCAAGCCCTATCGGCGGGAGGAGTTGGCCGAGCGGCTGAAGGTGGCGCGGCAAGCGGGTTGAGTGCCCTGCGCGCGCTTGCCCTGCAGGGCCGGCGATCCCATCCTGCGCCTCAGCCGGAGGAACACCCATGATCGCCCTGCCCGCACCGAAACCCGATGTGCTGGGCCGCCGCCAGGAGATCCTGGCCGGGCTGCGCGCCCTCGTCCCGGGGGATGGCGTGATCTCCGAGGCGCTGCGGCTGCGGCCCTATGAGACGGATGGGCTTTCGGCTTACCGGCAGCCGCCGCTGGCGGTGGTGCTGCCGACCTCTACGGCGCAGGTGGCCGCCGTGCTGCGCTTCTGCCACGAGAATGGCGTGCGGGTCGTGCCGCGCGGGGCCGGGACCAGCCTTTCGGGCGGTGCCCTGCCGCTGGCTGATGCCGTGGTGATCGGGATGATGCGGATGAACCGCATCCTGGATGTGTCCCTCGCGGACCGGCTGGCGGTGGTGGAGGCCGGGGTCACCAATCTCGGGATCACCAAGGCGGTGGAGGCGGACGGATTCTTCTACGCGCCCGATCCGTCCTCCCAGCTCGCCTGCATGATCGGCGGCAACGTGATGATGAATTCGGGCGGCGCGCATTGCCTGAAATACGGGGTGACGGCGAACAACCTGCTCGGCGTGAAGTTCGTCACCATCGAGGGCGAAGTGATCGATATCGGCGGCACGCATCTGGATGCGGCCGGCTATGACTGGCTTGGCATCATCACCGGCAGCGAGGGGCAGCTCGGCATCGTGACCGAGGTGACGGTGCGCATCCTGCGCGCGGCCGAGGGGCAGCGGGCGATGCTGGCGGCCTTCGGCGGGATCGAGGTGGCCGGCGCTGCGGTGGATGCCATCATGGCTTCGGGCGTGATCCCGGTGGCGCTGGAATTCATGGACAAGCCCTGCATCCATGCCTGCGAGGCCTTCGCCCATGCAGGCTATCCGCTGGATGCGGAGGCGATGCTGATCATCGAGGTGGAGGGCAGCCTGGAGGAGCAGGACGCGCTTCTCTCCAAGATCCGCGACATCTGCGCGCGCTTCGATCCGATCTCCACGCGGGTGGCGACGAGCGCGGAGGAATCGCTGGCCATTTGGAAGGGCCGCAAGGGCGCGTTCGGGGCGGTGGGACGCATTTCGCCCGACTATCTCTGCATGGACGGCACCATCCCGACGGGCGAGCTGCCGCATGTGCTGCGGCGGATCGGGGAGTTGAGCGAGGCTTACGAACTGGGCGTGGCGAATGTGTTTCATGCCGGGGACGGGAACCTGCATCCGCTGATCATGTTCGACGCCAATGATCCGGAGAGCTTCCACAAGGCGGAGGCCTTCGGGGCAGATATCCTGAAGCTTTGTGTCGAGGTGGGCGGCTGCCTGACGGGGGAGCATGGCGTCGGCGTGGAGAAGCGCGACCTGATGGGCGTGCAGTTCACGCGGCCGGAGCTGGCGCAGCAGCGCCGCATCAAGTCGGCCTTTGATCCGGAATGGCTGCTGAACCCGGCCAAGGTGTTCCCGCTGGAGGACAACCCGGCTCTCGGGCCCATCCTCGCCGCCACGGAATGAGTGCCGTGCTGGAGGTCCCGGACATGGCGCCGGGGACGGAGGAGGGGATTGCCACCGCGCTGCGCAACGCCGCCGCCCCGCTGGTGATCGAGGGGAATGGCAGCAAGCGCGGCATGCTGCGGCCGGTGCAGGCGGCGCGTACCCTGTCCACCCGCAATCTGACAGGCATCACGCTGCAGCGGCCGCAGGAGATGGTGATCTCGGCGCGTGCCGGGACGACCCTGCCGGAGATCGAGGCGGCGCTGGCCGCGCATGGCCAGATGCTGGTGGCCGAGCCGCCGGACCTGCGGGCGATGATGGGGGTGGCCGAGGCGCCGCCGCCGACGATCGGCGGGCTGGTGGCGGCCAATCTCTCCGGCCCGCGCCGGATCACGGGCTTCGCGCTGCGCGACACGGTGCTGGGCATCCGCTTCGTGAACGGAGAGGGCGAGGTGCTGCGCTCCGGCGGACGGGTGCACAAGAACGTCACGGGGCTGGACCTGTGCAAGCTGCTGGCGGGCAGCCACGGCACGCTGGGCGTTATCACCGAGGTGACGCTGAAGGTGGGACCGCTGCCGGAGCGCACGGCCACGCTGGTGGTGCCGGTGGCGGATGAGGTTGCTGGGGTGGCGGCGCTCTCGGCGGGGCTGACGAGCCCTTATGGCGTCACCGGGGCGGCGATGCTGCCGGCGGGGATGTCGGCGGGCGGGATCGAGGGGCCGGCGGCGCTGCTGCGGCTGGAGGATGTCGAGGCTTCGGTGACCTATCGGACGGAGCGTCTGCGCGCGGCGCTTCCAGGAAGCCGGGTGGTGGAGGAGGTCGCATCACGCCGGCTGTGGAGCGCCATCCGCGACGTGGCGCCGCTGCACTCGCAGGCGGGCGAGGCGGTGTGGCGCGTCTCCGTACGGCCCTCCGCGGCGCCTGGTGTGGCGGCGGCGCTGCGCGGCGCCTTCGAGGCGCGGCTGCTGCTGGACTGGGGCGGCGGGCTGATCTGGGTGGCGGGGCCAGCCTCGGAGGAGACGCATGCGGCGGTGATGGATGCGGCGCGGGATGCCGGGGGCGTCTTCACCCTGTTCCGCGCCCCTGAGCCGCTGCGCGCGGTGCTGCCCGCCATGCCCGCGGAGGTGCCGGCCCTGGCCGCGCTCTCCGCGCGGGTGAAGGCGGCATTGGATCCTGCGGGGCGGCTGAACCCCGGACGGATGCGGCCCGGACTTTAGCCCGGAGCTGAGATCACCGGGCTGCTGAGATCACCGGGCTGCTGAGATCACCGGGCTGCTGAGATCACCGGGCTGCTGAGATCATCGGGCTGCTGAGATCATCGGGCTGCTGAGATCATCGGGCTTTGGAATGCCTGAAGGCTGGAGCGAACCGGAGCATGGAATGCGGCGCGATCCCGCGGCGTTCCAGCGGAGCGGGATCACGGAATGCTGTCTGGTGGACGTTCAGGCTGCATGGCCTATGATTCGTCCCGAATCAGAGGAGAAAAACGCCCCATGTCGCTGCCCTTTCTGCGTCGGGCCATCCTGGCGCTGGCCGTCCTCCTTCTTGCGGGGACCCGGCCTGCCGCGGCGCAGGGCGACCCGAGCTTCAATCTCGTCAACCGGTCGGGCCAGACGATCCAGGAGCTCTATGTCTCCTCCGCGGATTTGAACACCTGGGGGCAGGACCTGCTGGGGAACAACGTGCTTGAGAGCGGGCGGTCCTTCCCGGTGCGGCTGCCCGTGGGGCAATGCTCCAACGATATCCGCGTGGTCTATGCGGGGGGGCGCTCGGAGGAGCGGCGGGCGACCAATACCTGCCAGGTGAACGATGTGGTCTTCGGCAACCAGGCCTCGCCGGGCCAGGGGGAGGGCAAGCGGGGGCCAACCACCTCCGGCCGGACCGGCAATCCTTCCTTCAACCTGGTGAACCGAACAGGCAAGACGATCCAGGTCCTGCGCGCCTCGCCCAGCTCTGAGAGCAGTTGGGGCGAGGACCGGCTGGGCAATGCCGTGGTGCCGCCGGGCGGCAGCTTCGCCATCCGCCTGCCGGCAGGCGAATGCAACTACGACATCCGCGTGGAATATGATGACCGCGCGGCTGAGGAGCGGCGCGGGGTGGATCTCTGCAACCTGGCCAACGTCACCTTTCCCTGATGCGGGGCGATGATGCGGCCGTTTTCGCCGCATCATCGGTGAGATTGGATGAGGCGTCGGGCCGCTTGGCCCGGCGCTTTTTTGTGCCGCAGGCGTCGGGCGGATGCTGGCTGCGGCCGGGTCTTCGCCGGCGGTCGACGCGGTGGTCGTCAGGCTGGGCTGACCAGCGAGGGCGGTTCAGTCCTTCGCCTCGGCCAGCAGGGCTGGCAGGTCGAGGCGGCGGGTGAACATGCCCAAAGAGCCGTCCGGGTTCCGCGGCCAGTCCTCGCGCGCGCGATCGACATAGAGCTCGACGCCGTTCTGGTCCGGGTCACGCAGATAGATTGCTTCCGAGACGCCGTGATCCGATGCGCCGTCCAGCTGGATGCCGGCCTGGAGCACGATCTTCACCGCGCGGGCAAGGGAGGGGCGGTCCGGATAGACCAAGGCAACATGGTAGAGGCCCGTTGTGCCCGGGGCCGGGGGCGGGCCGCCCTCGCTTTCCCAGGTGTTGAGCGCGATGTGGTGGTGGTAGCCGCCGGCCGCGAGAAAGACGGCCCCGGGGTAGCGCGCCATTTCCTCCAGCCCGATCACGTCCCGCCAGAAGGCGAGGGCGCGGTCCAGATTCGAGACCTTCAGATGGGTATGGCCGATGCGCAGCCCGGCGGGGGCGATGACGGGCTGGCCGGCGGATGCGGGGTTGGTGTCAGGCATGGCGTGATTTCCTTCTCCCCCAATCTGGTGGCCTCCATGCTGCAGCGCCAATCCTGGTGGCGGATGAGCGGCATGCGTGCGGCTGATGGGGCAACGGCACCCTGGGGTGGGCGTGCGGGCCGGAGCCGCCGCAGGAAGGGTGAGCGCGGCTTGACGGGTTTGCGGCGGCGCGGGCAGAAGGCGCCGACCGGCATTCCGCCCGCAAGCGTTAGCGTCATTCAACGCGCCCTTGGGCTGTGTTTAGCCCGGATCGAGGCGCCCTGCGCATGAATCCCGAATCGCCTTCCGCGTGGCGGCTTGCGCCCTTCGTATCGATTGTGCTGGCTGGTTTCCTTGCCATCGCGCTGCCATTGCCCGTGCTGTCGCTGCGCGTGCATGACGAGTTGGGGTTCAGCCTGGTGACGGCCGGCTGGGTGGTGGGGCTGCAATCGCTGGCGACCATCCTGACCCGGCAGTTCGCCGGGGCGCTGATCGACCGGCGTGGGCCGCGATATGCGGCAAAGATTGGGCTGCCTTTGGCAGCAATGGCGGGGGGTGGCCTATCTCGTCTCCTCCTTTATCGGGGACCGCACCGCCTCCATCGCCGTGCTGATGCTGGGGCGGCTGATGATGGGGCCGGCGGAGAGCCTGTTTCTCACTTCGGCCATGAGCTGGGGCATCGCGACGCTGGGGGCGCGGCGCACCGGGCTGGTGATGACCTGGCAGGGGATCGCCATGTTCACCGCGCTCGGCCTCGGAGCGCCGGCGGGGCTGTTCGTCATGGGGCGATTCGGCTTCCAGGGCGTGGCGGTGGCGACGATCCTGCTGCCATTGCTGGCGTTGTGCGTGGCGCTCTCGCAGGCGGAGGCGGCGCCGGCTGCGACGGGAGGGCGCGCATCCTTCCTGGGGGTGGTCGGGCTGGTTTGGCGACAGGGGGTCGTGCTGAGCCTTGCCACGGCGCCGCAGGCGGTGCTCGGGAGCTTTATCGCCCTCTATTCGGCAGCCGGGGCTGGGCGGGGGCGGGGCTGACCCTCACAGGCTTCGGGATCGGCTTCATCCTGGTGCGGATGTTCTTCTCGCACTTGCCTGACGGGCTGGGCGGGCGGCGTGTCGCGGGCTGGTCGCTGGTGGTGGAGGCCTTGGGGCAGGCACTGCTCTGGGTAGCTCCGAACGCTGAGCTGGCGCTGCTGGGGGCGACACTCACCGGGGCGGGATTCTCGCTGATCTTCCCCTCGATGGGGGTGGATGCGGTGCGGCGCGTGCCGGCCGCGAGCCGTGCGCTGGCCATTGCGAGCTTCTCTGCCTTCTTGGACCTCGCTGTCGGACTCTCGGCGCCGCTGGCGGGGCTGATCGTGGGACTGGGCGGCTATCCGGCGGTGTTCCTGGCCGGCGGGCTGGGGTGCATTGCCGGGGTGTTGCTGCTGATCGGGCGGGACAGCCCACCGCGCGAGGGCTGACATGCAATGGGGCGGCGGATTGCTCCGCCGCCCCATTGCACTTCCATCCGGACCGGGTCAGACGACGGCGAGCCTGCGCTCGACGATCTGGGTCTTCATGTTCTTCTGCAGCTTCTCGAAGGCACGCACCTCGATCTGCCGCACCCGCTCGCGCGAGATGTTGTACTGCTGGGACAGCTCCTCGAGCGTGGTCGGCTCATCCTTGAGGCGGCGCTCGATCAGGATGTGACGCTCACGATCGTTCAGCGTGCTGAGGGCGCTGTTGAGCAGGTCGCGGCGGTTGGTCATGTCCTCCCGGTCCGCGAGCTCCTCTTCCTGGCTCTCGCTGTCATCCACCAGCCAGTCCTGCCACTCTCCCTCGCTATCCGAGCGGATGGGCGCGTTCAGGCTGTTGTCGGGGCTGGCGAGGCGGCGGTTCATCGAGACCACGTCCTGCTCCGGCACCTGGAGGACCCGGGCGATCTTCTCCACCTGCTCGGGCTTCAGGTCGCCCTCCTCAAGGGCGGCCATCTGGCCCTTCAGCCGGCGCAGGTTGAAGAACAGCTTCTTCTGCGCGGCGGTGGTGCCCATCTTCACCAGCGACCAGGAGTGCAGGATGTACTCCTGGATCGCGGCACGGATCCACCACATGGCATAGGTGGCCAGGCGGAAGCCGCGGTCCGGATCGAACCGCTTCACGGCCTGCATCATGCCGACATTGCCCTCGGAGATCAGCTCACCCACCGGCAGGCCGTAGCCGCGGTAGCCCATGGCGATCTTCGCGACGAGGCGCAAGTGAGACGTGACGAGCTTATGGGCCGCGCCTTCGTCCTGGTTGTCACGCCAGCGCTTCGCGAGGTTCAGCTCCTCCTCGGGCGCCAACATCGGGAATTTCCGGATCTCCTGCAGGTAGCGGGAGAGGTTGCCCTCAGGGGCCATGGGAATCATTGAAGTGGAAGCCATGAACGCATTTGCCTCCTGAACCGGCCGGGCTGCCCCCGGGGTTGGCGGGCGCGCGGACGGTCGAAAAGCGGCACGAAGGACCGTGCCTCACTCTCGCGCGCTGGGCCCTAGAGCCTCTTAGAAACGCCTGCCGTCCCCAAGGTTTTCGCGGTCGCGAAAGGAGATTGGCCGAAGTTCCTTGCAGAGCCCTTACGCGGCGCCCAGCGGCGAAAGCTGACGAGCTTGTAATCTATGCGCCGGCCGGACGCAAGGAAAACCGTACCGATACGGTCGTGTTACACACCGTCATCGAGGGTCACGATGAGGGCGGCCATGTCCGTGGGCAAAGGAGAGGTGAAGGACAGGGGCTGGCCGGTGACGGGGTGGCGGAAGCCAAGAGACTGGGCGTGCAACGCCTGCCTAGGGAAGGCCAGCAGCGCGTCACGGGAGGTGGCCGGGAGGCCCCGTGCGGTAGATGGGGTCCGGCGGAGATAGACTGGATCCCCGACCAACGGGTGGCCGATATGCGCCATATGCACGCGGATCTGGTGAGTCCGGCCGGTGGCGAGACGGCATCGGACCATGGCGCAGGCGGTGCCCCAGGCACGTTCGGTGGCGTAGTGGGTGAGGGCCTGCTTTCCACGGGCCACGACTGCCATGCGCTTCCGGTCGGCTGGGTGGCGGCCGATGGGGGCGTCCACGCTACCGTTGGCTGGGGAGGGGGTGCCCCAGGTGAGGGCGAGGTAGCTGCGCTCCAGGTCGCGCTCGGCGAAGGCGGTGGAGAGGGCCTGGTGGGCGGCGTCTGACTTGGCGACGACCATGACCCCGCTTGTGTCCTTGTCGAGCCGGTGGACGATGCCGGGCCGCTTCTCACCGCCGATGCCGGACAGCTCCTCCCCCGCATGGGCGAGGATGGCGTTGACCAGCGTGCCGTCCGCATGGCCGGGGGCTGGATGGACGACCAAGCCCGCAGGCTTGTCGAGCACGATCAGGTCCCGGTCCTCGAAGAGGATGGTCAGGTGCATGGCCTGAGGAAGGGGGGTGGCGGGCTCGGGTGGGGGCACCGTCAGCGTATAGCGGGCGCCGGGGCGGAGGGATTCGGAAGGATCATCGGTGGGTTTTCCGTCCCGCGCGGCATGGCCGGCTTCCACCAGCGCCTTGACGCGGGACCGGGAGAGACCGCCCATGCCGGCGAACGCCCTGTCCAGCCGGTCTCCGGCCTGTTCGGCGGTGGCGGTGAATTCCAGGGTTTCGGCCGAATTAGCGGAGGGTTCTGTGCGCGCGCTCAAGGTTCTCGTCATCGGGATGGGGGTGCTGATCGTCGCCGCCAGCGTGACGTTGGTTGTGATGATCGTGCAGCGTGCCGGCAAGGCCATTCCTGCCACGCCGGCCGGGCCCGTGGCGGAGATGTCGCTCGGGCAGCCGGCCGGAACGCGGATCGGGGGAATTGCCGCGGGCGCCGAGGGGCGGGTGGCGGTTTGGGTGCAGCGGGCGGATGGGGACCGGCTGGTGATCCTGGATACGCGGAGCGGACGGGTGGCGGGGGAGATCCGGGTGGGGGAGTGAGGGTGGGGTGCCGGTATGCGGCGGCCTCAAGTTGGTGCGGAAAAAGAGTTTGAAAAAGCGGCGGGGCCCGGGTTGATCCCTCTGCACTTCGCGGATAGAAGGCCGCCTCCCGCAGGCCACGTCCCCATCGTCTAGAGGCCTAGGACACCGCCCTCTCACGGCGGTAACAGGGGTTCGAATCCCCTTGGGGACGCCAACCGGCGTTGATGTTGTTGGGTTTTTGCGAGGTCCTACTCCCGCACCCTACAATCACCCCGCAATCTGCCTTGAACCTCGGCCGACACAGCAGTCCGATGTCACTTGCTTTTCACCAGTGAATAGCAAAGGTGAGGGCGCGCTGGCGGATTGGGACAATACCCACGGGACCGAGACATTCCAGGGCTGATCACGATCGGCCTCGAAGCCCTGAACATGCTTGGCCTGATTAACGGCGGCGCCGCAGTGGCTGTCCTGACGTATCTCGGAAACCTCGCCAGCAAGCCGGTCTCGGAAACCTCGCCAGCAAGCCGGCTGCACCTCGTATCCTCTCGGATATCCAGTGGCCGCAGATAGCCTATGGCTCAGATGTGTTTGCCGTCGGGTTGGCCTTTGCCCTGGCCTACTCAACCCAGCTCATCCTCTACGGCGAGAGCACACGGCAGATCGCGGAAGGCTGATACAAAAGGCCACTCTGCTTCGGGCTCGTTGTCGCCCTGGTTGCTGCGGTAGCATTCGGCGTGGGTAGCCTCTGGGCGGCAGAGGCGCTGACCCGGGCAGGGTGGCCCCGACGGGTCCCTCGTAAGGCAGGGACCGTTGCGGCCTGCTTCGGGTGGTCGCGAGGCGGATGCCCATGATTCCCTTGTGTCTGGCAGGGTGCTGAAAAGTGCTGCCGAAGGTTAGCCGGTTCGGGCTTCCAGGAGGGTATTTGCCGTGTGTACGGCTTGGAGCGGGAGCGTCTGCCAAAGCAAGGAGGGTCTCGTTGCAGGCCCTGGCCAGACTGACTGTGAGGGAGTTTCTCGGGCAATGAAAAGCGGTGAACACAAGCCCGGTGCTCCGGCTGTGCGGGAAGCGTACCGCTTCGGCGATCCATGGCCGGATAAGATCACCTTATTGGCCCGCACTGGCAATTACGAGCAGGCTGCGACGCGACTGATATCACCGCCGAGAGGTCGTCAGGAACAAGAGACGCTACCATCCGCCCCTGACGCCCAGAACTCGGTTATGCCCCCGTTTCTATTCCAACCGTGCGCCGGAGATTCGCACCACCTCCCGCCACATTGGTCGCTCGCGTTCGACGCGGGCGCTCACCTCGGCAGGGGTGCTCCATACGCAGCGGGCGCCGGCGCGTAAGAACCGCTCCTGCATTGCCGCGTCCTGGCCGATCTCACGCATCGTCGCCGCAGCACGTTCCACGATCGGAGCGGGGACGCCTGCGGGAAAAGCCATGGCGCACCAGCTGGTAACCACGAAGTCGGGCACCCCCACCTCTGCCATGACCGGGACGTCGGGCAGGGTCGGCCAGCGTTCAGCGCCCGTGATCACGAAAGCCTTCATGCGGCCTTCCTGGATGACGGGCACATAGCTGGCGAGGTTGTCCATTGCGCAGTTCAGGTCGCCGGCCAGCATTGCGGGGATGATCTGCGCCGCGCCCCGGAACGGCACGTGAGTGCCGTCAATGCCGAGACGGTTCGTGAACAGCGCCCCGCTGAGATGCGCGGTGGTGCCGACGCCCGGGGAGCCGTAGCTCATGCCCCCGCGCTGCGCCTTCGCCCAGGCGACGAACTCCTGGAAGTTGTTTGCCGGATTGTGCTGGGCCGAGACGACCAGGACGTTCGGCAATTCCCAGTGCATGGAGATCGGCTGGAAATCGCGCTGCGGGTCGTAGGGAAGCTTGCTGTAGAGGAACTGGTTGATGTGCCAGGCGCCGAGCGTCAGTGGCGCCATGCTGTATCCATTGGCTGGGGCCTTGGCTAAGGCATCGGCGCCGATGTTACCGCCTGCGCCCGGGCGGTTTTCCAGTACGAAAGACTGGCCGAGCTTCTGCTGCATCTGCTCGCAAAGCAGCCGGCAAAGCACGTCGGTCGACCCGCCGGGCGGCCAAGGCACGATGACGCGAACGGGGCGGTTCGGCCAAGCATCCTGCGCCGCGGCGGGACGCACGAACGGCGCGGCGATTGCCGCAGATAGTGTCACGCGACGGGTTATTTGCATCTGTTTCCTCCCAGTTGTTGGAGGAACGATACGCAGGCTCGCCGCGCAGAGCCACGATTCTGTTAAAGGTCGGCCGATCGCCTCGGCCAACATGGGCGCGGCGTGGAACTGCAGGCCATAGGTGCGGCCGTTGACCCATGTGCCTGTGCGCATCGACCTGCGGAATGCGGAGGCCGTTCTCGACGCTGTGGTAGGTCGCCCGCTCGCCCAAGCCGGCCAGGCTTTGGTGGGGGTGGACTGAGCCGTCACGGAAGTTATCTGCCTATCCATCGTCAGGCCAGAGGAGCGTGACGCACTGGTCCAGCCGGATACTCCCCGCACCCCTTTCAGGCCGCCCCACAGGAATAAGCTTGGCAATGTCGCTTGGTGGATCTTTGGAGATCATCCAAAGGGCGGCCATGATCGACCAGCTCGTCAGCACCGAGAGGACCAGCCAAGCGAAGGATGTCCGGGCAGCGGTGGGCGGTCGTTACGGCGCGATCTTCCCCTCAGAGGGCCACCTGTTCGACCTTGTCGAGCCGCAGGAGACTGTCCGGCGGCAGGCTGGTATGCTCTCCCGGAAGCAATCTCGACCCCTTCCGCGAAGGTGGGTGGTTGTGACAGCTGGACACCTCGAAGTACCCGCTGCTGAGTGGCCTTTGTGAGCGGGATGGTCGCCTGTGGTCGTGACGCGCCCCTGCTGAGGGTGCTGGATGATGAGCTTGGCGTGTTCGGCACCGCTTTTTATGGAGTCGCGGAGCTATGCGGGCGCAGTTCGGGTGCTGAGCCAGGCCAAGCGGGTGAAGTTGTAGGCCAAATTGGCCATGCCGATCTTCACCTGCGCGCGGGCCAGGCCGATGCTGCGGACGAACAGCGCCATGCGATGCTTCTGCGCGGCAAAGACGTGCTCGATGCCGGAGCGGATCCGGGCACGGGCGGCATTGGCCTTGGCCTGAAGTTCGGAGAGCCCGCGGCGCGGTGGCCGGCGGAACTGGATGCGCTCGCTCAGACCGCGCCTCTCCAGCACCTCCAGATTGCGTTTGGTGCGGTAGGCGGTGTCGGCCCAGACGCGGCTGGCGGTGTTCCCGGGATCCAGCAGGGCCGGAAAGCTGCGGCTGTCGTGCTGGGCGGCATCGGTCACCGTCCAGCGGCGGATCAGCCCATGCCGCCGGTCGATGCCGATGTGGCTCTTGTAGCCAAAGACCGGCACCGCGATCTGGATGGCCTGGCGCGGCGTGCCTTCCGACTTGGGCTTGGCCCTGCCGCGCTTGAGGGTCCAGCGGGCATCCTGGTCCTTCTGTGCCCGCTTGGCTGGAGACCAGTCCGCGGGTGTACCGCCCTCCCGGATGATGGCCTTCTCCTCCAGGGTAAGCTTCTGGCGCGGCGCGGCGATGATCGTGGCGTCGATGATCTGCCCGCCCATGGCCAGGAAGCCCTGGTCCGCCAGCACCGAGTCAAAGCGGCGGAACAGCCCTTCGATGGCGCCCGCCTGCTTGAGCCGTTCGCGGTAAAGCCAGATCGTCTTGGCATCCGGCACTGCCTGGTGCAGGCCGAGGCCCGCGAAGCGCATGAAGCTCAAGCGGTCGCGCAGCTGGAACTCCGCCTGCCCGTCGGAGAGGCTGTAGAGCGCCTGAAGCACCAGGATGCGGAACATCCGCACCGCGTCATAGGGTGGGCGCCCGCCGCGGCTGCGATCCGACCGCGCCAGGGCCGCATCCAGCACCGGGCGGAAGACCTCGAAGTCGACCACCGCGGCGAGGCGTTCCAGCGGGTCGCCCGCGGCAGAGAGGGCCGCATACCGCTCGTCGACATCGAAGAAGCCCGGCTGATCCGCCACTGCCGCTGTCTCCGCTGACCGAGGCCAGTGAATCAGTTCGGCGCAGCAAGCGCGAGGTTTTTAGAGGTGTCCAACTTATTCGGCTTGACTGACGGTGTCCACGGTCAGGGTTCACGAGCGGAGCACACGCCACTGCCAGCACCGCCTGTCTACTGGCCTAAAAGCCGTGATCAGATCCACAGTCCATGGCCATGGGCTAGCGCGTACCCAAATGGAGTGGTGGGCCCGTTATGAGGCAGCGGCGCCATTCAACAGCGTGGCGGCATGGGCAGCGACTTCGTCAGGATCGATGGGCTTTCGCAACAGGATCAGAGGTCCTTTCCCGCTTGCTTCGGCAAGATCTTCCGTGTCCGCGTCTCCAGCATAGCCGGTTACCAGAAGGGCAGGCAGGCCGGGGCGCCGCTCCCGCGCTGCACGAAGCAGTTCAAGGCCATTCATTCCCGGCATAGCCAGATCGGTGACCAGCAGATCACACTGGCCCAGCCGGATGAGCGCTGCTGCGCCATCCTGCGCTTCATCCACCCGGTGCCCATGGTCGCGAAGCGCATTCGCCAGGACAGCACGAACCTGTGGTTCGTCATCGACAACCAGGATGCGTCCCGAAAGTTCGCTCGATCGTCCTGCCGCGATGGGGCCGGCCGGAGTCCGGGCGGGGCTGGCTTCCGCCGCCGTTTCCCCGACCGCGCAGGGCAGCCAAAGCGTAATCGTCGTTCCGTGGTCGGGTTCACTCTCAATCCTGAGGGCGCCCCCGGATTGCTCTGCGAAGCCCTTGGCCATCGCCAAGCCCAGCCCGGTTCCATCGCCTTTCGGCTTGGTGGTGAAGAAGGGTTCGCCGGCGCGCGCCAGAGTCGTGGCGTCCATTCCGGTACCCGTGTCGGTGACGGCCAGGCGGAGATAGACGCCTGGCCTGAGGCTTGGCACGCTTCCCAGATCGGCCCAGTTGTCTTCCGCCGCTGCGGAAAGAATGAGGTCGCCGCCACCCAGTGGAGCCATCGCATCACGGGCGTTGACGGCTAGATTGACCAGAACCGTCTCCAACTGACCAGGATCGGCTAGGACCTTCGGCAGGGTTGGGCTGGCCTCGATCCGAACCCGGATATTCGGCCCTATTGTATGGGTGAGCACCTCTCGCAGCCCGTTCAACAACTCTGAAACATCGACCGGGACAGAACGCAGCTCGCCTCGCCGGGCAAAGGCGAGCAACCGCCGGGTGACGGACGCGCCTCGCTCCGCTGCCTCGGCAATCATTCCGGCAAGCCGCTCTACGGCCTCCGGGTCCCTCTGCCGGCGCTGCATGCTCCTCGCACCCCCAAGAATGGCCTGAAGCACGTTGTTAAAATCGTGGGCGATGCCTCCGGCTAGCCGCCCGAGCGCCTCCATTCGCTGCGCCTGTGCCAGCTGCTCCAGGGCTGCCTCGCGTTCGTGCCGTGCCAGTTCCAGCGCCGACCGCGTTCTTTGTCGCTCGATCCACAGCAGCAGCAAGGCGACGACGGCAAGGGCCAGCAGCGAGATGCCTCCTGCCGCACCGCGAAGCGCGGGCCGGACGAAGGCCGTGCGGACCAGTTCCTGCTTCTCGTCCAGGAGAACCGAAACGACAAGCGGAAGACCGGCGGGCGAACGATAGGCGGTCAGCTTCGGGCGGCCATCGAAAACACTGCGGGGGATCCATAGGCGGCCTGTCGGTGAGGCTTCGAGCGCCTGCCTCAAGGCTGCCTCCGACGGGATCACCTGGCCAAGTGCCTGCAGCACATCCCGGCTCCGGGCAATAATGATCCCATCCTGCCGCAGGACGGTTGCGCTGCTGCCAGCACCGAACTGCAGGGCCGCGAGTTGCTGCGAGAGCTCCACAGGGTCCATTGAGACCACGGCGACCCCGGCGAAGTCTCCTGCCAAGCTCCGGAGCGGACGTGTGACCTGCACGCTCCACTGGTTCGAGACGCGGCCGACCACAGGCGCGCTGATAAAAAGTTCCCGGCGCCCTTCCCGATGAACACGGAAATGCTCGCGATCACTGAGGTCGACAGCTTGCCAGTCGGGCACGGACGACCAGGCCAGCCGACCTTCGCGTTCGATGATGCCGACCTGGAGCACGCCGAACCGGCCTCGCCGAGCGATGTTGATGAGCTGTGCCTCGATGGCATCAACCCCACTGCGATCGCCGGCTTCCAGGAGCTGCTGGCGAGCCTGCGCCAGGTCGTGCAGGCCCTCCACGGCTTCGAAGGTGCGGAGCAGGCTCTGCTCGATCGTCTCGGTGGCCACTTCGGCCCGCGACCAAGCAGCGGCCTTGGCCTCCTCCTCCACACGGCGGGCATAGCGCTCGGCGGTGAACCAGGCCGCGCCGGAGCAGATCGCCCAGCAGGTCATCATCACGGCCCACACCCTGCGCCGAGGCAGGGCGGTCAGAGCCTTCAACGCTCGTGCATATCGTTCGGATCGCAAAAGATGCCTGTCGCAACACCATGGGCAAGGCAAGGGAGCCTGCAGCCACGGAAGGCTGTACTGGAAGCGAGCTCATCGAGCCATCGGCAATGATGCAGGCAGACAGCCACGATGGAAGCCGTCGCACCCCTGTGGAGGACCACTGGGGCCGCCGTGCTAGCTCTGTGCTAGCAGCATTCTGGCTGCTCGGCAGGGCGCTGAAAAAGAAGGCCTAAAAAAAACCTGCTGTGCTAGAATTGTGCTAGCACGTCTGACCCTCAACCCCCGGAGGGGTGCTCTACTAAGCTACTGATTAGTTAGAAGAGAATGGTGCCCAGGAGTGGAATCGAACCACCGACACTGCGATTTTCAGTCGCATGCTCTACCAACTGAGCTACCTGGGCCCAAGCGAAGCGGCAGTTGCCGCCGGCAGAGGTCGCGGGGGATAGACGATGCGTGCGTACCTGTCCAGGGGCCGCGTCATCGTTCCGCCTCGTCATCTGCCTCGTCCGCGGGCCCGGCCGGAATGGCATAGGCGCCGCCCATCCAACGGCCGAGATCCACGTTCCTGCATCTGACTGAGCAGAAGGGCCGCGTGGCATGCTGGGTGGGCTTGCCGCAGACGGGGCAGGCGGGGGTCTTCTCAACGGGCACGGGGCAGGGCGTCCTCGATCACTTCCTCTCCCGGCGCAAGGGCCGGATCGGTCACGAGGGAGATGGGGTGCGCCGCCTGGGCGGAGAAGTGCTCCAGCGCCCCGGGAAGCTCGCGCAGCGCCGCTAGCACGCGCGGATGCGCCCGCAGGGACAGCGCCGAGCCGGGGCGCGAAGCCGCCTCTCGCATCGCCTGACGCAGCGCCGCGAGGCCGTGCGCGAGGGGAGACAGCGGATGCCCCAGCACCTCATGCAGCGGCGGGTGAATGCGCGTGCGGACCATCTCCATCAGCCCGAGGCCGGTCAGCCCCACTACCCGCAGCAGCGGATCCCCGCTGGCGGCCGAGCGAAGCGCCGGCAGCAGAGCCGCGCGCGACTTCGCGGACCCTCCCGCCAGATCCAGCAGGATCGGCCCCGCCAGGTGGCGCAGCCGGATCTGCCGCGCGGCCTCCGCGAGGGCGGCCGCGTTCACCGCGCGATGCGCACCCGAATCGCGGCCGGCGGCGGCACCCGTGTCCACGTCTAGCGCCGTAAGCGCCGGGGTCGGATGGATCAGCAACCGCCCGCCGCCCGGCAAGGGCACCTCGGGGGAGGCCAACTGGTCGAACTCCGCCTCCACGGCCTCGTCGAAGGCCGGGTGAGGCAGCAGGCGCAAGCGGTCCGGGCCCAGGGCCTGCCGCAGGCGGGCCGCCTCGCCAGGGTGGTCGGACAAGATAGGGGCGGAAGGATGCGCCGCCGCCAGCCGTAGCGCGGCGTCCGGACCGTGGCGCAGCAGGCGGGGAGGACCTTCGCGTGGCAGGTCCTTGGGCAGGCCGGTCCCGGCCAGGCGCGGTCCCTTGCCCCCCTGGGCCGCACGGGTAACGCGCAGCGGCAGGAAACTGCCCTCGTGCCGCCCCTCGCCGCCCTGGGCATCAGGCAGGAAGCCGCTGACCCCTCCCTCCAGCGCAACGAAGGCGCCGGACAGGGCGGGCATGCGGGCCGCGATGCGGCCGATATGGATGTCGCCGACTCCATCGGGCCGGGACGGCCGCTCGATGAAGGCCGCCTGAAGCGCGCCATCCCGCCAGAGCGCGACACGGCGCTCCCCGGGCGAGGTGGAGACAAGAATGGAGGCGTCGGACATGCCGGGCTACCGCGCGGCGGCGCGCGGGCCGGGGTTCACGGCCGCAGCCACCCCACGCCCCGCAGCAGCTGCGCCGTCTCGAAGAGGGGCAGCCCAACCACGTTGGAATGGCTGCCGGAGAGGAAGCGCACGAACACCTCCGCGCTCTGGTGGATGGCATAACCGCCGGCCTTGCCCTCCCACTCCCCGCTGGCGACGTAATGCTCGGCCTGGGCATCGGTCAGCCGCTGGAAGGCGATGGTGGTCTCGACCAGCCGCGTCCGCAGCGTGCCATCCGGGGTGATCAGCGCCACCCCCGTGGTCACGCGGTGCCGGCGGCCGGAGAGGAGATCGAGGAAGCGCCGCGCCTCGGCGGCATCGGCAGGCTTGCCCAGGATGCGACGGCCGACGCCGACCACCGTATCCGCGGCCAGCACCAGGGCCCCAGGTGCGCGCGCCGCGACCGCCTCGGCCTTGGCGCGTGCCAGGCGCTGGGCAAGCTGGCGCGGCTGCTCGGCCTTGCGGGGCGTCTCGTCCACATCTGCGGGGTCGACACGGTCGGGCTGGATGCCCAGCCTTGCCAGCAGGTCCAGGCGGCGCGGGCTGGCGCTGGCGAGAATAAGGGGCGGGCGGGGGGCGCTGGCCCCATCGGGCGGGCCCGCGGAAAGCGGCCCGGAAGTCCCGTCGGCTGAAATTCCGGCGCTCGAAGCCCCTTCGCTCAAGGCGAAGCTCACTTGAAGCGGAACGTGATCCGGCCCTTGGTCAGGTCATAGGGCGTCATCTCGACATTCACCCGGTCGCCGGCCAGCACGCGGATGCGGTTCTTGCGCATCTTCCCGCTGGTATGGGCCAGGACCATGTGTTCGTTGTCGAGCTTCACGCGGAACATGGCGTTGGGCAGCAGCTCAACCACCTGGCCGCTGAACTCGATCATGTCTTCCTTCGACATGCGTATCCTTCATCTCATCGCGGGAGCGCCGCGACCCCGCTGTGATGAAGGGGCGGCGCATGATCAGCGGGCAGCGCGGTTGCGCGTCCGGCCCGGCACGCGAACAGGCGCGGGCCCGAAGCGGGACCGCGCATTGTGTGTCAGAGCGGTCGGAACATGATGCCCCGGGGCGTCCGGGTCAAGGAAACGGCCCATCTCCAGACGGAATGGCGGCCCGCGATGCGCGAAGGCCTCACGTTGCGTACCCAGGATGCCTTATGGAATCCCGATTCGCCCCGCGATGCTCCGCGCATGGGCCTCCAGGCCCTCGGCCCGTGCCAGGGCCACCGCGGCCGGTCCGGTAGCACGCAGCCCGGCTTCCTCGGCGGCGATCCAGGTGGTGCGCTTGAGGAAATCGAAGACCGAGAGCCCTGAAGCGAAGCGTGCCGTCCGCCCGGTGGGCAGGACGTGGTTCGGCCCGGCCACATAGTCGCCCAGCGCCTCCGGGCACCAGGGGCCAAGGAAGGCCGCGCCGGCATGGCGGATGCGGGCGAAGAGCCCGGCGGGATCGGCCACCATGATCTGCAGATGCTCCGGCGCCAGCCGGTCGGTCAGGGCCGCGCCTTCCGTCCAGTCCCGCACCAGGATCACGGCGCCATGACGGGCCCAGGATTCGCCGGCGATGGCGGCGCGGGGAAGGGTGGCCAGCGCCGCCTTCACGGCCACCGGCACCGCATCGGCCAGGGCGGCGTTGTCGGTGATGAGGATGGATTGCGCCGCCTCGTCGTGCTCGGCCTGCGCCATCAGGTCCATGGCCACGCGCTCCGGGTCCTGGTTTCCATCGGCCAGCACCACCACCTCGGAGGGGCCGGCGATGGAATCGATGCCCACCCGGCCGAAGACCTGCCGCTTGGCCTCCGCCACATAGGCGTTGCCGGGACCGGTGATCTTGTCCACCGGGGCGATGCTGTCCGTGCCCCAGGCCAGTGCCGCGACGGCCTGGGCGCCGCCGATGCGCCACACCTCGGTCACCCCGGCGCGCTGGGCGGCGGCCAGGACCAGCGGGTTCAGCTCCCCATCCGGGGTTGGTACCGCCACCGCCACGCGCGGCACGCCGGCCACACGGGCCGGGATGGCGTTCATCAGCACGGAGGAGGGATAGGCCGCCTTGCCGCCAGGCACATAGAGGCCCGCTGCATCCACGGCACCCCAGCGCATGCCGAGCGTCAGCCCGGCGGGGTCCGGCACGGTGATGTCCAAGGGCATCTGGGCACGGTGAAAGGCTTCGATCCGGGTCGCGGCTGTATCCAGCGCCGCCATCAGCTCAGGCGGGATCGAGGCGGTGGCGGCGGCGATCTCATCCGGCGTCACGCGAAGCGCGGCGGCGTCCCGGGGCTGCCAGCGGTCGAAGCGGGCGGTCAGTTCCAGCAGGGCGGCATCGCCCTCGGCGCGAACCCGGCCGATGATCTCCGCCACGGCCCCATCCACGCGCGAGGTCGTCTCGCGGGCCGTGTCCAGCAGGGCAAGGAAATCCGCCTCGAACCCGGCCTCGCCCGTATCCAGCCGCTTCACGCCGAAAGTGCCTCCCGGAAGCGGGCCAGCCAGTTGCCGATCAGCTCGGGCTCCGTCTTCAGCGCCGTGCGGTTGACGATGAGGCGGGAGGTAACCTGGGCGATCACCTCGCGCTCCACCAGCCCGTTGGCCTTCAGGGTGGAGCCGGTTTGCACCAGGTCCACGATCAGCCGGGACAGGCCGAGTGAAGGGGCCAACTCCATCGCGCCGTTCAGGTGGACGACTTCCGCCTGCACCCCGCGGGCGGCGAAGTGGCGCCGGGCGATGCCGGGATACTTGGTGGCCACCGTCACGCGCGACCAGCGACCGACCTCGTCGGCGACAGGATCATCGGCCGGCCCGGCCACGCTCACGCGGCACCGGCCGACGCCGAGGTCGAGCGGAGCGTAGATCTCGGGATAGTCGAATTCCATAAGCACATCGGCGCCGCAGATGCCGATCTGCGCGCCGCCATGGGCGACGAAGGTGGCCACGTCGAAGGGCCGCACCCGCACCACGTCGAGACCGGCATGGTTAGTCGGGAAGCGGAGATGACGACTGTCCTCGTCATGGAAGTCGCCGCCCGGCACCAGCCCGGCCGCGGCCAGGAGGGGCTGCACCTCCTTGAGGATACGGCCCTTAGGTAGCGCGAGGATGAGGTCAGTGGTCCCGGATGCGCCGGGAAGGAGGGGAGAAGTGATCGGGTGGTCCATGGGGGAGCCTAGCACCGTTCGAACGACGTTTCGAAGGGCACATCGATGAAGGATTCTTGAGCTATCCGGGAATACGCTCGATATCGGCGCCGACGGCGGCGAGTTTCGCCTCCAGCCGCTCGTAGCCGCGATCGAGATGATAGACCCGGTTGACGATCGTATCGCCGCCCGCCGCCAGCCCCGCCAGGATAAGGGAGACGGATGCGCGCAGGTCCGTCGCCATCACCGGCGCACCGGAAAGGCGCGAGACACCGCGCACGATAGCCGAGGAGCCATGCACGTTGATCCGGGCACCCATGCGGTTCATCTCGGGCACATGCATGAAGCGGTTCTCGAAGATCGTCTCGGTGATCATCGAGGCGCCGTCGGCCACCGCCATCAATGCCATGAACTGGGCCTGCATGTCGGTGGCAAAGCCCGGGAAGGGCTCCGTCATTACATCCACCCCGCGCAGGCCGGAGAGGCGCTTTACCAGCACCCCGTCCGGCGCCTCGTCCACCTCCACCCCGGCCTCGCGCAATACGCGAGCGACGGTGCCCAGATGCTCGAGCCGCGCGCCCTGCAGCAGCACCTCGCCGCCCGTGATGCCAGCGGCGCAGGCGAAGGTCCCGGCCTCGATCCGGTCCGGCACGATGGCGTGGGTGGCGCCATGCAGCGTCTTCACCCCCTCTACCCGCAGCCGGTCCGTGCCGATGCCCTCGATCTTCGCGCCCATGGCGATCAGGCAATGGGCCAGGTCGTCGATCTCGGGCTCTCGCGCTGCATTCACCAACTCGCTCATTCCGTCGGCCAGGGTCGCGGCCATCAGCAGGTTTTCGGTGGCGCCCACCGAGACCTGGGTGAAATAGACCTTGGCCCCCTTCAGCCCGCCGGAGGCCCGGGCTGTCATGTAGCCGGAGTCCAGCTCGATCTGGGCTCCCATCTGTTCCAGCCCTTTGAGGTGGAGGTCGACGGGCCGGGTGCCGATGGCACAGCCGCCTGGCAGCGACACCTTCGCCTCTCCGAAGCGGGCCAATAGCGGGCCGAGCACGAGCACGGAGGCCCGCATCTTCCGCACCAGGTCATAGGGCGCGACGAGGTTTGTCGCCGCCCCGGCCAGGGTCATGGTGCGGGCGCCCAGGTCATGCTCCACCGAGAGCCCGTGCTGCTCCAGCAGCCGGGCCATGGTGCGGGTGTCGTCCAGTGCCGGGGCGTTGGTCAGCACCAGCGGCCCATCGGTGAGCAGGGCGGCGGCCATCAGCGGCAGGGCGGCGTTCTTGGCGCCGCCGATGGGGATGGTGCCCTTGAGGGGGCGGCCGCCGCGGAGACGAATGCGATCCATGGCCTGTCTCCTAAAGCCGCGGCAGCGCGACACCGCGCTGGCGCATGTATTTCCCAGCCCGGTCCGCATAGGACACGTCCGGCGCGCTGTCCCCCTTGAGGAAGAGGAACTGGCAGATCCCCTCGTTCGCATAGATGCGGGCGGGAAGGGGGGTGGTGTTGCTGATCTCGATGGTCACCTGTCCCTCCCATTCGGGTTCGAGGGGCGTGACGTTCACGATCAGGCCGCAGCGCGCATAGGTCGACTTGCCGAGGCAGATCACCAGCACGTCCCGCGGGATCCGGAAGTATTCCACCGTGTGGGTGAGGACGAAGGAGTTCGGCGGGACGATGCAGGTCTCGCCGCTCCGGGTCACGAAGCCGTCCTCGGAGAACTTCTTCGGATCGACGATGGCATTGTCCACATTGGTGAAAATCTTGAACTCGCCGGCCGCCCGGGCGTCATAGCCGTAGCTGGACAGGCCATAGGAGATCACCCCCTCCCGCCGCTGAGCCTCGACGAAGGGCTCGATCATGCCTTTCTCCGTCGCCATGCGACGGATCCAGTGGTCGGGCATGATGGGCATGGTGGGGTCCCCCTGACGCGCCCCAAAGGGAGCGCCCGGCGGGATAGCCCCTGGGCCGCGGGGCGGCAACCGGGAGAGGGGCGGGCGCCTGTCTAGCCCTCCTTCCCCTTGTCTCCGGGCCCGTCGGCCGGGGGCGTGGATTGCGCGCGCTCCCGGGACTGGGTCTTGCGGCGCCTGAGGTTCTCTCGCAGCGCGGCAGCCAGGCGCTGCTCGCGCTCAGACGGCATGGGGCCGGGGGGCGGCGGGGCTGGGGGCTTGGGCGGGACTTCGGTCATGGCGGGGCAGGCATTCTGTGATCTTGCGGGAAGGTCAAGCACCAGGGTTGCGTGGGACGGGCACAGCCGCTAGGTAGCGCCTCGCCTGCGGGCCGGTACGCTGCCGTAGCTCAGTGGTAGAGCACTCCCTTGGTAAGGGAGAGGTCGAGAGTTCAATCCTCTCTGGCAGCACCATACCTTTGTCGAGTGAAGACAAAGAGATAGATCAGAGGCAGAGCCTCTGGCCAAGCAGCTGAGCGCGTGTGGTAAAACTCATCGATGCGCGGGCGCGCGCGCCGTGTGGGTGGCCAGCACCACTTCGGTCGCTGAATCGATCTCCTCCAGCTTGACCTCATAGCCCCAGAGCGCGGCGGCGTGAGCCAGGGTGGCCTGGGCGTCGCGTTCCGCCAGCAGCCGCCCGAGCCGTGTGCGGTGTTGAAGCATGAGGCGGCGATCACCGGCCAGATCGACATCGACCACCTGGATGTCAGGATCGCTTTCGGCGGGATCATAGGCCCGGGACAGGCTGCGCCGGATCTCCCGATAGCCTGCGTCGTCGTGGATGGCGTCCACAAGCAGGGTGGGGGCGGTGGTGTCGTCCAGCAGCCGGAACATGCGGAAGCGCCTCATCACCGCGGGGGAGAGGTACTGAAGGACAAAGCTTTCGTCCCGGAAATTCGCCCAGGCATGGCGCAGCGTTCCGGTCGGGTCGCCATTGCCGGCTATGTCGGGGAACCAGTTTCGGTCCTCCTCGGTCGGGTTCACGCAGACGCGCTCGATGTCGCTCATCATCGCGTAGCCGAGCGCGTATGGGTTGAAGCCGCCTGAGCCCGCCGGATGGTCGAAGCCGGGCTGGGTAATCACATTGGTTGTCGCGTGAAGAACCTCCAGGAAGGCGGCATCGTCGATCTGACCGGTTTCATGCAGCCGCGTCATGATTCTCTGGTGCACCCAGGTGGCGCAGCCCTCGTTCATCAGCTTCACCTGGGGCTGCGGATAGAAGTACTGGGAGATCAGCCGCACGATGCGGATCACCTCCCGCTCCCAGGGCTGCAGCCGCGGCGAGGCCTTCTCGATGAAGTAGAGTAGGTTCTCCTCGGGTAGACCAAGGAGACGGCGCCTCTCGCCGATATGGTCTGTGTCCAGGCTCGGCCGGGTGCCGGGGACTGTCCGCCAGAGGTCGTTGAACATGCGCTCGTCATGTTCGCGCCGCTCCCGCTCGCGCTTCTGGTCCGCCTTCAAGTTGAGTGGCCTGGCGCCGTCATGGCGGTGGACGCCGCTGGATGACAGGGCATGGGCGGCGTCCAGCACGCGCTCCACTGCAGAGGTGCCGTGCCGGTCCTCGCAGGCGGCGATGTAGGAACGCGCGAACTCCAGGTAGTCGAGGACCGCCGAAGCGTCCGTCCACTGGCGGAACAGGTGGTTGTTGCGGAAGAAGTGGTTGTGACCAAAGGCGGCATGGGCGATGACCAGCGCCTGCATCGTCGCCGTGTTCTCCTCCATCAGGTAGCTGATGCAGGGGTTCGAGTTGATCACGACCTCATAGGCTAGGCTGGAGAATCCCTGGCGATAGCTGGCCTCGTGCTGCAGGAAGCGCTTGCCGTAGGACCAGTGCCGGTAGGTGAGCGGCATGCCGTGAGCCGTGTAGACGTCCAGCATCTGCTCCGAGGTGATTATCTCGATCCGGTTCGGATAGACCTCCAGTTCCAGCTCATCCAAGGCGATACGCTCGATTGCGTCATAGCTCCGCCGAAGGATGCTGAAATCCCAGTTGGTGCCGCTGTAGAGCAGGGAGGATTGCATCAGAGCTCCATCAGCCCGCCGCCATCTTGCGCCCGAACAGGTCGCGGAACACGGGGAAGATATCGCGCCGGTCGGCCACGCGCCGCATGGCGAGGCGTGGTGCCCGCTCCGATAGGAGCTTGTAGCCACGCCAGAGGTCCGTCTCGCCGTGAATCACCGCCCCCGAGGCCGCCACCTCGATATAGGCGAAGTGCTGGACGACAGGCAGGATGTCCTTCTCCAAAATGGACACCGCGTGCTGCGTGTCGGTGCTGTAGTTGTCCCCGTCCGAAGCCTGGGCGGCGTAGATGTTCCAGGAGTCCTGCGGATAGCGCTCGCGCTGGATGCGGACCAGCTCGGCCAGAGCCGTCGAGACCACGGTGCCGCCCGTGCGAGGGTCGGTGAAGAAGGTCTGTTCATCGACCTCCTCCGCCGTTTCGGTATGCCGGATGAAGACCAACTCTACCCGCTTGTAGCGACGTTCCAGGAAGACGTGCAGCAGCAGGAAGAACCGCTTGGCCAAATCCTTCATGTGCTCGGACATCGAGCCGGACACGTCCATCAGGCAGAAGACGGCGGCCCGCGCCGAAGGCTTTGGGCTCGCGGCGTAGCGCCGATAGCGCAGGTCCACCGGGTCGATCCATGGCACCCGTGCCAGCCGGCGCTGGATGAGAGCCAGTTCGGCGCGCAACTCGGCCAGGCGTTCGGGCTGGTCGCCGCTCTCCTCCAGCGCGGTGATCTCGGCCTCCAGAGCCAGCACCTCTGCCGATTTCGGTCGGCGGAGACCGATCCGGCGCGCCATCGAGAGTCGCATGGTCCGCGCCATGTCGATCTGTGAGGGGGCACCATCGGCGCTGATGCCTGTGCGCACGGGCACCACCGTTTCCGTTGCGAGAATCTGGTTCTTCGTCAGATCCGGCAGCTCAAGGTCCTCGAAGAACAGGTCAAGGAACTCGTCGCGGGTAAGGACGAAGCGGAAGGCGTCCTCTCCCTCGCCGCCGTCCTGCCCGGCGCCGCTACCGTCGCCACCGCCCGCCTTGCCGCCAGGAGGGCGCGGGATCTTGTCGCCCACCGAGAACTCGCGGTTACCCGAAAGCACGAATTCCCGCTTCCCCGAGGTGAAGACCTTGTGAAAGCTCGGTTCGTGCAGCGAATCAGCGGGGATGACGACGGCCTGGTCATGCCCGACCTCTCGCAGCGTGCCCTTGTCGATCGCTGCCCGAGCCGCCTGTTTCAGCGCAGCGCGCGCACGGGCGAGGACGCGCTGGCGGTTCTCCAGGTTCTTGCCGTGCGGGTTGGGGCGGCGGTCGATGATGTCCAAGGCGGGGCTCAGGCGGATTGTTTGACGCGCATGTACCACTCGACCAGCCGGCGTACCTGCCGTTCGGTGTAGCCGCGCGCCACCATGCGGGCGACGAACTCATCGTGCTTCTTCGCCGTCTCCGTGTCCTTCTTGGAACCGAAGCTGATGACCGGCAGAAGGTCCTCGACCTGGCTGAACATGCGCCTCTCGATGACGTCGCGCACCTTCTCGTAGCTGGTCCATGACGGGTTGCGGCCACCATTTGCGGCGCGCACGCGGAGTGCGAACTTAACAACTTCGTTCCGGAAGTCCTTGGGGTTGGCGATTCCCGCCGGCTTCTCGATCTTTGTCAGCTCGGCGTTCAGTAGCTCCCTGTCCAGCATCTGCCCGGTGTCGGGATCCTTGAAGTCCTGGTCCTCGATCCAGGCATCGGCATAATCCAGATAGCGGTCGAACAGGTTCTGGCCGTAGTCGCCATAGCTCTCGAGATAGGCCTTCTGGATCTCGTTGCCGATGAACTCGGCGTAACGCGACGCGAGCTCACTTTTGATCGTCGTGAGATAGGCCGTCTCGGTCTCAGCCGGGAATTGCTCGCGCCGGATCGCCTGCTCCAGCACATACATCAGGTGTACAGGATCTGCCGCCACCTCGCTGGAGGAATGGTTGAAAGTGGCCGACAGTACCTTGAACGCGAAGCGGGTGGAGATGCCATCCATGCCCTCATCCACGCCCGCGGCATCGCGGTATTCCTGCATGGTCCGGACCTTGGGGTCCGTCTCGCGGATATTCTCGCCGTCATAAACCCGCATCTTCGCGAAGGGGCGCGAATTGGCATGCGGCTTCAGCCGGGAGAGCACGGCGAAGCGGGCCAGCATCTCCAGTGTGTGAGGCGCACAGGGCGCGTTGGCCAGGGCGGAGCCGCTGATCAGCTTCTTGTAGATCAGCGCTTCCTCGGTGACCCGAAGGCAGTACGGAACCTTGACGACGCTGACCCGGTCCAGGAAAGCCTCGTTGGTCCTGTTGTTCCGGAAGCTCTGCCACTCCGCCTCGTTCGAATGTGCGAGGATGATGCCCTGGAAAGGAATGGCGCCGATATTCTCAGTGCCGATGTAATTTCCTTCCTGCGTCGCCGTCAGCAGCGGGTGCAGCATCTTGATCGGCGCCTTGAACATCTCCACGAATTCGAGGAGGCCCTGATTGGCGCGGTTCAGCCCGCCCGAGAAGCCGTAGGCGTCGGGATCGTTCTGGCTGAAGTTCTCGAGTTTGCGGATGTCCACCTTGCCGACCAGGGCAGAGATGTCCTGGTTGTTGTCATCGCCTGGCTCGGTCTTGGCAACTGCGATCTGCTTGCGGCGGGAGGGGAAGATTCGGACCACGCGGAAGCTCTCGATATCGCCATCGGAGTCCTCCAGCCGCTTGAGGGCCCAGGGGCTGGCGATGCCGGTCAGAACCCGGCGCGGGACGTGGTAACGCTCCTGCAGCAGGTCCCCCATCGTGTCCGGGTCGAACAGTCCGAGCGGACTTTCGAAGACAGGGCTGATCTCGTCGCCGTGCTTCAGTACATAAATCGGCTCGCGCTCCATCAGCGCCTTCAGCCGCTCACCGAGGGAGGATTTGCCGCCCCCCACCGGGCCGAGCAGGTAGAGAATCTGTTTGCGCTCCTCCAGCCCCTGTGCAGCGTGGCGGAAGAAGGCGACGATCCGCTCGATCGTCTCCTCCATCCCGTGGAAGTCGGAGAAGGCGGGATAGATCCGGACGGTGCGATTCATGAAGATCCGGCCCAGGCGTGGGTCGCGGGATGTATCAACTTCCTCCGGCTCACCGATGGCCCGAAGCATGCGCTCCGCGGGGCTGGCATAGCATTGCGGGTCGTCCCGGCAGGCATGGAGATACTCAGAGAGGCTCATCTCCACGGCCCGCGTGCGGTCACGCATGCTGGCATGTAACGAGAAGATGTCGTCCGAACCACCCATCACCACATTCTCCGTGCGTAGCCCATCGGTGACAAAGCCCGAATTCTTGCCCGTTGCTCTACTTCGTTTACTGGTGCGAGTTCTACGGCTTCAGTCTTATGTCTCTGCTTCTCCATTTCCTGCCTCTGCGGTTTGCATCAGCCGGTGCCAGTGAATTCTAGCGCAATATCCCGCCACCTTCACTAAAAAGCTGCGGGCAAAAGCGTCTAAGCTGGCGCAGGCAGATGACCGCAGGCGGCGCTTATGAGGAGGACGATTCCTGGTGCAACTGGTTGCAAGCTTTACGCCGGCACCTTGCTCGCTGCCACACAAAGTCGCCACCGGCCTGGCAGGGAAGGTCTGATAAGTCATTAAAGAAGCTGAGAAAATCCGGAAGGCGCGCCCTTTTTGATCCCCTCAGGCGGCCTCAAATTTTTTAGGTGCTGAGACTCGGTGCCGAGGTGCCGCGGGGGCAGCAGGCTCGTACCGCCAGCGCCCGCCGGCCCGGATGCCCGAGGTCGTGGCCATGGCGGTGCCAGGCACAGCCCGAGGGATGCAAGGGTGGGCTCCGGGGGATGCCGCTGAGGGTGCCTAGGGAGGTGGAGAAGCGGCCGATGCCGGTCGTGGCGGTAGAGGGAGGGTGACTTCCATGCGCGCATTGTGGAAGCCTGGACGGCAGCTTGATGGTCTGCCCGGAGAGGTTTGCACGATGCACTATGTTGCCGCTGCCGCGTTTTTATCCCTAGGCTGCCTCGCATCATGCTCCGGTCCACCCACCGGAGGTGTGGATGCGCGCAGCGAGGTCTCCCACGACAGCATCGTTCGCAGCTACACAGATGCAGTTCTGGAGGGCATGGCCCGTGCCCGCGCGGAGCGGCTGAGAGAGGCGGCCAGCCTTCGAGGTTCGAGCTGAGAGCGTCGGCCTGTCCCATTCTCCCCTCGACGCCATCGGGCATTGCCGGACGGCGCGACCACAGCATGGGCTATCGGGGATGACCAAGGAGGTACGGGTATCCCGTGATGCCCGGGTGCTTCGGCGGGCATGGCCGCCTAGCCAACCCCGAACTTGACGGCGATGCGAGCGGATTTGGGAGCTTCGGCTCCGCCGCATCCGTGCCCAGGGCGTAGGCGTTCTCCGGGTGCCTTCCTCTGGCTCCCAGGACGACCGCCGATGCACCGCGCCTCCCACCTTGCAGCCGCGCTCCTCCTTCCTCTCCTGGTTGCGGGCTGCGGAGCCAGCGTGACCGAAGAAGCCTTCGATCAGCGCGTAGGAACCTATGTGGGACGTTCCGAAGCCGATCTCGTGAGCGGCCTGGGTCTACCCAGCCGCACCTATGACGAGCCCGGTGGCCGGCGGCTTCTTCAGTATGACTTTGTCAGCCCGGCACCTGGGCCGTCCGTCGTGCCGATGCTGGGCTTCGGGTTCGGGAGCTTCGGCGGAGGTGTCGGCATCGGCACCGGTCTGGGCTTCGGGTTCGGTGGTTACGGCCGGGCCGCCCTGGTGGATTGCTCCGTGGTTTTCGAGCTCCGTGAGGGGCGCGTTTTGTCCTTCAACCGAAGTGGGGAAAACTGCACTGCGCCTGTTTCGGGGTGACCAGGCAGCGAGGCTCCTCGCGCTCCTGCAGCAGAGCCGTCGGCTTGGCAGGCGAGGGCCTGCATCTAGAAGTTGAGCTGCCCCCGGCTTCAGACCGCACTGGCGGGGAGGCCCCCGAGTGCAGCGAGGGACCACGAAGGCGCACTGTGTTTTGGCCCAGCTACAATGAGGGACGGTGCAGGCTTCACACGCTCTGGATGACGGGAAGCCGGATGGCTGTGAGGACGTTGCCTCAAGGGACCGGAGGCATCGCCATGATCCCCACGCGCATCCATGCCGCAATCGACTGGGCCGCAGTCGGAGGCGTCGAGATGATGGGGCATTGCCGCCTGTTCAGCCCGCGCGTCCGAAAGTTGTTCAGGGCCAGCGCACGGGCGCACGCCGCCTATGCCGCCGTAACGAACTATGAGCTGGGCCTGGGGCCGCTGCCCATGCGGATGCACCTGGCGATGGACGCGGTGATCGGAACCGGGTTGATTGGCGCCGGGCTGATCCTGCGCGAGGAACCTGCACCGGTCCGGGCGCTGCTGATCGGCATGGGGCTGACCGAGCTGGCGTTAGTCTCCCTCACCGATCCGGTGCCGGACCATCGGAGGACGCGCCACGCGTGACACGCCCCACCGTTCCCCATGAGGTGCTGCGCGGCCCGGGCGCCTGGGTGGTTGTGGCGCTGGCTGCGGTGTTCCTGCTGATTGGTGTGCTGTTCATCGCGTCCCCAAGGACGGGCGCGGGCGTGTTTGGCATCCCTGCCGAGGAGGCGGGAGGGCTTGCCTATGTGCGGGCGCTGGCGCTGCGTGACCTGGCCCTCGGGCTCTATCTTCTCGGGCTGCTGTGCTTCTCCTCCCGCCGGGCTATCGGCATCGTGCTGGCCGCCACGGTGGTCATTCCAGTCGGGGACATGCTGCTGATCCTCGGCCGCGAGGGAATGAAGTCTCCGGGACATCTTCTGCTTCATGGATTCAGCGGTGCCTGCGTCGCCATGGTCGCGCTGTGGCTGCTGCGGCCGGCGAGCCCGGCAGAGTAGGGCGCTCCACGGCAGCAGATATCCCCGCCACAATTCCTGCTTCGTGATGCTGCTCTCGGAAGCGCCGTGGGAGCCATCTGCGGCTCTGATCTGGCGTCTGGAAGGCGTGGGCTCAGGTGCAGAAGATCACCTCAACGACAGGTTCTCCTGTGGTGCAGCAGGGGAGGCGGGTTCACTGCCTCCAGCACCATCCTTCCCCCTGACTTCTCCGCGACGGCGTCTGCTTCCCCGCCCGCCGGGACCCTTCCGTTCGACCAGGGGGCAGCGCAGGCCCGGCCCAGTGAAAGTCGCTCGCCACACCGGCGTTGCGCCTGCACGCTTTTGTTGCGGGCACGAAAATACGACCTACCATGAGCCACCCCATAGCCAAGCGGATTGGCAGTCATGAGCGATGCCCCCCTGCATCTCTGGGAGAAGATCGAGTTGATCATTCCCGATGGAAGCCCGCCGAGCGCCATCTTCCGCCGCCTGCGAGTGGCCGGCGGCTGGATTTATCGGCACACCTATAATGAAGGGGTGGCTCTATGCTTTGTGCCCGACCAGCCTAGCGTGGTGCCTCAACCCCCGCCGTGAAGGGTGGGGCTTATCTTCGGCAGGCTGGCTGATCCCATCCATCTTCCAGGGAAAACCGCCGCACGGGGCCGGATCGCCATTCGTCCGGCATCCGCCTCGGTCGCCCCGCCGCTCCGATGGGAGAATACCTCGAAGCGGTAGCCCTGCGGCCATTCCACGAGGCGGATGAGGCCGATGCCGTGGGGCGATTGCGCTGGGACCGCTGCGACTCCTAGCCTCGCGCCGCCAGCAGCACAGGGAAAGATCACCGTATGGCCACCTATCTCATCTGCCACGGTGCCTGGTCTGCCGGCTGGGCCTGGGGGAAGATGCGCCCGCTGCTCCGGGCTGCGGGCCATGAGGTCTTCACCCCGACCTATACCGGCCTCGGCGAGCGTGCCCATCTCGCCCACCCCATGGTAGACCTCGAGACCCACATCCAGGACATCCTGGGCGTGATCGACTGCGAGGAGCTGCACGACCTCATCCTCCTGGGACACAGCTATGGCGGCATGGTGGCCACTGGCGTTGCCGACCGGGTGCCGGAGCGGATCCGCCATCTCATCTATGTCGATGCCTTCGTGCCTGCCGATGGCCAGTCGCTCAACGATCTCACCGGTCGTCCGCCTGCGGCACCCGTTGAAGGCTGGCTCCTTCCGCCCAATCCCTCGCCGCCGGACACTGCGCCCGAGGACATCGCCTGGATCACGCCCCGCCGCCGCCACCAGCCCGCGCGCTGCTTCAGCCAGAAGCTGCGCCTGGCCCAGGCGATGCCGTCTTTCCCCCGCAGCTACATCCACTGCACCCGGAAGACAGGCGCCGACAACTTCCAGCAATTCGCCGACCGATTCCGCAGCGACCCTGCTTGGCGCTTCCATGCCATGGACGCCAGCCACAGTCCCAACGTCACCGCGCCGGAGGCGCTGGCGGCGCTCCTGCTCCCCATCGCCTGAACTGCCCCGGCCCCAAGGGCGGGCCGCGGTGCAGACAGAGGCGTGTGCGCCACAAGACGCCAGAGGTGAACGCGTCCAGCACATGTCACGCTGGCCCGTAGTGCTTACCGGATAACCGGCGGGGCGAGGGGCGGGCTGCCGTTCTTCGGGCCAGGACGGCACCCAGGCTGAGAGGGCGCGGTGGTGACCGGCGCCTGCCCGGCTCGCCGCAGAACCGCCGCCCGGGTTGGCAGGGCTGCGCCCCGTTCCACCTCCCGGAGCCGTGCTCCCGGTTCGAGGAGAGCGGAGGAGCGGGCGATCGCATCCCTGGAGCGGGCGATCAACTCGGCACTGAGTGACAGCGTGACATGGGCGCTCTCCAACCGGTCCTGCACCCGCCCCAGCATGGCAAGAAGCTCATCCCGCAAGGTTTCGATGGCATGCACATCGGCCGCCGCGAACCGGTTCCGCTCCATCGCCCTGCGACTTTCATGGCTGGGAGCGGGACTTTGTCCGTCATGCGCGGAAGGTTCACATGGGAGTTGGCGTTCCATCCCCCACGCATGTCGGGATTTCAGCAAAACTCGACTTAAATGGATCAGTCGCCGGTAAGATTTCTGCGGCCATGTGGGACCGGGGTCCGGACCGGCCGCGCAGCCTGCGCCCCCGCAGCACCGGAATTTGGCAGGTAAACCAAGCCTAGCCATCGGTGTTGCACTGCGTGCAGGCCGACCAAAGGCTCATGACAGCAAGGACGGAGTGCGCCGTGGACAACCCTATGATCAAGCGGATGGAGCAGTACATGCCCCTTCCCGAAGAGGACCGGCGGCTGCTGAATGAACTCACTTCCGATCGGCAGCGGCACTATGCGGCCCGCGAGGACATTATCCGGGAGGGTGAGCACTCGCCCGACATCCACATCGTCCTCTCCGGCCTCGCGTGCCGCTACAAGCTCCTGGAGAACGGCAACCGGCAGATCATGGCCTTCCTCGTGCCGGGCGATCCCTGCGACGCGGAGATCTTCATCCTCAAGCACATGGATCACAGCATCGCCACCTTGGCGCCGAGCCTGGTCGCCTCGATTTCCGGCAGCAAGATGAAGGATATGCTCCTCAATCGGCCCGGCATCGCCCTGGCCTTCTGGTGGAGCACCCTGCAGGACGAAGGCATCCTGCGCGAGCGCATCATCGACGAAGGCCGGCGCGATGCGTATTCGCGCATTGCCTACATGATCTACGAAGTTCTTATCCGCATGCGCGCGGTCGGCATCATCGATGACCAGAAGTTCGAGTTCCCGATCACCCAGACCGATCTGGCGGATGCCACCGGCCTCACGCCCGTGCATGTGAACCGCATGTTGCAGCGGATGCGCGACGAAGGGCTGATCTCTACTGAGGGCAAGGTCTGGACGGTGCTCGATCCCGCCGGGCTGCGGAACGCCGCCAGGTTCGACGCCAGCTACCTGCATCTCGACCGGGCAGCCGATGATCCCGAGAGCGAGGCCGGAAAGCGCCTCAAGGGCCTGATCTGACGCAACCCTCCGGCACCGCCGCAATGCCTGATGGGAAAGGCCCATAATGCCCGCCATGCCGAATGAGCCGGTCAACCTCACCGACGCTGCGGACGGCATGCCCTGGTCCGAGGTGGACCAGGCGCTGCAGATCCGCGTGCATTCCGCCGGCGCCATCCTCGAGATCCATGGCCTGGGCCAGGCCGGGCAGGGGCATCAGAATGACGGGCGCGCCGACATGATTTACGTCATCGTATCCGGCTATGGCGTGCTCCGATGCGGGGATACCGCCCTGGAATGCACCATGGGCGACGTGCTCTTCGTGCCTCGCGGCCACCCGCATGGCTTTGAACAGCAGGACGGCGAGATCAGGATCTGGAGGATTTCGCTCGCCGCGCAGGATCAGGATCAGCCTGCCCAGCGTGCTGACCACGGGTAAGGCATACCGCCGCCGGAGGCGCCGCACGCCAACAGGCACCGCTGCGGCGCCAGGGCGATGCGGCTTTGAAACGATTCCGTACCAGGGTCAGCCCGATCATCTGACCGAACCTAACCTATGATGTTTGGAGAACGCCCCGGAAGGTACAGGTCTGTGGTGGGTCAGAGGCCATCGGCGGGAACCGTCGGTGCTCCGGCGCCGGCGCTCCGGCTGGGCGCCTCGCGGCTGCGCCCTCGGACTCGATATCGTCCCATCGCAAGGGGGGGACCATGGCGCCAGGCAAGGACACCCGGCAGGCATCGGCTGCCCCCAATAACCCCGCCGAGCCTACCATCGGTGCACCGGTCAATGGTGCCCGGCTTAATGCCGTCCATCGAGACGGCCCCCGGATCAACGGCGCTCAGCCGCAAGGGCGGGGCGAGTTGGCGGCCGAGAACCGGGCTCTCCGGGATGAGGCCAGGATCCGGAGCGTCATCGGAGATGAGCTGCAACGGAAGCTCGTTGATGCGGAGGGAAAGCTCTCCGCACGGGAGGCGGAGCTGGGCAGCGTCGGTGAGGAACTGCGCCTGTCGCTCGCGGAGGCCGGCCTTCTGGCCGAGAGCCTGGGGGCGGTGAATGCCGCGCTCGTCCGGGCGAATCTGGAGCTCGAGCGCCGGGTGGCGGAGCGGACAGCGGAGCTGGAAGCGTCCGATGACGCGCGGCGCCGGGATGCTGAGCATCTGCAGCTCATCGTCGAGAGCGCAACCGAATACGCGATCTTCACCCTCGATCTAGAGGGGCGCGTCACCACCTGGAATCCCGGCGCGCGCCGTATCCTCGGCTATGAGGACAGCGGAATCCTCGGACGGTCCGGCAGCATCCTGTTCACGCCTGAGGACCGCGCCGAGAGGCAGCCCGAGAACGAGATGAGCCGGGCGGTGGAAGAGGGCCGCGCGGAGGATGTGCGCTGGCATCTGCGGGCTGACGGCTCCCGCTTCTGGGCCGTCGGAATGCTGATGCCGCTGCGGAGCCGGGCGGGGGAGCTGCAGGGCTTCCTGAAGATCCTGCGCGACCACACGGAGCGCCGCCGCGAGGAGGAGCGCCGGTCCCTGCTGATCCAGGAGTTGGCGCACCGGGTCAAGAACACGCTCGCCGCGGTGCAGGCGATTTCGGCGCAGACGCTGCGTCAGGCCGATGTGCCCGACACGCTGCAGAACGACCTCGCCGAGCGGCTCAAGGCGCTGGCGCGCGCGCATGACGTATTGGTGCGGAATGGCTGGGAAGGCGCCTCACTGCGCGAAGTGGTCGACCGGGCGCTTGAGCCACATGGCGCGGAAGGCGGCCGCTTCTCTGCGGTAGGGCCACCCGTCCGGCTCCTGGCGCAGATGACGGTCACCCTCAACCTCGCCTTGCACGAGCTGACGACGAATGCCGTGAAATACGGCGCACTCTCCGTAGCTGGCGGCCAAGTTGAGGTAGCTTGGTGGCTGGAGCAGCGGTCCCCCGGCGCGGTGCCCGCCGTGGTGATCACATGGCGCGAACGCGGAGGGCCGCCGGTGCGCCCGCCGGAGCGCCGGGGCTTCGGTTCGCGGATGCTGGAGCGCGCCTTGCCCTATCAATCCGGCGGCGAGGTCACGCTCGACTTCGCGCCGGAGGGGGTGGAGTGCCGGATACGACTGCCGCTCGCGCAGTGACGGAGGGGCCCGTTCTATGAAGCTTGGCGGGGATCATGGCCCGCACGCCGAAGACTGAGGCAACCGGCTGCGCCAGGATCGTGTAGGCGCCGGCTTCGCTTTGCCCCTCCCGCAACCGCCATCGCGGCGACAACCCCGCAGCCGGCGAGCCAGACCTCCCGCAATGAAGCCCACAATGAAGGACGCATGACGATGAGCACCATCACCACCACCGACGGCACCCAGATCTACTACAAGGATTGGGGCACGGGTCAGCCGATGGTCTTTCATCACGGATGGCCGCTCAGCGGCGACGATTGGGACGCCCAGATGCTGTTCTTCCGGTCGAAAGGCTATCGCGTCATTGCCCATGACCGCCGCGGCCATGGACGTTCGAGCCAGACCGACACGGGCAACGAGATGGACACCTACGCGGCGGATGTGGCCGCAATGGTCGCGCATCTGGACCTGCGGAATGCCATTCATATCGGCCATTCGACGGGCGGCGGCGAGGTGGCCCGCTATGTCGCGCGCCATGGCGGGAACGGCCGCGTCTCCAAGGCCGTTCTGATCGGCGCCGTTCCCCCGGTGATGGTCCAGTCCGAGCGCAATCCCGGTGGCCTCCCGCTGGAGGTCTTCGACGGCTTCCGGGCCGCCCTCGCCGCCAACCGGGCGCAGTTCTACCGCGACGTCCCGGCCGGCCCCTTCTACGGCTTCAACCGCCCGGGTGTGCAGACCATTCCGGGCGTGGTGGATAATTGGTGGTGCCAGGGCATGGCCGGCGGTGCGAAGCCCCACTACGACTGCATCAAGGCTTTCTCGGAGACCGACTTCACCGAGGATCTCCGCCGCATCGAGGTGCCGGTGCTGGTGATGCATGGCGAGGACGACCAGATCGTGCCCATCGCGAACTCGGCACCGCTGTCGGCCAAGCTGCTGCGGAACGCCACGCTGAAGACCTATCCCGGCTTCCCGCACGGCATGGCCACGACGCATGCCGATGTCATCAATGCGGACCTGCTCGCCTTCATCCAGGGCTGAAGCGCGAGGCGGGCGGCCACCCTCACGGGCGGGTCGCTCGCTGCAGGCGGACGAACTGGTTTCCGGCAGGCTTGTGGTGGATGCGGGCGTCGCGGCCTCGCGCTCGCGGGGCGTAGGAGGAGCCTCGGATCAGCCTGTCATGAGAATGCCCCCCCGTAGCCACGCCAGCGATGCGTCCCATGCCCAAATTGGGCTTGCATAACATTTTCGTGATGTGCAAAAGTGGCGCATTCTCGCAATTGGGTAAAGTCAGGAATGGCTGTGGCGTGCAGAGCGAAAGAAGCCGGAATGCCTACACGTCGCAGTTCCAGAGATGAGGGCGTGTCTGCTGCCCGTGATCTGGCGTTTTACGCCTCGCAGCACAGTCTTCACGATGCCGACGTATTGCTCGAAGAGTTCCTGGCGGTGCTCCTGGCCCGCAATAGTGCGCCAATGTTCCGGCCCGTTCTGCGTCAGAGGCGCGGTAACAGTGAACTTGCTGCTGCAAGGGGCTAGGCCGGTAGGCGCGCGGCTCATCGAGCCTGCTTGAAGTACTGCCCGGACGTTTTGTTCGCATGTGTAGCGATGCGCCGACTCTATTTTTGAAAGCGCGGCCCAGTCGGCCTGATGTTTCTGCGCGTCGTACTATCCGCCCCGGCCCCCGCTACCCAAGAGGCCGATATCCACTTGCCGGCGACCTCCACCTCCGCCGTGGTGTCGGCCACTCATGCGATGCTCACCCGTCGGCCGGTGCTCCCCTCGCGAGTGGTCGCGATGCCTTGTGCTACCCAACAGGCCGATATCCACTTGAGGACGACGGCAGTCTCCGCCGCGTCGGCATGACCTTGAAAAAGAGCGGCGCACGCCAGCGAGCAGGACAGGCCCGACGTCATGGCCAAGCGCCGCGCCTGGTTCAACGCCCATCCTGACCTCGACCCTGAGCGTCTGGCCTTCATCGACGAGACCAGTGCCTCGACCAAGATGGCCCGCCTGCGCGGGCAGGCCAAACGCGGTCAGCGCTGCCGTGCTCCGGTTCCGCACGGCCACTGGAAGACCACCACCTTTACCGGTGTCCTGCGGCTGTCGGGCATGACCGCACCCATGGTGCTCGACGGGCCCATGAGACGAGCCGCCTTTGCGGCCTACATCAACCAGGTGCTGGAGCCAACACGCCGGCCCGGTGATATCGTCATCGCAGCCTCGACGGCCTATGGCGCACCGTCGGGACCGCACTCTCCCCAAGTCACACCAGCTCAAGAAGCTCCAGCACTCGTCCCGGTCCAAGCAGCTCCTCAGCTTCCTGGACAGCCCCCGTAAGGCCGGAAAGCGACCGGAGCTGAGCGCCCCTGGCCTTCCCGTCTCACGCCTCATGAGAACGGGACCCGCCGGAAACCGCCGCAGGAGGCGTAGCGACGGGGTTATCCAGAGGGCTCCGCAGGTGGCGCGCACCGTTCCACGCAATTGAGGGTGGGGGCGCCGGGAGGCATAACCCGGCCTGATTCCAGGAAGCCCACCATGACGCATGAGAGAGATCAGAGGGACAAGATCGTCCAAGCGGCCGTGGAACTGGCGCGTGACGTCGCGGGGGATCTCGAGTCCGTGCTCCTCACGCACTACGCCGACCCCGAGACGCTCGACACGCTGCGACCAGGCGAGACCGACATCGGGACCGCACGGGCAGTGAACGCGGCCGTTGCCGCTGAGATGATCGACCGGGGGACCGAGGTTTTCGTGCAGCGAGCGGACAGGGCGGCCTTCCGGCGCTGGATGCAGGGGCGGGAGAACACGCCGGAGAACCGTCGCGCCTGGATCGACCGCGGCCGTCTACTCAGGGGCAACGCAGCCCTCAGGCTGCTCGGCCTCGCACCAACCGCTTCGCCTCCCCCGAGGCCGCAGTTCGACAAGTCACCCGGTCCCATCGCGGACCGGCTGCTCGCCGCCTTCGTCGCGGGGGAGGGCGAGGAGGTGGACGCCCTCGCCCAGGATCTCCTGTCCGCAAGACGGGACGATGTCCTCGATCTCGCCATCCGGAAGGCGGCCGAGCGCCATGGGGACCAGAACGCCGACGAACTTGCCGGGGCGTTGCTCGCGGCGGCCGAAGGCGGTGCGGTCGGGCCTTCGGGATGGGCCGAGCTGGTCGCCCTCCCCGTGGCCCTTCCCCAGGGGACGCCGCCGGACGCGGTGTCCATCGGGGAGGGGCTGGTCGCATCCGGGGCGCTGGATGACATGCTCGAGCTCCGCTTCCTGCCGCACTGGCGCTCACCGGAGACCCTTGCGGGCCTCTCGCCTGGCGCACTCCGGCGCGTCCTCCTGGATCTGGTCGCCGCTATCGAGCCCCGCGAACTGCCGCCGGGCGACACGGACGAGCTGGCGAGGGGCGGCTTCGGCGTGCTGGTCGGCCTGCAGATCGACTGGGGCATTCCGGTCTGGGACGACATCGCCGCGGAGGGCGGGCTTCCGCTCTCCACCTCCGACGACGAGGCTGACCCGACGCCGGAGGAGGCCCGCGCTGCCGCCCTGTTCGACAGGTGGCGCGGATTGGTCTTCGAGGCGAGCGGGGGCTGCGTGCCGCTGGGGCTGGTCCCGCCCTCTGAAGTGGATGCCGAGATCGCGGACTTCCTCGACGAGGCCGGCGCCCAGACCCGCGGCATCGACGAGATCGTGGAGTTCATCGCCAAGGCCAGGCATAGGGCGGAGGGTGACGAGGTCGTCTGCCGCGCAGAGGTCGTCGGCGACGGGCTGGAGTTGTCGTTCTACACCGAGCAGGGCCGCTTCCTCGACAGCCTGAGCCTGCCAGCGGACCGGATGCCAGCCAAGGCCGTGGAGATGCCCAGGCTCATCGGGGCCTTCGTGCGGCTGGTCAAGGACGCACCAGGCCGCTAGCCGCCTCGGATGTGATGGGCAGGTCGCCCAGGCCGCGACACAGCTGGTGAGCCCGGTCCGACCGGGCGGATGCGGTTCCGAGCTTCGGCCCGAGCCATGCTATACTGCTGTCATGGAGACCAAGCCCCCCATCCCACTCGCTGTTCTTGTCGGCATTCAAACCCCGGAGGTCGACGACGTCGCGCATCAGGCCAGCCTTGAGGAGTTAGGGCGTCTGGTGAAGACGCTGGGCTATGAGGTGGTGGGCACGGTGTCGCAGCGGCGAGAGGGCACCGGCGCCGGGTCGCTTCTGGGAAGCGGCAAGCTGGCGGAACTGGCGGCGCTCACGGGCGGCACCGGCGTGGCCGGCTCAATGGCACCGCCCCCGAAATCCAAGGCACGCCAGCGTTTCGAGGATGCGGCGGAGCCGACGCCCAAGGCGGAGCCGGATGGAGACGCGGTCCGCAAGCCCGAGTTCGTGATCGTCGACCACGAGCTCTCACCCAGCCAGATCCGCAACCTGGAGCGAGCCACTGGCGCCCAGGTGCTCGACCGCACCGGCGTGATCGTCGAGATCTTCCATCGCCACGCCAACACCCGCGAGGCGAAGTTGCAGGTGGAAATGGCGCGCCTAAAATACGTCGCACCGCGCCTGCGGGAGTCCACGGGCGGTGGCGGGCGGCAGCAGGGGCCGGGCGCGGGCGAAAGCACCCTCGACCTTGACCGGCGCAAGATCCGCGACCGTCTCGCGGAGTTGAAGGACCAGCTGGAAGCGGTGCAGCGCGACAGCGACCATCGCCGCTCCGCCCGGCGGGACCAGCTGCGGGTGGCGCTGGTTGGCTACACCAATGCGGGTAAGTCCTCCCTGATGCGGGCGCTCACCGGCAGCCAGGTGCTGGTGGAGGACAAGCTGTTCGCCACCCTGGACACCACGGTCCGCATCCTGCAGCCGGAGACCCGGCCCCGCGTGCTCGTCTCCGACACGGTCGGCTTCATCAAGCAGCTGCCGCACGACTTGGTCGCGTCGTTCCGCTCCACCCTGACGGAAGCGCTGGAAGCCTCGTTGTTGCTGTTCGTGGTTGACGCGTCGGACCCAACCTACGAGGCGCAGCTGGAGGTGAGCCGCAGCGTGCTGCGGGAGATCGGGGCGGATGTGGTGCCGTCCCGCTTGGTACTGAACAAGATGGACCGTGTCGACGCCGCCCGCCGGGCCGCGCTGATTGAGAAGCATCCGGACGCGATCCTGCTCTCCGCCCACGCACCCGAGGATGTGAGCGCGCTGCGAGACACTATCATCGCGTTCTTCGAGGCGGAGATGGTGGAGGATGTGCTGGTGCTGCCCTATGCGAAACAAGGCTTGATCGGCGAGGTGTATGAAAGCGCGCGCGTCTTGTCCGAGGAGTATGACGAGACCGGCCGGGTGCTGAAGGTGCGCGGCCTGCCCGGCGCTATCACGCGGCTGCGGCGGAGCCTCGCCGCGAACTCGTGAAGGTCTGGCTACTCCTCAGGCCCACGCTGTTGCGGATCTGATGTTGGCCGACAGCCGCATGGCCGCTTTCGAGGCGAAGATGCTGAGAAGCGGACATCGGCGCCTAGCATTACAGTTGCGTCTTTCCTCGATCTCTGAATCCATGGGTGATCATGGTTCAGGGGACGTGGATGAGGGGCGCTTCGATTGAGACGGTGCTGGAGCTCTGGGCATCGTCATTGCGCGAGACCA
>NZ_WWDL01000069.1 GCF_009848505.1 Muricoccus harenae
CCTTCCCATCGCGTCGCACTCCAAGAAGGACTTCAGATCGTACCTCCAATCTGGCATCTTGAACGGGCTTGATGCGGCCAAGATCAACTTTCTCAGCCCTTGGTGGCGGGTCCCACCCTCTCCGCCATTTTCGACTCGCCGCCTGCGTCCGTGTGCCTCCGCCCACCTCCGGGCTTGACAGACAAGCTGTTGATACGGCGCCGTTTTATGCCCTGCAGGCTGTTGTTTTCGGTAAGGTGCTTCCGCCCGGCAGCCCACCCGCGACTCGTGGGCTGAGCCCGGGGTCCAGGGGGAAGGCCAAAGTAGCCAAGGTCAGGGACAGAGCGGTTGAGGAGTTCCCCACCGTGCCGGGACGCCACGGCTGTGGGAGAGGTCTATAGCTGCAAGTCCGAGACGCGGAACACCTGGCCTGACCCCGGATGCGGCTCCATGGGTTACAGGAGAGTTGGCCCATGTATCGACGGGCCCGGCTGGGCGTGCCGGAGGGCAGCGTAGGCGGGCCCGATCAGGCGGGGCAAAGTGACTTCCGGCGCAGGTGGCCTGTACCCGAGCGCGCTGTGAGGCCTCAAGGTATTGTCATGGCGCCGCCACCGCTCGATCAGCACCTCGGCTTTCTTCAGGGAATGGAAAAGCTCCCGGTCAAGCAGCCGCGCATTCTCCCGCACCAGTTCTTTCATCCGCCGGGCCTGGTCGGCCTTCAGCCCGCCATACTCGGAGCGCCAGCGATAAAAGCTCGCCCCCACACCCCAACCCATGGCAGACCTCGCCTACCGTCCGGCCTTGCGCCAGCTCAACCTCCGCCTGCCGCAGCAGCCCGATGATCTGCTCCGGCGTCAAACGCTTCCCAGGCATCCTGACCTCCTCCAGGAGGCCAACTCTCTCACCAAAGTCGGAACCAGCTCAGGGGCACAGGCCACATCTGCGAACGACGGTAGATTGGACCGGCGGAGATGACGGTGGCTGACCTTCGCGAGGCTGCCATTGTCAACACCCTGCTCGAGGGCGACCAACTGGATGTCGCAGGAAACTTAGCGCGTCGGTCAACGCTCGCCGAAGAGGGTCGTGGACCGGCTCGCAGGTGGATGGACAGTCCGTCCCCACCCAAACCGAGAGACGGAGGTTGGAACGATGGACGAAGATCGCGTGGGCGGCATGGCCGACAAGGCCTTAGGCGGCGTGAAGTCAGGCGTGGGCGACATCACCGGCGATGCGAAGCTTCAGACGGAGGGTGCCGCGGACAAGGTGGTCGGCACCGTCCGCAACGCAGTCGGCGGGGTCAAGGACGCGGCGAACGACGCTGCCGAGACAGTGACGGGGCAGGCCTCGGACCTCGGGCAGCGGGCCAGCCGCATGATGGATGAAGGAACCGGTCCGCTCCTAGATCAGGTCGGGCGCAAGGCTAGCGCCTACGGCAGCCAGGCACGTGACGTCGTCGCCTCGGGAGCGGAAAGCGCCTCCAACGTGGTGCGCGGCTACCCTCTCGTGACGGTCGGGCTCGTCGCCGTGCTGGCTTTCCTTGTGGGGCGGGTGACGGCGCCAGAGCCGAAGCCCTGGTATCGGCGCGACTGGACCTGAGAAACGCGGCAGGCTTTTCGTAGGAGAGGTGGCCACCAGGGAGACCTGTCCGGTCAAGGATAGGCTCCCTGTCTATGCGGCTTTCGAGATCGAGGCTCGCTTCTGAGCAGCCCCGAAGCGCTTCGCGGCATAAGTAGTTCGGTCCTGGACAGGCGCATCGCGCCCAATGCCAGCCAACGTTACGTCCAATTGGGAATTACGCCTGGAACTCGGCCAGTGCGAGGAGAGGCTGGCTACCGCGCGTGCCGCTCAGAGGCGGCCATTCCGCTTGCGGCCAACTTCGCCTACTCAGCTCAGCGCCCAGTTCAGCCGTTCGCTCGCCACGACCGGTTCCCCGAGCAGCCAATCCGCGAACCATCGGATGCCGTCTCGGCGGGCTCAACCGCTACTATGGGGCTGTGGCTGTCAACGGTCTGTGGCACAGGCACGCCCGCCCCTCGGCTTCCGATTGCAGTGCCCCTGGGGCACTGCAATCGCATCCCGACCGGGCACAACCGCGCCGGGCGTCGCCAGCCGCTCATCGTGCTTTCCTTCGGCACGCGCGAGGTGTGCCTTGTGCTCCCACAAGATTCCTCAAAGGCGGCAGGAAGGTTCTCAGCCACCGCTGACGGCAGGTTGTCGGCCCGGAACTGGCCATGATCTCGCGCCGACGCGTGACGTGGGCCTCTCTCTGGCGGACATGGCGCCGAACCATCTCCAGCTCCGTTTCGGGCCTAAACATCGTTCGTGCCCCCTGCTGGTTCGGCGAGGTGCAGAGGGTGCGTCTCGCGTTCTCGGCTGCTGTAACCCCCACCTGCAACATGAGTTATAGAGAAGAAGCTGTGGTGGGTCGGAGGCGCCTCCCGCGAGCCTGCTCTCCGTGGGGCCGCTCCCCTGCACGAGCAAGACCACAGCCCTTACTGCCAAGAGCCCCCCAGCAATGTGTGACATCCTGGTGGTCGAAGACGAGGACACAATGCGGATGGTCGTCGATATGCTGGAGGATGATGGCTTCCAGGCGCGGGAAGCAGCGACGCTCGCTGAGGCACTCCGTGCGGCTTCGGAGTCACCTGGATGCTTGGTCCTGGTCACGGATATCACTTGAGAACTCGTGTTCGGCGAGCATGCCGGACGCTGCAAGGCGGCATGGACGAGAGTAACTCCCCGCCATCAAGCTGCCCTTCTCAGTTCCGAATGGACTCTGCGGCCTGCCGGTGGAACTGGCTGCCAACAGAGGAGGGGAAGCAGTGGACATCCTGACATCGACGAAGGGCTACGAAGCGTACCTCCGGATCGAACTCGGTCGGGAGGTTGTCGATGAGGGTTTGACCGAGAAGCGTTCCGAGATGAGGGCGGGCCCTTTCCCCTTCCTGCGTGCGACCTACTGGCGGTGGACCGAGATCGTACTCGAACTCGCTCCCGAGTTGGCCTCGGCACCCAAAGTTCTGGCCGTCGGCGACATCCATCTCGAGAACTTCGGAACGTGGCGCGACGCGGACGGGCGCCTGGTTTGGGGCGTGAACGACTACGACGAGGCCGCCGAGATGCCCTACGCCCTCGATCTCCTCCGCCTTGCGACCAGTGGCCTGCTGGCAGGGGCCGAGCACAAGGCCGAGGCCATCGCCGAGGCCATCCTCGACGGGTATGCGCAGGGCCTGGAGGACCCGGGGCCCGCCGTGCTCGACCGGAAGTTGGCCTGGCTACGTGAAGCGGTGATGGTTCCGGAGGGCCACCGACAGGAGTTCTGGGACAAGCTCAAGAGAAAGCGGAAGAAGTTCGAGGTCCGGACAGAGGCCGAGCGTCCGAAACTCTGGCCTCGATACGAGGCGGCCTTGCGCGCGACCCTGCCACCCGGCTCGGACGAGCCGAGGATCTGGTACCGCAGCGCAGGCGTCGGCAGCCTGGGGCGCCCTCGCTGGGTCGCGCAGGCCCAGTGGTGCGGCGACTGGGTCGTCCGCGAGGCCAAGGCTGTTGTCCCGTCTGCCTGGACGCGCGTGCATGAGGCGGGAGGTCGCTCCATCCGCTGCATCGAGATCGCGACTGGCCGCTACCGGGCGCCGGACCCGTGGTACCGCGTGATCGACGGCGTGGCGGTGAGGCGGCTCTCCCCGAACAACCGCAAGATCGAGACCGATAAGCCGCTCTCACGGGAGGCGGAGGATGGCCCCGAGGAAACCTTGGGGCGGGATGTCCTGCTCGGTCGGCCAATGCTGGAGGCGATGGGCCGGGAGCTCGCATCCATCCACCTCGCCACAAAGGACGCAGGTGAGGACGTCCGGCGTGACTTTGCTGCGCGTGGGCGCGCATGGCTCGCGAAGGGGGCCGCTGTCGCCGCCGAGAGGATAGCGGCGGAACAGGCTGAGTTCGCGGCGACTCCGGAGGTGCCCTGACAACCGCCGGGCGTTGCTACCAGCTTCGGCTGGCTGCTCATCTGGCATCACCGATTCATGCGAAGCTGTCCGGTGTGTCGAGTCATCCTCGAGCCCCGTGTCATCGTAGACGGGGCTCGAAACTGAGCCACGACACGTTGCCCCCGACATCAGCACCTGCCAACCTGGCCCACGACCATGATGACCGGCACGGGACTTGACCGGGTCCGGGCGCAGGCGCGCCGGACGACCTTGTTCGCCCCCACAACCCTGTCCGACGCCATGCACCGGCTCGGCTTCGTGCAGGCGGACCCGATCCGGGCGCCCGCCCGCGCGCAGGACCTCATCCTGCGGCACCGAGTCAGTGCCTACCGCGCCGAGGACCTGGAGCGCCGCTTCACCCGGCTCGGGTTAGAGGAGGATTTCCTCTACGCCTATGGGTTCATGCCCGCCGAAACCCGGCACCTGCTCCACCCACGCTCGGATCCGGATACCGAGGCGGGCGTCCACCGTCCGACCGAGCTCGCGACGGAGGTGCTGGCGTTCGTGCGTGCATACGGCCCGACCCATCCCAGGGATTTGGAGGAACGCTTCGGCCGGGAGCGCGCCGTGAATGCCTGGGGCGGCTTCTCTAAGGCGACCACGCGGGCGCTGGAGAGCCTGCACCACTATGGACTTCTGCGAGTGGCGCGGCGCCGTGACGGCATTCGGATCTACGAGGCGACCGCGCCGACGCCGCCCGCGGCCGACACGACAGCGCGGGCACGGCGGTCGGTGATGCTGGTGGCCCGTATCCTGGCCCCGATATCCCTGGTCAGCCTGAGGGGCGCACTGGCGCTGATGTCGAGGCGCAACCCGGGTCTCGGGCCTCTCGCGCCGGTTGTCACCGCCGCGCTCAAGAGCGGGGAGCTGGAGGGCGAGGAGATCGAGGGCGAGTACTATGTCTGGCCAGCTTCGGAGGGCGCTGGGGATTCCCAAGCGGCTCCGCGTGATGTCCGCCTGCTGGCGCCTTTCGACCCGCTGGTCTGGGACCGTCGCCGATTCGAGCACCTCTGGGGATGGGTCTACCGGTTCGAGGCCTACACGCCCCCGCCGCGGCGGCGGTTCGGCTACTATGCCCTGCCGGTGCTCTGGGGCGACGCGGTGATCGGCTGGGCCAATGTCGCCCTCGCCGGAGGACGGATCGAAGTGGCCCTGGGCTATGCGCAAGCGGCTCCGCGCAGCCAAGCCTTCCGCCTTGCGCTCGATGCCGAGCTGGCGCGGATGGAGCGGTTCCTGAGCGAGCGGAACACGGTGCTGTCGGAACCGGGGCGCTTGAGAATCCGTTGATTGAGCCTGCAGCGGTGCGGACCTGTAGGTGCCCTTGTTTGCGGTGAATTCCGTCTGGCAAGCCGTACCCGTCCGATATGTCTGACGAGGTGTGGGCGCTGCTCGCGCCCTATCCGACGCTGCTGCCCGAGGATGCCGGGCAGCGTGAGCACCCATTGCGGAAGATTTTCAGCGGGCTGCGATATCTGGTCCGCTACTGCGTGGCTTGGCGGGCAATGCCCAATGGTCTGCCGCCCTGGCACGCGGTCTATGACCAGGCCCGGCGCTGGCTCAGAGCAGGCTGCTTCGAGATGCTGGTGCACAACCTGCGCGCCGTGCGGCGCCTGGGGCCGCCGTCCATTGCGTCTGGAGCGGCAGGCGGCTGGCACCGGATATCTTGGACGTAGACCACTGCCTGCCGTGGTCGGCTTGGCCCTGCGGTGACCTCTGGAACCTGATGCCTTGAGAGCTGTGCGCGGAAGGCTTGATCCGGTGCAGCGTACTCTGATTCGATGCTCTTGCGAGCGGGACGGAGGCGGTCGTGGCACGACGGCGAATTGGGCAGGAACGGCTGGTCGTAGGTGGTGAGGCCCCGCTGCGCGGCGGCGCGTCGCTGGACGAGGTTGCTGCCCTGATCGATTGGGCCGAGTTGGACGCGCTACTCGCCGGCATTTCGGCGTCGGCCAAAGGCGAGCTTGGCTGGCCGCTGCTGGCACTGTTTCGTGCGCTGCTGCTAGCCACATGGCACGACCTCTCCGACGTGCGGCTCGCTGAGGCGCTGGACGACCGTGCCAGCTTCCGCCGGTTCTGCGGCTTTGCCAATCACGAGCCAACGCCCGAGCGGACCACCTTCGTCCGCTTCCGCGCCGCGCTACTGCGCCGCGGGCTGGACCGGGCTTTGTTTGAGGCGGTCACGCGCCAGCTCGATGCCCGCGGCGTGGTGGTGCGCACCGGCACCCTGGTGGATGCGACGCATCTGCCGTCGGCCAGCATCAAGTGCGACGGTGAGGCGCGCTGGGCGGGTCACCGCCGACGTAAGCCGGTTCATGGCTACAAAGCTCATGTCGCCACCGACCAGGACGCGGGGCTGATCCGTGGTGTCGAGGTCACCACGGCCAACGTCCATGACGCGGCAGAACTGGCCGCGATCCTGCCGGAGGCGCCTGGCCCGGTGTACGGCGACACCGCCTTCTCGGGCAGCAAGCCGGAGGCGGCCATCCGCGCCTGCGGTGGCACACCCCACGTCACGCACAAGAGCACTTGGGGTGGGCCGGCGGCGCTTGCACGATTAGAGGCACACAACGCCGACGTGCGGCGGGTGCGCGGCCGGATCGAGAAGGTGTTCGGCACGGTCAAGCGCTCCTACGGCTTACGTCGGATGCGGTGGCTGGGACTGGCCCGCGCGGGACTGCAAGTTCGGCTCGCGGCAATGGCCTACAACCTTCGCCGCAGCTGGCGTCTGCTCGAGGATGCGCCTGCCTGAGACAAGCTCGAGCTGTGCCCGTCGAACCGCTAGAAAGCCCGCCAGCGGGGTAAATGGACGGCCTCCGGTCCTCAACGCAGCCCCGCGAACCCTAAACTTGGCCAGAACGGCTGAAAACCGCAGCTATCAAGCCTTCCGCGCACAGCTCTCGCCTTCCCACCGGCGGGTGAACCAGCAGAGCAAGCGCGAGCGGCTGCCCTCCGCCGAAGCCCTGCACCAGGCGGGACCGGCGATCGCCGACTGGTGTTCAGCGACAACCATCTTGGCCGGTGCCGACAGGCAAGTTGGCCGGTGGCCCCGGACGCAGGTCGGGCGTAGCCCGGCCGGAGACCGGGGCCACCGGCGCGATCGTCTCTATCGGGGATGATGGCGTGGGGTGCTGGCCGCTGCGGGCCGGTA
>NZ_WWDL01000070.1 GCF_009848505.1 Muricoccus harenae
TGGTGGAGCAGGGCCGTGACCTTGCGGTAGCCATAGCGCCCATACTCGCGAGCGCCCGTGACGACATCGGCCGTCAGCCCCTCCGCGTCTATGCCCGCGGCGCCTTGCGCCGTATCGAGCAGTGCTGGCCTGCGCTCCTGAACTGGTTCCGAGTTTGGTGGGAGAGTTAGCCTCCTGGAGGAGGTCAGGCTGCCTGGGAAGCGTTTGACGCCGGAGCAGATCATTGGGCTGCTGCGGCAGGCGGAGGTTGAGCTGGCGCGGGGCCGGACGGTAGGCGAGGTCTGCCATGGGTTGGGGGTGTCGGGGGCGAGCTTTTATCGCTGGCGGTCCGAGTATGGCGGGCTGAAGGTCGACCAGGCCCGGCGGATGAAAGAACTGGTGCGGGAGAATGCGCGGCTGCTTGGCCGGGAGCTTTTCCATTCCCTGAAGGAAGCCGAGGTGCTGATCGAGCGGTGGCGGCGTCATGACAACACCTTGAGGCCTCACAGCGCGCTCGGGTACAGGCCACCTGCGCCGGAAGCCACCTTGCCCCGCCTGATCGGGCCCGCCTACGCTGCCCTCCGGCACGCCCAGCCGAGCGCGTCGAAACATGGGCCAACTCTCCTATAACTCATGGAGCCGCATCCGGGGTCAGGCCACCACTTCCCGCAGGCTTAAGCTGAACAAGTGATAAAGCCATACAGCGTGGCTGATGATCTCCGCCGGGAAGCGGTACCCAGGGTGGGTGGCGGGGTCTGGCGTCAGACCGTCAGACTGCCCCGGCCCGCTCATCCCGACCACCACCATCAACTTGCCAACGCCCCATGCAGGCCGCCTCGACGTTGCCTTCTACATCGACAACATCGCTTCTACCTGGATCGGTGCCGAAGGAGGAGGCGGGGTCCAGGGCCCCGGCTATGCCGAACTCCTCCCCAGCGGCTCGCCCCAAATCGAACGCGAATTCCAGGACGGCGGCGAGGCAACCCTCATCGCCGTCCGAGAGACTTCTTCAGCAGCCTGCTAGAGTACGAAGTCCGTTGCGGTCAGGGTGTGAAGCCCCGAGAGCGCGAGTGAGAAGTCCGCGATCAGGTCGCCGTTCATGTCGCCCTCCACAAAGGTCTGATCCCCGCTCTGAATGTAGTGCAGCTGGCCGGCCGCGGTGAAAGCACCGGATCCGATAAAGGCGAAGGCGTCATTCGTGCTGGTCGAGGCGATGGCGTCGAGCCTGGAGAGGTCGATCTTGTCGCCTGGTGCCCAGTCGGTGATCAGATCGGAGGGCAGCCCCGTCTTCCCGCCGCCAACATCGGCCGCCGATCGGAAGATGAACCTATCCGCCCCATCCCCGCTGGAGAGGATATCACGGCCACCGCCCCCCTCGATCAGGTCGTCTCCGCTTCCACCGAAGATGGTATCATCCCCATCACCGCCACTCAGGATGTTGTTTCCTGCATTGCCGATGATCGTATTGCTGAGGGAGTTGCCGGTGCCGTTGCTGTCGGTCGTGCCGGTGAGCACCAGGTTGTCGACGTTGCTCTTCAGGGTGAACTTGCCGGCTCCTGAGAAATAGGCCGTGTCGATGCCTTCTCCGCTCCTTTCGACGATGATGTCTGCGGTGCTGTCGACATAGTAGCTGTCGTCGCCTAACCCGCCTTCCAGCCTGTCGTCGCCGGAGAGGGCGATCAGCGTATCGTTTCCGGCGCCGCCGATCAGCGTGTCATTGCCGCCGAGGCCATCCACGGTGTCGTTGCCGCCGAGAGCATCGATGATATCGGCGGCTTCCGTGCCGGTGAGGTTATCGTTCCCCTCCGTCGGCGTGGTCCCGCCGGCCACGTCATCATTCCGGATGGTTCCGGTGCTGGTGGAGCTGGTGATCGTGGTTCCCGCCGAGGGCGAGGAGAGGGTGAGCGTGAAGGTCTCGTCCTGCTCGATCTCGGCATCGGCCGCAACGGTGACGGTGATGGTCTTGCTTGTCTCGCCGGCGGCGAAGCTGACCGTGCCGCTTGGCAGACCGCCCACGAAGTCACTGGCACCGGCCGGGTTGCTGCCGCTGCCCATCACCGACCAGCTGGCGCTGCTGGCACCACTGGTGTCGCCCGAGCGGGTCACCGTGTAGGTGAAGGTGGTGCTGCCGCTATTGCCCTCGAACAGAGCGAGTGGGTCGGAGATGGACAGGCTACTGCCGGTAGCCCCGCCCTCGATGATGATGTCGATCGGGCGTGTGTTGGTGTAGTTGCCGGTGATGTGGAGCACCTGCCCACCGACGGCGCTCAGCCCGTTATAGGAGATGCGGAAGGTGAGCAGTTCGCCGCTGTCGAGCCCGGCATAGGTCCCATCCTGCGTCCCCGACCCGCTCAGGCTTGCGCTCCCTGGGCCGCTCATGTCCGCATCGATCAGACCGGAGATGGCGGCAGCCCCGTCCGCTCCGAAGTTGCCGATGGCGAAGGTGGTGCTGGAGGCGGTGCCGGTGGTGAACTTGACCGAGTAGGTCTCGACGCCGTTGACCATGCCGACCAGCTTGAGCGCCTGGCCGGAGACCCCGACCGCGCTGAGGATCGCGCCCTGGCCGAGCTTCACGTCCGAGTTGTAGGTCGCGGTGGTCTCATGGGCCGCCTGCCACGCCTCGAAGCTCTTGTAGGACGTGCCCTGGTAGATCCAGGCCGAGCTCGAGTTTCCCATGACCGAGTAGTAGTTGTTCCCGGCGATGGTGGCGGCGCTGGATCCGTCCCAGATCGTCAGGAAGCTGTCAGGGGCACCCGTGTAGACGACGGTGTTGCCTACGACCACTGCGCCAGTCGCCGCGTAGAGGCCGCCTCCGGAGTCGCCGATGTTGATGGCGTCCGGGTTGAAGGCGGCCTCCATGTAGCTCGTGTTGTAGAGGAACTGAACCCCGTCGCCTCCCTTCTGGTAGAGGCTCTTCGAGGTGGTGCGGGTGTCCGTGTTGTCGAAGACCAGCGTCTCGCCCGACATGCCCTTCAGCACATAGGCGAGGCTCGTGTAGTCCAGGGCGTTGTCGAAGAGCTTGGCGCCGTCCTGCCAGCCCACCAGGATGCCGTGGAGCTTGGCCGCCTCGGCACCCTCGTCGCCGAAGCCGCTGTTGCCGTAGATCTGGAAGTCATTGGCGAGGTTGCGAGCAGCGACGCCCGGATCGGAGTCGTGGCCGACCAGGATGATCTTGCCAGCACTGCCATCGAGATAGTTGTACAGGTTGTTGTAGCGAATGACCCCGCCAGAGATGTCGATGGGGGTCGGCGCCAGCTTGTCGTAGGTCACCGAGACCGTGTAGCCGGTCTGGTCGGCCGAGGTGCCCGACTGCGTGATCTTGTTGTTCTCGATCAGCGGCGCCTGCACGTCGGTCAGGCGGATGCCGTAGTAGATGCCGCCCGTGCCCGCGGCGTCCGTGCCGGTGGCGTGCAGGTTCGCCTCGACGCCGGAGATGGCCACCGTGCTCCCGGCCGCGCTCGCGTCGATGTTGGCGATGCCACCGAAGCCGGAGCGCCAGACACTGGCGATGTCGACGGAGCCGCCGGTGATGGTCACGTCACCGGCCTTAAGGTTGGGGATGTTGACCATCGCGAGAGCGCTGGTTGCGGAAAACTGGACGTTGTCCAGGTTGAGATCCGCGCGGGTGCCGGTGCTGGCACCCTGGATGCCGTAGCTGGTGGGATTTACCAGGCGGATGCCGTCGAGGTGGAGCGTGTAGGTCGAGGGCTGGTCGCTGACGGTGATCAGGGCGGTCGTGGTGTTCGCCCCGTCGATGACGATCTTGCCAAAGGTGACGGTGCCGCCCTGGTCCTCCGAGATCCCGATAACGCGGGACTGCCCCGCAGCGCCGCGGATCGTCGCCCCATAATCAGTCACGCCGAGCCAAGTCACTGAATTCGACACCACCAGACCCGTGGCCGGGGTGTAGACGCCGTCGTTCAGGTAGACGGTGTCGCCGTTAGCTGCTGCGGCGTTCGCGCGCTCGACCGTGGCCCATGGACGCTCACGAGAGCCGTCTCCAGTTGCGTCATTTCCTGCGGGGATACCGTTGGCAGCCGTCCCGGAGACGTAGAGATTGCTCATTCAGCCGTCCTTGTAATGACGCACGCCTCGTCTCGGAGACTTGGGGCTGCCCGGTGCGAAGGAAGTGTTGCGTATGTCTAGCAGAGGTTAGTAGATCGTGAGTTGGTGTAGGCCCACAACATTTCTACATCTTGACCCAAGATGAATCCCGATGCGGATCGAGTTGCGCCAGGTTTCCGACCTATGCGTATTTCTATCGAACAAGTGATAAGGATCTCCGCGAGGTGATATACTTAAATGTATCTCGCGGAATGGTGGCGATATTGGCCCGCCTCCACACGGCATAGTTGTCGCGGCGGCCGGCTAGCAGGTCGCGCAGAGGTCGCCATGCCCACGAACACGGCGTCGCTCCGCACTTCCCGTACTACTTTGGTGATCTCACGCGGCGACATCGACGCTCCCATGGAGGCGACCAGGGACCTGCTCTGGGTTGTTGGCCTCGGAAGGACGGACATTGGTGAGTTGGCGGAATGGCGACATGGCGGCTCGCTTGCGCAGCCGCGGCGAGGGGCGTGACGACTACAAGTTCCTGGAGGCGCTGCACCACTTCACGGTTCACAACGTCACCGAGCGGGCTCATCGGCCGAGTTCGGAGCCTCGAACAGAGCTTGGCTGCGCTTCTGGTGCGTGAGCCAGACGGGCGCACCAGCGGTGCGGATCAGACGGATGGTACCCTCACTGCTGTACCGCCCGCAGTTTTTGAGACACCTGAGTGGAGCCTATGCGGCGAGAACCCTGGTTGAAAGCTGGTCCTGGCGGACGGCGTCCGGTGTTCTGAAGCCGTTTCGCTCGATCAGCCAGGTTGAGTTGTAGGTCTGGCGGAACTCAAGGAGCGCCTGGCGCAGTTGCTCGACGGTGTCGAAAGTCCGCACCCAGAGGAGGTTCTCTTTCAGGGTCCGGATAAAGCGCTCGGCGCAGCCATTCCCCTCGGGTGCCCGCACGAAGGCGGGTGAGCTCTCGATGCCGAGGAACGTCAGCTCGCCCTGGAAGGCATCGGCCATGTACTGCGAGCCGTGATCATGGCGCAGCGAGAGACCTGCCGCGATGTCCTTGGCGAAGCCGCCGAAGTGCTGGCGCACACCCTGCCTGAGGGGTTCCAGCGCCTCGAAGCGGGTGCCACGCCGGGCGGCATGCAGGCCCACACACCCGGCGCTGTGGTGATCGACGGCGACGAACACCGCCGCCTGCCCCTCAGCTGTCCAGGTGGTGGTCATGTCGGTGCCCCACATGATGTCCACCGCGTCAGGGATGATGGTGCCGTCGTGGTTGCGCGGGCCTCGGGGCTGCCGACCCGCGATGGGGCGAGCAGGTCGTGCTCCCGCATGAGCCGCAGCACCCGGCGCCGGGAAGTTCGGACGCCCTGCCTGCGTAGCCTTGCCCAGACCTTGCGGTGCCCCTCGCCATGGAAGGGGCTGGCCGCGAGGATGGCCCGGATCGCCTCGACCAACTCCGGATCCGGCATCGGCCCAACCGGGCCAGGTCGCCTGGGTGGCTCCGTTCGGGGTGGCAGGCGATGGCGGTAGACCGTGGCTCGGGCTGCCCGCCAAATCCGGCATACCCGGGTCAGGCCATAGGGCCTGCCGCTGCTGGGCGAGACCGTCAGGCTCATGGCCGTGACCTCCGCCGGACCAAAGGGCGGCCACCCTCGAGGGCCGCGACCTTGGCCTCCAGCAACTCGCGTTCGAGCAGCATCTCGCCCAGCCTGGCCTTGAGTCGCTCGCTCTCCAGCGCCTCGCCGTCACTGGGCCGCGTCGCCAGGCTCGCCTCGCCAGCCGCCAGGAAGGCGTCACGCCAGCCGCTGAGCGTTGCGGCGGTCACACCCAGCGCCCGCAAAACCGTCTCCAGGTCCTCGCCACGCAGCAGCCGCAGCACCGCATCCCGCTTGCGCTGCCGCGACATCCGGCCACCCCGTCCAGGACCGGCCGCGTCCATCGTTTCTGTCGTCATCGTGCACCCCATCGGCGGATACCGTCCGCTTGCGGGATGTCTCAATCAACCGTGGGGCAGAGGAAACTGCAGTGACGAATGAAGAGATCAGCCAGAGTGCCGGTCATATAGTTCGAGGTAAGTGTCCGGGCGACCCAAATGACAGAGCTTCGCGCGTGAAGTCGGCGACGATGCTGGGCATACGGAACCTCCGCCTATCACGCGGCCACTTCCTGACGAGGTCGCAGGCCTCTTCTAGTTGAAGCACCGGCCTGCCCTATGCGAGCAGTACCTCAGCCTGTCGAGGATTCACTGAACCCTTCTGGCGTGTGCATCCGCTTTCGGCCCATGTTCCGTCTTCCTCAGCCCCGGTGCCTCTCAATGCCGCAGGCCCGCGCAAGGATCAGGATGCGCTGCTTCCAGGCGGGTGGTGCAGGCTCAAGCACTGGCGAGGTACTTGCCGGACCGCGCCCTCCGCAGAAACACCTCGCCGACCTTCAATGCGTCTTCGGCACAGCGATAGCCCAGCCGGGACTGCTGCATAAAAAAGTCGTCCGCTGAGTAAATTTTCCATACCCAGGGCGCTGCCGGTCGACCGATCCTTTCGATCCGAAGATAGCTGTCTCGCTTGGTCTGAGGGTCGGGTCGGAGATCAACGGCGGCATCCATGCGCGCTTCCTACTGGTTCATCACTCACGGATCAGCCCAAAAGAATGCCGCGCGCGAGGCTGTGATCGAGGACGGCGCGCCTCAACCGGAGTTTCCGCTGGAAAGAGATTGCCCGAGCCCGCCGCGCAAAGAACGAGGGGGCGGCGATCAAGCCTGGGGAAGATCCGCACCACGGCCGGTTAGGTCGTCACGGCTAAGCACTATGCGCCGGACGAATGGAATGCATTACCCATAGGAAGTGGAGTGGGGCCGGGGAGAGGCACATATCGGTGTCCAGCAGACGACGACATCGAGCCGTCGCCATTCACGAAGGACATGAACGATGTTTGCTTCC
>NZ_WWDL01000071.1 GCF_009848505.1 Muricoccus harenae
CTCGCGCAATGACGATGCCCAGAGCTCCAGCACCGTCTCAATCGAAGCGCCCCTCATCCACGTCCCCTGAACCATGATCACCCATGGATTCAGAGATCGAGGAAAGACGCAACTGTAATGCTAGGCTATGCTGCCTTTGCCCAAGCCAGTCCGCGCATCGTCTATGCCAGCGCCTGCGGCTATGGACAGGACGGCCCGTATGCGGACCGCCCGGCCTATGACGACCTGGTGCAGGGTGCCTGCGGCATCTCAGCCCTGATGGCCGAAAGCGGGGACGGCCAGTCGCGCTATGCACCCGTCAACATTGCCGACCGCGCGGTGGGGCTGCACCTTGCTATCGCCATCCTCGCCGCCTTGCGCCACCGCGATGCGACCGGAGAGGGCCAGAGCGTCGAAGTGCCTATGTTCGAGACCATGGCGAGCCTCGTGCTGGGGGACCATCTCGGTGGACTGACGCATGAGCCACCGACGGACGAGGGTGGCTATGCGCGGCTGCTCGCGCCGATGCGCCGGCCCTATGCCACGGCCGACGGCCATCTCTGTGTGCTGATTTATGATGACCGGCACTGGCAGGCCTTCCTCCGCGTAAGCGGCACGGAGGAACTGGGGAAGGACCCGCGCTTCGCGACCCAGGCCGGGCGCAGCCAACATGCCACGCTCTTCCACCAGACCCTGTCTCGCGTGCTCGCCACCCGCGGCACAGCGGAATGGAGCGAGGCACTCACGGACGCAGATATTCCGTTTGCGCCCATGCACGACCTGCGCAGCATCCTGCAGGACCCGCATCTTAACGCCGTCGGCTTCTTCGGCTCAGCGTGGCATCCCAGCGAAGGTCAGGTCCGCAGTTTGCGCGTGCCCACGCGTTGGAGCGCATCCCAGCCCTCCCCCATGCGTGCTGCCCCGTTGCTCGGGGAACATACGGAGGAGTTGCTGGCTGAGATCGGGTGCGAACTGGGGCAGCGAGGCGGCTGAGTTCCTGACCCGGCACCGACGGGAACACCGCTCGCGCAGGCCGCTTCGGGAAGGCGGCCGTCAACCTGCAAAGGGGCCGCTCGATCACGGCGCCCCCTAGAGCCCGCTAGCTACCTCGATCGGGCCCGACCGTCAGGTAATGGCGGACGACAGGCGCTCCTGGCCCCTGGTGAAAGCGGCGCACCGCTTCCTGCACATTCGCATCGGCCTGGACACACGCTGGCGCTGGTGCTGGTGCTGGTGCTGGTGCTGGCGCAGGACTCCACCATCAGCCATTCAAGCACCCGCTCCGCATCCGCCGCCGTTCCGTCGAGACTTGGTACAGGGTCGGCCAGCAGGGCTCAGGCTAGTGTGGATGGACGGGACAAGATCGGCCTCCCCGCCGGCAGTTTCACCCTGTGCAGCACCAGGGCGGCGACCGCCAGCCCCGCCGCCGCGATGAGCAGGGCGCCCGGAACACCCGAGGCCTCCGCCACCGCGCCCAGCCCAGGCTGCCCGCCGCCATCGCGCCATTGAACACGGTGAGATAGACGGCCAGCACACGGCCGCGAACCCGGTTCGGTAGGATGGCTTGCGCCGTGCCGTTGAGCGTGGCGAGCGCAAAGATCCAGGCGGCTCCGAGGAGCAGGAGCAGTGGCAGCGCCAGTACGCCTGGCGGTCCGAAGGCGAGAAGCCCCATGATGGCAGCGGTGACGAGCGCCGCAGCATGCGTCAGCGCATCCGCATGGGATGCGGGCACGCTATGGTGCGGCGGACGCCCTGAAAGGCCTGAACCTCACAGTAGGTGAAGGCGAGATCGTGGCCCTGCTCGGCAGCAACGGTGCCGGCAAGAGCACGACGCTCCGGTCAATCAGCGGCTTGGTTCCGAACCTTTCCGGCTCTCTGAACTTTGCCGGACAGTCGTTGGTGGGGCTCAAGTCCGAGGCCATCGCTTGCCTGGGCATCGCGCATGTGCCGGAAGGTCGCCGCGTCTTTCCGGGCTGACGGTGCGGAAGAACATCCTGCTCGGCGGCGGCAACCGGCGTGGCGTACCCCGGCGGCAGCTGCAATGCGAAGCAGACAGCATGTTCGACTTCTTTCCCGGTTTTACGCCCCTGGAACGCGCGTTGGGTTGGACGCTTTCTGGAAGGGAACTCCAGTTTGTTGCGGTTGCCCGGGGCATGAGGACCAAGACCCGCATGCTGCTCCTGGATGAACCCAGCCTTGGTCTGGAACTGCTGATCGTGCAGCAGGTATTCCGCATCATCACCTCGACCCGTAAGCTCGGAACCACGGTGCTGCTGGTCGAGCAGAATGCGAATTTGGCTTCGTAGGTCGCAGGGTTCACTGCTTGTTGTTGCCAAGCCTGCTGAGTTGTGAAGCAACCTCGAAGTTCGTGCTGCCTATCTCGGTGGACTTGCCGGAGCCGCAAGCGCTCCTGTAAGCCTCGACGTAGGCCATGTCTGACCGTTCAGTGTCGGTCGGGTGCGCTCGATCGCGATCTGTATTTCGAGTTCTCCCTATGAGTAAGGGCCAGCTCGACTCACTCTTGCACCTATGAGGCAAAACGCTTTGCCTGATACCCCGCCGTGCGCTTGGCCGATGGTTCATCCTACCAGAATGTTCGGCCAGCGCTCTCCCTCTCTACCGAGAGACTCAGGCAGGCTGCACTTGATGCCATGCGCTAAGCCTCCTGCAGTCGCATGCTGATGTCTGTCAAACACAGTTTCGTGATATCTTCCGTTCAAAAAGCAGTGAAATAGCCGTCGGCCTTGAAGCCGGTCCCAGCGCCTTGATTACCGCGGAGCGACGCGCTTATTAGAGTTCGGACTTAGCCGGGCATGGCAGGTCTCACCCGCAGTGTCCGGCAAATCGTTGATATACAATCAGCGCGGAGGGGCCTGATCTCAAGTTTGGGCTGCGGGTACATGTAACCACGCCGAAGCACTGGCCTGGTGGAGAGAGGCTCTTGGCGAAGATTGCAGGCAGATACGAGCTGGGCGGGCCGCTCGGCGGGGACGATGGAGGAGCGGTCTTCAAGGCGTATGACCGCATGCTCGACCGCCTTGTCGCGGTGAAGCTGTTCGAACTGCCGATTCCGAACAGCACGGCAAGCGCTGATACGATCAGTCGTTTCCGTGTCGGAGCCAAGGCCGGAGCCAGACTCTCACATCCCTACATCGTCCCGGTCTTTGACTACGGTGAAACCGCGGATCATGCCTGGATCGTAATGGAGCTGGTTGAAGGCTTCTCGCTTAGGCAGGTCCTCGACCGCAGCGGGCGGCAAACGATGCCGCGCGCTTTGCGGCTGATGGAGCAGATTCTGTCTGCCCTCGAATACGCGCACGAGCACGGTGTGATTCACCGGAACGTGAAACCGGGCAACGTCATACTTACGACCAATTCCGTCACGAATGAGATCGCCGCCAGGCTGACGGATTTCGGCATCTCGCGTAGCGAAGATGACGCGAACAGGACGCAGGTAGGGGGCGGTACGGATCCTTACATGGCGCCCGAGCATATCCCTGGGCACGCCGACCGGCGTGCCGACATCTGGGCAGCGGGCGTCATATTCTACGAGTTGCTCACTGGGCAGAAACCGTTCATCGGCGGGCGCGACGACATTCCCTTCGGAAGCAGCACTGTCGAGCCGGAGCCGCCATCGAAGCGCGCGCCGCTTCCACCGGCCATCGACACGATCGTTGCCAAGGCCTTGGCGAAGCACCCCGGGGATCGCTACCAGTCGGCGGCGGAATTCATAGCGGCGCTACGCGCCCTGGAGCCAAAAGCCTTTCAGGGCGACGCCCCCCTCCCGCCTGTGCAGGCCCCCGCGCCACCTCCACCGCGAGCACAGCGCGAACATCCTCGGCCGCCCGTGGTAGCTCCGACGATAGAAGAGCCGATCGAAGGCCTGCCCGAGGAGCCTCAGAGTCAGCCGCGGCGCCCGCTCTATGCGGCCGTAGCCGCTGGTCTTAGCTTTTGCACCTTTGTTGGGGTCGTAGTGGCCCTGAATGGGGATCTCCTTCCGGCGCAGCAACCTTTGCCGAGCGCGGCGATCGCTCCGACGCCTCCGCCCGCCCCTGTGCGGGCGCCCGCTTTGACACCGCCGTCAGCATTCGCGTCGGCTGCCGCAGGCGCGGCCGCAGCCATAAGCCGAGCGGATTGCGCCCTGCTGGAGGTGGAGGCTGACGACCGGCGGTTCTCAGCGAGCGGCGTGCTGCGGGATAGTTCCAAGAGTGCCTTGCTCGGCACGCTAGACGCCTTTGGCCTGCCGTCTAATAAAGTTCAGCTCGATCTGCAAACCTTCGATGCCGATCTTTGCCAGGTGCTCCAGACCGTCCGCCCGACGGCCGTGCACGGCGAAGCATTGCCGCGCCTGGCCTTGAGCAGCCCCGATCCCCTCCCGGCGGGGCAAAACCTGCGCTTCCGGGTGCGTACTCCGGACAGGCCTACCTACCTGCACGTCCTCTTCTTCGGCTCGGAAGGGCAGGTGGGCAACATGGTGCAATCGGACCGGCCGCTCCCTGCTTCTTCCTCACTGGAATTCGGCGAGCCATATTGGACGGCTGCCTCCCCATACGGTACCGGTCTGCTGGTCGCGATCACCTCCGACCGCGCGCTCTTCGCGGAACGGCGCCCTGCCGTCGAAACATCGTCCGAGGCGCTTGATGCGCTGGCTTCTGCGATCCATGCGGCTCAGGACGGGGGCGAGCGCATCGAAGCACGGGTCATCACGGCCACCTCCCTCCCGCCCACATAGGAGTCGACATGCGCGCCTTTGTCGGGGCCTCCTTGGCCTCGCTCGTCTTTGTCTCCGCTGCACAGGCGCAGTTCAACCTCGCGCCCGCTCAGCCAAGCCCGGCCCCTGCCCTGCCTTCCGCTTCGACGGACGTGCGGCCGCCCGAGCCTGTTCAGCAGGAGATGCCCGAGCCTCGGCAAAGGCGGGAGGAAACGCGGCGCCCGCGCGAGGAGAGACGTCAGCAGGATTCATACGAGGCGCGGCAAAGGCGGGACGAAGTCCGCGAACGGCTGGACGAGTTCCGCCGGCAGCAGGCACGGGAGCGGCGTGGCGGAGAGACCGCCCCCCGGGACTCGTACGAGAGCAGCGGGCGCTTCACCGAGCGGCCAGCGGTACCGGGCATGCTGACCGACCCGCGCAATCACTGCTCGGTCTACGTTCCTGGCGCGCCACCTGGCGCCAGCGTACAGTGGTCTGGCGCGTGCCGTGATGGCTTGGCCAGCGGCCCGGGCGAATACCTTCTTTCCGTAAATGGCCAGACTCTGGCGAACACCCAGGGCGCCTTCAGCGCGGGCCGGATCAGTGGGCCAGGCGTACGGATCATGGCGAATGGCGATCTCTACCAGGGCGAGTTCCACGACGGACGCGCGAATGGGCAGGGAATGTTGCAGTTCCGCGGTTCGGATGGCGGCACTTATGAAGGCGAGTTCCGCGACGACCTTCCGAACGGGAGAGGCGTGCGGAGCTGGCGCAACGGTGCGCGCTACATGGGCCAGTGGGTGGCTGGGCTTCGGCAGGGCATCGGCACGATGAACTACGGCAACGGCACAAGCTATACCGGTGAATGGCGCAGCAACCGGCGCAGCGGCACCGGCGCGATGAACTATGGCGGCGGCACCACCTATGAGGGCGGCTGGGCGAACGACCAGCGCGAAGGAACAGGCACTTATCGGGTGTTCAGCCCGAGCGGTGCTTCCTCGGTCTATACCGGGGCGTGGCGCAATGACATGCGCAATGGCTTTGGCACCGAGGTGTTTCCAGGCAGCAATGTGCGCATCGACGGGAATTTTCTGAACGACAAGCCGCACGGGCGCGTTGTCTACACCAGCAACGGGGACAGCTTTGAAGGGGAGATCTACGACGGTTGTCTCCGTACCCGGGGACGCGTCATGCGCGTTATCAACGATGGCGGGGGAGAGTGCCGATGAGCAGAGGAACCGCGCCTGCCACTTTTGCGACGGGCTTATCACGCGGCCGGCCGGCGCGGCGGGAAAGCTTGTGGCTGGCGGCCTTGCGGCGCGGGGGCACCGCTCGTGTCAGTCTCCGCTAGGTTCGGTAGAAAGCGGCACTAGCATTACAGTTGCGCGTTACGTTTGAGGTGGGCTTGCTGGGCGACAGCTTGATGTGCTCGTCGCCAGAGTGACCATGCGATGACGTGGGCGGGCCGGATTTTTCGTTGGGCCAGTTGGACCGCT
>NZ_WWDL01000072.1 GCF_009848505.1 Muricoccus harenae
GTTCGGATAGCGTAGGCTGCCGGTGTCGTGCCACAAGCGGCGGATCGTCTGGACCGCGAAGGCCGCGGTGTCATGGTCCATGCCGACACTGACCCAACCCGCATTGGCGGCGAGATCGTAGATGCCATAGGGCACCGCCCGCCCCAGCTCCTTGATGAGGAAGTCATGCACGCGGACTTCCTCCGGCTCGCCTTGTTGGCGCCATTCGCGTCCGGCGTTCTTGAAGTCGCCGACCAGTTCCTTCTTCTTCGTGTCGACGGAAATCACCGGCTGCTGCTCGGCCAGCGCCCGGGCCACACTGTCGTTGATATGGGCGAACTGCGCGTCGCGGTCTGGATGGCTGCCGCCCTCGCGGGTCTTGCGGTTGCCCTGCAGGCTGAACTTCTGCTGCTTCAGCACCTCGCCGACCACGGTGTGGCTGATCCGATGGCCACGTTCCGCCAATTCTGCCGCCAGGCGGCGCAGGCTCTTGCAGGTCCAGCGCAGCGGCGACATCGGGTCGCCCCGCTCGCTCAGCGACACCAGCGCCAACAAATCGCCCACCAGCGTCGCCTCCGTCATCGCCAGGGGCTTACGTCCGCCGCCCGGACGGCGCACCCGTCCAGCTTCCGGCGGCACAACGCTGTCCAGTTCCAGCAAGCCGCGGCCGATCGTGCTGGCCGCAATCCCGGTCGCCCGCGACACCGCCGCGATGCCGCCATACCCGGCCGCACGCGCCTCGCTCGCCGCCAACAACCGGCGCGCCCGCTCATTCAGATGCGGTGACAGCAGTGCAAACCGCGCTCGGATTACCTTGGGATCGATCATCCCAACAGGCTATGGGATCGCCAACGATACAGGAATCCTGTCGAACACCCCCGCTCAGCCCGATTCCGTTATTGCCTGACGAGCCCTTAGCGGGCCAGGCTCGCCCGATATGAGGCTCCGCCTCGATCACGACCAAGCCAAGGCCGCCGCCTCAGGATCCAACCCCAGCCTCGACACGGAGAAGCTCATGCGAGGTCTCATGAGGTGGCGATATCGCGGATTGGCGCTCGGGTGCTGAACGATCACGTTAACAAGCTGCCTAACCGTTGCGCCGATAGGGATGCGGGCTTTCCTGCCTCGCCGTGCGTCACCGCGGCCCGGCGGCTGGGCCTTTATAACGGAGCGGTCAAACTTTACGCGGCGGACGCGCCCGCGCCTGGGGTGCTGAGCAGAACGCAGTGCGGGGACGTCGACGGTGGGCGAGCCAGCCGCCGTCCTACCTTTGCATCTCCTTCTCGCGCCGCGAGCCGTCGGCGCGGCTTGGCGTCATCCTGCAACCGTAGTGGCCCTAGAGGGCTGCTCGCCCTCTCCCCCGGCAGGTCCAGACGGTTTGTAGAACCCTGGCAGTTAACCTCCTGCAGTCTATGCGGCGAAGGGGTGATCAGGAGGCAGGGCCTCCTGGGGCCATTTACCTGCCGCGCCCCGTCTTCTCCTGAAGCTCATCGATCCGCTTCGAGGCTTCGGCCTTGCTCAGTCCCTCGTCGAATTCCTCGCCGGCCTCTTCGGAAAGGGTCTTGAGGTAGGAGGCCTGGGCGCCGGTGATGGGTTCATCGCCGGTGGTCCAGTTGTCCGGGTCCTTGATGGTGTTGGAGCCGGGCTCAGGGTCGGTCTTGGGGTTGTGGTCGGGGGCCTTGTTGGCCATGCGGGCATCTCCCTCTTTGCTGTTCCCTAAACGTTCATGTGCGGAAGCGGTTGCTTCGGCTTGGGTCTGCGGCCAGAGCTTCGGGGATGCGGGAGGGACCGGGCATGAAGGTCAGGATGGGCGAGATCACGGGAGGGGAGGCGCGGGCGCTTTACGCGCGCCGCCCGGTGGTGCTGCTGCCGCTCGGGAGCCATGAGGACCAGGGGCCGCATGCGTCCATGGGGGATTACCTGCTGGCGGAACTGGTGGCGGAGCGGATCGCGCGCGCAGCCTGCGAGGCGGGGGCTGAGACGGTGGTGGCGCCGGTGCTGCCGTTTGGGAAGGCGGATTTCTTCGGGGCGATGCCGGGGGGGATCGCGCTGTCGGGCCGGGCCTTCGAGCTGGTGCTGACGGAGATGATCGAGGCGCTGCTGCGCCATGGGCTGGACCGGATCGTGGTGCTGAACGGGCATGGGGGGAATGCGCCCGTGATCCATGACGTGACGCAGCGTTTCATGCTGGCGGGGAAGGGCGTGTTCCCGTGCTTCTACCTGTGGAAGGTGGCGGGGGCCTTGCTGCCCGAGGTCATGGGGGCGGAGCGGGCGCGCCGGGCGGCCGGGCATGGGGCCGATCCGCTGGCGAGCATCGCGATGCATCTGACGCCGGAGCGGATGCGGCCGGACCTGGTGCCGGAGCCGCGGGAGGCGGACGGGACCTGCCTGGGGCTGCCCTTCATGGGCTGGGGCGCGGTGTCCTTCGAGGGGCATGAGGTGAATGTGCCGAGCGAGTATGACGGGCCTTCGCCAGATGGCGTGGGGACGGGGGATCCGCGGCTTTCCAGCGCTGAGACGGGGAAGCTGGTGGTGGAGCGGCTGGTGGCGATCGGGGCCGGGTTCGTGCGGCATTACGCGGGGGTTCGGGCGGAAGGCTGAGCGGGGGTGCGGCTCGACCTCCTTTGAAACGTGGCGAAAAAACTTTGGCCAAAAAACTTTGGACGGGGTGTCGATTCCCTCGAAGCTCGATCGTCGTCTGTGCACGAGGCCGCCGCGGCCTTGGCGGATCAGAGGAGACGAAGCGATGCGCGTGATGGTTCTGGTGAAGGCGACGACGGATAGCGAGGCGGGCACCATGCCCTCGACCGAGCTGCTCGAGGCGATGGGCAAGTACAACGAGGAGTTGGTGAAGGCCGGCATCCTCCTGGCCGGCGAAGGCCTGCATCCTTCCTCGAAGGGCAAGCGCGTGGCTTTCGACGGGCCGGGGCGCACCGTCATCGACGGGCCTTTCGCCGAGACGCGCGAGTTGGTGGCGGGCTTCTGGCTGTGGGAGGTCAAGGACATGGCCGAGGCGGTCGAGTGGGTGAAGCGCTGCCCGAATCCGATGCTCGGGCCGAGCGAGATCGAGATCCGCCCGGTCTTCGAGGCCGCTGATTTCGGCGATGCGCTGACGCCGGAGCTTGCCGAGAGGGAAGAGCGGCTTCGCGAAAAGGTCGCGGGCCGCTGAAGCCCGCTGCGTCGCCGCCGCGGTCTGCGCCGGCGGCGGCGACGGAGGCGCATCGGGCGATCGAGGCGGTGTTTCGGATCGAGCAGGCCAGGCTCATCGCGGGGCTGGCCCGTATGGTGCGGGATGTCGGGCTGGCCGAGGAGCTGGCGCAGGACGCCCTCACCGCCGCCCTGTCGGAATGGCCGAGGAGCGGGGTACCGGAGAGGCCGGGCGCCTGGCTGATGGCCGCGGCCAAGCGGCGGGCCATCGATGGGTTCCGTCGCGACAGGATGCGCGCGCGCAAGCATGCCGAGATTGGCCGGGCTCTGGAGGATGAGCGCGACACGGGCTTCGAGGATGCCGAGGCGGCCATGGATGACGAGGTCGGCGACGAGCTTCTCGGGCTGATCTTCACCGCCTGCCATCCGGTGCTGTCCACCGAGGCGCGGGCGGCGCTGACGCTGCGGCTGATCGGCGGGTTGACGACCGATGAGATCGCACGCGCCTTCTTCTCCAGCGAAGCGACTATCGCCCAGCGGATCGTCCGGGCGAAGGCCACGCTGGGCAAGGCGGGGCTGACCTTCGAGGTGCCGCGCGGCAAGGAGCGGGAGGCGCGCCTCGGCTCGGTGCTGGAGGTCATCTACCTCATCTTCAACGAGGGGTATCTGGCGACCGCCGGCGAGGACCTGCTGCGGCCGGCGCTTTGCGCTGAGGCGCAGCGCCTGGGGCGCATCCTTGCCGGGCTGGCGCCGGATGAGCCGGAGGTGTTCGGGCTGCTCGCGCTGATGGAGATCCAGGCCTCGCGCCTGGCGGCCCGCACGGCGCCCGATGGTTCGCTGGTGCCCCTGACCGAGCAGAATCGTGGCCGTTGGGACCAGCTGCTGATCCGCCGGGGCCTTGCCGCACTGGCCCGGGCCAAGGCTTTGGGTGGGGCGGAGGGGCCCTATGCGCTGCAGGCGGCGCTGGCTGCCTGCCATGCGAGGGCGCGCAGGGCGGAGGAGACGGATTGGAGGAGGATCGCGTCGCTCTATGACAGGCTGGGCAAGGTCATGCCCTCGCCGGTGGTCGAGCTGAACCGGGCGGTGGCGCATAGCATGGCCTTCGGGCCGGAGGCTGGGCTGGCGCTCCTCGACGGGGGATCAGCCAGGCGGCGGCCCTGGGGAACTATGCCCCGCTGCCGGCGGCCAGGGGCGACTTCCTGTTCCGGGCCGGGCGGTTGGCTGAAGCCAGGGTGCAGTTCGAGCTTGCGGCCGGGTTCAGCCGGAATGCGCCGGAGAGGGCCTTCCTTCTCGGGCGGGCGGCGGCCTGCGGCGGCTGACGGCGATCGAACTTCGATCTGGAAGGGTGCCGGTTTGCGGGAGGAAGGCTTGCCCGACGATGCCCGCTTTCCCCGCCTTCGGCCCGGGGAATTCGGTACTACTCCTTTTGCGCCATGGCACTGGGCTATGCGGCCCCGGCTAACTTCAAGGGTCAAGCTATTCACAGACACCAGCGTGCGAGGCGCCGATGGCAGTATTCCGATCTATTCTGTGGGATAACACGGTTCCGACATCGCTGGCGTCCAGGATGAGGGCGGCGCGCAGCAAATACCTGCGGGACATGATCGAGAGGGTTTATTCCCGAAAGGGAAGCTGCTCCGTCGTCGATGTTGGCGGAGACCGGGAATACTGGGGTATGTTCGGGCAGAGCTATCTGCGGTCGAGGAACGTGACGATCGTTCTGGCGAACCTCAAATTCGAGGGCGAGAGCGACGCGGGCGACGGGATATTTCGCTATGTGGGCGCCGATGCCCGCGCCCTCAGCAGGTTCGAAGGCAAGCAGTTCGACATCTCCCATTCGAACTCGCTGATCGAGCATGTCGGCTCCTGGAAGGACAAGAAGAGCGCTGCCGATGAGACGAGGCGGATTGCGCATGCATATTATGTGCAGACCCCGAATTACTGGTTTCCGATCGAGCCTCATTTCCTCGTTCCCGGCTTTCAGTTTCTCCCCAAACCGGCCCGGATTGCCCTGCTGAGAAAAAGGGGATGGGGATGGGTCGAAAGGGCGGAGAGCTATTCGGATGCCGCGGAACTCGTGGAGGGGTGTGACCTGCTCAGCACGACGGAGATGAAGACCTTGTTCCCCGACGCGGAGATCATCCGGGAGCGGTTCATGCTCCTGACGAAATCGCTCATTGCGATCGGCGGACGGGTGGAGGCGTAGCGCGGGCGCGCCTGGGTGTCAGCCAGCCTTCGGCGGGCCAGCACTATGCACCGGACGAATGGAATGCATTACCCATAGGAAGTGGAGTGGGGCCGGGGAGAGGCACATATCGGTGTCCAGCAGACGACGACATCGAGCCGTCGCCATTCACGAAGGACATGAACGATGTTTGCTTCC
>NZ_WWDL01000073.1 GCF_009848505.1 Muricoccus harenae
CGAACTCGACACCAACGCCTATCCCAAGGGCATCACCGTCTCCGATGCAGAGATGGCAAACATCAACATCAGCCGTGCCAACTTCCATGGCGAGTGGAACTACACGATCCGGCCTCGCCATGCTCCAAATCGCGCAGTTAATCCCTGACAAACCCTAACCTCGCATCCGGCGGGACGGCGTCCCCACCACGGTCCCGCATCCGGACCAGCGAAGCTCCGAGGGATGGCGCCACTCTATGCGGCGGAGCGCGAGGCGCCCGTGGTCTCATTCGGCGACCATCACCTCGATCCCCTGGGCCAGTCGGCGGAGCAGGCCCCGGTGGAACCCCTAGGCCTGTCAGGCGACTCTGGCGGTGGCGCCCTCCGAGACAAGCCCTTGGGTGGCGAACCTCCACAGCACGATGAGCAGCTTCCGGGCGAGCGCGACCACGAGTACCTTGCGCATGCGCCCGCCCGCTTGCCCGAGCCGCTGCCTGAACCATTCAGCAAGAGCGCTGCCAGGCTGATACCTGAGGCAACAGACATGCGGCAGTCAGTCTGACGCAAGACTCGTTTGTAGCAGCCCACCTGCGCGAAGCCATGTTGCGGCCGGATTCAACCATCGAGTGGGCAGTTTCGCACTCCGCTGCGCCCCGGACTTTATCAACACCATCGGCGCGAAGCGGAACGGTAAGAGCTGGCCAAGAGCGGCGCTTCCGCTTTCAAGCTATCGACGCGAGAGAGCCGCCGACCAGGGGGCAACAAAGTCGTCGCGGACGGTCGCAAGCAACTTCCGCACCACACTTTTGCACAATGTAAGCCATTGTGAGTGCGCCCCCGTGACGAGCGCCAGCGATCTCAGCAGACGACGAGGTCGCAAATCGAGCGAAACGTTGGATCGTGGAGAGGACCCTGGCTTGGGTCAGCCGCTGTGGCAGGCTGGCCTGTGGCTATGAGCGTCACGCACGCAAAGCCGCGGCCTCCGTCCGTCTTGCCATGATCCGCCTCATGCTCCGGCGCCTCGCCGCAAGCCCTTCAAACGGCGTTGTTGCGGAAAACTCGTGGGTGATGGGCCATGAGGAAGGATGCGACGGGGCTGAGCGGCCGATGAAGCGGGATCGCGTGCGGAACTGGCGCGAGTATGACCGGAGCCTAATTGCCCGCGGCGACCTGACCGTCTGGCTATCGCCGGACCTGGCCAGGCATGCGCCGGCGGGCTCGGGCAAGCGGGGCCGGCTGCCGGTGTTCAGCGACGCCGCGATTCAGTGCGCGCTGACGCTGAAGGTGCTGTTCCAGCTGCCGCTGCGGGCGGCCCAGGGCTTGGTGGGAAGCCTGATCCGCCTAGCCGGGCTCGGGTGGTCGGTACCGCACTTCAGCACCCTCTCGCGCCGGCAGCAGGCGCTGACCGTGGTCATTCCTTACCGCGCCCGAGGTGAGCCGCTGCATCTCGTTGTGGACAGCAGCGGGCTCAAAGTGCTGGGCGAAGGGAAGTGGAAGGTCAGGAGGCATGGTGCCGACCGTCGCCGCATCTGGCGCAAGGTGCACCTGGCGGTCGATGCAGACAGTCACGAAATCCGGGCTGTCGAGATGACCGACCACTGGCACGGCGATGGCGAGATTCTGCCCGATCCGCTGGCGCAGGTGCCGCAAGGGGAGCAGATCGCCTCCGTTGGCGGAGACGGAGCCTACGACACCCGCACGGCCTACGCGGCCGCAGCGGTCCGCAATGCGGACCTGCTCGTGCCGCCCCGGCGCAACGGCAAACCTTGGAAGACGCCGACCCGAGGAGCATGCGAGCGCAACGAGACCCTGCGTGCCGTTCGGCACTTCGGCCGGCGGCTCTGGAAGCGCTGGAGCGGCTACCATCGCCGCAGCCTGGCCGAGACAGCGATGTCACGCATCAAACGCCTTGGCGAGCGGCTCGCGGCACATGATCCCGCCCGCCAAGTGGCTGAGGTGCAGATCCGCTGCGCCATCCTCAACACCTACAACCGGCTCGGCATGCCCAACACCGTCGCTGTCGCCTGACCAAACTAGAATAGAGGGGCAGTCGTGCTCTTCACCCGAATTGCGCAACAAGGGCGATGGAGGTGCAGCGAAGCGGGTGCTCCTTTACCAAATCACTCGGGCAGCTTACGGCTGCGTGCTGCGGCTTATCGCCGGGAACCAAACCTCGATCCGTCCCGGCGGCAGGTTACTGTAGCGGTCGCCGATATAGTTAACCCGGAAGTCGCCCAGCCCGGTAATCCCTTCCAGGCACGCTGCCGACTTCAGCAACTCGGCTAAGCGCCGGGCCTGCGGCTCTTGTTCTCGGAAGTAGTACCGGATCTCCGCAGCCTGGCTAAGAGGGTTGCGGACCTCGACCATGTCGATCGGCACCCTCGTAAAATCGGTCGCTTGGGCCCGCACACGGTCCACTATTTTCCGCACAGCCGGCCGATCCGCCTCGAGCACCACATGGGGATAGATGGCGAGCGGCGCCGCACTCGCGGGCGCCGTGACAGCCGGACAGGCGCCGGTCGTCTGCGGCACGGGCTCCGGAGGGGGCTGGACCGGCTGCTCGCTCCGAGGCTCAGGCAGGCGTAGGGTCAGGTTGACGGCCGGACAGGCCTCCGTGGCGGGATCGCTGCGTAGCTGCTCCAGAGCCTCCTCGAACCGCGCGCGAACGACAGAATCTCTTGCCTCGCTGGCGGTGGCGACAAGGACCCGCCGCGCGGTAGCAGGCGAGAAAGAAGCCAGCACGATGTTCATGAAGGAGACCTGCTCCTTCGGCTCCTTGTTCACGAAGCTGTCCCGCTGGGAGGCGGCGAATTCCGCCACCTTCGTGCCAGTCTCCAGACAGCGGATGCGCTGCTCGGTTTCGCTGCGTCTTCGTTGCTCGGCCTGACTGATCTCGGTTCGCTCTCGCTCGTTCTGGCTGTTCACAATGGTATTGTAGACTTGCGCCCCTGTAATCACCACGGCCGCGAGCGACACGGCCGCAGCCGCGTGCCGATTCAGCGGCTTGTTGTCGTTTCGGAGCTTAGGAATCTCCTCTCTAAGCTTGCATAGCTCGGCATAGGCCTTCTCATTGCCCAGCCGCGCTAGCTCATCCTCGCCAAGGCCCTCGGTTTGCCAAATCCGTGCCGGCATCCGCTCATCCTGCGGCATCGGCTTCTCACGATCAGGCCTGCGGCCGCGATTGGGTTGCAAAACAGCCGGCAAAGCTCGGCACCCCTTCCTGCGCCCCCCACTGCTCGGCGGCGCTCACGCGCATGCAATCAGCAAACCATTCGACGAAGTTGTCCACATGCCGCCCAGTGCCAGTTGGGAAGACGAGGAGCTTCCAGCGATTCGCAGGCCCATCATCACGGCGGATGGATCCAGCATTGTAAGCGGCTGCGACAAGCGGTGGATCGAAATGCGTGGAACCCCGCTGCTGCGCAATGTAGGCCGTTCCCGCCTCGATGGAGAGGCCGGGATCGAGGAGATGGTCCCCGCTCAGGTCGCGCCGGCCGAGCGCCCCGCGCGCGGTATTCACCAGGGTCTGCATGAGCCCAACGCTTTCGTCGCGGATCTTCGGCTCGGGCCGGCGCGCATTGGGGTCGCCGCGGCTCTCTGTGGCGATGGTTGCGACGATTAGCTCCACTGGCACGCCGTAGCGCTTCGCGGAAGCGGAGCACAGGTCGCCGTAGCGCTTCCAGATGCCCCGCACCGTGCTCGGCTCGCCTGCGGTTCCACTTGCCGGAGCGCCGTCCACAGAGATGCCCTCCGGCGTCAACTGCCAGGAGACGCCGTCCGGGAAATGCCGGTGCGCTTGAGTTAGGCCCGGCATGATCTCAGCAAGAAGTCCAGCCGGGGCGGGCCTAGCGGGCTCCGTCTGCGAGAGCATCTGCCCCTGGCCGTCGGTGGGTTCCGGCGTCGGTGCGGGCACCGGCAGCGGCGGCGCCGGCGCACGACTGGCGGCTCGGCCAAGTTGCTGTCCGAGATCCCGGACCGTGCTGGCGAGCTCAGTCGCCTTATCCTTCGATCCTTGGCTGCTGCCCCAGTAGAAGTTCACGATGCTTGCAGCTACGCCATTCACGAAGCCTACCGCGGTTCCAATTAGGCCAAAGGCAGCGACAGCGAGATTGCTGGAGGAAGGATCGAACTTCACGCCACCGAAGACCAGGAACAGGGAGCCAACCACAACGATCAGCATGCCAACCATCGCCACTTTCACCAGGGACATGCCCGCGTCGAAAACCTGCGGCGCAATGTTCGCCTCGCTTTGGAACCTGCGAGACCCCTCCCGGTCTTGTAACTCCAATTCCGCAAAGCGAATTTGGGCATTGACCTCGAACTTCTTGAGATCGTCTTCTGCGCGCCGCAGGTCCAGCAGGAACTGCGGATCCTTCGCGCTCCGTTCGACCACCTGCCCCACTTGCTCCGGGCTGAGTGCCGGGCTGCCGTCGGTGCCGGTCTGGGCCGGCTGCTGCCCGGGCGGCAGATATTTCGCCATCGCGCCCGATACAACAGCTGACGCGATAAGGTTGAATGGTGGTGGAAGCGCAAGGGCCGCAAGCAAAGTCGGTGCCGCGGACCGAAGTACCGTTTTGGCCATATCCGAAATCTGCATGATCCCTCCTCGCCGATCTGTACAGATTAGGTCTATCCCCGCGCTAATCGCAGTCGCCCCGGAGTCTTAATTTGATGACTGCCTCGCCATTCCCGCCCCGAGCCCACCACGGATAGTTGCGGAACTGCATCGTCAATGCAATCCCGGAACGCTGCAGAATGCTTCCGACTGTGAGCCGACAGGGCAACTTCACGCTCGGGGCCTGCACAGAGTGCAGGCTGCGCTTGCGAAAATGAGCTGGCTGTGACTGGTCAGCCACGTCGACCCCAAGGTTCTGTGGGATCTGCTGTGAAGTGCTCGCGAGGGAGCGGATCGCCTCGGACAATGCAAACGAGCCTTGCGGTGCCCGCTCCGTGTGCGTGGTGCCCGGAGCCCGCCAAGTGGCCGCTATCGCCCGACCAGGAGGCACTTGGAGCCTTCGACGGCCCGCGCTGCCAAAGCTCATAAACGCGCCGGAGCGCTCAGCCACTAAGCAGCCGGGGTGACCTCCGTGAAGACATTGCGGGGGCACCGTCGAAACTGGGGACTAGCGCTTTTGCATCCACTTTTTAGTCTTACTGTGTCATTTTACTCGGTCCTTCCTATATATGGGTCATGACGAGAGAGATGGAAGGGGCTGCGGGCCTTCGGCGCGGCGAGGCGCGGTTCGCGGTTTATTTGGGTGAGATCTCGGCGGTGTTGCGTCATGCCAGCCGGGCTGCGGCGGCGCGGGCCTACTGTACGGG
>NZ_WWDL01000074.1 GCF_009848505.1 Muricoccus harenae
CGTATCGCGAAGGCCCAATCAGGATAGGGTTTCGCGGAAATCCGTCACTCGGATTTTGCTCGCATTCGCACGACGCATGCCGGCCCATTCGCGAGACGTATTCGAGGTCTCCCATGACCACCGATTGGGGGAAGGTACGTTGGCTGATCCAATCTGAGCACCATTAGCAACAACTATCTCCACGATGATGGTTCAGCGGACGACCTGCGTGACCGACGCCTCAACGTGTGGTGGAGGTAGAATGCGGATTAAATTCCGACAGACAATAGAATTACTTCGCCGCTTAGTAGCGGCCTTTCCACTGTCATTCTACTCTCCCATATGTCTGCTGAGTTCCACCAGTCGTCGGATTCCAGCGAGTATTCAGCGCCATCACCTACTAACAGGCGGACTTTGGGACGCACGCTTGAAGTTGCGCGAAGCACGGCACCTTTGCGAACCATAAGATTCTGTGCAAACAGCGCCACATACGGCGTCGCTCCATAACGTACTGACCTGCTGTGCACTCTGCATTCTGACATACTCGGAACTTTTATCTGAGACATATTCTCGGCGGCCCCGCTCTTGATGTTAACTGGACTGCCGTTGATCGAAAGTGCAGTTAACTCTACTCCAACACCTAATCCAAGGCGGTCTTTCGCCTCTTGTAGGTTGAGGGACAATGTCACCTCCCGATTGCTGACATTCAAGAAGCTGAACTGTGCGTCCACGACGACTCGAATCGCTGCCTCATCTCCCGGCTCCGCCGCCATGTTGTCCTGCCCGTAATCACCTTCTACTGAGATGCTGAGTTGATAGCAGTCGTTGATGGCCGGTGCCGCAATCATCCCGGCGATGCGGCGGGCAAAGCATTCATCATCCAAAATTGGCAACCGCAAACGTGCTCGAAGTTGAAGCACCAGAGATGCTAAGGGTTCTTGGCGCTGGGCTTGTGACGCCAGTACGACCGATCCGAAAAGCAACCCCAAGCAGGCCGCTGCTGCCAAGATTAGGACGGCATAGAACGCGAAATCTGATGTGAAGATCGTCATGGCAGCTCCACGTCAATCGTTGACCCTCCGGCACTAGCCGTAGTCGAAGACGAGCGGCCAGTATGCTTGCTTGTAAATGCTATCACATAGATCGCATAAAAAATTGTAACGAGGGAACATACCGTCTGTATAATCAGGTAACGAGTTGCGGGATACCTGTGTTCTTTATGGCGAAGATAGTGATCAACGTCTACTCCGTATACGATAACCCCAATAACCGTGAAGAAGCCAACCACAATCGACAAGAAAATGTGGTAACCCTCTTTGGGAAGCTTGGGCGTATCCAGCATTGTGTAAATGCTGCCACACAGCAAACTCATAGAATAGAAAAAAAGACTTCCATCCGCGACTATCAATCCCATATCGATGCTAACGCTTCCATCCACGAGTAGCACTGCGACCGTAATCCATAGCTGGATAAGACCGCCAACTACAATCAATGTGCTGAACACCAACAGACGGTGCATGTTCCTCTCCAATGTTACAAAGCCGCAGCCTACCGGGACGGCTTCATTAGAAATTCATAGAAGTCCTCTCTTGAAAGGGCTTGCTCCCCCTTAACAAGCTCTGATGACTTCTGCACCAATATCAACTTACCTCGTTTATTTTGGAGAAATGATGCCTTGTGCTCCAGACTGTCAAGGTTATATCTGACCGCGTCGGAGTTCGAAAAATCGGTGTGCTCCCAGAGAAAATAAACTTGATTCAGTTGCGGTGGCTCCAGTAATGCAAAAGATTCGCTCTTAAGTTTGGAGCGGTCTACCTTTGCACACTCCTCAGGCATCCAGCACTGCCACAGGTATCCAGAATACATATCGGCCGCCGAAAGTACTCTGGGTTCGATGAAGTGGTCTTTTTCGCATGAAGAAATCAAGAGGCAATAGTTAAAACTTTTCCCCCATCGACCGGTTAGACGCCTTAAATCCGCATCTGGCAGGTTCTTTCGGTGGCACAGGAAGCCCTTCGCATTAACATTGAATGCCTGCGCATCTTGCTGTAGCCGCTGGCGTATAGCTCCACTCTTTGATGGTGATATGATCACTGCCAAAGAATCAGCCTCGTCTCCCTCGCCAAGCTGACCAAATAGATACTGTTCAGATTGGTTAGTGCTTGGATTTACGTCCCAAGACGGTCCCCACCTTTCGAAGCCACTGAAAAGCCAGTGTTGAAGCTGATCCTGCCAAACTATTGTCTCTGCGAGAGCTTGGCCTTGCTGCCGCTCCCACCATCCAGAGCGCAGCAGGAGTGCAGGAAAAAAGACACCTTGGAGCGAAACGAGCACAGCTTCATTAGGGGGACGTTGCTTCGCAATCTTTCGCCGGAGTTCCCCAACTGGCTGCGTCCCATCCTGCTCGCGATCCACTTTTGCAGGATTGTGCCCCGGGAAATCCTTCAGGTGCCCGACTACAGAAAAGCTGTAGTCGTTGACAGTCTCTGGTGGCACCGCAGCGTCGTAGTCAAGGAATGCGATTCTCTCCAACATGGATTTCGCTCCTGATGACGGTTTGTCCGAGTATCCGTTGGAATCTCTCATCGCTCGAGGCTACTTGGGTCAACATGGCAGGGCCTTGCAGGCTGTGCGGCGGCTGCGATAGCTAATCTGGCGCGGCGTGGATGAACACCGGCCTAAAAGTATCGGAAGCCTTAAAAAGACTCTCTTCCGCGTTGCGCAACGAGCCGCTAAAAGGCGGAGCCAACAATTTCTTGGTCTACCCACTACGATAAAATCACCAATGCTGGCGTGGCCGGGGACGCGAAGTGGGCCGCTGCTAGTAATCGGCCCGAGAAGCTGAATTTGTCAATTCTGGTACAGAGGCGGGCGGTGAGTCCACACCTTTGTCAAGGCACGGCGCAACAGTTCCTTACACAGCTTCTGGATGATCGTTTCGATGCTGCCCAGACCGGCCTGCGCGGCGCTGCCCTCCAAGTTGGTCTCCCATGGCACGGTGCTGCGGCCGGCAACGGCTGACCGTGAGACGCCGGGCAAGCTGGCCTGAAAGCTTCGCTGGCGCTCATGCGTGATGGCGAGGCGGACTGTTGGAGGCCGGTTTGACTGACCGCCCACGGCAAGCGGCCGCGAAGTTCGTTTTGTTGATTCGCACTGCGGTCATGGCTAAGGCGTCTCGAAATGATCGGCGAAGGTGCGGGTCCATCGTCAGTGATGACCGGCGAGATAGCTTCGCCGTACATCTAGGGTTCGGTCGTGCAGATCGTCCGCTTGACCATTACGGTTGAGGCAGTCGTTGCTAATGGTGCTCGGATGAAAACGAGCAAGCGTGCCGTCGGCCGAAGAATCGTATTTGGGAGACTGCCACCCCTCTCCCGAATACAACCGATTGCGAGAGGGAGGGGGAGTAAGGCAAGGGGCACGGCTCAGCCGAAGCTAACTGTACCATCTTCACTTTAGTTCGGACGCCGCCGGGTTCTACACGTGCGACAGGATCAAAGGGAAAGCGCCCTACAATGGGACGTATCCTTGCAGGCTCCTTCACAAGAACCGGAAGTTGCGATTCCGAACCGCCTCTTCGCACCTTGGAGTTGGCCCGCCCCGGCTGCGGTGGGCGATCTGAAATGTGTGTGCCGGTTCGCTCTGGGCAGCCAGCCAATCTCCGTGAAGGTGGGTGAGCACCGACAATCAGTACCAAGCGGATTCTGATGGACTTCCCAAGAAATCGATCTGCATCATTCTGGCATCCGAACGGACGCGAGACGCGGAGGTGCCTATGGCGCAATGGCATGACACCGAGTTGCGAACGGCCATGGATGACCACATTAGGGTAGTCGAGGAGGCATGTGCTAACAGGGAGATCGCATCCAAGGCCGCGCAGCACATCTCTCGGACGTTGCGAAAGGCATCTGATGAACTAGCCGATAGATCCGAGCGCATGATTGTCGAGGTTGTGGACGCAGAGGACAGCCCCGGGAAGCTGAAGGCAGCACGGAAGAGGTTAGATCGGGCGATTGCTGACATTCGCGAACTTCTCCGCGAGCATGCGCGGTTCGCTAGACTACGTGTCGCCGAGGTCGGCGCGGAGACCAGAGCAAAGCGTATCCACTGGCATGTCATGGACGCGTGTTCTCGTATCGATGCCCTGCGCAGCCGTAGTTTTTACGAGCGCCTCGGCTTGTCTCCCATGACGCCCATAACCTTTGGTCCAGACGCGCACAGGGCTAACTGGGTAATCACCCGCGACAGACTCCGTTCAACGCGGCGCCTCGCCTACAGCACGCTGTGGTCGGCATCGAAGCAATACGTCTACTGGACTTGGCGACACCTCCTTCGGCGAGCCAAGACTAGCGCAGTGGAGTTCTTGATAGCCTTCTTGCTGTTGGGGCAGGGCATCGGCGCGTTGGTAGGTCTGGTCGAGGAAGAGTCGCTCCTGTGGGGCCTCGCGCTTGGTGCCTTAATCGAGGTCCTAAGCCGCTATGCCGTTGGCCCGTGGCTCGACGAGCGATTCCTGAGGCAGCGGAAGGAGGCACTTATTGTCAGCATCCGCGATTTCCACATCGCTGCCCTGAGAACCTATGTACATCTCGCGCTCGCGGATACGCTCCGAGATGCCTTCCTCGATGGAGAAGGAGCGCCGAGTGGCGATGAGGGTAACCAGCAATAAAGCAGCCGCCGTTCTATGCAGCCTTTGAGGTTAAGGAGAACTGACCGGCAATTCACTGGCGAGGCTCGGGATGGGTACCGCCGCCTCTCCGGCTCTCCCCGGTAAAGCGTCCCTGCCGGTCGTAGAAGCGTGTCCGGCCACTTGGTTGGGGATCGGCACGGCCCGTGTATCGTCCCTGTCGGTCGTAGAAGCGGGTATCGCCATTTGGGGCAGTCCGGGCGGCGCCTTGGAACCGTCCGGCGCGGTCGTAGAAGCGCTGCTCGCCACTCGGCTGGGCCGACGCGACGGCCGGCAGAAGTAGGATCATGCCAATAAGAATCCGACAATGCACGACGGTCGCCTCCTTCAGCGTAGCGGGCTGACACGGACAGGAGCGCTGCGCTCCTCATCCAGCATTCAGCATCCAACACGCTGCCCATGAGCGGCACCAAAAACAACTGTTTCACCCATTCACCGAATGAACCCCGTCGTCGGACGTGTGCCCCGCCCTTCGGTGGTCGGCCTTGAACAACCAGCAACCTGTTGATCCGGGGCAGGAAAGCTCGGAATTTGGGTGCTGGAATTGCAGAGTTCGGTTGGAATAGGCGGCAAAGCCTGCGATTCTTCCAATCATGAAACACCGT
>NZ_WWDL01000075.1 GCF_009848505.1 Muricoccus harenae
GGTCATCCCTAATCCCCGGCTGTGCAAGGCCCTGATCGATCGCCTGACCGACCGGGCGCACATCATCACCACGGGGGCGGACTCCTACCGGTTCCGCCGCACCACGGCGCAGCGCAAGCCCGTCAAGTCGTGAGGAGGACACCAGAACAGCGACACTGACCGTTCTGGCCGGGCCGCGGCCCGGCCAGAACGGCCAGAAGCGGCAGCTGGGCCAGAATTCGCCAGCACTGCTGGGCCAAAATTCAGTGACACAGCCACTTCCAGTCGCTCAAAGCTCTATGCGCCATTCCTTCAGCCTTACCTGGGGGCGTTCGACCCTGTTGCAGTTGTGGCCGACCCAACTCGGGCAGGCGACCGGCGCCCTGTTCCACTTCGACGGAATCGCGGGCCGCGCACTGAGGTTCCAGACGTACGCGCGCAAGGCGCGGCTGGAGTAGTCGCGGTCGCCGACTACCCACAGCGGCAGGCCCGGCAGTCGGGCCAGCAAGGGTGTGGGAGGGGGCATTCGTAGGCCTGACCTGGGGCGAGGAAGAAGGCGTTGGTGCGACCGGCGCTGTCGGCGATCACGCAGACCTTGGTACCAAAGTGCCCATAAGAGCGGCCAAGCGCCGCACGCTCCTGCACTGTCGCGCCCTTTTTGGCCGCACCTGCCGCCTTGCCGTGCGCCCGGGCGGAGGTGCCGTCGAGGAAGGTCACGCCGAGCCCGACGCCTTGCTGCTGCGCCACGGTCAGCAAGCGCTTCCAGGTGCCGAGGCAAGGACAGCGGCTGAAGATCTGGGCAGCCATCCACCATGGCCTTCCTCCGCAGGCAAAGCTCGCCACTTTGCCCCCTTGTCGTGCCGCCAGATGATGGCCCAATGGTCCGGGGCAAGTGCTGGGGCGGCACCTTCTTGTGGGGACGACAGGTCTCGACCAAGGGCTCCAGCGCTGCCCGTTGTTCGTCCGTCAATGCCACAGCACCCTCAGTAAACCCGGAGAACGCCCAGCATCGGTCAGCATCGGCCACAGGTTAAGGCGTTAGCAGGGCCTAGCGCGTGCTCTAACAGAGCTTAGCACTACCTGGGCATTTTAGCGTGGATGGGCGGCAGGAACCGACGTCTGCAGTGCGGGCATCGGGTGGGTGCGGCGAGATGGGCGAATAGCCGATGGAGGATGGCCTGACGTAGGGCGGGCAGGCTGGGCGATGGTGGCGGTCCCGGGATGCGGGGCGGCATTTTTCCCCCGGCTCGCTCGGCGGTGCTGGGCAAGGCGCAGGTGCTGCAGATAGGCGAAGGCGATGCAGGTCATCAGCGCGTGTCGGTGCAGCCCGGTCCAGGAGCGCCCCTCGAAGTGGCCCAGCCCCAGCTCCTGCTTGAGCTGCTGATGCGCCTGCTCGCAGATCCAGCGCGCCTTGATGGTGGACGCGAGCGCCCGAAGGGATGTGCCCGGGCTCAGGTTGCTCAGGTGGTACTTGCGCTCGCCAGATGAGCGCAACTCGCCCACCAGCCAGACCTCCTCGCCCGGCAGGTGGCGGTTGTTGGCCCAGATCGCGCCGTCGCCCACACGAACGCGGGTGGCGGCGAACCTGGCAGCCAGCGCTCCCTTGGTGCCCTGACGCCAGGTCAGGCGCCGCCATGACAGCCCGGCCAGCACCTCCTCGGCCGTGCGGGGCTCCTCATCGGGCACGGGGCGACGCCTGCGCCCGGCTGGCACGGTGACCTGCACGCCCGCACCGTAGACCTTCTGGTTGCGAGGGATGCCCACAGCCCAGAGGAGACCGCGTTCGGTGAGGCCCTTACGGAACTCGGCACTCGCGCCATAGCCCGCATCGGCCAGCACGGTGCCGAACCGCACGCCTGCGGCCCTGAGCCGGTCCAGCTCGGCGAGCGCGATCTCGCCCTTGCTCCGCGGCTCCATCTCTGTCTCGGGCACGCCCGCCCGGGCGCAGCGCTCCGGCTCCTCCGTCCAGGTCTCGGGCAGGAACAGTCGCAGGCCCACCGGTACGGGCACTTCACCCTGGGCCAGGGTCAGCGAGACGAGCGACTGGCAGTTCGCCTTCTTGCCCAACTGCCCGCAGTACTGCCGCGCCACGCCGACCGACAGCTCGCCCTTCTTGGGCAGCGCCGTGTCGTCGACCACCAGGAAGGCATTGGGCCCACCCACCAGCCGGTCCGCCTCACGCGCCAGCACCGTCCAGAGCGGGCCATCGTCCCAGGCGGGACTGGCAATGAAGTGCTGCAGCTGATCATGTCCCGAGAGCCCCAGGCGTGTGGCCATCGGCTGCAGGCTCTTGCGCTCCCCAGGGCCAAGCAGCCCTCGCAAGTAGAGGGGCGCCCAGGTCCGCCGCGTCTTGCGCCCCATCACGGCGAGAAAGGGTGCGAGCCACGCATCCAGATCGCCCGCCCCGCGAACGGCATCCGCCATGATCACCTCCTGCCGAGGCCGTGCACCAACAGGTCGGTCGATCACCCTACCACTGCAAGTGCCCAGGTAGTGCTAGCGCCCCTCCGAGAAATTCTGGTTTAAAATGTGCGCTTGTCGCAAGAATTAACATGTGCACGGCTCGGGATTCAGGGCGCACGTAGGTCTGCGGTGCGCGCGGCGCCCGCGCCGTGCAGTTCGAACAGTGCGCTGGCACCTTGCCTCCAGATCACCCTCCAAGAGCCGGTCAGCACCGGATCGTAGGGAGGTGGATCTACGAGCCAGACATAATCAAAATTTTCTTGCGGCAGGCGTCGTAACGCGTCCTCAATGGTCTGCCAGTTCTCTTTATTGCAAGGTTCAGCGGTTACGAACTGCGACGGATCAACGAACCGCGTCCAGGGCGACTTGACCTGAAGCAAGTGACTTCCGCCTATCGTCCATTGATCATTTGAAAACGCGTCTTTGCGGACGATCGCTATTCCCGGTAGATGCTCGAGACGAGACGTGGCCCACTTCGGATGACAATTGGCGCCGACAAAAGCAGCAAGGCGGGCGCCTCTCGGGATGTGATCGAGGACCCGCAGCTCAGCATTGTAAGTCCGATCGTAAAGCAACAGACTAACTGTGTTTGACCCAATGCGGACGATGAAGAAGGCAAGGCCGGCGAGAGCAAGAACGTTTGCGAAGCGTGAGGATCCGGCCAGCGAGGGACGTATACCAAGAAGCGCAACTGCCAAAAAGTAGGGCACTAGGCGACTATCCACATGTGCGCCACCAAGCAGTACACGGGGCAGAAGAAGGATTGCCAAGAGGAGGAGGATAGCGCCAAAGGCTAAGCCCCTTGAATAATGCAGCTTACGGTCACGTGCCCCGAGATAAATAACAAAGAGAAGCAGGAGGATCGAACCGGTATCGAGAAGAATCCAGCGGTCACGAAGGCTCGTTATGACTGCAGAAAATTTCCATGTAAAATTGAACCAGTCTCCAGTTGCAGCTTCCGCGTTGGCGCTTTGCCAAACGAGAGTCAGTGCAAATGGTGCCACCAGCGGAAGGCAGCGACACACGGCGAACACAAAAGCCCTTGGGAAGGCGCGATTTAGATCTAACTGCCGGGTAATCTCAAAAGCAAAAGCGAGAAGTCCCAGCATGCCCCAGCCGAAGGCTTGAGTTAACCAGACAGCCAGCGAGAGAGGAAGGAACAGGAGAGCTCGAAGCCCAGTGTGCCCAGAACGCCCAAGGCAAAGCCACAAGCCCAAAGCCAGGAAGGCCAACGCAACGGAAAGCGTAAAATTCAAAAATCCGTATTGGTACGGGTAACCAAAAATTAGAGGGGCTGCAAAGAGGTAAGTGGAAGGTATCCGACCATGGGCCTCTCGCGCTACCCATAAGAACCCAAGCAGGGTAAGGGGGGGTATCAGTAGCACTATGAGCTTGACCGCAAGCTCGATCTTAATAATCCATGATAGTGGAACAACCAGAAGGTCGACTCCAAGATTCGGCACAAGAGTCCATTCAAAGCCGTAAAAGCGGCGGAGATATTCTGAATGCTGAAGATGAATTGCAATTTTGTAGCGTCCAAGATGACCAGGCAAATCGGTCAGTCCGGGTATATCAGGCCAGACTAGCGGCGCTGCCATGAGCACCAGACAGAATGTCATGAACCATGACCTCTCCCACCATGGTGTGACTTCGTCGGCTACTGCTACCTGCCTTGTGGAGATGTTGATCCCAGAGAGAGTGTTCATTTCAGGGCCGATGAGGAAAGCACAAGCGTAGCGTACCATGGGTGTGTCGTTCTTCTACCCCTGGTTGTGCCTCTGAGGGGCGGTGGCTTCTGCGCCTTGAGAGCGGCGCCGACGAACGGCCCAAACCGATCCTCCTGTGGCAGGGGGATTGGGTGTTTTCTTGCTGGTATGCCCAGGCAGGGCCGAGTGGCAGGAGTGGGCTATCTTAGGAAGCCCTTGAAAAAATGGTGTCCCCGACGGGATTCGAACCCACGGCCCCAGGGTTAGGAATCCCGTGCGCCTACTCGCCAGCCGCCGCCATAGACTGACGTGCCTCTCTGCGGACCTGTAGAATTGCTCTCGCGCATCCGGATTGGAAGCCACTGCGCCACACACACGGCCGCTCGGGGGGGGCGGTACAGCCTGATAGCGTCCGTCAACGTGGTGGAAATTGCATTTGGGTTTGAGGTGGCCACGGCTCAGGCGGCTCTGGGTGGAAGTTGCAGGGTTTCGTTGGTGGGTGCCGGGTTGAGCATCTCGCCCATGGCCTCGACGCCCATGTAGCGGTGCTGCAGCTGCCATTCGTCGTTGGC
>NZ_WWDL01000076.1:1637-4375 GCF_009848505.1 Muricoccus harenae
GAAGTTTGAGTGAATAAAGGGCGTTCGGTGGATGCCTTGGCGCCAAGAGGCGATGAAGGACGTGGCACGCTGCGATAAGCTGCGGGGAGATGCGAGCGATCGTTGATCCGCAGATGTCCGAATGGGGAAACCCCTCCTTTATGGAGATCCCTGGCTGAATACATAGGTCAGGGAGGCGAACCCGGGGAACTGAAACATCTCAGTACCTGGAGGAAAAGACATCAACAGAGATTCCGCGAGTAGTGGCGAGCGAAAGCGGAGTAGGCCAGTGGTTGCATGGAGAGAAGCCGAAGGATCTGGAAAGGTCTGCCGCAGCGGGTGATAGCCCCGTAGGCGTAGTGCTCTGTGTGATCCTTGAGTAAGGCGGGGCACGTGAAACCCTGTCTGAACATGGGGGGACCACCCTCCAAGCCTAAATACTCCTTGGCGACCGATAGTGCACAAGTACCGTGAGGGAAAGGTGAAAAGCACCCCGACAAGGGGAGTGAAAGAGACCTGAAACCGAGCGCTTACAAGCAGTCGGAGCCCTCATTGTGGGGTGACGGCGTACCTTTTGTATAATGGGTCCGCGAGTTCGTGTTGGCAGCAAGCTTAAGCCGTGAGGTGTAGGCGCAGCGAAAGCGAGTCTGACAAGGGCGCTTGAGTTGCCGGCATGAGACCCGAAACCGAGTGATCTAGCCATGGCCAGGCTGAAGGTGCGGTAACACGCACTGGAGGGCCGAACCCACGCCTGTTGAAAAAGTCGGGGATGAGCTGTGGCTAGGGGTGAAAGGCCAATCAAACTCGGAAATAGCTGGTTCTCCGCGAAATCTATTGAGGTAGATCCTCATCCGTTTACCGCCGGAGGTAGAGCACCGGAAGGGCTAGGGGGGCCCAAAGCCCTACCAAACCCTACCGAACTCCGAATGCCGGCGAGTACAGGGTGGGAGACAGACAGTGGGTGCTAAGGTCCATTGTCGAGAGGGAAACAGCCCAGACCACCAGCTAAGGCCCCTAATTCGTGGCTAAGTGGGAAAGCATGTGGGACGGCCAAAACAACCAGGAGGTTGGCTTAGAAGCAGCCATCCTTTAAAGAAAGCGTAATAGCTCACTGGTCTAATAGCTGTTCTGCGGCGAAAATGTAACGGGGCTCAAGCCACGAGCCGAAGCTGTGGGTGCATCTTAGGATGCGCGGTAGCGGAGCGTTCCCTAGGCCTGTGAAGGGATACCTGTGAGGGGTCCTGGAGGTATGGGAAGTGCGAATGCGGACATGAGTAGCGACAAAGAGGGTGAGAACCCCTCTCGCCGAAAGTCCAAGGGTTCCTGCGCAAGGCCAATCCGCGCAGGGTGAGCCGGCCCCTAAGGCGAGGGCGACAGCCGTAGCCGATGGAAACAGGGTGAATATTCCCTGGCCCCCCAGATGTGACGACCATGAAGCGCGGTTCCCTCTTATCGGATTGAGGGGGCAGGTGGATTGGTCCGGGAAATAGCACTGGGATTATGGACCGTACCCGAAACCGACACAGGTGGACTGGTTGAGTATACCGAGGCGCTTGAGAGAACCATGCTGAAGGAACTAGGCAAATTGCTCGCGTAACTTCGGGATAAGCGAGACCCCATGGCGCGCAAGCGTTGTGGGGTGGCACAGACCAGGGGGTGGCGACTGTTTAGTAAAAACACAGGGCTCTGCGAAATCGAGAGATGACGTATAGGGTCTGACGCCTGCCCGGTGCCGGAAGGTTAAAGGGAGGAGTGAGAGCTCCGAACTGAAGCCCCGGTAAACGGCGGCCGTAACTATAACGGTCCTAAGGTAGCGAAATTCCTTGTCGGGTAAGTTCCGACCTGCACGAATGGCGTAACGACCTCCCCACTGTCTCCAGCATGGGCTCAGCGAAATTGAATTCCCCGTGAAGATGCGGGGTACCCGTGGTCAGACGGAAAGACCCTATGAACCTTTACTGCAGCTTGGCAGTGGCGCCAGGAAGGGACTGTGTAGGATAGGTGGGAGCCGATGAAGCCGGGGCGCTAGCCTTGGTGGAGGCAACCTTGAAATACCACCCTGTGCCTTTCTGGCGTCTAACTGAGCCCCGTTAGCCGGGGCCAGGACCCTGCCTGGTGGGCAGTTTGACTGGGGCGGTCGCCTCCCAAAGTGTAACGGAGGCGCGCGATGGTGGGCTCAGGCCGGTCGGACATCGGCTGTTGAGTGCAAAGGCACAAGCCCGCCTGACTGCGAGCGCGACAGCGCGAGCAGAGACGAAAGTCGGCCTTAGTGATCCGGTGGTCCCGCGTGGAAGGGCCATCGCTCAACGGATAAAAGGTACTCTAGGGATAACAGGCTGATCTCCCCCAAGAGTCCACATCGACGGGGAGGTTTGGCACCTCGATGTCGGCTCATCGCATCCCGGGGCTGGAGCAGGTCCCAAGGGTTCGGCTGTTCGCCGATTAAAGCGGTACGTGAGCTGGGTTTAGAACGTCGTGAGACAGTTCGGTCCCTATCTGCCATGGGTGTTGGAGACTTGAGAGGATCTGTCCCTAGTACGAGAGGACCGGGATGGACGCACCTCTGGTGCACCGGTTGTCACGCCAGTGGCATCGCCGGGTAGCCAAGTGCGGAACGGATAACCGCTGAAGGCATCTAAGCGGGAAACCAGCCTCAAGACGAGGTCTCCCCAAGGGCCGTGATAGACCATCACGTTGATAGGCCGCAGGTGGAAGTCCGGTAACGGACGTAGCTGAGCGGTCCTAATCGCCCGATCGAA
>NZ_WWDL01000077.1 GCF_009848505.1 Muricoccus harenae
AGAGATTGATCTGCTCATGCAGGAGGCGGTCGGAATGTGGGCCGCGCGACCGACACCGCGGACAGGTGCACTGATGAACTGCAGGCAGGGACATCGGGGAAGCTCCGCTCAAAACGGATGCACAGCATCACATTAACGCCCGAGCCTTCGCATTCTATGCACGTAGTTCTCTGCCGTGCCCTAGGGCATCCAGCCCTTGGCCCGTAACGCCAGCAAGGAGGCGGTTGATCGATTTGTTCAATGCTCTTGATCAAGAAAAACGGTTTCCATCCATCGTGAGCCGCGCATAGCCTTCTCCAAAACGTCCAGGAGAGAGCCAAGATCATGGATACGAACCCGAGCGGTCCGCTGAGTTGCCCAGCGAAGAAGCCGGCCGCGTTGCGGTCCCTGCTGGGACGGACCAACCGCGATTGGTGGCCGAACCATCTCTCGCTCGATATGCTCCATCAGAAGGGTCTCACCGGGAACCCGATGGGCGATGACTTCGACTACGCGAAGGAGTTCCAGTCGCTCGACTACGCGGCGGTGAAAAGGGACCTTCACGCGCTGATGACCGACAGCCAACCCTGGTGGCCGGCCGACTACGGCCACTACGGTCCGTTCTTCATCCGCATGGCCTGGCACAGCGCCGGCACCTACCGCACCGGCGACGGCCGCGGCGGCGCGTCCTCGGGCTCGCAGCGCTTAGCACCGCTCAACAGCTGGCCCGACAACGCCAACCTCGACAAGGCACGCCGCCTGCTCTGGCCAGTCAAGCAGAAATACGGCCGCAAACTCTCTTGGGCCGACCTGATGATCATGGCCGGCAACGTCGCCATCGAGTCCATGGGCGGGCCGGTCTTCGGCTTCGGCGGCGGGCGCGAGGACACCTTCGAGCCCGAGAAGGACATCTACTGGGGCACCGAGGAGGAGTGGCTGGGCGATACTCGCATCACCGATGAGAAGGTGCTGGAGAGCCCGCTCGCGGCGATCCAGATGGGCCTGATCTACGTCAATCCCGAGGGCCCGGGCGGCGAGCCCGATCCGGTCCGCTCGGGCCGCGACATCCGCGAGACCTTCGCCCGCATGGGCATGAACGATGAGGAGACCGTCGCGCTAACCGCGGGCGGCCATACTTTCGGCAAGTGCCACGGCGCGGGCGATGCCAAGAAGCTTGGCGCGGAGCCCGAGGGCGCCGATGTCGCGCAGCAGGGTCTCGGCTGGCAGAGCGGCCATGAGAGCGGCTTCGGCGACCACACCATCACCAGCGGCCTCGAAGGCGCGTGGACGCCCAACCCTACCCGGTGGGACGGCGGCTATTTCCACATGCTGCTGGACTACGACTATGAACTGGTGACCAGCCCCGCCGGCGCCAGGCAGTGGCAGCCGAAGAACCAGGCGCCCGAGGACATGGCACCGGGCGCGCACAGACCCGATCGCCGCGTGCCGACGATGATGACGACGGCCGACATGGCGATGAGGGAGGATCCGAAGTACCGGGCAATCTCGGAGCGGTTCCGGGACAATCCGGACCAGTTCGCCGACGCCTTCGCGCGCGCCTGGTTCAAGCTGTGCCACCGCGACATGGGCCCCAAGGCCCGCTACCTCGGACCGGAAGTTCCGGCCGAGGAGCTGATCTGGCAGGATCCGATTCCGGTGGCCGATTACGCGCCGATTGACGGCGCCGATGTCGCGGACCTCAAGCAGAAGATCCTCAATTCCGGCCTCACCGTGGCTGAACTGGTGGCGACGGCCTGGGCCTCGGCCTCGACCTATCGTGGTTCGGACCACAGGGGCGGCGCCAATGGCGGGCGCATTCGGCTCGCGCCGCAGAAGGATTGGGACGTCAACGAGCCCGAGCGTCTCGCCAAAGTCCTGCAGGTGCTGGAAGGGATCAAGGCCGAGTTCGACGGCGCGGCCTCGGGCGGAAAGAAGGTCTCAATCGCCGACCTGATCGTCCTTGGCGGCTCCGCCGCGGTAGAGAAGGCGGCGAAGGATGCTGGGCATGACGTCGACGTGCCCTTCTCCCCGGGCCGCACGGATGCCTCTGCCGAGCAGACCGATGTCGAGAACTTCATGCCGCTGGAGCCGAGGGCGGATGGATTCCGCAACTACCTCCAGGTCGCGTTCAACGTCCCCACCGAGGAGCTGCTGATCGATCGCGCTCAGCTCCTCTCGCTGAGCGCGCCGGAGATGGCCGTCCTCGTCGGCGGCCTGCGCGTGCTGGGCGCCAACCATCGCGGGCAGAAGGAGGGCGTACTCACGGACCATCCGGGCCAGCTCACCAACGACTTCTTCGTCAACCTGCTGGACATGGGCACGGCGTGGAAGATGGTGGACGGACACGCGGATGAAGTCTTCGTCGGCACCTGCCGCAACACCGGCGAGCAGAAGTGGACGGCGACGCGCACCGACCTCGTGTTCGGCTCCAACTCGCAGCTCAGGGCGCTCTCCGAGGTTTATGCGGCAGCCGATGCGGGCAAGAAGTTCGTCGACGACTTCATCGCTGCCTGGACCAAGGTGATGAACGCCGACCGCTTCGACCTGGCTCGGGCCTGACTTCCGGGCGGCTTACCATGCGGTGAGCCATTCCCCGCCGCGGCGCCTCGGCGCGGCGGCACCGGACGGGGCATGGAAGAGCGACGACCGATGCATCGGTAAGACGTAGATCAGCTGGATTCGGTACGCACCTACCGGGTGCCGACGCTTGCTTCCCCCGAACGCGACTGGGCGGGAGCGCCCAACTGCCGCTGAGGCGCGAGATGCATGATGGCCAAAGGCATGACGCTCGAGGCAAGCAGGGACGAGCTCGTGCCGTTCGGCAGCCAGCTCAGCTGCTTGCGCTTGACCATGCGGGATCGGGCACCCCTCAACCGCACGCTTCCCGGCGTCAGGATACGTGCCGTTCCGCTGGGCTGATGGATTCCGGGTCTGGACTGAGCTGATCGGCGCGACGCCGATCCAATAGTGCGCCCTCGGCTTCGCCGCCCAGCTAACGCACCGTGCTCCCGAGCTTGATGTGGCCGAGCAGGATTTGCACAGCACGCAACTTGCCGGTCCGTTTGTTGACGAGAGCGACCTTGGTCCAGCTTACGCTCTGGATGGCATATATGGACCGGCCGAGCCCGAGGTCTCGACCCAGTCGCCGAAATGGAGTCATGCGACCAGGCTGTCACGCGTCCCGCATCCACCCAGGGGCTGCATCAACAGGGAGACATGAGAATGGATCCGCCCGAACTTCCCTCATTTGGCCGACTGGCCGAGGACGGCCCGCGTCCTGCACTGGGGAAGGAATGCTTCCACGATCTGCTGACGGCGCCCGGCGGCGCCCGGGTTGAGCGGATCGTCTCGCGTGGCGCCTCAAGCCCGTCGGGCTTCTGGTATGAGCAGGACTGGGACGAGTTCGTGCTGGTTATTTCCGGTGCCGCCGTACTGTCCCTCCCGGACGGGAGTGAACACCGAATGGCGGCAGGAGACTATGCCATCCTACCTGCTTTCTGCCGCCATCGTGTCGCTTGGACGGATCCGGCCGGAGAGACGCTCTGGCTCGCTGTCCATATGCCGTCCCGGTCACTAAGAACCTATCTCGGTAGGGCATGTCGCCAGGAGATGATGCCGCAGGCGAGGTGGAGGAGGGCGAGGTAGTTGGGGGGCTTCTTGGTCCATCGGATCAGGATGGAGCGGAAGCGGTTGAGCCAGG
>NZ_WWDL01000008.1 GCF_009848505.1 Muricoccus harenae
GGAAAGCTACGACGACATCGTCGATGCATGCTGCCACGCCTGGTCCGCCCTGATGAGCACGCCAAAGCAGATCGCCTCTATCACGCGTCGCTCCTGGGCACAGGTCAAACTCTGAGGCGGTTGGTATCAGGCCGGCCGCCGCGCCCGCAGCGCTGCGGCCAGCGTCCCGTCGTCCAGAACGTCCAGTGCCCCGCCCATCGGCACGCCCTGCGCCAGCCGCGTGATGGGCACGGAAAGTGGTTTCAGCCGGTCCGCCAGGTAATGCCCGGTCGTCGCGCCCTCGACGGTGGCGGGCAGGGCGAGGATCACCTCCTCCACACCCCCCTCCGCGATGCGCTCCACCAGCGGCTGGATCGACAGATCCTCCGGCCCAACGCCGCCAAGCGCGGAGAGCGTGCCGCCCAGCACATGGTACAGCCCGCGATGCGCCCCGGCGCGCTCCAGCGCCCAGAGATCGGCCACCCCTTCCACCACGCAAACCAGACCACGCTCCCGCCGCGGATCGCGGCAGACCTGGCAGGGATCGCGAGTGTCGAGATTGCCGCAGACCCGGCAGGGCGCCACCGCTTCCGCCGCCGCATCCAGCGAACGCGCGAGCGGCAGCATCAGCCGCTGCGGATCCTGCAGCATCTTCAGCACTGCCCGCCGCGCGGAACGCCGCCCCAGCCCCGGCAGGCGGGACAGGAGGGCGACGAGCTGCTCCACCGGATCGTTCGGCGGAACCGGCGGGGAAGGCGTGGAGGGATCGAACGGCATCCGTCTCATATGGGAACGGAGCCCCCCAATCGCATCGGAAGCGGATCAGAACGGCAGCTTGAAGCCGCCCAGACCGCCGCCACCCATGCCGGGGATGTTCAGCCCGGAGGTCGCCTTGGACATCTCCTCGGCCATCATCGCCTCGACCTTCTGCTTGGCATCCGCATGGGCCGCCACAATCAGGTCCTCGAGCACCTCGCGCTCATCCGCCACCATCAGCGAGGGGTCGATCACGATGCCCTTCAGGTCGCCCTTGCCCGAAAGCGTCACCCGCACCATCCCGGCGCCGGCCTGGCCCTCCATGGTGGCGGCCTCCAGCTTGGCCTGCATCTCCTGCATCTTGGACTGCATCTGCTGCGCCTGCTTCAGCATGTTGCCCAGGTTCTTCATCGGCATTCCTTCGATCGGATGGGAAAGCGTGTCGCCGCTCCCCGGAGGGGGGGCGGAATCGGCGAAAGCCTAAGGCCTGTCCATCCCGGCAGGCTCGGCATCCAGCGGCGCGAAACCGGGATCGTCGTCATCCATCGGCGCGAAGCCTGCGTCGTCCTCGCCGACAGGCTCGCCATCCGGGGCGGCCTCGGGCGGCGGCAGGCCATAGGCATCCAGCGAGGCATCGCGCACATCGCGGATCTGCGCGCCGGGAAAGGCCTCCATCACCGCCAGCACCAGCGGATGGCTGCGCGCCACCTCCAGCCGCGCCTCGTCGGCGGCGCGGCGCTGCGCCGCCAGGGTCGGCTCGCCCTCGGCATTCGAAAGGGAAACAGTCCAGCGCGTGCCCGTCACCTCATGCAGCAGGGCGGTGAGCTGCCCCGCCAGGTCACGCGGCGCATCGGGCCGCGTCCGCAACTCGATCCGCCCTTCGGCGAAGCGTACGAGATGGACGCTATGCACCAGATGCGCATGCAGCATCGGCTTCCGGCCGGAGGCGAGCGCCGCCACCTCACGGAAGGTGGTGGGAACAGGCGCCGGCGCGGCCTCTGTCTCCGGCAGCACGGCGGGTGCGGCCTCCGCTGGCGCCGCGACGGCGCGCATCGGCCCACCGCCCGCAATGGCGCGCAACCCGCCCGGAGCGCCGCCACCCAGCGCAGATACGCCAATGGCATCGGCAAGCACGCCGGCCGGTGCCCCGGCAGGCGCGCCGGACCCGCCGCCGGACGGCATCGGCGCGGAAATCCCGCGCGGCGCCTGCGCGCCCGAAAGCCGCCGCACAATTTCGCCCGGCGTCGGCATCTCGGCCAGATGCGCCAGCCGGATCAGCACCATTTCGGCCGCCGCGCGGCGGTCGGGGCTGTCCGCCACCTCGCCGATTCCCTTCAGCAACACCTGCCAGGCACGGCTCAACACGGGGATGGTCAACGTCTCCGCCAACGCCCCACCGCGCACCCGCTCCGCCTCGGGGATGGAGGGATCGTTGCGCAGCCCCGGCACGGCGCGAAAGCGCGTCAGCGTATGGGTCAGCTCGGTCATGTCGGCCAGCACCACGCCGGGATCGGCCCCGCGCTCATGCGCGCGGTCCATGGCCTGCAGCACGGCGGGCAGGTCGCCGCGCATCGCGGCCTCCATCAGGTCCAGCACCAGGGCGCGGTCCGCGAGCCCCAGCATGTCCCGCACCTGCTCGGCCGAGACGGCGCCGCCCGCATCCGGCATGGCGATCGCCTGGTCCAGCAGCGACAACCCGTCGCGCACCGAACCATCGGCGGCGCGGGCGATCATCGCCAGTGCCTCAGGCTCGATCGTGGCCCCTTCCTTCTCCGCGATCCGCGCGAAATGCGCGCGCAGCGTCTCCTGCGACACGCGCTTCAGGTCGAAGCGCTGGCAGCGGGAGAGGATGGTGGCGGGAACCTTGCGGATCTCGGTGGTGGCAAAGAGGAACTTCACCGCCGGCGGCGGTTCCTCCAGCGTCTTGAGCAGCGCGTTGAACGCCGCCCCTGACAGCATGTGCACCTCGTCGAGGATATAAACCTTGAAGCGCCCCTGGCTTGGCCGGAAGCGCACCGCCTCGCGGATTTCGCGGACATTCTCGACGCCGTTGTTGGACGCCGCGTCCAGCTCCATCACGTCCGGATGGCGGTCGGCCAGGATGGCGCGGCATTCCGGGCAGACGCCACAGGGATCGGCGGTCGGCCCGCCCTTGCCGTCCGGCCCGATGCAGTTCAGCGCGCGGGCGATGATGCGGGCGGTGGTCGTCTTCCCCACTCCGCGCACGCCGGTGAGCATGAAGGCATGGGCCACGCGGTTCTGCGCGAAGGCGTTCCGCAGGGTGCGGACCAGCGCCTCCTGCCCGATCAGGTCGTTGAAATCCTGCGGCCGGTACTTCCGCGCCAGCACCCGGTAGGGCTGTGAGGGCTTCGCCGGGGCGGGCTCGGTCCCGACAGGCGGCACGGCGACAACCGGCGGGGCAGGGGAGGGCGCGGGCGGCGGGGACGGATCGCCGAACAGCCCCGGCCCCTCCATCGGGGGCTCGGGCAGGTCGTCAGTCGGTTCGGGCGAAAGGTCGGTGTCGCTGGTCATCCGGGCGGCATGGCTGGAGCGTTGCGGAAGGTATCACGCATCCGGGCATCCCACCCCTCGGCGATTCGCCCCCCGATGGATCGCCCTTGAGGCGCGGCCTGGGCCGCCAGGCATCGGGAACTCAAAAGGTGGAAGACCGGCCACGACCCAGGCGGTAACCCGCCTCGGCTGCTTCCTTCCGGACCTGACCGGGTCGACGAGGCGCCCGTCCGCGACCGGCCTTCCGGGGCGGAATATGGGGGGAGGGGGCCCAGGAGTCCACCACTTGCCCCACCTTCAATCGCCTCCCGCCCCGGAAGGCGCCGCCCCGCCCGTTGTCGCGCCCGTCCCCCCGTGCGACCTTCCCCGTCCATGCTGTCCATCCCCGCCAGCCGCCCCAATGCCTATACAGGCAGCCCTCTCGACCGCGTCTCGGACCGGCGGGACGACGCCGAGTTCGTGGCCGCGGCCCTTGCCGCGAAGGACAGCCTGATCGCCCCGGTCTGGCGGTCCAAGAGCCTGCTGCGCGGCGTCGAATCGGGCGCCCCCGAAGCCGTGCTCCTCACGCGGGAGGCCGCCGAGGCCATGCTGATGGCCGGCGGCCAGGACCAGTCCACCTGGGCTCTGCTCGGCCTGCGGGACGGCATCGCCGTCTTCGCGGTGGATTGCAGCGCCGCCGAGGACCCGCTGCCCCTCCTGCCCGAAGGCTTTGGCAGCTTCCACGACCTGCGCGCCGTCGCCGGCTTGCTGCCGCCCGGCGAGGCCTCTCTGCTCGCCCATGCGCGCGGGCTGATGCATTGGCGCACCCGCCATCGCTTCTGCGGCGTCTGCGGCCATGGCTGCGAACCGCGCTCCGCCGGCAACGCCATGGCCTGCACGAATTGCGGCACCCAGCATTTCCCCCGCACCGATCCGGCCGTGATCATGCTGGTGGTGGCCAGGGACGAAAGAGGTGACAGCTGCCTGCTCGGCCATTCCACCCGTTTTCCGAACACCACCATGTACTCGACGCTGGCCGGCTTCGTGGAACCAGGCGAAAGCCTGGAGGAGGCGGTGCGGCGCGAGGTGTTCGAGGAAACGGCCGTGCGCGTCGGCGCCGCCTATTATCACTCCTCCCAGCCCTGGCCCTTCCCCTCATCGATCATGCTCGGCTTCCATGCCGAGGCGCTGAGCCGCGACATCACTGTGGACCCGAACGAACTGCGCGACGCGCGCTGGTTCACCCGCGACGAGATCCGCAATCACAAGACCGCCGGCTTCTCCCTGCCGCGGGTCGATTCCATCGCCCGCCGCCTGATCGAGGACTGGCTGGAGTCCAAGCCATGATCCCGGCCATGCACCGCGCCATCCCCGCCCTCGTCATCCTGCTGGGTCTCGGGGCCTGCGCCGCCAACGACCCCCTGCCTCAGGCCCATAATGCCGCCGAGGCCGCCTGCCGCTCCGAGGCCGAGGCCGCGCCCGAGGTGAAATCCGCCTATCAGCGCCTTTCGGCCGACAACCAGACGCAGCGCAGCCGCGTGCTGGCCGATGCGGCCGCCGCCGAGCGCGCCGCCTATCTCCGCTGCATGCGCCTCAAGGGCCTGATCCCCCCCGGCGGGGTGGAGCCGGTCCGCCCGCTGCAATAGCGCCCGGCGGACCACTCGCTCGTCAGGTCGCTTATCAGGGCAGCTTCGTCGTCTGCCCTGCCTTGACCACTCCGGCTGAGGAAAGGTTTTGGCGCGAGGCCTTCTCGGCGATCCCGCTGATTCCCTCGCGCCGCACCAGCTCCGCCCAGACCTCTTCGGGCCGGATGCCTGCATCCACCCACAGCACGATCAGGTGGTACAGCAGATCGGCGCTCTCGCCGATCAGGGCGGGGCGGTTGCCGGCCATCGCCTCGATTACCGCCTCCACCGCCTCCTCGCCCAGCTTCTGCGCGACCTTCGCCGTCCCGCGCGCGAGCAGACGGGCGGAATGCGAGACCGTGGCATCGCCCGAGACGCGACGCTCCTCCACCGTGGCCCAGAGCCGGTCCAGCACGGCAGCCGCCGGGTCGGCCCGGCTGGGATCCAGCGGCCCCAGATGCCGCGATTCCGCCTTGCGCACGCGCTTGGGCACCGGGGCATCCGCGGCCACGGGCGCATCCGCCAGATCCTGCGGCACGGGAAGCGGATGCAGGACGCGAAGATCCTCCTTCCACTTCGCCGGCTTCAGCTTCGGCGGCTTGGCCTTTGCCTTCACCTTAGGCCTCGCCGGTGGCTTGGGAGGCTCCTTCGCCTCGGCAAGGTTCCGTGCCGCTGCCTCCCGGCGCTTGTCCCGGGCCTTCTTCTGCGCCGCGTTCTTGCGCCGCAGGGCCGCGTCCTCCGGCCGCTCCGCGCCTTCAGCCTTTGCCGCCTTGCGCGGCTTCGTGGCCTTCGCCATCACGCCGCCTCCCGCTGTTCCGCTGCAGGCCGCACGGGCAGCCCGGCCGCCGCCAACGCCGCCTTCGCCTCCGAAATGCGGAACTGGCCGTAATGGAAGACGCTCGCGGCCAGCAGGCCCGTCGCCCCGGCCATCGCACCCTCCACGAAATGCTCCAGCTTGCCCACGCCGCCCGAGGCAACGAGGGGCAGCCGCACTGCCGCCCGCACCGCACGCAGCAGGTCGAGGTCGAAGCCCTCCCCCGTGCCGTCGCGGTCCATCGAGGTCAGCAGCAACTCACCCGCGCCCAGGCTCTCCACCCGCCGCGCCCATTCCACCGCATCCACGCCCGTCTCGCGCCGTCCGCCATGGGTGAAGATCTCCCACCGTCCCGGCGCCACGCGGCGCGCATCCACCGCCACCACGATCGCCTGGCTGCCGAAGGCCTCCGCGCCGCGGCGCACCAGATCGGGATCGGTCAGCGCCGCCGAGTTCACCGAAACCTTGTCGGCCCCGGCCAGCAGCAGCGCCCGCATGTCCTCCACGCTCCGCACCCCGCCGCCGACGGTCAGCGGGATGAACACCTCCGCCGCCGTGCGCGAGACGACATCGAGCATCGTGCCCCGGTTCTCATGCGTCGCGCCGATGTCGAGGAAGGTGATCTCGTCGGCCCCCTCGCGGTCATAGGCGCGCGCCTGCTCCACCGGATCGCCGGCGTCGCGCAGGGAGACGAAGTTCACGCCCTTCACGACGCGGCCGTCCTTCACGTCCAGGCAGGGAATCACGCGCAACGCCAGCACGATGGGCACTCCTGTCACAATCCGCCGCGATTGCGCCCCCGCGCCCCGGGGGTCAAGCGCCTCAATGCAATCGCGCCCGCCATTCCTCGATCATGTCGCGCCCACGCGTCGCCGCCTCGCCGGAGGGCACGAGCTCGAGGAAGCGCTCCATCCCCTCGATCGCCGCTCCCAGCCGCCCAAGCCGCGCATTCATCACCGCCGCCTCCCGCCACAGCGGCGCGGCATCCGGCGCCAGGCGCAGCATGTCGGTGGTGCAGCCCAGCGCGCCCTCCAGGTCGTTGTCGCGCAGCCGGCGCAGGCGGATGTTGGTCTGCAGCCGCAGCAGCACGGCACGGCGGCTCATCGGCGCCAGCATTCCCGGGCGCAGCTCGGCCTCCGGCCCCTCGATCCGCTTGATCAGCGCACGCAGCGCCGGCGCCGGCAGCCCGATGCCGCCGCCGAAGGGATCGACCACCACCGCGCCGTGCTTCGTGTCGCCATCCAGGGCGATCAGGAAATGCCCCGGGAAGTCCAGCCCGCGTGCGGACCAGCCGGCCGCCTCCGCCACATGCAGCCAGAGCAGCCCGATCGCGACCGGCAGGCCGCGCCGCCGCTCCGTAACCCGGATCAGGTTGGCGTTGCGCAGGTCATCATAGCTCTCGGAATCGCCAGTATAGCCGCCCTCGTCATGGATCACATGGGCCAGCAGCGCGCGGCGCGCCTCGGCGTCGCGCGGTGATTCCTGGGACAGCACGGCGCGCACCAGCTCGGATATGCGGGCCTGCGCGCCACGCCAGTCGGCCTCCGGCGCGTCGATCCGGGCGAGTTGCAGCGCGACGGCGGCCAGGTCCAGCTCGTCATCCGGCAGGCGCCCGGCGGCCTCGATCGCCGCCCGGGCATCGGCGATGGCGTCCGCCATTAGCGCTCCGTGGCCGGGACCATGCGTCCCAGCCGCTTGCCGCCGAAGATATGGACGTGGAAATGCGGCACCTCCTGCCCGCCCTCCGGTCCCATGTTGGACAGGACGCGATAGCCGCTCCCCTCCAGCCCCAACTCCCGCGCGACGCGGCCGACGGCCCGCCAGAACCCGGCAATCTCGGCATCCGAGGCCTGGGCGCTGAAATCGGCCAGCGAGACGTAGCGCCCGCGGGGAATCACCAGCACATGCACCGGGGCCTGCGGATTGATGTCGTGGAAGGCGACGGCGTGATCATCCTCGTGGATGCGCCTGCTCGGGATCTCGCCGCGCAGGATCTTCGCGAAGATGTTGCTGTCGTCATAAGGCGGCAGGCCGGTGGTTGCGGACATGGCAGCTCCTCGCGATGGGCCATTCTTCCTGCTGCGGCCTTGAGCCGGGCGCAAGGCCCCAGGTTAAGCCTTGTGCCTCAAGGCGGGCCCCGGGCCGCCCGGCGTCATCAACGCCGCGCGATGCGGCCATCCAGCACCGGCGCCACCTGCCCGCGCGCGGCGATATGGTCCGCCAGCACCTCCTCCAGGGGTGGCCCCTCGTCATAGGCCTCCAGCGCCGCATCCCGCAGCACGGCATAGCCATCCCCGCCCCCCCGCATGAAGTTGTTGGTCACCACGCGGTAGGCGCGGTCCGGGTCCAGCGGGCCGTCGCGGGTGGCGATCTCCCGCAGCCGCTGCCCCGGGGGTGCCGCGGGGTCGAAGACCAGCCTCAGCCCCGCCAGTTGCGGAAAGCGCCCGGCCAGCCCCGGCAGGCGGGACAGCCCGTTCTCCAGCGCCGCCCGCAACGCCCCGCCGCGGATCGTCAGCATGGACAGCGTATTGCCGAAGGGCAGTACCGCCAGCACGTCGCCATAGGTGAGTGTCCCGGCGGGCAGTGAGGCGCGCAGGCCACCACCATTGACGATTGCGATCTCGGCCGAGGGGACCCAGGCCAGCGCCGCCTCCGCCACCAGATTGCCCAGCGCGCATTCCCCCTCACGGCAGCTCGCATCGGGGAAGGCGCCGGAGGCGGTGCCGAGCGGGCGGCGCCGCATCTCGCCCAGCGGTGCCGCATACTCAGCCACCACCGCCGCCACCGACGGATCCTCCGCCACATCCGCCCCGATCGGCCGCACCGCCCCGCCATGCGCGGCCACCCGGCCATCGTCCGAAAGGTCGAGGTCCAGCCGCCCGAGATAGCGCCCGTGGCAGGCAACGGTCGCGATCCGCACCTCCCGGTCCCGTCCCGCCACCATCAGCGGACTCGGCCCCACCGCCCCCGCCAGCCCATTGGCCAGCAGCAGATGCGAATGCCCGCCGATGATGGCGTCGATCCCGCCTACCTCCGCCGCCAGCCGCTGATCCGCCGGCAGGCCGAGATGCGAGAGCACCACCACCGTGCCCACCCCCTGCCGGCGCAGCGCGAAGGCGGCGCGGTCCGCCGCCTCCAGCGGATCGGTGAAGCGGAGGTTCCGCCCGGGTGAGGAAGAGGTGGCCGTGTCGGGCGTTGTCAGCCCCACCACCCCGATCCTCACTCCGCCCGACTCCAGCACGCTGAACGCCGTCACACGGTCCCGCAGCAGCGGCTCCGCCCGCGTGTCCAGATTCGCCGAAAGTAGCGGGAAGGGTACCGCTGCCGCATAGCGCGCGAGATTCTCCGGCCCATTGTCGAATTCGTGATTGCCCAGCGCCATGGCCATGGTGCCCACGGCGCGCTGCACCGCCGCCTCCGCCAGGCCACGATGGAAGGTGTAGTAGAGGCTGCCCATGAACTGGTCGCCTGCATCCAGCAGGAAGGGCGCGCGGCCCTCGGCCAGCGCCGCCGCGCGGGCCTCCCGAATCGCGCCTGCCAGTCGCGCGGCGCCGCCGGCGCAGGGACGATCCGCTCGGCAGACGCTGCCGCCCTCGGCCACGCCCTCATGCTTGGAGTGGAAGTCGTTCAGGTGGATCAGCGCGATTCGCGCGCCATTTGCCGCGATTGCGGGCCGCAGTGCGGGCGCGGCGAGCGGCAGCGCCAGTGCCGCGCGTAGCAGCCCACGCCGCGACAAATCGCGTGGCATCGGTGAATTGGCCGAATCGTGCCGCATGGATGCCCTTTTCCCCGGGAAGGATGCCTCCCGGCCCCGATTCTGTGTCGCGGCGACACGCCGCGGCGCCAAGGTTTAGCGCCTCCGCCTGCAGGACCGGAATGGACCTTGCGTGACACGGGATGCGGGTCCAAACGGCCCGCGCCCGGGCGCTCCGCCGGGTGCCGAATCCTGCGCCGCGCCGGGGCGATTCCCCGGGCGCGACCCGCCCGCGCGCGGCCCGCGCGGAACCTGCGCGCCCCCCTTTCGCTGGGGGAGGAGCGGCGAACGCATGCCTGTTTACCTGCCGATCGCCGAAATGTCCGTGGATGCCCTGCTACTGCTGGGCATCGGCCTCGGCGTGGGCTGGCTCTCGGGCCTGTTCGGCGTGGGCGGCGGATTCCTGCTGACGCCGCTGCTGATCCTGATCGGCATCCCGGCTCCCGTCGCCGTGGCCTCAGGCGCGAACCAGACGCTCGGCGCCTCCGTCTCCGGCCTCATCGCCCAGTGGCGGCGCGGCAATGTCGATGTGCGCATGGGCGCGGTGCTGCTGGTGGCCGGCCTCGTCGGATCGGCGGCGGGCACGCAGTTTTTCGTGCTGCTGCGCCGCCTCGGCCAGGTCGATCTCGCCGTCTCACTTTTCTACGTCGTCGTGCTCGGCACCGTCGGCGCGCTGATGGTGCGGGAAAGCCTGCGCGCCATCCTGCGCCGTCGCCGCGCCCTGCCGGCGCGCACGCACCAGCATTCCTGGCTGCACGGCCTGCCGTTCAAGATGCGCTTCCGCAAGTCGCGCCTCTACATCTCCATCATTCCGCCCGCGCTGGTCGGATTCGGCATCGGCATTCTCTCGGCCATCATGGGCGTGGGCGGCGGCTTCATGCTGGTGCCGGCCATGATCTACCTGCTGGGCATGCCGACGATGACGACCATTGGCACCAGCCTGCTCCAGGTCACCTTTGTCAGCGCCAACGTCACCCTGCTGCAGGCGCTGCAGACCGGCTCCGTGGACATCGTGCTGACCCTCCTGCTGCTCACCGGCGGCGTGGCGGGTGCGCAGTTCGGCGCGGCCATGGGCACGAAGCTGCGGGGGGAGGAGACGCGCGCCCTGCTCGGGCTGCTGGTGCTCGCCGTCGCCGCGGGACTGCTCGTGGACCTGCTGCAGACGCCCTCGCACTTGTACCTCATCGGCCCGGCGACGTGAGGCGGCGGCGCGTTCCGGCGCTGGCGGCCCTGTTGCTGGCGGCGTTCCTGGCCCTGGCCCCCGGCGCCTCCGCCCAGCGCGAGCCGCCGCCCGGCGCCCCCGTCCAGGTCGGCCCGGCCCTGGCCGCAGAGCTTGGCCAGCCGCGCATCGCCGTGGACACCAGCTTCACCGGGGCGGACCTGCTCGTCTTCGGCGCCACCGACCGCCTGCTCGGCCCCGCCGGGGACAATGTGGTCGTGGTCGGCCTCGGCCCCCCGCGGGACGTGACAGTGCGCCGCCGTATCAAGCGCCTCGGCATCTGGGTGAACGGCCCCGCCGCCCGCTTCCGCGAAGTGCCCGATTATTATGCCCTCGCCGCCACCGCCCCTGTGGCGGGGCTGCTGGAGGAGGCGGCGCGGCGTGAGCGGCGCCTCGGGCTCGACATGCTGGCCGCCCGCCTGCCGGGCTCGCGCGATCCCGCCTTCCGCTCCGCGCTCATCGACCTCAAGCGCGCCTCCAACCAGTGGAATGAGGAGGAGGACATGGTGGAGGTCTCCGGCGGCCGCCTGTTCCATGCCCGCCTGCCGCTGCCCTCCACCATCGCCCCGGGCGACTACATGGTGCAGGTGCTGCTGGTGCGCGCGAACCGCATCATCGCCCGGCAGGAGCTTTCCTTCCGGGTCGACCGGGTGGGCGCCACCGCCCGCATCGCCGAGGCGGCCCGCTATCAGCCCCTGCTCTACGGCCTCGCCTGCATTGCGCTGGCCGCCCTGGCAGGCTGGATGGGAAGCGTCATCTTCCGCCGCAGCTGAGCCGGGCCGCCGCTGACCAGGCGGGTCCGGCGTTCGAAGGACTTCCCCTTTGGCGGCAGTCGCGGCACATGCTCTCGCCGCTCGTCCGCGGGGCCGCTCGGCCCCCGGCGATCCATGCCACCGAGGAGGAGAGCCCGATGCCGCAGGACCGCGTCTTCCTCGTGGTGGTCGATGACAGCCCTGAGCGTGCCGTTGCCCTCCGTTATGCCTGCCTGCGCGTGCGCAAATCCGGGGGCCGCGTCGCCCTGCTCCGGATCAACGAGCCCGTCGGCCTGCAGGAATGGGCCGGCGTCGGCGCCCTGATGCAGGAGGAGCGGCGGCAGGAGGCGGAGCAGCTTCTCTCCGCCCTGGCCGCGCAGGTGCAGGAGATCACCGGCGGAATCCCCCTGCTCCTGATCCGCGAGGGCGAGCCCGTGGAGGAGGTCCTCGCGGCCTTGGCCGAGGATCCCCGCATTTCCATCCTGGTCCTCGCCACCGCCACAGAGGGCGGGCCGGGCCCTCTGGTCACCGCCCTGACTGGCCGCTGGGCTACGCGGCTGCGCTGCCCGATAACCCTGGTGCCGGGCGGCATGGACGACACGGAACTCGACCGGGTGACCTGACGCCTCCGCAGCCCACCCACGCGCCCGTAATGGTTGCTTCCACGGAGAGTCTGCACCACATCCACCGGCACAGAGCGGCCTGATCTGCCGCAGCAGGGAATTCCCGGATGTTCATCGAGACCGAGGCGACGCCAAACCCCGCGACCCTAAAGTTCCTCCCCGGCCAGGCGGTGATGGGCGATCGCGGCACTGCCGACTTCACCTCCGAGGAGGCTGCCGGGCGTTCGCCGCTCGCCGCCCGTCTCTTCCAGCTGGATGGCGTGGCCCGCGTCTTCCTCGGTGCCGACTTCGTCACCATCACCAAGTCCAACGATGCCGAGTGGCAGGATCTCCGCCCGCAGGTCCTGGGTGCCATCATGGAACATACCATGGCCGGCCGCCCCATCATGGCCGGCGGCGAGGCCGAGGATGAGGCCGAGGACGTCGATCCCGCCGATGCCGAGGTGGTGGCCCAGATCAAGGAGTTGCTGGACACCCGCGTGCGCCCGGCCGTGGCTGGCGATGGCGGCGACATCGTCTTCCGCGGTTTCCGCGACGGCATCGTGAAGCTCCACATGCAGGGCGCCTGCTCCGGCTGCCCCTCTTCCCGCGCCACGCTCAAGCACGGCGTGGAGAACATGCTGCGCCACTACGTGCCCGAGGTGGTCGCGGTGGAACAGGTCGAGGCCTGACCCAGCCGCCTTGGCACGGCGTCATTCAGGACGCCCATGACCGTGATGCCGCGCGGCGGATTGCCGCGCGCGTCATCGGGGCCGATCCTGCAGGGTAAGGAGACCATCCCATGCCCGATACCAATGTTCCTCCCTCTGCCCGCCTTGAGGATGCCGCGCTCGACCGGCTCTTCCGCAAGGCGCGCACCGCCAATGCCTGGCAGGACCGCCCGGTGTCGGAGGAGACAATCCGCGAGCTTTACAGCCTCGTGGCGCTCGGCCCGACCAGCGCCAACCAGAGCCCGGCGCGCTTCGTCTTCGTCCGCAGCGCGGAAGGGAAGGGGAAGCTTCTGGAAGCTGTTTCTTCCGGCAACCAGGAGAAGACGCGGACCGCGCCGGTGACGGCGATCGTCGCCTATGACCCGCAGTTCTTCGAGCATCTACCGCGGCTTTTCCCGCATGCCGATGCCAAGGCCTGGTTCACCGGCAACGCGGCCTTCGCCGAGCGCAGCGCCTTCCTGAACAGCACGCTACAGGCGGCCTATCTCATCCTTGCCGCCCGCTCGCTGGGCCTGGATGCCGGGCCGATGGCCGGCTTCGACGCCGGTAAGGTCGACAGCCTCTTCCTGGGCGAGAGCGGGTGGAAGTCCACCATGCTCATCAACCTCGGTTATGGCGATCACTCCAAGACCCTCGGGCGGCTTCCGCGGCTGGGCTTCGAGGAAGCGGCGTTTTTTGCCTGATCCCAGGGGCTTGGCCCCTGGACCACACCGGGGGGCGAACGCGCCCTCCGGACCCGGCGATCTGTTGTGGGTGAAGTTCCGCGCAACTGGCTCTGCATCGCTCCGTTCGGACTCCCTGCGGCACAGGGGGAGTTCCAACGATGGTCCGACCGATTCTGATTCCGGCTCTGCTGGCGATTGGCGCCCTGCCCGCGCTCGCGCGCACTCCCGGGCCCGAGGAACTGGGCCGGATCGAGGCGGCGCTGCGGGGCGCCGGCTATACCATTTGGGGAAATATCGACATTCCGGCCGGCGGCGACCGCGTCATCGTCGACGCTGCCCGCCGCACGCCTAACGGGCCAGCCCGCGGCGTGGTGGTCGAGTCCTCGACCATGCGCGTCACGGAGGAGACGCCGGCGCGCTGACGCGCCGGCGCATCGGTCAGGCGGCCGCGCGTCCCGCCTGGGGGTCCAGCCGGTAGCCGCCACCCTCCGTCAGCAACAGCGAGGCTGCCGCCGGATCCGGCTCGATCTTCTGCCGGAGCCGGTAGATATGCGTCTCCAGTGTGTGCGTGGTGACGGCGGCGTTGTAGCCCCACACCTCGTTCAGCAGGATCTGCCGCCCCACCGGCCGGCCACCGGCGCGGTAGAGGAACTTCAGGATCGAGCATTCCTTTTCGGTCAGCCGGATGCGGCGGTTGCGCGCCGTGTCCTGAAGCATCTTGGCCGAAGGGCGGAATGTGTAGGGCCCGATCACGAAGACCGCGTCCTCGGAATTGTCGAAGACGCGGAGCTGGGCGCGCAGGCGCGCGATCAGTTCCATGATGCGGAACGGCTTGGCGATGTAGTCATTCGCCCCCGAATCCAGGCCGCGCACCACATCCTGCTCGGCATCCGCGCCGGTCAGCATGATGATGGGCACCTTGATGCCGTTGCGCCGCAGTTCGGCGCACAGGTCACGCCCGTCGCCATCCGGCAGCCCGATGTCGAGCAGCACGGCGTCGAAGCGCGAACCGTCGGCGAGCAGGATCTGCCCGGCTTCGGCCATGGTTCCCGCCTCGCGGGGCGTGAACTCGCCATCCACCGCCAACTGCTCGGACAGGGTGGCCCGGAGCGCCGGGTCGTCGTCCACGATCAGGATCGGACGTGGGTCCGACATGCACCCTCCCGTTTGAAGGTATGGTTCTGGACCATGCCAAATTGGCTGGGCTCAGAGTTATGAAGTCGGGATATGGGCCCAAGCAGCGTGAACGGGCAAGGCTTTGCTCTCTTTTTCGTGCGGCGTGCCCTTTTTGCCCTGCCATTGCCTCGGTTTTGCCCCCTTCTGGTCCGCCGGGACGTCCCATATTGGCCAGGCTCATATCGGCTTAACATAAGGCGGGTTTCGCCCGCGGAGCCGCATAGGTGGGTCGTCCGAACCGGGTGGTGCCTGGTGGCGGGACGTGCTGATAGGAAACGGAATGCCTGAAGCTTCGATCTGCGCCCCGGCGGCGGGCGTCCCAGGGCGGAAGGCAACCGGCCTGGCGCCCGACCCACGCGCGGCCGGGATGCGCGCCGTGCACCGCGCGGTGTCGGACCTACGGCGCGGTACGCCGGTGATCCTCTCGGCGGGAGGCGAGTCGCTGGTGCTGGCCGCCGCCGAGACCGTCGGCGCGCGCGGGCTGGCGGAACTGGCCGAGGCCTCCCTGGCCGCACCTGTCCTGCTGCTTTCCGCCCCGCGAGCCGCCGCCATCCTCTCCCGCCCGGTCTCCACCGCTTCGGCGGCCGAGCCCGCGCCGGTGTCGCTGCGCCTGTCCCCGGCCCTGCTCGCCCCCGATTCGCTGCGCCGCCTCGCCGATCCGGTGGCCGAGCAGCTCCTGCCCGAGGTGCCGCAGATCGTCCCCGCCGCCGGCTTCGTCCAGGCGCTCTCGCCCGCCGCCATCACCCTTGCGAAGATCGGGCGGCTGCTGCCCGCCCTCGTCGTGGCGCCGGCCTCCGAGCCGGTCGCGGCACGCCTTGGCCTGCTCTCGGTCGAGGTCCCGGACGTGCTGGCCTATCCCGTCTCCGCCGCCGCCAGCCTCAATCAGGTCGCGGAGGCGCGGGTGCCGCTGGAGGATGCGCCCGAGGCCCGAATCGTGGCCTTCCGCGCCGCCGATGGCGGAATCGAGCATCTCGCCATCCTGGTCGGCCAGCCGGAGGCCGCTGGCCCGGCCGCACCGCTCTGCCGCATCCATTCGGAGTGCTTCACCGGCGACCTGCTGGGCTCACTCCGCTGCGATTGCGGCCCGCAGCTGCGCGGCGCCATCGCCCGGATGGCGCAGGAGCCGGGCGGCGGCGTGCTGCTGTACCTGGCGCAGGAGGGGCGGGGAATCGGCCTGGTGAACAAGCTGCGCGCCTACACGCTGCAGGACACCGGGCTGGACACGCTCGATGCCAATCGTGCCCTCGGCTACGGCGCCGACGAGCGGGACTTCCGCGTCGCGGCGACCATGCTGGAGGCGCTGGACATCCCCCGCATCCGCCTGCTGACCAACAACCCCGACAAGCTGGCGGGCCTCGCCGCCTGCGGCATCCAGGTGGAGGGCCGCGTTTCCCACCTCTTCGCCGCCAATGGGGTGAATGACGGCTATCTGGCGACCAAGAAGGCGCGCTTCGGCCACCTGATGGGCTGAGCCGCCCCGATGGCTTGGGCGACCGGCACGCACCTTGCCCTGCCGCCTCCATCCCCTGGGTGGAGCGGCGCCATGTCCCCGATCGTCCCGAATACCGCGTCCCCGGAAGGCTGGGGCGTCTTCGCCGGCCGGACCTATGGCGGAACCCGCCCGGCGCCGGATGGCGGGCCGCCGCTTTCCGGCGAGGAGGCGGCGCCCATGCCCGCCAGCCTGTCCTTCGATGAGATGCTGGAGGTCCTCAACCCGGTGCAATACGTGCCGGGGGCCGGCACGATCTACCGGGAGGCGACCGGCAGCGCGGCCCCGATTGCCGCCCGCATCCTGGTGGGCACGGCCATCGGCGGGCCGGTCGGCTTCGTCGCCGGCGTCGCCTCCGCGGTGCTGGAGGTGACGGGCTTCGTGGACTCGCTGCGCGCCGTCCTCAACGGCCGCGACCAGCCCACGGCCTTCCTCGCCTGGGGGCAGGCGCCGGACCCGGCTGTCTTCGCCCGGGCGCGGCTCGCCTATGAGGACCAGATGCGAGGCAACATGGCCTGACGCCGCTGCCCCTTGCGCCAGAGCCGCTCCCAGGGCCAGGAAGCGGCATGAGCACCGCCCTTGTCGACGGCCAGCAACTCATCCTGCAGCGCGACCGCTGGCGCTGCGCCATCGGCCGCGGCGGCATCCGCGCCGACAAGCAGGAGGGCGACGGCGCCACCCCGCGCGCCCTGCTGCCCCTGCGCCGCGTGCTCTACCGGGCGGATCGTGGCCCGGCCCCCCGCTGCGCCGTGCCGGTGGAGCCGATCGGCCCCGCGGATGGCTGGTGCGACGACCCGGCCGACCCCGCCTACAATCGCCCCGTCACGCTGCCCTATGCCGGCCGACACGAGGAGCTTTGGCGGGCCGATGCCGTCTACGACATCATCGGCGTGCTGGGCTGGAACGACGATCCGGTCCGCCCCGGGCGGGGCAGCGCCATCTTCCTGCATGTCGCCCGGCCCGATTACGCGCCGACCGAGGGCTGCATCGCCCTTGCCCTTCCCGACCTCCGGGCCGCCCTGGTCGCCGGGCTGACGGCCATTGAGGTCGCCTGAGGCCGCTGGAGCGGTATTTTCACATTTCAGTGATGCGCGGCCGTGGCCGCGCGCCTATCCTGCCGGGGATGCGCCGGCTCCTGCTCCTCCTCCTACTTCCCCTCGGCGCCTGCGAATCGGCCCCCGACATGGGAGAGATGGGCCGCTCGGCCGAGAACCTCCTCCGCGCCAGCATCTTCCTGCCGCCGCGGCAGGATGGGTTCGCGCCGCGCCGGCACGAGGCGCCCAAGGGCACCATCCCCGAACTGGAGGCATCCACGGCGGACGGCCCGGCGCTGCTCGTCACCTATGGCAGCCAGCGCAAGGTGATGACGATGATCCAGGGCAATGGCGAGCAGCGCATGTGGCGCTCGGACGACGGCACGGTGGTGGCGACGGATGGCGCCCGGGTGGTGGCGACCGCCGGCACTGTGACCAGCCTCGCCGCCACGCGCTTCGACAGCCCCGATCCGCTGGACGACGTGACCGCCCTGGCGGATCGCCCGGCCATGGCGCGGCGGGTGGTCGACCTCGCTCCATCCTCGCGCGATCCCAACCGCATGCGCTTCGGCGTCACCCTTGAATGCCGGATGCGCGCGACGCGGGTCACGGAAGGGCTTTTCGTGGAGGAGCGCTGCGGCGGCGGCGCGCGTTTCGTGAACCGCTACTGGGCCGATGCCGAAACGGGTGCTGTCTGGCGCTCGGAGCAATGGGTGGGGATGGATGGCCGCCCGATGACGATCGAGGTGATCAGCCCGCCCGCCAACTGACCCCCGCGCGCCGCATCCGCCGGGCGACATAGGCGAGCCACAGCAGCTGCACCGCCAGAGGCGGCAGTACCACCAGCGGCTTCACATCGGAGCCGAGGCGGGGGAAGACGAGGGCGAGCGCCGCCTGGAACAGGACGAAACCCCCATGCACCGCCGCCACCTGCCGCACCGACATGCCGGAGCGTTGGGCCAGCTGGTAGAGATGCGTGCGATGCGGCGTGCTCGGCTGCTCCCCCATCAGCACGCGACGGATCAGGGTGAACCCCGTGTCGAACAGATGCCCGAAGAGAAGCAGCGGCACGATGAGGAAGGAAAGCTGCGCCGTGTCGAAACGCGCGCAGGCCACGGCCAGCACCGCGAGGATGAAGCCGAGGAACTGGCTGCCGACATCGCCCATGAAGATCCGCGCCGGATGCAGGTTGTAGGGCAGGTAGCCCATCAGCCCCGCCGTCAGGAACAGCGCCGCCGCATAGACGAACCAGGCCCCCTGCTGCGCCCCGATGAAGCAGAGCGCCGCGCAGACTACCAGCAGGGATCCGGCCACCAGCCCGTCCATGCCATCCATGAAGTTCACGGCATTGGTGCAGGCGACGATCCAGAACAGCGTCAGCAGCGGCCCCCAGATGCCGAGATCGACCAGCCCGATCCAGGGAAAGGCGAGCCGCGTCACCACCAGCCCACTGGCCATGGCCACCAGCGCCGCCCCGGCCTGTGCGGCCAGCTTCACGACGAAGCGGAAGTCCCACAGGTCGTCCGCCAGGGCGACGGCCGCGATGGCGATGGCCGCCAGGATCACGCCGATGAACTCCGGCTCCGCGATGCGCGCGAAGCGGGCCGTGCCGTAGAGCACCACCATCCCCGCCACAAAGGCCGCGACGATGCCCAGGCCACCGCCCTTGGGGGTAGGCACCTTATGTGCCGTCGCCTGCCGCCGCGCCGGATCGTCCAGTATGGGATAGGCGATCATCAGTCGCACCACCCCGGCCGAGAGCAGCACCAGCAGCACGGCGAAGCCGAAATGCGGCAGGAAGGCCTCGAACTCCATCAGCCTACGATCCGCGCCGGCTCGAGGCTGGCATAGACGTCGCCGCTGTTTGCCTCATGCGGCAGGGCGGTGATCCAGTCCCGGATCGCACCCGCATCGACGGGCACGGGAAGCGCGAGCCGCATGTCCTCCCCGAGCGCCGCATTGAAGCGATAGGGGCCGAGCGCCGCCAGCCGGGCCAGGCAATCCGCCGCGATGCCGCGCTGGATCGTGGTGAACTCGAAGGACAGTGCGCGAGGCGCAAAGGACAGGCCGGCCAGCGCCTCCGCCTCGAAGCCCTCCACATCCAGCTTGATGAAGTCCGGCACGCCATGCACGGCGGCCAGGGCATCGAGGGTGGTGACGGGGCGCGGAATCGCGCGGTCCCACTCCTGCCCCTCCCAGCCCGCAGCGCCATCGGCGGCGGCCACGAAGGCCTCGGAGGCAGTGGCGACGGTGGGGTTGCGCGTGTTCAGCCGCAGCATGCACTCGCCGGGCGCCGCGCCGACCAGGGCGGGCACCAGCGCCACCCCGTCATCGCCCCGGAAGACCAGGCGCAGCACGCGCAGCAGGGCGGGCTGCGGTTCCACCGCCACGGCACGCGCGCCCAGGCGGCGGAAGCTGGCCGCCCGGTCCCCCACATGCGCGCCGATGTCGAAGCCAAGCTCCCCCGGGCCCAGGAAGCGGCGCAGAAAGCCGTCCAGCGCTTCCGCACGGCCCGGCGCGTAATAGGTTCCAATGGACCGCCGCAGGGCGCTGGCAGCCATCATGCCGCGAAGACCAGGGCGCAGCCGCCGGCGCGCTCCGGCGGCACCATCACGCCGCCCGGCACCTCGACCAGCGGCTCCGACGCCAAGCGCGCGCGTGTGGCGGCCGGATCGGCCACGCCCAGCACCATGCCCATCACCGCGGGCAGGGCAGGGGCCTCCACGCCCGGCAGGATCGCAGCCGCGGCTTCCGGCGCCAGGATCCGCACCCGCGCGCCATCCGGCAGCGGCAGCGCAAAGCCACCTGCCGGATCGGGCTCCAGCACCAGGCCGGAGAGGCGGGACAGGCGCGCGGCGCTTTCCGCCGGCCGGCCCGAAACAAGGATGGCGGCGCGCAATTCGGTGGCGCCGTTCGGATGGCCCATCCAGCGTTCCTGCCAGATGGCCTCGGGCGTCAGATGGCGCACGAGCTGCACACGCCCCTCCGGCGCATCGGGAAGCGGAAGCCGCTCGAAGCGCGCGATGGGGCCGCCGGGCTCGGCGGGGCGGGAGAGGGGGGAGATGCCGGGGATGACCAGCCCCGCCCGCCGCAGCCGTGCCAGGTTGCCTTCCGCATCCTGCATGCCCAGGGCCAGGATATGGGCGCCCGCGAAGCGGTCCAGCATCGCGCCCAGCCCGTTATCGGGAAGCGCCGGATCCACGATCGCCAGCAACTCGATATAACCGCGCCGCAGCATGGCGCAGCGATTGGCGGTGCCCAGCGGCTCCTCGCCGCGGGACTGCCGCGCCACGGGCGTCAGCGTGAAGCCGAGGCGCTCATAGGCCTCCCACAGCGCCGCCGCATCGCGCGAGCAGACACCGATGTGGTCGAGGCCGCTGGAGGTGCCCATCAGGCGGCGGGCCCGGCCTCGTAATGCGGCAGCAGCCAATCCTGCGGCTCCTGCGCCGCCTCGTCATACCAGCGCGTGACCAGCGGATGCGCGCGCACCGCCTGCACATAGGCCTTGCCACGGGCGGAAAGGGCCGGCGCATAGGTGATCAGCCGCGCCACCACCGGCGCATACATCGCATCCGCGACGCCCATCGCCGCGCCATGCAGGAATGGCCCGCCGCTGGCATCCAGGCATTGCGCCCAGACCGTCTCGATCCGCGCGATGTCTGCCAGCGCATCCGGCGTGCCGCCGCGCCCCGCGAAGTCGCGGCCGAGATTCATCGGCATGGCCATGCGGAGCCCGCGGAAGCCCGCATGCATCTCGGATGCCGCGCTGCGCAGCAGGGCGCGCAGCACGCGATCCTCCGGCCAGAGGGCGGGCGCCAGCTCGGCGCAATATTCGCAGATGGCCAGGCTTTCCCACACCCGCGCGCCGCGATGCTCGAGATAGGGCACCAGCCCGGCGGGCGTCACCGCCTTGATCGCTGCGGTCTTTCCCCCGCCTGCGAGGGGGATGATCTCCTCCTCCACCTGCAGCCCGGCCAGATGCACGGCCAGCCAGCCGCGCATCGACCAGGAGGAGTAACGCTTCGTCCCGATGACGAGCCGGCCGTCAGTCCCCTTCTCAACCATGAACGGGAACCCCCTTGGAGGTGGAGTACTCGAAGTGCAGCGCCTCGCCCGGATGGACGCGCGGATGAATGGCATGCGCGGCCATCGCCGCCTCAGAGAAGCCCTGCAGGATCAGCTTCAGCTTGCCCGGATAGGTCGCCACGTCGCCGATGGCATAGATGCCGGGGCGTGAGGTCTCGCAGGTGGAAGGCTCCACCGTGACATGGCTGCGGTCCATGCCAAGGCCCCATTCGGCGATCGGCCCCAGCTCCATCGAAAGCCCGAAGAAGGCGAGCAGGTGGTCCGCCTCCACGTCCCGCGTCTCGCCCTTCAGCGTCGCCAGCGTCACATGCGAAAGCGTGCTGCCGTCTCCCTTCAGCCCATGCAACTGGTAGGGGATGGCCATCTCCAGCTCGCCCTTGGCGGCGGCGGCATCAAGCTGCGCCGCGCTTTCCGGCGCCGCGCGGAACTTCGGCCGGCGATGCACCACCGTCACCTTCGCCGCGATCTCCTTCAGCGACAGCGCCCAATCCACCGCGGAATCGCCGCCGCCGGCGATCACCACCTTCTTTCCACGGAAATCCTCGCGCCGCGCCACCATGTAGCGCACGGCGCCGGAGGCCTCGTAGCGCGTCAGGTCCTCCAGCGGCGGGCGGTTCGGCCCGAAGGCGCCGGCCCCGGCGGCCAGGATCACCGCCTTGGCCCGGACGCTGTCCCCCTCGCTCGTGCCGAGGGTGAAGTGCCCGTCCTCCTCCAGCATCCGCTCCACGCGGCGCCCGAGCAGGTAGATCGGCGCGAAGGGCTGCGCCTGCTTTTCCAGCTCATGGATCAGGTCGGCGCCGGCGATGCGCGGATGGGCCGGGATGTCGAAGATCGGCTTCTCGGGGTAGAGCGCCGAGCACTGGCCGCCGATCGCCTCCAGCGCATCGACGACCACGCATTTCATCCGCAGCATGCCGCATTCGAACACGGCGAAAAGCCCGACGGGACCGGCGCCGATGATGGCGACATCCGTCTCGATATGCGCGGTCATGGGTACGGCGCGTCCCCGATGCTGTGAGGGGAGGCGTGATACAGCGGGCAGGAAGGGTGGGAAAGACAGGGGGCATCGCGCGGAAGCCCCGCGATCCGTTTCATCGGGCGGATCGCCCGCTCTGGTTCATCGGGCGGATCGCCCGCTCTGGTTCATCGGGCGGATCGCCCGCCCTGGCCCTAGGGACCGGGGTGGCCGCAGCCACCCCGGTGGAGGCTCAGTTCGGCCGCACGCGGTCCACGGCCCGGTCCACTGCCCGGCCGGTCCGCTCCACCGGTCCGCTCGGCGGGTCCACCGTATCCCGCACTCGCTCGCCGACGGTGCGGTTTCCTCCCGTGCAGGCGGCTAGGGTGGCGAGCAGCAGCATGGGCATCAGGGCGGCACGGATCAGGCGCATGGGTGGTATCCCCTCTCTGGGTGCGGCCAGCGGGCCGCTGGTGCAGCGCTAACCGGAGGAAGGCGCCCCGGTTTCCGCCCGGCTTGCTCCTTGCCCCGCCCGGAGGGCAGATTGGGCCCGCTCATGAACACCCCGATCATCCTTTCCCTGCCCAATGAGGCGGCAACCGGCGCGCTTGCCGCCCGCGCCGCGCGGCTGGCCCGTCCTGGCGACGCGATCCTGCTGGACGGGCCGTTGGGCGCCGGGAAATCCGCCTTCGCCCGTGCCTTCCTGCGCGCCGCCAGCGGCGACCCGGCGCTGGAAGTGCCCTCGCCGACCTTTACCCTCGTGCAGTCCTATGGCTTGCCGCAGGGCATGGCGCACCACATGGACCTGTACCGGCTGGAGGGGCCCGACGCCCTGCCGGAGCTGGGCTGGGAGGAGGCGGCGGAGGGGATCCTGCTGGTGGAATGGCCCGACCGTCTCGGCCCTTATGCGCCGCCCGATGCCTTGCGCATTACCCTCGCCCCGGCGGAAGAGCCCGAAGCCCGCACCGCCACCCTTTCCGGCTGGGACACGCCCCGCCTGACCGCATTGGCCACCCTCGCATGAGCCTCGACCACTTCCTCGCCGCGCATGGCTATGCCGCGGCCAGCCGCGCGCCCCTGCCGGGCGATGCCGGCCATCGCCGCTATCTGCGCCTGGTAGGCGGCCCGCGCCCGGCCCTGCTGATGGACGGCTCGGGCGCCGCCGCCGTCGGCCTGCCCTCCGCCGAGGCGGACCTGCGCAACTTCATGGCGATCGCGGCCCATATCCGCACGATCGGCCTCTCCGCGCCCGAGATCCTGGCGGCAGATCCGCCCGCCGGCCTGCTGCTGCTGGAGGACCTGGGCGAGCCCACCCATGCCACGCTGCTGGATGCGGGGGCGGAGCCGCTGCCCCTCTACCTCGCCGCCGCCGAGACCCTGGCGGCCCTGCATGAGGCCCCGCCGCCCGCCGGCCTAGCGGCCTGGGAGGGCGCCGCCATGGCCCGCGCCACCGCCGCCACCTTCCTCGACTGGTGGTGGCCCGCCGCCGTCGGCACCGATCCCAGCCCGGCGCAGCGGGAGGCCTTCCACGCGGCGATGGGCGCCATGCTCGCCCCCTTCGAGGGCGCCGGCGCCTTCGTCCACCGGGACTACTTCCCCGCCAACCTCCTGCCCCTGCCGGAGCGCCCCGGCCCGGCCTCGGTCGGCATTATTGACTTCCAGGATGCCGGGCACGGCCACCCGGCCTATGACCTGGTGAGCCTGCTGCAGGACGCCCGGCGCGACGTGCCCGATGCCGTGCGGCAGGCCGCGACCGACCGCTACCTCGAACGCCGCCCGGGGCTGGACCGCGCGGAATTTGCTGCCGCCACCGCCGCCATGGCTGCCCAGCGCCATTTGCGGGTCGCTTCCCTCTGGGTGCGGCTGGACCGGCGCGACGGGAAGCCGCACTACCTCCGCCATGGGCCACGCTGCTGGCGCCTGCTGGATGAGGCCCTGGCCCATCCGGCCACGGCGCCGCTCGCGGCCTTCCTCGACGAACACGTGCCGCGCCACCGGCGCGCCAACCCTGTTATGGAACCCGCCGCATGATCCGCCTGACCCATGGCATGGTGCTGGCGGCCGGGCTCGGGACGCGCATGCGCCCGCTGACCGAGACTGTGCCGAAGCCCCTTCTCGCCCTGCGCGGCCGCTCCCTCCTCGACCACGCGCTGGACCGGCTTGCCGATGCCGGCATCGGGGAGGTGGTGGTGAACGCGCACCACCTCGCGCAACAGGTCGTCGTGGCTTGCGAGGCGCGCAGCACCCCCCGTTGCACCGTGCTGGTGGAGGATGAACTGCTGGAGACCGGCGGCGGCATCCGCAATGCCCTGCCGCTCCTGGGCGATGCTCCCTTCGCCGTGGTGAATGGCGACGCCTATTGGCTGGATGGCCCGACCCCCGCCCTCACGCGCCTTGCCGCTGCCTTCGACGAGGAGCGGATGGATGCGCTGCTGCTGATGGTCCGCGCCGCGACGGTGGAGGGGGAGGTGGGACTCGGCGACTTCCTGCTCGACCCCGTCGGCCGCATTCGCCGCCCGAAGGAGCGCGAGGTGGCCCCCTATCTCTATGCCGGCGTGCAGATCATCCACCCCCGCCTGCTGGACGGGACGGAGCCCGGCCGATTCGGCCTGATGGGCCCCTGGACGCGCGCGATCGAGGCTGGGCGCCTCTATGGCCTGGTGCATGACGGCGCCTGGTTCCACCTTTCCACCCCGCCGGACCTGGAACGGGCTGAGGAACTTCTGGACAAGGGGCTGGTGAAGCTGTTCTAGCCATGTTCTTCCGATGGGGAGGGGAGGGCGCGCGGTGAGGCTGTACGAAATTCCCGCCCATCGCCCCTTCCTGGATGACCTCGCCCATGGCGTCCTCGCCATGGCGGAGGACCTGGACGATCCGGCGGCGCTGGCGCGGACCACCATCCTGCTGCCCACCCGCCGTGCCGCGCGCTCGCTGCGCGAGGCCTTCTTGAGGGCCTCGGGCAAGCCCGCTTTGCTGCTGCCCCGGTTGCGCGCCCTGGCCGGGCTTTCGACCGAGGATGCGGAGGAGCTGTCGCTCCCCACCCTGCTGGACGAGCCGCCGGCGGTGGACGCCGCCCGGCGGCTTGCGGTGCTCACCGAGATGGTGATGCGCCTGCCCCCGCATTTCGGCGGTCCCGGCAGCCCGGACCAGGCCTGGCGTTTGGCGCTGGAGCTCGCGACCCTGCTGGACGAGATGGCGCTGGAGGGCTGCGACCCCGCCGCCCTGCCTGACCTCGTGACCGGCGACCTCGCCCAGCACTGGGAGATCACCCACAAGTTCCTCGGCGCCGTCATCGAATCCTGGCACGGCTGGCTGGCTGAGCAGGGGCTTTCGGACATCGGCGCGCGCCGCGTCGCCGCCCTGCGCGCCCAGGCCCAGGCCTGGAAGCAGCACCCCCCCACCGATCCGGTGATCGCCGCGGGCATCGGCATTGGCGGCACCATTCCGGCTGCCACCGACCTGCTGCGCCAGATTGCCCGGATGGAGAAGGGCGCCGTGGTCCTGCACGGCGCCGGGGAGGAGATGCCACCCGAGCTATGGGAGGTGCTGCGCGATGCCCACAGCCATCCGCTGAATGGCACAGCCCGCCTTCTGCGCGGGCTGGACGCCACTGCCGCCGACCTGCGCCCCTGGCCCGGCCGAGCCCCCGATGCCCCCGCACCCAACGACGCCCGGGCCGAGTTGCTCGCACGCGCCCTGCGGCCGGAGGATGGCATCGCCTGCTGGCAGGATCGGGAGCCCGAGCGCTGGCGCCCCGCCCTGACCGGGTTGGACCTGCTGATCGCCCCGGACGAGGCCGGCGAGGCCGCCGCCATCGCCCTGCTGCTGCGCGAGGCCCTGGAAACCCCCGGCGCCCGCGCCGCCCTGGTGACACCGGATCGCGACCTCGCCCGCCGCGTCTCGGTGGAGCTGCTGCGCCACGGCATCATGGCCGATGACTCCGCCGGCCAGCCGCTGGGCATGACCCCGGCCGGCGCCTTCCTGCGGCTGATCGGCCGCATGGTGGAGGAGCAGTTCGCCCCGGTTCCCCTGCTGGCCTGCCTGAAGCACCCGCTCTGCGCCGCCGGCATGGCGCGGTCCGATTGGATGCGGGCGGTGCGCGAATTGGAGCGCCACGCCCTGCGCGGCCCCCGCCCCTGCGCCGGGCTGGACGGGGTGCGTCGCGCGGCCGAGGCGATCCGGAACGACCAGGCGCGCGACCGCGTGCGCGCCATGCTGGATGCGCTGGAGGCGGCGCTCGGCAGCTTCCGCGCCCTCGAATACGAGGTGCGCCCTCCATCGGACCTGCTGGCCGACCATCTTTCCGCCGCCGAGGCCCTGGCCTCTACGGATGAACGCCCCGGCGGGCTGCGGCTCTATTCCGGAGAGGAAGGCGAGCCGCTGGCGGTCCATCTCGCTGGGCTGGAGCCCGCCATGCGCGCCCTGCCGCCGCTCGAGGCCGCCGCCTGGCCCGCGCTGTTCGACGCGCTGCTGGAAGGTCCGCTCGCCCCCGGCATCCGGACCATGCGCGGCCGCAAGGGCGCATCCCATCCCCGCGTGCAGATCCTCGGCCTGCTGGAAGCGCGCCTGCAGAGCTTCGACCGCGTCGTGCTCGGCGCGCTGGAGGAAAGCGTCTGGCCGCTGGCCACTGATCCCGGCGCCTGGATGAGCCGACCCATGCGCGCCCAGTTCGGCCTGCCCGCGCCGGAGGCCCGCATCGGCCGCGTCTGCGCGGACTTCCTGCTTTCCGCCCTTTCGGCACCCCGCGCCACCCTGTCGCGCGCCCGCAAGCGCGGCGGCTCGCCCACCGTTGCCGCGCGCTGGCTGACGCGGATCGAGACCTTCCTGAACGGCCAGGGCCTTGGCGGGCTGGAGGGTTCCCCCGCCACCGGCTGGGCCGGGCTGCTGGACATGCCGGAACGCCCGCAGCCCTGCGCGCGCCCCGCGCCATCTCCGCCCGCCGCGCTGCGCCCGCGCCGGATCAGCGTGACGGATGTCTGGCTGCTGAAGTCCGATCCCTATGCCTGGTACGCCAAGCGCATCCTGAAGCTCCGTCCGCTCGACGATCTCGATGCCGAGGCGGATGCGGCGGAATACGGCAACATCGTCCACCACATGGTCTCGCGCTGGCTGACGCTCTGCGATGGCGATCCACATTGCCTGGAGGCGGTCGCGCATTTCGCCCAGGCTACCGAGGACGCGCTGGCCGAATTCGCGCCGCGCCCCGGCCTCGTCGCTTATTGGCGCCCGCGCCTCGCGCGCATCGCGGAGTTCGTGCTGGACGAAGAGCGCAAGCGCGATAGCGTCGCGAAGCGCCATGCCGAGATCAGCGGCGCGATCGAGCTGCCCTGCGGCGTGCGGCTGGAAGGCCGCGCGGACCGGGTGGACGTGATGAAGGATGGCCGGCTCGTCCTGATCGACCTCAAGACCGGCGCGCCGCCCAGCCATGCCGAGATGGCCGATGGCCGCGCCCCGCAGATGCCGCTGGAAGCCGCCATCGCCGCGCGCGGCGGCTTCGCCGGCATCGCGGCCGCCGAGGTTTCGTCACTGGAGCACTGGCATGTATCCGGCGGCTACGTTCCCGGCGCGGTGGAGCCCTTCCGCCCGAAGGATTCGACCCTGCCCGAGGTGAGCGAACAGGCCTTCGAAGCACTGAACGGCCTGGCCCTGGCCTTCCTGCTGGGGGACCGCCCATTCCTGGCCCGCCCGCACCCAGCGCGCACGCCGAAAGGCGATGAATACGACCACCTCTCGCGTATCGCCGAATGGGGCGGCGCGAGCGAGGGCGACACCGCGTGAACGAAGCTCTTTCGGCGCGCGTCCGTGCCGTCATTTCGCAGCGCATGGCCTCCGACCCGCGGATCTCCGCCTGGGTGGGGGCCTCCGCAGGGTCGGGCAAGACGAAGGTGCTCACCGACCGCGTGCTGCGCCTGCTGCTGCGCGAGGACACGCAGCCCGGCCGCATCCTCTGCCTCACCTTCACAAAGGCGGCGGCGGCGGAGATGGCCACGCGCCTCGCCGCGCGGCTGGGTCAGTGGTCCGTGCTGCCCGAGCCGAAGCTGCGCGCGGCGCTGGAGGATCTGACCGGGCAGCCGCCGACGCGCGCCGAAGTGGAAACCGCGCGCCGCCTGTTCTGCCGCGTGCTGGAGCAGCCCGGCGGAATGCGGATCGCGACGATCCACGCCTTCTGCCAATCGCTGTTGCGCAGCTTCCCGCTGGAGGCGCGCCTTCCCCCCGCCTTCACCCTGCTGGAGGAGGCGGACAGCGCCACGCTGCTGGCCGAGGCGCGCGAGGCCGCGCTGGCCGGACGCGCCATTCCCGAGGAAGCGCTGGCCGGCCTCGCCCGCCTCGTCCCCGCCGACAGTCTGGCCAAGGCGCTGCGCGAGCTCGTCGGTAAGCGCGAGCGCCTGCGCCCGCTGCTGGAACGCGCCGATGGCCACGCCTCCGCCCTGCGCGAATGCCTGGAGATCCCGGACGGCGAGACCGAGGACACGCTGCCGGCCCATGTGGTGACGCCGCCGGAATCCTTCCGCATCGCCCTGGCCACCCTGTCGCAGCACAAGAACAAGGGCCCACGCGAGGCCGCGGCCACCCTGCTCGCCATTCTCTCCGAGCCCGAGGAGGCGCGCGCCGCCCGCTGGGCCTCCTGGCACATGACGCTTTTCACCCAAAAGGGCGAATGGCGCGCCGCGCTCGCGAAGGAGGAAGCCTTCGCGACCGAGATGGCGCGGGTGGACGGCATCCTCGCGCGCTGGGCCGCGCATCGCCTGCTCGGCGCCACAGGCTCGCTGCTCTCCGCCGCGCGTCCGGTGCTGGATGATTACAAGGCCCGCAAGCAGCGACGCGGCGCGCTGGATTTCGACGACCTGATCCACCGCGCCCAGGCCCTGCTGCGCGATCCCGGCTCCGCTTGGGTGCTGTTCAAGCTCGATGGTGGCCTCGATCACCTGCTGCTGGACGAGGCGCAGGACACCAACCCCGCGCAATGGGGCATTGCCCAGGCACTGGCCGAGGAATTCTTCTCCGGTGCCGGCACGCGCGAACCCGGTGACCGCACCCTCTTCGTCGTGGGCGACGAGAAGCAGAGCATCTTCGGCTTCCAGGGCGCTGATGCACGCGGCTTCGCCGAATGGGAAACGCGCTTCGACACGCAGGTGACGCGCGGCGGCGCGGTGTTCGAGCGCGTGCCGCTGAACGTCTCCTTCCGCTCCTGCGCGCCCGTGCTGGCGCTGGTGGACCAGGTCTTCGCCGATGGCGACGCGCGAAAGGGCGTCGTGCGCGACGGCATGGCGCTGGAGCACTCCGCCGACCGCGCCGGCCATGCCGGCAAGGTGGAAATCTGGCCGCTCCTGGAACATGCCGGCACCGAGGCGCCCGAGCCCTGGATCGTGCCGCGTGATCCCGTCTCAGCGCAGGATTCCGAGGCGCTGCTGGCTGAGGCCATCGCCGCCCGCATCGCCCGCATGATCCTGGAGGAAACCTTGCCCGCGCGGGGCGACCGCCCGATCCGCCCGGGCGATGTCATGGTGCTGGTCCGCCGCCGCACGCGGCTGATCGAATTGCTCGTGCGGCAGCTGAAGCAGCGCGGCATCCCCGTCGGCGGCGTGGACCGTATGATGCTGGTGGAGCAGATCGCGGTGCGCGACATGCTCGCCCTCTGTGACGCACTGCTGCTGCCCGAGGATGACCTCGCCCTCGCCGCCCTGCTGAAGTCGCCGCTGATTGGCCTGTCCGAGGATGATCTCTTTGCCCTGGCACATGGCCGCGAAGGCCCGCTTTGGCATGTGCTGATCAAGCATCGCGACGAGAAGTCGGCGGTCGGCGAAGCCGCCAGCTGGATTGCGTCCCTCGCCGATCGCGCCGACCTCATCACGCCACATGCCCTGCTCTCCGAAGTGCTGGGCGAGCATGGCGGCCGCGCCCGCCTCCTCGCGCGGCTCGGCGCCGAAGCCGCCGAGGCGCTGGACGAGCTGCTCTCGGCTGCGCTCCGCCACGAGAACCGCCACGCGCCCTCCCTCCAGGGCTTCGTGCAATGGCTTCGCCGAGGCGGTGCCGAGGTGAAGCGCGAGATGGAGAACGCCGCCGACGCCGTGCGCATCATGACCGCGCATGGCTCCAAGGGATTGCAGGCCCCGGTGGTGATCATCCCCGATATCGGCCGCGGCGGCGCGCGCGACACGCTGCTCTGGAGTGGCGCGAACGGCCCCGGCGCCGATGCGCCAGATGTTCCCCTCTGGGCCCCCCGCCGCGAGTTCCAGGCCGCCCACTGGACCCGGGCCCGCGACGCCCGGGCCCATGCGGATTCCGAGGAGGAGAACCGCCTCCTCTATGTCGCGCTCACCCGTGCCGAGGATCGCCTGCTTGTTTGCGGCCTCGCCCCCCGGAAGGCCTCCGCCCACCCGCCCTGGCACGCGCTGGTGAAGGCCGGCTTCATGCGCGGCCTGGAAGCAGGCAACCCTGGCTTCGCCATCGTTCCCTTCGATCCCATTGCCCTCGGTCTGCCCGAAGGCTGCGGCTTCGGGCCGGAGGGCTGGGAGATCACCACCGCGCAGGAGGCCGAGCCCAGGATCGACCCGCCCGCCCTGCGCGCCGAGGCCGCCATCCTCCCGGCATGGGCCACCATCCCCGCGCCCGCCGAGGCGAGCGAGGACCCCATTGCTCCCTCCCGGCTGGAGGGAGAGGCGGAGCCCCCCGCAGCCGCGCCGCATGGCGCAGGCGATCCCGGTGGCCGCCGTTTCCGCCGTGGGTTGCTGATCCACGGCCTGCTGCAGCACCTGCCCGAGCATAAGGAGGCGCGCTGGGGGGACCTGGCCCGCCGCCACCTCGCCCGCCCCGGCCATGGCCTCGACCCCTCCGAGCAGGAAGCGACGCTCGCCGAAACCCTGGCGGTCCTGCACCACCCGGCGCTGGCCGGCGCCTTCGGTTCCGGAAGCCTCGCCGAGGCGCCGCTGGCCGGGGTGGTGGACGGTATCCCAATCGCAGGCCAGGTGGATCGCCTGCTGGTCGAACCCGACCGCGTGCTGGTCCTCGACTACAAGACCAACCGCCCGCCACCCTCCGAAGTGGCGGCTGTTCCCCCCGCCTATCTGCGCCAGATGGCCGCCTACCGAGCCGTGCTGCGCGCCGCCTGGCCGGGGCGGCGGGTGGAATGCGCCCTGGTCTGGACCTGGTCCGGCCATGTCATGCCGCTGCCGGACACGGCCCTGGACCCCCACGCGCCGGGTGCCACGCGTCCCGCCTGAATCGCCTTGTCGCCCCGCCCGGGGCCGTGACATTCAGGGCGCATACGGTCCGCACGAAGCGGGCCGCGAGGAACGCCCCGGATGCTCACCCGCCGCATGATCGGCATGGCCACGCTCGGCATGCCCCTGCTCAACCTCTCCACTGCGCGTGACGCCGCGGCCCAGGACTATCCGAACTATCCCAGTCGCCCTGTAACCCTCGTCGTCCCCTGGGCGGCCGGCGGCTCCACCGATGCCGTGGCGCGCATCCTCGCCGCGCGGCTGACGCAGGATACGGGCAAGTCCTTCGTCATCGACAACCGCGCCGGCGCCAATGGCACGATCGGCTTCGCCTCCGTCGCCCGCGTGCGGCCGGACGGCTATCAACTCCTGGTCGGTACCATCAGCACCTATGCGATGGCGCCGCATCTCTACCAGCTGCCCTATGACAATGACCGCGCCTTCACCGGCATCGGGCTGATCGCGGCGCAGCCGATGATCATGGTGGTGCCGAAGGCCTCCCCGGTACGGACGCTGGCCGAGTTCCTCGCTCTGGCGAAGCGCCTGGGCAGCAACATGACCTATGCCAATTCCGGCACAGGCAGCTCCACCCACCTTGCCACCGAACTGTTCCTCCAGGCCGCCGGCATCACGATGAACGATGTCGGCTACCGCGCTGGCGCACAGGCCGTGCAGGGCACGCTGCAGGGCGAGGTCTCGATGGTGATCCAGGCCGCCTCGGGCCTGCTGCCGCTGATCCAGTCCGGCGAGCTGCGCCCCCTCGCCATCTCCTCCCGCGAGCGCAGTCCCGTGGCGCCGGAGATTCCCACCTTCCGCGAGCAGGGCTTCCCGGATTACGAGGCGGTGGAGCACATCGCCATCCTCGGCCCCGCCGGCCTGCCGGTGCCCATCGTCGCGCGCATGAACGAACTGGCCCGCGCGGCCATGACGGCACCGGAGACGCGAGAGCGGCTGGCGGCCCTGGCGGTCACGCCCGAGACGCAGCGGCCGGAGGAATGGGCGGCCTACAACGCCGCCGAGAATGCCAAGTGGCGCGAGGTGATCCGCTCGCGCGAGATCAAGGTGCAATAAGGCCAGGGGCCCGGGTGCTCGCCCCGGGCCCCGAGGCGACGTGCCTCAGGCCTTCACGGTCGAGAAGGCGATCGTCACCGGGCTGCCGATGCGGATAGGCGCGCCGTTCGGTGTCAGCCGGCCGGTCGCGGCATCCAGGCGGAAGGGCACCACCGTGTCGCCCTGCTCATTCGCCGCCAGCAGGAACCGCCCGGTCGGGTCCACGGCGATGAAGCGCGGGCTCTTCCCCTGTGTCGGTTCCCAGCCCACGGAGGCCAGGGTGCCTGACTGCGGGTCGGCGGAGAAGATCGCCACGCTGTCATGGCCGCGGTTCGAGCAGTAGACGAAGCGTCCATCGGCCGTGACGGCGATTTCCGCCGTGGTGCTGGCGCCGAAGAAGTCGGGCGGCAGGGTGGTCAGCACCTGCAGCGGGGTGAGGGTGCCGGCCGTGCCGTCCCACCGGTAGGTGGCGACGGTGCTGTCCAGCTCGTTCAGCACCCAGACCACGGGCAGGCGGGGGTGGAAGGCCAGGTGGCGCGGCCCGGCGCCCGGCCGGCTCGCCACCGAGCTGGCCAGGGAGACCTTGCCGCTCGCGCCGTCGAAGCGGAGCACAAAGGTCCGGTCCAGCCCCTTATCCGGGATCAGCACGAACTGGCCCGAGGGATCGAAGACGACGTCATGCGGATGCGCGGTGGCCTGCTCCGCGCGGTGCGGGCCGATCGCGCCTTCCAGCGGCAGAAGCTGGTGCTGGTCCGAGAGCCGCCCGTCGGTCCCGACCGGCAGCACCGCGACGCTTCCGCTCGAATAATTCGCCACCACCATGTAGCGGCCGGAGGGGTCGATCGCCTGGCGCACCCCGTTGCGCCCGCCGGTCGAGCCGCGGTTCAGCAAAGCGATCTCGCCGGTCGCGGCATTCACCGAGAAGGCGGTGGCGTAGTCCAAGTCGCCATGGACGGCGTAGAGGAAGCGTCCGTCGCGGCTGAGAATGAGGAAGGAGGGGTTCACCAGCTCCCCCTGGCGCTGCACATGCCGCCAGGCCCCAGTTTCGGCATCGATGGCATAGACATTGATGCCGTCGCCCCGCGCCTTGCGCTGCTCCGTGGTGAAGGAGCCGACATAAGCGAAGGCACCGCCGCGTGCGGGGGCGGCCGCTGGCGCCGTCTGCTGCGCCAGGGTCACGGTGGCGGGAACGGTGGCGGCGAGGGCAGCGGTGCCAGTCAGCACGGTACGCCGCGTGGATATCGCGTCGGCATCCTGGGTCATGTGTTTCCTCGGTTGGTCTTGTTGTTTTCAAGCGCCCGACGGGGCCGAGGGACACTGGGCCAGGATGGTACGGCCATCAAGCACGGCGCTCCGGCCCGACCGGCTTCGCCGCCGAGCCAGGATGAGCCCGCGTTCAGCCGACCCCGGTCGGCCCATCCAGCACGATCCGCACGCGCCGCGCGAGATCTGCGCGACCATAGGGCTTGTGGATCAGGTCGAACTCCGTGCCGCGGGAGTCGTCCTGGCTGACGGAATCATCGGCATAGCCCGTGGTCAGCAGCACCTTGATCCGTGGCCGCTGCCGCCGCGCCTCGCGCGCCAGCATCACCCCGTTCATCCCGCCGGGCATGATGAGGTCCGTGAACAGCATGTCGAGCGGCATGTCGCCGTTGATCACGCGCATCGCCGCATTCCCGTCATGGGCGATGTGCACCGTGTAGCCGAACTCCTCGAGGATCGCGCGGGCCAGCTCCGCCACTTCCGGCCGGTCGTCCACGACCAGGATCGTCTCCGTGCCCGGCCGCTCGGAGGCACGGGGCGCGCTGGGGCGGGGCTGGATGTCGTCCGCCGCCTGCGGGAAGTAGAGGTGGACGCTGGTTCCCTGGCCGGGCGCGCTCTCGATCTGCACGGCGCCGCCGGATTGCCGCGCGAAGCCATATACCATGGACAGGCCGAGCCCGGTGCCGCGCCCCTCCTCCTTGGTCGTGAAGAAGGGCTCCATCACGCGGGACAGGATTTCGGGCGGCATGCCGCCGCCATTGTCCGTGACGCAGACCGCCACATAGGAGCCGGGGGGTAGGCGGTTGCGCATCAACGCATCCTCCACCCCAATCTCCCGATTGCGGGTCGCGATCGTCACCGCCCCGCCCTGCCGCCCGCCCAGCGCGTCCCGCGCGTTGATCAGGATGTTCAGCAGCGCCACCTCGGCCTGGGTGGGATCCAAGCGGCAGGTGCCGAGCTCCGGCGCGAGATCGAGGGTCAGCGCCACATCGTCACCCAGGGTGCGCGCCGCCATCTCGCGGATGCCCCCCACCAGGGCATTGAGGCTCACCGCCTGGCCCTCCAGCCGCTGCTTGCGGGAGAAGGCGAGGAGCTGCTGCGTCAGCGTCGCCGCGCGGTCGGCGGCGGCGCGGGCATTGCACAGGCTGCGCCGCAGCCGCGCCATTTCCGGCTGCGGCCGCGACAGACCGCTGTCGATCAGGTCCATATAGCCGCGCATGACCTGGAGCAGGTTGTTGAAGTCATGGGCGATGCCGCCCGTCAGCTGCCCCAGCGCCTCCATCTTCTGCGCCTGGCGCAGCGCCTCCTCGGCATCGCGGCGCCGGCTGACATCGAGCTGCGAGGCGAAGAAGTAGATCAGCTTGCCCGCCGGATCGAAGATCGGGGAGATGAAGAGCGCGTTCCAGAAGGTCGAGCCGTTCTTGCGGTAGTTCAGGATCTCGGTGGCGATTTCTCGCCGCGTCTCGATGGCGTGCCGGATCTCGGCGACCGTCTCCCGGTCCGTGTCCGGGCCCTGCAGGAAGCGGCAATTCCGACCGAGGAGCTCGGCTTTCGAATAGCCCGTCATCCGGATGAAGGCCTGGTTCGAGAAGACGATCGGATTGTCGTGCTGCCGGGGATCCGTGACGATCATCGGCATCCGCGTCATCTCGACGGCGGCGAAGAAGATATCCGCATGGGTGTCGGTCACACCGTCATGATCCGCCCGGATGGTTGGGGGGCGGTCCAGCCGGATCGGGTCCAGCGCGTCGGAGAGGCTCGAATCCGGCCCGGAAGTCTCGCAGGCGTCGTCGTTCATCGGGCGGGCGGAGGCTCGGGTCGGAGGAGGTGGCGCGCCTCAGATCGGCCCGATCGGCCGATCCGCAAGGGGCCCCGCAAGGTCACACCGCATCACGCGGCCAGCGCCTGGGCAGTCCGGGCATTGCAGACCTGGACAAGGGTGAAAAGCCCGGCGGGCGGGCAGGCCTCGAGCGATTCCACCTGGGCATCGGCATCCAGCAGGTCCGACAAGGCGAAATCCGGGTGCCAACCCAACACGCGGGAGAGTGGCGCCATGGCCCGCTCCACCCACCAGCGCGGCCCGTCCTGAGCGGCGAAATGGTTCACGAACAGCAGGTGTCCGCCCGGCCGCACCACCCGTGACATCTCGGCGAAGAGGCGCCGGGCATCGGGCACCACGCTGGCGGTGAACATGGCCACCGCGATGTCGAAGGAGCCGTCGCGGAAGGCCATGTGCTCCGCATCCATCTCCACCAGCCCCTCGACGCCGGTGAGCCCCTCGGCCACGACCCGCTCCCGCGCCTTTTCCAGCATCTCCCGCGAGAGATCGACCCCGACCACCCGCTTGTCCGCCCGGTAGTGGGGCAAAGCGAGGCCGGTGCCGACCCCCACCTCCAGCACGCGGGTGCCGGGCAGGCGGTTCACCGCCGCCACAGCCCGCTTGCGCCCGAAGGAGGAAACCCCCCCGAAGACCGCGTCATAGACCCCGGCCCAGCGGCGATAGGCGTCCCGAACCGCGCCCGCATCCAGCACCGCGCGCTTGTGGTCGCGCGAGGGGTCGGCGGTCAGGTCGGGCAGGGGGCGCGCCATGGGTCGTTCAGGATCCGCTCAAAGGGCCGCCGGAAGGCAGGCAGGAGGGCGCTAAACCAGCGCCGGGCGGCGCGCAAGCACCGTTCCGCCCTTGCTGTTCCCGCCGCTCTTAAGCCGCGGGAAGCATAGGGGTTTCAGTTGGCGGCCTGCGCCATGGCCTCGAGGCGGATCAGCCGCACCCGCCGCCCGTCCACGCCGAGCGCGAGGTCGCCGTTCCGCAGTGCCAGGGCGTCGGCCCCGAACACCTTGCGGCGCCAGCCCTGCAGGGCTGGCAGGTCCTCCGGCGCATCGCTGGCCAGCCGGTCCAGGTCGTCGGAACTGGCCAGCAGCCGGGGGGCCACCTGGTGCTCCTCCGCCTTGGTGGCCAGCAGGACCTTCAGCAGCGCCACCAGCGCCGGGGAGGGGGAGGGGCCAGCCCGGTCCTTCGGCGCCTCGGGCAACTGGTCGTCCGGCAGGGCACGGGCGTCCTCGATGGCGGCAATCAGCGAGGCACCGGACTTGCCGCGGGCAAAGCCCTCGGTCACGCCCCGCGCCCGGGCCAGGGCATTGGGTTCGGTCGGTGCCGTGGCGGCCACTTCCAGCAGGGACTCGTCGCGCAGCAGGCGCTGGCGGGGAATGTTCACCCGCTGCGCCTCGCGCTCCCGCCAGGCCGCGATGGCGCGCAGCGTGCCCAGGAAGCGCCGGTTGGTGGTACGGGGGCGCAGCTTTTCCCAGGCGCTGTCGGGATCGGTGCCGTAGGTGGCTGGCTCCATCAGCGCCGCCATCTCCTCCGCCACCCAGTCCAGCCGGTTCTCCCGCGCCAGCCGGTCCCGCAGCGCCACATAGATGCGGCGCAGATGCGTCACGTCGGCGGCCGCATAGGCGATCTGGGCCGGGGAAAGGGGCCGCGCTGACCAGTCGCTGAAGCGATGGGCCTTGTCGATATGGGCGTTGGCGAGGGCACGGGCCAGGCTGTCATAGCTCGCCTGGTCGCCGAAGCCGGCGACCATGGCGGCGATCTGGGTGTCGAACATCGGCTGCGGCGTCTGGCCGAAGCGCAGCAGGAAGATCTCCACATCCTGCCGGCAGGCATGGAAGACCTTCACCACCTCCTCGTCGGCCAGCAGGGCACCAAGGGGGGCGAGGTCCAGCCCCGGGGCGAGGGCATCCACCACCGCCGTGTCCTGGCTGCCGCCCAGCTGCACCACGCAGAGCTCGGGCCAGTAGGTCCGCTCCCGCATGAATTCGGTGTCCACCGTCACGAAAGGCTCCTGGCGGAGCCTCTCGCAGAGCGGGACCAGCTGCTCGGTGGTGGTGATCAGGACGGGCTCGGGATCGGGAGCCTGGTTGCTGGAATGGGGGCGGCGGGACATGGGGCGCCGTTTAAGCGCAGATCGCGTCAGCCACAAATCGCGATTCCGGTCTGACCTGGCACCTTCCGCCCGATGATGGGGAGGGGGAGTGCCGGCGGGCGGGCCGGCACGCCCCCGATCCCTCAGGGACGGGCCTCCATCACGATGTTGAAGGGCGTCTCCGCTGCGACCCGAACCTGGGAGAAGCCGGCCTCGCGCAGCACCGCCTCCAGCCGTGCGGGACCGGCCTGCGCGCCGAGCGCGGCGGCGCCGGGCTGGTCCAGCGAAACCGGCGTGCAGATCATGGTCGAGGCCGAATAATACAGGCGTCCCACCGGGTTCAGGTTCTCTTCCAGCCGGTTGCCCGCCTTCGGCTCCACCATCATGAAGGTCCCGTCAGGCCGGAGGGCGCCGTGGATCCGGGTGGCGACGCCGACCGGATCGCCCATGTCGTGCAAGGCATCAAAGCAGGCCACCAGGTCGTAATCCCGCTGGGCGAAGTCGGTCGCTCCTGCCACCTCGAAGGCGGTGTTGCCGGCCACCCCCGCCCGGCCCGCAGCCTCCCGCGCGCAGGCGATGGAGGCGGCGTGATAGTCGATCCCGGTGAAATGCGAGGCCGGGAAGGCCTCAGCCATCATGATGACGGTGGCGCCATGGCCGCAGCCGAGGTCGGCCACCCGCGCCCCACGCCGCAGCCGCTCCTCCACGCCATCCAGCGCCGGCAGCCATTCCTCCAGCAGATGCGCCGAATAGCCGGGCCGGAAGAAGCGCGCGATGCCGCTGAACAGGCAGGCGCAGCGGGTGCCATAGCCGGCGCCGCGCCCGTCACCCTGGCGGAAGGCGCGGGCCACCTGGGGCTGGTCGAGCACGTTCGCCATCGCGATCTCGAAGGCGCCGAGCATGCAGGCTGGGCTGTCCGGGCGCGCGAAGACCATCGCCTGCTCGGGCGTCATGGTGAAGCGCCCGGTGGCGGTGTCGTAGTCGAGATAGCCGGCGGCGGCATGGGCGGAGAGCCATTCGCGCAGCAGCCGCTCATTCGCGCCGGTGCTTCGCGCCAGCTCGGCCGGGGTGACGGCGCCGGCGCCATCCATGGCGGTGTAGAGGCCCAGTTCATCGCCGATGCGGACGAGGGGCACCGCCATGGCGGCGCCGAGATCCCCGAGCATCCGCTCGACGAGGCCTTGCAGCTTCTCCGGATTCGGAGGGGCGAGCGATGCGGTGAGCGTGTCCATGCTGTCCTCCCTGGAACACGCCATGGCTAGCGGACGCGACCCCGCGGGCGAATGACGGGGCTGCCGTTCCGATTGACCGTTCGTCCGGAAGATCGTTACGCTTTTGCCGAGCGTCCGGATCGCCTGCCCGATCGTCCATCGGGATCAGGCGGGAGGTGATGCATGGCTGCGGATGCCCTGTCCGAGGTGCTGCGCGCCGTCCGGCTCACCGGCGCCGTTTTCTTCCGCCTCGAAGCCCGCGAGCCCTGGGTGGCGGAAACGCCGCCCTCCGCCGATTGCGCGCCCTTTGTCATGCCCGGGGCGCAGCATGTCATCGAGTACCACGTCATTCACAGCGGCTCCTGCTGGGCCGGTCCGGTGGGTACCGAGCCGGTGCGGATGGAGGCGGGGGACATCATCGCCTTCCCCCAGGGCGACCCGCATGTGCTCTCGAGCACGCCGGGGCTTCGGCAGGTGCCTGACCTCGCCATCTACCGCGAGGCCGCGACGGCGGGCCTGCCCTTCTCCTGCCGCCTGGGCGCGGAGGGTGCGCCGACCGCCTGCATCATCTGCGGTTTTCTTGGCTGCGACGCCCGCCCCTTCAACCCGCTGCTCGAAGCCCTGCCGCGCATGCTGCACCTCCGGGCGCGGCCAGGCCATGGCGGCTCCTGGCTCGGGCATCTGGCCGGCGCGGCCATGGCGGAATCCCTCGCCCGGCGGATCGGGGGCGAGGTGATCCTCGCGCGGCTAAGCGAGCTGATGTTCGCCGAGCTGATCCGCCACCATGTCGAGGCCATGCCGGCGGAGGAGACGGGCTGGTTCGCGGCGCTGCGCGACCCCCATGTCGGCCGCGCGCTGAACCTCCTGCACGGGCGCCCCGCCGCGCCCTGGACACTCGATGCGCTGGCGCGGGACGCCGCCCTTTCCCGATCATCCCTGGCCGAGCGCTTCACGCGCCTCGTCGGTCATCCCCCGATGCAATACCTGGCCCGGTGGCGGATGCAGCTGGCGGCGGGGCTGCTGGCGGATAGTGGGCACCAGGTCGCGCGGGTGGCGGCCGAGGTCGGCTATGATTCCGAGGCGGCGTTCAGCCGGGCCTTCCACAAGCTGGTCGGCATGCCTCCCGCCGCCTGGCGCCGGTCCTGCGACCGGAGCGCGCCGCGACCCGCCTGAGGCGGTTTCCTTCCGGCGAGGAGGCTTACAGCAAGGCCCGCAGCACGATGGGGGCCAGGATGGCGCTGAGCAGGGCGTTCAGCGCCAGGGCGATCCCCGCGAAGGTGCCGGCCAGCGGGTTCACGTGGAAGGCCCGGGCCGTACCCAGGCCATGCGCCGCCAGCCCGGCCGCGAAGCCCCGGGCGCGCATGTCCTTCAGCCGCAGCCCGTTCATCAGCGGCGTGACGGTTACCGCCCCGATGGCGCCGGTCAGGATCACCAGCACGGCGGCCAGGGCCGCATCGCCGCCCAGCCCTTCCGCGATGCCCATGGCCACCCCCGCCGTGACCGATTTTGGCGCCAGCGAGGCCAGCACCGCCTCGGGCATGCCGAAGGCGCGGCCGATCAACAGGGCCGAGAGCATGGCGGCCAGCGAACCCGCCAGCAGCGCCGCTCCCATCGGCAGGATCGCCCGCAGGACCGTCTGACGGTTGCGGTAGAGCGGGACCGCCAGGGCCACTGTCGCCGGGCCGATCAGGAAGTGCACGAATTGCGCCCCCTCGAAATAGGTGCGGTAGGGCGTGCCGGTGGCCCCCAGCAGCGCCGCCGTCAGCACCACCGCGATCAGCACCGGATTGGCCAGCGGATGCCGCCGCAGCATCGCGGAAAGCCGGTCCGCCGCCACATAGGCGAGCAGCGTCACCGTCAGCCACAGCAGCGGCGTGCGGGAGAGATAGACTCAGTGGCTGAAATCCGCGTCGCTCATGCCGCGTCCCCCTTGGCCCCGGCCGGCGCCATCAGCCGCGCGACCCCGGCGAAGACCAGCGCCGTGACGGCGAGCCCGATCAGGGTGGAGGCGATGAGGGCCACGGCAAGCCCGAGCCCGTATTGGGAGAGGACATCGAGCTTGCCCACCACCCCGACGCCGGCCGGCACGAAGAGAAGGGAGAGATTGGCCAGCAGCCCCTCCGCCGGCGCGGTGACGAAGCCGGTCTCCACCGGCCTGGGCCAGGCGTCATTCGCCAGCAGCAGCGCCAGGAGAAGGATCATGCCGAGCACCGGGCCTGGCAGGGGCCATCCCGTGCCATGGGCCAGCGCCTCCCCCGCGAGCTGGCAAAGGAGGATGAGGGCGACACCAGGGATCATGCCCCCGATGTAGCGAGGATCGTGCCGCCGAGACCTGCGATCCCGTGGCAGCGCCCATGCTCCGGCGGCACGGGAGCCTGCGGAGAGGTGATCGGCCGCCGCCTTCCGCCCCCATCCCCGCCCGCTTAACCTTGGTGGAATTTACGAGGAGAGCGACCCGCATGGCGGATTCGGAGGCGGCTTGGGAACGGGTGACGGGTTTGGCGCGCGCGGCGGGCGCCTCCGCTATCCGGCCCCTCATGACCGACCCCTCCCGCCCCGCCCGCTTTACTCATCGCGCGGGCGATATCCTGGCGGACCTCTCCAAGACCTCGGTCTCGGACGGGGTGCGGGGCGCCCTGTTGGATCTTGCCCGGGCGCGCGGCGTGCTGGCGGCGCGTGACGCCATGGCCCGTGGCGAGGCGATCAACACCACCGAGGGCCGCGCCGTGCTGCACATGGCGTCCCGCGGCCCGCGCGGCGCCTTCCGCGCCGGGGATGAGGACGCCTCCGCCGAGGTGCATGATACGCTGGACGCCATGCGCGCCTTCTGCGCCCGCATCCATGCGGAGGGCCGCTTCACCGATGTGGTGAATATCGGCATTGGCGGCTCCGACCTCGGCCCGCAGATGGTGGCCCGCGCCCTGTGGCGCCACGGCATGCCGATGCGGGCGCATTACCTCTCGAATGTGGACGGCCATGCCTGGGAGGCGATGCGCCATGGGCTGGACCCGGCGCGCACCCTCGTGCTGGTGGCCAGCAAGACCTTCACCACCGCCGAGACCATGGCCAATGCGCATCTGGTGCGGGACTGGCTGCGCGCCGCGCTGGGCGACAGGGCGGACGCCCAACTCGTCGCCCTGTCGACCAACTCGGGGGCCACGCGCGCCTTCGGCGTGCCGGAGGACCAGGTCTTCGGCTTCAAGGACTGGGTTGGCGGGCGCTTCTCCATGTGGTGCGCCATCGGCCTTTCCGTCGCCCTCGCCTGCGGCTGGGATGTCTTCGCCGCGCTGCTGGCCGGCGCGCGCAAGATGGACGAGCACTTCCTCTCCGCGCCCGAGGCCGAGAACCTGCCGCTGCTGATGGCGCTGACCGAGCTGTGGCATGTGAACGCCCTCGGCTACCCCAGCCGCGCCGTGCTGCCCTATGACGAGCGCCTGGCCCGTTTCCCCGCGCATCTGCAGCAGGTGGAGATGGAAAGCCTCGGCAAGCGCGTGACGCTGGGCGGGCTGCCCGTGACGCGCGCCACCGGCCCCGTGGTCTTTGGCGAGCCGGGTACCAATGCGCAGCACTCCTTCATGCAGCTGCTGCACCAGGGCACGACGCCGATCCCGGCCGATATCGTGCTGATCGCCAATCCCGACCACGCCTTCGAGGAGAACCACCGCCAGCTCCTCGCCAACGGCCTCGCCCAGGCCGAGGCCCTGCTGCGCGGCCGCGACGCCACCGAGGTGCGGGAGGAGATGGCGGCGAAGGGCATGGCCCCGGCGGCGATCGAGGCGCTGCTGCCCCACCGCCTCTTCCCCGGCGACCGGCCGAGCACGACGCTCGTCCTGCCACGGCTCGATGCGAGCACGCTCGGCCAGCTCGTTGCCCTCTACGAGCACAAGGTCTTCTGCCTTGGTGCGTTGTGGAACGTGAACGCCTTCGACCAATGGGGCGTTGAGCTCGGCAAGCAGCTCGCGGGCGCGCTGCTGCCGGAGCTTGCGCCCGGCGCGAAGCCGGGCGCACATGATCCCTCCACCACCGCGCTGATCGCCGAATTGCACCGGCTCCGCGGCGACTGAGGCCGCCGGCTCAGAACCGGAACTGCACCCCGCCATAGACGCTGCGCCCGAAGCCCGGCTCGAACAGCGCCGAGTTCAGGGTGGCCACCGGAGCGACGGAGGCGTTGGAGATGTACTTCCGGTCCGCCAGGTTCCGCCCCTCGGCGAAGACCGACAGCCCGTTCTCGAAGTCCCAGCCGGCGCGCAGGCCGAGGATGGCATAGGCGTTGGTCTTCAGCGTGTTGGCATTGTCCACGAAGAAGCCCTGCGGCACCCATTCGACATTGGGCGCAATGCTGAAGCCCGCCGGGTGCCGGTAGCGAAGCTCCGCCCGGTAGAGGTGGCGCGGGGCACCGGGCAGCTGGTTGTCGCCATAGACGGCGTCGCCATCGAAGCGGAAGTCGTTGAAGCTGTAGGCCTGCCGCAAGGTGAGGCTGTCGCCGAGGTCAGGTGCGGCGAGGTTGCGCAGCATCGTCCAGGACAGTGATGCCTCGATGCCCTGGTGGATGGTGCGCCCGGCATTCAGGGCCAGGGTCGCCCCCGTGCCGGTCGGGTCGAAGAGCTGGATCTCGTCCCGGATCGAGGCGCGATAGGCTGCCACCTCCCATTCCAGCCCGTCGCGCCGGCCACGCGTGCCGATTTCGGCGGTGCGTGCCCGCTGTGCCTTCAGCGCGGAAAAGCCGCGCGCCGCCAGCGGCGTGAGGTCGCCGATGGTCGGCGGCTCGGTGGCCCAGGCGAGGCTGGCGAAGACCTGCGCCTCAGGCGCCGCATCCCCCGGCACCACATCCCAGAGCAGCCCGATCTGCGGATTGGCGAAACGATAGGTCTCCGAGCCGGACTGGTCGCCATCCGAGAGGAAGCGGTCGCGGCTGGCGCGATAGGTCTCGCCCAGTTGCAGCCCGGCCACCAGGGCGAGGTCCGGCAGGAGGTGGAGCGTGTCCTGCAGCGTGACCGTGTGCTTGCGCGCGCGATCGGTGCTGGAGGCCGTCAGCCGGCCCGGATGGCCGCCGAGATTGAGATAGCGCCGGCTGTCATAGGTGCCGAAGCCCAGCGTGGCGCCGGCGACGACGCGGTTGCGCAGCCCGGCGATCTCGCCGTCGAGCGTCAACCGGGCGAAGCCGTTCACGTCGTCGGTGCGCTGGTCGATATACTGGAAGATCGGGTGGTCCAGCTCCCGGTGCACAAAGGAGGCGCCGAGATCCAGCACCGCGCCGGGCGCGATACGCCAGCTGGTGCGGTTGCCGAAGCGGTTGCTCTCGGTGTTGCGCTGGTAGTCGTTGGCGATATTCGCGGCGGCGGCCGCGCGCGGGTTGGAAAGGGCCTGCTGGCGGGTCACGCTGCCCGGGATGCGCTGCTCGATGTGGTTGTAGCCGTAGTAGAAGCGCGTCTCGATATCGTCGGTGATGCGCCAGCCGAAATTGGCGTTGAAGCGGCGGCTGTCGCCCCAGCTATGCTGGCGGAAGCCATCCTGGCTCAGGGCCGAGAAGCTGGCCCAGGCATCGAAATCCCCGGCCTCCATGCCATAGGCCCCCTGCGCCCGGCGATAGCCATAGGTGCCGGCCTCGCCGCGCAGGACGGCGCCCGGGTCGCTGCGGCCGGTCGGCGTCACGAAGTTCAGCACGCCGCCCAGCGTCGCGGCGCCCTGGCCGAAGGCATTGGCGCCGCGCAGCACCTCCACATGGCCGAAGGTCAGCGGGTCCAGCTCCTGGAAGTCGCCCGCGCCATCGGCCTGGTTCAGCGGGATGCCGTCCTGGGTCAGCTGCACGCCGCGCAGGTGGAAGTTCCGCGCGAGGCCCGAACCGCGGATGGAGAGGCGCGTGTCCTCGCCCCATTTCGGCTGGGCGAAGACGCCTGGCACGTATTGCAGCACGTCGCTCAGCCCGGTGACGCCGGCGCGGGTGCGGATCTCCTCCGCGGGCAGGACGGTGACATTCCCCGGCACCTGCCGCAGCCGGGCTGCGGCCTCGATGGCATCGGGCGCGGTGAGGGAAGGGGCGGCGCCGCTCACCGCCACCTCCGGCACCGCGACGGGCGCGGCGGGGTCCTGGGCAAGCGTGGGCAATGGAAGGCAGGCGGCTGCGAGCAGTGCCGCGCGGGTCGACGAAAGCATGATGGAATCCTGACAGGCATGGGCAGGGCGGCCCCGGATGGGGCCGGCGCGGGCATGACGGTCAGGCGGCGGGTGGGGCCCTGGGTTGCTGCGGCGGTGCGCGGGGCGGGAAGGGCGGCAGGCCGGCGCGCCCCGCCGAATGCGCCACGGCCAAATACAGGATGCGGCGATCCGGCGCCTGCGGCCCTGCAGGCTCGATGGCCGCCGGCCCCTGGCAAAGGTCGCAGCAGGTGGAGTCGTGGGATGCCTCGACCGGCTGGCCGTTCTCATCGACCAGCACGGTCCGCGTGCCGGAATGGGTGCAAAGCTCCACCGCCGTGGCGCGGCCGAGCATCGCCAGGGCACGCATCTGCGGCAGCACCGCCCCCGCCCATTGCAGGAGCAGGAGCAGGGCGATCAGGCGCGCGGCGAGGCTGCGGGGCGGACGCATCACCGCTCCGCTAACAGAGGGCCGCCCTGCTGGCGAGGCTGGCGCTAATCCTTCCTCCACCCTCGCCGCGCATCCTTGCCTCAGGGCCGCCGAAGCCCCATCCCCTCCCTGTGATTCCCGATCAGGTCATTCGCCGCCTTCCTCCCACCACCGCAGACCGCATCGCCGCCGGCGAGGTGGTGGAGCGCCCCGCCGCCGCCGTGAAGGAGCTGGTGGAGAACGCGCTGGATGCCGGTGCCCGCCGCGTGAACGTGACGCTGGAGGGTGGCGGCATCGACCGCATCCTGGTGGAGGATGACGGCAAGGGCATGGTCCCGGCCGACCTCGCCCTCTGCATCGAGCGCCATGCCACCTCCAAGCTGCCGGACGAGGCGACGCTGTTCCGCATCGCCACCCTCGGCTTCCGGGGGGAGGCCTTGCCCTCCATCGGCGCCGTCTCCCGCCTGTCCATCACCACCCGCCCGCGCGACGGGGACGCCCATGCCATCGCGGTGGAAGCCGGCCGCGTCGGCGAGGTGACGCCCGCCGCCGCGCCCCCCGGCACGCGGGTGGAGGTGCGGGACCTGTTCTTCGCCACCCCCGCCCGCCGGAAGTTCCTCAAGACCGCCGGCACTGAGGCCTCCCATGCGGTGGAGGCGGTCCGCCGCCTCGCCTTCGCCTGGCCGGAGGTGGGTTTCCGCGTCACGGTGGATGGCCGCGTTGCGCTCGACCTTGCCCCCGCCGACCGCGCCGGCCGCGCCGCCGCCCTGCTGGGCCGGGAATTCGCCGCCGCCGCCGTGCCGGTGCAGGGCAATTGGCCCGACCTGGCGCTGGAGGGTCTCGCCGCCCTGCCCACCCACAGCCGCGCCACGGCCACCGAGCAGCATCTGGTGGTGAACCGCCGCCCGGTGCGGGACCCGCTGCTGCGTGCAGCATTGCGTGTCGCCTATCGGGACGTGCTGGCCGCCGGGCGCCACCCCGTGGCCGCGCTGTTCCTGGAAATCCCGCCCGATGCGGTGGATGTGAACGTCCACCCGATGAAGACGGAGTTGCGCTTCCGCGATTCCGCCGGCGTGCGCGGCGCGCTCATCGCCTCCCTCCGCCGGGCGCTGGGAACGGGGGCGGGAGTTGGCCCCGCGATCGGCGTTCCGCGCAGCGGCTGGGATGCCGGCGGCGCGCCCGATCCCGCCTGGCCGAGCCGCGCGGGTCAGCCGATCCAGCTGGAACCCGAGGCCGACGCATCCGTCACCTGGTCCGATGGCAGCGCGACGCCCGCCCGCGCGCCCGGCTTCGCCGAGGCCGGCTTCACCTTCTCCGCCCCGCCGCCTGTGCGCCCCGTCCAGCCACGCTTCGCCCTGCCGCCCGGTGCCATGACCCTGCCTGCCGAGGCGCCCGCTTCCCCGGCCGGCACGGTAGAAGGCCCGCTGGGCCGCCCGCTCGCGCAATTGCTGGACACCTACATCCTCGCCGAGGCCCCGGACGGCGCCCTCATCCTCGTGGACCAGCATGCGGCGCATGAGCGGCTGACGCATGAGCGCCTCTCGGCTCAGCTGGTGGCCGGCGGGGTGCGGTGCCAGCCGCTTCTGCTGCCGGCGGTGGTGGACATGCCCGCGGCCGATGCCGAGCGCCTGGCGGAGCGCGCCGAGGAGCTGGCGCGGCTCGGGCTGGAGATCGAGTTGTTCGGCACCGGGGCCATCCTTGTTCGCTCCCTGCCCGCGCTGCTCGGCACGCCCGAGCCCGCGCCGCTGCTCGCCGATATCGCGGCGGAACTGGCTGATTGGGAGGAAAGCACGGCGCTGGAGCGACGGCTGGATGCCGCCGTGGCGCGGCTGGCCTGCCATGGCAGCGTCCGCGCCGGGCGCCGCCTTAACCCGGCCGAAATGGCCGCCCTGCTGCGCGAGATGGAGGCGACGCCGCGCGCCGCCACCTGCTCCCATGGCCGCCCGACCTTCCTACGCCTGGGCGCCGGCGACCTGGCGCGGATGTTCGGCCGGACCTGACGGTGGCCCGGAGGCCCCTAGAGGGGCTCCGTCGCGATGGTCGTGCCGCCCGGTCCCGTCTGCAGCGGCTCGACGCCGTGCCGGCCCTCCGCCGGCTCCTCATGCCCATGGGTCCAGAGCCAGCGCAGCGAGTGCCGCAGCGCTGCTGTCCCGTCCCGCTCGAACCAGCGGCCGTGGGCGAAGACCACGCGCTCCGGCTGGAGCGCGATCAGCCGGGCGGCGGCCCGCGCCGCCTCCGCATGCCGCGCCTTCACCACGGCGCGGAGATAGGGCGGCGGCATGCTGTCCGGCGCCATGATGCCGAACATCCAGGCCAGGGGCCGCAGGAGCAGCGGCACCTTCGGCGGCTCGAGGTTCATGACGAGGTCGGTGAGCACCAGCGTGCGGGTCGGCTGGTGGAACATCGCCATCTCGTGGAAGCCCGCGCCACCTGGCACCGGCACGATTTCGATCACCCCGCCCCAGGCGGCAGGCGCGGAATCGCCGAGGTCGTAATCGAGCCGAACGCCACTCTTCTGCACCTGAGAACGGTCGCGCAGCCCCGGCGCGGCCCAGCTGGTGGCCTCCGGGCAATCCTCCTGCCAGTCCTTCAGGAAGGTCCAGTGGGCGAAGTTCGGCGCGACCAAGTGGCGGATCGGCCCGATTCGCTCCAGCTCCCGCTTGAGGCCCCGGCTGAAGCGCGTGGGGGAGTGCAGCAGCAGGTCGCCGTCGGGCAGCCGGATCACCGTCATCCGCGTGCCGATCACCGCGCCGAGCGCATTGGGCAGGAGGCTGTCGACGATATAAACGCCCTCCGCCGCCGGCTTGGGTGTGTCGAAGGGCGGGTAGCCCACCTGCCGTGCGGTCGCCGCATCGTCGCGGCCCAGCAGTCGCCCGACTGGACCGGAGCCCTGGCCCGGGCCCCGGATGGGCGTGCTCGCGCTGAAGGCCACCACGGCCAGTTCAGCGAGGCCGACCCCCACGAGAAGCGCGCGCGCCTCGTTCGACTCGTGCCGCATCCGCAGCCCCGCGCCGATCAGCGCCGCGCCGCCAATGGCATCCAGCGCCAGGTGCTGGCGCATGGAGAGGACGGGCTTCACGCCTCCCTCGTAATCGGTCAGCAGGGAATAGCCCGCGTGATAGGCGCCGGCGGTGCCGAGCGCCCGCCGCACTGCCGGCGGCAGGGTGGGGCAGGTGGAGAGGCCGCCGAGCAGCGCGGCCACGCCATAGTCGATCAACCCATGGTGACGGGTGGGTATCATCTTCGGTGCGCCCATGCCGGTTGGTCCCCGTCAGAACGGGGCAACCGCGCGATGGATGCCGCTTCATCGCCCGCCTTTACGACTTGCGCCTTTACGACTTGGCATCACGCCCTGCCGGGCATGATGGCCATGGCGCTTTCAGGCAACCCGTTCAGGCGGCGCCATCAGGCCCCGCCCGTCGGGCACGCGCCCAGCTGTCGGCACCGGCCGCGCTTGGCTGGGCGGGCCGCTCCGACGCGCCAGGGCCGGGGGAGGGTCAGCCCTCCTCCTCGTCGTCGGACCCGCGCAGGTCGCAGGCGATGACATAGGCGGGGGAGCCGTCCTCCGCCTCCATCTCCTCGATGATGTCGATGCCGTAGATGTCGATCTCGCCTTCCTCGTCCTCCTCGCCGCCCAGCATGATGCCGAGCGCGATGGGACGGGACGGGTCGAGCTTCTGCAACTCGGCAATCAGAGCGCCGACCGTCATGGTCTCGGTGGCCTGGGTATTGTCGGACATGGAAATGCGCTCCTGAGGGCGGGCCCGATGTGGCAGGCCGTGGCGGGCGGGGCAAGGGCGGCGATGGGTTACTCGCGCTTCATCCAGCCATTCGGCCCCTGCTGCCAGTAGGTCAGGCTGTGCCCGGCCGCCCGCGCGCGGCGCCAGCGGTCCCGTGCGGCCTCCAGCGCGGCGGAGTCGTTGCCGTCGAACAGGTCGAAGATGCGGTCGAACGCCTCGGCCCGCGCGGTTTCCGCCCCATCGGCCAGAAACAGATGGCGGGCGCCGTTCGGTGCCTCGTCCTCGGTGGTAAGCCAGATGGGCTGGAGGTCGGGATCGCCCGTGGTCGGCGTGCCATGGGGCAGCCAGTCGGGATCGGGGCAGAGCCAGAGGGCGGTGTCCAGCGCCGCCAGCCGCTCTGGCCCGCCCACCCGCACCACGGCGCGGCCGCCAGTGGCCAGCACGCGGCCGAGCAGCTTGGGCAGCGCTACCTCCAGTGCCGTGCGGGTCAGGTGGTAGAAACCGATCTCGGTCATGTCTCGAAGCGGTCCGCGACCAGCCGGTCCAGCAGCCGCACCCCGAAGCCGCTCGGCCCCGGGGGGAGGGGATAGGGACCCGACTCCACCCCTTCCTCGCGCAAGTCCATCCCGGCGATGTCGAGATGCGCCCACGGGATGTCTGCCGGCGTCTCGGCTCCGGCGAATTCCCGCAGGAAGGCGGCGGCATGGCAGGCATCGGGCAGGAACTTCCCGGCCCAGCCGCCTCCGCCGCCCGCGGGCAGGCAATGGCGCAGGTCAGCGATCGCGCTTTCCAGATCGGCCCGGTGCCGCTCGCCGATCGGCATGGGCCAGAGCGGCTCGCCCACCGCTTCGCCCGCTGACATGGCGGCATCGCGCAGCGCCGGTTCGTTGCCGAACAGCCCGGCGCGGTGATGGCCCAGGGCCGAGACGATGCTGCCGGTGAGCGTCGCCAGGTCGATCATGGCGCGGGGCTTCAGCCCGCGGGCATGGTGCAGGGCATCGGCCAGCACCAGCCGCCCCTCCGCATCCGTGTCAACGACCTCCACCCTGCGGCCGGAGGCCATGCGGAGCACGTCGCCGGGGCGGTAGCTGTCGCCATCGGTGGCGTTCTCCGCGATGGCCAGCACCGCGACCGCCGGGGCGGGGCTGTCGCGCAGGGAGAGGGCCAGTATCGCTCCCGCGCAGGCGGCGGCCCCGGCCATGTCGGCCTTCATCGCCTCCATCCGTGGACCCCGCTTGATGCTGATGCCCCCCGTGTCGAAGGTGATGCCCTTGCCGATGAAGGCAACCGGTGCATCGGCATAGGTCGGGCCATGGCCGGGCCAGCGCAGCACGACAAGGCGCGGCGCATGCGCCGAACCTCGCCCCACCGCCAGCAGCCCGCCATAGCCGCGCCGCTCCAGCCAATGGCGGCCATGCACCGCCACCTCGATCCCGTGCTTCTCCAGCCCGCGCAGCCGCTCGACGAATTCGGTGGGGGTGAGCCGGTTTCCGGGCTCCGCTGCCAGGTCCCGCGCGAAGCCCACCCCGCGCAGCACGGCCCGCACCCGCTCGATCTCCGGCGCCGCCTCCTCGGCCTTGTCCACCAGCAGGTCGAGGTGGCGCAGGGCAGCTGGCGGCTCGGCACCGTAATGGGGCAGGCGGTGGGCGCGCATCCCGGCGCCCACCGCCAGGACCCCGACCTGCTGCGGCGTGAGCCCGCGCGCATCGATCACCCCGTGCTTCGCCTCGGCCATGGAGGCTGCCGCCAGCGCCCCCGCCGCCTCCAGCCCGTGCGGTCCGGGGGCAACGCCGACGAGCCAGATCGTGCGCCCGTGCAGCACGCCATCCAGGCGCAGGGCCTCGCCCTTTTCTGGCGAGAACCCCGCCGCCTGGCCGGCCGGCGCATAGGCGTCCGGCAGCGCCTCGCCCGCCAGGGCGGGGAAGGCCATCGGGTGGCGGCCGCGTGGCATCTCGGTCAGGCGGAGCTTCAGCATGCTGTCGGCCCGCGATCCGCGCGGTCCCTCAGCGGCGCGGGCGGCGCGTGGCCGGGCGGCGGGCGGGACGCGCCGCCGGCTCGCCCGCCGGGCGCGTCGGCAGGTCTGGCGTGGGCAGGATGGGTTCGGAGATGGCCGTGCCCTCGGCCAGGGCGGCGGGGGAGTCGCTGCCGGTGCCGGTCACCGCGGCCGTCTCGGTCTCGGCGGGCTCGGGCAAGGCGGGGGCACGGCCCTCATGGTGCTCGGCCACCAGCCGGTCCAGCAGGCGCACGCCCCAGGCCGTCGCGCCCTTCGGCGTGGTGGGCTGGTCCTTGCTGCCCCAGGCGACCCCGGCGATATCCAGATGCGCCCAGGGGCAACCATCCACGAAGCGCTGGATGAACTGCGCGGCGGTGATGGAGCCGCCCGGCCGCCCGCCGACATTCTTCATATCCGCGATATCGGAGCGGATCTGGCGGTCATAGGCATCGCCAAGCGGCATGCGCCAAGCGAGTTCGCCCACCGCCTTTCCGGCCTCCTCGATGCGGCGCGCGAGGCCGTCGTCATTCGAGAACAGCCCGGCATGCTCATGCCCCAGCGCCACGATGATGGCGCCGGTAAGCGTGGCGAGGTTCACCATGAAGGCCGGATCGAAGCGCTTCTTGCAATAGGAGAGCACGTCGGCCAGCACGAGCCGGCCTTCGGCATCGGTGTTGATCACCTCGATCGTCTGACCGGAATAGGAGGTGACGACATCGCCCGGGCGCGTCGCCGTGCCGGAAGGCATGTTCTCCACCAGCCCGACGATGCCCACCGCATCGACCTTCGCCTTGCGCCCGGCGAGGGCCGCCATCAGCCCCGCCACCGTGCCGGCGCCGGCCATGTCCCACTTCATGTCCTCCATGCCCCCCGCGGGCTTGATGGAGATGCCGCCCGTGTCGAAGGTCACGCCCTTGCCGATGAAGGCGATGGGCTTGCTGTCACGCTTCTTCGAATCCGTGCCGTTCCAGCGCATCACCACCATGCGCGGCGGCTGGGCCGAGCCCTGCGAGACGCAGAGCATTGAGCCGAAGCCGAGCTTCTCCAGGTCCTTCTGCCCGAAGACCTCCACCTCCACGCCCAGCTTCTCGAGCTTGCGGAGGCGGTCGGCGAATTCCGGCGGGTTCAGCACATTGGCGGGCTCGCTCACCAGCTCGCGGGTGAGGAACACGCCCTCGGCCACGGCGCGGCGGGTGGACCATTCGGCCTTGGCGGCGGAGGGGTCCTCGCACAACACCTTGATGCCGGAGAGGCGCGGCTTGTCCTCGGGCTTCTCGGTGGTGCGATAGCGGTCGAAGCGCCAGGCGCGCAGCACGGCGCCAAGGGCAAGATCGGCCGGCGCCCCGGCCCAGCCGCCAATGGCGCGCGCATCGATGGAGGCAGTCGCCTCCTTGCCCAGTGCCGCGACGGCATGGCCGCCGGCGGCCTCCACTCCGCTGGCCTCCAGCGCATCGCGCTTGCCGAGGCCGACCAGCACCAGCCGGGACAGGCCGCCGCCCGGGGCGAAGAGCGTCGCGGTCTGCCCCTTGCGTCCCTTGAACTCGGCCGCGGCGAGCCCGCGCGCGACATGGCCGCCCAGCTGCTTGTCCCACTCCGCGACCAGCCCGCCACCCAGGTCCTCCTCCGCCAGCGGCAGGACGAGAGCACCGCTCTCGGGGAGGGCGGGCTTGGCAAAGGCGATGTCGAGCATGTGGAGGTCCCGGATTGCGTCCGCCCAGAGATAGCACCCGATTGGCGATCCGCCATGCCGCGCCGCGGGTCGTGGCCGGTTTCATCGATCCGTTATCGGGTGGTAGGCTCGCCACCGGTCGGAAAAGGCGGTGCCGGTGTGGTTAGCCCGGCCGCCTCGCCGGGGTTCCGGATGGGGTTCTGACCGGCGCGCCCGCGCCGAGTCCCGCGATCCTGAACCGCCCGCGCATGGTGCGCGGCGCGGATGAAGGGACGTGCCAGATGCAGCAACAGCAGATTTCCGTCATCACCCTGGGCGTGGCGGACCTCGCCCGCTCCCGCCGCTTCTATGCGGAGGGATTCGGCTGGCGGCCGGTCTTCGAGAATGGCGATATCGCGTTCTACCAGATGAACGGCTTCGTGCTGGGCACCTGGCTCCGCGATGCACTGGCGGCGGATGCTGGCCGGGAGACACTGCCCTCGGGCGGCTTCTCCCTCGCCCACAACGTGCCGGGACGGGACGATGTGCAGCCTCTCATCGGCCAGCTGGTGGCCGCGGGAGGCAGGATGCTGCGCGCGGCCGACGTGCCGCCGCATGGTGGGATGCGCGGCTATGCCGCCGATCCGGACGGCCATGCCTGGGAGATCGCCTGGAACCCCGCCTGGGCCATCGACGAGCGTGGCTTGGTGACTTTCGGCCTCTGATTGCAGCCTAGGCCAGGGCCCCGCGAGGCCGGCTTGCGGGGGGCCAAACGGCGCCCCCGTCTTGCGTGCCGCGCGGTGGCCTCATCTTGCAGATCGAGCTGCCCCATGGCCGAAGCCCGCCCACATGGGCGACCCGGGCCGTCGCGGGATGATCCGCGACGGCTGCGAACGAAAAGCTCGCGTCAGGCGGCTTCCGCCGTCGTCGGGTCGATCATTCGCGCAACCTTGTTGATCTTGTTGGCCGGGAAGCCACCGCGCTCCGCATGCTCGCGGATCTGCTCCTCGTTTTGCGCCACATAGACGCAGTAGATCTTGTCGCCGGTCACATAGCTTTCGACCCACTGGATCTCGGGACCCATTGCGCGAATCACGTCGCAGGATTTCTGCGCCGCGCCCTGGAAGTCCGCCGGCGACAGGCTGCCGGCTCCGGGCATCTCTCGTTCGATGATGAATTTCGGCATCGCGTCCTCCTTTTCCTGGCCGGGGCGGCAGGCGGTCGGTGCCCATATGCGGACATCCTGCCCGTGCCGGAGCCTAGCACCGGGCGGGCTTGCTCTGTTGTTTGTTGATTGCAGTGCCGGAATTGTCATCGGCCCTGGGCTCGAGGCCGGGGGGAACTCCCCCGGCCTTGGTTAGCTCAGGCGTCCCGCAGCACGGCGGCCGGGCGGCGCGCGGTACGCATGCCGAGGGAGGCCAGCACCAGTGCCCCCAGCGGCATGACCGTCGCGGCCAACGGCACGGCCCAGAGGCCCGGCCCATGGTCGATGACCAGCCCGCCCACCGTCGCCCCCAATGCATTGCCGAGGTTGAACGCGGCGATGTTGAGGCTGGAGGCGAGGCTCTGCCCCGCACCCTCCGCCCGCTGGAGCACCCACATCTGCAGCGGCGCCACGGTCGCGAAGCCGGCGGCCCCCAGCAGCCCGACAAAGAGCACGGCGGCGACCTGATTGTGCAGGGCGAAGGTCATCAGCCCGAGCACGACTGCGAGGGCGACGAGGGTGCCGATGACGGTGCGGCCGAGATCCCGGTCCGCCAGGCGTCCGCCGATCAGGTTGCCCAGCACCAGCCCGCCGCCAAAGACGAGCAAGATCGGCGAGACTGCGGCCTCGGAGAAGCCAGCCAGCCGGGTCAGCGCCGGGGCGATGTAGGTAAAGACCGCAAAGACGCCCGCGAAGCCGAGCGTCGTCATGGCCAGGCCCAGCAGCACGGGGCGGCGCGCCATGGCACGGAGGTCGGCACGCCAGTCATTCGCCTCGGGCGCCACTTCGTCGCGCGGGATCAGCAGGGCGATGATGGCCAGCGCCAGGACGCCGATGGCGGTGACGGCCCAGAAGGTCGCGCGCCAGCCGTAATGCTGGCCCAGCCAGGTGCCAAAGGGCACGCCGAGGATGTTGGCGATGGTCAGCCCCGTGAACATCACGGCGATGGCCGAGGCGCGGCGGTCCGGCGCGACGAGGCCAGTGGCCACCACGGAGCCGACGCCGAAGAAGGTGCCATGGGCGAAGGCGGTCAGCACCCGCGCGCCCATCAGGATGCCGTAGCTGGGCGCGAGCGCACAGGCGGCGTTGCCGATGACGAAGATCACCATCAGCCCGATCAGCACCCGCTTGCGCGGCATGCCGGCGGTGAAGGCGGTGAGCAGCGGCGCGCCGAGCACGACGCCGAGCGCATAGCCGGAGATGAGCAGGCCGGCGGCGGCGATGGAGACGCCGAGATCGGCGCTCACCTCCAGCAACAGGCCCATGATGACGAATTCGGTGACGCCGATGCCGAAGGCGCCGGCGGTCAGCGCATAAAGTGCGAGGGGCATGGGGGTGCCTTTTGGGCGGTTTCTGTTGCGCCCCAGAATGGACATGCCGGGTTTGGTGACCTAGAGGGCCTTGAGGCACATCACCTATGAACTGAACTCATCATGCCGCGATCCGAGGTGAACCGCTCGGGCGAGATGGAGGTCTTCGTCCGGGTTGTCGAACTGGGTGGCTTCTCTGCCGCCGCGCGGGCGGGGCGAATGACGCCCTCGGCCGTGAGCAAGCTCGTCGCCCGGCTAGAGGCGCGGCTCGGCGCCCGGCTGGTGAACCGCTCCACGCGCCGCCTCCAGCTCACGCCCGAAGGCGGCGCCTTTTACGAGCGCGCCACGCGGATCCTGGCCGATATGGAGGAGGCGGAGCGCGGCGCCGCGGGCGGGGAGCGGCCGGTGGGGCGCATCCGCCTCAACACCAACGCCTCCTTCGGCACCCATATCCTGGCGCCGCTGGTACCAGATTTCCTGGCCGCGCATCCGGGGGTGACGCTCGACATCGTGCAGACCGATGCAGTGGTGGACCTGCTGGCCGAGCGCACCGATGTCGCCGTGCGGGCCGGGCCGCTGCGGAACTCCAGCCTTGTTGCCCGCAAGCTCGGCGCGACGCGCATGATGATTGTCGGGGCGCCCTCCTACTTCGCGCGCATGGGGGAGCCACGGGATGTCACGGAACTGCAGGCGCATGGTCGTCTCGGCTTCGGCTATGTCCGGGCCGTGGAGGGCTGGCCCCTGCTCCGCGACGGCGAGACCATCACCCTTCCCGCCGCCGGCGCGGTGCAGGCGAGCGATGGCGAGGCGCTGCGACACCTGGCCATCGCGGGCGCCGGCCTTGCGCGGCTCGCGGCCTTCACCGTGCGGGAGGACATCCGCGCCGGGCGGCTGCGCCCCGTGCTGGAGGATTGCAATCCCGGCGACCTGGAGGAGGTCCATGCCGTCTGGCTCGGCGGCGGCCCCTTGCCGGCACGCATCCGGGCGCTGCTGGATTTCCTGGCGGAGCGGGCGCGGGTGAGCTGAGGCTCAGGCGGTCGCCTCGCGCATCGTTGCCGCCACACAGTCGACGAAGACCCGAACGCGCGGGGAAAGCTGGCGACTTTTGGGATAGAGCACGCTAACCGGCATGGGCGCAGGCCGCCAATCCTCGAGGATCGCGACGAGGCTGCCCGCGGCGAGATCCGCCTCTACATGGTGGCGCGGCACCTGGATGATCCCCATGCCGCGCGCACGGGGCGGGCCCTGCCGCCGGGCTGACGCGCCTTCCCGCGGGAATCGCGGCTCATTGGGCTGCCCTGCCGCCGCCGCCCGCGCTATCCCCATCGAATGACCGATGAAGATCTGCTCGAACTGGCCGCTACCCTGGCCGAGCGCGCCGCCCATGCCATCAACGCCATCCGCGCCGCGGGCTTCGCCGTGGAGCGCAAGACCGACGAATCCCCCGTCACCGAGGCGGACCGCATTGCCGAGGCGCTGATCGTCGAGGGCCTCCGCGCCGCCACGCCGGACATCCCTGTGGTGGCGGAGGAGGAAGTCGCCGCCGGGCTGGTCACCGCCCTGGCCGCCCGCACCTGGCTGGTGGACCCGCTGGACGGCACGCGGGAATTCGCTGCCGGCCATGACAGCTTCACGGTCAATATCGGGCTGGTGCAGGAGGGCAGGGCTTATCTCGGGGCCGTGGCGGTGCCGGCGAGCATGGAGATCTTCGGCGGCATCGTGCCCACCGGCCTCGCCTGGAAGCGCGAAGCGGCCAGCCGGCGCCCCATCCGCGCCCGCGCCATCCCGGCGGAAGGGGCCACGATCTTCGCCTCTCGCCATTATTCCGACGACCCGCGCCTGGGCCAGTTCCTGGAGGGCCGCAAGGTCGCCCATATCGAGAAGATCGGCTCCGCGGTGAAGTTCTGCCGCCTGGCGGAAGGAGTGGGCGACATCTACCCCCGCTTCGGCCGCACCATGGAATGGGACACCGCCGCCCCCCAGGCCGTGCTGGAGGCCGCCGGCGGCCGTGTGGCGGGCTTCGACGGCCAGCCGCTGCGCTACGGCAAGCCGAACTTTGAGAACCACGCCTTCCTGGCCGAAGGCCGGCGGGGGTGACCGAACGGCTGACGCCGGCTGGGGTCGCCCGCGCCGCCGCCCTGCTGCGCGAGGGCGCCCTCGTCGCCTTCCCGACGGAGACGGTCTATGGCCTGGGCGCCGATGCGCGGAACGGGACGGCGGTGGCCGGCATCTTCGCGGCCAAGGGCCGCCCGCATTTCAATCCGCTGATCAGCCATTTCCCCGATGCCGCCACTGCCTTCGCGGAGGTGGCGCCGGATGCCCGCGCCGAGGCCCTGGCCGCCCGCTTCTGGCCCGGCGCGCTGACCCTCGTCCTGCCTCGCCGTTCGGAGAGCCGGATCGACCTGCTCACGGGGGCCGGGCTGGACACGCTGGCGGTGCGCGTGCCCGCCCATCCGCTGGCCCAGGCCCTGCTGCGGGCGGCGGGCACCCCTGTTGCCGCCCCTTCCGCCAACCGCTCCGGCGGCGTTTCCCCCACCACGGCGGATCATGTGCTGGACGGGCTCTCGGGCCGCATCGCTGCCGTGATCGACGGTGGGCCCTGCGCCGTTGGGCTGGAAAGCACGGTACTGGACCTGAGCACACCCACCCCCGTGCTGCTGCGCCCCGGCGGCGTGACGGCGGAGGCGATCGAGGCGATGATTGGCCCCCTCGCTCGCTCTGGTGCCGGCCAGCCGGGGACGCTGCGCTCCCCTGGCATGCTGCTCTCCCACTATGCCCCCGGCCTCCCATTGCGTCTCGAGGCGCGGGAGGTTGCGGCGGACGAGGCGCTGCTGGCCTTCGGCCCGTCGCTACCTGGTGCCGGCGCCACCTGGAACCTCTCCGAGGCCGGTGATCCGGCCGAGGCCGCCGCCCGCCTTTTCGCCGGGCTGCGCTGGCTGGATGCCGAGGGCGCGCGACAAGGATTGCGCGGCATCGCGGCCATGCCCGTGCCGATGGCGGGGCTGGGCGAGGCCATCAACGACCGGCTCCGCCGCGCTGCCGCGCCGCGCTGACCCCCTTGCCGTCGGCCCTCGCCGGGCGGAGTTTGCGCCCGTGCCTAAGACCGTCGCGAATCCGCCCGAGGAGCTTCCCCTCAACCCGCCGCCCGGCGCCGCCCAGCTCTTTGCCGCCTTCGCCAAGGCCGGGCTGCTGGGTTTCGGTGGCGCCCAGGTCTGGGTTCGCCGCGCGCTCGTCGAGGAGCGGCGCTGGATGACCGAGCGCGACTATGCCGAGGTGCTCGGCCTCGGCCAGGTTCTGCCCGGCCCAAATGTGGGCAATGCGGCGGTGATGATCGGGCGCCGCTTCGCGGGGCTGCGCGGCTCCTTCGCCGCCACGGGCGGGCTCTATATCGGCCCGCTGATCGTCCTGATGTCGCTCGTCCTGCTCTGGCAGGAATTCGCCGACGACCCGCATGTGGGCGCCTTCATGCATGGCACGGCATGCGCCGCGGCCGGGATGGTGATCGGCAACGGCATCCGCATGTCCGGCCGCCTCAGCCCGCCGCCTGAGCAGATCGCCATCGGGCTGCTGTCCATGCTGGCGGCGGCCTGGCTCCGCGTGCCCCTGCCGGTCATCGTGCTGGTGCTCGGCCCCATCTCCATTGCCGCCGTGGTCTGGCGTGGGCGTCGGCCGCAATGACGCCCGAGGCCTGGGACATCTTCGTCTTCTTCCTCAAGCTCTCCCTGCTTGCGGTCGGCGGCGCCAATGCCGCCGTGCCGGAGATGCATCGCGAGGTGGTGGACCTGCGCCACTGGATGAGCGACGAGACCTTCAGCCAGGGCTATGCGCTGGCCGCGGCCGCGCCAGGGCCCAACGTGCTCTTCGTCGCCGTGATCGGCTGGCATGTCGCCGGGGCGCAGGGGCTGGCGGCGAGCCTGATCGGCTTCCTCGGCCCAACCTTCGTGCTCTCCTGGGCCGTCGCGACGCTGACCCAGCGCCTGGCAGGGGATTGGCGGCTGGCGGCGCTGCGGTCGGGGCTGGTGCCGGTCGCGATCGGGCTGATCCTCGCCACCGGCCTGGTCACCGCCGCCGCCGCGGCGCGGGGCACGGCGACCGAAGTGGGAGTGGCCATCCTCATCACCCTGGTCTCCACCCTTTTCGTCTGGCGATCCCGCTATTCACCGATCTGGACGCTGCTGGGCGGCGGGCTGATCGGGCTGGCGCTGCTGCGATAGGTCATCCTGTTGTGGCATCAAACTGATACGCATTCTCACCTATTGCCGGCGCGCCCGCCTTGGAACACATTCGCCCCTAATCCAATAAAGCCAAGGCCAGCACGATGACCCGCTCCCGTAAGGCTGCATTCTTCGCCCTCTCGATGCTCCTGGCGCCCGCCATGGCTGGGGCGGCGGAGGTGAATCTCTACACCACCCGCGAACCGGGGCTGATGCGCCCGCTGACGGAGCGCTTCACCAAGGAAACGGGGATCGAGGTCAACACCGTCTTCGTCCAGGGCGGCTTGGCCGAGCGCCTGGCGGCCGAGGGCAGCCGCTCCCGCGCCGATGTCGCCATGGTGGTGGATGTGGGCAACCTGATGGAGCTGGTGGATCGCAACCTGACCCAGCCGCTGGAGTCCAAGGCGCTGGAATCCGCCATCCCGGCCAATCTGCGTGACCCGCAGGGCCGCTGGTTCGCCCTCTCCACCCGGGCGCGGGCCATCTACGCCTCCCGCGAGCGCATTCCCGAGGCCGAGGCCGCGAAGCTGACCTATGAGGACCTGGCCGACCCGCGCTTCAAGGGAAAGGTCTGCATCCGCTCCGGTCAGCACCCCTACAACACCGCTTTGTTCTCGATCCTGCTGATCCAGCATGGCGAGCCCTGGCTGCGCGACTACCTGACGAAGGTGAAGGGCAACCTCGCCCGGCGCGCCACTGGCGGCGACCGCGAGGTGGCGCGCGACATCCTGGCCGGACTCTGCGATGTGGGCCTCGCCAACACCTACTACGCCGGGCTGATGCTCTCGGGCCGCGGCGGCGAGGACCAGAAGCGCTGGGGCGAGGCCGTGCGTGTGATCCTGCCGCCCAGCGAGACGGCGGTGAACATCTCGGGTGGCGCCGTCACCCGCCATGCGCCGAACCGTGCCGAAGCGGTCCGCTTCCTGGAGTTCCTCGTCTCGCCGGAGGCGCAGACCCTGTACGCCAACGGCAATTTCGAGAACCCGGTGCGCCCCAACACCCCGACGAACCCGATCGTGGAGGGCTTCGGCTCGCTCACGCCGCGCGACGTCTCCTTGCCGGATGTCGCCGCCCACCGGGCCGCCGCCAGCCGCATCGTGGACGAGGTCGGCTTCGACCGCTAAGGGCTTCGGCATTCCATCTTGCGTCTCCACCGCCTTGGCGCGGCGGCCAGCGTGGCGCTGGTCGCCCTGCCCGTCCTGGCCCTTGCCTTCGCCGCGGCGCATGGTTCGGGTGACCTCTGGCCGCACCTGATCCGCTACGTCCTGCCGCAGGCGGCGGTGGAGACGGCGCTGCTTCTCCTGGGCGTGGGCGCCATGGTGGTGGGGGTGGGCACCGGCACTGCCTGGCTCACCTCCTGCCATCGCTTTCCCGGGCGCAGGACCTTCGTCTGGGCGCTGGTCCTGCCCCTGGCGCTGCCGACCTATGTCTCGGCCTATGCCTGGCTGGACGTGCTGCACCCGGCGGGGCCGGTGCAGACCGGGCTGCGCGACCTTCTGGCCCTGTACGATCCGCGCGCCATCCCGCTGCCCGAAATTCGCTCGCTGCCAGGCTGCGTGATGGTGATGGGGACGGTTCTCTTCCCCTATGTCTATCTCGCCGCCCGTGCCGCCTTCCTCACCCAAGGGGCGGACCTGCTGCGGGCGGGCAGGGGGCTCGGCTCCGGCGGGTGGCGGCTATTCGTCTCCATCGGACTGCCCATGGCGTGGCCAGCCATCGCGGCCGGGGCTTCGCTGGCGCTGCTGGAGACGCTGAACGATGTGGGGGCGGCCGAATTCCTCGGCGTCCGGACGCTGACCGTCTCGGTCTATGTCACCTGGATCACCCGCTCCTCCCTCGAAGGCGCCGCGCAGATCGCGCTGATGATCCTGCTGCTGGTCGCGGCCCTGCTGCTGCTCGATGGCTGGGCCCGCGCCCGCTCCCATGGGGCCCAGGCCGTGCGGGAGAGTGCGCGGCCCGACCTCCGCGCCCTGCCGCTGGGGCGGGGACTGCTGGCCAGCCTGTTCTGCCTGGTGCCGGTGCTGCTCGGCTTCGTGGTGCCGGCCTCCTACCTCGTCTGGGCCGCATGGCGGCGGGTGGCTGAATTCGGCCTGCCGCCGGAACTCGGCACCTGGATCGGCAACAGTGCCCTGCTTTCCGCCATCGCCACCCTGCTGGTCCTGCCGGCCGCCTTGTTCCTGGCCTTCGGGGCGCGTGGGGATGCGATGCCGGACCGGCACGGGATGGTCGATACGGCACTGCTGCGCGCCAGCATGCTTGGCTATGCCCTGCCGGGCGGCATCGCGGCGGTGGGGCTGATCGTTGCCTTCGGCGGGCTCGACGACCTGACCGAGGGGATGGGCCGCTGGGTACCGGCCCTGTCGGGCACCGCCACCGCGCTGGTGGTGGCCTATTTCGTGCGCTTCCTGGCGATCCCTGCCGGAGGGCTGGATGCCGCCTATGCCCGCATCCGCCCGCAGATGGACTGGTCCGCCCGCTCCATGGGCGCGCGACCGGGCCGCATCCTGGGGCAGGTGCATCTGCCGCTGCTGCTGCCGGCGCTCTCTGCCGCCGCGCTGCTGGTCTTCCTGGATGCCATGAAGGAGCTGCCGGCCACGCTGCTGCTGCGTCCCTTCAACCGCGAAACCCTTGCCACCGCCCTCTATGCCGAGGCCGCGCGCGGCACCTATGAGGAAGGGGCAGTGGCCGCGCTGGCGTTGGTGGTGGTGGGGCTGCCGGTAATCGGGCTGCTTGTCGCCGGCGGGCGGCCCAGAAGGCACCTGGCGCGCACTTGACCCAAAGGCCCGGCCTGGCGTTTGGTCTCGTGCCAATGCCAGACACCGCCCCGCTCCGCCCCGCGATCCCACTCCCCGATGGCCTGATGGAGGGCCTGCTGGGCATCCTCGGCCCGCGCGGCATCGTCACGGATCCCGCCCAGCTGGAGCCGCATCTCTCCGACTGGCGCGGCCTCTATCACGGCGCGTCCCCAGCCCTGCTGCGCCCCGCCTCCACGGACGAGCTGGCGGCGGCGATGAAGCTTCTCTACGAGGCCGGCATCCCCGTGGTGCCCCAGGGTGGCAATACCTCCATGGTCGGTGGCGCCATGCCGGATGAGAGTGGGCGGCAGGTGATCCTCTCCCTCTCCCGCATGAACCGCATCCGCGACATCGACCCGGTGGACATGACCATGGTCGCGGAAGCCGGGGTGGTGCTGAAGACGGCCCAGGACGCGGCCGCCGAGGCCGGGTGCCTGTTCCCCCTCTCGCTCGGCGCCGAGGGCACGGCGACGATCGGCGGCGTGCTCTCCACCAATGCCGGCGGCAACAACACCGTGCGCTACGGCAATGCGCGGGACCTGATGCTGGGCCTTGAGATCGTATTGCCTGACGGCGGCGTGATCCACGGGCTGCGGCGGCTGCGCAAGGACAACACCGGCTATGCGCTGCGCCACCTGATGGTGGGGGCTGAGGGCACGCTGGGGATCGTCACCGCCGCCGTGCTGCGCCTCTTTCCCCGCCCGCGGGCCGAGGCCATCGCCCTATGCGCCATGGAGAGCGAGGACGCGGCCCTCTCCCTGTTCCGCCGCTTCCGCGACCGGGACGAGGGTGCGGTGCGCGCCTTCGAATACATGTCCGGCACCGGCGTCGGCTTCGTACTGCGCCATGTGGAGGGCGCCACCCTGCCGCTTTCCGAGCGCGCCGATCACTATGTCCTGGTCGATCTCGCCTCCTCCCGCCCCGATGCCGATCTGCGCGGGCTGATGGAGGCGGTGCTGGAGGAGGCGCTGGAGGCCGGCGAGGTGCTGGACGCGGCCCTGGCGGAGAGCGAGGCCCAGCGCCACGCGATCTGGCGCCTGCGCGAGGAGCATCCGGAGGCGCAGAAGCGGGAAGGGGCTTCGGTGAAGAACGACGTCTCCGTGCCTGTCTCAAAGGTGCCGGAGCTGATCCGGCGCAGCAACGCGGCGCTGCAGGCGCTGATCCCCGGCAGCCGTCCCGTGCCCTTCGGCCATATGGGCGACGGCAACATCCACATGAACCTGGAGCAGCCGGAGGGGATGGAGGCCGCCGCCTTCCTCGCCCGCAGCCATGACATCATGGATTGCGTGAATGACATTGTCCGGGATCTGGACGGCTCCTTCAGCGCAGAGCACGGTGTGGGACGCCTGAAGCCGGACATGCTGGCCGAGTGGCGTGGTGGTGCGGAGCTGGATGCCATGCGGCGGATCAAGGCCGCGCTCGATCCCAAGGGTCTGTTGAACCCGGGCAAGGTCTTGCCGGCTTGATGCGTGGCGGGGGCGCGGCGCTGCTGGCGGCACTGGCGCTCTCCGCTTGTGCGGCGCGCGAGCCGCGCCCATGGGACGATGAGGCCACGCCCGGGCAGTCCCGCCCGGCCCACACGCCGGTGCAGCGCCTGCCTGACATCCCGGACGCCTTCCGCGCCGAACTACGCGGCGGCTGGACGCCTGGCTGCCCCCTTCGCGGCTATGCCATCAACCTGGGCAATGGGCTCTTCCTGACCGCCGCCCATCTGGTGGACGACATCGTCCCCCGCCTTCGCCGCTGCGCCGGCACCCCCATGCAGATCACCATCCATTACGCCGGGCGCACCCTGCCGGTGCGGGTGGTCCGGGTCGGGGCCGGGTATCTGGAGCCCGGGGTTGGCCCCATGTACCGCGGCGGGGAAGACCTGGCGTTGCTCCAGGCCCCCATGGCCCTGCCAGGCCCTGCCGCGGTCCCCTGCGGGGAGGGCCCGGCGCGCGGGCAATCGATCCGCGTCTCCTCCGCCCGGCGGCACGCCCTCGCCCAGGCCGGGGACATGGTGCCCGAGACCCGCAAGGTTGACGGCGCCTATGCCGACATCCCCGTCTCCCTCGCCGAAGGCGAGTCCGGCGCCGGGGTTTACGACGCGGCAACCAATTGCCTGCTGGGCGTCGTGAGCCACCGGCCGGATGCCACGCCCGACCGCTCGCGGATCGTTCCAGCCTCCACCATCCGGGCCTTCCTTGGAAGCTGAGGGCCGCCGAAAGGTGGTCCGATCTTCGTGACAATGGGGCATTTGCCCCCACCCGGCCGGGCGGATAGGTTGCGCCCCCCATGAGCCGCGTCACGCGTTATATCTCGAGGCAGATCGCCCTCAGCCTGCTCGCCGTGACCATTGGTCTGGCGGCGCTGATCTGGCTTACCCAGTCGCTCCGCTTCATTGAGCTGGTGCTGGATCGCGGCCTGCCCTTCAGCGTTTTCCTGGAGCTGACGGGGCTGCTTCTGCCCTCCTTCTTCGCCGTCATCCTGCCGATCACCACCTTCGTGGTGACGCTCTTCGCCTATGTCCGCCTCTCGTCGGACCGGGAACTGGTGGTGATGCGCGCGGCGGGGCTGTCGGACTGGCGGCTGGCGCGGCCGGCGATGCTGGTGGCCGCGCTCGCCACTGCGATCGGCTTGGTGCTGCAGCTCTGGCTGGTGCCCATCTCCCATGCCGCCTTCCGCGAATGGCAGTTCGAGATCCGCAACCAGATGGCCGCCATCCTCCTGCAGGAGGGCGTGTTCAGTAGCGTCAGCAACGACCTGACCGTCTATGCCCGTATCCGAGAGCCGGACGGCACGTTGCGTGGCATCCTTATCCATGATCAGCGCGAGGCCGGCGCCCCTGTGACCATCCTGGCCGAGCGCGGCGTGATCCAGTCGGGCCCCAACGGCCCGCGTGTGACCCTGCTGAACGGGCAGCGGCAGCAGGTGGAGCGCAGCGTGCCCCCGAATTCCCCGCCGGGGACACCGCCCGTTCCCCGGCTGACCGTCCTGGCCTTCGGCGAGAACACCGTGGACCTGGCCCGCACCAACCGCACCGAGGACGCGCGCAACCGCGACAGCCGCGAGCGCTTCGTGGGCGAGCTGCTGAACCCGGACCCGGCCGAGGGCCTGCCCGAGCGCGACATCCGCAAGTTTCGCGCGGAGGGTCACGGCCGCCTCGCCTCGCCACTGACCGCCTTTTCGTTTGCACTGGTTGGGCTGGCGGCGGCCCTGGGCAGCGGCTTCCGGCGGCATGGTGGCGGCCTGACCGCCCTGCTCGCCATTGGCTCGGTCGTCACGCTGCTCGCAATCGGTCTTGCCGTGGGTAACCTGGCCGCGCGGGACAACCGCTTCATCCCGCTGATCTGGCTGCATGCGGTCGGCCCGGCCGTGATCGCGGCCTGGGTGCTCTCGGGCGCCCCCGGCTGGCCGCGCCGCGTCCCGCCCGTCCCCGATCAGGGACCCGGCCGGGGGACGGCGCGCAGGGCCACCCTGCCGCGGCGGGTCGCTGCCGGGTGACCTTTCCGCTGACCTTCGGCGCCTATGTCGCGCGCCGCTTCGCCACGATGTGCCTGGTGATGCTCGCCGCCCTCACCGGCCTCGTCGCGCTGTTCGACTTCATCGAGCTGCTGCGCCGAGCCGCAACCCGGGAGGCCGGCTTCGGCATCGTGGCCACCATCGCGGGGCTGCGCGTGCCCTTCGTGGCACTGCAGGTGCTGCCCTTCGCCATCCTGCTGGGCGGCATCCTCGCCTTCTGGCGCCTCGCCCGCTCGTCCGAACTGGTGGTGGCGCGCTCGGCTGGCATCTCGGCCTGGGGCTTCCTGCTCGGCCCGGTGCTGGTGGCGACCCTGTTCGGCTGCATCGCCACCGCGGGCGTCTCGCCGCTCTCCTCCGCCATGCTGGCGCGGGCGGAGCGGTTGGACGCGGCCGTGCTGCGCAACGCCTCTGGCATCACCACCCTGGCCGGCGGCCGGCTCTGGCTGCGCCAGGCGGACCGGGAGCTGGACCCGCAGGGGGTCGCGATCCTCTCCGGCCGCCCCTCCTCCCGCCGGGATGGCAGCTTCGGGCTGGAGGAAGTGTCGCTCTGGCGCATCTCGAGCACGGACCGCTTCCTGGGGCGCGTCGAAGCGCCCCGCGCCACCCTGTCGAACGGCGCCTGGCTGCTGGATGACGCGGTGGCCTTCGGCCAGGACCGCCAAGCCAGCGCCATCCATTCGGTCCGCTTCCCGACCGAGCTGACGCCGGGCCGGATCGAGGACAGCTTCGCCAGCCCCGACACCCTCTCCTTCTGGGCGTTGCCGGACTTCATCACCGTCCTGGAGAATTCGGGCTTCTCGGCGGTGCGGCATCGGCTGCACTTCCATTCCCTGCTGGCCCTGCCCATGCTGGCGGTCGCCATGGCCCTGCTCTCCGCCGGCTTCTCGATGCGCGAGACCCGCAAGGGCGGCGTCGCCCCAATGCTGGGCGCCGGCGTGGCGGCGGGCTTCGCCCTGTTCCTGCTCGACCGGGTGACCGGCGAGTTTGGCGAGACGGGCACGCTGCCCGTGGTCCTGGCCGCCTGGGCGCCGGCCGCGGCCGGGCTGATGTGCGCCGTCGCACTACTGCTTCACCTGGAGGACGGATGAGAGACGCGAGCGACCGGAAGCGCCCCGCCCATCGGTCCGCCCCCCGTTCCGTGCCGGGGCCCGTCGGCCTTCGGGCACGGCTGCTCGGCGGCGCGACCTTCATTGCGGCGCTGGCCGGCCCCGTGGCCGCGCCTGTGCCCGCCGCGGCGCAGGGCGGATTCCTCAACAATGTCCGCCCCGACGAGATGGGGCGGGGCGCCTCCCCCGGCCTTGGCGGGGCGCCGGCGGCGGACGGCACCACCGCTCCCCGATCCGGCCCGCTGGGTGGGCTGGGCGGCGCAAGCAATGCCGACCGCAACGCCCCGGTTACCTTCACCGCGAATGAGGTGGAGTACGACCAGAACGAAAACCGGGTGACCGCGACCGGGGCGGTTGAGGCCTGGCAGAACGAGCGCATCCTGCGCGCGGACCGCTTCACCTATGACCGCGACACCGGCATCGCCATCGCCGAGGGCAATGTCCAGCTGCTGGAGCCCGATGGGCAGGTGCTGTTCGCCGACCGCGCCGAGTTGATGGGCGGCATGCGGGACGCCGTGGTGAACGGGATGCGCGGGTTGCTTGCGCAGAACGGGCGCCTGGCGGCCAATGGCGCCCGGCGCCGCACGACCGAGAGCGGGGCGGTGGTCTCGGACCTTGCTCGCGTCGTCTACTCATCCTGCGACCTCTGCGAGGAGGACCCCACGGCGCCGCCGCTCTGGCAGCTGCGCTCCCGCCTTGCGACCCAGGACGGGGAATCACGTCGCATCCGCTTCCGCGACGCGACCTTGCAGTTCGGCGGCATACCGGCCTTCTATACGCCCTATCTGTCGATGCCGGATCCCTCGACTCCGCGCTCCTCGGGCTTCCTGACGCCGTCCTTCGGCCAGACGCGCTATCTCGGGGCCTTCGCCCAGATTCCCTATTACTGGGCGATCAACGACCAGAGCGACGTCACCATCACCCCGGTGATCGCGAGCAAGGCGCCGCCCAGCGCCTTCTTCAACTACCGGCAGCGCTTCAATTTTGGCCAGATGAACATCGAGGGTTCGATCGGGCAGCTCACCGGAAAGGAATCGAGCGACGAGAAGGGCCTGGGAGGCCATATCTTCGCCCGCGGCCTCTTCAGCATCGACGAGAACTGGCAGGCCGGCTTCAGCATCAACCGCGCGAGCAGCGAGACCTATCTCCGCGCCTACCGCCAGCCGGCCACCTCGATCCTGGCCAGCTCGGTCTTCACCGAGGGCTTCTGGGGCTACGACTCCTATGCCCGCATCAGCGCCCTGGCCTTCCAGAGCCTGCGGGAGCAGGACGTCACGGCCCGCATCCCCTTCGTCCTGCCCAATCTGTATTACGAGACCGTGCTGGGCCGGGATTCGCTCGGCGGCACGCTGACGGGCGATGCGACGGCGTTCAACGTCTATCGCAGCGAGGGAACCAAGACCCGCCGCGCGGGCACGCGCCTGAGCTATGAACTGCCCCGCTTCGATTCGATGGGCGGCCAATGGACCTTTCGCGCCCAGGCCGATGCGCTCGGCTACAATGCGAGTGACATGGACCAGCCGCCCAACAACGTCACCGGGCTTGGCACCACGACCACGGCCAACGGCAATATCCGCGTGGCACTCGACTGGCGGCTGCCGCTGGTGCGCTCGGCCGGCAGCCTGGGGCAGCAGCTGATCGAGCCGCGAGTCCAGCTGGTCACAGGCCCGAACACCGGGGCGCAGCGGGACATCCCGAACGAGGACAGCCTCGACTTCGAGTTCACCGACGCGAATCTCTTCGCCCTGAACCGCTTCAACGGGCGCGACCGCCAGGAGGGCGGCACGCGGGTGGATGCGGCGATGCGAGCCGCCTGGTACTTCCCCAATGGCGGCTCCCTCGACGGGATCGTCGGGCGGTCCTTCCGTGCCTCCAACGAAGCAATATTCCCCGAGCGGTCCGGCCTTGAGCACCGCGCCTCCGACTGGGTGGGCCGGGTCACGTTGGCGCCGACGAACTGGTTCGACGTGACGGCCCGCACCCGCCTGGATGGCGACACGCTGGACCGCCGCCTGATCGACACCTCCGCCGGCTTCGGCCTCGCACCGGTGGGGCTGGAGGGTACGCGGGTGAACCTGGGCTATGTCTACCAGATCCCCCAGCCCTTGCAGACAACGCCGCGCTTCACCCGTGAGATCTATGGCGGCGTGACCAGCCGCATCACCACCCACTGGCGCGGCGGGGTGTTCGGCCGCTACGACCTTGAGGACAGGCGCGGCGTCTCGGTGGGTGCGAGCGCGACCTATGAGGATGAGTGCCTCATCCTCGAGAGCCGCTTCTATCGTTCCTTCGCCGAGAACCCGTCCACCCGCGAACCCTATCCGGGTGGCACCACCGTCCTCTTCCGGATCGCCCTGAAGACGGTAGGCGACTTCTCGCTGCGGGCGCTTTGAGCCGCTTCCCGTTCTGTCCCGCGGGGGCCCTTCCATCGGGTCGCTTCAATCCGCCCGCCGCATGGTCTAGGAACCCGCGCATGCGATGCCTCCCCCATCTCCGCCCGGCGCTCCCGGCCCTCCTCGGCCTCGCCCTGGCGCTGCCCCCCCTGGTCGCCGTGCCGCCCTTGTTCGGCTCGGGCGCTGCCCTGGCCCAGCCGGCCGGCCGCCAAGCCCCGCCGCGGGCCCAGGCGGGCGGCCAGTCGCAGGAGAACCTCAACCGCATCGTGGCCGTGGTGAATGGCGATGTGGTGACGGAGAACGAGGTGCGATCCCGCGCCCGGCTCTTTGCCCTGAATATCGGCCTGCAACCGGCCGGCGACCTGCTGACCCGCATCCGCCCGCAGATCCTGCGCCAGCTGATCGAGGAGCGGCTGCGCCTCCAGGAGATCCAGCGTCGCCGCATCCCGGTGGGCGATGACGAGGTGGCCGAGGCCATCAATGACATCGAGCGCCGCAACGGCCTGCCCACCGGCGGCCTCCGCGCCCAGCTGCGGAGCGCCGGGGTGGAGCCGCGCGTGCTCTACGACCAGCTTCGCGCCCAGATCGGCTGGTCCCGCTTTATCCGCGCGATGCTGGGCCCGAATGCGGAGCCCTCAGAGGGCCAGATCCGGGAGGCGGTGGCGGCCCATGCCGCCCGCGTCGGTCAGCCGGAATTCCTCGTCTCCGAAATCTTCGTGCCGGTGGAGGACCCTTCCTCCGCCGCCGATACGAAGCGCTTCGTGGATGACGTGATCGGCCGCCTGCGCCAGGGCCTGCCCTTCCCCATCGCGGCGACCCAGTTCAGCCAGAGCCAGACGGCGCTGCAGGGCGGCGACATGGGGTGGGTGAGCATGGAGCAGCTGGATCCTGAGGTGGCGGCCGTCGTCCAACGCATGCCGCCGGGCGCCATCTCGAACGCCATCGAGGTGCCGGGTGGCTTCCAGATCGTCACCCTCCGCCAGAAGCGCGAGACGGGGCGTGAGAACGCCACCATGATCACGCTGCGCCAGGCCTTTCTGCCCTTCTCCTCACCGTTGGACCCGCAGAATCCGACGGAGCAACAGCGCCAGCAGCTCGCCCGCGCCCAGGCGATACGTGGCGGCTGTGACGCAGTGGAGGCTGCCGCGCGGGCGGCCAATTCGCCGCGCCCGTCCGATCCGGGTGGCGAGGTGCGGCTGGAGACCCTGGCGCCGCCGCAGCTGCGACAGCTGGTGGCGGGGCTGACGCCGGGCCGGGCGAGCCAGCCGATCGTCACGGGGGAGGGGATTCTGGTGATCGCCGTCTGCACCCGCGAGACGAAGAACCTGGCTACTTTTACGCCGGAGCAGGCGAAGCAGCAGCTTCTGCGTGACCGGGCGGAGAACCTTTCCCGTCAGCAGAGTCGCGATCTGCGCCGCCGCGCCACGATCGAGATGCGGGGCTGAGGGGCGGAGCAGGGGCGTGAACCCGCCCGCCGCCCTTCCCAGCCTTTCCGAGACGGTCCAGCGGCACGGGCTGGCCGCGCGCAAGTCGCTAGGCCAGCACTTCCTGCTGGATGAGGCGCTTTGCGGGCGGATCGCCCGGCTGGCCGGCGATCTGACGGGCCGGCATGTGCTGGAGGTCGGCCCCGGCCCCGGTGGGCTGACGCGCGCGCTGCTGGCCCAGGGCGCTGGCCATGTCCATGCGGTGGAACTGGATTCCCGTGCGGTGGCTGCCTTGGCGGAGCTGGCGGAGGCTTATCCCGGCCGCCTGTCCGTTACCGAGGCCGACGCCTTGCGGGTGGACCCGGTGGACATGATGCCGGAGCCGCGCCGGATCGTGGCAAACCTGCCCTATAACGTCGGTTCGCCGCTGCTGATCGGCTGGCTGGCGAATGCCGGCGCCTATGAGAGCCTGACGCTGATGTTCCAGCAGGAGGTGGCCGAGCGCATCGTGGCCGCCCCGGACACGGAGGGCTACGGCCGGCTTGCGGTGGCCGCGCAGTGGCGTTGCGACGCGCATCTGGTCCTGCGCCTGCCACCCGGCGCCTTCAGCCCGCCGCCCAAGGTGTGGTCCTCGATCGTGCATCTGGTGCCGCATGCAGAGCAGCCGGAGCCGGCGCTCGCCCGCGCCATGGAGAAGGTGACGGCCGCGGCCTTCGGGCAGCGGCGCAAGATGCTGCGGGGCTCGCTGAAGTCGCTCGGCGACGCGGAGCGGCTGCTGGCGGGCGCCGGTATCGAGCCGACGCGCCGGGCGGAGACGCTGAGCGTGGCGGAGTTCGAGATGCTGGCACGAGGACTGCTGGCGCGGAGCGCTTAAGGCAATTTTGGCTGTTGTGCTTGTGGCCCCGGAGACAGCGCCTGCGGAGCCACTCTCGCAGCAGGCCCGAACGAGCCGCGCCTCAGCGCCTGTTCCGTCCCTTCCCTGTATCATCCTCTCGTTGCAGCACCCGTTCGCTCACCGTGGCGACCGTCTCCACGGTGAGCCGGTTCAGGTCGGAGCTCAGGCGCCTGGCATTCGGGCTCGCCGTGATCACGGCGCGGATTGAACCATCGGCCAGGGCGCGCCGCAGCGCCGTCGCGTCGAGGCCAGAGGCCAGGATCTGGGCCACGGCCTCCCGGTAGCGGGGTTCGGTCGTCTCCAGTTCCGCCCGCAGGGCCGCTTCCAGCCGCAGGCCCTCGGCATCGTCGCCTCCGCCGATCGCGGCGGTGGAGAGCTGCTGCAGGTCCGGCAGCGTGCCGCGATGCAGTGCCACGTATTCGCGCGCGAGGGTGAGGGTGGCTGCATTCTCCTGCGCATGGGCGGCCAGCGGCACCAAAGCGGAGAACAGGGCCGGAAGGATGCGGCGGCATAGGAGGGGCGTCTGGGCCATGCGCGCTTGATGCCGTGCCCCGGATGCTCCTGCCTAGCCCGCCGGCGCCATCTCCGCGAAGCGTGACGCGAAGGCCTCGCGCTCGGCCGGGGTCATGTGCAGCCCGCGCTTGGTGCGGCGCCACAGTACGTCATCCGGCTCCGCCACCCATTCGCGGGCTCGCATCCAGTCCAGCTCCCGCGCGGTGATGCCACCGCCCAGGTCGCCGCCCATCGCGGCAACGGAGGTGGCCCCGTCGATCACCCGCTCCAACTCGCTGCCATGTGTGCGGATCAGCCGGTCCAGCAGGGGGCGGGGCAGCCAGGGATGGGCGCGGGCCATGCTCTCGGTGAAGGCGGCGCGCGAGAGCCCGCCGAGATCGCCGCCGGGAAGGGCGGCGCGGGCAGTCCAGGCGGCGCCCGGGCGGTCAAGGGCGCGGGTGATCTGCTCCGCGGCATCCTCCGCCAGGCGGCGATAGGTGGTGATCTTGCCGCCCAGCACGGAGAGCAGCGGCGCGCCCTGCGTGTCCAACTTCAGCGTGTAGTCACGGGTGACGGAGGAGGGATTGTCGGCCCCGTCATCATGCAGCGGGCGGACGCCGGAATAGGTCCAGACGACGTCGTCTGGCGTGACGGGCCTGCGGAACTGGCGGGAGACGGCCTGGCAGAGATAGGCGGCTTCCTCTGGCGTGCAGTGCGGGCGGCCCTGCGCAGGGTCGTGCGGCACGTCGGTGGTGCCGATGAGCGAGAATTCCTGCTCATAGGGAATGACGAAGATCACGCGGCGGTCGTCATTCTGGAGGATGTAGGCCTGCTCGCCCTTGTGCAGGGCGGGCACCACGATGTGGCTGCCGCGCACCAGCCGGACATTACCCTGCAGCTTCGTCCCGGTCGCATCCTGCGTGGAGATCACCCAAGGGCCGGCGGCATTGGCGATGGCGCGGGCGCGCACCACCCGCTCGGTGCCGTCGGCGCCGCGGAGCGTGACAGTCCAGGCATCGGCAGCGCGGGAGGCCTTCACGAACTCGGTCCGCGTCAGCACGGTCGCGCCGCGGTCGGCGGCATCCCGCGCGTTCAGCAGGACGAGGCGGCTGTCCTCCACCCAGCAATCCGAATAGGCGAAGCCGCGCGCGAATTCCGGCTGCTTCAGCGGCTCGCCCTGCGGCAGATGCGCGAGGTCGAGGGACTCGCTGGCCGGCAGCGACTTCCGCTTCGCCAGATGGTCGTACAGGAACAGGCCCGCGCGGATCATCCAGCGCGGCCGCATCTCCGGCCGGTGCGGCAGGACGAAGCGCATTGGCCAGACGATATGCGGAGCGATGCCGAGCAGCACTTCGCGCTCCGCCAGCGCCTCCCGCACGAGGCGGAACTCGTACTGCTCCAGGTAGCGCAGACCGCCATGGATGAGCTTGGAGGAGGAGGAGGAGGTCGCCTCGGCGATGTCGCGCCGTTCCACCAGCATCACCGACAGGCCTCGGCCCACGGCGTCGCGCGCGATGCCGCAGCCATTCACGCCGCCGCCGATGACGAGGAGATCGACGCTGTCAGGAGTATTGATGTTCATCAGAGAAGCCTTGCCCGCACGCGGGTCACGACGATTTCGGCGATCAGCACGACGGCCAGGATCGCAAGGAGGATGGTCGCCACCTGGTCCCATTGGAAGAAGTTGATCGCATCCTCCAGCACCACCCCGATGCCGCCCGCGCCTACCAGACCCAGCACGGCGCTCTCGCGCACATTGATGTCCCAGCGAAACAGTGCGACGCCCCAGAAGGCCGGGCGGATCTGCGGCCATACGGCCTTGAGCATCTCCGCGCCCCAGGGGGCGCCGGCGGCGCGCAGCGCCTCGCGCGGGCCGGCGTTCATCTCCTCCAGCGCCTCGGCCAGCAGCTTGCCGACGAAGCCGATGGAGCGGAAGGCGATGGCAAACACGCCGGCCGCCGCGCCCGGTCCGAAGACCGCCACGAAGATCAGCGCCCAGACCAGCGAATTCACCGAGCGCGAGGCCACCAGCCCCACCTGCGCCAGCGCGTTCAGCGCCGGGAAGCGGCAGATGTTGCGAGCGGCCAGCAGCGCCAGCGGGATCGCCATGATGAAGCCGAAGAAGGTTCCCAGCGTCGCGATGTGCAGCGTTTCGATCAGCGCGCCATGGACGGTGGTGCCGTAATAGGTGATGTCCGGCGGCCACATCCGCAGCAGCAGATCGCCCATTTGCTCCGGCGCATCGGCCAGGAACTCGGGGATGATGTCGATCGTGCGCACCGCCCAGACCACGGCGGCGGTGACGATGAGGAACATCACCCATCGCGTCAGGCGCTCGGCCGGCGTGTGGCGGATCCATTCGCGGCGCAGCGGCGCCAGCGTATCTCCCGTGGTCGCGCTCATCGCATGGTCGCCCGGATGCGGCCGGAGACGAGCTCGGCCAGGAGGATGAGGGCGATGATCGCGATCAGGATCGCCGAGACGAAGTCGTAGTCGAAACGCTTGAAGGCCGCGAAGAGCGTGCCGCCGATGCCGCCGGCGCCAACGACGCCGACCAGGGTCGAGTTCCGCAGGTTGCTGTCGAGCTGGTAGAGGCCGAAGCCGACGAAGCGCGAGGCCACCTGGGGCAATACGGCATAGATCAGCACCGCCATGGGGGAGGCGCCGGTCGAGCGCACGGCCTCTACCTGCTTCATGGAGATCTCCTCCACCGCCTCCGCGAAGAGCTTCGCCACGAAGCCGATGGAGGCGACGATCAGCGCGGCCACGCCGGCCAGCGCGCCGAAGCCCAGCGCCTTCACGAACAGGATCGCGACGATGACATAGTGCAGGCTGCGGCACACGGCGATGAGGGCGCGCACCGGGCCGGAGATCCACCATGGCGCGATGTTGCGCGCGGCCATCAGCCCGAGCGGGAGAGAGAGGATGATGCCTGCGAAGGTCGCGAGCACCGCGATCTGGATGCTCTCGAGCATTCCTTCCACCAGCAGCTCCCAGCGCTCGAAGTTCGGCGGGAACATGCGCGCGAGGAAGCGTCCGCCTTCTCCCAGCCCGCTGACGAAGCGTCCGAGTCCAAGATCGAGCTGCGAGGCCGCATAGACGAGGTAGGCGATGAGCAGCACGCCGAAGATCCGCATGCCCCAATCGGGGGCGAAGGGCGCGCGGCGCTCCGCGGGGGCGGGAAGGGTGCTGTCGCTCACAGCCAGTCCTCGCCCCCGTAGATCTGGCGCAGATGGCTGTCTTCCAGATCCTCTGGCGGGCCGTCGAAGACGATGGCGCCGTTGGACATGCCGACGATGCGCTTGGCGTAGCGCTTCGCCAGAGCGACATTGTGGATGTTGATGATGACCGGCACGCCTTCGGCCGCCGCCAGCCTGGTCAGCATCTCCAGCACCTCCACCGAGGTGCGGGGATCGAGCGAGGAGGTCGGCTCATCCGCGAGCAGAAGGTCCGGCCGCTGCATCAGGGCGCGGGCGATGCCCACGCGCTGCCGCTGGCCGCCCGAAAGTGCATCGGCCCGGCGCGTGGCATGTTCCGGCAGGCCCACGGCGTCGAGCAGCGCAAAGGCGCGGGCGATGTCCTGCTCCGGATACTTGCGCAGCCAGGCGCGCCAGAGCGGTACATAGCCGAGGCGCCCGCAGAGCACGTTCTCCATGACGGAGAGACGCTCCACAAGGTTGTACTCCTGGAACACCATGCCGATCCGCCGGCGGGCGAGCCGCAAGGCCCGCCCGCGCAGCTTCGCGACATCGATGCTGCCCTCGGCACCCGTCAGCCGGATCTCGCCCTTGGTGGGCTCGACCAGCCGGTTGATGCAACGGAGCAGCGTGGACTTGCCGGTGCCGGAGGGGCCGATGATGGCCGTGATCCCCTCCGCGCCGATCGACAGGTCCAGGTTCCGCAGCACCGGCTTGCCGGCCACGTACTCCTTGGTGAGCCCGCGGATGTCGAGCGCGGCGCTCACGGCTTGGCCGCCGGCGCAGTGCCACCGGCCTGCGGAACGGCATGCACGCCGCCGCTCTGCGTCTGCGTGCGGGCGGCGTTGCGGCGCGCCTCGGCCTCCAGCTCGCGCCGGCTCTCGGCATCGAAGGCTGCGCGGTTGTAGGGGGCGTTCACCGCATCGGCCACGGCGCGCACCGGGGCCCATTGCTCGGCATAGGTCGCGGGCCAGAAGCGGTCATTGCCGCCCAGGTCGCGCGCCATCGCCTCGGGGAAGCGGTAGGACATGAAGCACTGCTTGATCTTCTCTTGCAGCTCCGGCTTCAGGTCATGCGCCAGGGCGAAGGAGGAGGTGGGAAAGGGATCGCTCTGCCAGAGAACGCGGAAGTTCTCGGCCTTCACCTGTCCGCGCGCGACCATGCGGGAATAGACATCGGAGGCCACCGGCGCCGCGTCGTAGTCGCCCGCGTTCACGCCCATGACGCTGCGGTCATGTCCGCCGGAATAGAGCACGCGGTAATCCTCGTCCGGCTTCAGCCCCAGTCCCGGGAAGAAGGCGCGCGGGGCGAGGTTGCCAGAGTTGGAGGTGGCGGAAGTATGCGCCACGCGCTTGCCCTTGAGGTCTGCCAGCGTCTGGATGTTGCTGTCGGCACGCACCAGCATCACCACACGGTAGCTCTCGAAGCCCTCTGGCCCGCCCTTCACGGCGAAGGGGACGGCGCCCGCCAGGTTCACCGCGAAGGCGGTGGGGCCGGTGGAGAAGCCCGCGACATGCAGGCGGCCGGACCGCATGGCCTCGACCTGCGCCGCATTGCTCGTCACCTGGAAGTACACGGTGCGCTTTCCGGTGCAGCGTGTCAGGTGATCGACGAAGGGGCGGAACTGGCTGGCGTAGAGGGCCGGGTCCTCGACGGGGGTGTAGGTGAAGACAAGCGTCGAGGGATCGCGCTGGCGTGACGCATCCGGCGTATCCGCGACCATGTCATGGTTGTTGTCGCAATAGCTCTCGTCCAGCGCACCACGGAAGCAGGCGCCATCGGTTGGCTGGGCGGGCGTCTGGGCGGCGGCGGGCAGGGCGATCAGGCCCAGGATCCCAGCCGGGATCGTGGCCAGAAGCAGGTTCCTCATGCGGCGTTCTCCTCCATGTTGTTGTTGGCGCGTGCGGCCAGAAGCGCCGCCGCGAATTCCGCGAAGCCGCGCCCGCCGGGCGCTTGCGTGACATAGGCGGGAGCGGCCGCAATCCTGCTCAGATGGGGCAGCACATTGGCAACTCCCACAGAGAAGGGGATGGCGGCGAAGAGCGGCGCGTCATTCGGACTGTCGCCCAGGAAGGCGACCTGGCCGATCACGCTCTCCAGCGGCGCGATGCGCGTGGCGAAGAGGGATTCGATCCCGGCCCGCTTATCCCAGTCGCCGAACCAGGCGTTCACATGGATGGAGGAGACCTTGGCCTGCGCTCCGCCTGCCTCGAACACCGCCGCGATGCGCGCGGCATCCTCCAGCGGCAGCGGGCCCGCATCCTCGGCGAAGTCCACGGCGGCATCGAACAGGCGGAAGGGCTGGTCGGAGGCGATGCGCGTGCCCGGCACGGCGGCCATGGCCTTATCGGCCAGGGCCATCAGCCGGGCGCGGCCGGCCAGCCGCGTGGCCTCGTCCTGCGCCTGCCAGCGGATCATGCGGCGCGCCACGCGGTCCTCAGCGTACCACAGCGCGCCATTCTCCCCGACCACGGCGGCCACTGGCCATTGCCGCGCGATGGCGTCGCACCAGCCAGCCGGGCGGCCCGTCACGGGGATCACCGACAGTCCCGCTTCCGCCAGCGATTCCATTGCCGAATAGGCGAGGGCGGGCAGGCGGCCCTCCTCGGTCAGCGTGTCATCGATGTCCGTGAGCACGAAGCGCAGCGCGGCCAGGCGCGCGGGCGGCGCGGCGCTCAAGGGCTCCGGGGTAGGAGTCTGGGCCAAGTTTGTTCCTCCACTTAATGTGGAGGATGCCACTCTCAATGTGGAGGGTCAAACATCTTTCGCGATATGGATGGCCACTCCGGCCCGTTCCAAAGCGGCCGCCAGGGGAGCGGGCGGGGCGGCATCCGTCACCAGGTCGGTCAGGGCGGACAGCTCCGCTACGCGCTCCAGGTAGCCGCGCCCGAACTTGCCGGAATCGAGCAGCAGCATCCGCCGCGGCGCCCGTTCCAGCATGGCACGCTTCACCCAGGCGGCGCGGCTCTCAGCATCGGTCAGCCCCTCCACAGTGAGGCCGGAGGCGCCGATCAGCGCCACATCCGCGCTGAAGCGGCGCAGGAAGGCCTGGGTCTCCGCGCCATAGAGGGCGCGCTCGACCGCATAGAACTCGCCCGGTGCCACCAGCACCCGCAGCGCCGGCGTCTCCCCGGCAATGGAGACGGCGGGGAGGCTGTTGGTGATCAGCGTCGCGGGCACCCCGCGCAGGGTGAGGGCACTGACGAAGCGGGCGGTGGTGCTGCCGGCATCCACCATCAGCACCGCGCCTGGCTCCACCAGCGCCGCGGCTGCGGCGCCGATGCGCGCGCGCTCTGCGCCGGCCATGGCCTCGCGGGCCGTGAAGTCCGGCTGCACCCCGGCATGGGTGACGGAAGCCCCACCATAGGTGCGCCGCACGGCGCCCTTGGCCGAAAGCTCCTCGATGTCCCGCCGGACCGTCTCGCCCGAGACGCCGAATCGCGCCGCCAGGGCGCTGATCCGCACCGTGGGGTCCGTGTTCAGCGCCTGGAGGATGGCGGCGTGCCGCGCTTCCTTCCCCGGCGCGCCTTCCTGACGCCTTGCCATGGCGGCAAGGTGATCGGGCGGCGCCGGGCGCGCAACTGGGCGCCCCCTTGGCCGTGGCCCGCGGCGCGTGACAGGCTGGCGCGGAATCCCGAATGCCGGAGCCGCCCATGATCCGCCGCCGCCACCTGGTCGCCGCCGGGGCCCTGCTGCCGCTGGCCGCACGCGGCCAGGGAAGTGCCCAGGGAAGTACTCAGGGAAGCATCCAGGGAAGGGGCCAGCCGGCGCGCCCGATGCCGGCGCCGGGCCGGCGCGACTGGGCGGCGCAGGTGCCGCAGCTCCGCCTCGGGGTGCTGGGCGGCGAATCGGAGAGCGACCGGCTCGGCCGCTACGACGCCTATCGCAAGCTGTTCGAGGACACCTTCGGCATCCCCACCCGCATGTTCTTCGCCAGCGACTATTCCGGTGTCCAGCAGGCCTTCGCCGCGAAGCAGCTGGAGATCGCCAACATGTCACCTGCCGCCTATGCCGGCGTCTGGCTGGACACGAATGGAGGCGTGGAGCCGATCCTGGTGACTCAGGAGCCGGATGGCAGCACGAGTTATGTCGCGCTGATGTATGTGCGCGCCGATTCCGGCATCACGAGGCTGGAGGAGATGCGCGGCAAGGCCATGGCCTGGTCCGATCCCAACTCAGCCTCCGGCTACCTCATCCCCCGCGCCGAGCTTCGCGCGGCGGGCATCGCGCCCGAGACCTTCTTCGGCCGCACCGGCTTCGCCGGTGGGCATGACCAGGCGCTCGTCGCCGTGCTGCAGAAGCAATATGACGCGGGGGTCTGCTGGTCCTCGGGCCAGGGTGACGAAAGCAAGGGCTACTCCCGCGGCGTGCTGACGGCGGCCGTGGAGAAGGGGCTGCTGAACATGCGCGACATCCGGATCATCTGGCGCTCCCGCCCGATCCAGAATGGCCCCGTCGTCGTGCGTGCCGACCTGCCGGCTTCCTTCAAGCAGGACATGGTGGACTTCCACCTCGCTTTGCCCGCCGCCCATCCCGAGATCCACAAGGCGGTGGAGCGCGGCAGCGCTATCGGCTGGGTGCCCACGAAGCATGAGGACTACGCCGTGTTCGTGGACATGCGCCGCGCCGAGGCGGTGGAGCGCCGCCGGCGGAACTGAGCCGGCCCGCGGCGGAGCGGACCGACCGCAGTGCGTCTGCCTCGCCTCAGCGACCCGCGCGGGCCCGGGCGATCAGGCGGTCGTAAGTCGCGCAGGTCGCATCGGATGTGGGCTGGAGCAGGAGCGCCTGCATCTCGCCAGCGATGGTTTCCGTGAGCGCAGGATTGCGCGACATGAGCGGCCCCATGAGGTTTGAGAGTTCCGTCATCTTGGCCATCGCCTGCTCGTCCGTGCAGGCGGCCATGGCTGCGCCGCTGAGGCCGACGCCCAGGGCGAGCGTAGCCATCCGAAGAATATGAAGCATGGTCATCATGGCGCTTTCATTGGACGTGAGGGTGCGAGGACTGCCGTGCAGCCGCACGAGCCGCTCCGCCGTTTGGTTTGACTCGGAGAGTGAAGTTGAGGTCTGCGGTGTTGCCGGAAACTACTCGGTCACAGCGCGGGTCGTTCCCGCTCTCCGGTCCCAGTGAAGGGTGACGCGGGATATGCTGCAGAGGTTAACGTTTCGCCATTCAGTCTCGTCGCCATCGTCGTAGACGACCTTCAGGTCCCAGTTGCAGGTCGAGGCGCTCCGGTTGAACCGGATATTCAGCGACCTGCCGTGGGGCAGCACTTCCTCACCCATGATGTCGCGGCCCCAGGATGAGGAACTCACCGGACCGGCATAGACTTCGTTGATCTGGTAGCCGGTCCTGTTCACCAGAGTGAAGTCAAGGCGGCTCTGAGCTTGAGCCGAGCCAGCGGTACCCAGCGCCGCGAGGGCGCCAAGCACAGGGAGTGACAGGCGATGCATGGAGAACTCCGGAGGGGCCATCGGATGGTCCGGGGGCTCCTCACGGTAGCGTGACTATGTTGTTCATGGAATGGCGCGGCCATTGGCGTGCACCGGACGGCCAGCCAATTCGTTCTATTCTGGAGTTACCACTCCTGCCGACGCTCCGCGGCATCCTTGGCCGGTCCCTGGCCGCCGGCCGGAGTGGACGCTCAGGCGGGTTATGCCGTTTGCGGACAACTAGGACAGAGTGCCGGGAGTAAGCCGAAGCGGCCGCAAATCTGTTGGGGCCGGATCGGCGAGGGGCCTGGCCCGGCGCAGGAGCGGCCATCGCGCGAGCCATCCCTTCGTGGCGATCCGGCTCTCCACGATGCCGAGCTTCTCCCCGGTGAAGCGCGGACCCGGGCGGATCACGCCGCCGAGCAGGTCCTCCAGCCCCAGCGGCGCCAGCACCGCCACCCTCCTCCCGTCCCAGCGTGCCGCCACCGCCGTGGCCGTCTCGGGCCAGTGGCGCATGGCATCGGCGGTGTCGCGATAGGGCGGGTCCCCGTTGCGCCCATGCATGCGGGCCTGGTTCGTGACGGACCAGTCCACTCCGGACAGGGCCTCCCGCAGCCGCGCCTCGATGGCACGGTCCTCCCCGGCCAAGGGCGCCCTGGCGCCGAACCACACGACATCGACGTCGCCGGCGCAGGGCGCGGGCGGGCGGCCATGCATCCGGTCCCAGGCAGCGTCCCGGACGAAGCCGGCGCCGATCCAGGCATCGGGCAGGCCCAGCGCCCCGACGGTGCGCAGCAGCCGCATCCGCCAGACATCCGCCTCGATGATCGCGCGCAGCGGCAAGGGCCCATCCGCCTCCAAAAGCAATCCAGCTACCCGTCCCGCACATATTCAACGGAGGCACGAACCCCTGGGCATAGGCGGGGACAGCGCCATCATAATGCAGGAAGCCAGAGCATGGAGGAGGATCGCATGGAGGACGGACACGGGCATGCCGGCGCGACGAAAGGGACCGCCACCCGCCGCGCCCTGGTCGCGCTCGCCCTGGCCGTCCCCGCCCTGCGGGCCGCCGATGCGCAGGAGGCGCCCGCCGCGCTCACCATCGCCGGCCGCCGCCTTGTGCTGAACGGCACCGGCCGCCGTCGTTTCCTTGGTTTTGAGGTGCTCCGCGGCTGGCTCTACCTGGAGCAGCGCAGCAACGATGCCGCGGCCATCCTGGCCTCGCCCGGGGTGAAGCTGCTGCGGCTACGCTATGCGGTCAGCGTCTCGAAAAGCCGGATGGTGAGCAGCTGGGAGGACGGCTTCCGCGATGGCTGCGGCTGCGAGATGCCGCCCGCCTTCCGCGCGCGGCTGCGCGACCTGCCGGCCGGTCAGGTCGAGGATTGGCTCTTCCTGCCCGACCGCACGGAGATCGCCTATGCCGGGGAGCCGCCGGCACGCGTTGGCGCCCGGCAGGGCACCTCGATGCTCGCGAGCTTCATCGGCCCGGATGCGAGCAGCGAAGGTATGCGCGAGGGGCTGCTGGGCCAGGCCTGAGCAGCCGGGGACCGGCGGCCCCCGGGTATCCCCCAATTATCCGTCACCCCGCGAACATCGCCTTCACCGCCGCCGGGTCCACGGCGCCCACGGCCGCGGGCTTCCATTGCGGCGCGTTGTCCTTGTCCACCAGCACCGCGCGCACGCCCTCCGCGAAATCGGGGTGATGCGTCACGGCCCGGGTGAGGGCCAGCTCCATCTCCAGGCAGGCGGGCAGGTCCATGGTGGCGCCGCGCCGCAGCAGCTCCAGCGTCACGACCATGGAGGTGGGGGACATGCGGTGCAGCACCGCCAGCTGGGCGCGGGCCCAGTCGCTGTCCTCGGCCGTCAGCAGGGCGGTGATGGAGGCAATGTCGTCCGGGGCGAAGCAGCGCTCCACCGCCGCGCGCTCCGCCTCGATCCTGCCTGGCGGCACCGCGGCGGCGAAGCGCTCCACCACGGTGGCATCGCCCGCCAGCAGCGCATCGCGCAACGCGGCCAGCATCTCGCGCGGGACATGATGCGTGGCCAGCCCGGCCTCCACCGCCTCGGCCCCGTGCAGCCGCGCGCCGGTCAGGGCCAGCCACTTGCCCATCGCGCCATTCGCGCCCGGCAGGCGCGGCAGCACATGGGAGGTGCCGACATCGGGGAAGAGGGCGATGGCCGTCTCCGGCATGGCCAGCATCGCATGCTCCGTCACCACCAGGTGGCTGCCATGGACGGAGACGCCGATCCCGCCTCCCATGCACACCCCGTCGATCAGGCTGATCCAGGGCTTGGGAAAAGCGGCGATCATCCCGTTCAACGCGTATTCGCTGCTGAAGAAGCGCTCGATCGTCGCGCTGTCCCGCGCCAGGGCGGCGGTGCGGATGGCGCGCACATCGCCGCCGGCGCAGAAGGCGCGGCCGCCGGCCCCTTCCAGCACCACGAGGTCGATGGCGGGATCGTCGCGGAAGCGCGCGGCAGCCTCGGCCAACGCGTCGATCATGCCCTGGTCCAGTGCGTTCAGCGCGCGTGGACGGTTCATCAGGATCAGCCCCGCGCGCCCCTCGATCCTTGCCACGACGCTCGGTTCCATCTGATCCATGCCCGCTTCGCTCCTCTGTCTTCGCCTCCCGGGCTAGCCTCCCGCCCAGGCCGCGGCAAGCGGGGGCCGTGCGGCGGTTGACTCCGGGCGCCCGCACCGCGATGCCTCCGCGGCGGAGGACCCCATGGTGCGGCAACTGGTGAGTTTTGGAACCGAGGGAACCGTCTTCGCTGGCACCGCCACGCCGCGCCCGACCCCGGCCGCCATGCCCACTCGCCCTGCCGGAGCGCCACCGCTGCTGGTGATGGAGGGGGTGCGCAAATCCGGGCACGGGGATGGCCCGCAGGCCCTCGCCTGGATGGAGCTGGAGGTGGCGCGGGGGGAGTTCCTCTCCCTCCTCGGCCCGGCCGGGGCGGGCAAGAGCGTCGCGATCGATCTGGTTGCGGGCTTCCTGCAGCCCGATGCCGGCCGGCTGCTGCTGTCCGGCGAGAAGCTGGAGCGCCTGCCGCCCCACCGGCGCGACATCGGGCTGGTTTCCTCCGCCCCGGACCTCTTTCCCGATCTGACGGTGCTGGGCAACGTCACCCTTCCGCTGGAGGCTCGGGGCGTGGCGCGCCCGGAGCGCGAGGATCGCGCCAGCGCGATGCTGGACCGCTGGGGCGTCCCGCCCTCCCTCGGTGGCAGCCGGCCGTCGGCGCTGCCCCTCGCGCGGCAGATGCGCGTCGCCTTCGCCCGTGCGCTGGTCCATGCCCCGGCCCTGGTGCTGCTGGACGACCCGCTGCGTGCCCTGGACGGGGAGGACCGCACCGCCCTGGCCGCCGATCTCCATCGCCTCCACGGGGAACTGGCCCTCACCGTCCTGCATGCCACGCGGGACCCGGCTCTCGCTCTTACCCTGTCGGACCGGGTGGCAGTGCTGGAAGGGGGGCGGCTGCGGCAGACCGGAGCGCCGCGCGACCTGTACGAGGCACCCGCCGATCCGCTGGTGGCTGCCCTGACGGGCCCCTGCAACCGCTTGACGGGCACGGTGGTCTCCATCGAGGAGGATACCTGCCATGTCCGCCTGGATTGCGGACTCGAGGCGCTGGGCATGCCGGTCACCGGACCCGAGGGATCACCGTTGCCGGGCCGGCGCTGCACCCTGGTGATCCGGCCCGAGCAGGTGGCCGTGGCGCCGCTTTCGGCCACGGAGATGGGAGAGGATGCGGTGCCGGCCCGGCTGCTGGAGGCGGCCTTCGCGGGCGACCATGTCCGCCTGCGCCTCTCGATCGGACAGGGGGGGGAGCTGGTGGCCCATCGCCTCCCCGGCCTGCCCATGCCGGCGATCGGCGGAGAAGCATCGGTCGCGTGGAATCTGTCGGCCGCGCGCATCCATTCCGCTTGACCCGGGTGCCCGTTCACCCCGTTCTGTCCTAGGCTGGGCCGCATAACGGAACGGGACGGGCGAGACTCCCATGCCCCCGACGCACCGGATCACGCGCAGGCTTCTGGCCGCTGTTCCCCTCGCCCTTGCGGGGTTGCGCGCCCATGCCCAGGCAAGGGACCTCACCGTCGTCTCCTGGGGCGGCTCCTACCAGGACGCGCAGCGGGAGGTGCTGTTCCGCCCCTGGCAGCGCGCCACCGGCCAGCGCCTGCTGGAGGAGACCTGGGACGGCGGCATCGACATCCTGCGCGACCGCGAACGCACCGCCCGCTGGGACCTCGTGCAGGTGGAGGGTGACGAGCTGCTGCTCGGCTGCGACGAAGGGCTGTTCGAGCGGATCAACCCGGAGATGGTGGGCGGCACGGAGCGCTACCTTCCCGGCACGCTGAGCACCTGCGGCATCGGCAACATCCTCTATGGCTTCGTGCTGGCCTACCGGCGCGGCGGGGTGGCACCGGAGGGCTGGCCCGATTTCTTCGATACCGGGCGCTTCCCCGGCCGCCGCGCCATGCGGCGGGGCGCGAAGACGACGCTGGAGATCGCGCTGCTCGCCGATGGGGTGCCACCGGAGAAGGTCTATTCCACCCTCGGCACAAGACAGGGGGTGAACCGCGCCTTCCGTCGGCTGGAGGCGATCCGCCCCTCCCTGGTCTGGTGGACCCAGGGCAGCGAGCCGCCGCGCATGCTCTCGGCCGGTGAGGTCACGATGGCGGTCGCCTATAACGGCCGCATCGACGCCGCGAACCGCGAGGATTCCGCCGATCTCGGCATCGTCTGGTCGGGCCAGCTCCTGGCGCAGGACAGCTGGGCCATCCTGCGCGGCAGCCCGAACCGCGAGCGGGCGCTGGCCTTCCTGCGCTTCGTGGGCACGGCACCCATCCAGGCGGGGTTGCCACCGCGCATCCCCTATGGCGTGACCGTGGAGGGCGCCGAGGCCGGGCTGCCGGATGAGGTGCTGGCGAACCTGCCTACTTCTCCGGACAATGCCCGCGGTGCGCTGCGCATCAACGACGCATTCTGGCACGACAACCTGGACCGGCTGGAGCAACGTTTCCTGGAATGGGCGAAGCCTTGAGGTCCAACCCGCTGCGGCTGGGCGCGGTGACGGCCGCCCTGCTGGCCACGCCCCTGATGTTGCTGGTGCTGGCCGGCGCGGTGGCGCCGGTCGGGCAGCTGCTCTGGCGGTCCGTGGCGGAGACGGAGGTGGCCCCGGCCCTGCCGCGCACCCTGCGCGTGCTGCGCCAATGGGACGGGCAGGGCCTGCCGGACGACATGGCCTTCGAAACCCTGGCCGCCGATCTCGCCGCCCTGCGCGCGGCGGGGCCGGCCGGGGCCGATGCGATGGACCGCGCCGCCCGACGCCTGGCCGCCGACCGGCCGGCGCTGGGGGAGGCACTGCCCGCCACCGCGGAAGGCGCCGCCGGGACGCGGACCACTCGCGCCACCGCCGTCCTCGTCGCCGACCCTGCCTGGGGCGAGGCCGAGAACTGGGCCGCGCTGCGCCGGGCCGCCGGCTCCGCCTCGAGCTTCCATCTGCTGGCCGCGATCGGGCTGCGCCAGACGGCGAAGGGCGGCTTCGAGGATTCCACCCAAGGCCCGCATGCCCGCGCGGCGCTCTCCCGCGGTCTGGGAATGGCCGTGCTGGCCACGTTCGCCTGCCTCATCCTCGCCTGGCCGCTGGCGCGGTGGATCGCGGAGGCTTCGCCGCGCCGCGCCACCCTGCTATCCGCCATGGCCCTGCTGCCCCTGCTGGCAGGGGAAGCGGCACGGGCGGTGGGCTGGTCTCCACTGCTGGAGGTGGGACCGCTGGCGGCCTTCCTGGCCGCGGCGCTCGGCCTGCTGCCGCTGATGGCGCTGCCGGTGGCGCTTTCCCTTCGGCATGCCGGGCCGCGCCTGCCACGTGCCGCCGCGGCGCTCGGCCTGCCGCCCTGGCAGGTGTTCCGGCGCATCCGCCTGCCTCTGGCGCGGCGGGGTTTGGCGGCGGGCTGCATCCTCGTCTTCACCCAGGCGCTCGGGACCTTCGTTGCGGCGGAACTGCTGGCGCCGGGCTCGCCGCTCGCCGCCGGCATCCTGGCGGCGGCGGCACGGGCCGGGGAGTGGGGTGCGGCCGGCGCCCTGGCCGTCTGCCTCCTGCTGCCTGCCCTTGTGGCGGCCGCCCTGCTGCTCCCGCTCGCCCGGCAGAGGACGGCATGAGCCGCCTCGCCGCACTGCTCCTGCTGCTGTTGCTCCTCCTGCCGCTCCTCGTCCTGGCCGCGATGGGTGGGACGGGGAGCGGGGCGGAGGCCTTGCGGGACAGCCTGCTCACCGCCCTGCCGGCGGCTCTGGCTGCGACGCTTTTCGGCACCGCCGCGGGGATCGGCCTGCAGGTCCGCTTTCCCGGCCGCTCCCTGGCAGTGGCGCTGATCGCGCTGCCCCTGCTGCTGCCGCCGGCCATTCCCGGCGCCGCGCTGCTCCTCCTGGCCGAGGGCACGGGCTTCGGGGCCGGGCGCCCCGGCACTGTTTTGTGGCACGCGTTGCTGGGGGCGCCGCTGGTGGCGGCCATCACCTGGGCAGCGCTCCGCCGGATCGACTCCGCCCTGTTCCGCGCCGCCGCCGCCTGCGGGGTGCCGCCGAAGCTCGCCATCCGGCGCATCCTCCGGCCGCGCCTCGCACCCGCCATGCTGCTGGGCGCGGCGCTCACCTTCGCCCTCTCCATGGGGGAGAGCACCTTGGCGGTGATGCTCGGGGCCGGCACGCTGCCATCATCGGTGCTTTCGGGCGCCGCGCGTATGGCGGCGTGGCTCTGGCCGCTTCTCATCATGGCGGCGGTCTCGCTGGCGGTCCTTTTCCGTTCGCGCGAGCCTGTGGTGGTCGCCGGGGGCTGAGGCGCGTGGCCGATCGGCCTGAGAAGCGGCGACCACGTTCCGTCAGGCAATCCACCGGGCATTTGGGCAACCGTCGCCTTCGTGCATGCTTACCCCGGCTGGGCACATCGCCCACCTCCCTGGGAGAACAACGCCGTGATCCTCGCTCCCCGCCGCGCCGTGCTGGCCGGCCTGCCGGCCCTTGCCGCCCTCGCCACCCTTCGCCCGGCCCAGGTCCGGGCCCAGGCGGCGGCACCCACCGGGCCTTTCAGCCTGCCGCCGCTGCCTTACGCCGCCTCGGCCAATGAGCCGCATATCGACGCCCAGACCATGGAGATCCACCATGGCCGCCACCACCAAGCCTATGTCACCGCGCTGAACAATGCGGTGAAGGACCATGGCCAGCTTGCCGCCATGTCCCTGCAGGATCTGCTGGCGAAGCTGGACCAGGTGCCTGAGGCCATCCGCACCACCATCCGCAACAATGGCGGCGGCCATGCCAATCACAGCATGTTCTGGCAGGTGATGGGTGGGCGCGGCGGCGCGCCCACGGGAGAGCTGGCCGAGGCGATCACCCGCGACCTGGGCGGCTTCGACAAGCTGAAAACCGATTTCAACGCCGCCGGAACTGGGCGCTTCGGCAGCGGCTGGGTCTTCGTGACCGTGGCGCGAGACGGCAAGCTCGCCCTCACCACCCGGCCGAACCAGGACACGCCACTCTTTGAGGGACAGCGCGTGCTGTTCGGCAACGACGTGTGGGAGCACGCCTACTACCTCAAGTACCAGAACCGGCGGGCGGACTACCTGACTGCGTGGTGGAACGTGCTGAACTGGGAGAAGGTCTCGGAGCGCTACGCAGCGGCTAAGGCGGGAACGCTGACGGTCTGAGGAAAGCCGGAGGCGCTCCCTCCGGGCCTCCGCGGGGGCTGGCGCGCCTCCCGGACCCCGCGGGGGCTTTCTGACTGCTGATTCGCAAGCCTATGGTTTCGGCTAATGGACCGCGCGGGGCGGGACGATGAGGAGACGCGAATTGGATCACGGCGCCATGGCCGGACAGCCGACGCTTGCCCTGGCGGATGGCATCGCCACGATCCGGTTGAACCGGCCGGAGGTGCACAACCGCATCGAGCCCGACGACCTTCTGGCGCTGCAGGACATCTTCGAGCGGATCGCGGCCGAACCGTCGGTTCGCGTCGCGGTGATCGCGGCCAGCGGGCGCTCATTCAGCTCGGGCTTCCATATCGGGAAGATCGGCACTTCCGGCCCGCAGGATGATTCCGCCTTTGGCCGCGTGGCCGACCTGCTGGAAGCCCTGCGCGTGCCGACCATCTGCGCAATCAATGGCGGCATCTATGGCGGTTCCACCGACCTGGCGCTGGCCTGCGACTTCCGCATCGGCGTGACCGGCATGGCCATGTTCATGCCTGCGGCGCGGCTGGGGCTGCACTACTATCCCAGCGGGCTGCAGCGTTATGTCAGCCGGCTGGGGCTGAACACGGCGAAGCGCCTGTTCCTGACCGCGGAGAAGCTGCAGGCGGAGGAGTTGCTCCGCATTGGCTTCCTGACTGAGCTGGTCCCGCCCGAGGAGTTGGACGCGCGTGTCGCCGCCCTGGCCGCCACCCTGTCGGCCAATGCCCCGTTGGCGGTGCAGGGCATGAAGCTTGCCCTGAACGCCATCGCGCGGGGCGATGCAGATCTCACGGCCATCGCGGAGACGGCGACGCAGGTGCGCCGCTCGGAGGATCTCCGGGAAGGCCGGGCCGCATGGATCGAGAAGCGGACGCCGCGATTCCTGGGCCGCTGAATAAAGTCACGCAGAACGCCCACGCCGCCCCCCCAGGGCGGCGGAAGGGAACACCGGAGGAACTCATGATCGCACGCCGCCTTCTGCTGGCCGCGCCCGCCTTGCTGGCTGGCCGCGCCGCGCTGGCCCAGGCCTATCCCAACCGCCCGCTGCGCATCGTCGTCGGCTTCACCGCCGCCGGCGCAACGGATCTGGCGATCCGCGCCATCGCGCCCCGCATGTCCGAGGTGCTGGGCCAGCCGGTGGTAATCGACAACCGGCCCGGCGCGGGCGGCAACATCGCGACTGAACTGGTCGTCCGCTCTCCGCCCGATGGCTATACGCTGCTGCTCGGCACAATTGGGCCGATGGTGATCAACCCGCTCATCTACCCGAGCATGCCCTTCGACCCGATGGCCGATCTCGTGCCCGTCTCCACGCTGGTGGAGGCCTCCACCATCCTGGTGGTGCCGGCGCAGCGGCCCTGGCGCAGCGTGGCGGATCTGCTGGCAGCGGCGCGCGCGGCGCCGGGCACGCTGAACTGGGGGTATAGCGGCGTCGGCACCACGGGACAGCTCGCGGCTTCGATGCTGAACCAGATGGCGGGCATCCAGACCGTGGGCGTGCCCTATCGCGGCGGCGGGCCGCTGATGGCGGACCTGCTGGCGGGGCGGCTGGACTTCACCTTCTCCACCACCCCGCCGGCCATGCCGCATGTGGAATCGGGCAAGATCCGCGTGCTGGCGGTGACCACGGCAAAGCGCTCGCGGCTTATGCCGGATTTTCCGACCGTCAGCGAAGGCGGCCTGCCCGGCTTCAGCGCCGAAAGCAACTACATGCTGCTGGCGCCGCGCGGGACGCCGCAGGAATCCATCGAGGTGGTGAGCGCGGCGGTGGGGAAGGCCCTCGCCGACCCGAATGTGGTGGTGCAACTCAACAAGCAGGGGCTGGAAGCGCGGCCGGGCTCGCCTGCCGAGACGGCGGCCTATCTGCAGGCGGAGTTGAAGCGTTGGCCGCCGGTTGTCGCCGCGAGCGGGTTGCGGGCGGACTGAGGGCGGTCCGCCCCGGATGGCGTGCTTCGCGCCGGGGCAGCCACCTCCCTTTCCGGAACGCGGCCCGCATGGGCAATCTTGCAGGCCAGGGCCCTCCAGCAGGCCCGATAGGAGCGCCCGATGAGCCAAGCCCGCAACGCCCTTCACGATCTGGCCCCGACCGGCCGGCTGCGGGCCACGATCAATCTCGGCAACCCCGTGCTCGCCCAGAGGAATGCGGCGACAGGGGAGCTGGGTGGCGTCTCCGCGGATCTGGCACGCGCCCTGGCACGGCAGATCGGGGTCGAGGCGGAGCTGCATCCCTTCGACAGGGCCGGTGCGGCTTTCGCGGCCCTGCGGGACGGGGTCTGCGATGTCGGCTTCCTGGCGATCGACCCCGAGCGGGCGACGAAGCTGGATTTCACCGCGGCCTATGTGGTGATCGAGGGGACCTATCTCGTGCCGGCGGATAGTGCCTTTGACACGGTGGAGGCGGTGGACAGCCCGGGCGTGCGGATCGCCGCGGGCAAGAACAGTGCCTATGATCTGCATCTCAGCCGCAGCCTGCGCCACGCCAAGCTGGTTCATGCGCCCGGCTTGAAGGACGCGATCTCGCTCCTGACCGATGGCAGGGTGGACGTGGTGGCCGGCGTACGGCAGCCCCTGGTGGCAACCGCGGCCGGTCAGCCGGGCTTTCGGGTGCTGGAGGGGCGGTTCATGGAAATCCGGCAGGCCATGACCCTGCCGAAGGGTCGCCCCGTCGGCGCCGCCCTCCTGCACGGCTTCGTGGAAGCCATGAAGGAGTCGGGATTCGTGGCCGATGCGCTGGCCCGCAGCGGCCAGGGCGAGGCGACCGTCGCCCCGCCCGGCTGACGAAGCTGGGATTCAGACGCCTTCCGGCTTTCCCGCCACCGTCACCGCCAACTCATCCGGCCGCAGCACCCGCGCGGCCACCTCCGCCAGCTTCTCGCGCGAAAGCGCGGCGAGGCGAGCGGGGCGGTTGGCGAGCCAGTCCAGCGGGCGCTTGTTCCGCCGCAGGGCCAGCAGAATGCCGGCCACCTGGCGGGTGGAGGTGAAGGACAGGGGCTGGCTACCGGTGAGATAGGCGATCGCCTCCTCCCGCTCGGCATCCGTGGGTCCGGAGGCAGCCATGCGCGCCCATTCGGCGCGCAGCACCGACAGGGTCTCGCCCATCCGTGCGTTCTCGGTGGCGACCGAGCCGATGATCACGCTGCGGCCGGCGACGGGTTCCGCCCCGGCGCCGATGCCATAGGCGAGGCCGCGCTCCACACGCACCGCATTCATCAGCCGCGAGGAGAAGCCGCCCCCCGCGAGTACGCGCATGACCACGCCGGCGGCTTCCCAATCGGGATCGTCCACCGCCAGGCCGGGCTGGCCGAAGACGGCGCTGGATTGCGGGCTCTCCATCCTCACCACCTGCACGCCGCGGGCAGCGAAGGCGGGCGGAACCGGCACGGCGGCGGGATCGCCCGCGGGCCAGTCACCGAAGAGCGTCGCCAGGGTCTCCCGCAGCTGCTCGGCGGTGATGGCGCCGGAGGCGGCGACCAGGAGGCCTGCGCGATGGAACTGCCGCCCAGGCACACCCTTGAGCAATTCACCGGGAAGGCTGGCGAGGCTTTCCGCCGTGCCGCCGGGCGGGCGGCCGAAGGGGCCGGGCAGGGCGGTGGCCCAGAAGGCGCGGCCGGCCTGTCCGCGCGGGTTCTCCAGCGCCTGGCGGGCGCCGGCAATGGCGCGGGCCCGGACCCGTTCCATGTCGGTCGGGTCCATGCGGGGGGCGGAGAGGGCGAGGCGGGCGAGGCGGACGGCCTCGGGCAGCGCCTCGGTCAGGCAGCGGAAGCCACCGGAGAACTCGTCCCGGTCGGACGAGAAGGAGAAGGAAATCGCGGCGTCCCGCACGGCCTCCTGGAAAGCGTTGGCCGTCAGGTCGCCGGCGCCCTCGGTCAGCAGCGCGGCGGCGAGTGCCGCGGCGCCTTCCCGGCCCTCCGGATCGAGCGAGGCACCGCCGGGAACGGAGAAGGAGAGCGAAACGACCGGAACGGCATGGTCCTCGGCCAGCCAGGCGGTCACGCCGCCCGCCTCCACCACCTGCACGGGCAGGGTGAAGCCGCTGGGGATGGTGTCGCTCATGGTGCGCGCACGCCCTCGGGCAGCAGCCAGCCGGTCATGGAAGGATGGGTGAAGACGGAGCGAGCCGCGGCCATGACGGCCTCTGGCGTCACGGCACGGATACGGGCGGGCCATTGCTCCACCGCATCCGCGGGCAGGCCGATGGCCAGGGCGCCCCCGAGCAGGCGCGGCGCGGCGCCCAGCCCGTCGAGCGACATCAGGGCGCCGGCGGTCAGCTGGCGCTTGCTGCGCGCAACCTCCTCCTCGGTCACCCCCTGGTCCAGCAGGCGGCAGATCTGGTCCTCGACCTCGGCCTCCAGCTTGGCCGGGGCCGTGTCGCCACGCGGGGTGACGTAGAGGCCGAAGGAGCTGGCCCCAAGATCATCGCTGTCGTAGCCGGCGCCCGCGCCGACCGCCAAGCCAGACTGCACCAGCGCCTTGTGCAGGCGCGAGCCCGGCCCGCCGCCGAGCAGATGGGCCAGCACCTCCAGCGGGATGGCATGCTCGCGGTCCGCGTCGTTGCGGCCCCAGGTTAGCGAGGGGGCGATCCAGGAGCGCAGCATCTGCGCCTCCCGCACCCCCGCATCGTTCCGCACCAGCCGCGATTGCAGCGGGGCGTCGGAAGGCGCGGCGCGGCGGCGGGGCGTCACCTCGCGGCCTTCGATACCACCATACTCGTCCTCCACCACGCGCCGGAGCGCGTCCTCCTCCACGGCGCCGTTCACCACCAGAACGGCATTGCCGGGGGTGTACCAGCGCTGGTGGAAGTCCAGCATGTCCTGGCGGGTGATGGCGCGGATCTCGTCGGCCCAGCCGATGATCGGGCGGCCGCGCCAGTGCTGGGCCCCCCACATGGCGGCCTCATAGGCCTCGCGGAAGCGGGCGCGGGGATTGCTGTCGGTGCGCTGGCGGCGCTCCTCCAGGATCACGGCGCGCTCGGGTTCCACGCCATCCGCGGGGAACAGCGGCGCGCGGAGGCGGTCGGCCTCCATCATCGCCACCAGCTTCAGGCGGGTCGCCTCCACCGTCTGGTGGTAGGCGGTCACGTCGCGGGAGGTGAAGGCGTTGTCTTGCCCACCCTCCCGCGCCACGCGGCGGGAGAACTCGCCATCCGCCACATGGGCACTGCCCTTGAACATCAGGTGCTCGAGAAAATGGGCAAGGCCGGACCGACCGGCCGGGTCATCCCCGGAGCCGACGCCGTAGAACAGGTAATGCGCCACCACGGGCGCGCCGCGCGTGCCGACATAGGCGACGCGAAGCCCGTTGGGCATGCGCCAGAGCGTGGCGCCAAAGAGCGGGCGGCCGGGCGGGATCGGCGGCGGGGCGGCGATGGCGGGGGCGGAAGGCGGCGGCGCGGCTGGCGCACGCGTGGCCAGGACGGCTGGCACGGCGGCGGCGGTCGCCAGCGCGGCGCGGCGGGTCAGGGAAGGCATTCCCGATATGTGGGATGAAAATCGACCGGCGGGAATGGCCGGACGGGATCCTGACGATGAAATCCCATCCGGGCGACCTTTCTAGAACAGTCCTTCGAGCAGCCCGCGCTGGCGCCGCTGGATGATCGGGGTCTCGCCCTCCTCGGGCGAGCGGCCAAGGGCCGAATTCTCGCGCAGGCGCTGCGATTCCTTCGTCGGGTCGATCACCGTGCCGGGGCGGGGCGGTTCCTGCCAGAACATCATCCGCTCCACCAGGTTTCGCTGCGGGCGGTCGAGTCGCAGGCTCTCCTCATCCACCTGGCGGCGAATGTTGCCCGAGCCAGTGGCCCCGGAAGCCTGGCTCGCCTGGGCGAGCAGCGCGGATTCGGCGCTCGACGGGCGGTCCTGCCGGCCTTCGCCGAGCAGCGTGGTGGGGGCGAGGGTGCTCTCTCCGCGCTCGCGCGCCGTCAGCTCCTGCGGGCGCTGAGCGCCGGGGCGGGGCGGGGGCAGGTTGCCGATAGTCGGCGGCAGGGCCAGGGGGGCGCGGGTGACCACCTGGAACTCGTCCGGGGCGTCGCGCGTCAGGCCGAGGGTCTTCGCCGTGTCGCCGCCACAGGCGCTCAGCACCGGTGCGGCCAGCAGCAGGGAAGCCAGGAGGTATGGGCGGGCGGTCATGGCAGGCGCTTCTAGCAGGGCTGGGCGGGAAGCGGAAACAGCGGCTTTGCCGGGAGACGTTTCGTCATAAGGCCTCCTGCGGCGCTTCCCGCGCCGTCACAGCCTCGAACAGCAGCACGACCACCCCGAGGACGATCGCGGCATCGGCCACGTTGAAGACGTACCAGTGCCAGCCCCAGGCATAGGCATCGACGAAATCGACCACCGCGCCGAAACGGGCCCGGTCGATCACATTGCCCACCGCGCCGCCGACGATGGCGCCCAGGGCCAGGGCGGTGCGGCGATTCTCGGCCTTGGCCATCCAGCGCACGAGGAAGGCCGCGATCGCCGCCGCCATCGCCGCCAGCGCCCAGGCGTGCCAGGGCTCGCTGCCCGAGAGCAGGCCGAAGGTGACGCCGCGGTTCCAGACCATGGTCAGGTCCAGGCCGAAATCGCCGCCGCCTAGCAGCGGAACGTTGCGGCGGGTCGGCAGATCCAGGACCTGCAGGATCCACCACTTGCTGGCCTGGTCGGCGACCAGGACCAGGAAGGCGAGGACCAGCCCGCGCCGCAGGTTGAGGGCGACCATCAGGCGACGGCCGCTTCGCAGCGCAGGCAGAGGGTGGGATGGGCGGCGCTGCGCCCGACCTCGGGCAGGACCCGCCAGCAGCGGTCGCATTTCTGGCCAGGGGCGGGGGCGAAGCGCACGGCGGTCTCTCCCTCGGCCTCCACGCCCTCGCCCTCGGGCCGGCTGCCGAGGAGCGTCAGGTCGGAGGTGATGCAGAGCTCGGCCCAGGGGAGGTCGGACAGGTCGGCCTGCGCCGCGCCCAGATGAAGTTCCGGCGCCGCCTGGAGGGAACTGCCGATGGTGCCGGCCGCCCGCGCCTTTTCCAGCGCGCCGGTGACGAGGCCGCGCACGGTCCGCACGCGGCTCCAGCGCTCGGCGAGCGCCTCGTCCCGCCATTCCGCCGGAACCTCGACGAAGGTCTGGAGGTGGACGCTGTCCGCCGCCTCGCCGAAGCGGGCGAGCCAGGCTTCCTCGGCGGTGAAGACCAGCACGGGGGCGAGCCAGGTGCAGAGGCAGCGGTGCAGCACATCCAGCACCGTGCGCGCGGCACGGCGGCGCGGGTCGTCCGCACGGTCGCAGTAGAGGCTGTCCTTGCGGATGTCGAAGAGGAAGGCGGAGAGGTCGGAGGCACAGAAATTGTGGATCTCCGGCATCACGCCGGACCAGTCGTAATCCGTCGCGGCCTGCCGGATGCGGGCGTCGATCTGCGACACGCGGTGCAGGACCCAGCGCTCCAGCTCCGGCAGTTCGCCGTAAGGGACCTTCTCCTCATCGGTGAAGCCATCAAGGCTGCCGAGCAGCCAGCGCAGCGTGTTGCGGATGCGGCGATACAGTTCCGCCTGCTGCGCCAGGATGGTCTTGCCGATGCGCAGGTCGTCCGCGAAGTCCGAGTTCATCACCCAGAGCCGCAGGATGTCGGCGCCATAGTCCTTCATCACCGTCTGCGGGGCGGTGACGTTGCCGAGCGACTTCGACATCTTCCGCCCGGTCTCATCCAGCACGAAGCCATGCGTCAGGATCGCCTTGAAGGGCGCGACGCCGCGCGTGCCGACGGATTCGAGCAGCGAGGAATGGAACCAGCCGCGATGCTGGTCCGAGCCTTCGAGATAGAGATCGGCCGGGAAGGGCAGGTTGTGGTCGGGCAGGCAGAAGGCGTGGGTCGAGCCGGACTCGAACCACACGTCCACGATGTCCATCACCTGCTCGTAGTCATCCGGGTTCCGGTCGTTGCCGAGGAAGCGGGCGGCGGCGCCGGGCTGGTACCAGGCATCCGCACCCTCCTCGCGGAAGGCGCCGATGATGCGGGCCATCACCATCGGATCGCGCAGGACCTCGCCCGTGCGCTTGTCCACGAAGACGGCGATGGGCACGCCCCAGGCGCGCTGGCGGGAGATGCACCAGTCCGGCCGCGCGGCAACCATGGAGCCGATGCGGTTGCGGCCCTGATCCGGCACGAAATGCGTGTTGGCGATGGCCTCCAGCGCCTTGGCGCGGATCTGGTTCTCATCGTCCATCGCAATGAACCACTGCGGCGTCGCGCGGAAGATCACCGGCTTCTTGCTGCGCCAGCTATGCGGGTAGCTGTGCTTGAGGCTGCCCTTGGCGGCCAGCGTGCCCATGCTTTCCAGCGCGGCCCAGACGGGTTCCTGCGCCTTGAAGACATGGATGCCGGTGAAGCCCGCGGCCTGGATGGTGTAGGTGCCGTCATCGGCCACCATCTCCGGGACCGGCAGGCCATGGGCGCGGCCGAGGGCGAAGTCGTCCTCGCCATGGCTGGGTGCGATATGGACGAAGCCCGTGCCCGCCTCGGCCGTGACGAAGTCACCGGGCAGCATCGGCACGTCGTGGTCATAGGCGCCCTCGCCCGCGGGCCAGCCGCGCAGGGGATGGGCCAGGATCGTGCCGGCGAACTCGCTGCCCTTGAACACGCGGCGGATGGAGTGGGCGGCGAGGCCCGCCTCCTTCTCGAAGTTGGGAAGGAGGGAGAGGGCGACGATCAGCCGATCGCCGGTGGCGAGCAGCGAGCCTTCCGCGATGCCGTCCACATGCACCAGCGCGTAGTCGATCTCCTCGCCATAGGCCACAGCGCGGTTTGCGGGGATGGTCCAGGGCGTGGTGGTCCAGGCCAGCACGCGGGCGCCTTCCAGGTCCGGCGCATTCGTCTTCACCACCGGGAAGGCGGCATGCAGGGTCGGGCTGGTGACGTCGTGGTACTCGATCTCGGCATCCGCCAGCGCGGTCTTCTCGACCGGGCTCCACATCACCGGGCGCAGGCCGCGATAGAGGGAGCCGTTCATCAGGAAGCGGCCGATCTCCTCGACGATCACCGCCTCGGAGGTGAAGTCCATCGTGGCATAGCGGTTCTCCCAGTCGCCGAGCACGCCCAGGCGCTGGAACTCCTCGGACTGCACGCCAAGCCAGTGGCGCGCGTATTCGCGGCATTCGGCGCGGAATTCGAGGACGGGAACGGAATCCTTGTCGCGCTTCTTGGCGCGGTACTCCTCCTCGACCTTCCACTCGATCGGCAGGCCGTGGCAGTCCCAGCCCGGCACGTAATCGGCATCGCGCCCCGACATCTGGGCGGCGCGGTTGATCACGTCCTTCAGGATCTTGTTCAGCGCGTGGCCGATATGCAGCGGGCCGTTCGCATAGGGCGGGCCGTCATGCAGCACGAAATGCGGCAGGCCACGCGAACGCTCGCGCAGCTGCCCGCGCAGGTCCTGCGCCGCCCAGCGGGCGAGGGTGGCGGGCTCGCGCTTCGGCAGGTCGCCGCGCATGGGGAAGGGGGTCTTCGGCAGGAAGACGGTGCTGCGGTAGTCGCGGGCCTCCTGCACGGGCGGGGCATCGGAGGCGGGGGCGTCGGTCATGATCGGTCCGGGGTCTCGGGCCGCGCGGCCCATGGCGGCGCGGCGAAGGGGGCAGGCGCGGCGGTGTCTCCCGGCCCTCAGAAGAGGACCGGGCCGGGAATTCGCGCACCGGGCAGCCGGAAAAGCATGGGCGCCATATGCGGAGGGGGCACGGGTGGGGTCAAGCGACTGGCTGCTGCCCGGCGGGCAGGGCGGGGCCGCGCCCGGGGATGGGCAAGCCGTCGCGGGGATTGCAGTGTCGGAGAAACAAAAGGGGACCCGTCCATGAGAATCACCGCGCTGCGCGCCTATCAGGTCAGCTGCGATATGCCGGAGCCGCTCGGCAATGCCTTGCAGGTCCTGCGCCGCCGCAGCGCCGTGCTGGTCGAGGTGGTCACGGACCAGGGCGTGTCCGGATGGGGGGAGAATGCCTCCTCCCCCCATGCCGTCGGGGCCTATCTGCGCCGGGTGCTGGCCCCGCTCGTGCTTGGGCAGGACCCCCGGGCGACCCTGCCGCTCCACCGGGCTATGCTGGGAACCCTGAACTACGACCGGCGTGGTGTCTCCATGATGGCGATCAGCGCGTTGGACATGGCCCTGTGGGATGCGCGGGCCAAGATCGAGGGCGTGCCGCTGCACGCATTGCTGGGTGGCGCGGTGCGGGACCGGGCCACGGCCTATGTCAGCGGCCCCTTCATGCGCCCGGGGGACGATCCGTACCGCCAGGTCCCCGCCGATGCCGAGGCGCACCGGCGGGAGGGTTTTCGTGCGCTGAAGCTCCGCAGCGGACTATCCCCGCGCGCCGACGCGGCCATCGTCTCCAGCTTGCGGCGCCAACTGGGCGAGGAGGTCGCGCTGATGATCGACGTGAACCGCGGCTATACGCCCCGGGCCGCGCTGGAGGCGGCCGACCGGATGCGCGATGTTGGGCTACTCTGGATCGAGGAGCCGCTCGCCCCCGACGACTTGCCGGGCTACCGGATGCTGTCCGGGCTGATGCGGACCGCCATCGCGGGCGGCGAGGCGCTGGCGGGCCTGCCGGCCTTCCGTGACGCGCTGATCGAGCGGACTTTCGATATCCTGCAGCCGGATCTTTCGGTCTGCGGCGGTTTCACCAGTGCGATGGGGGTCGCGGCGCTGGGGGAAGCCTTCGGCATCCCGATCATGGCGCATGTCTTTGGGACGGTGGTGAACTTCCATGCCTCGCTGCAGCTGACGGCGGTGCTACCGTCCCACCGCGCTGGGGAGCCATGGAATTATCCGTTCTTTGAATATGATCGCACGCCGTACGCCTTGCGGCGGCTGCGCGGCGACCATCCCGTGGCCGAGGATGGCACGGTCGCCATCCCCGATGCCCCCGGCATCGGCATCGATCTCCGCCCCGCCGAGCTGGAGCCCTGGCTTGCCGAGCATTGGGAGGAGACGCTCTAGGCAGGCAGCGCCTCCCCAGGGGCGCTATTCGGCCCGAACGCTGGCCCGGCGGATGACCTCCGCCCATTTGCCGTCCTCGCTCCGCAGGAATTCGGCCAACTCCTGTTCGCTGCTGCCGATCGGGTCGGCGCCCTGCGCCGTCAGCCGGGCGCGCATCTCCCGGGCGTTGAGCATCCGCGTCACCTCGGCATTCAGCCGGTGGACCAACGGGCCGGGTGTGCGGGGCGGGGCGAGCAGGGCGAACCAGAGGGAGGAATCATAGCCTTGCACCCCGGCCTCGGCGAGGGTGGGCACCTGCGGCAGCTGTTCGGAGCGCGCCGTGGTGGTCACGGCCAGCGCCTTCACCTGCCCCTGGCGGATCAATGGCAGGGCCTGCACGATCGACAGAATGCTCAGCTGCACCTGGCCGCTCAGCAGGTCCGTGAGCGCATTGGCGCCGCCGCGATAAGGCACGTGGACCATCTGGATGCCGGCTAGACTGTTCATCAGCTCCATCGACAGGTGCTGGACCGAGCCGATGCCGGGAGAGGAATAGGTGACGGCCCCCGGCCGGGCGCGCGCCGCTTCGATCGCCCCCTTGATGTCGCCCGCCGCGAAACCGGGATGGGCAAGGATGACCAGCGGAGAGGAGGCGATGAGACTGACCGGCGAGACATCGCGCACCGGGTCATAGGTCACGCCCGCATAGAGGCGCGGGTTGGTCACATGGGATGAGACCGTCAGCAGCAGCGTGTAGCCGTCGGGGGGCGATCCGATCATGGCGGTGGTGGCGATGGTGCCGTTGGCGCCGCTGCGGTTCTCCACCACCACCGGCTGGCCCCAGGCCGCGGAAAGCTGCTGCCCGATGTCGCGGGCGATGATGTCGGCGCTGCCGCCGGCGGTGAAGCCCACCAGGATCCGGATGGGGCGGCTCGGATAGTCCTGCGCGGCGGCGGGGGCGGCGGTCAGCAGGACCGTGCCGAGCAGCGCGCGGCGCCCGGAACGAGGCTGGTGGCCCGCCAGGGTCGTGGAACTCATGGACATTCCTCCCATGGCCCTTTCCCGGGCTCATGGGGAGGAAGCGTCCGCGTTCCCTGCGCGGCCCGTCAAGGGAAGGCGGCGGCCGGGAGGCTGCCGGCCTGACGCATCAGCCCTCCGGCGTTTCGCCCTGGGCCACTTCCGGCGCCGCGGCCTCGCGCAGATAGGGCTCGACCTTGCCCTGGAGCTTCATGGTCATCGGCTTGCCCTTGCGGTCCAGCGCCTTGCCGACGGAAAGCCGCACCCAGCCCTCGCTGACGCAGTATTCCTCGACATTATTCTTCTCCACGCCCTTGAAGCGGATACCCACCCCGCGCTCGAGCAGCTCGGCGTTGAAGAAGGGGCTGTTGGGGTCGGTGGAGAGCCGGTCGGGCAGGGTGTTGGTCATCATACGGGGCTTTCGAGGCGGGACATCAAGGCGTCTGGCGGGGTGTTAGCGAAGGGCGGGGGCGGAGTCCAAGCCCCCTCAATCCGGGGGCGACGCCTCCGGCGTCCCGGGCTGTAGCGTCACGCCCAGCCGGGCATAGACCTCGGCCAGCCGCCGCTCATAGGCCGCCGCGCTGAACAGCGCCGCCTGGCGCTGCCCGGCCCAGGAGAGGTGCTCGCGCAGCTCATGGTCGGCATCGAGCACCCGAATGCCCTCCACCATGGCGCGGACATCGTAGGGATTCACCTTCACCGCGGCGTCCCCCACCACCTCGGGCAGGGAGGAGGTGTTGGAGGTGAGCACCGGCGTCCCGAGGCTCATCGCCTCCAGCGCCGGCAGGCCGAAGCCCTCGTAGAGGGAGGGGAAGAGCACCGATTTCGCGCCCCGGATCAGCGAGACGAGCAGGCGGAAGGGTGCGTAGTCCAGCAGGATCACCCGCCCACTCGCTTCCTTCCTCAGTCGCGCGCCAAGTGGGGGCGGGGTCCTGCGGACATGCTTCGCGGCCAGGAGCTGCAGCTCGATATCGGACTTCCAGGCCTGTTTCCCCAGGATCACCAGCGGGGTGGTCACGCCGGAGGCGAGATAGGCCTCGATCAGCCGCCCCAGGTTCTTCTTCGGCTCGATGGCGCCGAAGAACAGGTGATAGCCCTTCCAGCCCATGCCGAAGGCGCCCCGCACCTCGTCCCGCGCCACCGCCTCCGGCTTGTTCGCCAGATGCGGCGGCAGCTCCACGGACTGATAGGTGTTGGTGACCTTTTCCGGATCCGCGCCCAGGAGGGAAATAATGTCGCGGCGTGAGGCTTCGCTCACCGTCACGATGTGGTCGGCCTGGTCCAGCAGCATCCGGCACAGGCGGAAGTAGCGGCGCTTCTGGTCCAGCGTGGTGAAGGGCAGGCGCAGCGGCACTAGGTCATGGAAGGTGTAGACGTTGCGCGCGCCGGGCATGCGCAGCGCCAGCGGATAGGTCCAGTGCGCGATGGCCGGCGGGCCCGGCGGCAGCCGCAGCGGCACAATCTTCGGGCCGAATTTGAAGCGGTTATGGGCGCGGTTGAACACGTCCTCCACATTCCACAGCCGGTCGAAATGCGGCAGGCGGTTGGCGAAGACATCCGTCACCACCTGGCCTCGCGCCGGAAGCCGAGCAGCGGGTGGTCCAGTACCGGGTCGTGCAGGCGCATCGCCTCCGGCGTGGCCGGGAACCAATGGCGGGTGCGGTGATAGGGGGTGGGCGGCAGGCCGCGCCGCTGGGCGGGGCCGGCGAAGGACGGGGCGCCGCGCGGATCGGCACCCAGCGCCGTGGCACGATCGGCAATGACGGGGATCGGATCGCCTGCGCTGTCGCGCTTCGAGAGGCTGGCGAGGATCGGGGCCTCGGCCTTGGCTGCCCGCAATACCTCCCGCAGGTAGGATTGCAGAATTGGATTGGGGCCGATCTCGATCGCCAGTCTTGCGCCGAGCCGCGCGGCCTCGGCCGCAGCATCGGCGAAGCGCACCGAGGCGCGTAGGTTGCGCCACCAATAAGCGGCGTCCGCCGGCTCGGCCAGCACGGCGCCGGTTACGGTGGAGATGAAGGGCAGGCGGGGCGGGGTGGGGCGCAAGCCGTCCAGCGAGGCCATGAGCGCCTGCTCCACCTCGTCCATGGCGGCGGAGTGGAAGGCGTAGTCGAGATCCAGCTCGATCAGGGTCAGGCGGTCGCGCCGCGCGGCCACGGCGAGGCGCGCGATGGCGGCGGCGGGGCCAGCGATGGTCAGGGCGCGCGGGGCGTTGCGGGCGGCGATCTCCAGCCCCGGGCCGCATTCTGCGAGAAGAGGCGTGGCCTCTGGCTCGGTGACGTTGAACGCGGCCATGCGGCCGCGGCCCCGTGTGCGCGCCTGCGCTGCGGAGCGGGCGACGATGAGACGGGCGGCGCTGGGCAGGTCCAGCATGCCGGCGGCGAGCGCCGCCGCGACCTCACCGACCGAATGGCCGAGGACCAGGCTTGGCTCGATGCCTTCCCCGGCCAGGGCGGTGACCAGCCCGTGCTGCACGGTGAAGAGGGTGGGCTGGGCAATCTCGGTGGCGGAAAGGGCCTCGGCGGTCAGACCATCGGCCAGGGCGGCGGCGACGGACCAGCCCAGCTGGGGGGTGAGCTCCGCATCGGCCGCTTCCACCGCCTCGCGGAAGGGGCGGGATTGCGCCATGGCCTCCCGTGCCATTCCGGGGAACTGGGAGCCGTTGCCGGAGAAGACGAAGGCGATGCCCCCGCTGCGGGACGCCGGGGCGGTGCCCTGCACGCCTACCGGCTCGCCCGCCGCGAAGGCATCCAGCCCGTTGGCCAGGGCCGTGGCATCGGTGCCGCGCAGCACCAGCCGGTGGGAGGCGAGGTCGCGATGGCGGGCGAGGCCGCGCAGCAGCGCCGGGGCGCGCCCGGGTTTGGCGCGCAGGGCGGCGGACCAGGCGGCGGCGGCTTGGGGCAGCGCGCCAGCGGAGCGGGTGGAGAGGATGAGGGGCGGCAGCGTCGCCGGCGCGGCCTTCGCTCCTTCGTCAGGTGCGGCCTGCGGGGAGGCAGGCGGGGCGGCGAGGAGGAGGGAGGCGTTGGTGCCGCCGAAGCCGAAGGAATTCACCCCGATGACGGGATCCTCGCCCGGCAGCGGCTCCGCTTCGGTGGGCACGCGGATGCGAAGCGCGTCGAAGTCGATCCGCGGATTGGGCTCGCCGAAATGCAGGTTGGGCGGGATCACCCGCTTCTCCAGCATCAGCAGAGCCTTGATGAGCCCGGCCATGCCGGAGGCGGTCTCCAGATGGCCGATATTCGATTTGACCGAGCCGACGGGCAGCGGCGCCTTGCGGCCGGTTTCCGCATCGGCCAGGGCCCTGCCGATGGCCCAGGCCTCGATCGGATCGCCGGCCTGGGTGCCGGTGCCATGGGCCTCGAAATAGGTGATGCGGCTGGCAGGCAGGCCTGCCGCGGCCAGCACGCCCCGCAGCAGCGCGGCCTGGGCCTGGGGGTCGGGCAGGGAGAGGCCGATGGAGCGGCCCACGGCATTCACCCCGGCGGCCAGGATCACGCCCCGGACCGCATCTCCCGCCGCCAGTGCGGCATCGAGCGGCTTGAGGATGACCATCCCCGCACCCTCGCCGCGCACATAGCCATCCGCTGCCGCCGAGAAGACATGGCAGCGCCCGGTGGGGGAGAGCATCGAGGCGCGGGAGAAGCCGGTGAAGGCATAGGGCGAGAGGAGAAGTTGGACGCCGCCCACTAACGCCGCCTCCACTCGCCCGGCCCGCAACGCATCCACGGCGAGGGACAGGGCGACGAGAGAGGATGAGCAGGCGGTGTCGATCGTCTGCGCCCCGCCGCGCAGATCGAAGACATTGGTGATCCGGTTCCCCAGGATGGAGAGGGTGTTGCCGGTCATGAAGAAGCGATCGGCCCCGGCGGGGTTGGAGAGGCGCAACTCGGCATAGTCGGTGGAGGAGCCGCCGACGAAGACGCCGATCTGGCGCCCGGCGACGGAGGCGGCGGGCCAGCCCGCATCCTCCAGGGCCTCGGCGGCTATTTCGAGCAGGAGGCGCTGCTGCGGGTCCGCCTCCGCAGCCTCACGCGGGGAAAGGCCGAAATGGCCGGAATCGAAGCCGCTGACATCGCCCAGATGGCCGGCGGCGAAGCTGTAGGAGCGCCCCGGCTCGCCACGGCGCGGATGATGGAACCAATCCTGGTTGAAGCGGTCTGCCGGCAAGGTCGAGACCGCGTCCCGCCCTTCCTCGAGCAGCGACCAGAAGGCGCCAAGATCCGGAGCGCCCGGGAAGCGGCAGGCTGCGCCCACGATCGCGATCGGCGCCGGGACGGCCGCTGCTTGGGAAAGTGGGGAAAGGGCGGGGGCTGCCTCCCTGTCCGGTGTACGGGGAGGGGTGCGCCTTGTGCCGGACTGGCTCATGGGAGGCTTTGTGGCCGGAGCGCGGTCAGGTCGCGGCACTGCCCCGGCGGGCGAAACGGGATTGCATCCAGCCCTGGAGCATGACCCGGACCGAGGAGGAAGCCGCCCTGCTGGTGACCTTGTCCAGCAGCTCGTCCACCTGCAGGAAATGGTGTTCCCAGCGCGGCGCGCGCCAATGGGCGAGGCGCTCGACCTGCGCCGCGCGGCCTGTGCTGCGAGGCTCCGCATAGTCGAGGATGGCGTTGCGCCAGGCGATGCCGTCCAGCGGGTCGAGATAATCCGGAACCTGGCCCCCGACCTCGCGCAGCGCTGGAATATCGGAGCAGATCGCCGGAACGCCGAGGGTCAGGGCCTCCGCCAGGGGCAGGCCGTACCCCTCCGCGGAGGAGGGGAACAGGAGGGCGCGGGCGCCGCGGAGGATTCTCCACACTTCGCGGTCCGGCACCTGGCCGACTTCGCGCACCGCGCCGCGCACGGCGTCGCAGCGGTCGAGGATATCGACCACGTTCTCGTTCTCCCAGCCACGGCGGCCGACGACGAGGAGATGTGGGGTCCGGCTGCCCAGCCGCGTGGCCATGTCGCGCCAGAGATGGAAGAGCAGGAGGTGGTTCTTGCGCGGCTCGATGGTGCCGAGCACGACGAAATAGGGCTCCGTCGGCAGGGCCTGCACGGGGGCGGGCGGCGGCTCGACGCCCAGCGGCGCCACCAGGACCTGGGGCGGAGTGCTGCGGTTGCTGAGATGCGGGCGGAGCGCCGCCTCCGTATGGGCCGAGTTGACGATGATGGCGTCGGCCAGGGCGGCGGTGGTGCTGATTCGCCGAAGATGCAGGTCCGCCTGGCCGGGGCGGGCATATTCGGGATGGGTGGCGGGGATCGGGTCATGGATCAGCGGCACGAAGGCGCAGCCCGCGTCCCGCATGGCCTGGATCGGCCGTTCCCGCTTGAGCGCCCGGTGGGAGACGAGGAGGAAGGCCTTTGGCCCCGGCTTCTTCAGCCGGCGGGCGAGTTCACGTTGGCCGACGCCGGCCATAGTGCGCCAACGCAGGGCGACGGAGAGGCGCCGCGCGCGGCGGGCGGCCTGACCCGTGGATTCGCTATGTTCCCAGGCCTGGCTGAGGGAGGCGACAAGGCCCACCACCGCTTGCCAGGGCAGGGCGGCGTAGTCGCCGGAAAGCGCCCGCGCGACAAAGGTGACGCGGCCTTCGGGAAGGCTGGCCCAGCGGCGGGCATAGGCCATCTCCACCCGGTCGATCCCCGAAGGCGCGGGCTTGGTTCCGCAGGCGAGGAGGCGCGACACGTCGAAAACGACATGTGGCGGCCCACCCGACGGGCGGCGGTCGATCACGGGTATATCGTCGCCGCGCGGCACCCGACTCGCCTCCGAAATGAAAACAAGAATGGCATGCAATCTATATCGCAGTTGCGAAGAGCCAGGCGACTGCTTCGGTTGTACTCACGAAAGCGTCATTAGTCGTTTGGCGAAAATATTGGATTGTGTCTCGACGAGAGAGATTGATCCTAATCTTTTCTAAGGATATTTTCAGCTACTCGTGATCTGCGGGGATGACATTCGTGCCGAGCCCCTGAAGCAGGACATCCCGCATCGTCTCCGCACTCTTCCGGCGGATGTCCTCCAGCGCCTCGGGCGAGTGGTAGGCACTATGCGGCGTGACAATGAGTCGGCCAGCCAGCCAGGGCGCCCGCTCGCGATAGGCGCGGAGCAGCGACGGCACCGGCTCCTGCGGCGGTTCCTCGGGCAGCACGTCCAGCCCGGCGCCGGCGATCGTGCCATCCCGCAAGCAGGCTTCGAGGGCGTCGATGTCCAGCACGGGGCCGCGGGCGGTGTTCACCACCACCGCACCTGACGGCATGAGCCGGAGCAGGCGGTTATCCACCAAATTCAGGGTGGTTCGGGTCAGCGGCGTATGGATGGAGAGGGTATCCGCCTGCTCGAAAAGCTCCTCGATCCGGCGGGCACGGTGGATGCCCAGCGACAGTTCGACGCCGTTGGGCAGGTAGGGATCGTGGAACAGGACCCGCCAGCCGAAGGCCTTCGCGCGCAGCGCCACCGCCGTGCCGATCCGGCCCAGCCCGAGCACCCCGAAGCAGCGGGTCGAGGGGCGTTGGATGAGAGGGGAGTCAATCGGCGTCCAGGGTGCCGGGGGATCGGCGCGCTGGGCTTCGTGATGCAGGAGAAGGCCCCGGCGGAGCGCCAAGGCGAGGGCGATGGCGTGATCGGCGACCTCGGTTGTACCGTAGTCAGGCAGGTTGCAAACTGCGACGCCGCGGCCCCCTAAGGTTGTGCGGTCCAGCCGGTCATAGCCCACCCCCATCCGGACGACGCAGCGGAGTTTCGGGAAGCGGGCGATATCGGCCGCCCGGAGCCAGTGGCGGAAGATGAACAGGCCCTCGACCTCGGCGCAGAGCTCGTCTGGAAGCTCCGCCAGGTTGGCGGTATCGGCCTGCAGGATTCGGACATCCGGGCCCAGCACTTCCCGTTCCACCGCATCGTTCGCGTAAAGACCTTCCGCCTGCAGAACCGTCATGGACATACGCCTCTCCCCCCTTGGGCTGTTGCGCGGCATCCTGGGGCGAGTGGGGGCGGCGGGCAATTCGGGCCGGCCGCCCCGCAGTCATGCAACTGGGGAATGTGGATGGCCGAGCGGCGAATCCTGATCACGGGGGCCTCGAGCGGGATCGGTGCCGCGACGGCGCGGGCGATGGCGGTGCACGGGGCGGCGATCGCCGTGCATTGCCGCGGGAACCGCGCCGGGGCCGAGGCGGTGGCGGCGGAGCTGCGGGCGGCCGGGGCCCGAGCCGCGGTACTGGTGGGGGATCTGACGGACCCCGCCGTACCGGCGCGGCTGGTGGAGGAGGCGGTGGCGGTGCTCGGCGGGCTGGAAGTGGTGGTGGCCAATGCCGGCTTCGCCGACCGCACGCCGGTTTCTGCCTTGACCGACGAGGCCTTCGCCCGCAGCGCGGACACCGTCCTCTGGGGCTTCCTGCGCCTCGCGCGGGCGGCGGGGCCGCATCTGCTGCGGGCCGGCGAGGCGGGCGGGCTGGCGCGGATGGTCGCCGTTTCCTCCTTCGTGGCGCATTCCTTCCGGACGGACACCACCGTGTTTCCCGCCAGTGCGGCGGCGAAGGCGGGGGTGGAGGCGCTGATGCGGTCCCTGGCCCTGGAATGGTCGCCGCATGTGACGGTGAACGCGGTGGTGCCGGGATACACGCAGAAGGACCCGGGGGCGCATGTGGCGCTGGACGCGGCGGGCTGGGCGGCGATCCTGCCGCAGATTCCGCTGCGGCGGCTGGGCACGCCGGCGGATGTGGCGGCGGCGGTGGCGTTCCTGGCCTCGCCGGGGGCGGCCTACATCACGGGACAGGCCATCCATGTGAGTGGTGGCGTGGTGATGTGAGGAAGGAAGGCGGGGGAAGGAATTTCCCGGACCCCCATCCTTTTTATTCAGGAAAGCGGCGTCCTGGGCCGGCTCAGGATTCGAAGGGCAGGCCGACGTAGTTCTCGGCAAGCGCGGCCTGGGCGTTGCGGGAACTGGCCAGGAAGTCCAGGTCGGCCATGCGGATGCGGTGCTCGAAGGGCGTCTCCGCATCATTGCGGTGAAGCATGGTGGTCATCATCCAGCTGAAGCGCTCAGCCTTCCATATGCGGCGCAGCGCGGTGGCCGGATAGGCATCCAACCCGTCCGTTCGGTTGTGGCGGATGGCGTCCTCCAGCGCGCGGGACAGGATGAGCACGTCGGCGACGGCCAGGTTCAGTCCCTTGGCGCCGGTGGGCGGGACGATATGCGCGGCGTCGCCGGCGAGAAACAGGCGGCCGTGGCGCATTGTCTCGCAGACGAAGCTGCGCAGCGGGATGATGCCCTTCTGGAAGATGGTGCCTTCCGCGAGGCGCCACGCTCCTTCGGTGCCACCGGCGGTTTCCAGGCGGCGGTGCAGGGCGGACCAGATGCGCTCGTCAGGCCAGTTGGCGATGTCGTCCTTCGGGTCGCACTGGATGTACATGCGCTGGATCTGGGGCGAGCGCGTGCTGAGCAGGGCGAAGCCGTCCTCGTGGCGGGCATAGATCAGCTCGGGCCAGGAGATTGGTGCGCGGGCGAGGATGCCGAGCCATCCGAAGGGATAGGTCTTGGTGTACTCGCGGCGCATGGCGGCGGGGATGGCTTGGCGTGCCGGGCCGTGGAAGCCGTCCGCGCCGATGACATAGTCGCAGAGAAGCTCGTCGGCCCGGCCGTCGGCATGGCGGAAGGAAATGCGGGGTGCGTCGGATTCGACATCGTGGAAGGCGGTGCCGCTGACGCCGAAATGGATCGTGCCACCGTCGGCGAGGCGGCCGGCGATAAGGTCGTGCAGGACCTCGTGCTGGGCATAGACGGTGACGCGCTTGCCGCCGGTCAGCCCCTCCATATCCAGGTGGAAGCGGTTGAGACCGTATTGCAGGGTGATGCCGCTGTGGAAATGGCCTTCGCGCGCCATGCGCTCACCCAGGCCGAGCTCCCGCATCAGCTCCGTCACCCAATGCTCCAGCACGCCTGCGCGGATGGTGCCCTCCACCGCCTCGCGCGTGCGGTTCTCGAGGATGACGGCCTCGATGCCCGCGCGGTGGAGGAGATGGGCGAGGAAGAGGCCTGCTGGGCCGCAGCCGACGATACCGACCTGTGTGCGCTCGGGCATGGATGACCTGGACGTGTTTGGTGGCCAGACCATTCGGTGGCGGGCGAGTGGTCCGTCCGGGGCAGCTTGCCGGGGTGCAGGGAGCGCGGCAAGACAAGTGGCAGGAATGGAGGAACGCCGATGAGCGATGAGAACCCGCTTCTGGTGACGCGGCAGGATGGGGTGGTGCGCGCCGTGCTGAGCCGGCCCACACGGCGCAACGCGCTGAACAACGCGCTGTCCGAGGCGCTGGACGCGCTGCTGGCGGAGCTGAAGGGCGATCGCGCGGCGCGGGTTCTGGTGCTGTCGGGGGCGGGCGGGCATTTCTGCGCAGGGCTGGACCTGGGCGAGGTCGGCGGCGAGCAGGGCACGCCCGAGCAGCGCATGGCGGCGCAGCTGGAGCGGAACCGGCGGATCGGCGCGCGCTTCGCGGCAATTGCGGCGCTGCCGCAGGTGGTGATCTCGGCGGTGCAGGGTTCAGCCTTCGCGGGTGGGCTGGGCTTCGTCTGCGCGGCGGATATCGCCTTCGCCAGCGCCGATGCGCGCTTCGCGGCGCCGGAGGCCCGGCGGGGGCTGGTGGCGGCGCAGATCCTGCCCTGGATCGTGCGGCGCGCCGGGCGCAGCCAGGCCACGCGCATAGTGTTGCAGGGGCATGTGCTGGATGCCGCCGAGGCCTGGCGGATCGGTCTGGTGCATCAGGTGGCGCCGGATGCGGCGGCGCTGGAGGCGTTGGTGGAGGGCGCGGTGGCGGATGTGTTGCAGGGTGCGCCGGGGGCGCTGGCCGAGACCAAGGCGATGCTGGCGGCGCTGGGCGGCACGGTTCCCGATGGCTATTCCGAGGCGGGAGCGGCGGCCTTTGCCCGTTGCGCCGCGAGCGGCGAGGCGGATGAAGGGATCGCTGCCTTCAAGGAGCGGCGGGCGCCGGCCTGGCTGGCCACCCAGAGTGAGTAAGTTTCACTCCTCATAGATCATCTTCCGCGTCATCCCGCCATCCGAGATGAACTCGGCGCCGGTGACGAAGCCGCTTTCGGGGCTCAGCAGCCAGGCGGCAAGGGCCCCGATATCTGCCGGCTGGCCGACTCGACCGGCGGGGTGCTGGGCGTGGTCTTTCTCGCTCAGCTTTTCATCGCGCACGTTAATCCAGCCGGGGGAGATGACATTGGCGCGCACATTGGGACCGAGGCTGACTGCCAGGGCGTGGGTGAGCGCGACCAGGCCGCCCTTGGAGGCGGAATAGCTTTCGGTATTCGGCTCCGACTGATGGGCACGTGTGGAGGCGATGGTGACGATGGCGCCCTTCGCCTTCCGGAGTAGATCCTCCGCCGCGCGGGCGAGGAGGTAAGTGCTGGTGAGATTGGTGGCAATGACGCGGGACCATTCCTCCAGCGCCAGATCCCGCAGCGGCTTGCGGATCATGATGCCGGCGTTGCAGACGAGGCCGTCGAGCCGCGCCTCGGTCTGTGTGATGCCGCCGATCAGGCTACGGACGGCCGCCTCGTCGGCGATATTGCTCTGGACGTGACGTGCGGCCTCCGGCGGGCCTGACGCCTCCATGTCGGCGGTCACGACGTGCCAGCCATCGGCGGCGAGGCGGCGGGCGATGCCGCGGCCTATGCCCTTCGAACCGCCCGTGACCAGCGCGACGCGCTTTCCTTCCGCCATGATCCGCTCCTTGGCATCCCCGGCGGAAACGCAAGCAGGTGGGCGGCGGTTGAGGCGGGCGGAAGGGCGCGCCTTCGCCCAGGCATCTTGAAGGCTTGATCCGGTCGGGTGATCCGGCAGGCCATTCAAGGATCCAGCTCGGGTTCCGCCGCTTCGGCACGGCCATCCTCGCCTTGTCTGGAAGTTTTGCGCGCAACGGCCAGGAGGGAACGGCGCAAGGTTTCGCCTGGGTGGTTGGCCAGGAAGGTTCAACGGTGCACATTGCCCGGCGGGATGGAAACGCAACCGGAATCACGCGCGCGGCACGGCCGGGCGCGTGGCTTGCTCAGTTCGCGCGAATTCAGGCGTCTATGGGCGCTTGGCGCCATCACGAACGCCATGCGCTGGGTGGAGATGCTGGCCGCGGCCCTCTTCACCTTCGAGGTGACCGGCTCGGGCGTCGCGGTCGCCTTCGTCTCGGCGGCACGTACCCTGCCGTTGCTGTGCCTCGGCGCGATCGCGGGGGTGGTGTGCGAGGCGATCAACCGCAAGCACATTCTGCTCGGGGGCATGCTGTTGAGCTGCGCGGCAGCCTTGTCCATCTGCCTGCTCGACCTCCTCGGGTGGGTGCGGCCCTGGCACATCGCTCTGGCCGCGTTTCTCAGCGGTAGCGTCTGGGCTACCGAGATGGCCACGCGGCGACGCATGGTGGGGGAAGCCGCCGGCGCTGGTCTTGTGTCCCAGGCGGTGGCACTGGACAGCCTGACCGGCTCATTCGCACGAATGGCCGGACCGCTCGCGGGCAGCATGTTGTTCGCGTGGTTCGGCCTCCTGGGCGCCTTCGCCATCTCCTCGGGGTGTTATCTTCTCGCGGCGCTACTGGTGCCTGGCATTCGGCATGTCCAGGAGACCCGGCACCTTGAGCTCGCACGGATCCCCGGCGATCTGGCCGAGAGCCTCGCCTTCGCGTTGCGGCAGCCGACGGTACTGGCGGTCCTGGGCGTGACGGCAACCATGAACTTCTTCGCCTTCTCATATGTTGCGCTCGTTGCCCCCCTTGCGCGCACGGTGTTCGGCGTCCCGGAAGCGATGGTGGGATTGCTCGCCGCCGGAGAGCCACTCGGGGGCTTGCTGGGTGGCCTCCTGCTGACAAGCCGGGCACCGAAGACCAAGCTGCGTACGCTCATGATCGCCGGATCCGCGATTTTTCTCGTGACCCTCGCGGTAATGCCGCTGATGCCGAGCTATGCGCTTGCCTGCGGGCTCCTCGTGGGTGGCGGGCTTGGCCTTGCATTGTTCAGCAATATGCAAACCACCCTGGTGCTGACCAATGTCCCGGCCAGCCACCGGTCGCGGCAGATGGGCCTCGTGACGATGTGCATCGGCCTTGGTCCGCTGGGGCAGATGCTGATCGGGGGGCTGGCTGAAATGTTTGGCCCGTCGCGGGCGGTGATCATCACGGCGCTCGCCGGCTTGACGGCGCTCGGCCTCGTATCGCTGCTTTGCATGAGGTCACGTGCGAAACCTGAGGACGCAATTGACTAGACCGTCAGCAGGCGGCGAACGGATTCCTCCTCGAGCGCACGGGTATCGCCTTCCAGAGCCACCTCGCCGCGCACCATCACGGTGATGCGGTCGGCGAGGTCGCGGGCGAATTCGAAATACTGCTCGACCAGAACCACCGCCATCTTCCGGTCCCGCGCCAGGTGGCGGATGACGCGGGCGATGTCCTTGATGACGCTGGGCTGGATGCCTTCCGTCGGTTCGTCGAGGATCAGCAGGCGGGGGCGCGCCGTGAGTGCGCGGGCGATGGCGAGTTGCTGCTGCTGGCCGCCAGAGAGATCGCCGCCGTGGCGGCGCAGGAACTGGCGGAGGATGGGAAAAAGGTCGAAGACCTCCGACGGCACCTTGCTGCCGCGTGGAGCGGCGGCAAGGGCCGTTTCCAGGTTTTCCTGCACCGTGAGGAAGGGGAAGATCTCGCGGCCCTGGGGCACGTAGCCGATGCCGGCGCGAGCGCGATCGGCAGGGGACATCCCGGCGATGTCGCGGCCTTCCCATTCGATGCAGCCGGAGGAGATGCGCTCCACCCCCATGATGGAGCGCATGAGGGAGGATTTGCCCACGCCGTTGCGGCCGAGGACGCAGGTGATCCTTCCTGGATCGGCGGCGAGATCCACGCCGCGCAGGCAGAGGCTTGCGCCGTAGGAAAGTTTGATGCCGGTTGCCCTCAGCATCCTTCAGCGTCCCAGATAGACTTCGATGACACACGGATCGTTCTGCACTGTGTCGATCGAGCCTTCGGATAGCATGGTTCCCTCATGCAGCACCGTCACCTTTTCACCGAGGGCGCGGACGAATTCGAGGTCGTGCTCCACCACCACCACGCTGCGCTTGCCGGCGATGCGGCGGAGAAGGGCGGCGGTGTGCTCGGTTTCCTGGTCGGTCATACCGGCCACGGGCTCGTCCACCAGCAGCAGGTCGGGGTCCTGCATCAGCAACATGCCGATCTCCAGCCATTGGCGCTGACCGTGGGAGAGAACGCCGGCGAGGTCCTGTTCGCGAGGGGCAAGGCCGATTTCCTCCATCACCGTCTCGATGCGCCTGCGGGCGGTGCCGTCCAGGCGCCAGCGGAGACAGGAGAGCGGGTCGCGCGGGGCCTTAAGGGCGAGTTCCAGGTTCTCGAAGACAGTGAGCGCATCGAAGACGGTGGGCTTCTGGAATTTCCGGCCGATGCCGAGATTGGCGATGGCGGCTTCATCCATGGTGGTCAGGTCGTGGTCACCGAATGTCACGGTGCCGGCGGTGGGGCGCGTCTTGCCCGTGATCACGTCCATCATCGTCGTCTTGCCGGCGCCGTTGGGGCCGATCACCGCGCGCAGCTCCCCAGGGTCGACGATGAGGGAGAGGTTGTTCAGGGCGCGGAAGCCATCGAAGACCACGGAGACGCCATCGAGATAGAGGACGGGGCCGTTGCTCATTTCAGGGGCCTCCGGAAGAGGCCGACCAGGCCATGCGGCAGCAGCAGCGTGACGGCGACGAACAGACCGCCGAGGACGAAGAGCCAGAGATCGGGTGCGAAGGAGGTGAGCCAAGTCTTCAACGCATTCACCGAAAAGGCGCCGAGGATGGCGCCGATCAGCGTGCCGCGGCCGCCGACGGCGACCCAGATCACCGCCTCGATGGAGTTGCCGGGCGCGAAATCGCCGGGGTTGATGATGCCGACGAGCGGCACGTAGAGCGCGCCCGCCAGCCCGGCCAGAACGGCGGAGAGGACGAAGACGAAGAGCTTGAAGGCGGTGACGCTGTAGCCGAGGAAGCGGACGCGGCTTTCGGCATCCCGCACCGCCATCAGCACGCGGCCGAGCTTGGTGGAGACGATGTGGCGGCAGAGGAGGAGCGATCCGGTGAGCAGGGCCAGGGCGGCGTAGAACAGCGCGGCGCGGGCGCCCTGCGTGTTCAGCGGCATGCCCAGCAGCTCCTTGAAGTCCGTGAAGCCGTTATTGCCGCCGAAGCCCATGTCGTTGCGGAAGAAGGCCAGCATCAGCGCATAGGTCATGGCCTGGGTGATGATGCTGAAATAGACGCCGGTGATGCGGCTGCGGAAGGAAAGCCAGCCGACGAGGAAGGCGAGGAGGCCGGGCACCAGCATCGCCATCAGGAGGGCGAAGGGAAAATGATCGAAGCCCAGCCAGTACCAGGGGAGATGCTGGTAGCCGAGGAAGACCATGAAGTCCGGCAGGATGGGATGGCCGTACACCCCGCGCGGCCCGATCAGCCGCATGAGATGCATGCCCATGGCGTAGCCGCCGAGGGCGAAGAAGGCGCCGTGCCCGAGCGAGAGGATGCCGGCATAGCCCCAGGCAAGGTCGATCGCGAGGGCCAGCACGCCGTAGCAGATCCACTTGCCCGTGACGGCCACGGTGAAATCCGAGACGCGGAATGCGCTGCCCGCCGGAAGCTGGTTCAGCACGGGCAGCAGCGCCAGCAGGGCGATGGCGGCGATGATGGCGCCGCGCACCAACAGGCGCAGGGGGATGCCGCGTGGGGCTGGGCTGGCGGTGACGTCGCTCATGCCTCGGCCGCCCGGCCCTTGAGGGCGAAGAGGCCGCGCGGGCGGCGCTGGATGAAGAGCATGATAATGACCAGCACCGCGACCTTGGCCAGCACGGCGCCCGCCCAGGGCTCGATCACCTTGTTCAGCACGCCGAGCCCCATGGCGCCGACCAGCGTGCCCATGAGGCTGCCGACGCCGCCAAAGACCACCACCATGAAGCTGTCGATGATGTAGCCGGTGCCGAGATTGGGGGAGACGTTGTCGATCTGGGAGAGCGCCACCCCCGCCATGCCGGCCATGCCGGAGCCGAAGGCGAAAGTGAGAGCGTCCACGCGGCCGGTTCGGATGCCCATGGTGGCGGCGGTGCGGCGGTTCTGCACCACGGCGCGCATTTCCAGCCCGAAGCGGGTGAGGCGGATGGCGGCAAGGGCAAGGCCGAGCACAAGCAGCGAGAAGACGATGACCCAGAGCCGGTTCTGGGTGATGAGGATGCCGCCCGGCAGCGACAGCGTGCCCTGCATCCAGGCGGGGGAGAGGACCTCCCGGTTCTGGGCGCCGAAGGCCAGGCGCACGGCCTGCTGCAGGATCATGCCGACGCCGAAGGTCATCAGCAGGGTTTCCAGCGGGCGGCCATAGAGATGGCGGATCAGCCCGCGCTCCAGCGCGGCTCCTGCGAGCCCCGCCACGAGGAAGGCGGCGGGGACGGAGAGTGGAAGGGACCAGGGAAGCAGCCAGGGAATGCCGCGGCAGGCTTCCTGCACCACGAAGGTGGTGTAGGCGCCAAGCATGACGAACTCGCCATGGGCCATGTTGATCACGCCCATGACGCCGAAAGTGATGGCGAGGCCGAGGGCCGCCAGCAGAAGGACGGAGCCGAGGGAGAGGCCCTGGAACAGCGTCTCGGCGGCGCGTTTGTAGATCAGGCGGCTGTCGATGGAGGCGACGGCGGCGTCGATCTCGCCTGCGAGGCTCGGATTGGTGGCGCGCGCCTCCAGAAGCAGCGCGCGGGAATCTTCCGAGGTGGCGCCGCCGAGGATGGCAATGCCCTGTCGCTTCACGGCGTCTTCCGGCGCGACGAGGCGGGAGGCGGCGAGGGCCAGTTCCTGCCGTTCACGCACGCGGGGGACGGATTCACGTGAAATGGCGGCTTCGAGGGCCGGGATGTTCTCGGCGCTGCGGCTGCGGAAAACGGAGTTAGCGGCGGCGAAGCGTTCGTCGGAACTGATTGAGACGAGTTGCAGCCGCCCCAGGGCGCCGCGCAGGGCGGAGCGGACGCGGTTGTTGATGCGCACCGTCTCGGCGTCAGTCGCATCGGCCGGCTGGCCGGTGGCGGCGTCGCTGCCATTGGGCAGGAGGATGGTGGTGCCGCGCTTGCGGAGCTGTCCCTCCGACAGGGCACGCAGCAGCGGCAGGGCGCGCGGGTCACCGCTGGCGCCGAGGCGTTCGACGGCCTCCGCCTGGCTGCCGAAGCCGCCGGCAAGGCCGGGAAGGGCATCCAGGTAGGAATCCTGTGCCGCGGCCGGGAGGACCACGGCGAGGAGGAACATCAGGACGAGAAGGATGCGGTTCATGTCAGGTGTGGGCGACGGGAAGTGACCCGCCGCCCAGTTCCCATGTCAGCCGCGACGGCTGGCGTTCTCGGGGATGAAGGGGGACCAGTTCTCCGCCGCGATGGCGGCCGGCGTCTTGTAGACGACGTTGAACTGGCCGTTCTCCTGCACCTCGCCGATCATCACTGGTTTGGAGAGGTGATGGTTGCGGTGCATCTCCTCCTCATAGCCGCAGGGGGCCATGACCTTCTGCCCATACATCGCCTCGCGCACCGGATCGACCGAGGTGGTGCCGGCCTTGGCGACGGCCTGCATCCACATGCGGAAGCCGGTATAGGTGGCCTCCATCGGGTCGTTGGTGACGCGCTTGTCGTTCCTGATGTAGACCTTCCACATGGCCTTGAAGTCGTCATTCGGCTTGCCGGGCACGGACATGAAGTAGTTCCAGGCGGCCAGGTGGCCGACCAGTGGCTTGGTGTCGATGCCGGCCAGCTCTTCCTCGCCGACCGAGAAGGCGACGCAGGGAATGTCCTCGGCCTTGATGCCCTGGTTGCCGAGTTCCCGATAGAAGGGAACGTTCGCGTCGCCGTTGATGGTGGAGACGATGGCGGTGCGCTTGCCCTCGCCCGCGAAGCGCTTCACGCGGGAGACGATGCCCTGCCAGTCGGAATGACCGAAGGGCGTGTACTCCTCCATGATGTCGGCATCCGAGATGCCCTTGCTGTTCAGGAAGGCGCGCAGGATGCGGTTGGTGGTGCGGGGGTAAACATAGTCCGTGCCCAGCAGCGCGATGCGCTTGGCCTCGCCGCCATCCTTGCCCATCAGGTATTCCACCGCCGGGATCGCCTGCTGGTTCGGCGCGGCGCCGGTGTAGAAGACATTCTTGCTCTGCTCCTCGCCCTCATATTGCACGGGGTAGAAGAGAAGGCCGTTCAGCTCCTCGAAGACCGGCAGGACGGATTTGCGGGAAACCGAGGTCCAGCAGCCGAAGGTGACGTCCACCTTGGAGACGGCGAGAAGCTCGCGCGCCTTCTCGGCAAACAGGGGCCAGTTCGAGGCCGGGTCGACCACCACCGGCTCCAGCTTGCGGCCGAGCACGCCGCCCTGGGCATTGGCCCATTCGATCATCATCAGAACCGTGTCGCGCAGCGCCGTCTCGCTGATCGCCATGGTGCCGGAGAGGGAGTGGAGAACGCCCACCTTGATGGGTGCGCCCTGGGCGAAGGAGGGGCGGATGGCCGGCATCGCCAGCGCACCACCCAGGCCGGCCAGCGCGGCGCGGCGGGTGAGGGAAAGCGTCATGCTTGTTTCGTCCCGTTCTTGGCCGGTGCGCCCGCGGGCCGCCCGCGTCTGGCCGACTGGACTGCTTTCGTTGCGAGAAGCGTGCCAGGGAAGGCGGAGAGAGCGCCGGTGGGATCGGCGGCGCGGAACTGGCGCCGCCTTGGGCAGGGCGCCGGATCGTTGCGTGATCCTTCGGCACTGCGCCCTTGGCTGCCGCGCCGCCGCCTGATCTAAACCGAAGGACAGGCCGGCAAAACGGCTGTGGAGGAAATGGACATGCTGATCCGGAGGGCGGCGCTCGCCGCGCTTCCTGGGCTGTTGGCGCTTGCACGCCCCGCGCTGGCCCAGGGCACATTCCCCGATCGACCCTTGCGCCTCGTCGTGCCCTTCCCCGCCGGCGGTGCGACGGATGCGCTGGCGCGCGTGATCGCCCAGGCCATGGCGCCCACGCTCGGCCAGCCCGTGGCCGTGGAGAACCGCGCCGGCGCCGCCGGGGCGATCGGAGCTGAGGCGGTGGCGCGCGCTGTGCCGGACGGGCACAGCTTCCTGATGTCCACCAGCAGCACCCATGCGGTGCTGCCCGCCGTGCAGCCGCGCATGCCCTATGACGCGGAGAAGGATTTCGCCTCGATCGGGCTGGTGGCGACCGCGACGAACATTCTGATCGCCAGCACGAAGCTGGCGGCGAACAACGTGGCGGAGCTGATCGCGCTGGCGAAGTCGCGGCCCGGCACGCTGAACTTCGCCTCCTCCGGCACCGGGACGGTGACGCATCTGATCGGGGAGATGTTTCGGATGCGGGCGGGCATCCAAGTGGAGCATGTGCCCTTCCGGGGCGGGGTGCAGTCGGTGCCCGGGCTGGTGGATGGATCGATCCAGTTCCTGTTCGACAGCGTGGTCTGGTCCCTGCCGCTGATCCGCGAAGGACGGATTAAGGGGCTGGCCGTCACGTCCTCCCGGCGCTCCGCCCTGGCGCCCGACATGCCCACGGTGGCGGAAAGCGGGCTGCCTGGCTTCGAGGGCGACACCTGGTTCGGCCTCTCGGCGCCCGGCGGCACGCCGCCCGCGGCGCTGGCGAAGCTTTCCGGGGCGCTGCAGGCGGCGTTGCGGGCGCCGGGCACGGCCGAGGCGCTGGCCCGCTTTGGCGCGGAGCCGGCGGCGGATGCATCGTCCGGCGCTTTCGATGCGCTGATCGCGGCTGACAAGGCGAAATGGGGCGCGGTGGTGCGCGAAGCAGGGGTGAAGGTGGAATGACGCGACCGCATTTCCGGGACCTTGTCGCCTCCGAGCGGCCGCTGGTCTTGCCGGGGGCGCATGACGCGCTATCCGCGCGTCTGATCCAGCGGGCGGGGTTCAAGGCCTATTTCGTCGGTGGCTTTCCGGTGGCCGGGGTGCGCCATGCGTTGCCGGATATCGGGCTGCTCGGACAAGGGGAATTCCAGGCGGCCTATCGGGACATTCTCGCCGCATCGGACCTGCCGGTGCTGCTGGATGCCGACAATGGCTACGGCGATGTGAAGAACATCGTCCACATCGTGCAGTCCTATGAGCGGCTGGGCGGGCAGGCGATCTTCTTCGAGGACCAGGCCTCGCCCAAGCGCTGCGGCCATATCGCGGGGAAGGAGCTGCTGCCGGCGGAGCGGATGGAGGCGAATATCCGCGCGGCCACCGGGGAGCGGCTGGACCCGCGCACCTTCATCATTGCCCGCACCGATGCGCGGGAGGTGCATGACCTGGACGAGGCGCTGCGGCGTGGCGAGCGCTACCTGCGCGCCGGGGCGGACGGGTTGTTCATCGAGGCGCCGCTGAACCTGGAGGAGATGGCGCGTATCACGCGGGAGCTGCCCGCGGTGCATCTGGCGAACATGCTGGAGGGCGGGCGCACGCCGCTGCTTTCACCCTCGGATCTAGCGAAGCTGGGCTTCGAGATGGTGATCTACGGCATCTCGCTGATGATGCACGCGGTGAAGACGATGCAGGCGGTGCTGGCCGACATCGCCTCGGGCGAGTTTCGGATGCGCGGGCAGGGCGTGGGCTTCGAGGAGTTCAAGAACCTCGTGGACATGCCGCGCTGGAGCGGGATTGAGGACCGCTACCGGTAAGGCAGGGGATGTTACAGCGCCCCTGCCAGCCGTGGCAGGAACAGGACCAGTTCCGGCACGAAGGTCACCAGCAACAGTGCTCCGGTCATCGCCGCCACGAACCATACCACCCAGGGGAAGGTGGATTCGATCGAGCAGCCTGCCACGCGGCAGGTCACCATCAGGTTCACCGCCATGGGCGGGGTGAAGGCGCCGACGGCCACGTTCATCGTCAGGATCACGCCGAACCAGGTGAGATTCCAGCCGAAGGCCTGCGCGATCGGCAGCAGGATCGGGAGGAAGACGAGGAAGATGGAGATGGCATCGATCAACGTGCCGGCGACCAGCACCACGATCGTGATGAGCAGCAGCATCAGCGTCGCGTTGTCGGTCAGTCCGATGAGGGAATGCGCGAGCGCATCGAAGGCGCCGAGCGTGCTGCCGGCATGGGCGAAGATGGTGGCGAGCGCGATGATGATGAGGACGACGGCCGAGACTTCGGCAGCATCGCCCAGCACGGCGTAGATGTCCCGCCAACCGAGGGTGCGATAGACCGCGAGGCCAACGAAGAGGCCATAGAAGACGGCGACCACCGCCGCCTCCGTCGGCGTGAAGGCACCGGTGCGCAGGCCGCCGAGGATCACCACGGGCGCGGCAAGCCCCCAGATGGCGCCCTTGAAGGCTTGCCAAAGGGGGACGCGGACCTCGCCGGGGGCGGGCAGGCCGAACTGGCCGCGCCGGGCGAGCCAGATGGCGGGAAGCAGCAGCGACAGTCCGGCCAGGAGCCCCGGCACCATCCCGCCGATGAACAGCGCGGGCACCGATACGCCCGGCACCAGCACCGCATAGACGATGAAGGGGATGGAGGGTGGGATGAGCACCGCCGTGGAGCCCGCCGCCGCGACGAGGGAGGCGGTATAGGGGCGCGGGTAGCCCTGGCGCAGCATGGGGGGAAGCATGACGGCCGCGACGGCCGCGGCATCGGCCGCGCCAGAGCCGGAGATGCCGCCGAGCACCATGCAGACCAGCACGGCCACGATGGCCAGCCCGCCACGGCGCGGGCCGACCAGGGCGGCGGCGAAATCCACCAACCGCTGTGCGACGCCCGAGCGTTCGAACACCATGCCGGCCAGCACGAACATCGGCAGCGCCAGGAGCGGGTATTTGGCGATGCCCGTCCAAACATTGGTGGGCAGGGCCATGACGCCCAGCCCTTCCACCCCGATGACGAGGATGCCGGCGGTGCCGAGCGCCACCCCGATGGGTGCGCCCAGGAAGAGCAGGCCGAAGAAGGCCAGCAGGAGGATCGTCGAGCCTTCGAGGATCACGAGGCGCGCGCCACCCGGATCATGCGGCCGGCAATCCGCAGGACGATGACGGCGGAGAGCACCGGCATCCACACCGTGTAGAGCCATTGCGGCACGCCGAGGCCGGGGGAGAGGGATTCGAAGCGGTACTCGTCCCAGGTATAGAGGGCGCCGAGCCAACCAATTCCCGCAAAGAGGGCGAGGGAGATGAGCAGTAGCCCGATCTCGATCCGGCGCGCGACGCGGACGGGCATGCGCTCGGTGAAGAAGGTCATGCGGATGTGGCGGTCCGAGGCGAAGGCGGCGGCGGTGCCGAGAAAGGTCAGCACCACCATGATCGCCACGGAATACTCCTCGGTGAAGGCGAAGGAGATGCTGGTGAAGTAGCGCACCAGCACATTGGCGAAGGTGATGATGGCGAGCGCAGCCATCGCAAGCGCCGCCAGCGCGCCCTCCAGCGTGACCGGGATTCGCGGTGGGGCTTCGCCCAGTTGCAGGCCGCGCGCCTGGACATCCGCGTGGGGCTGCTCGCTCACAGTCGGTCAGCTCACCTTGGCGATGGCGCCTTCGGCCTTGTGCACCAGCTCGGTGCCCACGGTCGCGGCCCATTTGTCGAAGACCGGGCGCGTGGCCTGGGCGAAGGCGCGCTTCTCGGCAGCGGAGAGGTCGATCACCTCCACGCCCCGGCGGGCGCATTCGTCCAGGGAGGAGCGGTCGCCATTCGCGCCGAGGCCCTTGCGCGCGGCGTTGTTGCCGGCCTGCCCGGCCTCGCGCGCGGATTCCACCACGATCTCGCGGTCGCGCGGCTCAAGGCTGGCGAGCACCGGCTTGCTGAGGGAGACGATCCCCGCATCGGCGCAGTAGTTCCACATGGTCAGGTGCTTCTGGGCCAGCGTGTCCATGCGGAAACCGAGGAAGAGGTTCACCGGGTTCTCCTGCCCGTCCACCGCCCCGGTGGAGAGGGCAGGCTGCAGGTCGGCAAAGGACATCTGCACGGGGTTGGCGCCGAGGGCGGAGTAGATGTCGGAGAAGATGGCGCCGGCGGCGAAGCGGATCTTCAGCCCCCGCAGGTCGGCCGGGGCGCGGATGGCGCGCTTGGAGTTGCTGATCTCGCGGAAGCCGTTCTCGCCCCAGGCCAGGGGCTCCACATCCCGCTGTGCCAGCACGCGGAACAGCGTCTGGCCGACCTCGCCACCTACCAGCGCATCGAAAGCGGCGGTGCTGGGCATGAGGAAGGGAAGGGAGAAGAGGTTCATCTCCCGCACCTGGGGGGAGATGTTGATGGTGGAGAAGACGGCGCCGTCGATCACGCCCTGGCGAATCGCCAGCAGTTCCCGGGTCTGGTCGCCGCCGACGAGGGAGGAGCCGGGATAGACCTTGAAGTTCAGCCGCCCCTGGGAGCGTTGGTTTACGAGTTCGGCCCAGACGAAGGCGGATTCCGACAGCGCGATCGGCCGATTGCCGACGACGGTGATCTTGTATTCCGGCTTGTAGCGGGTTTGCGCCCGCCCGATCACGGGCATGGCCAGGACCGGCAGGGCAGCGCCCGCGGAGAGCAGGCTTCGGCGGTTCACGCGCTGGCTCATCGTTTCCGACCCTCATATTGTTGCGATCACTCTGCGAGAGCATGGCGGAGGCGGCAAGGGCTGGCTTGGCTTGCCTCAATGGCCGGGGCAGGTTGAGGCATGACCGAACGCGAGAAGATGCTGGCCGCGCTTCCCTATGATGGAATGGATCCGGCGCTGCTGTCTGAGCGCTACCGGGCTCGCGCCCTCATCCTGCGCATGGATGCCCTGCCGCCCGAGGATGAGGCGGCTCGCCGCGCGGCGCTGGAGGAGCTTCTGGGCTTCATCGGCGACAAGACCATGGTGATGCCGGGCTTCCGCTGCGACTACGGCTCCAACATCCGCATCGGCGTTGCGAGCTACGTCAACTTCAACTGCGTCTTCCTGGATTGCGCGCCCATCGTCCTGGGGGACCACTGCCAGGTGGCGCCCGCCGTGCAGATCTACACCGCGACCCATCCGCTGGAGCCCGGCCCTCGCGCGGCGGGGATCGAGAGCGCGCATCCCGTGACCATCGGGCGCAACGTTTGGCTCGGCGGCGGCTGCATCGTGCTGCCGGGGGTGACGATTGGGGATGACACGGTGGTGGGCGCCGGGGCGGTGGTGAACCGGGACCTGCCACCGGGCGTGCTGGCGGTGGGAAACCCGGCGCGGGTAGTGCGGAAGCTTTCCTAGCGGCCTACTTCCCTGTGCGCTTGCCTTCGGGGATCAACGGCGGCCGGGCGACCCGCGTTCGCTGTCGGCGCCATGGTGGCGGCCCTGCCGGACAAGCCCGTCCACGACCGCGCCGGTCGCGAAGGCGTAGATCGCCTTGTGCAGCAGGTCGATCACCTGTTCGTTCACCGGCCAAGTCCAGGGGGGCGCCCCGACGCCGGTGGCGTTCTCCAGCGTCTGGTCGTTCAGCAGCCTGACATTGAGGAAAATAAAGGAGCCCACCGGACCGCGAATGCCCGAACGCGCCATCATCGCCCGCGCCACGCCGAGCAGGATGCCCTGGCCCCAATGCATGGCCCAGTTCAGCCCAAGCCGCTCCCGATCCGGTCTGCGGGGTAGCCCGAGCAGCCGTTCCAGCGTGTGGGCGGGGACATAGGAATTCGGGCGCCCGGTGATCGCCTGCTCGAGCTTCTCCGCAGCCGTCATCGCTGCAACGCCGACAAGGCCCGCGAGCAAGCCCTGCATGATCAGCTCCGCAGAACCATGCCCCACGTCACCCTTGGGTCGGTTGCGCATGCGTCAGCTGCCCCTTTCGGATGGTCAATAGCGGGAATTCTGCTGTCCAACATCCTGGTCGGGGAGACGGTTTCAGCGACGGGCCATATTGGTCGGCCCAGCCCACGTGCTGAAGCAGTGCGGCGGGCCGCCATGGAGGAGGCCGTGGAGGCTACGCTTCCTCCAACTCATGCGAGAGGCGGATGAGATCCTGGGTGTGCGGGTGCTTTGCCTGTCCAGCGCGCAAGGTGGCCTCGTCCAACTCCTCCACGATCTTGCCGCCCTGCATCACCGCCAGCCGTCCGCAGAGATGCGCCACCACAGCCAGGTTGTGCGAGACGAGGATGCAGGTGAGGCCACGTGCGGCGCGAAGATCGGCCAGGAGGTTCAGCACCTCGGCCTGCACCGAGACGTCGAGGGCGCTGGTAGGCTCGTCCAGCAACAGCACGCGGGGATCGGCGATCAGGGCGCGGGCGATAGCCACGCGCTGGCGCTGGCCGCCAGAGAGCTGGTGCGGGTAGCGGAAGCGCGCGGCGCGAGGGAGGGCCACTTCCTCCAATGCGCGGAGGATGCGGGCATCGGCGCCGGCCACGCCATGAACGGCCAGGGGCTCGGACAGGATGCGGTCCACCGTCTGCCGGGGATGCAGGGAGCCATAGGGGTCCTGAAAGACCATTTGGACCGTGCGGAAAAAGGCGCGGCCCCGGCGGCGGGTGAGGGGCTTGCCGTCCACGGCCATGCGGCCGGTCCATTCCGTGACCAGCCCGGCGATGGCGCGCAGCACGGTGGACTTGCCGCTTCCGCTCTCACCCACCAGCCCGAAGGTCTCGCCCGGGGAAACGTGGAAGGAAACGCCGCGCACCGCGTGGTTGGTGCCGAAGCGGACATCGAGGCTATCAATCTCGATCATGGGCGCGGCGCCAGCCATGCGGGGTCCCGCGCCAGCGTGGGCAGGCGGGGGCGCTTCTCGGTGAGGCTGGGGATGCATTCCAGCAGGCCGCGCGTGTAGCCATGGGTGGCCTTGTGGAGGTCCGCCGCGGGCAGTTCCTCCATCACCTGGCCAGCATACATTACCGCCACCCGGTCGCAGAAATGGGAGACGAGCGGCAGGTCGTGGCTGATGAGCATCAGCGCCATGCCGCGGCTGTCCACCAGTTCCTCGATCAGGCGGAGGATCTCGGCCTGGACGCTGGCGTCGAGGGCGGAGGTGGGCTCGTCGGCGATCAGCAGCTCGGGGTTGGAGGCCAGCATCATGGCGATCATCACGCGCTGGCCCATGCCGCCCGAGAGCTCATGCGGATAGGCATCATGGACGCGGCGCGGGTCGCGGATCTGCACGCTCTCCAGCAGGTTCAGCGTAGCCTCGCGCGCCTCCTTCGCCCCGATCCTGCTGTGGGCGCGCAGGGCTTCGGCGATCTGGGCGCCGGCCGTCATCACCGGGTTCAGGCTGTATTTCGGATCCTGCAGGATCAGCCCGATGCGGCCGCCGCGCAGCGCGCGCATCTGGCGCTCCGAGGCGTGAAGGATATCGGTTTCGCCGAAGCGCAGCGCATCTGCCCGCACCTTCGCGGATGCCGGCAGGAGGCGCATCAGGGCGCGGCCGGTGACGGACTTGCCCGATCCGCTCTCTCCCACGATTCCCAGCTTCTCTTTCCCGAGGGAGAAGGAGACGCCGCGCACTGCATGGGTGACCCCGGTTGCGGAGGAAAAATCGACGCGGAGATTCTTTACCTCCACGAGGGGGGGCACCAGGGGCGGCATGCTCATCGTTGCTTCGGGTCCAGCACGTCGCGCAGCCCGTCCCCGAGCAGGTTGAAGGCGAGGGAGGCGGCGAAGATTGCAATGCCGGGCATCACGGCCACCCACCATTGCTCCAGGATGAAGCGGCGGGCCGTCGCGATCATCGTGCCCCATTCCGGCAGCGGCGGCTGCGCGCCCAGGCCCAGGAAGCCCAGCCCGGCCGCCGTCAGGATGATGGAGGACATGTCCAGCGTGACCCGCACCACCAGGGAGGGCATGCACATCGGCATGACATGGCGCAGCACGATGCGGGGATGGGAGGCGCCGGTCATGCGGGCCGCGGCGACATAGTCGGTGCGGCGGATGGTCAGCGTCTCGGCGCGGGCGAGGCGGGCATAGGGCGGCCAGGCGGTAAGGGCGATGGCGATCACCGCGCTTTCCACCCCCGGGCGCATGGCGGCGACGAAGGCCAGTGCCAGGATCAGCCGGGGGAAGGCGAGGAAAACATCCGTCACCCGCATCAGCAGCCGGTCCCAGATGCCACCCGCATAGCCGGCGACGCAGCCCACCAGCAGGCCGAGGGGCGCCACCAGCAGCACCACCGCCACCACCATGCCAAGAGTGATGCGGCCGCCATAGAGCAGGCGGGACCAGACGTCGCGCCCCAGCTCATCCGTGCCCAGCCAATGCGCGGCGGAGGGGGCGGCGAGGCGGTTGCCGAGTTCCTGGATGCCCGGATCATGCGTGGCGAGCAGCGGGGCCAGCAGGGTCAGCAGCAGCATCACAAGGATCACCGCCAACCCAGCCATGGCCAGCGGATTGCGGCGGAAGGCGAGCCAGGCCTGGTAGCGCCGGCCCCAGGCGGCCTGGGCGCGGGAGGCCGGGGCGTCGGTCAGCAGCCATTCGCGGCGGCGCGGCGCGGCGCCCGGTTCCGGCGGCAGGGCGCCGGCGGCCTCGGGCACCGCATCGGGCGGAATCGGCTCCAGCGCCGCCGTGGCGGTGGCGGCATCGGCGATGGGACTGCCGGGGGTGGGGCCGGTCATGGGGTGCGCCTCATCGTGTGCGCGGGTCCATCAGGCGGTAGAGCAGGTCGGCCAGCAGGTTCAGGGCGACATAGATCAGCCCCACCACCAGGGTTGCGCCCAGCACCGCGTTCATGTCGGCATTCAGCAGGGAAACGGTGAGATACTGGCCGAGGCCGGGCCAGGCGAAGATCGTCTCGGTCAGCACCGCGCCCTCCAGCAGCCCGGCATAGGTGAGGAAGATCACCGTCACCAGCGGCACGGCGGTGTTGCGGAATGCGTGGCGCCAGACGATGCGGGAGCGGGAGAGGCCCTTGGCGCGGGCGGTGGTGACGTATTCGCTGCGCAACTCGGCCAGCATGAAGGCGCGGGTCATGCGGGCGATGTAGGCGAGGGAGAAGAAGGCCAGCACGCCGGCCGGCTGGATAAGATGGGCGACCGCATCCCAGAAGGCGGGCCAGTCGCCCGCCAGCGCGGCGTCCAGCGTCAGCAGGCCGGTGCGTGTCTCGACCATGTCCTGGTAGATAATGCCCTGGCGCCCGGGGCCGGGCAGCCAGCCGAGCCAGGCGTAGAAGACCAGCAGCGAGATCAGGGCCAACACGAAGACAGGCAGGGAATGCCCGGCGAGGCAGAAGACGCGCACCGCCTGATCCACCCAGCTTCCCTGCCGCGTCGCGGCCAGCACGCCGAGGCCGATGCCCAGGATGGCGGCCACGAGGATGGCCAGGGTCGCCAGCTCGAAGGTGGCGGGAAAGAAGCGGGTGATGTCCTCCCAGACGGAGTTGGAGGTCATCACCGAGCGGCCGAGATTGCCGGTGAGGATATCGCCGAGATAGCGCCCGAACTGGACGTAGAGCGGCTGGTCCAGTCCCAGCTCGATCCGTGCGCGCTCCACCACATCGGCCGGTGCGCGATCGCCCACCACGGCCAGCACGGGGTCGATCGGCACGACGCGGCCGATGAAGAAGGTGACCAGCGCCAGGCCGAGGAGGGTGATAGGGATGCTGGCGACGGTGGCCGCCAGCGCCCCGAGGCGCGCCTTGAGCAAGGTCAGGCCTTCGCGATCGCGGCGTAATTGGTGCGGTCGCTCAGCACGCCGATCTGCAACCCGCGCACGGCGTTGCGGGTGACGGCCACCTCCACCTCCTGCAGCATCACGGCGAAGGGGCTGTTCTGCTGGTGGTCGCGCTGGAGGGCCTCGTACATGTCGATGCGCTTCTCCGTGTCCGTCTCCCTCACGGCGGCGATGGTGCGCGCCGTCAGCTCGGGGATGTCCCAGCCCGAGCGCCAGGCGAGCGTCTTGTTGCGGGCGTCATCACCATTGTCGGGGTTTATGCTGAAGGCTTCCGCATTGCTGTGTGGATCGAAGTAATCCGAGCCCCAGCGCAGCAAAGCGAGGTCGTGCTGGCGCGCGCGGGTCTTGGTGATGACGGCGCGCATCTCGCCGGGCAGCATGCGCGGGCGGATGCCGATGGCGGCGAGATTGGCCTGCACCGCCTGGGCGATGTCGCCCACCGGGGCGCCGGAGAAGAAATCGAACGAGCATTCGAAGCCGTCGGGATGGCCGGCCTCGGCCAGAAGCCGCTTGGCGGCGGCGACATCCAGCTTGAAGGGCTTCTCGGTCAGTGCACCGGGCAGGCCCTCGGGCAGGAAGGATTGGTGCACAGCGTAGTTGCTGGGAACGATGTTGCGCTGGATGCCCTCGTAGTCGATGGCCATCTTGATCGCCTGGCGCACCTGCGGCTTTGCCAGGATCGGGTTCTTCTGGTTCATCGCCACGTAGAGCAGGCTCGCCTTGCGCTGGGACACCACCGTGTAGCGGTTGTCGCCCGAGACGCCCTTGATCTGGTCGGAGGCGAGGTTGCGCGCGATGTCGTAGTCGCCGCGCTGCAGGCCTAGGAGCTGCGCCGAGGGATCGGCCACATGGCGGATGATGATGCGGCGCGTGGCGGCCGGATTGGCGGCATTCGGGTTCGCCTCCAGCGTCACCGCCTCGCTCGCGCGCCAGGAGACGATGCGGTAGGGACCCGAGCCGGCGGAGTTCTGCTTCATCCAGCCATTGCCCCAGTCGTCATTCTGGGCGCGGGCGGAGACCACCGCTTTCTCCAGAATGCTGCCGACGGCGGCGGAGAGGCAGTAGAGCAGGAATGAGGTGGCGGTGGGCTCGGCCGTGGTCAGCACCACCGTCCGGGGATCCGTGGCGCGGATGGTCTGCGCCATGTTGTCCTTGGTGAAGCCGAACTGGTTGATGATGAAGGCGGGGCTCTTGTTCAGCGCCACCACGCGCTGAAGGGAATAGACGACGTCCTCCGCGGTCACTTCCTTGCCGCTGGCGAACTTCTGGCCGGCCTTTAGGCGGAAGGTGAAGGTCTTCGCGTCCTCGCTGGCGGTCCAGCTTTCGGCCAGGTCGCCGGTGAGGCGGGAGGGATTGTCGTTCGGGGTGGTGGTGAGCTTCTGGTAGACATTCCCGCAGAGCTCGCCGCCCGTGTATTCGAAGCTTTCGGCCGGATCGAGCGTGATCATGTCGTCGATCTGCTTCGCCATGACAATGATGCCGGGCGGCGTCTGGGCATGAGCAGTGCGGATTACCGCATCCCAGGACAGGAACGCGGCGCCGGAGGCAACCATGAGGGTGCGGCGGGTGGTCATGAGTCGTCTCCGGTGGGGCGCGCGGGCGAATGCCCGAACCTGCCGCCTTTGCGAGGCTGGACCACCATCACACGCTATGCCAAGCGCCACCGCATGGAGTTCTGGCAGAAATTTGAACCCGTCCCCGATGCCCCGCCCCATGGGGAGAGCATCGCCCTGCCCATGCCCGACGGATCGGCCCTGCGCCTGCCGCTGCGGGATTACGGGGAGGTCGCGGTCACGGGAATGATCGCCAACCAGTTGTCCTTCCCGGTCCTGCGGCGGATGGCCGGCTGGATGGCCGATGCCGCCCGTCCCCTGGGCGCGGAAGTGGTCTGCGGGCTGCCGACGCTGGGCCATGCCTTCGCGCCGCTGGTGGCGGAAGCACTGGGGCATCCCAACTGGGTGGCCGCCGGCTACTCGCGCAAGCGCTGGTACGAGGAGGCGCTTTCCGTGCCCGTCTCGTCCTCCACCACTCCCGGGGAGCGCCACATGTGGCTCGATCCGCTGGTTCTCTCGCGATTGGAGGGACGGCGCGTGCTGCTGGTGGATGACGTGATCAGCACGGGCACCTCGGCCCTGGCCGGGCTGGCGCTGCTGCAGAGGGCGGGGGTGCGGCCCGTGGCGCTCTGCGTGGCGATGGCCCAGGGAGATCGCTGGCTGGGATGCTGGCCGGCTGATGTGCCGGTCTGCGCGGCCTTTGCCGCGCCGCTGCTGCGCCGGGTGCCGGGCGGCTGGGCGCCGGACTTCGCGACCCGGGCGGAGGTCGCGCTACCGGGCTGACAAGATCGTGCGCAATCACACAAAGCGTTGCGTGTGGTGTGGCGTGCTGCCTCTCATCGCCGGTGTATCAGGCGAGGACGTGCTCCATGCGGCGTCGGTCCCTTCTCGTGGCCAGTGGTGCCGCGATGCTCCCGGCGGCGCCAAGCCGCGCGGAAGATTCAGTGGACCTGCTGCTGGTGCTCGCCGTGGATGTCTCCCGCTCCATCGATGACGACGAGGCGCGGCTGCAGCGGGAGGGCTACCGCAGTGCCGTGACGGATGCGCGGGTGCTGGAGGCGATCCAGTCCGGGATGATGGGTTCGATCGCCGTCGCCTATGTGGAATGGGCAGGCTCGGATTATCAGCGCCTGGTGGTTCCTTGGACGCGGATCGGCAGCCCCATGGAGGCGCAGGCCTGGGCGGCGGAGCTGGAGAAGGCGCCGCGCGTCGCGCTGTCCTGGACCTCGATCTCGGGCGGGCTCGACTTCTCCATGCGCATCTTGTTGGAATCGCCCTTCGAAGGCACGCGGCGTGTGATCGACGTCTCGGGCGACGGGGTGAACAACAGTGGCCTTCCGGTGGAGCAGGTGCGGGACCGGCTGGTGGCGCAGGGCGTCACGATCAACGGGCTGCCGATCATGAACGACCGCCCGACCTTCGGCCGGCCATCCCCCATTCCGCTGGACCAGTATTACCGGGACTCGGTGATCGGCGGCGAAGGCGCCTTCCTGATCGCAGCGGAGGATTTCGCCTCCTTCGGGAATGCCGTGCGCCGCAAGCTGGTGCGGGAAATCGCGGGCAGGACAGGGCCGCGCTTCGGCTAGAGCATTTTCCGCTCACATGCGTACGCTTCAAATGCTCCAGCTCTTTGTTCGAAGATCTGGTTCATGCTTTCGGCCGATCCAGCGATCCACTCCGGGCGCAGCTCAGCGCTCGATCTCCTCGACCACGATGCCGAAAGCGGCCAGGCCTTCCGCGAGCAGGTCGCCCAGCATCTCCATGCTGGTGAGATAGCCCGCTGGATCGGCCTCGTTGCGTTCGCGCGCGAGGGCCAGCGCCTCCTCCCACTCATCGGGCTCGTAATCACCATGGCCGGTCCAGGCCAGGGCAATGAGGGCAGCCTGCTCGTCCTCGTTCAACTCGTCGATCAGTGTATCGAGGTTTTCGCCGCTCAGATCGGGTTTCTTGGCATCAGCTGTGTCAGGCTCGGTGTCATCGCCGCCATCGTCGCCTCCGGCCTCCTCGGAGGCGCGGGCGGCGTCGATGATATTGGCCACCGCCCGGAGACTGATCCCGAGATCGATCTCGTCTTCGTCATCCGGAGGGGAGATTCGGGGGATTCCGCCGGGTTTGTCGCTCATGGAAGGGATCCCGATCGCATCTGGGAGTTGCTGCCGCCCGCCCAACGCTTGACCCGCCATTCGGCTTCGGGAAACCGCCTCTGCGAGTCGGCGTTCATTCCGCAGAGGGCGATGCAGCAAGCGGCGCCAACTGTTTGAAATTACTAGGAGGGGTTGGGATCATGAAGGCAGGCGCGATCGCACTCTTCGGTCTTCTGGCCCTGGCCCCCGCCGCGCGTGCCTCGGATACGCCGGCCTTCGTGAATGCCACCATGTGCGACGTGGCGGCGCCGATCGCGACCGGTGCCACCGTCTTCCAGCGCGAGATCCGTGCGGAAGTCCGTCCCGAGCGCCGCTCCGAACGCCATGCTGGCAAGCGGGCCGAGGCGCGGCCGCAGCAGCGCCAGCAGGCACGCCGCGCCCGGCCGCGGCAAGAGGCTCCGGTCGAGCAGGCGGAGGTGCCCTCGGCCGACCCGGTGGCGATGCTGCGCCCGGCCGTGCATTTTTGCGTCACCCCGGCCGGCGCGGTGAATCCGGTGCGCTTCACCTGACGCGGCCACGCCGCGCCAGGGACGCCTGACCAGGAGCGCTTGAGCGGTTCAGGCCGCCCAGTCGGGTGCGAATGCCGGCTGCACGAAGCGTTGGTCCTTCGGTAGCGCATCCAGCGCCGCCACATCCGCTTCCGTCAGCTTTCCGGCCAGATCCAGCGCTACGAGATTGGCGCGCTGCGTTTCCGGCCGTGCCGCCTTCGGGATCACCGTCACCCCATCCTGCCGCAGCAGCCAGGCGAGCGCGACCTGCGCGGCGCTGACGCCGTGGCGCGCCGCGATGGCCCCGATCTGCGGATCGCTGGCGAGCCGCCCCTGGGCAAGGGGGGAATAGGCGGTCAGCACGATGCCGTTGGCGCGGGTGATGTGCAGCAGGCGTTCCTGCGACAGCATCGCGTGATACTCCACCTGGTTCGCCGCGATGGGCACGCCGACTTCGATCGCCCGCTTCAGCATCCCGGCCGGGAAGTTCGCGACGCCCACGGCGCGCGCCAGCCCGTCCTCGCGCAGCCGGGCCATGTCATGCATCACGCGGGGCAGGTCGATATCGGGCGCCGGCCAATGGATGAGGTAGAGATCGAGGTAATCCGACCCGAGGCGCTTCAGCGAGGCCTCGCAAGCCGCGCGGATCTGGCCGGGGCCGAGATGGTCCCACCACACCTTGCTGGTGAGGAACACATCGCCGCGCGGAAGGCCCGAGGCCTTCAGCCCGGCGCCGACCTCCACTTCGTTGCCGTACATTTCGGCGGTGTCGAGCGCGCGGTAGCCGAGGGCCAGCGCGGATTCGACGGCCGCCTGGCCTTCGGTTCCGGAGAGCTTCCAGGTGCCGAAGCCCAGGCGCGGGATGGAGAGGAGTTGGGTGTCGATTCGATCGCTCATCCGCCCAGGGTGGGGATGAGTTAGCGCTTCGCCAAGTCCAGCAAAGCGGCGAAGCCGGTTTCAGTGCCGAGCGCGAGATGCGTGCCGGCTGGATTCCAGGCCAGCGCCGAGACCGCGCCGCGCCCCGGCGCCGCGACGGGCACGACCTTGCCGGAGGCGATCTCCGCCATCAGCACCAGCCCATCGGCGAAGCCGGCCACCACCACCTCATGCTGCGGATGGCAGGCGACGCGGGTGCAAATCACCTGGTCCCCGCCCGCGATCTCGGTGGGCGCCTTGCCCATGGGACCGCCGCCGAAGAAGGGCCAGAGCACCACGGCATCCGCGCCGGACGAAGCCAGCCAGCGGCCCTTGGCGGTGAAGGCGATGGATTGTGTCTTCGCGGGATAGCCGGACATGCGCATGTGCTGGCTGTCCGTCAGGCGCCAGCCATGCAGTGCGTTCTCCTGCATGGCCGTTACCACGTTCTGCCCATCCGGTGAGACGGCAATGGCGTGATGGCTGCCTTTCCATTCCAGCACGCGCGGCTTGTCCTCCTTCGCCGCGACGAACCAAGCGGAAACGCCGTTGTAGTGGGAGGCGAAGACACGCTTTCCCTTCGCATCCAGCGCAATGCCGCCGACGGTAGAGGGGTGCGGACCGAGCGTCTTGACCTTGGCGCCCCTGCCGTCGAGCAGATGGACGTTCTTGCCCACTGCGATAGCGCGCAGTCCGGAGGGATGGGTGGTGAGATGGTCCACCCACTTCATCATGCCGAAATCAGCGATCTGCTCCGTCGTGCCATCGGGCGCGATGCGGATCAGCTTGCCATCATCACCGCCCGAGAGCAGGCCATCCGCCACATCGGCCGTGAGGGAAAGCCCGGCGCCGTCATGCGCCTCCAGCCGCTTCCAATCCGCGGCATGATCGGCGGTGGCGGCGAGATGCACGGTGCCGTCCGAGAGCGCGAAGCCGGCGGTGCGGCCCTCGCGCCCGAAGGCCGTGCCCACCACCCAGGCGCCGAGTTCGCGGCCGGTGCCACGCTGGTCCAGCAGGAAATCCTCTTCCGCAACACCCGACATGTCAGGCGGCCGCCGTGGATTCGAAGCCGCGGCGCAGCTTGGGGCGGTTCAGGTCGCGGCCGATGAAGACGATGCGGGACTTGCGCGGGTCGCCCTCCTTCCACGGGCCGATATAGTCGCCATCCGCGATCATGTGCACGGCCTGGAAGGCGAAGCGGCGATCGTCGCCCTTGTAGTGCAGAATGCCCTTGGTGCGGAGCAGGTCCTGGCCCTTGGTCTGGAGCAGTTCGCCGATCCAGGCGTTGAACTTCTCGGCGTCCACGGGCTTGTCCAGCTCGAAGGAGACGGACTGCACGTTGCTGTCATGGGTGTGCTCGTCATCGCCCGTGAGGAACTCCGGCTCGCGCGCCAGGATGCGGTCCAGGCTGAAGGCGTCGCGGCCGATCACGGCGTCCAGCGGGACATCGGACTTTGTGGCGCGGCGGATCTCGACGGTCGGGTTGATGGCGCGGATGCGGCGCTCGACTTCATCGGCTTCCTCGTTCGATACGAGGTCCATCTTGTTCAGCACGATGACATCGGCGAAGGCGACCTGCTCCTCCGCCTCCGGGCTGTCGCCCAGGCGGGTCAGCAGGTGCTTGGCATCCACCACGGTGACGATGGCATCCAGCCGCGTGGCGCGCTTGACGTCCTCATCCACGAAAAAGGTCTGGGCGACCGGGGCGGGGTTCGCCAGGCCGGTGGTCTCGACGATGATGCCGTCGAACTTGTCCTTGCGGCGCATCAGCCCGCCGAGGATGCGGATCAGGTCCCCACGCACGGTGCAGCAGATGCAGCCGTTGTTCATCTCGAAGACTTCCTCGTCGGCGTCGATGACGAGGTCCTGGTCCACGCCCATCTCGCCGAACTCGTTGATCACCACCGCGAATTTGCGGCCGTGCTGCTCGGTGAGGATGCGGTTGAGGAGGGTGGTCTTGCCGGCGCCGAGATAGCCGGTGAGGACGGTGACGGGAATGGGGGCGGTGTCGGACATGATGTGCCTTGGGAATGCCCTCGGGGGGAGGGGGGTCGGTGCCGTTGCCACGTTATATGGTATCGCCCGGGGGCCGGGCCATGGGGGACGAACACGGCCGCGCCTTGGGCCCAGGGCTCCGCAGAGCCGATCCTCGATCTTCGCATGGGCACACGCGCGGAAGCCCAGTGTGGGTTCACACGTTGTTCCGGACACCATCACGCGAGGAGGCTGGCCCGATGCCACAGGGTGATAAGTCCGCCTATACCGGCAAGCAGAAGCGCATGGCGGCCCATATCGAGGAAGGTTACGAGAAGCGCGGCACCCCAAAGGAGGAGGCCGAGCGGAGGGCCTGGGCTACCGTCAACAAGGAGACGGGCGGCGGGAAGAAGAGTGGTTCCGGCCGCGGCAAGCCGATGAACACGGCGCCATCAGAGACCGGCGGGAAGCGGGGCGGGGCCTCTAGCGCCCAGCGGCCGGCGGCGCTGCGCTCCGCCTCGGCCAGGAAGGCCGCCGCCGCGCGGAGCCCGGCCGAGCGCTCGGCTTCGGCGAAGAAGGCGGCCGCCACCCGCAAACGGAACGCGGCGGCCAAGAAGGGCTGAGCAGGGGCCGGGGCGGCTTCCGCCCCGACCGCCGTTGCATCAGGCGATCGCGTGGATCGCGTCGCTCAGCGTGCCGATCAGCCGGTCCACATGTGGCTTCTCCACGATGAGCGGCGGGGAGAGGGCGACGATGTCTCCCGTCACGCGGACGAGCACGCCGTCGTCGAAGCACTTGCGGAAGACGTCCATGGCGCGGGCGCCGGGCTGGCCCTCGCGCGGCGTCAGCTCGATGCCGGCGATCAGGCCGAAGTTGCGGATGTCCATCACGCCGGGCGCGCTGCGTAGCGAATGGGCGGCCTCCTCCCAATAGGGCTCGATCGCGCGGGCGCGGCCGGGCAGGTCCTCCTCCCGGTGCAGGGCCAGGGTCGCGATGGCCGCCGCCGAGGCGAGCGGGTGGCCGGAATAGGTGTAGCCGTGGAACAGCTCGATGCCGGCGGGGGAGGCGTTCACCACCGTGTCGTAGACATTGTTCGAGGTGGCGACGGCACCCATGGGCACGGCGGCGTTGGTGAGGCCCTTCGCCATGGTCATGATATCCGGCGTCACGCCCAGCCGCTCCGCGCCAAAATCGGTTCCGAGGCGGCCGAAGCCGGTGATCACCTCGTCGAAGATCAGCAGGATGCCGTGCTTGTCGCAGATTTCGCGCAGGCGCTTCAGATAGCCCTTGGGCGGCACGAGCACGCCGGTGGAGCCCGCCACCGGCTCGACCATCACCGCCGCGATGGTGTCGGCGCCATGCAGCGCAACCAGGTCCTCGAGCTTATCGGCCAGCTCCACCCCATGTTCCGGCTGGCCCTTGGCGAAGGCGTTGCGGCCGAGGTCATGCGTGTGCGGCAGGTGGTCCACATAGGGGAGCATGGCGCCGAACTGCTTGCGGTTGCCGCCGATGCCGCCGACCGACATGCCGCCGAAGCCCACGCCGTGATAGCCGCGCTCCCGCCCGATCAGGCGCACGCGCTGCGACTGGCCGCGCGCCTTGTGGTAGGCGAGCGCAATCTTCAGCGCCGTATCGGCGCTCTCCGAGCCGGAGTTGGTGAAGAACACCTTATCGACGCCGGCCGGCGTCATCTCGGCGACCCGCGCCGCCGCCTCGAAGGCGATGGGGTGGCCAAGGTTGAAAGTGGGGGCGAAATCCATCAGCGCGGCCTGCTTCTGGATCGCTTCGACGATCTCGCGGCGGCCATGGCCGGCGTTGCAGCACCAGAGGCCCGCCGTGCCGTCCAGGATCTCCCGGCCTTCCGGCGTGTAGTAGGACATCCCCTCCGCCCGGGCGAGCATGCGCGGGTTCTGCTTGAAGAAGCGGTTGTCGGAATAGGGCATCCAGAACGAGTCGAGGTTGTTCGGACGCGGGAGGGACATCTCGTTCATCGCGGGGCACCTTCGGGCAAGTCGGTACCATGGCCGATCCAAGGGGTTCCGAACAAGGCGGGGTTGAGAAAAAGGCTTGATTTCCTATCGACCTCCGGTTTATGTTCCCGTTTTGTTCTTTGGCAGGAATCCATCCATGGCCTTTCCTCTTATCGCCATTGCGGCCTCCCTGGCACCGGAGATCATTCGCCTGATCGCCGGAGACCGCGCCGGAACCGTGGCCGGAACGGTCGCGGAAGCCGTCCGCCAGGTCACCGGCACAGAGGATCCCGCGGCTGCCCGCGCCGCCCTGGCGGCGGATGCGGAGAAGGCCGGCGCCCTGCGTATCCGCTTGGCCGAGATCACCCTCGCCGGGGAGCGCCTCTCGGCGGAACGGGAGACCGGGCTGCGCAGCGCCGAGATGGAGGCGCTGCGCGCCACCCTCGGCGACACGCAATCCGCACGCGCCAGCATGGCCGAGATGTTGCGCGGCGGCAGCCGCCTAGCATGGGGGCCGGCGACGGTCTCCACCCTGGTCGTGCTGGGCTTCTTCGCCATCCTGATCCTTCTCGTCACGCTCGATGCCGGGCCCGGTGGCGCCGCTCGCTTCGATCCGCAGGTGGCAAGCATCATCAACATCACCGTCGGTGCGCTGGGGGCGGCCTTTGCGGCGGTGGTGAACTTCTGGATCGGCTCCTCCCAATCGGCGCGGGACAAGGATGCGATGGTGGGGCGGCTGCACGATGCCCAGACGCAGCAGGTGCAGACTGCCATGGCGACCCTGCGCGAGGCCGCGCCCGTGCCCGCCCTGCGTCCCGCCGCGCTGTCCCCTGTCTCGTTCACCACGGCCGGGCCCTCGGCGGAGGATCGCTTCGAGGCCTGCCTGGAGCTGATGCTGACCGCCGAGGGTGGCTTCGTGAATCATCCGGCCGATCCTGGCGGCGCCACCAACCTGGGCATCACCCGGCGCACCCTGTCGGAGTTCCGCGAGGCGGAGGTCACGGTGGAGGATGTGCGCCGCCTGACCCGTGCCGAGGCACGTGAGATCTACCGCGCCCGCTACTGGACCCCGATGCGTTGCGCCGACCTGCCCGCCGGCATCGACCTGATGGTCTTCGACTTCGGCGTGAATGCCGGTCCCGGCCGCAGCGTGCGTCTGCTCCAGCGTCATGCCGGGGTGGCGGCCGACGGATCGGTCGGCCCTATCACCCTGGCTGCCGTGCGCGCCTGCCGGGCGCCGGAGCTGATCGAACGCTTGGCCGAGGGGCGTCTGGCCTATTACCGGGGGCTGGACACCTTTCCGACCTTCGGGCTCGGTTGGACCCGGCGGGTGGACCAAGCGCGGCAGGCGGCCCTGTCCATGGCCGAGCCAGTGCCCGTGCCGATGGTGGCGTGAGGCCCAAGCCGCGCCGGGGGGTTTCCCCCGGCGCTGGGCCGCGCTAAAGGAGAGGTGCTGGACCCGTAGCTCAGCTGGATAGAGCGTTGCCCTCCGAAGGCAAAGGTCGCACGTTCGAATCGTGTCGGGTCCGCCAATTTTTTTCAGATATTTAGCGATCAGCCCAGATATGGGTCGGAGCGCCGGGCTAACAGCAGCGCGCCGAAGCCGGCTCGGAGGCTCTGGCGGGCATCGCGTCGCAGCCCGGAAGCTCGGCTCCTCCATGTTGGCTTGTGCGGCATCGGTCCGCCCGCGCCGCGCCCGACACGCCCCGTTGGTTCATTCAGCTCTCGCGCCGGAAAGTATCCAGGCGGTTTGGAAGACGAAGAAGCAGGCGGCGCCGGTTTGCGGGGACATACTGGTTGTGGCGGGAGTGGAGACGGAGAAAAGCGCGGAGCTCATCCCATCCTCGGCAAAACCGCTCGGCGGCACCGAATTCCTTGAAGCCCCGCATGCGTCGGATCCGGCCTTTCACGCCCCGGTGGTCTTGCTTGAGCCCATTGTTCCTGTAGGCGCTGGTCCGGTGTTTGACGTGACGCCCCAGCGTTGAACGGATCGCGCGCGAGTAGGAGCCGTGCCCGTCCGTGGTGACGCAGTCCGGGGGCATGCCGGTGGCCGACTTGGCCAAGCGGAAGAACGCCTTCGCGGCGTCCATGTCCCGGTGCTCGGCGAGCATGGTGTCGATCAGGTCGCCGTTGCGGTCGATGGCGTGATAAAGATAACACCAGCGGCCGCGGACTTTCAGGTGGGTTTCGTCATCGTGCCAGGAGCGGCGACCAGGCCCGCCCTTACCATGGCAGCGGCGCCGAAGTTCAGTGGTCAGAACGGGAGTGAGCTTCGCTTCCCACTCGCGGATCGTTTCATAGCTGAAGAGGATGCCGCGCTGGAGGAACATCTCGCTGAGATCCTTCAGTGTCAGGCGGTAACGCAGGCGCCACAGCACCACCAAGCCGATGACGTCGCTCGGATACTGGGTCCGGTTCAGCTTCCCGCCGCTGCGCTCGTTGAGCTGCCGGCCACAGCCGCTGCAGCGAAAGCGCCGGTAGCCCTGCGCCGTGCGGTCCCGCCGCTTTGAGGTGCCTAGGGGCCCGCAATCGACGCATTCCATCCCGGGCTCCTGAGCCGCCTCGAGCCAACCGGGAGCCTACCCGCAGCCCCGGCCCGCCACCCGGCCCCTCCTGGCGCGAGAGCTGACAGAACCAACTGGATCAACGTGAACCTTTCACCGCAATCAAATTTCGGGCGGTTCAGGCGTGACGGGCCCTGGGCGTGTGGCAATAATGGCCAATTCTGCTCAAAATAGCAGATGCGAAACATGACGCTGGACAGGCGCGTCCGGCTTCCTGCTCCCTAACTCCACCTTTCGAGTTCAAGAGATGTCCGACAAACATGATTGGCGGCGCGACCGCAAATCCCGCAAGCGCGGGTCCGACGACGACATGCCGCAGGACAGCGGCTGGTCGGTGCCCGCGTATTCGCCATCCGGACCTCCGGCAATGTCACGACAGCCCTCCGTTACATCGGACCCTGTGGCCGGCGCAGTGGTCAAAAGGTTCGATGCGGAGAGGGGCTTCGGCTTCGTCGCACTCGATGGTGGCTCGGGTGATGCCTTCCTGCACATTAGCGCTCTCCAGCAGGCAGGGGTGGATGCGGTCGCTCCAGGCACCCGACTGAGGGTGCGAGTGGGCCAGGGTCAGCGAGGACTGCAGGTCACGGAGGTGCTCGAGGTCGGAGGCAGGGAGGAGGCCTCGCCGCCACCGCGGGGGCCCCGGGCGGCTGCACCAAGCTTCGGATCGACGCAACCCGGCCAGGGCGAGGAAGTCCGCGGCACAGTAAAATGGTACAGCGCCGAAAAGGGCTTCGGCTTCGTCGCGCCGAACGACGGCGGCAAGGATGTGTTCGTGCACGCCACGGCCTTGGAGCGAAGCGGCACGGCACCGCTCTCGGAAGGCCAAGCTGTGACCATGCAGGTGGTCCAGGGCAAGAAAGGGCTGGAGGCAAGCACCATCACGCTCGAATAGGAGCACTATTGCGTAGACCGGGGCAGCGGGCACAGATCCGGTCACCTCGCGACAAGTGTAGAACCCTGCGGTGTTGATGCAGGGAACTGCTGGCGCCGAGGCCGCATCCTACTTCGACTGCTGCCCGGATCTGTCAGCGCTTGCGCCAAACCTGACGGCTCGAGGTGGAAGGCGTCTTCCGCATACGCCAAATCGACGTTGGCAAGCGCTGACAGATCCCGATAGAGACCGTATGGCGCTGCCCCCTTTCCCCAGGCCATCGCCGCCCGAGTGCTTCATTGATTGACGGCTGACCGGAGCAACAGCTGCCGCTTTGGCCCCGCCGGGCAAGCCGCCCGCCAGACCGCCGCCAGAGCCGCCCGAGAGAAAGATGCTCATCAGAAACTTCTGACTGCCCGGAAGGTCAGACTGAAACGCCGCACCTGCTAAGATGTTGCTCGGAGGATCTGGCTGGCACCGCCGTCATTCTCACTTCCCCGGCTCGGGGGATCTGGCGTGTCTGACCTTCCATCGCATCACCATGCCCATCAGCAGCATCTGAGACTGATCCTGAGCACCTTGCAGGACGGGGTGATCCTGATCGAGCCGGACCAGACCGTCTCCTGGGCGAACAAGGCAGCCCTGAAGGTGCATGGCGTTACCCAGCTCGCCGAGCTGGGAGCTACCGCCTCCGAGTACCGCACTCGCTTCGAACTACGTTACCGGAATAGAAAGCACCTTCCCAAGAACGGCTACCCCATGGAGCGGGTGCTGGCTGGGGAGGCTTTCGACGATGTGGTGGTTGAGGTTGCCCGGGCTGGCGAGAACGAAGCCCGGTGGATCCACCGCATCCGGTCCCTGGTGCTCACCGACGGCACCGGCGTCCCAGATTGCTTCGCCCTGATCCTGAACGACGAGACCGAGCGTTTCGATGCAGAGGCCCGTTTCGAGGCCACTTTTGCGGCAAACCCGGCTCCCGCAGTCATCCTGCGCCTTGCGGATCACCGCTTCATCAAGGTCAACGAGGGCTTCCTCAAAATGATAGGCTATGAGGAGCAGGAGGTGCTCGGCCGTTCCGCCTACGAGATCGACGTTCTCGAAGGTAGCGCCCGCCGAGAGTTCGCAATCGAACGGCTGCAGCACGGACGCACAATCCCGCAGGTCGAAGCTGTGCTGCAGCTACCGGGCGGCGGCGAGAAGCGGGTCATTGTCGCCGGGCAGCCGATTGAAGTTGCCAATGCTGACTGCATGCTCTTCACCTTCGTCGATTTGAGCCGGGCTGATCGGTCCGAGGAGATCCGCCGGCAGAGCGAAGAGAACTTCGCGACGGCACTCCGATTAGCGCCCGCCCCAGCCCTGATCGTAAGCCGGAAGGCTTGCCAGCTGCTGGCAGTCAACGAAGCCTTCACTCACGCGACCGGCTATGCCGCCCCCGAAGTCACGGGACGGACAGTGGGCGAGATCGGGCTGTGGGGCGATGTCGCCACGGCCGCCGAGCTGGAGCATCGGCTCGAGCGGGACGGCAGAGTGTCCAACCATGAGATCCACCTGCAGACCAAGGAATTCGGCCTGCTCCATTGCCGGATCTCTGCCGAACCGCTGGTCGTCGGCCACCAAGCCTGCGTGCTGATAATGGCCCAGGACATCACCGAAACCCGACGGGCCGAAGGAGAAGTTGTGGCCGCCATAGAGGCGGTTATGCAGGATACGGCTTGGTTCACCCGGGCCGTGCTTGAAAAGCTGAAGGCGCTACAGCGGCCAGAAACCTTGGACGGCCAGACTTCAGCAGGGCTGAGCGACCTCTCCGCCCGCGGCCGCGATGTGCTCAACCTGCTCTGCCGTGGGCTGGATGATGCCGGCGTCGCGCGAAAGCTCGGGATCTCCCGAAACACGGTCCGGAATCACATTACAGCGCTGTACCGCCGAACCGGGGTGCACAGCCGGGCAGCACTTGTCGTCTGGGCCCGCAAGCGTGGCTTCACTGGTGCTGCGCCAAGGAAAACGCCCCTACGCAAGGGGTGAGGCACAGCCCGTCCAAGAGCCAAGTGTTCAAGCGAGGTGCGATCGTTAACCTGCCCCCCACAGAGGGGTTAGCAAGGCACTAGTGCAATCCGGCCCCGATGTTAGTGCAGATGCACCAGCCCGGTCTGCGACCGCTCAAGGAATTCCGAGTCTGGGTTTGTAACCGTGGGATAGCCCAAGGGTTCTTGCTGCAAGCGCGAAGCTCCACCGCGGCTCGTCTGGAGTGCGCTGCCAAGGACAGTCTCAGATGAGCACCAAGCCCAGTCGGAATGCTGCGGAGCAGGCAAAGGCCTCCATCCGCGAGGCGATCGGCAAGGTCATAGGGGATCCTGAGATCCATGCCGCAGACACTGCTTCCAAGGCGGAAGCTGAGGTGCGGCCAGGCACTGGCGGAAAGGCAGAATGCCTGCCGCGGAGAGCTTGCAAGTAAGTCAAACCCTGACGCCCTGCTGCTCTCCCCTTGAGATCCTGAGCCTTCTTCCGAGCGGCCCCGCCGCGCCTCGACATCCCTGGCCAGGATCACCCCTTCTGCTCTTTTCAGAACACAGGAAGGCCCCCATGCAAGCTCAGTCCGGATCAGCCACCTACAACGACGCCAGAACTACCACGGCGGTTCTCCCCGAAGGCGCCCCCTTCCTTCCGTCCCGCATATCCTGGGGCGCCATCATTGCCGGGGCCGTGATAGCGTCCGTCAACGTGGTGGAAATTGCATTTGGGTTTGAGGTGGCCACGCCTCAGGCGGCTCTGGGTGGAAGTTGCAGGGTTTCGTTGGTGGGTGCCGGGTTGAGCATCTCGCCCATAGCCTCGAGGCCCATGTAGCGGTGCTGCAGCTGCCATTCGTCGTTGGCCTCGAGCAGCACGGCGCCGATGAGGCGGATGATAGAGGCCTCAGAGGGAAAGATGCCAACGACGTCGGCCCGGCGCTTCACCTCCTTGTTGAGGCGCTCCAACGGATTCGTGGAGTGCAGCTTGGTTCGGTGTGATACCGGGAACGCCATGTAGGCGAGCACGTCATGCTCGCTGTCATCCATGAGCTTGCCGAGCTTGGGCCAGCGCTCGCGGAGTTGGTCGGCAACATGACGCCAGGTCTGCCGCGCGGTTTCCTGGTCGGGTTGGAGGAAGGCCTGACGCAGCGCGGCGAAGGCCATGGACTGCTGGGCCTTGCCCACATGCGCCAACGCGTTCCTCATCCAGTGAACGCGGCATCGTTGGAGGCTGGCGTGGAACACCTTGCTGGCCGCGGCACGCAGGCCCTTGTGGTCATCCGCGATGACCAGCTTGACGCCGCGCAGGCCGCGATCAGCAAGGGAGCGCAGGAACCCCTTCCAGAACACCTCCGCCTCGGAGGCGCCCGTCGCCACGCCGAGTACCTCGCGCCGGCCATCCGTGTTCACGCCGACGGCGATTATCGTCGCCGTCGAGAG
>NZ_WWDL01000078.1 GCF_009848505.1 Muricoccus harenae
GGTGTTTCATGATTGGAAGAATCGCAGGCTTTGCCGCCTATTCCAACCGAACTCTGCAATTCCAGCACCCAAATTCCGAGCTTTCCTGCCCCGGATCAACAGGTTGCTGGTTGTTCAAGGCCGACCAGGTAGGTGTTGGTGCCGCGATAGGTGAAAGGCCCCGGATTGCCGCAGAGGATGCGCCGCAGCCCCGGCGCCACCCATTGCACCTCCCCCGGCGCCAGCGGATCGTCACGCCGGAACTCAAGTGTCATCGCGCCCTCCTCCGGAATTCGCTGCGCAGCACGATGAAGCCTGCACCCACGATCAGCGCACTGCCCGCCAGCATTGCCACACCGGGCATCTCGCCCCAGACCAGCCAGCCGAGCAGACCAGCCCAGAGCAGGCCCGTATAGGTATAGGGGCCGAGCGAGGACACCTGCGCGCTGGCAAAGGCCTCGGTGTTCAGCACCTGGCCGACGCCGCCGATCAGCCCCATCAGCACCAGCAGCCCGAGATCGCCCAGGCTCGGCGTGATCCAGACGAAGGGCAGCGCGAGGCCGGTCAACCCCGTCATCAGCAGCGCCTGCCACAGAACGATGGTGGTGCTCGGCTCCGTGGCCGAGAGCTGCCGCACCAGCATGGTCGAAAGCGCGCCGAAGAAGCCGCCCAGTGCTGCGATGGAATAGCCGAGAACGAGCCCGCCGGTGACCGCGCCGCCACCCGCCCCCTGCCCGGCCGCGACCACGACCACGCCCAGGAAGCCGATTCCCACCGCCGCCCAGCGCGCAGCACCGGGGCGCTCGCCCAGCCAGGGAATCGCCAGCAGGATGATGAAGAGCGGCTGCGTGTAGTTCAGCGCCGTCTGGTCGGCGAGCGGCACGAGCGAGAGGGAGAAGAAGGCGCAGCCCATCCCCATCAGCCCGGAGGTCGCCCGCACCGCGTGGCCGCCCAGCCGCCGGGTCCGCAGCAGCGCCCCCATGCGCAGCCCCGCAGCGAGCACGATGGGAAGGGAGAAGGCGTTGCGGAAGAACATCAGTTCGAGGAAGGTGTAGCGCGTGCTGAGCTCCTTCACGAAGGCGCCCATCAGAGCAAAGCAGGCGGTGGCGCCGAGCATCAGCAGCGCGCCGCGCCGCAGGTCATGCCGCAGGGCCATCAGCGATTGCCGGGCAGGGACGTGGACGGCGCCACCGCCCGCGTGAGACCCGCGGGCCCAGCCTCGGCTGTTCCCACTGCCCCGCCGGCAAGGCCAGCCTCCCTTTGGGCATCCTCGATCCGGGCCTCACGCGCCCGGATCCGGGCACGATGCAGGTTGTACAGCCCGGCCAGCACGACGATCGAGGCACCCAGCGCCGTCGTCCAGGCCGGCACATCGCCCCAGATCAGCATCCCCAGGAGCGTGCCCGTCACCAACGTCGAATATTCGAAGGGGGCCAGCAGCCCCACCGGCGCCAGGGCGAAGGCCCGCGCGAAAAGAAGATGCGCGGCCCCATTCCCCAGCCCCAGAATCAGGATCGCGAAGCAGCCGCCCCAGCTGGGCCAGCCGATCGGCGGAAACATCGGCAGGACGGCGATGCCGACCGGCACATGGGCCACCATCAGCCAGAAGGCGATCGTCGCCGGCCGGTCGGTCCGCGCCAGAACCCGTGTCCAGATGCGCGTCACCGCCATGAGCGCCACGCCGAGGAGAAGCACGCCCGCCTCCCAGCGCCAGAGGTCGCCGCCGGGCCGCACCATCACCAGCACACCGAAGAAGCCTACCAGGGTGGACATCCAGCGCCGCCACCCGACGCTCTCCCCCAGCATCGGAATGGCCAGCACCGTCATCGCCAGCGGCGCCATAGCGGCGACGGCATAGCTGTCCCCCAGTGGCATGCCGCGTGCCCAGGCCAGGTAGAAGGTCACCGTCACCACGCAATGCAGCACGCTCCGCGTCGCGAGCAGGCGCCGGTTCACCGCTCGCGCCTGCACCCGGAACCCGCCGGTCAGCACCAGCACCGTGACGGCTCCGATCGAGCCGCGCAGGATCATGGCAACGGCGACGCCGATCTCCGGCAGCACCCATTTCACGGCAGCGTCGGAGAAGGTGACGATGGCGAAGCCGAGGGCCATCAGTCCGATGCCGCGCAGCGCCTCGTCCGCACGGTCCGCCGAAGATTGATCAGGGGCCGGCGGACCTGCCGCCGGCCCCCTGGTTTGGTGATCGGGGGTTTGGTGATCGGGCTCCCGCTGATCAGACAAGGACGGCCTCGGCCTCCTGGCAGGTGGCGCCCGTTTCGTCCCGCGTCTCCAACCGGATCATGCCATCCGCCTCACGCCGACCGAGCAAGGTCAGGCGTCGTCCGTCGAAGCAGGGGCGCTTCCCGCGATAGGCCAGGCGCGACAGCCGCGCCCCCTTCCCGCCCAGGTCCAGCGCATGCCGCGCCAGCAACGTCGCCTGCAGCGGCCCATGGACCACAAGGCCGGGATAGCCTTCCTCCTGCGTCACATAGGGATGGTCGTAATGGATGCGGTGACCGTTCCCGGTCAGCGCCGAGTAGCGGAACAGCATCACCGGATCTGGCACCAGCGAGGCCTCCAGCGCGCCGTCCCAGGCAGGCGCCGCGGGCGCCGCCTTCACCGCGGCGCCTTCCGTGCCCCGGTAGACGATGTCCTGCTCCTCCTCGACCAGCATGCCGGCCGGCCCGTGCAGAACATGCCCGACGGTCACGAAGACCAACCGGCCGGAGCCGCCGGACTTCTCCTTCACGGACAGGATCGTGCTCACGCGCCGTAGGGCATCCCCGGTCCGCACCGGAGCGTGGAAGGTCACGCGCCCCCCGGCCCACATGCGGCGCGGCAGGTCATGCACGGGCGGCAGGAAGCCGCCGCGGCGCGGATGGCCATCCGGCCCCAATCCATCGGGCATCCGCCAGTCCTGGAACAGAGTCCAGTGCCATAGCGCGGGCCAGGCATCGCCCTCGAGCGGCCGCCCCAGCGTCGCCGCCATTCCCTCCGCCAGCCTCGGATCCGCGCGGTCCTGCCGCTCTTCCTGCCGGCCGACAAATTCCTCGAACGCCATGCTTTCCCCTTCGCAGCCCTGGCCGGGCCGTCTCGATCCTCGCGCTAGGCCCGGCGGACCCTGGTTCCGTCCGGGAGCTTCGCTACGGTGTCTAATGGGTGATGCGGCGCCTCAAGGCCGCCCGTGCCGCCGTCTCGGGTATCGGAGCCGGGGCACTCGCCCAGGCCGGCCACTCCCGTCGGGGATCGAAGGCTCGTCGGTGTCGAAGAAGCCACAGCAATCCCCGCCGGGAAGGCGTCAGGGGTCGTGAATGGCCCCCGCATCACGCTTCCTCTTTCCTCCCCGGTGCGGGGCTCCGTCAACTGGGAGTCCCACGCAATCATGCGCGCATCGGCTGTGGGTGCAGAGGTGCGGCAGGCTGCAAGTCAGGCTAAAGTACCGAGCGGAGATGCGCGCATTCGCGCAGATTCCTCGCGCCGATTAGGGCGTGTCCTCAGATGGGGGATTCCCAGGATGGTGCTGGAGTGATTCATAGGGTGCCGGCAAGTTGTGGAGCAGCCGGGGAATGCGGCGATACGCGTTGCGTGACGATCAGTGGGTGCGGATCG
>NZ_WWDL01000079.1 GCF_009848505.1 Muricoccus harenae
GCGCATCAGAGCTGGATCAACCGTCGCTCGTCATCCGCCTCCTCACCCGAACGCCTCTACATCGAGGACAACGCCTGCACGGCGAACGGTGACGCGCGCCTACCCCTTGAAGGGACGGACATCAGAGCGTCAGGTCGCGGGACATTGTTGGGATCCGGTGAGCCTGGCCATTGTAGACTATGCGGGTCGCTTCGAGCGCCTGAAGGGCGCCGTGCCGGGAGGAAGGTGAGCCATGCTCCAGATCCACCCCAATGCCCGCACCACCCCCGCCGTGCGGGCTGAGATCGCCCGCTCCTCCGAGCCCTCGGGTGTCCTCGCCCGCCGCTTCGGGGTGAGCAGCGAGACCATCCGCAAGTGGCGCAAGCGAGGACCTGCGGACTGCCTGGATCATTCTACCCGGCCGCACAAGCTGCCCTGGAAGGCGAGTGAGGAGGAGCGCGCGGTGGTCTGCGCCCTGCGGGAGAGCACCCACTTCGCCCTCGACGACCTCACCTTCGTGGTGACCCACTTCTTGCCCCACCTGAACCGCGACAGCGTCTGGCGGATCCTCCGCGCCGAGGGGCTGAGCCGCCGTCCACCGCCCGTCTCCGGCAAGCCGGTGCGCGGCAAGGGTACCTTCCGGGACTATGACCTCGGCTTCGTTCACATCGACATGGAGCACCTGCCCAAGCTGCAGACCGCCAACGGCGAGCGCCGCAAGCGCTACCTCTATGTCGCCATCGACCGCCGGTCCCGCTCCGTGCACCTGGCCGTCAAGGACGACGAGACCGAGCGCAGCGCCATCGCCTTCTTGCGCGAGGCAGCCAAGGCCTTCCCCTTCCGCCTCACCCATGTGCTGACCGACAATGGCAGCTGCTTCACACCAGCCTTCGCCCGCGTCTGCGCCGAACTCGGCGCGGAGTACCGCCACACCCGGCCCTACTCGCCGCAAACAAACGGCATGGTGGAGAGGTTCAACGGACGGATCGGTAGCGAGGTGCTCGGCATCACCATCCCCTCCCATGCCCAGCTCGAGCAGCTGCTCCGGGGCTTCAACGCCGCCTACAACGCCCGGCGCCAGCGCGTTCTCGACGGCAGGACGCCCGATCAGGTCGTCAAGGAACGCCTTCGGGCACGACGAAAGCTCGCCCGCCCGCAACCCGAAACGCCTGAAGGTCGCGCCGGGCCAGACGACATCGCCCGCGCATGCCTCATCGCTGAGGATGCCAAGGAGGTTTCACAACCGGACAGATGATGGCGACGGCGAGATTGATGGTGGCGCGGAAGCTGGTGTCGGTCTTGTCATGGCGGAATCCGGGGCGCTTCGTCTTCCTTGATAGAACTGGCGCAGCCATGAACATGATCCGCGGGTATGGCTGGGGACGGCGGGGGGAGCGCCTGGTCAATGCCGCGCCGCACGGCCACTGGCGCACCACCACTCTGCGGGCCTGCGCAGCTCCGGCCACGTTACACCCCTCGTGCTCGACGGGCCCATGACGGGTGAGGCCTTCCCCGCCTCTGTTGGGCAGTTCCTCGCGCCGGCCCTGAAGAAGGGCAACGTGGTGTTCCTTGATAGTCGGCCCTGAATAACCCCGTCAGGCTGCGCGGGCTGTAACTGGGTGACGTCCTGCCTGAGCGGTCGTCTGGATAAGACTGGCAAGGAGAGCGGCCAGAAGGGTCCTGAGGTGGGCGAGGATCTTGCGGATGTTGTGGCCGCAGCCGCAGAGCACGGCGTAGAGGGCGTCGCCGATTGTGCCCTTGAGGGCGCACCGAGCAAGGCGGCCATCGGTCTTCATGTGGCCGATCTCGGGCTCGATGGCGCTGCGTCGCCGGAGGAGCCTGGCCAGTCTCGGCGTCAGGCCACGGCGCGTGCCGCTGACGAGGACCCGCGTGCCCTGCACCCGATGGCCGCGGTAGCCGCGATCGACCACGGCGAGGCTGGGGCAGGATCCGGTGAGGGTCTCGACCTGCTGGAGGGCGTCCGCGAGGGTGTGCCCGTCATAGAGATTGCCGGGCATGGAGCGCATGCCGGCGACGAAGCCCCCGGCGAGCGTGGTGGCGATGCTCACCAAGGTGCCGAACTCGTAGCGCACCCGGGCCTTGCCCTTGGAGATGCAGTCGACCTCGGGCTCGTGCAAGGCGTAGAGCTTGCCGGGGCTTTTCGGCGTCTGCCGTAGCAGGCGGGTGACGAGGGTCATGCGTTCTTCGATCCGCGTCCTGAGCCCTCCTTCGGGGACGGCGCCGATCCTGCGGCCGATGTCGCGCAGGATACGTCCCGTGTAGCCCTTGAGCGTGCGTAGCGCCTTGCGCATGCGCCGGAACTGCCGGGCATGGGCGTGCCGCCCCGCTTGCGCCGCCAGACGCGGAGCCTTGCGGTTGTAGTTCTGCCGCAACCGAATGCCCGCCCTCTCGGCCAGCGTTACCAGCGAGCGGCGCGCCTTCTCGTAGAGGCGGCTGTCGGTCGGATGCGCGATGGCCTTCTCCATCACGGTCGTGTCCACCGCGATCTCGGCCAGGCTACGTTCCGACACGGCACCCGCGGCACGGGCCGCCTCGATGGTCTTGGTCAGCAGCCACTCCACGCCCTCCTCGCCGATGCGGCCGCGCCAGCGGCTGAGCGAAGAGGGATGGATGGGAGCGCGGTGCCGGAAGAAGGTCTCGCCGGTGGAGTGCTGGAAGTACGGGTTCTCCACCCAGCGGGCGAGGACGGCCTCATCGGAGAGCCCGTAAGCGTCTTGCAGATACATCAGCCCGGCGACCAGGCGGGGGTGAATGGCCGGCCGCCCCTCACCAGCGGGGAAGAAGCCGGCCCATTCCCGCTCGAACCAGGACCAGTCGATCAGGGCGGCAAGCCGGACCAGCTCGTGCCGCCCATCGATCATGTCGACCAGGCGCGGGCGTAGCAGGTCGTCCTGCTCAGCCGGGCGGGAACGGTGCTTCATGCCCACCAGAATCGCAGGATTTGCCGCCCTGTCCAACCAAACCCTGCAATTCCAGCACCCCAAATCCGGAGCTTTCCTGCCCAAGATCAAAGCGTTGCTGGTTGTTCAGAGCCGACTTGATAACCTTCCCGCCCACAAGGTCGCCAGTGTGCGCGAGGCGATCAGGGCCACCGGCGCAAGCCTGCTCTACCCGCCGGATCTGAACCCTCTTGAGCAGCTCCTCGCCAAGCTGCCGGTCAGCGCGGTCAAGCCGCGAATGCTTGGGCTGGAGGACCGCAAGAGTAGTCCGGCGGCTGAACTCCAGGGCATCGAAACCCCTGCCCTGCGGCCGAGCTGCGCGAGTAGGACCACAGCTTGGCCGAGGCAATTCGCCTGATCCTACAGTATGCAAGTTGCAGGTCGAGGTCCGCGGCAAGTTGGATGCCGTCCTCCGCCTGGCGGAGGGGGCCCAAACAACAAGAAAACCCCGCATCCTTCCGGATCGGGGTGATGTTTGGATGCGGGGACAGGATTTGAACCTGTGACCTTCAGGTTATGAGCCTGACGAGCTACCGGGCTGCTCCACCCCGCGTGGGTGTTATGGGTCCGTCG
>NZ_WWDL01000080.1 GCF_009848505.1 Muricoccus harenae
CTCAATGCAGTCGGGAAGCAGCGTCACCTGGCCCCGCTCCTCGCCTTCCACGAAGCGCTTCATCCCAGCCTCCCCTCCGAAGGCCATAGGATACTCCGCCCAGCGTTTTCACACGGCCTCCGCCCATCTCGGACATTAATGGGCATCCCACCGAGGCTTCGAAGCGGACATCGCCTGCGCAAAGCACTTGCCCGGCAGGCTTCTGCGATGGATGGGAACCGGATCCTCCAAGTTCAGCGTGGAACGTGAGCGATGTTAGGCTGAGCGGCAACGCTGAAGCTGAGCCGAGCGGAGGCTTGCTCGAAGTCACTGATCAGCACCTCCACGCGGGCGGTCCACCGGCCGGGCAAAGCTAGTTCCGTCCCATCATGCTCGAAGCGGCCGGGGCCATCTGCACGCATTTGACGTCGGATACCGAGGACACCTGACCTCTCCTGAGACAGCTCGATCCAGACTTCGGCTGGCCGGAAGTCCTTGCCGTCCACCCGGTCGAGCCAGACCGTGATCTGGTTCCGCCCAGCACGCCCGGGGCTGACCGCCAGCTGCAGGCGGATCGCCCCGCCCTGCGTGTCCATGCTTCCGCTGACCGTACGCGTGATCTCCCCTTCATCCTCTGCATGCGTGTCGCCTATCCAATGCCCGGCATGGTGCGCGGGAGGCGTCGCCGTGTTTGGGTGGGGCGAGGTCATGCTCAGGACCGACGTGACGCCGAGAACAGCAGTGGCGACAACCAGTTCCGCGCGGATGTTGCGCGAAAGCCTCGCCGCACTTCCAGGCCGCCCGGCTGCGAGGGCGGGAGTGAACCGAATATGGTTCAGCGCGGCCAGCATCAAAAGGAGTAATGCCCCTGCGGCCTTCGCAAGCACGAGTTGGCCATAGGTCGTCGTGACTAGGGCGCCTGCGTCGGGTAGGTGCCGGGCCACTTGGGCCGCCCCTGTGAGGACCAGCACCGCCACAGTTGGTATGGCGAGCGCCGCGAAGCGCCGCACGGCCGAGGCCGCCTTGCTTCCGCGGGCCACCAGCAGGGTCAGGAGCGGCCAGAACGCCCCGACCCAGTAAGCCATGGCGAGGACATGCAGGACGAGCAGCAACTGTCCTACCCAGCCGCCGGTCGCCGCATGGCCGGATCGGCTCAGCCCGATGGCGGCCACCAGAGCACCTAGCAGACCGAGCAGGCACGAGGCGCGGCCAATGGAGCAGAGGGAGGTCGCAGTGAGGGCGAGGCCAAGCGCGGACATGGCGGCTCGGTCGAACAGCGTCGAAGCCACTGCCGCCTGCCAGGTCGCCTGGTTGAGCAGGGCGGCGGGGAACAGTCCGTCCAGCATAATGCCGCCTTGCACACCCCAGCTGAGTCCTACGACGCCGATGCCGGTGAGCGCCGCACCTGCCATACGGCGCCTGAGAGGCCCAGGAGTGTCCTCCACGAGGGCGCGGAAGAGCACGCCGCCAACCGCTACCGCGAAGGCGGCGTAGAACAGGAAGCGCAGCACCTCAGCGGCCCAGGTCCAAAGGGCATCCGCCGTCATCTCCGGAGCCGCCGCGGGGCTGGGCTCGCCGCCAACCCCGAACGCGAACGTGCCGCCGAGCGGATGGCCGTCGGCCGAAATAACGCGCCAGCTCGCGAGGTAGGTACCTTCCGCCAGACCAGGGGGTAACCGGGCGTGGAGGGTTCCCCCTGTCGCTTCGGGCGGAGCAACCAGTCCCACCTCGCCCGCCGGTCCGACGACGCGCAGGCTGATGAGGGTTACGGCCTCATCGAAGCGCAAGGTCAGCGCATCGGGGGCCTGAGGCAGGCTGGCGCCGTCCAGGGGCGTGGCACCGATCAGCGAGGCATGCGCCCACACCTGTCCCTGCGGCAGACCCCACAGGGCCAGGACGAGCAGAAGCCGACCCAGCAGGCGCAGGCAACCGCTCATCAGAACCTCAGCTCTTGGGCACGATGCGGACAACGTAAGCGGGTGCACGCAGGGTCTCGCCCAGCTGGGACGGGCGCTCGATCCAGCGCGTCACCTTGCCGCCCTCGCACTCCTGCACGACCGGGAAGTAGAGCGTAGCACCCGGCTCAGTCGGGGTCCGCACTAGCATGATAAACTCTTGGTATTGGTCGTCGGGCAGGTTGCCGCCGTGCCAGGAGACCTCCCGGGGCACATGGGTTGTGCCGTGCTCGCCCTGCACGGTGACACCCCCCTCCATGCGGGAGGTGAGGGTCCAGCCCGCGACCGGCATGGCCCGCACGCCGCGGAGCTCGGTTGGCACCTGCAGGCGGACGCCGGTCGTGGCAGCGCCCTCGCACCCATGCGGCACGCGGAGGGCGATGCGGACGTAGCTGTCGACTGGCAGTACCGCTTGATCCAGGGTGACGTGAGCCGAGGCGGGCGCGGCCAGGAGGGCGGCGCCGAGAAAGAGGCTCCTTGCGGCGGCTGGCTGGGACACGGTGGTTGCTCCTCTTGAGGGACGGCCAGTCGGCGCCGTTCGCGCCGGGAAGGCCCAAGGGTTCAGAAGACCGGACTGAGAGCAAGGCGGCTCGCCAGCATTGCCACTCGGGCCATGGAGGGTAGCGGTCAAAAGCGGAACTGGATCCCGCCATAGACGCTGCGCCCGAAGCCCGATTCGAGCAGCGCCGAGTTCAGGGTGGCGACCGGCGCGACCGAAGCATTGAAGATGTAGCGCTTTCCGCCAAGTTCCGCCCTTCGGCGAAGACCGACAGGCCGATCTCGAAATCCCATCCGGCGCGCAGGCCGAGGAAGGCGCAGAAGTTGGTCTTCTGCGTATTCGCGTTGTCCACGAAGAAGCCCTGCGGCACCCACTCAACATTGGGCGCGATGCTGAAGCCCCCAGGGTGCCGGTAGCGCAGCTCCGCCCGGTAGGGGTAGCGGGTTGCGACTGCGCGCCACTCCTTCAGCCTCGCTCGGAGGCGTTCGACGCAGTTATCGTTGTGCCGCCCCTCCAGCGGAAGAGAAGCGGCCTAACGCCAGCCGAGCATTGGCGTTTAGGTGCCAGCAGACCCTAGTGTCCCGAACCAGAAATTCGTTTTTGTATACGGCCCTTGTAGGGTGAGAGGCTTCCCGGCCAGTCCAGGAGGTCGGGATGGGACGTCGGGCGGTTGCGCTTGAGCTGAGTGAAGCGGAACGAGCCGAGCTTGCGGCGCTGGCGGCCCGGCGCAGCACGGCCCAGGCGCTGGCTGCGCGGGCTCGCATCGTGCT
>NZ_WWDL01000081.1 GCF_009848505.1 Muricoccus harenae
CGCCCGTCACCGCGCGCGGATGCGCTAGGGCCCCTGCGGTGCAGCCGGGCCGCATCCTCGTCACGGGCGCCGGCGGCTTCGTCGGCCGCCACCTCCTGCCCGCCCTGCGTGCCGCCTTCCCGGAGGCGGCGCTGATTGGGGCCAGTCGGCATCCTGCGGAGATGGCAGGGCGCGGGGTGGACGAGGTGGTGGCCTTGGACCTCGATGATGGCACCTCGCTGCCGGACGTGGTCCGGAACGTGCGGCCGGATGCCGTGCTGCATCTCGCGGCACGCGCCGATGTGGGCGCCTCCTTCCGGGATCCGTTGGCGGCTTGGCGCACTAACCTCCTCGGCACGGTGGCGTTGGGCGAGGCGGTGCTTCGCGCGGCGCCCCAGGCAGCCTTCCTCCTGGCTTCATCGGGAGAGGTCTATGGCCTGGCCTTCCAGGCCGGCACGCCGGTGGGGGAGGAGACCGCGTTATGTCCCGCCAATCCCTATGCTGCCAGCAAGGCGGCGGCGGACTTGGCTATGGGAGAGATGGCGTTGCGCGGCTTGCGCACGGTGCGGCTGCGCCCCTTCACCCATACCGGGCCCGGCCAGACGGACGGCTTCGTGGTGGCGGCCTTCGCGCGACAGATCGCGCGGATCGAGGCCGGGCTGCAGTCCCCCGTGGTGCAGACGGGCGCGCTGCACCGCTGGCGTGACTTCCTGGACGTCCGGGATGTCTGCGCAGCCTATGTCGCCGCCCTGTCGAAGGCCGAGACTCTGCCGCCGGGCATCGCCCTGAACATCTGCTCCGGCACGCCGCGCCGCATCGGTGACATGCTGGACGCCCTGCTGGCCCTCTCCGGCATCAAGGCGGAGGTGGCCCAGGAAGCCGCGCGCTTGCGATCCACCGATGTCGAGCGCGTGCAGGGGGATTCCACCCTGGCGCGTTCGATCCTCGGCTGGGCCCCGGTGGTGCCATGGGAGGACACGCTGGCGAGCGTCCTGGCCGACTGGCGCGCCCGGGTGGCGGCGGGGAAATAGTCGGGGAGGGCGCTTGCGCCCTCAGCCTGGCGTGATCCCGAGATAGGCGGCCAGGACCTCGGCCGAGCGGCGCCAGGGCACCGGCTTGAACTCATCCCGGATCGCCGCCTCGCGTTCAGCGATCAGAGCGTCGTCCGTGCAGGCGCGGCGGATCACCTCGGTGGCGCCGGTGATGTCCTCTGGATCGATGTAAAGGCAGAAGTTGCCGCCCGCTTCGGGCACCGAGGTACGGTCCGAGGCGACGCAGAGCTTCCCGAAGGACAGGCTTTCCGTCACCGGCAGGCCCCAGCCCTCATAGAGGGAGGGGAAGAGGGTGAAGCGGCATCCCCGATAAAGCGCCACCAGCTCCGCATCGGTGGGATCGGGTACCACCACCACCTTGCCATCGAGATAGGCGCAATTCTTAAGTTGCTGCATCAGGTCCTGCACCAGCCAGCCGGTGCGGCCGGCGAAGACGAGCTGCGGCACGGCCTCGGGTGGCATCTCCTCCATCATCCTCCGCCAGGCGCGGAAGGCGAGGAGATGGTTCTTGCGCGCCTCGATGGTCGAGACGACCAGCGCATAGCCGCCCGGGCGCAGTCCGGCCGGAAGCGTTGCGTCCGCCTGGACCGGGGGACCCGAGAAGCCGGTGCCGATTGGCAGGGTGCGCACTGGAAGGTTCAGGCGCACGCCGTCCCGAGCGGCCCAGCGCTCCACGTCCCGAGCCGTGGCATCGGAAATAGCGAAGAGGTGATCCACCTGAGGAGCGACCCCCTCGAACCAACGCCGGAAGACGCGGACCAGCCCGGCGTCGCACCACTCCGGCCGCAGCAGCGGGATCAAGTCGTAGACCAGCAGCGCGGTCGGCATGGACCGGCCTTTCCGTGCCGGGCTTGCCGTTGCCTGTCGGATGAAGCCGGCATAGTCCGGGTGGAACCAGGGCGAGCCGAAGACGCCGAGGATGTCCTCCGGCCCGGCCAACTCGCGGATGTCCTGGCCTTCTAGTGCCCGTGCTGGCGTTCCTGGCTTCGTCTCTGCCTCTGCTTCGCCCATGCGAGCGGTGGGGCTGCGCAGCAGCAGCGGGAAGTGGCGCAAAGCCCTGGTCCCATGACGCAACGCGGCCAGCTGCGCGGAAAAAGCCAAGCGCTGTGCGGCATAGCTCTGCGCAAGCGGGTCCCGCATCTCCAGCGGCAACCGCCGAGCCACGGTGCGAGCCAAGCCTGCCGGATCCGTGGCACGCGTCGTGATCTTCGCCGTGGCGCCGGGGCCGGGCCGGGCCGATTTCGGCGCCGGTTCCAACAGCCCGGCGAACATCCGATGGATGGACGACCAAGGAACTGTCCGCAGCGAACTGCTGACGGGGTCATGGCGGCAGAAGCGCACGGACTCCCCGAGCAGCGCGTGCAACTCGGCATAGAGCTCGTAGGACAGGCGCTGGATGCCGCTCGGCCGGGGATTACGCAGCGCGTAGTGGAAGAGGTCCTCCACATCAATCCAGAGTATCATCAGATAAAACGTTCCATTTGCATACCGCTAGACCAACGTTCTCTGCAAAACAAGCAGTGTACCCTGGTAGGGAAAATGATTCGACTGTCCCGCCTTTCAGGCAGAGGCCACTGCCGCCGGATCAGCCGGGCGTTGCCATCATTTCGGCGATTACCTGCTCCACTGGCCCGTCTGCCACGATCCGGCCGGCATCCAGGCGGATGGCGCGGGTGCACCAGCGGCGGGCGACGCTCATGTCATGGGTCGCGATGACCATGATGTCCGCCCCGGAGACGAGGCTGGCGAGGCGCGTCTCGGCCTTTTGCATGAAGGTGGCATCGCCTGCCATGAACCACTCGTCCATCAGCAGGATCTGGGGCTGCATGGCGGTGGCGATGGCGAAGGCCAGCCGGATGGCCATGCCGGCGGAATAGCCCTTG
>NZ_WWDL01000082.1 GCF_009848505.1 Muricoccus harenae
AGCACGATGCGAGCCCGCGCAGCCAGCGCCTGGGCCGTGCTGCGCCGGGCCGCCAGCGCCGCAAGCTCGGCTCGTTCCGCTTCACTCAGCTCAAGCGCAACCGCCCGACGTCCCATCCCGACCTCCTAGACTGGCCGAGAAGCCTCTCACCCTACAAGGGCCGTATACAAGAACGAATTTCTGGTTCGGAACACTAGCAGCGAAGCACCTGAGACAGTGGAGAATGTCCCGGCTACAACGAGGAGCTGTTGGCTGGTTAGGTCATGGGAGAATGAAAGGGGCCCCACTCTCCGCACACACCGCCCGCACCTCCTCTACCAGCGTCCGCACCATAGGAATTCCATCACGCTGTCGCTGCTCGGTTACCTCGTGCTCCGGGTCACCGGGGATTAGGACGGGGTATGCAGGGTCGGCTGGGGTGTTGGCGCGGAGGCGGGCGAGGAGGTCTTCCAGGTCGTTCTGGAAGTCTTCGCGCTCCCGGAAGGCGGTCGGGTCCAGCACGAGGAAGAAGTGGCCGGTTTCGCGCATGGCGCTGCCGGAGCCGGTGAGGGTGGCGCAGAGGATTTCGACCATGAGCGCCAGGCCGTAGCCCTTATGGGCGCCGAGTTCGCGGGTGCCGCCGAGGGGGGCGAGGCGGCGGGCTTCGAAGGCCTTTTGTGAGTCGGTTTCGGGGCCGCCGTGTTCGTTGATGGCCCAGCCGGCGGGGAGGGGTTTCCCGGCGCGGCGGGCGATGTTGACCTTGCCATAGGCGACGGTGGTGGTGGCCATGTCCAGCAAGACGGGGCGGGATTTGTCCTTCGTGGGGACGGCGAAGGCGAGGGGGTTGGTGCCGAGAGCGGGTTGTGTGCCGCGCACGGGGACGAGGAGGTGGCTGGCGTTGGTGAGGGAGATGGCAACGAGGCCTTCTTCCGCCGCCATGCGGGCGTACCAGCCGGCGGCGCCGTAGTGGTTGGAGTTGGCGACGCCTGCCACGCCGATGCCGTGCTGCCTGGCCTTTTCCATCGCCGCGCGGATGGCCTGGTGGGCGGGGACGTGGCCCATCGCCTTGTTGCCGTCGAAAAGGATGGCGGGGCCGTTGTCCCGCGTGACGGTGGGGGTGGCGCGGGGGTCGAGGCGGCCTTCGCGCAGGAGCTTCTGGTAGTGGGGGAGCATGCCGACGCCGTGGGAGTCCACGCCACTCAGGTCGGTTTCGACCATGATGGTGGCGGTGATGTCCGCGTCGTCCTGGGACATGCCCCAGGTGGTGAAGACGGTGGTGAGCTGCCGGTGCAGGAGATCGGCGGGAATTGTGAGGACGTTTTCCATCTCGCTATTAGATCGCGGGGTCCGGGGGGTGCGTCCACCCCCCGGTCGGGGGTCCGGGGGCCGAGGCTCCCGATTCCTGTCAGGACGGATTGATGCGCGTGATCTTGGTGCCGTTGAGGGCCAGGGCCGCCATGAGGCCTTCCTGGTTGAAGGTGATGGCGTAGACGGGCTCCCGCAGGGTGGTGGCCGTGATGTTGGCCTGGAGGCCACGGTCCAGCACGACCACGCTGGGGCCGGTGCCGATCTCCCAGCCATCCGCGCGCATGAGGGCGTTCAGGGCTTCGTCGGTCATGAAGAACATGGCGAGGCCGGAGGCCTGGGCGCCGGCGAGGAAGCCGAGGGAGACGCCCGCGATGTTGAAGTAGCCGCGGGTGTTGCCGCCCTGGAGGAGGGCGCCTTCGCCGTATTGGCCGCCGACGATGAAGCCGCCCTGGATGATGCGGGGGAAGACGAGGACGGCGCGGGCCTGGGCGAAGAGGGGCCGCGTGTTGTCCAGGTTGCGGAGGCGGGTGAGGGCGGCCGCGACGTCCGCGTCGATTTCGGCGGCGGTGGCGGCCTGGGCGGGTTTCGGGTGGAGGAGGGTTGTGGTTGTGGCCGCCAGGGCGAGTGCCGTGGCGGGGAGGATGCGGGCCGTGAGGTTGCGGCGGGTGGTGGGGTTGGTTCTTTCGGTCATGGCGTTGCTGTCCGGTTCGTGCCCCGTGGGTTGCGGGGCTTCCGTTCCGGCGGAACGCGCGCGGGGCGTTTGGTTTTCGCGCCCGAGCGGGGTTGCGTCAGGCCATGCCCAGGACGTGTTTCATTCCGTAGAGCCCCGGGGGTTGGGTGGTGGCCCAGAGGGCGGCGCGGACGGCGCCGGTTGCGTAGACCCGGCGGTCGAAGGAGCGGTGGGTGAGGCTGATGTGTTCGGAGGCGGAGGCGAAGAGGAGGGTGTGTTCGCCCACCACCTGTCCGGCGCGGAGGGCGGCGAAGCCGATGGCGCCGGTCTTGCGGGGGCCTGTGTGGCCGTCTCGTCCGGATTCGATGCCGGCTTGTTCGAGGGTGGTGTTGCGGCCGGCGGCGACGGCGCGGCCGAGGGCGATGGCGGTGCCGGAGGGGGCGTCGACTTTCTGGCGGTGGTGGGTTTCGACGATTTCGGCGTCGTAGGTTTCGCCGGGGAGGGCGGCGGCGAGGCGTTCGGCGATGGCGATGGCCAGGTTCACGCCCGGGGCGAAGTTGGCGGCGTAGACGATGGGGATCTGGCGCGCGAGTTCGGCGATGGCGGCTTCCTGGGCCGCGTTGAGGCCGGAGGTGCCGAGGATGAGGGGTTTGCCGGCGCGGGCGGCGGCTTCGGCGTGTGTGGTGGCGGTTTCGGCGTTGGTGAAGTCGATGAGGGCGTCGGCGGAGGCGGCGAGGGTGTCCGGGGTGGTGCCCGGGGTGGAGCGGGAGGTGCCGCCGGCGAGGGTGGCGCCGGCGGCGGTGGTTTCCTCGCTCAGCAGGCGGCCCATGCGGCCGGTGATGCCGAAGATGCCGATGGATGCCACGCTGCTGTTCTCCCCCGTTTATGGTGCGTGCCGTTTTGGGGCGGAACGGGGGCGGGGGGAAGTGGGGTGGT
>NZ_WWDL01000083.1 GCF_009848505.1 Muricoccus harenae
CACCAGCCTGACGCCGACAACCTCACCGACAACAAGGAAAACATCACCGCCTGAGCCACCATCCGCCCCGGCCAGCACCAGCCATCTTGGCTGTCGGTCCCGGACAACTTGGTTGACGCGCTACAGGGCCGTACTTGGCCTCCAGAACCATGGCCAGGAGATTGGGCCCGGCGGGCCCGCGGGCGATGGCGCAGAACGGCGCGCGCGGCTGGATGATGGTTTCGCAGACCCGGCAGGAGAACCGCTCCCGTACGGCCTGGACCACCTTCCAGGACTGGGGCACCACCTCAAGGGCCTCCGTGATGCCCTCGCCCAGCTTGGACAGCTCGCCCGCAGCAGGGGCCGGCAGAGGGCGATGGGATCACCACTTGCTCTCGCGGCAAGTGCGAGGGCAGAGGCCCGCCCGACTGGCTTGCAGCGCGGCGGTGCCTCGGGCCGTTCCCCGCTCTAGCCGTCAGCCCGCGTCGAGTCCGTGGCGACGAGGTCGCCGAGTTCCAGCTCCAGTTGGTCGATGAGCTTGCGGCCGCGCTCGGACAATGCGCCAACCCTATCGTGGCGCAGCTTGGCGATGACAAGCTTAAGGATACCCGCCTACTCAGATACGCGCTGCCGCCTGGGTGTACCGCCGGTACAGTCACGATCCTTCGCTGCTCGCCCTGGAGGGAGGCGCGGAGTGCGGGCGCTTCCGGTGGGCCAGAGGACGCCACCTTGGGAGTGGCGGCGAGAGAGGCGCTGAACACAAAAAAGGCGCTTAGCGAGTCAGACGGTATGTGTTCCGGCGTACCGAGCGGCTTCACTCCTCGAAAACCATGGCGCAGCAGGCAATCGCGTGGTTCGCAGCTACCGCACCGGCATCAGCGAATGGTAAACGGCGAGTTCGTCGCGGAGTGCGGACGCGACCATCTCTGCCGCCTGCTCGGTCAGCCTTATGCATACACGGCGCCGATCCTTGCCGTGGAAGTACCTCTCAACAAGCTTGGCGCTCTCCAGTGCTGCCAGCTTACGAAGCGCCGTGCTCTGTGGCGCGCCGGATGAGATGCACACGGACGAGACGGAGACATGACCGCCCTCCGCGCGTTCGGCCGCAAGATCCAGCAGCATGTCCCAGGTTGGCCAGTCAAAGAACTCGCTGAGCGCGTTGCGTCGCCGACGGTTTGCGCGGAACCGCAGCATCCGCTTCAGCGCGGCCGCATCGAGAGTTGCGGGTAGTTGGGTTGATTGAGCGGCAGCGTTTTCGGGTAAGAACTGCCCATCTGGAGCAGGTGCGCCGCCGAGGCTGGCAAAGAGGCGATCACAAGTCGCTTTCAACTCTGCCATCAGGACCGCCACATCTTCGGATGCCGGCAGTTCATTACTCGCGGCAAATTTCGCCTCATCGGAACTCAGCCCGGTGGTCGCCGCTACGTTCGAAGTTTCAGAGATTTGAGCCACGCACTTAACCTTCCGAGCAAGCCGGAGGAATACAACGGAGGTGTAGCAATGTTCTCCACACGAGCCCGTTATGACTGACCTGAAGGCGACGCTGTGGCTTCTATGCCACGATGGCGAACTTAGCTCAGCCGCTGCTGTTCAGCTCGTGAACAGCCGAGGGAAGGAGCAGTTCGGTCGGGTCGCCGCTACCGCTCACCAAACCCGAGACGTTTCTCCCGACTTCCGCAAGTTTCAAGTCGTGCGATTTCGGCGTCGCAGACTGCCGCAAATGAAGCTCTGAACCCCAGGTCTTGCACCGGATCGCCCTGAACAGGCGCATATGCGAGCGCGTGTGCCAGATTTCCTCGTATCTCGGTCAGCACCGCAGTCCGATCCTCACCAGCCCCGGCCTGTTCCAGGCGCGTCTCAAGCGTCACGCGGACCGCCTGCTCCAGTGCGGACCTAACATAGGAATTGCGTTCGGCGGTCATCGTTAGCCCGAGTTCCGGAGTGGTGATGAGGACAAAGAAAGCTTCTGCGTGATGAAATGTAACGCCGATAGTAACAAGCGCGGGAACATTCACGAAGCCGAGTTTCCGCGCTTCAAGGGTACAAAATTAGGACATGAATCGTATCTCGCTCTGCTTCCATATCGATTGTTTAACTTTCTCCGGCAGTTCGGAGGATCTGCTGGCAAGAATGCTTCACCCAGCCGTGAGTGCTCCTGGTCAGCCTCGGCCACCCACCCGCCGTCGTTATCTCCGTCCTGGCGCGGCAATGCGCATCCTTCAAGTCCATGACTTAGCGCTAAGAACCTATCTCGGTAGGGCATGTCGCCAGGAGATGATGCCGCAGGCGAGGTGGAGGAGGGCGAGGTAGTTGGCGGGCTTCTTGGTCCATCGGATCAGGATGGAGCGGAAGCGGTTGAGCCAGGAGTGCGTTCGCTCCACCACCCAGCGTCTGGCCTTGGCTCTGGCCTGACGCTTGGCCCTGATCTCCTCGCCGCGGGTG
>NZ_WWDL01000084.1 GCF_009848505.1 Muricoccus harenae
GCGGAACTCTGCACCGCCTTTCCAACTCCATGGAAAGGTCCTCCTCCTTCTCGCGCCGTGTTGAGGCAGCGCGCACTGTCATGAAGAGAGCATCCGTGAACGCATAGGAACAGGTAACAGTGGAGCGGTGGATGTCGCGGATGTAGACTTGCGCCCCACGCATAGAGCAGGTGTCAAGTTTCTTGCGTGCAGAATCTAGTGATCCGTTCGCAGGCGTGAGGTAGGTGTCGTAAGCAGAAGTGATGCATGCGTCAGCGGCTAGCAAAAGAGGCACCAAGTACCTTTCCGCGTAGAACTCGAATCGGGAGTAACCACCAATGGTTACTGCACCAGACGTCATCTCTCGAATGCGGAAAAGGTTGCTTTGAAGCTTGGTATTCCAGCGAATGTACGCGTCATCATAGGCTGATTTGCGTGCCCGCACCTCAGCCTCCCCCGCATCTCTTCTGATCGACGAAGCTACCAACTCGCTCCGCGTCCGACGTTCGTAGAGCAGATCGGTGATTTCGCGTAGCGACTCGACAGCACGCTCCCGAACAGTCGCTTCCACCTGCCGCTGACGCGACCAGTCGTCGAGCATCTTCGAGAAAACAACACCAAGCACCCCCGTTAGGAAAAAGGCGAGCAAGGTCGTTGCTGCTGGGTGCCGCGCGGCCTCTGCCACCCGTTTCCCCCAGCTATTCCTTTCCCGAACCACCTCGAAATTTTCATTCCATCTGAGCATAGAGGAGCGTGACACAGTCGCTCTCCGAATTGGAAGCGCCGGTTGGCGCGCTGCCCCTCGCTTTCTAAATTCAGGGCGGGGCGACAAAGCCGCTGTAGTCGATCCTTTGGACCGCCGAGTTGAGGACCCGCAGAGAAAACCGGCCATCACTTGTGCGCCCATAACCTTGGCCGACATCGTCGCCTCCAACATGGCCGGTCAGTTCGTCGTGAAGTTCCTTGCCAATTTCGGCGTCACGGCAGGCGCGCTTGAAGGTGTGGCGGAAGGAGTGAAAGGTCCTTGATGGATGGTCAATTCCTTGTCCCAAGGGCAGTCCGTTCATCTCGACAAGGCGGCGGCAAAATCGGTCGAACCACTTCCCGAAGGCGCCTGCGGGCTCTCTGGCCGTGTGGTTGAGATCGGAGAACAGGTAGATTTCACCTTGGCGTCGCCGCTCAGCCACGTGCTCCATGAACCCGGCTGCGAGCACTGCGCGGTGTAGCGGCACCATCCGCCGAGCCCCGAACGTTTTGAGCCGCTTCTCGCGGCCATTGTCCTGCGCCACGCTGGTGATGTGCAGGAACGCGACCCCGTCCTCCGACTTCACGTCGGCGACCCGCGCCTGCGCCATCTCCTCACGTCGGCAGCCGGTGTAGAGCCCAAGGAAGGGCAGCCAGAACTTACTGTCACGGATGATTCGGGTGCCGGGAGTGCATCGGTAGGCGTCGCCTGCGTGACCTTGGTAGAGGGGCGAGGCGAAGATCAGACGAAGCTCGTCTTGACTGAACGGCTGCCGGGGTGGTTCGGGGTCCCTTTCCTTCGGCGGCTTCACTCCCGCGACAGGGTTCGCAGTGCAAAGCTCGTTCGTGAGTCCATACCAAAACATAGCGCCGAGGTGGTCTAACCACTTCTTCACCGTCTTGCTGGTGAGACGCGGCCTGCCGATGCCCTCCGCGCGCTCCCGCTCGGCCACTTCCACGAGTTCGAGAATGGGCATCCGCCTCTGTGCGTGGGTGGGTCTGGCGGGCAACTTGCGGACTTGGTCGCGGAACCGGACCACGTCCCGTCTGCTGATCTGCTGGACCGGGCCGTCTCCGCCAAGGCTTTCTTGTAAGCGCCGCACGTAGGTGCGCAGGTCCCCGGCGTAGTCGGGCTCAGCGTTGCATCCCGTCAGGTAGGCGTCGGCAAGGTCAGACAGCCGCAGCCCATCCCTATCCACCTCGGCCGCAGTAGCAGGACCAGCATCGAACGGTGCCCGGCAAGGAGGTGGCGATGACCCCGCGCCATCGTTGGATTCGGGTTGCTGCGGGTCGTTCCGCTTGGCCATGATCAGGCAGTCGATTACCCGCTGAACCTCGGTAAACGCCTCATGAAATGCTGGGCGGAGCACCGCCACGGTGGCCTCGTCGGTCGGGACGACGGTGCCGCCCTCCCGTAGGGCATCGCCGAGCAAGTCGTCGATGCCGGACAACCCGGGCGAGTCGCCGCGCGCGATGAGCCTGTCCCTGATCTCGTTGCGGGAAAGCTGAAAACTCTCCCATGCCTCGGGAT
>NZ_WWDL01000085.1 GCF_009848505.1 Muricoccus harenae
CGCAGGCGGTTTCGGCCAATGGCACATAGCCCAGCTCGTCGATGCAGATCAGGTCGAGCCGCTCCCAGCGGCTGAGCGCGCGGCTGAGCTGGTTGGCGTGCGCTGCCTCTGCCAACTCATTGACCAGCCCGGTCGCCGTGGTGAACCGCACCCGCCGCCGCTGGCGGCAGGCCGCCACGCACAGCCCGGTCGCCAGATGCGACTTCCCCGTTCCAGCCTCGCCGATCAGCAGCACCGGCTCCGCCTTGGTGACGTAGTCGCCCTCGGCCAGCCCGCGCAGTTGGGCGGCCGAGACGCCGGAGCGGTCGAACTCGAACCCCTCGAGCGTCTTCATCCGCGGCAGGCGGGCATCGTGCAGCAGGCGGGCAATCGCCCGGCTCTCGCGCTCCTCCATCTCGGCCGCCAGCAGGGCCTCGAGATAGCCGGGATGTGACTGCTGCTCCCGGATGGCGGTCTCCGCCAGGCGGCTGAACTGGCCTCCGATCGTCGGCAGGCGCAGCGCCTTGCAGTGCTGCCGGATGGCCTGGTCCTGCAGGTCGCTCATCACGCCCGCCCCGCGCAGGGGCTGGAGATGAGCAACGTGTCGTAGTCGGCGACGCTGGGCATTGGCCGGTCGTAGCGGGCCAACGCGCCGACATCGATCGGCAAGGGCCGGGCCTTGTGCAGCGCCGCCTCGCCCAGCAGGTAGCGCACCGCCGCGACGTCGCTGGCGCCGAGTGACACCGCCGTGGCGATCGCCGCCCGCAGCGGCTCCTCGCCGAACTCGCGCCCCAGCAGCAGCACCGCCACCATGGCGCGGGTGCCGTCCTGCTTGCCGTGCCGGGCCCGCAGCCGGTCCCAGAGCACGTCATGGCAGGCAGGCCAGCGCCCGGCCTGGCGCCACTGCTCCAGCGGCCTGGATCCGGCCAGAGCCCCTGGCTTGTGGCCCAGCACGTCCAGGTAGTGCTCGAGGTCCAGCACCTGCTGACGGCGGCTGTGGCAACGCTCGTGGCGGGCAATTCGCCGTCCGCCGTGCCAAAGCTCGACCTGCAGCGGATACACCCGCGCCTCCACCCGGCTGCCCGGCCGGGCGGGCACCGAGTAGGCATTGGTCTTGACGATGACGCAGCCCTGCTTGTCCACCAGCGGGAACGTCACCTCGGCCAGTTCGAACCCCTCGGCCGCGGGGCGCAGCAGGTGGTCACGCTCCACCGCCATCGCCACGCCGACCGCCTCGCTGCGCCCATCCAGGATCCGTCCCTCATCGGCGCGGCAGCCTGCCAGCAGCAGCGCATTCAGCGCCTCGAGATCGGCCACGGCGGGCACCGGGACCAGGTGGTTGCGCCGGAAATAGCCGACCTCGCCCTCGACCCCGCCTTTCTCATGGCCCTCGCCAGGCGTGCAGAACTCCGCGGCAAACCGCCAATGCGAGCGGAACGCCACGAACCGCACCGTCTCCTCCCGCCGGTACCCGCGCAGGATCTTGCGCACCGCGCTGGCCAGGTTGTCGTATCGCAGCAGCCGGAACACCCCAGCGAAATAGGCGAAAGCCGCCTCATGGGCCTCGAGGAACGCTTGCTGCGTCGCGTGCAGGTAGGCCCGGTGGAAGGCGGCGCCGCTGGCCATCGAGCGCATGGCGAAGATCTGGACCCGGGCCCGCTCGCCGCCGAGGTCCGCCCAGGCCTCGTACCAATCGACCTGCGCCTCCTGGCCCAGCCCATAGCTCTGCGGCACGAAGATCTCCTGCCGCACCAGATTCATGGCGCGACGGCGCTCGCGGACATGGTTGCGCACCGTCGACTCAGCCACCGCGGTGCCGGGAAACTCCTTCAGGATCCGCCGGTGAATGCGCCGCGCCGTGTGCCGCTGCTTGCGCGGCGCGCCGCAGTCCGCATCCAGCACCCGGTCGATGAAGGCGGTGACCGCATCCAGTTTCGGCTTGGCGCGCTGCGGGTAGCGATGCTGCGGCGGCAGCGCACCGGCAATCGCCAGCCGAACCATCCGGCGATGCACCCCGAACTTGCCCGCCACTCCCGCGACCGTCCCGACCCCGAACTCATGCTCCCGACGAAGCTGCTCGAACAAATCCACCTTGGCTTTCCTGTCCATGCCAAGCCCCCCGGTAAAAACGGAAGACCGTAGGTTGGGGGACGGCAGGTGGGCCAAAATTCGTCAGCACGCCTGGGCCAACATTCGATAGCAAAGCCA
>NZ_WWDL01000086.1 GCF_009848505.1 Muricoccus harenae
ACGGTGGAAGCTGGGCAGGCGCAGCGCCGTCAGCATGGCGGGCAAGGCATGGACGTCGATGGCGCGGGGGGTCATGCGTGCGCCTCCAGCAGGGCGTCAAACTCGCCGAGGGCGGTGAGCGCGACGGGCACGTCCTCCGGCAGGTCGCGCGGACGTGGCGCCAGGCGGCGCTTGAGGGTGGCCGCGTCCGGCAGGTGCCCGGCGGCGAGTTCGGCGGCGATCAGGCTGGCGAGCTCGGCCTCGCAGGCCTCGTCATGGGCGAGCCAGAGCAAGTCGACCATGTGGCGGCAGGCCGCGCGCCGCGGCAGCGCCTCGGCCAGGGCAGCCCAGGCGGCGGCGTACTCGCTGCGGGGAAAGATGCCGTCACGGTAGACCGAGCCGGCGAGCGCCTGCGGCTTGCGGCGCAGGGCATGGATGACGTGCCGGTAATCGATGCGGTGGACCCGGCGGCCGTCCTGGCGGGCCCGCAGGCGGGGATGGCTGACCACCTGGGTGCTGCCGAGCCAGGCGTCGATGCGGTCGTCGTAGACATGCACGCGCAGGCGCTGGCCGATCAGCCGGGAGGGAGCGCTGTAGAAGATGCCGTGCACCAGGAAGCCGCCGGTGCGGGTGACGCGTGCGACCACCTCGGTGAAGTCGGTGGTACGGCGGGCCGGCAGGGCCTTGAGCGCGGCCGCCTCGATCCGGAGCGCGGCCTCGCGGCGGCGGTTGCGCCGGGCGACGAGCTGGTCGACGAAGCGGCGCCAGTCGGCAAGGCGGGCGAAGTCGCGCGAGCCGCGCAGGATCAGGGCCTGGTCGAGGGCGGCCTTGAGGTGGCGGTTGTGGGCCTCAACCGCGCCGTTCTCGTGCGCCTCGCCGGGATTGTTGCGGCTGGCCGCCATGCCGTAGTGGGCGCAGAAGGCGTCATAGCGGCGGGTGACGTCCTCGGCGGCCTCACGGCTGAGGTTGCGGTAGGCGGCGGAGAGGCTGTCGGTCCGGTGTTCCTGCGGGACACCGCCGAGCGCCCAGAGAGCGTTCTGCAGGTTCTCGGCCAGGGCGGTGAAGCTCTCGCCGCCGAGCACGACGGCGACATGCTCCCAGCCGCTGTAGGCCAGGACGAAGTGGTAGAGCCGGTGCGGCAGGAGCTGGCCGGCCAGGGTGACGGCGAGTTCCGCGGCGTCGGTGAAGTCCGACAGCGCCATCCGGCCAGGCTCCGGCGCCTGGCGGAAGATGAGGTCCCGCTCCGGCCCATGCAGGGCGCGCCAGTCGCGCACGCGCCGTTCCAAGGTCCGGCGGAGGCGGTCGTCGGGAAAGCCGTCCGGATCGGTGATCTGCAGGTGGCGAAGCAGGGTGACGGCCAGTACCGCCGGGTCGCTCTGCAGGATCGGCAGCAGCACCGGCTCCCAGACCGCGGCCAGCGGGTCGGGGACGGTACGGCCGCGTTTGGGTTGGCGCTGGGACGGCAGCCGGGGGTCGCCCTCGAGCCGCCGGGCGGTGCGCTCGCTGAAGCCTGCCCGGGCAGCGGCGGCGCGCTGGCTGTGACGCAGTCGGTCTTGCATGTAGGTTCTCGCTTGCTGGTCGGTGACGGGTTTGCCCGGCACGTTGCGGTCTCCGTTTGGTCACAGAGATCCCGCTCGTACCGGCCCGCAGCGGCCAGCACCCCACGCCATCATCCCCGATAGAGACGATCGCGCCGGTGGCCCCGGTCTCCGGCCGGGCTACGCCCGACCTGCGTCCGGGGCCACCGGCCAACTTGCCTGTCGG
>NZ_WWDL01000087.1 GCF_009848505.1 Muricoccus harenae
CAAGGGCTATTCCGCCGGCATGGCCATCCGGCTGGCCTTCGCCATCGCCACCGCCATGCAGCCCCAGATCCTGCTGATGGACGAGTGGTTCATGGCAGGCGATGCCACCTTCATGCAAAAGGCCGAGGCGCGCCTCGCCAGCCTCGTTTCCGGGGCGGACATCATGGTCATCGCGACCCATGACATGAGCGTCGCCCGCCGCTGGTGCACCCGCGCCATCCGCCTGGATGCCGGCCGGATCGTGGCAGACGGGCCAGTGGAGCAGGTGATCGCCGAAATGATGGCAACGCCCGGCTGATCCGGCGGCAGTGGCCCCTGCCCCGGGAACGAAGCGGCCTGGCCGGCGCCCCTCCGACACGGGCGCCAGCTGGCACATCGCGCACAACGTCTGAGCCGGCGCCCACCACCGCATCCGCCCCGATCATGATGCCCGGCCGCACCACCGAGCCCCCCCAGCAGGGCCAGGGCGCAGCCGGGAGCCACATGCGCGGCCTCCCCCAGATGCAGTCGTGCTCCACCACCGCGCTGGTATTGACGATGGCCAGCCGCCCGATGCGGCATTCCGGCCCTAACAAGGCCTGGGCCATGATCACCGCGCCCTCGGCCACCATGGCGCTCGGGGAGCACTGCGCCGCCGGGTGCAGCACCGGCGGCAGCGCGTAGCCCAACGCGGAGAGTCGGTTCCCCATCCTCAGCCGCATGCCATTCGCCCCCAAGTGCCACCACCGCGGCGGCAGCGCCGTCGGCCCTGAGGCGCTCCATCATTTCATCTCCTCCCGGCACGGGCAGGCCGTAGAACGGCGGGAGCGGGACGACGCAGCCCAGCGGCGGCGGGAAGCCCGCGGCCCGGAGCGCCTCAATGATGACCTTGGCGTGCCCGCCGGCCCCGATGATCACCACACGCGGCAGGTTCTGGCACGGAAGGGCTCCGGAGTGGCTGGGCGGCCGCCGCGGCTGTCCGCCGATCACCGGGAGAGGGTGTCGGCGCGGAAATTGGCAAAGCTCGCCCGGCTTGTCCCACCGGGGCCCCTGCTCCGCCGCTATGGCGGATGGAACGGCCAATCCGATGATCCTCTGGCTCGATGTGGAGGATTCCTTCCGCTACGGCCTGCGCTATCCACGCCCGAGCGGCATCCAGCGCCTGAGCTACGAGCTCTATGCGGAGTTACACGGGCTGCTCGGCGAGCAGGTGCGCTTCTGCCGCCACGCTTCCATGGGCAACGCCCTGTGGACGGTGCCACGGGAGGCCGTGCGCCAGCTTTTCACCGGGCTGCTGGCGCCGTCAGCCGAGCCGGCGCGGCCTGCGCCAGCCTCGCCGCAGGCCAGCGGCGGTGGCCTTGCCCGCTCCCTGGCCGGACGGCTCCGGCTCGAGATGCGGGATCAACTCATGCAGGCCCTCGCCTCCCAGGCGCCAGGCCCTCTCTGCCCAGGGAGCCGCGCTGCGCCGCGGCAGCCGAGCTTTGCGTACCGTCCCAGCCCGCCTGCGCAGCGCTACCTCATGCCTCCGGGAAGGCGGCACGCAGGGCGGGCAGGAGGTGGCGGCCGACGAAGCCGCCGGCGCCCGTGACGAGGATGCGGCCCGGCTGCACCGCAGGGGCCCTAGCGCATCCGCGCGCGGTGACGGGCG
>NZ_WWDL01000009.1 GCF_009848505.1 Muricoccus harenae
ACCAGGTCGAGAACCTCTTCTCCAGCCTCAAAGATTGGGCTCGCATTGCTCTCCGGCGCGACAAGACCCGCCGCAGCTGGATGGGCTTCGCCCACCTCGCCGCCACGATGATCAACCTACGCATCGCAGAGTCCGGTCACAGACCCTAGGAGAATGACCCACCCTCTGATGGGCCGCACCCGGAGCCTTCAAACGCGGAACGGCGCGGCGGAAGTCCGCCGCGCCGTTCCAATTGGTGCACGCCGACCGCCCTCAGAACAGGCGGCGGTTCGGTGCGTAGGGAATGATGACCTCGTCCTTGGCCACGACATTCAGCAGGGCGCGAGCGCGCTCCTCCAGCATGTCCCGGTCCAGGTGCTCGGCGCGAAGGCCCGCGACCTTGCGCTCCATCGCATCCCGCTCTCCCTCGGCCTCCGCCAGCACGATGCGGGCGGCGGCGATCTCGGCATTACGGGCGTCACGCGCCAGCAACCCGCGCGTCCCATGCATCGCGTGATGCGCGAAGTATCCGCACAACGCAAAAAAGATAACTGGAAGCACCAAGGCTTGCGCCCTGCGCTTCACCCCCCTGAAAAAAGCCAACTGCCCCTCCCCCGAAGGACTTAGGCCGATCGGAATGATCCCCTGGCCAGGAGTAAAATCGCCGCCGCGCTGCGGCGCAAGGCGTTTCACTGCAGCGCAGCGGAAATAGCTGCGGACGTTGCACGCGCGCCGCGCTGGCGGCGCGCGCCAACCCCGTTCAGCGCCCGCGCGGCATTACCGTGCGGCCCGCATAGCGCGCCGCCGGGCCCAGGCCCTGCTCGATTCGGATCAGCTGGTTGTACTTCGCGAGCCGATCGGAGCGTGACAGCGAGCCCGTCTTGATCTGCCCGCAATTCGTCGCCACCGCGAGGTCGGCGATCGTCGCATCCTCCGATTCGCCGGAGCGATGCGACATCACCGCCTTGTACCCGGCGCGATGCGCCGTCTCGACCGCATCGAGAGTCTCGGTCAGCGTACCGATCTGGTTAACCTTCACCAGGATCGCGTTGCCGACACCCTTCTCAATGCCCTGGCGCAGGCGCTCGGGGTTGGTGACGAACAGGTCGTCGCCTACGAGATTCACCGTCTTGCCGAGGCGGTCCGTGAGGAGCTTCCAGCCCTCCCAGTCATCCTCCGAGCAGCCATCCTCGATGGAAACGATGGGATAGCGCGCGCAGAGATCGGCCAGGTAGCCCACCATCCCGGCAGCATCGAGCTTCTTGCCCTCGCCCTCCATGTCGTAGGTGCCGTTCTTGAAGAACTCGGTCGCGGCGCAGTCGAGTGCGAAGACCACATCCTCGCCCACGCGATGCCCGGCGGCTTCGCAGGCCTTGGCGATGAAGCCCAGTGCCTCGTCCGCGCTCTTGAGATTCGGGGCGAAGCCGCCCTCGTCGCCGACATTCGTCGCATGGCCGGCATCGTGAAGCGCGCGCTTCAGCGACTGGAAGATCTCGGAGCCGATCCGCACCGCATCCGCCATGGTACCGGCGGCCACCGGCATCACCATGAACTCCTGGATGTCGATGGGGTTATCGGCATGCTGGCCGCCGTTGATGATATTCATCATCGGCACCGGCAGGGTGCGGGCGAAGGTGCCGCCCACATAGCGATAGAGCGGCAGGCCGTAATGCTCGGCGGCGGCCTTCGCATTGGCCAGCGATACGGCGAGGATGGCATTCGCGCCGAGCCGGCCCTTGTTCGGGGTGCCGTCGAGCTCAATCATCGTCTCGTCGATCTTCACCTGCTCGGTGGCATCCATGCCGGAGAGCGCGTCGAAGATCTCGCCCTCGACATTCGCGACCGCCTTGCGGACGCCCTTGCCACCGTAGCGGGACTTGTCGCCGTCCCGCAGCTCCACCGCCTCATGCGCCCCGGTCGAGGCGCCGGAGGGGACGATGGCGCGGCCGATGGCGCCGCTGTCCAGCACCACCTCCACCTCCACCGTCGGGTTGCCGCGACTGTCCAGAACCTCGCGCGCGATGATGTCGGCGATGGCGCTCATATGTGCTGTCTCCCGGCCTTGCCCCGTGATCCCGGGACCGGATGCGGATAGGGCGCTGGCGGACGTCCGGCAAGGTCATGCGCCCTGCACGACGCCGTCAGGGGGCGGGCCCGGCGGCCTCCGCCGGCCACCATGGGATGCCCGGCCGCAGGACCAATCGCACGGATTGGGCGCGCTCCTCCGCGCGGAGAGGAATGGCCAGGCCGAGAGAGAGGGTCACCGGCTCATCCGGGAGAGGCCGGAGCGGAAGGACCAGCACCCCGCCCGGCATCGGATAGGCCCCGATGTCCAGCGTGCCCCGGGGCCAGGCCGGCCCGGTGGCAACGACCCGCCCCGCGGCCGCCGGAATGCCGTCCCACAGCCCCGCTGCCGTCAGAAGCGCGCCCTGCCCCGGAAGCGCGAGGCCGAAGGGGAGAGCCACCACCGCCTCACCGCTTGCCGCCCGCGACACCTCCACCGCCGTCGCCTCCATCGGCTCGAGCAACGCGCACCAGGGCAGCAGCAGCACGGCGGCCGCCAGCCCGGCGAGTGCGCGCCGCCGGTCCACGCCGCGCAAGACCAACCGAAGCCATCACAGCGCGTAGAAGGCGAGGATCAGATGCACCCATTTGAAATAATGGTGATTGAGGTACCGCCAGAGCGAGGTGGGATGAAGGTCCCAGAGGGCGAGGATGAGCGGCACCGCCGGCGTGGTAGACCAGGGCACGGCCCAGATGCTCACGGCGGCGCGTGAGGACATGGTGACGATCAGGAAGGCCAAGGCGCCCATGGCGGGCACCCAGGGCTCGTCGGGCGCGAGGCGGCGCGCGGTGGCGACGAGCAGGAACAGCGAGAGAAGCGCGCAGGCGAGATCGGCGATGACGAAAGGCTGCGCCGGCAGCAGTCCCACAAAGGGCGCGGCAAGCAGCTGATAGCCCGCAAGATAGTGGTGCAGCCCGGGTGTCAGGTCGCCCGCGGCCCAGGCATGCGCGGCAGTGAGATAGGCGCGCTGGTCGAAACCGGCCCACCAGCCCTCGAAATCCGGCCGTTTCCATGCATGCGCCGCCAGGTGCAACGCGATGTCGCCAGCGCTGCCAGCAGCACGGAAGCGCGGTTCCAGAAGTGCGGATCGAGCCACCAGACGCGGTGAACGGGATTCTCTCGCAAACCGAGCATCGGCGGCCGATAGCACGGTGCCTCCGGCCTGCCGAGATTTGCGCCGGAAAAGCCGGCAGCGAGACCCCTGCCCCGCCGCCAGCCGCCGCTCGATCAGGCCGCCAGCTTCGCCGCGATCTGCGCCACATGCGCGCCCTGGAAGCGCGCCCCGCCGAGATCGTCCTCAGTCGGCTTCAGGCTGCCGTCGCCGCCCGCGATGGTGCTGGCGCCATAGGGCGTGCCGCCCTGCACCTTGGTGACATCCGCCAGCGCCGCATAGGAATAGGGCAGCCCGACGATCACCATGCCGAAATGGTAGAGCACGTTGTTGGTCGCCAAAATTGTGCTCTCCTGCCCGCCATGCGGGCTGGCAGTGGAGGTGAAGACCGAACCCACCTTTCCCACCAGCGCATTGCGTGCCCAGAGCCCGCCCGTCTGATCCAGGAAGTTCTTCATCTGCGACGCCATGTTCCCGTAGCGGGTCGGCGTGCCGATGATGATGGCATCATAATCCGCGAGCTCGCTCACGACGGCGATCGGAGCCGCCTGATCCATCTTGTAGCCGGACCTCCGCGCGACCTCCTCCGGCACCAACTCCGGCACGCGCCTGATATCCACCGTCGTTCCAGCAACTGAGCGCGCGCCCTCGGCGACCGCACCAGCCATCGTCTTGATATGACCGTAGCTCGAATAGTAAAGGACCAGGACCTTTGCCATCGCCGTTCATCCTTGAATCTGCCGCCCGCCGGAATGGCGGCACGCAGCACCCCTGATACGAGTGCCGACAGGCAGACGGACAACGCTTGGACCAAATGACCGTCATTCACGTGGCACCGGTGACAATCGCGTCAAGCAGCGATTTGCCCGGGCGCCGCAGCGCTTCCCGGCCCCTTCCGGCGGATCAGGCGGCGGGCACGGCCTTCGCCAGCGCGTCGAAGTCCTTCAGCCGCGCGATCAGCGCCGGCATCTCGCGAATCGGGATCATGTTCGGCCCGTCGCTCGGGGCCTTGTCTGGATCGGGGTGGCATTCGATGAACACCATTGCCACGCCGACCGCCACGGCCGCGCGCGCCAGCACCGGCGCGAATTCACGCTGCCCGCCGCTGCTGCCGCCCAGCCCGCCGGGCTGCTGCACCGAATGCGTCGCGTCGAACACCACCGGATAGCCGGTGCGCGCCATGATCGGCAGGCCGCGCAGGTCCGAGACGAGGGTGTTGTAGCCGAAGGAGGTGCCGCGGTCGCAGAGCAGCACCTTCTCATTCCCGGTGGAGGCGATCTTGGCCGCCACGTTCACCATGTCCCACGGGGCCAGGAACTGCCCCTTCTTGACGTTGATGGCCTTGCCCGTGCGCCCGGCGGCAAGCAGCAGATCCGTCTGACGGCAGAGGAAGGCAGGGATCTGCAGGCAGTCCACCACTTCGCCCACGGGTGCGCATTGCCCGGCGTCATGCACGTCGGTCAGCACGGGAAGGCCGGTGCGCTCCCGCACCTCCGCCAGGATTGACAGCCCCTCATCCATGCCCACGCCGCGCGCGGCATTGGCGCTGGTGCGGTTCGCCTTGTCGTAGCTGGACTTGAAGACCATCCCGACGCCGGCCTCCTTCGCCATGGCGGCGATGGCGTCCGCGCATTCCAGCGCATGGGCGCGGGATTCGATCTGGCAGGGCCCGCAGATGAAGGCGAGCGGCAGGTCGTTGCCGACCTCCAGCCCACCGATGGAAACGCGGGTCATGCCAACTTCCTCAAACCAAACGGGCCTGGCGCACGGCGGCGCCGATGAAGCCGGCGAAGATCGGATGCGGCTCGAAGGGCTTGGACTTCAGTTCCGGATGGTACTGCACGCCCAGGAACCAGGGATGGTCCGGCCGCTCCACGATCTCCGGCAGCACGCCATCCGGCGACATGCCGGAGAAGCGCAACCCGGTCTCCTCCAGCTTCTCGCGGTAGTTCACGTTCACCTCGTAGCGGTGGCGGTGCCGCTCGCTGATCTCGGCCTTGCCGCCATAGATCGAGCGCACCAGCGAGTCCTCGGCGAGCAGCGAGGGATAGGAACCGAGCCGCATCGTGCCGCCCAGGTCGCCGCCCTCCTCGCGCTTCTCCACCTGGTTGCCGCGCTTCCACTCCGTCAGCAGGCCGACGACCGGATCTTCGCAGGGACCGAACTCGGTCGAGGACGCACCGGGCAACCCCGCCTGGTTCCGCGCCGCCTCCACCACCGCCATCTGCATGCCGAAGCAGATGCCGAGGAAGGGCACGTTGCGCTCGCGCGCGAATTGCACCGCGCGGATCTTGCCCTCGCTCCCGCGCTCGCCGAAGCCACCGGGCACGAGGATGCCATGCACCCCCTCCAGCCGCTTGATGGCGCCGTCGCTCTCGAAGATGGAGCTGTCCACCCAGTCCAGCCTGACCTTCACGTTATGCGCGATGCCGCCATGGGTCAGCGCCTCGCCCAGCGACTTGTAGGCATCGAGCAGTGACATGTACTTGCCGACGACGGCGATGGTCACCTCGCCCTCCGGCTGCTGCAGCGATTGCAGGATCTTGTGCCACCGCGAGAGGTCGGGCTCGCCATAGACGGACATGTCGAAGTGCCGCAGCACCTCACGGTCCAGGCCTTCCGCATGATATTGCAGCGGCACGGCATAGATGGAGGAGGCGTCGAGCGCGGGAATGACGCTCTCCGGCCGCACGTTGCAGAAACTGGCGATCTTGCGCCGCTCGTTCTCCGGAATCGGCCGGTCACTGCGGCAGAGCAGGACCTGCGGCTGGATGCCGAGGCCAAGCAGCTCCTTCACGCTGTGCTGGGTCGGCTTCGTCTTCAGCTCGCCGGCCGAGGCGATCCAGGGCACCAGGGTCAGGTGCACGAAGATGCTGCGGCGGGGCCCCAGCTCATTCGCCAGCTGCCGCATGGCCTCGAGGAAGGGGAGGCTCTCGATGTCGCCCACCGTCCCGCCGACCTCGACGATGACGAAGTCGTATTCCTCGACCCCGGCGGTGATGCCTTCCTTGATGGCATCCGTGATGTGCGGGATCACCTGGACGGTGCCCCCCAGATATTCGCCGCGCCGCTCCTTGGCGATCACGTCGGAATAGATGCGCCCCGTGGTCCAGGCATCGGACTGGTTGGCATGCACCCCGGTGAAGCGCTCGTAATGCCCGAGGTCGAGGTCAGTCTCGGCCCCGTCATCGGTCACGAAGACCTCGCCATGCTGGTACGGGCTCATCGTGCCCGGATCGACATTGAGATAGGGGTCGAGCTTCCTGAGCCGGACCTTATGGCCGCGCGCCTGCAGGAGCGCCGCAAGGGATGCGGCGGCAATGCCTTTTCCAAGGGAAGAGACCACGCCGCCGGTGATGAATACGTACCGCGTCATGGGAGACCCTTATAGCGAACGAGGACGCGCCGCGGCCAGGGGCCATGGGGCCCCGCCGACGCAATGAAGCCATGCGCGTCGCCTGGTTGAAGGGCGCCGCTGCAGGAACAGCGGGTTAGTTGGTCGGAACGCTCGGCACCGGCGGCAGCGCGGGCGCGGCCGGGGCGGCGGGCGCGGCGGCCGGAGGCGGCGAATCGAAGAGGGAGCGCTGCCGCCCCGTTCCCTGGTTCAGCAGCCCGAGGGCGAGCGCCAACACCATGAACAGGGTCGCCAACACACCCGTCGCGCGGGTGAGCAGGTTGGCCGTGCCCCGCCCGGACATGAAGTTGCCCATTCCCTGCGAGGAGCCGATGCCCAGACCGCCGCCCTCGCTGCGCTGCAGCAGCACCACTCCGATCAGGGCGGCGGCGACGAAGAAGTGCAGGACGAGGAGAACGGTGGTCATGATTCCCGGCTTCTAGCGCCCTCGCAGCCCGCCCGCTACCCCAACCGTTCCGGCCGGCATCCTCTCGCACGGATTGCGGGCACGGGCCCGGCCGGATGCGCCGGCCCGCCATGCAGGGGCGACCTTCCTTGCAGGAACCCGCCCCGGAGCTGACTGCCTCAGCCTGCCGGAACGGCGGAGCCGATCGCCAGGAAGTCCGCCGCCTTCAGGCTCGCGCCCCCCACCAGCGCCCCGTCCACATGGGGCAGGGCCAGGATGGCGGCGGCGTTGGAAGGCTTCACGGAGCCGCCGTAGAGGAGGCGAGTGGTCGCGCCGGCCCCAGGGAAGCGGGATGCCACCTCGGCCCGCATCCGGCCGTGCATGGCGCCGATGTCGGCCTCGGTCGGCGTCCGGCCAGTGCCGATGGCCCAAACGGGCTCATAGGCCACCACCCCCTTGGCCCCGGCGAAATCCGGCGGCAGCGAGCCGGCGATCTGCGCCGCGACCACCGATTCGGCCTCCCCGGCGTCGCGCTGCGCTTCAGTCTCGCCAACGCAGACGATAGGGATCAGCCCGGCCGCGATGGCCGCGCGCGCCTTGGTCTGGACCAGCGCATCCGTCTCGCCATGATCCGCCCGGCGCTCCGAATGGCCGAGGATCACATAGCCGCAGCCGGCATCGGCCAGCATGGCGGCGGATACGTCCCCGGTATGGGCCCCGTTCTCCTCGGCCGAGCAATCCTGCCCGCCCAGCGCCACCGGCTTCCAGCCCATGGAGGCCGCCGCGACATGCAGGTGCAGGAAGGGCGGGCAGATCAGCAGGTCGGCATTCGGCACCGTGTCCAGCCCGGCACGCACGCCCTCGGCCAGGGCGGCGGCCTCGCGTAGCGTGCCGTTCATCTTCCAGTTGCCGGCGATGAGGGGGCGGACTCCGGGGGTCATGGGCTCTCCTGGGGTGGCGGCGCGTCATCAGCCGCGTATCGGGCGGCCGGATGTTTGGCAACGGGCCCGGGGTGCGCTACGGGCTGCCCTCCCCGCCTTCCCGTCAGGGCCACAGATATATGATCACCGCGTTCCGCCGCCTCGCCGGCACCTGGTTCGCCAAGGGCCTGTTCGTCCTCCTGGTGCTGTCCTTCGCGATCTGGGGGATCGAGGACGTGATCCGGAACTTCGGCCGGGACAATGCCGTGGCCCGTGTCGGCGGGGAGCCGATCGAACTGACAGAGGCGCAGAACGCCGCCCGGCGGGAGACACAGCGCCTGCAGCGCCAGCTCGGCCCGCGCTTCGAGCCGAACGACCAGTTCCGCAACGCCGTGGCCCGGCAGGCGGTCGACAGCCTCATCGCCGCCCGCGCCCAGAGCCAGGAGGCGCGCCGCCTGGGCGTCGCCGTCTCCACGGAAGCGGTACGCGCCTACACCTTCGCCATTCCATCCTTCCAGGGTGCGGATGGTCGCTTCAACCCGCTGATCCTCAACCAGTTCCTGCGCCAGAACGACCTGACGGAGGCCGATTTCACCCGCGTCGTGGTGGCCGATCTGGAGCGCCAGCAGGTGGTAGGCGCCGTTCGCGCCGGGGCCCGTGCGCCGGAGACGCTCACCCGCCAGCTGCTCGCCTATGCCGGCGAGCGCCGCGTCGCCGAGGTCGCGGAATTCTCCCTGCTGAGCGCCCCCGAGGTGCCCGACCCCACCGAGGCGCAGCTCACCCGCTTCCATGAGAACAACCCCGCCCAGTTCTCCGCCCCGGAATACCGCGAGGTTGCGCTCGCCATGCTCTCGGCCGAGACGCTGCTGCCGCGCGTCACCGTCACCGATGCCGAGATCGATGCCGGGCTGGAGGCGCAGCGGGAGCGCAGCGGCACGCCGGAGCGCCGCACCATCGAGCAGGCACTGGTCAATTCGAAGGAGACCGCCGAGGCAATTCGCGCCGCCTGGGCCGGCGGCGCCGACCTTGCCACGATCCGCACCCAGGCCGAGGCCGCCGGCGGCACGGCCCTGGAGATGGGCCAGATCTCCCGCGGCGAAATGCCGGTGGAGACCATCGCCAACGCCGTTTTCGCCCTACCCCAGGGCGGCGTGACCGACCCGATCCAGAGCCCCTTCGGCTGGCATGTGATGAAGGTCACCGCCATCCAAACGGCCGCCGAGAAGCCGATCGAGGAGTTGCGCGCCGAGACGCGCCAAGCCCTCGCCCAGGAAAAGGCCGCCGACCTTTCCTTTGAGGAGGCGAACAAGCTGGAGGACGCGCTGGCCGGCGGCGCCACGGTTGAGGAGGTCGCGCAGCGCTTCGGCCTCACCCCGCTCCGCGTGACCATCGATCGCAATGGCAATGGCCAGGACGGCCAGCGGGTGGAGCTGCCCGGCGGCCCCGCCGCCCGCGCCGCTGTGCTGGAGGCGATCTTCGCCAACCCGGCCGGCGGCGGCCCTCGCGTGGCCGAGGCCGGTGGAGGCTTCCTGGCGCTGGACGTGCCGAACGCCATTCCCGCCACGCTGCGCCCCTTCGCCAGCGTGGAGAATGAGGTGCGCCGCGCCTGGATGCTCGATGCCCGCCGCCGCGTGCAAGAGGAGCGGGCCGCCGCCCTGCTCGCGGCCGCCCAGGGCGGGAAGGACTTCGCCGAGGCTGCCCGCGAGGCAGGGGCGGAGCCGGTCCGCATGGGCCCCTCCCTCCGCGATCCGCAGCAGGCCACCCCCGGTGGCATCCCGCGCGAGCTTCTGCCTGGCCTCTTCGCCGCCAAGGTCGGCGAGGTGACGATGGCCCAGACCTCGGACGGCTTCGCGGTCGCTCGTCTCGCCGAGATCATTCCCGCCGATGTGGCTGCCGACGCCGCCGGCCTCGCCCGGGTGAAGACCGAGGTGGAGCAGAGCATGCAGGACGACCTGGAGGCCCAGTTCGCCGCCGCGTTGCGGGCGCGCGCCGACGTCACCATCAATCAGTCGATGATGGATCAGGTGGCCGCGCGATGACCGTCCCCGACAGCTACGCTGCCTTCGCCGCCGCCCATGGTGCCGGGCGCGGCCAGGTGGTGTTCCGCGAGCGCGTCGCGGATCTCGACACGCCGGTGGGCGCCTTCCTCAAGCTGGCCGAGGGGCGCCCCAACACCTTCCTGCTGGAAAGCGTCGAGGGCGGGCAGAGCCGCGGCCGCTACTCCATGATCGGCCTTGCGCCGGACCTGATCTGGCGCTGCCGCGAGGGCCGCGCCGAGATCAACCGCCACGCCCTCTCCGCCCCGCATGCCTTCGTGCCCGAGGCCGCGCCCCCGCTCGAGAGCCTGCGCACCCTGATCCAGTCCTGCCGCTTCGAGCTGCCGCAGGGTCTGCCGCCCTGCGCCGCGGGGCTGTTCGGCTATCTCGGCTACGACATGGTGCGGCACATGGAGCGCTTGCCCGCCACCACGCCGGATGTGCTCGGCGTGCCGGAGGCGCTGCTGGGCCGCCCCACGCTGATCGCCGTCTTCGACCATGTGCGCGACATCCTGACCCTTTGCGCACCGGTCTACGCCGATCGCGGCGAAAGCGCGCGCGAGGCCTACGCAGCCGCCCAGGCGCGGTTGGACGAGGCCGAGGGCGCGCTGGACCGCCCGGTGCCGCGCCCTGCCCCCCCGGCGGCCCTGCCCGCCCCCGGAACGCCAACCTCCGACTTCACCAAGGAAAGCTTCATCGCGGCGGTGGAGCGCGGCAAGGCGTATATCTCCGCCGGCGACGTCTTCCAGGTCGTGCTCAGCCAGCGCTTTCAGCAGGGTTTCGCCCTGCCGCCCTTCGCCCTCTACCGTGCGCTGCGGCGGCTGAATCCCGCGCCTTTCCTCTTCCATTTCGATTTCGGCGGCTTCGCGGCCGTCGGCGCAAGCCCGGAGATTCTGGTCCGGCTGCGAGACGGCACCGTCACCGTCCGCCCCCTTGCCGGCACCCGCCGCCGCGGCCTGACGCCGGAGGAAGATCTGGCCCTGGAGAAGGAGCTGCTCTCCGACCCGAAGGAGCGGGCCGAGCACCTGATGCTGCTCGACCTCGGCCGCAACGATGTGGGGCGGGTGTCGGAGATCGGCACCGTCCGCGTCACCGCCCAGTTCGGCATCGAGCGCTACAGCCAAGTCATGCATATCGGCAGCGAGGTGCAGGGCAAGCTGCGTCCCGGCCTCTCGGCGCTCGATGCGCTGGTCGCGGGCTTCCCCGCCGGTACTCTCTCCGGCGCACCCAAGGTCCGCGCCATGGAGATCATCGAGGAGACGGAGCCCTCCCGCCGCGGCGTCTATGCCGGCTGCTTCGGCTATTTCGGCGCCGATGGCGGCATGGATACCTGCATCGGGCTCCGCATGGCGCTGGTGAAGGATGGCGTCATGTCCGTCCAGGCCGGGGCCGGGGTAGTGGCCGACAGCGACCCCGAGGCGGAATACGAGGAAACCCGCCAGAAGGCCCGCGCCCTGTTCCGCGCGGCGGAGGAGGCGATCCGCTTCGCAGCCGCTGCCCCCCGGCGCGAGCCGGGTTGAGGCCGGTTCGGGCCCAGCCATGCGGCGGCCCGGCTTGACCCGGAAGTGGGGCTGGGCCGAAGTGACGGGGCCATGATCCTTCTCATCGACAACTACGACAGCTTCACCTTCAACCTCGTCCATTTCCTCGGGGAACTGGGCGCGGAGGTCGCTGTCTGGCGCAACGATGCACTGTCGGTCGAGCAGGCCCTGGAGATGAACCCGCGCGCCATCGTGCTCTCCCCCGGCCCCTGCACGCCCAATGAGGCGGGGATCTGCCTGGACCTGATCGGCGCCGCCTCGAAGAAGGGCGTGCCGCTCTTCGGCGTGTGCCTGGGCCACCAGGCGATCGGCCAGGCCTTCGGCGGCACCGTGGTGCGCGCCCCGCAGCCCGTGCACGGCAAGGTGCATGACATCCATCACGGCGCGACCGACGTCTTCGCCGGCCTTCCGACCCCCTTCCGCGCCACGCGCTACCACTCCCTCGTCGTGCGGCGGGACGACCTGCCGGAGCAGCTTTCCGTGACCGCTGAGACGGCGGACGGACTCGTCATGGGCCTCGCCCACCGGGACCTGCCGGTCTGGGGCGTGCAGTTCCACCCGGAGAGCATCGCCTCCACCCATGGCCATGACATGCTGGCCAATGTCATGCGGATGGCCGGGATCAACCTGCCGCCGCGCCCCGAGATCCACGGCCAGACCCTGGTCCGGGCTGCCTGACCATGTCGCTGAAACCTGTTCTGGCCCGGCTCGCCGCCGGGGAGCACCTCGCTGAGAGCGAGGCGGAAGCCGCCTTCGATACCGTCATGGCTGGCGAGGCCACGCCCGCGCAGATCGCGGGCATGTTGATGGCCATGCGCGTCCGTGGGGAGACGGTGGCGGAGCTGACCGGCGCCGTGCGCGCCATGCGCGCCCGGATGATCGCCGTGGAACTTCCCGACGAGGCGATCGACATCGTCGGAACCGGCGGGGACATGGCCGGCACGCTGAACATCTCCAGCGCCGCCGCGCTGGTGGTGGCCGGCGCCGGCGTGCCGGTGGCCAAGCACGGCAACCGCGCCCTCTCCTCCCGCGCCGGCGCCTCGGACGTGCTGAGCGCCCTCGGCGTGAACACCGACGTGCCCTTCGCACGGATACCCGATGTGCTCCGCGCCGCGGGAATCTGCTTCCTGATGGCCCCGCGCCACCATGCGGCGCTGCGCCATGCCGCAGGGCCGAGGATGGAGCTGGCGACTCGCACTATCTTCAACCTGCTCGGTCCCCTGTCGAATCCGGCGCGCGTCCGCCGTCAGATGACCGGCGCCTTCGCCACGCAATGGCTGCGGCCAATGGCCGAAACCCTCGGCCGCACGGGCACCCGCCATGCCTGGCTGGTCCATGGACAGGGGCTGGACGAGTTGACCGTCACCGGTCCCTCGGACGTGGTCGAGCTGAAGGACGGCGTCATTCGCGCCTTCGAGGTAACGCCCGAGGACGCAGGCCTGCCGCGCCACCCGGCGGAGAGCCTGCGCGGTGGCGAGCCGGCGGAGAATGCCGAGGCCCTGCTGGCCCTGCTGCGTGGCGAGGAGGGCGGCTACCGGGACTGCGTGCTGCTGAACGCGGCCGCGGCCCTCATCGTGGCGGGCAAAGTGACCGACCTGCGGGCGGGTGTCGCGCTGGCATCGGAGTCGATCGCCTCGGGCGCGGCGATGATGGCGTTGGAGCGACTGAAGGCGGCGGCGCAGGCGTGAAGCCAGGAGCTCTGCCCATGGACCGCACCGGGGGGCGGGCACGCCCCTCGGACTTCGCCCTTACTTTGCGGGGCGCACGCCCCAGATAGCGGCCTTCGGCGCTTCCCTGGCAGGGCCACGGAATTCGCAGCCTCGGGCGCCCCAGCCTCCCCCGCTTGACGGCGCCCGCGTAACGGCGCCAGGAACCCCCATCATGGACCAGACCACACAGGTAACGGACGCACCCATTTCGGACACGCTCCGCCAAATCCTTGAGGACAAGCGCGCCGAGGTGCGGGCCCGCCAGCAGGAGGCCTCGCTCTCCGAGATGGAGAAGCGCGCCCGGGATGCTGGGCGGCCGCGCCCCTTCACCGGCGCCCTCTGCGATGCCGTCGCCGAGATGCGGGTCGGGCTGATCGCCGAGGTGAAGCGTGCCTCCCCCTCCGGCGGGCTGATCCGCGAGCCCTTCGATCCGGCCGGCATTGCCCGCGCCTATGAGGCCGCCGGCGCCACCTGCCTCTCGGTGCTGACCGACCAGCCCTATTTCCAGGGTACGTCCGAGCATCTGCGCCTGGCGCGGGAAGCGACGAACCTCCCCGTGCTGCGCAAGGACTTCATGATCGACCCGTGGCAGGTCTTCGAGGCCCGGGCCATGGGGGCGGATGCCATCCTCATCATCATGGCGGCCCTCAGCGACGACCAGGCCGAGGAGCTGGAGGACGTCGCGCGGAGCCTCGACATGGGCGTGCTGGTTGAGGTGCATGACGAGGCCGAGTTGCATCGCGCCCTGGGCCTGGATACGCGCCTGATCGGCATCAACAACCGCGACCTGCGCTCGCTGAAGACAGATATCTCCGTGACGGAGCGGTTGGCGCCGCTGATCCCGGCCGAGCGCATCCCGGTGGCCGAAAGCGGCATCCGCACGCCCGGCGATGTCCGCCGCATGGCCGCGGCCGGCGCACGTTGCCTGCTGGTGGGCGAACACCTGCTTCGCCAGCCCGATCCGGGCGCCGCCGCCCGCCTTCTGGTGGAGGCGGCTTGAGCGGCCCCCTCACCCATTTCGACGCCGCCGGCCGGGCGGCGATGGTCGATGTCTCGGCCAAGGCCGAGACGGTGCGGGAGGCGACCGCGAAGGGCCGCATCACCATGCAGCCCGAAACCCTGGCCCTGATCGCCGAGGGACGCGCCGGCAAGGGCGACGTGCTGGGCGTCGCACGCCTGGCCGGCATCATGGCGGCCAAACGCACGGCGGAGCTGATCCCGCTCTGCCACCCTCTTCCCCTGTCCTCCGTCTCGATCGACCTGGAACTGGCGGCCCCGGATGCGGTGGAGATTGCCGCCACGGTCCGCACCACCGGCCGCACGGGAGTAGAGATGGAGGCGATGACGGCGGTGACGGTGGCCGCGCTGACCATCTACGACATGGTCAAGGCCGTGGATCGCGGCATGCGCATCGAGGCGGTTCGGCTGACGCGCAAGTCCGGCGGCAAGTCGGGCCTCTACGAGGCGCCCTGATGATCGCGGTGGCCGAGGCGCTGGAGCGCATCCTCGCGGGTGTCTCGCCCAGCCCGGCCGAGACAGTTGCATTGCCCGAGGCCTGGGGCCGCGTGCTGGCCCGCCCGGTGGTGGCGCGGCTGACGCAGCCCCCCACCGATGTCTCCGCAATGGATGGCTATGCCCTGCGGGCCGTGGATGCATCGCTAGGTGCCCGGCTGCGCGTGGTGGGCACATCACCGGCAGGTCATCCCTTCGCAGGCTCCGTCGGGCCGGGTGAGGCGGTGCGGATTTTCACCGGCGCCACGGTGCCCCCCGGTGCCGATGCCATCCTGCTGCAGGAAGATGCCACCGCCGAAGGCACGGAAGTCCTCGTCAATGAGGCGCCGCGCGCCGGCCGCTGGATCCGCCGCGCCGGCCTCGACTTCACCGCCGGCGCCGAACTCCTCCCCGCCTCCCGCCAGCTGACTGCGCGCGACATCGGTCTGGCCGCTGCGGCTAACCATCCCTGGCTGCATGTCCATCGCCGCCCGCGAATCGGCATCCTGGCGACTGGCGACGAGATCACCCTGCCCGGCGAGCCGATCCCTGCGGGCGGCATCGTCTCCTCCAACGCTCATGCCCTGGCCGCTCTCGTCCGGGCTTCGGGCGGCGATCCGCTGGTGCTGCCCATCGCCCCCGATGACCGGGACGCCATTGCCGCCGCTGCCGAAGCCGCCGCGCGCTGCGACCTGCTGGTCACCACCGGCGGCGCGAGCGTCGGCGAGCATGACCTGGTGCAGTCGGCGCTTGGTCCCCAGGGCTTCTCCCTCGATTTCTGGAAGATCGCGATGCGGCCGGGGAAGCCGCTGATCTGGGGCGACCTGCGCGGCACGCCCATGCTCGGCCTTCCGGGCAATCCGGTTTCCGCGCTGGTCTGCGCGGTGGTGTTCCTGATCCCCGCCCTGCGGCGACTATCCGGGCTGCCTGCCGGCCCGGTCGAGACCCGCTCCGCCCTGCTAGGCCGGGACATGGCGGCCAATGACCGGCGGCAGGACTATGTGCGCGCCGAACTCTCCCGTGATTCGTCCGGCCATCTCGTCGCCAGCCCCTTTCCTGTGCAGGACAGCTCCATGCTGGCCACCCTGGCGCGGGCGGATGGGCTGGTGGTTCGCGTGCCGCATGCCCCGGCGGCGCCGGCCGGGTCGGCGGTGGAGGTTGTGGAGCTTTCTTCTCTCGGAGTGTGAAGCACGGCATTGACCGACGCGGGAGAACTTTCATAGAACTTCGGCGTCGGTTGCCCGTTTGTTCGTGCAGAAGACTGCCCCCCGCCCCCAGGGAGACCTCCGCACCATGCTGACCCGGAAGCAGCACGAGCTGCTCACCTTCATCGACAAGCATCTGCGCAATACCGGATTCTCCCCCTCCTTCGAGGAGATGAAGGAGGCGCTGAACCTCAAGTCGAAGTCTGGGATCCACCGCCTGATCACGGCGCTGGAGGAACGGGGCTTTCTGAAGCGACGGGCCCACCGGGCACGCGCGCTGGAAGTGCTGCGCATGCCGGACAGTCTCGCGCCCCGTGGCGCCCAGCCCGCAGCGGCTGCCCCTGCCCCGGCCCCCTCCTTCGCCCCCAACGTCATCCGCGGCAATTTCGCGCAGAACCTGCCGGGTGCCGTCCGCACCGCCAATGACGCCGCCGCCGTCCACCTGCCGCTTTATGGCCGCATCGCCGCCGGCCTGCCGATCGAGGCGCTGCGCGATGGTGGCGAGAGCGTCGAGGTTCCGGCCGCGCTGCTGGGCGGTGGCGAGCATTACGCACTCGAGGTCGCCGGCGATTCAATGGAAGGCGCCGGCATCCTGGATGGTGACACGGTCATCATCCGCCGCGGTGACACCGCCGATAACGGCGCGATCGTCGTGGCGCTGGTGGATGAGAACGAGGTGACGCTGAAGCGCCTGCGCCGCCGTGGCAATTCCATCGCCCTGGAGGCCGCGAACCCGCGCTACGAGACCCGCATCTTCGGCCCCGATCGGGTGAAGGTTCAGGGCCGCCTGGTCGGCCTCGTCCGCCGCTACCACTAAGCTTTTCCAAGGTAGAATGATGAAGGCCCGGGGAAAATCCTTCCCCGGGCCTTCTTTCATTCCGTTTCGGCAAATGGCTCTGCCTGGGGTTGCACCCGCGGGGTTGGCACAGGCGGCACCCAGGGCCGTTCCCCTCGGGCTTGGCGATCGGACCGAATCAGCGCCCCGTCCCGCGCCAGCCACACCGCATGGGCGCCATCTCGCCAGACGCTGAACCGGTCGACCCGGGGGGTTTCGCGACACCACCCCCGGATAGGCTCGAGCGAGAGCATGACCGCAGCCTTCCCGCAGCCTGTCTCGGCGAGGACGGACGGGGGCGGCAGTGCCGGCCCGCGCCTCGGCCGGGCTGTGTCGCGCGGTGGCTGGCGCAGCAGGATGGCCGATGGCCCGTCCGGATGCGGGCGGATCTCACAGGACAGCGCCGTGCAGAGAACGGCGCCCTCTGCCGCTGCACCCTCCTTCGGAATCATGGTCGCCTCCTGCTCGCCCCAGTTTCGCAGCCAGGACTCCCGCGTCAGGCGGCTGCCGCCGGAACTCCGCTCGGTGAGGACGCCGGCCTGGGTGGCGACGGCCAGCATACGTCTATCCGCCGAGACGAGGATGTCGGGCGGTGCCACCGCCAGGCCCGAGAGCAGGCCGCCCGCCATCAGCGGCACACCCGCCCATCGCCACGGCAGGCGCCACAGGCAAAGCCAGCGCAGGCCCAGCGCAAAAAGCGCCAGTCACCGTGCGGGGGTGGGCGGTGCCGCGAGCGCCGAGCCCGGCCAGCCCGCGACCAAGCGGCCGGTCCACAGCGTGGCATCCACGCCCCAGCCCATGATGGCGAGGGCCGGTCCCTCCAGCCCCAGCGGCATGAGGAACAGCGCCAGCATGCCCGCCGGCATCACGACGAAGGAGGTGAGCGGAACGGCAAGCCCGTTCGCCACCACGCCGTACAGCTGAAGCCGCCCGAAGTGGTGCAAGCCGAACGGCGTCGTGGCAGCGCCCGCGACAAGGGAGGTCATGGCAAGGCCGAGGGCCACCAGAGCCATGCGCCCCGACCAGCCGCGCGCCCTCAGCGCCCGGCCGGGACCGCGCATTGCCTCCGCCGCCGCGATCAGTGCCAGCACAGCGGCGAAGGACATTTGGAAGGAAGGGCCGGTGAGCGCCACCGGATCGGCCAGCAACACCAGGCCAGCCGCCAACGCCAGGGCGCGGGGCGAAAGCGCGCGTCGCCCGGCCAGCACCGCAAGCGTGACAACCGCCGCCATGGCGAAGGAGCGAACCATTGGCACGCCCGCCCCGGTCAGCAGCGTATAGGCCCCGCCTAGCACGAGCCCCGCCACCGCGGCGGCACCCTTTGAGTCGATCCGCAGCGCCAGCCAGGGGATCGCGGCGATGCCGAGGCGCAGCAGCACGAACGCGATGCCGATGACGATCGCCACATGCAGTCCTGATGGGGAAAGGAGATGCGCCAGCCCCGAATCGCCCAGTGCCGCGAGTTCTGCCGGGGGGATGGCGGATTGCGAGCCAGTCAGAAGCGCCGCCGCCACCGCCCCCGTGCCGCCGGGCAGGGCGTCGGTGACGCGCGCCTCGATGGCCGCGCGCAGTCCGGCAAAGACCGGCACCTCGCCCCGGCCGGTGATTTCGGCCGGGTTCAGCGCGAAGCCCGATCCGGCCAGCCCCGCGAAATAGGCCGTGCGCTGAAAGTCAAACGCGCCGGGATAGGCGGGCGGCATGGGCGGGCGGATCAGGGCGCGCATCGCGATGCTGTCGCCCGGCACCGGGCGTGCCTGGTCATCCTTGCGGAGCCGGATGCGGATTTGCCGCTCCAGCGCCGCGCCGTCGCCGAGGCGCGGAGCGTCGAGGGTCACCCGCCGCCCTTCTGGGAGCAGGTCAACCGCGGCAACCCGGCCGGCGATGATGGTCGCCCTGCGCGGCAGCTCTGGCATGGGGGGCGCGGAGCCGGCATGGAACAGGGCCGCGACGAAGCCTAACGCCGCGGCGCCGAGCAGCGCCAGCGCCGCCGCTGGCAGCGGCCGGCGCGAGCGGAGGAGAAACGCCGCGGCCAGCAGGGGCCAGGGAAGCGCCAGCCAGGCGACAACCGGTTCCACCCGCAAGGCGAAATAGCCCAGCACCCCGCCCCCCATGGCGACCGGCAGCCAGAGCGGCCAGCGATCCCATTCCGCCGCCACCCAACCGGCCGCGCGTTCGGCGAGCGGCAGGGGTGGCGCGGCGGCTGGGGCGAAGAGGGCATGGGCGGACATGGGTTGGTGCGATGCTAGACCGGTCCCTCGCGTTTGCGTGAGGGGGTCAACAGCCTCGTCCTGCGATGATAGAGCAGCCGACATTCCAAACGGGTTCCGCCGCCATGACCGTCCGCACGCGCTTCGCCCCCTCGCCCACCGGCTACCTGCATATCGGCGGGGCCCGGACGGCGCTCTTCAACTTCCTCTATGCGCGCCATAATGGCGGCCAGTACCTGCTGCGCATTGAGGACACGGACCGCGCCCGCAGCACGCCGGAAGCCGTGCAGCAGATCATCGACAGCCTCGCCTGGCTCGGCCTCTCGCCCGACGAGCCGCCGGTGATGCAGACCAGCCGCGAGGGCCGCCATGCCGAGGTGGCCAAGGAGCTGCTGGCAAAGGGCGCCGCCTATCTTGCCTATGACACGGCGGAGGAACTGGTCGCGATGCGCGAGCGCGCCCAGGCCGAGGGCCGCCCGCCCCGCTACAACGGCGCTTGGCGCGACCGCGATCCCTCGGAGGCTCCGGCAGGCATTGCGCCCGTCATCCGCGTAAAGGCACCGCGCGAGGGCGAGACCGTGGTGCGGGACCTCGTGCAGGGCGAGGTGCGCGTCCAGAACAGCGAGCTGGACGACATGATCATCCTCCGCTCGGACGGCACGCCCACCTATCTCCATGCGGTGGTGGTGGACGACCACGACATGGCCATTACCCATGTCATCCGCGGCGATGACCACCTCACCAACACCTTCCGCCAGTGCATGGTCTATGACGCCATGGGCTGGGAGCGGCCGGAATTCGCCCACGTGCCGCTGATCCACGGGGCGGATGGCGCCAAGCTGTCCAAGCGGCACGGCGCGGTCGGCGCGCTGGAGTTCCGCGAAATGGGGCTGCTGCCGGACGCTGTATGCAACTACCTGCTGCGGCTCGGCTGGGGCCATGGCGACGAGGAGTTCGTGCCGCGCGAGCGGGCGATCGAGCTCTTCGACCTGAAGGATGTCGGCCGCGCCGCGTCCCGGATGGATTATGCGAAGCTCATGCACTTGAACGGCCAGTACATTCGTGCGGCCGATTCAGCAGCGCTGCTGCCGATGGTGCTGGAGCGCCTCGGCACGGTGGACGACGTCCAGGCGGCGCGCGTCGCCGCGCTGATCCCCGATCTCCAGCCGCGGGCCCGCACCCTTCTTGAGATGGCGGACGGCGCCCGCTTCGCCCTCGCCGTGCGGCCGCTGAAGTATGAGCCGAAGGCCGCCGTGGCGCTGGACCACCCGGATGTCCGGTCCCGTCTCTCCGACCTGGCGAAGGCACTGGGCGACGTCACCTGGGATCGCGCAGAGCTGGACGCCGCCCTACGCGCCTTCGCGGAGGCGCAGGGCGTGAAGCTCGGCCAAGTGGCGCAGCCGCTGCGCGCGGCGCTGACCGGCAGCCTGCAATCTCCGCCGATCGATGCCGTGCTCACCGCCCTGGGCAGGGAGGAAAGCCTCGCCCGGATTGGCGATGCGGCCGAAGGTGTTTCGCTCATCGGCGGCTGAGGCGCCCTGCCGGCCGCCTCAGGCGGCCCGCACCTCGTTGACGAAGTTGCTGACCGTTCCGCTCAGCCGCTCGGCCTGCTGCGCCAGTTCGGAGGCCGCAGAAAGCACCTGCCCCGCCGCCGCGCCGGTTTCGGTGGAGCCCTCGCTGACGCGGCCGATATTCACCGTCACCGCCTCCGTTGCACGCGCCGTCTCCTGGACGGTGCGGGCGATCTCCCCGGTCGCGGCGCTCTGCTCCTCCACCGCGGCGGCGATCGCGACGGCGATGCCGCTCACCTCCTCAATGGTGTGGGTGATCCCACCGATCGCCACCACGGCCTGATCGGTCGCGGCCTGGATCTGGGCGATCTGCGCGCCGATCTCCTCGGTCGCCTTGGCCGTCTGCGCTGCCAGCGCCTTCACTTCGCTCGCGACAACCGCGAAGCCGCGCCCGGCATCGCCCGCCCGCGCGGCCTCGATCGTCGCGTTCAGCGCCAGCAGATTCGTCTGTCCGGCAATATCGCTGATCAGGCGCACGACGTCGCCGATCCGCGCCGCGCCCTCGGCCAGGGTCTGCACTGTCGCATCGGTCCGCCGTGCATCCTCCACTGCCCGGCCGGCGACGGTGGTGGCCTGGGAGACCTGACGGCTGATCTCGGCGATGGAGGCCCCGAGTTGCTCGGCCGCCGCCGCCGCCGTCTGCACGCCGCCGCTCGCCTCCGCCGCAGCGCCCACCACCGTGCCAGCCTGCTCGTTGGTGCTGGCCGCGGTCACGTTCATCGAGCGGGCCGTGGCCTCCAGCTCGGTCGAGGCTGCGGAAAGCATGCTAACCATCTCGCCGACCCTGCCCTCGAAGCTGTGCACCAGCCCCTCCATGTGAAGGGCTCGCTTCTCCCGTGCCGCGCGCTCGGCATCCGCCTCGGCCTCCTGTCGGCGCTGTTCGACGGAGTTGCTGCGCAGGATCTCGATGGCGGCCGCCATTTCGCCCACCTCGTCCGCCCGGCCGCGATGCGGGACGGCGATTTCCAGCTCGCCCGCGGCGATCCGGCCGACATCGCCTGTCAGGTCCCGCACCGGCGCGACCAACCGGCGAAGAAGCAGGACGATTCCGCCCACCGCGAACAGCACGGCGACCGCAGCCAGGGCGAGGCTGGCCAGGAAGCACCATCGCGCCGTGGCGGCAATCGCATCGCCCCGCGCCACCGCGGCCTCGAGCGCGGCGTCGCGCAGCGGAGGGATGAGCGCCAGGGTCGGGGGGGTCCAGCGGGCGTAATCGGGGCCGCTGCTTGGCCAGGCCGGCGCCGCGCTAGGCCGGCCGAGGCTCGACAGCGCCGCCTCGACATAGCTGCGGTAGCGCGGCTCGGCATTGCGGCCGATATCGGCCTCCACCTTCTCGAGCGCCTGCAGCAGCGCCGGATCGTCCTGCGCGGCGACCATGCGGCGCGCATTGTCCAGGGCCATCGCTATCCGGCCGTTCACCTGGAGGCCCTCGGCGACATCGGCCGGCGTTACCGGCCGGCCGGCCAGCCACGCGTTGATCAGCAGGCTCCGGACGCCCATGTCGGTGCGCGCCGCCATCACCTGCCGGGAAATCTCCGCCAGGAGGGCGACATCGGGTGCCGCGTGCCGGATGCGCTGCTCCGCGCTCTGCACCACCGTCTCCCGCGTGTCCGTCACCTCCTGCCGGGCCGCCATGAGATCGGAAACCAGCTTCGGATCGCCCTCCCGCCCGTTCCGGGCGACGAACTCAGCCACCCGGCGCCGCATCGTGGCGGTCTTTCGCGCGGCCTCATCAATCGGGCCGGCGTCAAAGCCTTCGGCCAGCACGTTCCGCCTCGCGGCGTCCAGCAGCGTGTCCGTCGCCTTGCTCGTCGCCTGCAGGGCCGCTGCGTCGCCGGTGCCTGTGCGCGCCGCGGCACTGAGGATACCGCTCTCGATGGCGAAGGCGGTGAGGCCGCGCACCGTCTCGTTCAGCGCCCGCGTCGAAAGGGTTGCCCGTTGCGCCCGCGTCCAGTTGCTCCAGGCCTGCCAGGAGTTCCAGCCAATCCCGGCCAGACCGGGAAGGGCGACCACGGTGAAGCCGGCGAGCAGGAGCGTGCGAACGCGCATGGCGGTGTCCTCTGATGCGCGCGCAGTGTCGTCGCTGGCCCTTACCCTCCGGTGAACGTCGCTTTTCCATCAATCCGGCGGGAATTCAGTCGCGCGGGACGATCCGGCAGGCCGATGCCGTGGCCCGGGCCAGGGTGATCAGGCGGCGCGCGGCCACCGCGCCCGTGGCTGCCTCGCCGACCACATGGCCGATCAGGGGATTCGTCACGATGGCCCGGACGGCGGTGTCGGTCGCGACTTCGGTGGCCGCGACAGTGGCGGCGTCGAAGGCGGCGCGCCGCAGCAGGGAGGCGGTGGCGGCGATCCCCGGCCGCATCCCGTGCAGCGCGGCAACCTGCCGCACCAGCCGCAGCCCGCGCCAGCCCACCACCAGCGCATCGAGAGCGGGATTGGGGCTGATAGCCGTCGCCGCGAAGCCCTGCACCGCGGCGAGCCGCCCCAGGGCACGCGACTCGCTGTCCAGCGCCGCCAGCGGACCGGATTCAAGAAGTGCCCGCAGGGCATGCAGGTCCGGCGCCTCGCGCAGTGCCGGCAGGGCGGGCTCGGCCAGGGGAATGGGCGCTGCCCAGGCCAGGACATGGCGCTTCGCCCCGGCCAGATCGCCGCGCGCGAAGGCGGCGCGGGCCGCATCCACCTCCCGCAGCCGGAAGAGCGCCCGGAACTCCCGCAGGATGGCCCAGCCGATCGCGCCGAAGCCCCCCAGGGCAACCACCAGGGTCAGCCAGCCGAGCCAAGTGGCACGGGCGAACTGCTCCGCCACGTAATTGCCGGCCGACAGGGCCGCGAAGCCGAGGATCAGCGAGGTCAGCCCGATCGCGAGCAGCGACAGGGTGGACAGGCCCGGTGGGGCAATCGCCGCTGGCTGGATCGCCGCGTCCCATGCGTGATCAAGCCGCGAGGCACCGGCCTCTTCCTCAAGCAGGATGCGGGGCGGGCGGGGGGCGGTCTCGCTCAGGGTCGGCCTCCTATGCGCAGGCCCCGCATATGGCCCGGCGGGCCGCGGATTACAGCGCGTCGCCCAACAGGCCGGAGAGCAGCGTATCCAGCCCCAGATGCGGCACGCCGCCACGGCCGTCGGGATCCAGCCCCGGGGGGCGGAAGACGGGCATCTGGAAATAGGCGGCGTTCCAGAAGCTGTCCGGCGGGCGCCGGGCCGGGACCAGCCCGGGATCGACGGTGGCCCAGCGCCCGCCTTCCAGCAGGATTCCGCGCACGGCGGGTGCCGGGCGGCCCTGGTGCATCGCCGTGGCTTCCTGGGTGCAGCGGATGGCCGCAACCGCATGGACGGAGACCGCGGAGCCCGCAATTTCCGCACGGCGGCGGGGGGCGTCCACCAAATCGGAGAGGAGGGAGGCGAGGCTGTCGCGGCTCACCTCCGGGACATGGTCGGCCTTGGTGGCGGCGAAGGCGACACGGGAAATGCCCGTGCCGGTCAGCAAGTCCAGCCAGCCGCGCCCATAGCGAAGGGTGGCGGAAATGGCGGCCAGCGCCTCGGCCGTGTCCTCGAAGGCCTCGCGCCCGGCATGAAGGGCGCCGAGCACGTCCACCAGCACCACCTGCCGGTCGAAGCGGCGAAAGACAGGGTCGAGGAAACGGTCCCGCTGGTCGCGCAGATAGGCCTCGTGCCGCCGGGCCAGCAGTTCCCCCAGGGGCGAGTTCCGTGCTGCCGCCGGGGAAGGGAAGAACCACAGCAGTGGCGCCTCGCCGCCCGGGCCAGGGTTGAGGAAGCGGCCGGGCTGGAGAAAGCGCAGCCCCAGCTCGTCCCGCGCGGTCAGCAGAAACTGGCGGTAGAGGGCGTGGCCGCGCCGGGCTAGGGAATCCTCGGCGGGGGCGGTAGCGGGCAGCGAATGGGCAAAGGCCAGGAACTCGGCCGCCGGAGCGGCGCGGATGCCGGTGCCGATCCGCGCCAGCGTCTCATCCGACCAGGTGGAAAAATCCTGGGCGAACATCGGCAGGTCCAGCAGCCACTCGCCCGGATAGTCCAGCAGATCCAGCGTCACCTCGCGGTCGGGCAGGAGCTGCCCGTAGACGCCATGGCGCCGCAGCGTCAGCGACAGCGAGAGGGTCGAGAGGTCATCCGTGCGCGCCGGCCATTCGGGCGGGTCGGCCGCCAGGGAAGCGAGATGCGCCTCGGCATCGAAGCGCGGCGTCGCCTCCACGCCAGGCGGAATGGCACGGGCACGGCGGAGGCGGCCGGCGGTGGCCTCCAGCGCCGGCAGGGTCCGCCGCCCTGCCCCCGCCGCGACCAGATTGGCCACGAGCGAGGTCAGGAACACGGTCTTGCCCGCGCGCGACAGGCCGGTGACGGCCAGCCGTACGCGCTCTTTTCCCGCCAGCGCCAGCGCCGCCTCCCCGGTGCGGGTGGCGGCATCGGTGATCAGGCGGATGGGATCGAGGATCACCTCAGCGCTGGATCAGCTCGATCTTGTAGCCGTCCGGATCCTCGACGAAGGCGATGATGGTCGTGCCGTGCTGCACCGGCCCGGCCTCGCGCACCACCTTGCCGCCCGCTGAGCGAATGGCCTCGCAGGCGCCTGCGACATCCGGCACGCCGATGGCGAGATGCCCGAAGGCGCCGCCGAGGTCGTACTTGTCCACACCATAATTGTAGGTGAGCTCAATCTCGCCCTCACCGGCCTCGTTGCCGCCATAGCCGACGAAGGAGAGGGTGTACTTGCCCTCGGGCACGTCGCGTCGGCGAAGCTCCCGCATGCCGAACATGCGCGTGTAGAATTCCACGCTGCGGTCCAGGTCGCCGACCCGGATCATGGTGTGGAGGAACTTGCCCTTCGGGGTATCGCTCATCTCGCGGCTCCTGTTGTCGCGGCCCGCACATGGTCATCCGGGCGGATGGCGAGAAGGAAGAGTCCGGCAGAATTCGCCTGCTCGACCATCCGGTCGCGATCCACCAGCAACGCGCCATCGGCCTCGAAGGCGATCCCGGAAAGCCCGGCGGCGATGGCGCCCGCCACCGTGCGCGGGCCAAGGGCGGGCATGTCCACCTCCCGGTCCTGGCCGGGCTTCACCAGCTTCACCAGCACACCGCCCGGCCCTTCGCGCCGCAATTCGCGCGCGCGGGCCAGCAGGGCATCCGTGCCCTCGATCGCCTCGACGCCGAGGACGAGGCCCTGCTGCACCACCGCCCCCTGCCCCACATCTACCGAGCCGAGCGCGCGAACCACGGCGACGCCGCGGACGATATCCGCCATGGCGCCGCCATCCGGCGCGGCGCGGGTCAGCAGCCCGGGTGGGGACTGAGCCTCCTTCAGGAAGCGCGTCGGGCCGACCGGCTCGAAGCCCTCCTCGCGCAGCACCTCACGCACGGCGGAAAGCAGGCTGTCATCGCCGCTGAAGGCGCGCATGCCGATTCGGGCGAGATGCTTCGCCGCCCCGGCATCCGGCCGCAGCGACAGGATGGAGGGACGGCGCACATCGCCCACCAGCACGATCTGCCGCGCGCCCTGCGCCTTCAGCCAGTCCAGCGCCTGGCCAACTGCGCCCATGCGGATGGTGATCTGCCGCACCCCCGGCCATTCGGCGGGGCGGGCGAAGTCCTCCAGTAGCACCGCTACGTAGGGTCGCCCCATGGCACGGCAGGCGGCGGCCACGCGCAACGGCATGGCGCCGCCACCGGCGACGATGGCGATGGGAGCTTCGTTCACCCTGTCAGGATCCTGGCTCAGGCTGCCTCGGCCTCGGACTCGTCCACCTGCCGGCCAGCCCGCATCAGGCCGCGCCGGCTGGGCTCTCCGATGAAGGACAGGATCTCGGCAACCTGAGCCTGCGCCCCCTGGTCCTGCGCCACCAGCGCCATGCGGGCCTCGAAAGTGCCGCGGCCGAGGAACAGGCCACGATAGGCGGCCCGAAGCGCGTTGATCGCCTCCCGCCCGAAGCCGCGGCGCTTGAGGCCGATCAGGTTCAGCCCGATCAGCCGGGCTCGGTTGCCCATGCAGGAGCCGAAGGGGATCACGTCCCGCTCCACGCCGCTCATGCCGCCGATCACCGCATGGCGCCCGATCCGCACCGACTGGTGGATGGCCGTGCCGCCGCCGACAAAGACCGTGTCGCCGATATGCACATGGCCACCGAGCATGACGTTGTTGGCGAGGATCACCCGATCCGCCAGTACGCAGTCATGCCCCACATGGGCAACGCACATGATCAGGCAGTCGGCGCCGAGGCGCGTCACTCCCTCGCCCGTGATGCTGCCGCGATGCACTGTCGCATGCTCACGCACCACGGTGCGGGGGCCGATCTCCACGCGGGTAGGCTCGCCCTTGTACTTCAGGTCCTGCGGCGGCAGGCCCACCGAGGCGAAGGGAAGGATCTGCACGCCCTCGGCCAGATGGGTGATGCCGTCCAGCACCGCATGGGCACCGATCTGCACGCCCTCATCCAGCACAACCTGTGCGCCAACCGTGGCATATGGGCCGATCGTGGCGCTGGCGGCGATGCGCGCGCCCTCGGCAATGATCGCCGTAGGATGGATATTGCCCACGACTAGCTGTCCAGAATCATGGCTGCATAGGTGGCCTCGGCCACGACGGCGCCATCCACCTTGGCCTGGGCCGAAAACTTCCAGACATTGCCGCGCTGGCGTTCCTTGGTGACATGCACCCGCATCTGGTCGCCCGGTACCACGGGCTTGCGGAACTTCGCGCCCTCGACCGACATGAAATAGACCAGCTTGCCCCGCGCCGCCGGCCCCAGCGTCTCCACCACCAGCACGCCGGCCGTCTGGGCCATGCATTCGATGATCATCACGCCCGGGAAGACGGGATGGCGCGGAAAATGGCCCTGGAACACGTGCTCGTTGATGGAGACGTTCTTGATGCCCACGGCGCTGACGCCGGGGATCATCTCTACCACCCGGTCCACCAGCAGGAAGGGGAACCGGTGGGGGATCGCCTCCATGATCTGGGCTATATCCAGGGTGGAGCGCGTTTCGCCGACCCCCTCCCCTGTTGCGCTCTCCGGCGCCGCTGCGTCGCTGTCCGACATGATCAATCGCTCGTCTTTGCTTCCGCCGTCCGCGTGGCCGACTTCGATTGGCCCAGCTTGCGCAGGGCCGAGAAGGACCGAAGTGCATCCCGGATCGGAATGGCGGGGGTTCCCAGCACATCCAGCCCGGCAGGCACATCGGACATGACGCCGGCCTGGGCGCCGATCCTCGCCTGGTCGCCGACCGTGAGGTGCCCGGCGAGCCCCGCCTGGGCCGCCACGACCACGAAATCGCCGATCGCAGTGGAGCCGGAGATCCCGGCCTGCGCCACGATGATGCAGCCGCGCCCCGTCCGGACGTTGTGCCCCAGCATGGTGAGATTATCCAGCCGCGTTCCCGGCCCGACGACCGTGTCGTTGCCCGAGCCGCGGTCGATGCAGGCATTCGCGCCCACCTCGACCCCATCGCCCAGGATCACCCGGCCAAGCTGGGGCACAGTGACATGCTCGCCCTGTGCGGTGGTGAAGCCGAAGCCCTCGCTCCCGATCCGGGCACCAGGATTCAGCGTCACGCGGTCGCCCGCCAGGCAATGGGTCACGGTAACGTGGGAAAGGATGCGGCAATCGGCGCCGAACACGCAGTTGGGGCCAATATGGGCATGCGGCCCGATAAGGCTGCGCGGGCCGATCACCGCCCCATCCTCGATCACCGCATAGGGGCCGATCTCGCACCCTTCCCCGATCTCGGCTGTCCCTGCGACGACGGCGGTGGGGTGACGCCTGCCAGTCGTCGCCTGCGGCGGGTGGAGCGCGGCCGCGATGCGCGAGAAGGCCTGCAAGGGCGAGGGCGACACCAGGGCGATCATGCCCTCGGGCACCGCGTGCAAGTTCTCCGCGGCCAGCACGACGGCGCCTGCCCGGCTCTCCCTCAGCGACGGCAGCCAGCGCCGATGGTCCAGAAAGGACACGTCGTCCGGCCCCGCCGACTGGAGCGTCCCCACACTGGAGAAGAGACGCTCCCCGGTTCCTGCCGGCACGGCAATCCCGGCGGCCTCTGCGAGGCGCGCAAGCGGCAGGGGACCGGCGGTCGGGTGGAAGCGGGAATCCGCTGCCACGAGACTACCGGCGTTGCTGCTGGGCGGGAGGCTGGGCAGGCGCCTGGGCGGGGCGCTGCGCGGGGGCTTGGCCGCCCTGCTGACCGGACTGGGCCGCCGGCTGCGCCGGAGCCTGGCCATCCGGCGGCAGGTTCACGCTGCGCAGCACGCGGTTCACCTGCTGACTGATCTCGTCCGTCAGGTCGAAGGGCGCGTCATTGAAGATCACCAGCGGGCGCGGCAGGACGAGGTTCACGTTGCGGCTAGCCGCCACCTGGCGCACCACCACGGCCATCGCCTGCTCGATCTCCTGCAGCGCGGCCTGGGCTACCTGCTCGATCGCGCGGGAACGGTCGCGGAAGACGCGCTGGCTGTCGGTAATCCGCTCCTGCAACTCCCGCTCCTTCTGGCGGAGCTGGTCGGGATTCAGCGTCGTGCGCTGGTTCGCCAGGGCCTGCTGCTCCTCGCGCCAGCGGGTCTGCTCACGTTGCAGGTCCTCGTTCAGCTTCTGGCGGCGCTTCTCAATTTCTTCGCGCACGCTGTTGAAGGCGGTCGAATTCCGCTGAATCTCGGGCACGTCCACGATGCCGATCACCGCGGCCGGCGGCGGCTGACCGGGGGGTAGCGGCGCAGGGTTGGGCTGCGGGCGCTGTTGCGGGCGCTGCTGCTGGGCTTGTGGCCGCGTCGGCTGGGCCTGCGCCGGGCGCGGCTGCGCCTGGGCCGGACGCCCCTGCGGCGGGATGAAGTAGCCGGGATCGGATTGCGCCAGCGCGCCGCCTGCAGGCGACAGCACCGGGATGAGGAGGGCAGCGAAGGCGGCGAGCGCAGGGCGCGCGGACATCATGGGAACTCCAGTCTTCTTCGTTCTCAGAACCGCGTGCCGAAGCCGAAGCGGAAGAACTGCGTCTCGTCGTAGGACTTCTTCACCACGGCCTGGGCGAAGTCGAGGTTGATCAGCCCGAACGGGCTGCGCCAGGACACGCCAACGCCCGCGCCGACGCGCGGCGAGGAGTCATCCACCACGCCCGCGCCCGAAGAGGAGCCGCTCAGCCCGCCGATATCCACGAAGGCGCGGCCGGTGATGCCGACCTCCTCCGGAAGCGGTAGCGGGAAGCGGAACTCGGTGGTCTGGGTGTAGAGGAAGCGGCCGCCGAGGCTGTCCTGCGTCGCCAGGTCTCGCGGGCCGGCGCCCGCCGTCTCAAAGCCGCGCAGGTTCTCGCCGCCGAGGAAGAAGCGGTCCACGATCCGCTCCCTCTTGCCGCCGAAGGATTCCAGGATGCCGACGGAGCCGGTGATCGCGAGCACATAGTTTGGGTCGCCAAGGAGACGCTCGAACGGGATGTAATAGGCACCGTCGACCCGCGCGCGGACATAGTTCACGTCGCCGCCCAGGCCGGCCACGTCGGTGCCAAGGCGGATCAGGTAGCCGCTATGCGGATCGAGGCGGCTGTCGCGGCGGTCATAGGTGAGCGTCTGGCCGATCTGCGACAGCAGCGTCGTGCCGAGCTGCTCGCGGATGTAGAGCGACGCATTCGGATCGACGTCGAAGATGTTGCGGTTCGACAGGGTATAGGCCCAGGACTGCCGCAGGTACTCGTTGAACTCGTAGCCCGCCCGCAGCGAGAAGCCATAACGGCGCTCGCGGTAGCCCGAGTAATCCAGCAGGTCTCGCGTGATGTAGAACACGTCCGCCCCGAGCGCGAGGTTGCGGTCGAGGAAGGACGGATCCGTGACCGACAGGTCGAGCTGGCTGCGGCGCTCCGCGAGCACGCCGTTGATGCGCGCGTCAATACCCGTGCCGAGCAGGTTGCGCTCACGCAGACCCACATCCGCCAGGGCGCCGGCGTCCGTCGAGTAGCCGCCACCGAGCGACACTTCGCCCGTCGCCCGCTCGGTGACGTTGGCACCCAGCACCACACGATCCGGGGCGGAGCCCGGGTTGCTGGAGATGGTGGCGTCGCTGAAGTAGCCGAGGTCGCGGATGCGCTGGCGCGAGCGGCGGACCTGAGCGGCGTTGAAGGCGTCGCCCTCGGCCAGGCGGAACTCGCGGCGGATCACGCGGTCCTGGGTGCGGACATTGCCCGTGATGTCGATGCGCTCGACATAGAGGCGGTTGCCCTCCTTCACCTCGAAGGTGATGTCGACCGTGCCGGCTTCCGTGTTGCGGACGATGCGCGGCGTCACCTCGACAAAGGGCGCGCCGAGCTGATTGGCGCGGTCCGACAGGGTTTCGGCGGTGCGCTCCACCGCGTCACCGTCGTACCAGTCGCCGGCCGAGACATCGACGCGGTTCTGCAGCTGCGCCGCCGTGACATTGCGCAGCGAGGAGGTCGTCTCGACCTTTCCGATCCGGTAGCGGCGGCCCTCGTCGACTGTATAGGTCACGAAGAAGCCGGAGCGGTCGGGCGAGAGCTCCGCAGTGCCGCCGGTGATGTTCACATCGGCATAGCCCTGGCGCAGGTAGAAGCGGCGCAGCAGCTCGCGGTCGAAGTTCAGGCGCTCGGGCTCGTAGGTGTCGCTGCTGCTGAAGGGCCGGTACCAGGCTGCCTCGCGCGTGGACACGATCTCCTTCAGCCGGCTATCGGAATAGGAGCGGTTGCCGACGAAGTTGATGCGGCTCACCAGGGCCACATTGCCTTCGGCGATCTCGTAAACGATGTCGACGCGGTTCTGGTCGAGCTGGATGATCTTCGGCTCGACGGTCGCGGAGAGCCGGCCGCGCCGCGCATAGATCTCGATCAGCCGGTTGCGATCCGCCTGCGCCGCCTGCGGCGTGTAGACCGAGCGTGCCCGGAGCTGCACCTCGTTGCGCAGCACGTCGTCGTTGAGCTTGCTGTTCCCTTCGAAGGCGACCCGGTTGACGATCGGGTTCTCCTCGACCTGCACCAGGATTCGGTCGCCCTGCCGGCCGACGCGCACGTCGCGGAACAGGCCGGTGGCGAAGAGTGTGCGGAGGGAGCGATCCAGTCGGTCCTCCTCGAAGGCGTCGCCCGGCTGCAGCAGCATGTAGGAGCGGATCGTCTCCGCCTCGATGCGCTGATTGCCCTGGATGTCGATGCCCTGGACAATGCCGGAGGCCGGGCGGGCAGCCGCCGGACGCTGCGGGGCGGGGCGGCGTTGCTGCGCCTCTGCACCGGTCGCCGCGACGACGGGAACCAGGCAGGTGGCGGCCAGCAGAAGGGCCCGGGAGAAAGGCATGACGTGCAAGGCGGTTTCCTGTGCCGGCGGTTCCGGTTCGCGGGGCCGCAACCTAGCGGCAAGGGCCGCAGCTTGCCACCCCCGCGAAGGTTTGCGCCCCAGCGTCCGGAAAAAACTCGCCGTTCAGCCGAACAGACCGCCCACCCAGCGGAAGAGCCCGAAGCTCGCAAGGTCATTCCATGTCGCGAAAATGAACAACGTCGCCAGCACGGCCAGTCCGGCGCGGAAGCCGTACTCCACCGCCCGCGGGGGCAGCGGCCGCCCACGGATGGCCTCCAGCGCGTAGAACACCAGATGCCCGCCATCCAGCACGGGAATCGGGAAGAGGTTGATTAGGGCCAGGTTCACCGAGAGGATCGCCATGAAGGAGACGAGGCTGGAGAGGCCCAGGCTCGCCACCTGCCCCGAGAGCTGGGCAATCCGCAGCGGCCCGCCGATCTCCTCGGAGCCGCGCTGGCCGGAGATCATCTGCCAGATGCCGGCCAGGGTCTGCACCGTGACCTCGGCCGTGTAGGAAATACCGCCCCAGATGGCCGTCAGCGGGTCCGTGCGCTCATAGGAGGGCACACCGCCACCGATTCCCAGCATGCCGACCGGCTGCGTGCCCTCGGCCGCGCCAGGGCGCGGTGTCGGGACGGCGGTGACGGTCAGCTCCTGCCCCTCCCGCTGCAGCCGGATGCGGACGGGCTGCCCGGCGCGCGGCTGAATATGAGCCTGCACCTGCTCGAAGCGGCTGACGGGGTCATCGTCCAGCGCCAGGATCCGGTCGCCCGGCTGCAGCCCCGCCGTCTGGGCCGCGCCACCCGCGACCACGGACGCGACGGTGGTGGTGCCCACCGGCCGCCCCACCGCGATGAACAGCGCGGAGAAGAGCACCGCGGCCAGGACGAAGTTCGCGATCGGCCCCGCCGCCACCACGATGGCGCGATCGCCAACCGGCTTGTCGTGGAACCGCGGGCCGCGGGGGTCATGCTCTGGCGCCACATCGGCCGAGTCGGTCACATCGCCCGCGCCTTCCTGGCCATAGAGCTTCACATAGCCGCCGAGGGGCAGCCAGCCAACCTGCCAGTCCGTACCGCGCTTGTCGGTCCAGGCGGCAAGCGGGCGGCCAAATCCGATGGCGAACTTCTCCACATGAATGCCGCGCCAGCGGGCCGCGGCGTAGTGGCCGAGCTCGTGGAAGAAGACGAGCACGCCCAGCACGACCACGAAGGCCAGGATGGTGCGGAAGGGGTCGGGAAGGAAATCCACCTTGGTCTCTCTGGTTGGGCGGCTCGGAAGGGGCCGGGTTCAGGCGTCGCCGGTGCGTGGGCCGACCTAATTCGTCTTTGTTCAGACGGCTTCGCGAAGCCGTCCGGCGATCCGTGCGGCTGCCGCGCGGGACTCGGCATCGAGCGCCAGCACCGAGTCCAGCGCCGCCACCGGCGGAGCGCCGAGCTGGGACATGGTCTCCTCCACCACCCGGGCGATCTCGAGGAAGCCGAGACACCCGGACAGGAAGCGTTCCACCGCCACCTCATTCGCCGCATTCAGGATGGTGGGGGCCCCACCCCCGGCAAGCAAGGCCTCCCGCGCCAGGCGCAAGGCCGGGAAGCGGATCGCGTCGGGTGCGGAGAATTCGAGCCGGGACAAGGCGGCCAGGTCCAGCCGCGGAACATCGGCCTGCATGCGACCCGGCCAGGCCAGGGCATGGGCGATGGGCGTGCGCATGTCGGGCGTCCCGAGCTGGGCGAGCAGCGAGCCGTCGGCATATTGCACCAGCCCGTGCACCGCGGATTGCGGATGGACCAGCACCTCGATCCGCTCGGCCGGCACTGGGAAGAGCCGCGCGGCCTCGATCAGTTCCAGTCCCTTGTTGAACATGGTGGCGCTGTCGATGCTGATCTTGGCGCCCATGGACCAGACCGGGTGGCGCACCGCCTGGGCGGGGGTCGCGTCCCGCATCTCGGCCTCGGAGGCGGTGCGGAAGGGGCCGCCTGAGGCGGTCAGGATGATCCGCTCCACCATGGTGGGGTCGCGGGCGTCGAGCGCCTGAAAGATCGCGTTGTGTTCGGAGTCCACCGGAAGGATGGTCGCGCCCGTCGCCTCGGCGGCACGCAGCACGATTTCGCCCGCGCAGACCAGCGCCTCCTTGTTCGCCAGGGCCAGGGTGCCGCCGCGCGCCAGGGCCGCGAGGATCGGCTTCAGCCCGGCGGCGCCGACAATGGCGGCCATGGTCCAGTCCGCCGGGCGGGACGCGGCCTCGATCACTGCCGCCCCCCCCGCAGCCGCCTCGATGCCGCTTCCGGCAAGCGCCTCGCGCAGGGCGGGCAGGCCGGCGGGGTCTGCCAGCACGGCGATGCGGGCCCGCAGGCGGCGGGCCATGGTGGCCAGGGCCGCCGCGTCACGTCCGGCGACCAGCGCCTCGACGGCGAAGGCGCCATCCGGCGCCGCCTCGAGCAAGGCGGCCGTGCTTCGGCCGACCGATCCGGTGGCCCCGAGGATGGTGATGCTCCGGGTCATGTCAGCGCCCTTGAATCAGCGCCAAAGTGCGCCACCGTAGCCGATCAGCAGGGCCAGGATCATCGCGGCGGGCGCAGCCGCGAGCAACCCGTCCAACCGGTCCAGCAGCCCGCCATGCCCCGGAATCAGGCTGGACGTGTCCTTGACCTTGAAATGGCGCTTGATGGCCGATTCCAGAAGATCCCCCGCCTGGGTCGCGACCGCGAGCACCGCCGCCGCCGCCGCGGCTCGCCAGGGGCTGCCCGGGGCGAGGTGTACCGCGACGACGCTGCCGATGCCCATGGCCAGGAGCAGCCCGCCGGCCGCGCCCGTCCAAGTCTTGGCCGGCGAGACCTGCGCCCAGAGCAGCGGTCCGCCGAAGGCCCGGCCGGCCAGATAGGCCCCGATGTCGCTGGCCCAGACGACCAGCAGCAGGAAGAGCAGGTTCGCCCGCCCCGCCTCGTTCTCATGCCGCAACTCGATCAGGCAGAGCCCGGCAACGCCGATATAGAGCACGCCCAGCGCCAGGCGCAGCGCCGGTTGCCCTGGGCGGTCCCGGCCACGCAGCCGCTCCGCCCAGGCCCAGGTCAGCAGGAAGCCGGCGAGCAGCACGAGCCAGGAGGCCAGCGGCAATTCGAGTACAGCCAGCGTGCCAGCGAGGAAGACCGCGACCGGCACCCCCGCCCCCGGCATCTTCGCCGTCTTCAGGCCGCAGAGATGGACCCATTCCCAGGTGAGGATGGCGGCCCCCAGGGCCAGCAGCACAGTATAGGCATTGGCGCCGAGCCAGACGCAGAGCAGCGCGGCGGGCGCCAGCAGGATGGCCGAGAGCGCCCGCTTCCGGAGGTCCCGCCAGTTCTTGCCCGGCTTCGCGGTCGCCTGGGGTGCGGGGCTCGCCTCGCTCACCGGGTCAGCCCGTCCGGGCGCCGAAGCGGCGATCGCGCCGGTGGAACTCGGCCACCGCCTCCCGCAGGTGCTCCGCACCGTAATCGGGCCAGAGCACTGGCTGGAAGACCAGTTCAGCATAGGCGCATTGCCAGAGCAGGAAGTTCGAGATGCGCGATTCGCCCGAGGTGCGGATGATCAGGTCCGGGTCCGGCATGCCGGCCGTATCCAGATGGGCGGCCAGGGCCGCTTCGTCGATCGAAGCCGGGTCGATTTCGCCGGCGGCGGCGCGGCGGGCCAGCGCCCCAGCGGCCTTCGCGATCTCCGCCCGCCCACCATAGGACAGGGCCACATTCAGGTTCAGCCGCGCATTGCCGGCGGTGACCGTCTCGGCCTGCTCGATCTCGGCCTGCATGCCCGGGCCGAAGGCCGATCGGTCGCCGATGATCCGCAGCCGGACGCCCTGCTCCACCAGCTGCCCCACCTCGTGCCGGAGGTAGTGGCGCATCAGCCCGGTCAGGTCGCGCACCTCGTCGGCGGGGCGGCGCCAGTTTTCGCTGCTGAAGGCGAAGAGGGTGAGCCAGGAGACGCCCAGCTCCCCGGCCGCCTCGATAGCGCGGCGCGTCGCCTCCGCCCCGGCCTTGTGGCCCAGCGCGCGCGGCACACCACGGGCCGCGGCCCAGCGGCCATTGCCATCCATGATGATCCCGACATGGGTGGGGGCGGGGGGAGTCGTCTCTCCCCTGTTCCGAATGGGCTGGCTCGCGGCGCTCATGGGTTCGGGCGGCTCAGACGGCCTTGATGTCCTTTTCCTTCTCGGCGAGCTGGACATCCACCTTCTTGACGTACTCGTCCGTCAGCTTCTGCACATCGTCCGACCAGCGCTTGGCATCGTCCTTTGAGATCTCGGACTTGGTTTCCCAGCCCTTGATCTGCTCCATCCCGTCCCGACGCACGCCGCGGATCGAGACCTTGGTGGCCTCGGCGTATTTCGCCGCCTGCTTCGCCAGGTCGTTGCGGCGCTCCTGCGTCAGCGGCGGCAGCGGCACGCGGATGACCTGCCCCTCGGCCTGCGGGTTCAGTCCCAGGTTGGCATCGCGGATCGCGACCTCCACCGCCTTGGTGACCGACTTGTCCCAGACCTGCACCGAGAGCAGGCCGGGGCCGGCAATGGAGATGTTCGCCACCTGGCCCAGCGGCTGGTTGGTGCCATAGGCCTCGACGCGGATCGGCTCCAGCAGCGCGGGGCTCGCTCGGCCGGTGCGGAGGCCGGAGAACTCCTTGCGCAGTGTCTCGAGCGCGCCGTCCATGCGGCGGACCAGGTCCTTGCGAAGCTCGGTGAAGTCGGCGGGCGCAGCCATGGCGGATCCCTCAGCTCTCGTGAACCGTGGTGAATCGCCCCTCGCCCTTCATGACGGCGGTGAAGGCACCCGGCTCGTGGATATTGAAGACGATGATCGGAAGCTTGTTCTCGCGGGCGAGCGAGATGGCGGCTGCATCCATCACGGCGAGGTCGCGCGCCAGCATGTCGAGATAGGTCAGCTGCTCATAGCGCTCGGCGAGCGGATCCTTGCGCGGGTCGGCGGTGTACACGCCATCCACCTGCGTGCCCTTCAGCAACGCGTCGCAGCCCATCTCGGCGGCACGGAGGGCGGCCGCAGTATCGGTGGTGAAGTAGGGATTTCCCGTTCCGGCGGCGAAGATCACAACCCGCCCCTTCTCCATATGGCGCTCAGCGCGCCGGCGGATGAAGGGCTCGCAGAGGCTGGCCATGGGGATAGCGGATTGCACGCGGGTCGGCACACCCGCCTTTTCCAGCGCGTTCTGCATGGCGAGGGCGTTGATGACGGTGGCCAGCATGCCCATGCCGTCAGCCTGGGCTCGGTCCATACCGGCGGCGGCGCCGGAGACGCCCCGAAAGATGTTGCCGCCGCCGATCACCAGCCCAACCTGGATGCCGAGCTGCGTCACCGAAGAAATATCTTCGGCGATGGCGTTCACCGTGGCGCTGTCAAGGCCATAGGAGCCCTTGCCCATCAGGGCCTCGCCCGAAACCTTCAGCAGGACACGCTTGTAGCGGAGGCTGGTCATTCTCGTTGGCGGTCCCGGGGGCTGGCGAAGTTAATCGCGCCCAACCGTTCCGGCAAGGCGCCGGCCCGGCGGGCGGTCTTGTGGCAGTGGCCGACGGGCGCGCTGCGTCCGGCGGAGGATACCGAGACTCCCCATGGGCTGGGGGCCGGGAGACGGAGCCATGAGGCGTGGCCGGGCAAGCGGGTCGCCCGGCCGGAGGCTCAACCGCCGGTGCCGGCGGCGGCAGCCACCTCGGCGGCGAAGTCGGACGTCTCCTTCTCGATGCCCTCGCCGAGCTGGAAGCGGGCGAAGCCGACCAGCGTGGCGCCGGCCTTCTGCACCACGGCCTTCACGCGGCTCTCGCCGTCGTGCACCCAGACCTGCTCCAGCAGCACCACTTCCTCGTAGTACTTGCGGATGCGGCCCTCGACCATCTTCTCGATGACCGCGGGCGGCTTGCCGGAGGCCTGGGCCTGCTCGGTCAGCACCGCGCGCTCACGCTCCAGGGCGGAGGTATCCACGGCGGAGATGTCCAGCGCCTCCGGGCGGGCGGCGGCGACATGCATGCCGATCTGGCGGCCCAGCGTGAGGACGGCGTCCCCGCCATCGGCAGCCTCGAGGGCGGCCAGCACGCCGATCTTGCCCAGGCCCGGCTTCACCGCGCTGTGGACATAGGTGGCGACGGCGCCCGAGCCGACCGACAGCACCTTCGCGCGGCGGATCGTCATGTTCTCGCCGATGGTGGCGATCAGGCGGGTCAGCTCCTCAGCGACCGTGTGGCCGGCACCCGGATAGGCGGCTGCCTTCAGGGCCTCCACATCCTCGCCGGCTTCGAGGGCAATCTTCGCGACCGTCTCGACGAAGCCCTGGAACTGCTCGTTGCGGGCCACGAAGTCGGTTTCGGCATTCACCTCGACCATGGCGGCCTTGGTGCCGCTGCTGGCAACGCCGATCAACCCCTCGGCGGCCACGCGGCCGGACTTCTTGGCGGCGGAGGACAGGCCCTTCTTGCGCAGCCAGTCAATCGCGGCTTCCGCGTCGCCGTTGCTCTCAACCAGCGCCTTCTTGACGTCCATCATGCCCGCGCCGGTCTTCTCGCGCAGGTCGCGGACCATGGCTGCCGTGATCTCGGCCATCTTCGTCTTCCCGTCCTATGGCGCGCCTGGATCGACGGGGGCGGCCCCCCGCCGTCACGCGGCGCGGCGTGTATGCGTCACGCCGGGGCGGCAATGCCACCCCGGCGCGTTCAGGTCATTGCGAGGCCGGGGCGGACAGGCCCGCCGCCGGCCGGCAGCGATCAGCCGGCGTTGTTGCCGTCGTCGCGGTTGTTCTGAACCATCTGCTCCAGGCTCTCGGTATCCACGCCAGCCGTCGGGCTGGACTGGGCGCCGGCCAGGACCGGACCGTCCGCAACCTCGGCGCCGCCGAGCGTCTCGGGGATCGCGCCGGCACCCGGCAGGACATCCTCCTCCGGCAGCGCATCGACCGGCAGGTCGGCCTGGGCGCCGACATCGACGCCGGAGGCCTGCAGCTCGGCGGAGATGCCGTCGAACACGGCGGCGGCCATCATGTCGCAGTAGAGGTTGATGGCGCGGATCGCGTCGTCATTGCCCGGGATCGGGAAGGCGACGCCCGACGGATCGGCGTTGGAATCGCAGACGGCGATCACGGGGATGCCGAGCTTGTTGGCCTCCTCGATTGCCAGCTTCTCCTTGATCGTGTCGATCACGAAGATCAGGTCGGGCAGCCCGCCCATCTCGCGGATGCCGCCGAGCGCGCGGTCAAGCTTCTCGCGCTCACGGGTGAGCATCAGGATCTCCTTCTTGGTGAGACCCTGGGTGTTGCCGGCGAGCTGCTCGTCCATCTGCTTCAGGCGCTTGATGGAGCCCGTGATGGTCTTCCAGTTGGTGAGCATGCCGCCCAGCCAACGGTGGTTCACGTAGTACTGGCCGCAGCGGGTCGCGGCCTCGGCCACGTAGTCGGCCGCCGCCTTCTTGGTGCCCACGAAGAGCACGCGGCCGCCGCCGGCCACCACGTCACGGACGGTGCGCAGCGCACGGTCCAGCAGGGGGACGGTCTGCTGCAGGTCCAGGATGTGCACCTGGTTGCGCACGCCAAAGATGTAGGGCGCCATCTTCGGGTTCCACCGGCGGGTGTGGTGGCCAAAGTGGACGCCGGCCTCGAGCAGGCCGCGCAGGGTAACGTCGGGCATCGCCATGATGGCGGTTCCTTCCTTCCGATTGATCCGGTTGGGCCTCCGCGGCGCTGAACCCCGGATATCCCGGGGACCGGACCCTGCCGCTTATCTCGGAAGGGCGCACCGCGTGCGGATTTGCCGGGCGCGGGCAGGGCCCGCGTCCGACGGGCGGCGATATGGCATGGAGGGCCGGGCTGGGCAAGGGTTGCCCCGCCCCTCCGCCTTAATGGGCGAGGGCGGCGTCCAGCTTCGCCAGCGCCTTTTCCTCCTGTGGCGAGATGCCGCTGAGCAGCCCGAGGAAGCCACCCGCCGCCTCGGCGACCTGCCGGGCGCGGCCCATCACCTTGTGCCGCAAGGCGATCCGGACCTCTGGCGCCAGGGCATGGACGTAATCGGTCCAGGCCGCGAGCAGCCCTGGCGGCGGAGCGGAGGCAAGCCAGCGCGAGAGCAGGTCCTGCCCCGCCGCATCCAGCCCGGCGTCCCTGGCCGCGCGGAGGATGGCCTCCTTCTCCTTGTCGCACACCACGCCGTCCGACCAGGCCACGATGACAAGCGGGACCAGGGACAGGGCCGCAACGGTCCGGCTTCCGAACCCCAGGGCGACCAGGCGGTCCAGCAGGACCTCGTCCCGCAGCCCGGAGGCTTCGGCCAGCTTCTCCTTCTCCGGGCGGTCCGGGTCGGAGGCATGCAGCTTGCGGATCAGTTCATCGTTGTGCCGCGCGAAATACGCCTCCTCCAGTGCCCGGCGACGCTCGTCCAGGAAATCCTTGCTCATGGGTTGCTCCCGGATATCTCGGCGCGCCCGCAGAAGGGCGCCCATGAACTACATGGGACGGCGCCGCCCGCCGTCCAGCGGCAGCGCCTGGGCGTATAGGGGCTGCAATGGCAGTCTTCCGGCCCCTCCAGCCACGACAGGATCCCGAGCCCTAATGAGCGCAGCAATCTCCTCCGCCCTCGCCGAACGCTATGGCAGCCCGGCCGCGGTGCCCCCGCTCGGCCCCAGCAACGCCGTGGTGGAGAGCCTGCTGAGCCACCGCGCGGTTCGCGCCTATCTCGACCGCCCGCTGCCGCCGGGCACGTTGGAGACGCTGGTGGCGGCCGCGCAATCCGCGCCCACCTCTTCCAACATGCAGGCCTGGAGCGTGGTGGCGGTGCAGGATCCCGAGCGGAGGTCCCGGCTCGCCACGCTGGCGGGGAGCCAGGGCTTCATCCGCCAGGCGCCGCTCTTCCTCTGCTGGATCGCGGACCTGTCGCGGCTGGAGCGGCTGGGAAAGGCCGCCGGACAGCCGCTGGAGGGGCTGGACTACCTGGAGAGCTACATGGTCGCGCTGGTGGATGCGGCCATCGCCGCGCAAAACGCGCTTGTGGCGGCGGAATCGTTCGGACTGGGCACAGTCTATGTTGGCGCGCTGCGTAACCACCCGCGCGAGGTCGCGGATGAACTGGGCCTGCCGCCAAATGCCTTCGCTGCCTTCGGCCTCTGCATCGGCTGGCCCGATCCGGCTGTGACGGCGGCGGTGAAGCCACGCCTGCCGCAGTCCCTGGTACTGCACCGGGAGCGCTACGAGGCGCCGGCGGATGAGCCTCGCTCGATCGCCGGCTATGACGATGCGCTGGCGGACTTCTCGGAACGCAACGGCATGGGGCGCAGCACCTGGTCCGGGCGGATGCTCAAGCGCGTGGCGAGCGGCGCTTCGCTGAGCGGCCGCGACACCATGACGGCGGCGCTGAAGGCCATGGGCTTCGGGCTGCGCTGAGCCGGGCAGGCCCGGGGGATCGCCCCGGGCCTGTTGTTCTAGTGTGCGAAGGCCTGCTCCAGCCTCGCCAGCACGGCTTCCTCCGCGGGCGAGACCTTGGAGGCGAGGCCGAGGAAGCCGCCGGCCGCCTCCGCTACCCGCCGGGCGCGCCCCAGCAGGCTGAGCTTCAGCGCCCGCCTCGCATCCTCGCCGAGACCGGCGGAGGTGGCCTTGATGTAGTCCGCCCAGGTCTCGACCAGCTGCGGCGAGGGGCGGTTGGCCAGCCAGCCGGTCAGGAGCTGGTAGGCCGTCCCGCTACGGTCCAGCCCCGAATCGGCGGCGGCGGAGAGCAGCGCTGCGCGCTCCTTCTCGTCGATCGATCCATCGGCCCAGGCAACGGCGACGAGCGGCACGAGCGAAAGAGCGGCCAAGCTGTTGCTGTTCAAGCCCAGCCCGACAAGCTTCTCCAGCAGCGCCGGGTCGGTGATGCCCGAAGCGGCGGAAAGCGACTCCTTCTGGGTATCCGGCGCCGCGCCTTTCTGCATGCGGCGGATCAGCTCCGCATCCTGCTTTGCGAAGAATGCCTCCTCCATCGCGCGGCGGCGGTCGTCCAGGAACTCGTGGCTCATTCGTCGCTCCATACTGCGTCGGTCAGGTCGGTCCGGCCTTGGCCGGATCATTCAGATGGGGACGGCCTGACAGAAGATGGAGGCAAGATTACGCCGCCTCCACGGTCTCGACGCCACGGATGACCTTCAGCGCCTGGGCAAGCCTTGGCGAGACGTTCCAGCGTCCCGGCAGGGCCAGCTCCACCTCCTGCCCCGGACCGGTGCGGGGAACGAGCACCACCTCCCCCTTCCCCTTCCCTTCCCGCTCCAGCAATGCGCGGAGCGGGTCCAGCGCCTCCATCGAGGCGATCTCGATTCGCAACCCCTGACCAACCGACTGGGCGGCGCGCTCCAGCGGTTCGCAATCCAGCGCTGTCAGCCGCACCGCCTCGCCATCGGCGCGGACCTCCGAGGTGAACATCACCGCATTGCCCTCGGTCAGCATCTCCCGGCACTTGCCGAGAATTTCCGAGAAGCAGGTCACCTCAGTGCTGCCTGTGGCATCCGAAATGCGGACCCAGGCCATGCGGCTGCCGGTCTTGGTGGTGCGCTCCTTCGTGCCGATGATGGTGCCGGCCAGCTTGAGCCGCGCGGCGCCGCCCTGGGCGCGCTCCGTCATCTTCGCGATCGGGCAGACATTCAGCTTCCGCAGCACCTCCTTGTAGGCGTCCAGCGGATGCGCCGAGAGGTGGAAGCCGATCGCCTCCGCCTCCTGGGAAAGGCGATCGAGCTGGGGCCAGTCCGGCATGTCGCGCAGGCGCAGCGGCGGGGTGTCGGGGGAGGCGCCTGGCGCGCCGAACAGTCCGATCTGCGCGCTGCCGCGATCCTCGGCGGCGGCCTGGGCGCGGCGCAGGATCAGCTCGGCCCCATCCGTCACCCGCGCGCGGTTGGGATCGAGGCATTCGAAGGCGCCGGCGCGGGCCAGGTTCTCCACCTGCATTTTGTTCAGCTGCTTCGGGTCGACCCGGTCGGCGAAGTCGGACAGCGAGCGGAACCGGCCACCCTCGTTCCGCACCCGCACGAGGTCCTGCATGGCCGCCAGGCCGACGCGCTTCACGGCCGCCAGGGCAAAGCGGATGGCCTGCTTGCCGTCCTCGCGCTCCTCCACCGCGAATTCCGCCCGGCTGGCATTCACATCCGGCGGCAGCACCTTGATGCCGAGCCGCGCCGCCTCCGTCAGATGGGAGGCGAGCTTGTCGGTATTCGCCATGTCGAGCGTCATCGAGGCGGCGAGGAAGGCGACCGGGTGGTTCGCCTTCAGCCAGGCTGTCTGGTAGGAAATCAGCGCATAGGCGGCGGCGTGGGACTTGTTGAAGCCGTATTCTGCGAAGCGCTCCATCAGGTCGAAGATCTCGCCGGCCTTGTCCTCCGGGATGCCGCGTCCCGTGGCGCCTTCGATGAAGATGGCGCGCTGCGCCTGCATCTCCGAGCGGATCTTCTTACCCATGGCACGGCGCAGCAGGTCGGCGCCGCCCAGCGAATAGCCCGCCAGCTCCTGGCTGATGCTCATCACCTGCTCCTGGTACACGAGGATCCCGTAGGTCTCCTCCACCAGGCTCCGCATGGCGGGATGCACCGGCTCCCAGGCCTGGCCGTGCTTGCGCGCGCAATAGGCCGGGATGTTCGCCATCGGGCCCGGGCGATAGAGCGAGACGGCGGCGATCAGGTCCTCGAAACGGTCCGGACGCATCATGCGGAGGACGTCCCGCATGCCCTGGCTTTCGAACTGGAACACGCCGGCCGCATCGCCCTTGGCGAGCATGGTGTAGGTCCGCTCGTCATCCAGCGGGATGGCGGTCAGGTCGATGGTGATCCCCTGGGCCTTGAGGATGTCCACCGCGCGCTGCAGCACGGTGAGCGTCTTGAGGCCGAGGAAGTCGAACTTCACCAGCGACGCGCTCTCGACGTATTTCATCGAATACTGCGTCACCAGCATATCGCTGCGTGGGTCGCGGTAGAGCGGCACAATCTCGATCAGCGGCTTGCGCCCGATCACCACGCCGGCGGCATGGGTGGAGGCGTTGCGATACAGGCCTTCCAGCTGAAGGCCCGTCTGCATCAGACGGTCCACGTTCTCGTCCGTCTCGCGCATCTCGCGCAGGCGCGGTTCGCCATCCAGCGCCTCCTGCAGCGTCGGCGGCTTGGCGGCGTTGAACGGGATCAGCTCGGCGATCTTGTTCACCTGACCGAAGGGCATGCCCATCACGCGGCCGACGTCGCGCACCACCGCCTTCGCCTGCAGCCGACCGAAGGTGATGATTTGCGCGACGCGGTCCTCGCCATATTCGCGGCGGACGTATTGGATCACCTCGTCGCGGCGGTCCTGGCAAAAGTCGATGTCGAAGTCCGGCATCGAGACGCGCTCAGGATTCAGGAAGCGCTCGAAGAGCAGGCCGAAGCGCAGCGGGTCGAGGTCGGTGATCAACAGGGCCCAGGCGGCGACGGAACCCGCGCCCGAGCCACGGCCCGGTCCGACGGGAATGTCTTGCTCCTTCGCCCATTGGATGAAGTCGGCCACGATCAGGAAGTAGCCCGAGAATCCCATCTTCTCGATGACCGAGAGCTCGAACTCCAGCCGCTCGCGATAGGCGGGCCGCTTCTCCTCGGGGGTTTCCTGCGCGTCGAGGCGCTTCTCAAGCCCACGCTTGGCCATGTCCCGCACGGTTTCGGCTTCGGTCATGCCGGGCTGCACCTTCGGGCAGATCGGCAGCTCGGGCTTCTTCGTCTCGGCCATGACGGCGCAGCGGCGTGCGATGGCAAGGGTGTTGTCGCAGGCTTCCGGCAGGTCGTGGAAAAGCTTCCGCATCGCGGCGGGCGGCTTGAACCAATGCTCGGCCGTCAGCCGGCGACGGTCCGGCTCCGCCAGTGTCCGACCTTCGGCGATGCAGAGCAGCGCATCATGCGCCTCATGCGCGGCGGCGGTGGCGAAATACACGTCATTGGCGGCCACGATCGGCACGCCGGCCGCATCGGCGATGGAGAGGAAACCCGGCTCCACCGCACGGTCATGCTCGGTGCCATGGCGGGTCAGCTCGACTGCCAGATTGTCGCCATAGGCCTCGCGCAGCGCGGCGAGCAGCGCCTCGGCCTGGGGCCGGCGTCCTTCCGCCAGCAGGCGGCCAAGCGGGCCGAGCGTGCCACCGGTCAGCAGGAAGACGCCCTCGGCATGGGCGCGGAGCTGGTCGAGATTGATGGCCGGCTTGCCGGAGGGGTCTTCTCCCAGCCAGCCGAGGGAGGAGAGGCGCTGGATGTTCTCCAGCCCCGGCTTGCTCATCGCCAGCGCCACCACCGGATCAGGCGGCAGGCGCGCGGCCTCCGGCCGCTCCGGCTCCCTGGCGCGGGCAAGCCAGAGCTGGCAGCCGATGATCGGCTGCACCCCTTCCTTGGTCGCGTACTGGCTGAACTCCAGCGCGCCGAACATGACCGCCGTATCGGTCAGGGCAAGTGCCGGCATCCCGTTCTTGCGGGCGAGGCCGGGGAGCTTGTCCGCTTTGACGGCGCCCTCCGCCAGCGAATAGGCGGAGTGGACATGGAGATGGACGAAGCTGCCGGACATGGGAGGGAATATAGGCGCTCCCCCTCCCCGGCGCAGGCGATTCCGCCATGCCGGGAAGCGGAACGTCCTGCCCTGTGGCCCGGCGGAGGCTAGGTGGGAACGATCAGCCCGTCGCGCAGGGTGACGGTGCGGTCCATCCGCGCCGCCAGCTCGGGATTATGCGTGGCGATCAGGGCAGCGAGGCCCCTGCCCCGCACCGCCTCCAGCAGCTCCGCGAAAACGCGGTCGGCGGTGGCGACATCCAGGTTGCCGGTGGGCTCGTCGGCCAGCAGCACCTTCGGGGCGTTTGCCAGGGCGCGAGCGATGGCCACGCGCTGCTGCTCGCCGCCCGAAAGCCGCGTCGGGCGGTGATGGCCGCGATCATTCAACCCGAAGGCTGCCAGCAGGTCACGCGCGCGGGCCTCTGCTTCACGGCGCGGACGGGATGCCGCCAGCTGCGGGAGGACGATGTTCTCCTCCGCCGTGAATTCCGGGAGCAGGTGATGAAACTGATAGACGAAGCCGATGGTCTCCCGCCGCAAGGCGGTGCGGGCGTCATCGGACAGGCTGCTCGAATCCCGGCCTTCCACCAGCACCCGTCCGCCATCAGGCTTCTCCAGCAGTCCCGCCACATGCAGCAGCGTGGACTTGCCGGTGCCCGAAGGGGCCACCAGGGCGACGATTTCGCCGGCATGCAGGTCCAGCTCAGCGCCACGGAGCACCGGCAGCTCGCCGGCCTCGGTACGGTAGCGACGCTCCACGCCTCGCAGGGACAGGGAAGCCGTCAAGAGGGGGGTCTCAGGCATTGCGCAGCCCCTCCACCGGATCGAGCCGCGCCGCGCGCCAGGACGGATAGATGGTCGCCAGCAGCGACAGGGCGAGGCCCATGCCGACCACCTGCGCCACCTCCATCGGTTCCACCACCGCGGGCAGCTTGGTCAGGAAGTAGACCTCGGCGTTGAAGAGCTCGGTGCCGGTCAGGGATTGCAGGAACTGCCGGATGTTCTCGATGTTCAGGCAGAAAATGAGGCCCATCGCGAAGCCGATCAGCGTGCCCGCAACCCCGATCGAGGCGCCCGCCAGCAGGAAGATGCGCAGGATCGCCCCGCGCGTGGCGCCCACCGTCCGCAGCACCGCGATGTCCCGCCCCTTGTCCTTCACCAGCATGATCAGCGACGAGACGATATTGAAGGCCGCGACGATGATGATCAGCGTCAGGATCAGGAACATCACGTTCCGCTCCACCTGCACCGCATTGAAGAATGAGGAGTTGGAATCCTGCCAGTCCAGCACGCGGACAGGCCGGCCACGCAGCGCCTCGAAGATCGCGCGGGTGGCGTTGCGCACGCGGGAGGGGTCCTCCACGAAGACCTCCACCTGGGTCGCGCTGTCACGGTGCTGGAAATAGATCTGCGCGGCGCCGAAGGGCAGGAAGACGTAGCTGGAATCATATTCCTGCATCCCGGCCTCGAACATCGCCACCACCTCATAGGCGCGCAGCCGCGGCACGGTGCCGACAACCGTCGCGCGGCCCTGGGGCGAGACGAGGGTGATGCGGTCGCCGATGCGGAGGCCGAGCTTCCGCGCGAGCCGCGTGCCAACGACGATGGTGTCGTCGCCGCCGAAGCGCGAAAGGTCGCCGGCGCGGATGTTGCCTGCGATCAGCGGCCGGGCGCGCAGGTCCTCCGGCCGGATGCCGCGAGCCAGGCCGCCGGTCGCGCCCCCCGCTTCGCTGGTGAAGAGCACCTGCCCCTCCACGATCGGCGTGGCCGAGACAATGCCGGGAATCTGGCGGATGCGGCCCGCGATGTCGTCGAAATCGCGCAGGCCGGAATTGTCCTGCGCATAGACGCCCAGATGCCCGTTCAGCCCAAGGATGCGGCCCAGCAGCTCCTGCCGAAAACCGTTCATCACCGACATGACGATGATGAGCGTCGCGACGCCGAGGGCGATGCCCACCAGCGAGAAGATGGCGATAACCGAGACGAACCGCTCGCCCTTGCGGGCGCGCAGGTACCGGAAGGCGACGGCGCGCTCGAAGGGCGAGAACATCAGGCGAGCGTCGCGCGGATCTTGGCGAGCGCCTCGTCCAGCGGCAGTTCCAGTCGCTCGCCGGTCGCACGGCGCTTCAGTTCCACAATGCCCTTGGCGGCGCCGCGGGGCCCCACGATGGCCTGCCAGGGATAGCCGACGAGATCGGCATCCGCGAACTTGGCGCCCGCCCGCTCGCCACGGTCGTCATAGACGACCTCGCCCGGCAGGGCGGCGTAGAGCTGCTCGCAAAGCGCATCCGCTGCCGCATCACCCGGTTTCAGGTTCAGGATAGCGCAGGCGAAGGGCGCCACCGCGTCCGGCCAGATGATGCCATTCTCGTCATGTCCGGCCTCTATGATCGCGGCCAGAAGGCGAGAGACGCCGATGCCATAGGAGCCCATCTCTGGGATCACCGGGGTGCCGTCCGGCCCCGCCACCGTCAGCCCCATGGGCTTCGAGTACTTGGTGCCGAAATAGAAGATGTGCCCGACCTCGATGCCGCGCGCATTAACCTGGAGCTCGGCCGGAATGGCGTTCCAGGTGTCCAGGTCGTGCTTCTCGTCGGTCGCGGCGTAGCGGCTGGTCCAGAAGTCCACCACCGGCGAGGGGTCGCCCGTGCCGGTCGGGTCCTGCGCCAGCACGTCGAAGTCCAGAAGGTCCTTGTGGAGGAAGACCTCGCTCTCCCCCGTCTCCGCCAGGATGATGAACTCGTGGGACAGGTCGCCGCCGATCGGCCCGGTATCCGCCTGCATCGGAATGGCCTTCAGCCCCATCCGCGCGAAGGTGCGCAGGTAGGCGCGGAACATGCGGCGGTAAGACTCCCGCGCACCAGCAGCGCCGAGGTCGAAGGAATAGGCGTCCTTCATCAGGAACTCGCGGCCGCGCATCACGCCGAAGCGGGGGCGGATCTCGTCCCGGAACTTCCACTGGATGTGGTAGAGATTGCGCGGCAGGTCCCGGTAGGACTTGGCGTAGGTCTTGAAGATGTCGGTGACCATTTCCTCGTTGGTCGGGCCGTAGAGCATCTCCCGGTCATGGCGGTCGGTGATGCGGAGCATCTCCTTTCCATAATCGTCATAGCGGCCGCTTTCTTTCCACAACTCGGCGGGCTGGATGGTCGGCATCAGGATTTCCTGGGCGCCGGCCAGGTCCTGCTCCTGCCGCACGATCTCCGAGATCTTGCGCAGCACGCGAAGGCCCAGCGGCAGCCAGGCATAGATGCCGGCGCTGGTCTGGCGGATCAGTCCGGCGCGCAACATGAGCCGGTGCGAGACGATCTGCGCCTCGGCGGGCGTTTCCTTGAGTGTAGGCAGAAAGGCGCGGGAGAGGCGCAAGGTGGCAGGCTCCGGGTCGGGTTCGGGGCGCAACCTAGATCGGATCGCCCGAGGGCGGTATCGCCCGGCGGCGTGATTCCGCTCTCAAACGGTGAGCATCGCTTGCGCCAGGTTCCGCAGCCCGTAGCCCGGCAGCGGCCAGGGCAAAAAAAGGGCCGTCCCGAAGGAGCGGCCCGAGTTTAGGGAGGAAACGCCAGTCACACGGCGGAAGAGGAAAAGCCCTCTTCCATGTCCCGATGATGCTGCACCGCACCCAGGCACGAAAGAATTTTTCCCCGTGCCGAGATGAAAATTTAGGCGGATCAAGCAGGATATGCTGCAGTTTTACGCCCTCAATGCACAAAACGCACGCATATGCCTAATCATTGGGCTTTGCGAGCCATCCTTCCCGAAAGGAAAGCCAATCAGCCCGTACCAGCCACTCGATGAGCAGCCAAACCAATACCGAGACCAACGTCGTCAGCAGCACGATGCGGAGCATCCGGACGCGCCGCGGCGCTCCGCGCCATCCTCCGGCCGGCTCGGCCTCCGGATCTGGATCGACCCCCAGCGGCAGGACGGCGAAGAGAACCGTCCACCACACCAGGAAGTAGACGACAGTCCCCGTAATCAAGCCCATTTGGTCCCCCTGCCCTGACATCGCCGTAATCCCACGGCGCTTCCGGGCGTTTCCGTCGCATGCACGTCCCGAAAGGAGACCGCCTTGCGACGCATCCTGCTACTTGCCGGCCTCGCCATCACGGCACTGCCGATCCTGCCCGACACCGCTCAGGCTCGTCCCCCCTGGGAGGAACATCGCCGCTGGGAACGGCATGAGCGCCGGGAGGCCAGGCGCGAGGAGCGCTGGCACCGCGAACGCTGGCGCGAGGCCCGCCGGCATGAGCGGCGCTATTACCAGCACTATGGCCCGCCCGTCGCCTATGCGCCGCCGCCTCCGGGCGTGATGCTCCAATTCAACCTGCGCTGAGCGGGCTCACACCCGCAGCAGGTGCAACTCGACCAGCGGGCGCTTGCGGACGCGGCGCCCAATGGCCTTGCGAAGGGCGGTCCGCGCCGCCTCACGCAGGGCCGAGTCCTCGCGCCGCAGGGGCGCCGGAAGGTCGTTCACCAGTCGGGCCAAGTCGGCGGCGATCTGAGCCGGCGCCTCCTCCCCCGGCTCGAACAGACCCGGGGCGGAGATCTGCGGCACGCCGCGGACCTTGCCGTTGTCGTCCACGGCCAGCGAGCCGACGACGACGCCGTTGAACAGCATCCGTCGGCGCGCGCCCAGCACCCCGCCCTCAAGCGGCAGCAGTCGCGGCCCGTCCACGACCAGCTTGCCGCTCTGCACCGTCTCGCAGACCTCAACGGCGCCGGGTGCCAGGCGCAGCATGTCACCATCCTCGATCAGATGCGGAATGGCACCGAAGCTGCGCGCCAATGCCGCATGCTCCTGCAGGTGCCGCCACTCGCCGTGCACGGGAACGGCATGGCGCGGCTTCACCAGATCATAGAGGCGGCGCAGCTCGTCCTTGGCCGGGTGGCCGGAGACATGCACCGGATGCTCGGAATCCGGCGTCACCACCCGGCAGCCGGCGCGGTAGAGCGCCGATTCCACTGCCATGATCGCCTTCTCGTTCCCCGGGATCATGCGGGAGGAGAAGATGACGGTGTCGCCCTCCCCCAGGGAGATCTGCGGATGGGTATCGGCCGCGATCTTCGCCAGCGCCGAGCGCGGTTCGCCCTGGCTACCGGTGCAGACGATCAGCAGCTCGTCATCCGGCAGGTAGCCGGCCTCCTCCTCATCAAGGAAAGGCGGCACATCCTTGAAATAGCCAGTCTCGCGCGCCGCGGCATCGGCGTTGCGGAGGGAGCGGCCGAACAGCGCCACGCGCCGCCCCGCCGCCTTCGCGGCATAGGCGATGGATTCGATGCGCGCGATGTTGGTGGCGAAGCAGGCCACAGCCACCCGGCCCTTGAGGCCCCCGATGAGCGAAGTCAGCGCCACGCGCACATCGGCCTCGCTGCCGGAATGACCGTCCACCAAGGCATTGGTGCTGTCGCAGACCATCGCCAGCACGCCTTCCTCGCCCAGGGCGGCAAAGGCGGCTTCGTCCGTGGGCAGGCCCGTGAGCGGGGACGGATCCAGCTTCCAGTCACCGGTATGCAGCACGATGCCATGGCGCGTGCGGATGGCCATAGCCTGTGATTCGGGCACCGAATGCGCCACACGCAGGAATTGCAGGTCGAAGTCACCGATCTTCACCCGAGCGGAAAGCGGCATGGTGTGCAACGTCACCTCGCCCATCAGCCCAGCCTCACCCAGCTTCCGGCGCAGCACCGCGCTGGCGAAGGGGCTGGCATAAATAGGGCAACGGAGTTGTGGCCACAGGGCCGCCACCGCGCCGAGATGGTCCTCATGGGCATGGGTGATGACCAGCCCGACCAGACGGTCGCGCCGCTCAGCCAACCAGGTCGGGTCCGGGACGAGGATCTCCGCCTCTGGCGTCTCGGCGCCGCCGAAGCCGATGCCACAGTCCACAGCCAGCAACGCGCCGTCCAGGCGGTAGACATTGAGGTTCATGCCGATCTCCCCCGTCCCCCCAAGCGGGAGGAAGGCGAGGTCGTCGGTCGTTTCGAAGGTCATTCGTTCTCGTTCTTGAGGAGTCTGGAAGCGTTGTCTTATGGAAGATGGGGGGTGGGTTGCGGGTCGCCAACAGGCGGCGACCATTGGGAGTGATATCGGGTTCGGTATGTTGAATGACGGTGGTCCCCTCCGCGAACAAGGGGGCAAGGCCGCCGGTCGCGATCACCTTCCGGGGACCGCCGAACTTGGCCTGAATCCGGGTCAAGAGCCCCTCCACCATCCCGACATAGCCCCAGAAGATCGCGGATTGCATGGCAGGCGCCGTGTCCCGGCCAGTGACCGCCTGGGGCCGGCCGATGCCAATCCTGGGGAGGCGGGCGGCGGGCCCGGTGCCAAGCCTCGATCCACAGGTTGATGCCGGGAGCGATGACGCCGCCGACATGGGCCCCGCCCTCCCCCACGACGTCGGAGGTGGTGGCGGTACCGAAGTCGACGACAATCAGCGGGGCGGCATACTGGTCATGCGCGGCCAGCGCATTCGGGAGGCGGTCGGCACCGACCTCCATCGGGCCGTCGACCAACATCTCGAAGCCCCATCCCACGCTGCCAGTCCGGGCGACCAGCGGCTCGCGGCCGAACCAGTCCCGCACGAAGCGGCGGAGTGTGTAGAGCGCGGCGGGCACCACTGTGCCGAGCGCGCAGCGATTGATATCGGCCGGCTGCAGCCTCGCATGCGACAGCAGGGCCAGCAGCCAGACGGCATATTCGTCGCTCGTCCGGCCCAGGCTGGTGGCGATCCGCCAGCGCCCGCGCCATCCCGACCTGTCATGCACGGCGAAGACGACATTGGTGTTGCCGGCATTGATGGCCAGGAGCATGGCGCGTCCTTCTCAGGCCCTCAGGGGCTCACGACCCCGGCCGTGACCATGCGCAGGCCGGTCGCGGTGCGAAGGCGCAGGGCCCCGGTCTCGTCCAGCCCGTCGAATGCGCCCCGGTGGAGGACACCCCCTGAGTTCACCGTCAGCACCGCGCCGACAGCGTGGCCGAGCGCCAGCCAAGCCTCGCGGACCGCACTGAAACCTTCGGCGTTCAACACTCCGCACCAGCGGTCGAGCGATGACATGATGGCAGCGGCTGCCTCCTCCGGCGTGAGGGCAGGCGGCGGCAGCGAGGCCGTCGCCCGCCCCGGGACAGGTGGCGCGTAGGCAAGGTTCACCCCGAATCCGAAGCACAACCAGGACAGGCGCCCACCCGCGTCCAGCGCAGCCTCGGTGAGGATGCCGGCGCATTTGGCCCCGCCCAGCAGCAGGTCGTTCGGCCATTTCAGCGTGAGGCCGAGGCCGGCATAGGGCGCCAGCGCCTCATACAGCGCGACGGCAGCCAGGAGGCTCCATTGCGGCACCTCGCGGGCGGCCACATCCGGGCGAAGCAGAACGGAAAGATAAAGATTGCCTTCCGGTGATTCCCAGGTCCGACCCTGCGTGCCGCGCCCTGCCGACTGGCGGCGCGCGAGGATGGCGAGGCGCTCGGCCTGGCCATCCTCGGCACATCGCCGGATCAGGTCGGCAGTACTGGGAAGCTGATCATGGACCAGCAGCCGCCAGCCCGCCGGCGCCGAGTTCACCCGGCCAGCGCCGCAACCGCCGCCGCCGCCGCCGCCACGATGGGAGCGGGGAAGAGGAAGAAGAGCACATTGAACAGCCCGGCCCCCGCCAGCACCAGCGACACCGAGGCCGAGCGCGGATCAAGCGTGCCCGCGGGTGCGTCGAAATACATCACCTTGATGATGCGCAGGTAGTAGTAGGCGCCGATCACGCTGGTGAGCACGCCCACTGTCGCCAGCACCCAGTAGCCTTCCTGCACCGCAGCCAGGAAGACGTAGAGCTTCGAGAAGAAGCCCGCGAGCGGCGGAATGCCGGCCATGGAGAACATGAAGACCACCATGGCGATCGCCATGGCCGGATCGGTACGCCCGAGCCCGGCCAGGTCATCCACCCGCTCCAGCGAACGGCCCTGGCGCCGCATGGCGACCAGCACCGCGAAGACGCCGGCATTCATCACGAGGTAGATGGCCATGTAGAGCATCACGCCGCGCAACCCGGTGTCGGTCGCGACCGCGAGGCCCATCAGGGCGTAGCCGACATGGCCGATGGAGGAATAGGCCATCAGCCGCTTGATGTTCTGCTGCCGGATGGCCGCCAGCGAACCCAGGAGCATGGAGCCGAGCGAGGCGAGCCAGATCACCCCCTGCCACTGCGAGGCGAGATCGGCGAAGGGATCCGCCAGCACCCGCACCAGCAGCGACACGGCTGCTACCTTGGGCGCCGAGGCGAAGAAGGCTGTCACGGGCGTCGGCGCGCCCTCATAGACGTCGGGCGTCCACATGTGGAACGGCACCGCCGAGATTTTGAAGGCCAGCGCGGCGACCACGAAGGTCATCCCGACCACCACGCCGAGGGACACACCCTCCTGGCCCGAAACCGCGCTGCCGATGGCCGCGAAGCTGGTGGAGCCGGCGAAGCCATAGGTAAGGCTGGCGCCATAGAGATAGAGGCCGGAGGCCAGGGCGCCGAGCACGAAGTACTTCAGCCCGGCCTCGGCGGAACGCGCGTTGTCCCGATCGAAGGAGCCGAGGACGTAGAGCGACAGCGAGAGCAGCTCGAGCCCCATGTAGAGGGTTATGAGGTCGGAGGCCGAGACCATCGCCATCATGCCGATCGTGCTGAACAGCACGAGGACCGGGAATTCGAATCGGGCAATGCCCTGCTTTTCGTTCCAGTCCAGCGCCAGCATCAGCCCGGTGGCGGCGCCGAGCAGGATCAGAACCTTCGCGAAGCGCGCGAAGCTGTCGGAAACGAACTGCCCGGCGAAGGCGGCGCCGTCAGGCGTCGCCATGGTCAGCACCGCCGCCAGCAGCAGCGCGCCCAGCGTGCCCATGGTGACGGGAAACGTCATGTCCCGCTTCGGGATGACGCCGACCATCAGCAGCACCAGCCCGGCACAAGCTAGCAGGATCTCAGGAAGGGCGAGGGTCCAGTTCATCGTCTCGCTCATCGACTCACAGCCCCGCCACGCGCGGCACGGCCAGGGCTGCCTCGTGCCGCTCCACGAGGGCGGCGACGGAGACTTCCCAGACATTGGTGAAGGATGAGGGGTAGAGCCCCATCCACAGAGTCAGCAGGATCAGCGGTGCAAAGATCGCGATCTCCCGCGGTGAGAGATCGAGCAGCCCCCGCACCTCCCCCTTCGTTATCTTGGAGAAGATCACCCGGCGATACAGCCAGAGCATATAGGCGGCGCCCAGGATCATGCCCGCGGCGGCACCAAGGGCCACCCAGGGGCTGGAGCGCCAAGCGCCCGTGATCACCAGGAACTCGCCCGGGAAGTTCGCCGTTCCCGGGAGGGCCACGCTCGCCATGGTGAAGAGCATGAAGACCAGCGCATAGGCGGGCATGACCTTCGCCACGCCGCCGTAGCGGGCGATCTCACGCGAATGCACCCGGTCATACAGCACGCCGACGCAGAGGAAGAGCGCGCCGGAGACCACGCCATGCGCGAGCATCGTGAAGATGGCGCCCGAAATACCCTGCTGGTTGAAGGTGAAGAGCCCGATCGTGACGACGCCCATATGGGCCACCGACGAATAGGCGATGAGCTTCTTCATGTCCTCCTGCGCGAAGGCGACGAGGCTGGTGTAGATCACCGCGATGACGCTGAGGGCGAACATCAGCGGCGCGAAGAACTGCGAGGCTTCCGGGAAGAGCGGGATTGAGAAGCGGAGGAAGCCGTAGCCCCCCATCTTCAGCAGAACGCCCGCCAGGATGACCGAGCCGGCCGTCGGCGCCTCGACATGGGCATCCGGCAGCCAGGTATGGACCGGCCACATCGGCACCTTCACGGCGAAGGAGGCGAAGAAAGCCAGGAACATCCAGTACTGCCAGGCCGGCGGCACCGGGTTCTCCATCAGCGTCGCGATGTCCGTGCTGCCGGCGCGGTACCAGAGCGCGAGGATCGCCAGAAGCATCAGCACGGAGCCGAGCAGCGTGTAGAGGAAGAACTTGAAGGCGGCATAGACGCGCCGCTGCCCGCCCCACACCCCGATGATCAGGAACATCGGAATCAGCACGCCTTCGAAGAAGACGTAGAAGATGATGAGATCGAGCGCGCAGAACATGCCGACCATCATCGTCTCGAGGACGAGGAAGGCGATCATGTACTCCCGCACGCGGGTCTGCACCGCCTCCCAGGAGGCGAGGATGCAAATCGGAGTCAGCAGGGTCGAGAGCAGGACGAACAGCATCGAAATGCCGTCCACGCCCATGTGGTAGTTGACGCCGAACTCCGGCAGCCAGGCGACCTGCTCGACGAACTGGGCATCGGCGACCTGTGGATCGAAGCGGAACCACAGCACCAGCGACAGCACGAAGACGATCAGGCTGGTCCAGAGCGCAGTCCAGCGGGCGTTGGAGGCGACGGTCGCCTCATCCCCCCGGACGCACAGGATGGCCAGTACCCCCGCCAGCGGCAGGAAGGTGAGGAGGGAGAGCAGCGGGAAGCCGGCCGCGTTCATCGGGTGAAGCCCAGGAAGATGACGGAGACGAAGACCACGAGACCCGCGATCATGGTGAAGGCGTAGTTCGCGACCCGCCCGGTCTGGAACCGCGCCACACCGCGCGCGGCATCGACGGTAATCGCCGCGATACCGTTGGGCATGCCATCGATGATCCGCGCGTCGCCGGTCCGCCAGAACACCTGCGCCAAGCGGCGGAAGGGCCGGACGAAGATCGCGTTGTACAGCTCGTCGAAATACCACTTGTTCAGCAGGAAGCGGTAAACACCCGGGAAGGTCTCCGCCAGCCGCACCGGGAGACCCGGCGCAAACATGTAGAAGAGATAGGCGAGCGCGATGCCGGCAATGGCGATCACGGTCGGCGCCAGCGGCACCCAGCCCGGCACCTCATGCGCATTGTGCAGCACATGGTTGTGCTCGGCTGTGAAGATGGACCCGTTCCAGAACTCTGCCTGGTGGTGCCCGACGAACAGGTCGGCGAAGGCCGCGCCGGTGAAGAGCGCGCCAAGCGCCAGGACCAGCAGCGGGATCAGCATCACCGCCGGGCTCTCATGCACATGCTCCATGGTGTGTTGATCCGCCCGCGGCTTGCCGTGGAAGGTGAGGATCAGCAGGCGCCAGGAGTAGAAGGCCGTGAGGAAGGCGGCGATCAGACCCATGACGAAGGCGAACATCCCGGCGCCCGTATGGGCGGCGAAGGCGCTCTCCAGGATCATGTCCTTGGAATAGTAGCCGGCGAAGAAGGGGATACCAGCCAGGGCCAGGCTGCCGATCCACATCACGGCATAGGTGACCGGGATCTTCGCCCAGATGCCGCCCATCTTCCGGATGTCCTGCTCATCCGACATGGCGTGGATCACGGAGCCCGCCGAGAGGAAGAGCAGCGCCTTGAAGAAGGCATGGGTAAAGAGGTGGAAGATCGCCGCCTGATAGGCGCCCACCCCGATGGCGAAGAACATGTAGCCGAGTTGCGAGCAGGTCGAATAGGCGATGATGCGCTTGATGTCGTTCTGCACGCAGCCGATCGTCGCAGCGAAGAAGGCCGTTGCGGCGCCGACGATGGTCACGATGGTCAGGGCTACCGGGGCGTATTCGAAGATGGGCGACATGCGCGCCAGCAGGAACACGCCGGCCGTCACCATGGTGGCGGCATGGATCAGCGCGGAGACGGGCGTCGGCCCCTCCATCGCGTCCGGCAGCCAAGTATGCAGGCCGAGCTGCGCCGACTTGCCGCAGGCGCCGAGGAACAGCAGCACCGAGATCACCTCAAGCGCCGGGAGGCCGGCGAAGGTGGCCCCGCGCATCTCCTCCACCCGGGGGAAGATGTCGCCAAAATTCAGGGCGCCGAAGGTCCAGAAGGTGAGCGCCATGCCGAGCATGAAGAACACGTCGCCGACGCGGTTCACGATGAAGGCCTTCATCGCCGCCCGGTTGGCGCTCTCGCGGTCGTACCAGTAGCCGATCAGCAGGTAGCTCGCGAGGCCAACGCCTTCCCAGCCGAAGAACAGCTGGACCAGGTTGTCCGCCGTCACAAGCATCAGCATGGCGAAGGTGAAGAGACCGAGATAGGCAAAGAAGCGCGGCGGCGTCTCGTCATGCGACATGTAGCCGACGCTGTAGAGATGGATGAGGGTGGAGATGAAGGTCACCATCCCGACCATCATCGCGCTTAGCGTGTCATAGCGGAGTGCCCAGTCGACGGTCAGCCCGCCGACATCGATCCATTCGGAGATGGTGACGGTACGGGGCGCCGAGTGCAGCCCGACTTCGACGAAGGCCGAGACGCCGCAGATGGCGGCCAGCACCATGCAGCCGACCGAGACCCACATGGAGAGCTTGTCGCCCAGCCAGCGGCCGAAGAACCCCGCAAGCGTCGCGCCCAGCAGGGGGAAGAAGACGGCACCGACGAACATGGCGCCCTAACCCTTCAGGGTGGACACGTCTTCCACCTCGATCGTGCCGCGGTTGCGGAAGTAGATGACGACGATGGCCAGCCCGATCGCGGCCTCGGCGGCCGCCACGGTCAGGATGAACATCGAGAAGATCTGCCCCGTGAGGTCCCCCAGATTTGCCGAGAAGGCCACCAGGTTGAGGTTCACGGAAAGCAGGATCAGTTCCAGCGACATCAGGATGACGATGATGTTCTTCCGGTTCAGGAAGATGCCGAAGATGCCGAGCACGAAGAGGATCGCGCCGACCGTCAGGTAATGGCCCAGGCCGATTTCAAGCATCAGTGGTGCCCCCCATGGCCGTGATCGTCATGCGCCACGGCCTTCGGCTTCTCTTCCTCGGGCGGCAGCGGACGAAGGATGCCCAATTCCCCGATCGAGGCGCCGAGCGGCACCGAGGCCATATCGAGCTGGGTGCGGCGCGACACCTGCACGCCAATGTCCTGCCGCCGGCTGCGCAGCCGGTCGCGATGGGTGAGCACGATGGCGCCGATCATCGCCACGAGCAGGATCAGACCCGCGCCCTGGAACAGGAAGATATAGTCCGTATAGAGCACCCGTCCGATGGCGGCCGTGTTCTGCACGCCTTCCTGCACCGGATGCAGCCGCAGCCCCTCGGACTGCCCGCTGGACTGCCAGGCGCCCAGTACGAAGACCAGTTCCAGGAACAGGATACCGCCGATCACCGCACCGATCGGAGCATAGCGCTGGAAACCTTCACGCAGCTGCGTGAAGTCGATGTCCAGCATCATCACCACGAAGAGGAATAGCACTGCAACGGCGCCAACATAGACGATGACCAGGATCATCGCCAGGAACTCGGCGCCGGCGATGAGGAACAGCGCGGCGGCGTTGAAGAACGCCAGGATCAGGTACAGCACGCTGTGCACCGGGTTCCGGCTGGTGACCACCATCACGGCGCTGGCGATCAGCACCCCGGCGAAGGCGTAAAAGGCGAGTCCGGCGATCATCGATAGGGTGCATCCGCCTGGAGGCGCGCGGCCAGGATCGGCTCCCACCGGTCGCCGTTATCGAGAAGCTTCTCCTTGTCGTAGAAGAGCTCCTCGCGGGTCTCGGTCGCAAATTCCAAATTCGGCCCAAGAACGATCGCATCCACCGGGCATGCCTCCTCGCAGAGGCCGCAATAGATGCACTTGGTCATGTCGAGGTCGTAGCGCGTGGTCCGCCGGGAGGCGTCCTCCCGCGGTTCGGACTCGATGGTGATGCACACCGCCGGGCAGACCGCCTCGCAGAGCTTGCAGGCGATGCACCGCTCCTCGCCATTGGGGTAACGGCGCAGCCCATGCTCCCCGCGGAAACGCGGGCTGAGGGGCGCGCGTTCAGCTGGGTAGGCAATTGTGGCCTTCCGGCTGAAGAAGGCCTTCAGCGTCAGCCCCATGCCGGAGACCAGCTCCGTCAGCAGGAGGCTGCGCGCGATCTTGTCGAGCGTCGCCATTCAGCGGACCTTTCCGGGGCAGCAGTGCCCCCCAATCATCGAACTCATGCCGGGAGCCACCCGAAGATCTTCAGCGCCGCCGCCGTCAGCACCAGCCAGACGAGGCTGATCGGTAGGAAGACCTTCCAGCCCAGCCGCATCAGCTGGTCGTAGCGGTAGCGCGGGAAGGTCGCGCGAACCCAGACGAAGGTGAAAAGACAGAGGCAGACCTTCAGGATGAACCAGATCGGCCCCGGCACCCAGTTGAAGGGCGCCACATCGAAGGGCGGCAGCCAGCCACCCAGGAACAGGATGGTGGTGAGCGAGGACATGAGGATCATGTTCGCGTACTCACCCAGGAAGAAGAGGGCGAAGGTCATCGCGGAATATTCCACGAAGAACCCCGCCACCAGCTCCGATTCACCCTCGGGCAAGTCGAAGGGCGCCCGGTTCGTCTCCGCCAGGGTGGAGATGAAGAAGATGATGAACATCGGGAAGAGCGGGATGAAGAACCAAAGGCCCTTCTGCGCCAGCACGACATCCGTCAGGTTCAGCGACCCCACGCAGAGCAGCACCGTGACGATCACGAAGCCCATCGAGACTTCGTAGGAGACCATCTGCGCCGCCGAGCGCAGCGCACCCAGGAAGGCATACTTCGAATTCGAGGCCCAGCCGGCGATGATGATGCCGTAGACGCCGAGGGAGGAGATGGCGAAGAGGTAGAGCACGCCGACATTGATGTCGGCGATTGCCCAGCCCTCGTTCACCGGGATCACCGCCCAGGCGATCATCGCCAACATAAAGGTGAGCATCGGCGCCATGATGAAGAGCACCCGGCTCGCGCCCGCGGGCACGATGGTTTCCTTCATCAGCATCTTCGCCGCATCGGCGAAGGGCTGCAGCAGGCCGAAGAAGCCAACGACGTTTGGCCCCTTCCGCAGTTGCATCGCCGCCATGATCTTGCGCTCGGCCCAGGTGAGATAGGCCACGAAGATCAGCAGCGGCACCAGCAGCGCCAGCGCCTGCGCGACGGTCAGCGACAACACGCCGAGGGGGGAGTTGAGGAAGCTGTCCATCACTCGGCGGCCATGGCTGGGGTCGGCGCATGGGCACGCGCGCATTCGGCCATCACATCGCTGGCGCGGGCAAAGACATCGGCCTGCCAATAATCCGTGATAGCCAGGGTGAAGGGCGCGGTGCCGAGCTTGCCCGCATCGCCGGACGGTGCCGCCGTCAGGGCGGCCGGTGCGGGCGTCTCGTCCACTCGGGCGAAGGACGGGTTCACGGCCACCAGCCGCGTCCGGATAGCCGCCAGGTCGTCATATGGCAGCGCATGGCCGAGCAACTCGCTAGCCGCCCGCAGGATCCGCCAGTCCTCTCGCGCCTCGCCGGGCGGGAAGACCGCACGGCGGCCCCGCTGCACCCGGCCCTCCGTGCTCACATAGGTGCCGTCCTTCTCGAGATAGGTCGCACCCGGAAGGATCACATCGGCGCGCCCGGCGGCGCGATCGCCATGATGGCCTTGATAGATCACGAAAGTTTCCGGCGCGATCAGAGACGGATCCAGCTGATCCGCGCCGAGCAGCCAGAGCGCATCCACCCCGCCACCGAGCATGGCGCCAAGATCCTTGCCGCCCCGCCCCGGCAGGAAGCCGAGATCGAGCGCCGCCACCTGGCCACCCTGCGTGTGCAGCAGGTTGAAGCCATTCCACTCCGCCGTCACAGCGTTCAGCGACTGCGCCAGTGCCCAGGCTGCCGCAAGCACCGCCGCGCCATCCGGACGCGCCAGCGCACCCCGGCCAAGCAGGATCATCGGTCGCTTGGCGTTCCGCAGCACCTCGCCGAAGGCGCCATCCATCACGCCGCGCAGCGCATCGGGACCAACGCCCAGATGCTTCGTCGGATAGGTGAGGTTGGCGTCCACGCCGATCACGCCGACGGGCATGTGGCTGTTGATCACGCGCTTGCGGATGCGCGCGTTCAGCACCGGGGCCTCGACGCGCGGATTGCTGCCGATCACGAGCAGCGCATCGGCCTGCTCGATGCCGGCGATGCTCGTGTTGAACAGGTAGAAGGCGCGCTCAGACGCATCCAGCGCCGCGCCATCCTCGCGGCAATCCAGGTTCGTCGAACCCAGCGCCGCCATCAGGTCCTTCAGCGCGACCATGCTCTCCGCATCGGCCAGCCCACCAGCTACGGCGCCGATCCGGTCGCCCGGGAGCCCCTTCAGCTTCGTGGCAATGGCCTGGAAGGCCTCGGGCCAGCTCGCCGGGCGCAGCTTGCCGTCCTGGCGCAGCCAGGGACGGTCCAACCGGCGCTTCTTCAGCGCATCGAAGGAGAAGCGGCCACGATCGGCCATCCACTCCTCGTTCACGTCCTCATGCACGCGCGGCAGGATGCGCAGCACATCGGGCCCGCGGCTGTCCACGCGGATATTGGTGCCGGTGGCGTCCAGGACATCCACGCTGTCGACCTTCGCCAGCTCCCAGGGCCGCGCCATGAAGGCATAGGGCCGGCTGGTCAGCGCGCCCACCGGGCAGATGTCGATCAGGTTGCCCGACAACTCGGTGGAGAGCGCCTTCTCCACATAGGTCGTGATCTCCAGGGCCTCGCCGCGCCCAACCGCGCCGAGCTCCGGCACCCCGGCCACCTCGGTCGCGAAGCGGACGCAGCGCGTGCACTGGATGCAACGCGTCATGATCGGCTTGATCAACGGACCCATGTACTTGTCCGTGACCGAGCGCTTGTGCTCGCGATAGCGGCTTTGGTCGCCGCCATAGGCAACGGCCTGGTCCTGCAGGTCGCACTCGCCGCCCTGGTCGCAAATCGGGCAGTCCAGCGGGTGGTTGATCAGCAGGAATTCCATCACCCCGCGCCGCGCGTTCCGCACGCCGGGGCTGTCGGTGATGATCTTCATCCCGTCCATCACCGGAAAGGCGCAGGAGGCAACCGGCTTCGGCGCCTTCTCCACCTCGACCAGGCACATCCGGCAATTGCCGGCGACCGACAGGCGCTCATGGTAGCAGAAGCGCGGGATCTCCGCGCCGGCCAGCTCGGCGGCCTGGAGAGCCGTGGCGCCCAGCGGCACCTCGACCTCCTTGCCGTCGACCGTGACCTTGATGAGCTTCACATCGCTCATGGCATTCACTCCGCCGCCATGGGCATGGCGGGTGCGGCATGGCGCGCCTTATAGGCGGCGATCCGTTCTTCCATCATGGGCCGGAAATGCCGGATCAGCCCCTGAACCGGCCAGACGCCGCCATCGGCGAGCGCACAGATCGTGTGCCCCTCGATGCGCTTCGTCACATCTTCCAGCACGTCGATCTCATCGATCTCCGCGCGGCCCTCGACCATCCGATCCATCACGCGGCTGACCCAGCCCATGCCTTCACGGCAGGGCGTGCACTGGCCGCAGCTCTCATGCTTGTAGAACTTCGACAGGCGGGAGATGGCGCGGATCAGGTCCGTGGACTTGTCCATCACGATCACCCCCGCCGTGCCAAGGCCAGTCTTGTGCTCGCGCAGCGCGTCGAAATCCATCAGCACGTCGTCGCAGATGTGCTTCGGCAGCAGCGGCGTGGAGGAGCCGCCAGGAATGACGCAGAGCAGGTTGTCCCAGCCCCCCCGCACGCCACCGGCATGGCGTTCGATGAGCTCCCGCAGCGGGATGCTCATCTCCTCCTCCACATTGCAGGGCTTGTTCACATGTCCCTGGATGCAGAAGATCTTGGTGCCGGAATTCTTCGGCCGCCCGAAGCCGGCGAACCAGCTTGCCCCGCGCCGCAGGATCTCCGGCACCACCGCAATGGTCTCGACATTGTTCACCGTCGTCGGCCGGCCATAGAGGCCCACCGCCGCCGGGAAAGGCGGCTTCAGCCGCGGCATGCCCTTCTTGCCCTCGAGGGACTCGATGAGGGCCGTCTCCTCGCCGCAGATATAGGCGCCGGCACCGCGATGCACGTAGAGGTCGAAGGCATAGCCGGAGCCGGCGGCGTTATTCCCGAGCAGTCCCACCGCATAGGCCTCGTCGATCGCCGCCTGCAGGATGAGGTGCTCGTTGTAATACTCGCCGCGCACATAGATGTAGCCCGCCCGCGCATTCATCGCGACAGCAGCCAGCAGGCAGCCCTCGATCAGTGTGTGCGGATCATGGCGGATGATGTCGCGATCCTTGCAGGTGCCGGGCTCCGACTCGTCGCAATTCACGACGAGATAGGAAGGCCGCCCCTCCGGATCGGGCTTGGGCATGAAGGACCACTTCAGGCCCGTCGGGAAGCCTGCGCCGCCGCGGCCGCGAAGGCCGGACTGCTTCACCTCCTCGATGATCCACTCACGGCCCTTGGCGATGAGTCCCGCCGTACCGTCCCAGTTGCCGCGCTTCTGCGCCGCCTGCAGTCCCCAGTGCTGGAGACCGTACAGGTTGGTGAAGATGCGGTCCTTGTCCTGAAGGGCCATCTCAATTGCCTCCCCGGCCCTCAAGCGTGGGCACGTCGAGCAGCGTAAGGGGACCACCCTCCGGCGCGCTGGTTTGCCGCCCGATGGTGCTGCCCGGCGCGGGACGCTCGCCGCGCTTCAGCGCTTCGATGAGCTGAACGGTGCGGTCGTAATCCAGGTCCTCATAGTAGTCGTCGTCCACCTGCAGGATCGGCGCGTTCACGCAGGCGCCGAGGCATTCCACCTCGCTGAGCGTGAACAGCCCGTCATTGCTCGTGTCGCCGTAACCCTTGAGGTGCCCGGCATCCTTGCAGGCACGCAGCACGTCGTCAGAACCGCGCAGCATGCAGGGCGTCGTCCCGCAGACCTGAAGATGGAACTTCCCGATCGGCTTGGTGTTGAACATGAAATAGAAGGTCGCGACCTCGAAGACGCGGATGGGCGCCATGTCGAGACGCTCGGCCACCCTGTCCATGCCGACGCGCGGTACCCAGGCGCTGCCCGTCTGCCGGCCCATCTGCTTCTGCACGATATAAAGCAGCGGAATGACGGCCGAAGCCTTCTTCGCCTCCGGATAGCGCGCGAGGATCTTGGCGATCTGCGCCTCGCTCTCCGCGTCGAACTCGAAGGTCTCCGGCTCGGCGCGGCTGTTCCGCCAATTCGGATCGAGGTGATCGACAGCTGCTTCGGTCACCGGTCGATCTCCCCGAAAACGATGTCGAGGCTGCCGATTACCGCCACGGCGTCCGCCAGCATATGCCCCTTTGACAACACCTCCATCGCCTGCAGATGCGCGAAGCCAGGTGCGCGGATCTTGCACCGGTAGGGGCGGTTGGTTCCGTCGGCCACGAGGTAAACCCCGAACTCGCCCTTCGGCGCCTCCACTGCGGTGTAGGTCTCGCCGGAGGGCACGTGATAGCCTTCCGTGTAGAGCTTGAAGTGATGGATCAGTGCTTCCATCGAACGCTTCATCTCGCTCCGCGGTGGTGGCGTGATCTTGTTGTCCTGCACCTTCACCGGCCCTTCCGGCATCTGGTCCAGGCACTGGTGGATGATCTTCAGGCTCTGGCGCATCTCCTCCATGCGGACGAGATAGCGGTCGAAGCAGTCGCCATGGCGGCCGACCGGGATCTCGAACTCCATCCGGTCATACACGTCATAGGGTTGCTGCCGCCGCAGGTCCCAGGCCATGCCCGAGGCGCGAAGGCAAGGGCCGGAGAAGCCCCATTCCATTGCCTGCTCGGCCGTCATCACGCCGACATCGACGGTGCGCTGCTTGAAGATGCGATTACCCGTCAGCAGCCGGTCCAGGTCGTCGATGAACTTCGGGAAGCGGTTCGCCCACTTGCGGATGTCGTCCGTCAGACCGGCCGGCATGTCCTTCGCCACGCCGCCCGCGCGGAAATAATTCGCGTGGTAGTGGCTGCCCGAAACCCGCTCATAGAATTCCAGCAGGATCTCGCGCTGCTCGAAGCCCCAGAGCGGCGGGGTGATCGCGCCGCAGTCCAGCGCATAGGTCGTGATGTTCAGCAGGTGGTTCAGGATGCGCGTGATCTCGGAGAAGAGCACGCGGATGTACTGCGCCCGCAGCGGCACCTCGATGCCCAGCAGCCGCTCCTGCGACAGCGCGAAGACATGCTCCATGCACATCGGCGAGACATAGTCGAGCCGGTCGAAATACGGCATCGCCTGCATGTAGGTCTTGTATTCGATCAGCTTCTCGGTGCCGCGATGCAGCAGCCCGATATGCGGATCGGCACGCTCCACCACCTCGCCCTTCAGCTCCAGGATGAGGCGCAGCACGCCATGGGCCGCTGGGTGCTGCGGGCCGAAGTTGATCGTGTGGCTCTCCACCTCCACGCGGCGCGTGGCGGGCTCCGCCGGGTTGCCGACGGGAATCGAATCGGAGGTCGTCAGGCTCATGGCTGATTCTCCGCTTCCGGCTTCTCCAGAAGCGATGCGGGCGGCGGCGCGATGCGGTTCAGATGCACCTTCTCGTCGCCCGGAAGGGTGGTGATGCCCTCCCAGGGGGAAAGGAAGTCGAAGTTGCGGAAGTCCTGCTGCAGCTTCACCGGCTCATAGACCACCTCGCGCCGCTCCTGATCGTAGCGGACCTCGACATGCCCGGTCAGCGGGAAGTCCTTGCGGAGCGGATGGCCCTGGAAGCCGTAATCCGTCAGCAGGCGCCGCATATCCTCCAGCCCTTCGAAGGCGATGCCATACATGTCCCAGGCCTCGCGCTCGAACCAGGTAGCGGTCGGCCAGATGGCGGCGACGCTCGGCACCGGGTGCTCCGCATCCGTCGTGGTGATCACGCGGATGCGATGGTTGTGGGTGAGAGAAAGCAGGTTCCACACCACGTCGAAGCGCTCGGCGCGGTCTGGCCAGTCCACACCGCAGATGTCCATGCACTGCTCGAAGGCAAAGCGCGGATCGGTCCGCAGCACAGCCATGACATTGCGCACCGCTTCGCGCTGGATGCGGATTACCAGCTCGGCCCCACGCGCGACGCTCGCCTCGAGCACGACGCCAGGCGGCAGGCTTGCGGCGACCTGCGCGCCGAGTTCGGAAAGGTCAGCCACGAAGGATGGTCCCCGTCCGCCGGATTTTCTTCTGCAACTGCAGGATCCCATAAACCAGCGCCTCGGCCGTCGGCGGGCAGCCCGGCACATAGACATCCACCGGCACGATCCGGTCGCAGCCGCGAACCACGCTGTAGCTCCAGTGATAATAGCCACCGCCATTGGCGCAGCTGCCCATGGAGATCACCCAACGCGGCTCGCTCATCTGGTCGTAGACCTTGCGCAGCGCGGGAGCCATCTTGTTGGTCAAGGTGCCGGCCACGATCATCACGTCCGACTGCCGCGGCGATCCCCGCGGGATCACGCCGAAGCGGTCGAGGTCGTAGCGCGCCATATAGGCGTGGATCATCGGCACGGCGCAGCAGGCCAGGCCGAAGGTCATCGGCCACAGGCTGCCGGTGCGGGCCCAGTTCACCACCTTGTCCAGGTTGGCGACGACGAAGCCCTTCTCCTCCACCTCTCCGGTCACGCCGCGCAGGACAGCATCCTGCTCCGTGCCCGGGGGAAGCGCCTGCTTGTTCCAGGCCAGCTGCCCGACATCCGTTCCAGTGTTGACGCCGCTCATCGCATCGTCCTCCGCGCGTTGCCGCGCGTCATGATTATGCGCGCCGAATCCCCCGAGGGAATCCGGCGCGTCTCGCCACGCAGTGCCGCGCGGCTCATTCCCAGTCCAGCGCGCCCTTGCGCCACTCGTACACGAAGCCGACCGTCAGCAGCCCCAGGAAGCCCATCATCGAGAGGAAGCCCAGCCAGCCGATTCCACCGAGCGACACCGCCCAGGGGAAGAGGAAGGCCACCTCCAGGTCGAAGATGATGAACAGGATGGCCACCAAGTAGAATCGGACATCGAAGCGCCGACGCGTGTCGTCGAAAGGTTCGAAGCCGCATTCATAGGTCGACAGCTTTTCCGGGTCCGGCTTCTGCCGCGCGGCCAGCACGGAGCCGCCCACCATGGCGATGCTGATCGCCGCGGCGATCCCGAGGAAAACCAGGATCGGAAAGTAATTGGCCAGCAACGGCTGGGTCATATTGCCCTCGGAGCTCTCCGGACAGCCGGGGCCACGAACGAGTCCCGGATGCGCCAATTGGCGCTGAGGCGATACCGCAGCGCAACGCGAGCTACATATAGGCAAGGCCCGTCTTCCGCCATAGGGCCGGGACGCGGCTTTGCACAATGAAGCCAGCGTAATCAATGCTTGCGAGCCATTCGCAAGACAATGACAGCGTCTACGCGAACGCCAGCCGCCCTTCCGCCGCAAGCCCCTAACGAAAAACGCCGCCCCGAAGGGCGGCGTTTTGATCACGTCGCGGTGGCGCGAGTGACGGGGCTCGAACCCGCGACCTCCGGCGTGACAGGCCGGCGCTCTAACCAACTGAGCTACACCCGCTCGCGTCGTGGGGGCCGTTTATGGGGTGCGCCCGAACCTGTCAAGCAGCCCTCACGGAAAGACCGCAACCGGCAACAACATGGCCCAGATGGCACGGGTCTCCGCCTGCTTCAGGGCAAGGGCGCGGAGGAAGTCCCGGTCCTCCCGTTCCGCCCGGTCCAGCTCCGCCAGGTCGCGGCGGGCCTGCCGATCGCCCCGCCCTGCGGCGAGGGTGAGCCAGCGGCGGGCCTCCTGCGGATCCTGGCCCATCTCCTCCAGCCCAGTCATGTACAGGCGTCCGAGCGCCCGTTGCGCGCGGAGATCACCGCCATCGGCCGCCCGGCGCATCCATTGCAGCGCCCCATAGGGCTGACGCGGCGTGCCCTCGCCTCCCCGGAAGAGAAGAGCCGCAAGGCGGTACTGGGCGTCCGGCACGCCCGATTCCGCGGCGGCGACCAGCCCGCGCGCCGATTCGCTATGCTCAGGCGTCCTTGGCCGCTTCGGATCTTCGTCCGGCAGCACGGTTCGCGCGGCAGTGGGATGCAGGCTGCACTGGCGGCCCGGCGGGCAGACCACCACACTCGGCCCGTGGCCTTCGCCGGGCTGCCCGCGGCCGGCACAGGCTGCCAGCCCGATCCCCACCGCCAGGACGGCCAAGCGGAGGAGGCGCATCGGCCTCAGTTCACCCGTAGCCGGCCGCCGGTGCCCATCCCGCCGCGCACGTCCTGCGCTTGGTAGTTCTGCAGGGCGACGACCATCTTGTTGTAGGCGTCGACGAAGGCCGCGACCGTCGCCTGCCCCGCTGGAGTCCGCTGGTAGCCGCCCAATGCGCCTCCTACGCCGCCGCCGAAGCCGGCCAGCACCGCGGCGAAATTCGTGGCCGTCGAGGAGCCCTCTGAGGCTGCGATCTGCGTCCCAGCGCGGATGCTGAACACCGAGAGGGTAACCTGGGTGGAGGATTGCGACATGGCCGCGCCGGCCAGCCCCAGACCCAAGCCCGCCCAGCCGCCAACCCCGGCGCCCAGCCCGCTTGTGTCCTGATTGGCAAAAAGGATGGCGGGCTCCATGAAGTAGTCCGCCGCCACGCGCTGGCCACGCTGCATATTCGAGCCGGCGCGGAACTCGCCGCTGTTCCGCATGTCACCGATCATGCCCCGCATCCGGCTCTCGAGCCGGTCATTGCCCATGGCGGTGATGACGAAGCAGTTTGACTGCTGGACGATCAGCCGGACCATCGGCTCGATGGTCGTGATCTGGGTGCGGGCCGTGAAGGGTCCCCACCAGCCCGCCTGCCGCCCGTCGTCGATGGCGATGGTGCCGAGCGTCTCTGGGCAGCGGACCACGCCTCCCCCAACGCTGGTTCCGCCTGCTGCGGCGCCGGTCACCGGGCCGTTGGCCGTACCCTGCTGTAGGCAGCCACCGAGAGCGACCGCGGCCACCGCCGCCAGAAGGCCATTGCGGAACATCATAGAAACCACGCCCCTCGTCTCGGCCGGATTCCCGCCCGGCCCGATGGGCATTTATCCATCATGACTCCGGAAGCGCAACGTTCCGGCCGGCCAGGCAAGCCTCGGCGGGTGGGGCGGAATGGGCGCTGAGGGATTCGAACCCCCGGCATCCTCGGTGTAAACGAGGCGCTCTACCGCTGAGCTAAGCGCCCACTGGATCGTCCAGGGAGGGCCGCGAACCGTCGCGCCTTATCGTGCCCTGAGCGGCCGGACACTATTCAGCAGGCTTTCACGGCGTCAACGGCCAGTGTCCCCTCTGCGCCCCGGGCCGGCACCTATTTGCGGCACGCGGGTCGCCGGGCCACACCGGAACGGAAACGGGGCGCCGGCTTCCGCCGGCGCCCCGCATCATTCTCAACCTGTGCCCCAATCAGTGGGGCAGGCTGGCCCCGGCTGGATCCCCGGCCGCCGGCTTGGTGGGTGTCACCTCCTCCGGCTCAATCCAGTCGATCGCCTCCGGCCGGCGCACCAGGGCCTGGGAGATCACCTCATCCACATGAGCGACGGGGATGATCTTCAGCCCCTTGCTCACGCTTTCGGGAATATCGGCCAAGTCCTTCTCGTTCTCCTTCGGGATGAAGACGGTGCCGACGCCGGCCCGCAGGGCCGCCAGCAGCTTCTCCTTCAACCCGCCGATCGGAAGCACCCGCCCGCGAAGGGTGATCTCGCCGGTCATGGCCACGTCCTTGCGAACCGGGATGCCCGTCAGGATGGAGACAATGCTCGTCGCCATCGCGATGCCGGCGGACGGCCCGTCCTTCGGCGTGGCACCCTCAGGCACGTGGACGTGGATATCCCGCTTCTCGAAGACGGTCGGCTTGATGCCGAAGCTCGTCGCACGGCTGCGGACATAGGACACCGCCGCGGAGACGCTCTCCTGCATCACGTCACCGAGCTTGCCGGTGTGCTTGATCGCACCCTTGCCCGGCAGCAGCACGGACTCGATCGTCAGTATCTCTCCACCCACCTCGGTCCAGGCGAGGCCGGTGACAGCGCCCACCATGTCCTCGGCCTCGGCCTCGCCGTAGCGGAACTTCCGCACGCCGGCATACTTGCCCAGGTTCTCGGCAGTGATCTCAACCGTCTTGGCCTTGCCGGAAACGATCTCGCGCACCGCCTTGCGGGCAAGTCCGCCGATCTCGCGCTCAAGGTTCCGCACCCCGGCCTCGCGCGTGTAGTAGCGCACCAGGTCCCGGACGGCCTCGTCCGTCACGCTCCACTCGCCAGCCTTCAGCCCGTTCGCCTCGGAGACCTTGGCAATCAGGTGGCGGCGCGCGATGCCGATCTTCTCATCCTCGGTGTAGCCAGGGATGCGGATGATCTCCATGCGGTCCAGCAACGGCTGGGGCATCTTCAGCGAGTTGGCGGTCGTGATGAACATCACGTCCGACAGGTCGTAGTCGACCTCCAGGTAGTGGTCGGCAAAGGTGGCGTTCTGCTCAGGGTCCAGCACCTCCAGCAGGGCCGAGGACGGGTCACCACGCCAGTCGGCGCCGAGCTTGTCGATCTCGTCCAGCAGGAAGAGCGGGTTGGAGCTCTTCGCCTTCTTCATGCCCTGGATGACCTTGCCCGGCATGGAGCCGATATAGGTCCGCCGGTGGCCGCGCACCTCCGCCTCGTCCCGCACGCCGCCGAGCGACATGCGCACGAAGTTACGGTTCACCGCCTTGGCGATTGACTTGCCGAGCGAGGTCTTGCCGACACCTGGCGGGCCGACGAGGCACAGGATCGGACCGCGGATCTTCTGGCTGCGCGACTGCACCGCCAAGTATTCGATGATCCGTTCCTTGACCTTGTCCAGGCCATAGTGGTCGGCATCAAGCACGGCCTGCGCGGCCTCCAGGTCGATGCGCACCTTGGTGCGCTTCTTCCAGGGGATGGTGAGCATCCAGTCGAGGTAGTTGCGCACAACAGTGGCCTCGGCCGACATCGGCGACATGCCGCGCAGCTTCTTCAGCTCGCCCATCGCCTTCTCGCGCGCCTCGGTCGAGAGCTTGGTGGCCTTGATCTTGGCCTCCAGCTCCGCGATCTCGTCCTTGCCTTCCTCGCCCTCGCCTAGCTCCTTCTGAATGGCCTTCATCTGCTCATTCAGATAGTACTCGCGCTGGGTCTTCTCCATCTGCCGCTTCACGCGGTTCCGGATGCGCTTCTCGACCTGAAGAACGCCGATCTCGCTCTCCATATGAGCGAAGACCCTCTCCAGCCGCTCCGGCACGCCCACGGTCTCCAGAAGCTCCTGCTTCTCTGCGATCTTGAGGTTCAGATGGGCCGCGACGGTATCAGCGAGCTTCGCCGGCTCCTCGATCTGGTTGATCGAGACCAACACCTCGGGCGCAATCTTCTTGTTGAGCTTGATGTAGCCCTCGAACTGGCCGACCACCGAGCGGCTCAGCGCCTCGACCTCACGCGGCTCCGGCGAGGTCTCCTCGATCGGCTCGGCGAAGGCCTCGAAATGCGTGCCGGTCTCTTTCCAGCCAACCACGCGCGCGCGGCGGCCGCCTTCGACCAGTACCTTCACCGTGCCGTCGGGCAGCTTCAGCAGCTGCAGCACCGTGGACACGGTGCCCACATCGAACAGGTCGGTGGCTTCGGGATCGTCCTGGGCGGCGTTGCGCTGGGCGAGCAGAAGGATCTGCTTGTCCTCCCGCATCACCGCCTCCAGCGCGCGGACGGATTTCTCCCGTCCGACGAAGAGCGGCACGATCATATGGGGGAACACGACGATGTCGCGTAGGGGAAGGACGGGCAGCGCCTCGCCGCGAACCAGCTCAGCTTCAGAATCCGCCATGGGGACCTCACTTGGACAGTCGGTGCGGAAACGCCCCGATTGGGCACGTCCCCGTCACCACGGGTAGGAACCCTATCTGGTGTCGAGGAGGCTTTCCCACAACGGCGGGACCATCCACCCAGACCAACGGGGGTATGCAAGAAAAGTGCCCCTGATGCCCATCGGCATCAGGGGCGGGCCGCCCCGATCAGGCGCTAGTCTGCTCCGCGGGCCGTTCACCATAGATGAACAGCGGCTGGGCCCGGTTCTCAGCCACCTCCTTGTTCACGACCACCTCCTCCACCTCGTCCAGACCGGGAAGGTCGAACATGGTGGAAAGCAGGATGCTCTCCATGATGGAACGCAGGCCGCGCGCGCCGGTTTTGCGCTGGATGGCGCGGGTGGCCACCGACTTTAGCGCATCCTCCGTGAAGGTCAGCTTCGTTCCCTCCATCTCGAAGAGGCGCTGGTACTGCTTCAGCAGCGCGTTCTTCGGCTTGGTGAGGATTTCGATCAGCGCCTTCTCGTCCAGGTCCTCGAGCGTCGCGATCACCGGCAGGCGGCCGATGAACTCGGGGATCAGGCCGAACTTCAGCAGGTCCTCGGGTTCCACCTCGCGGAGGATGGCCCCAGCCCGGCGCTCGTCCGGACCGCGGACCTCGGCGCCGAAGCCGATGCCCGATCCCTTTCCCTTGGCCGCGATGATCTTCTCGAGCCCAGCGAAGGCGCCGCCCACGATAAAGAGGATGTTCGAGGTGTCCACCTGCAGGAACTCCTGCTGGGGATGCTTCCGGCCACCCTGGGGCGGCACGGAGGCCACCGTGCCCTCCATGATCTTCAGCAGCGCCTGCTGGACGCCCTCTCCCGACACGTCGCGCGTGATCGAGGGGTTGTCCGACTTGCGGCTGATCTTATCGACCTCGTCGATATAGACGATGCCGCGCTGCGCCCGCTCCACGTTGTAGTCCGCGGACTGAAGCAGCTTGAGGATGATGTTCTCCACATCCTCCCCGACATAGCCAGCCTCGGTCAGCGTCGTGGCGTCCGCCATGGTGAAGGGAACGTCGAGGATGCGGGCCAGGGTCTGGGCGAGCAGCGTCTTGCCCGAACCGGTGGGGCCCACGAGCATGATGTTGCTCTTGGCGATCTCCACCTCGCCGGTCTTGGCGCCATGCGCCAGCCGCTTGTAGTGGTTGTGCACGGCCACGGAGAGCACCCTCTTGGCGTGCTCCTGCCCGATGACGTAGTCATCGAGGACCTTGCAGATCTCCTTGGGCGTCGGAACCCCATCGCGGGACTTCACGAGGTGCGTCTTGTGCTCCTCGCGGATGATGTCCATGCACAGCTCGACGCATTCGTCGCAGATGAACACCGTCGGGCCGGCGATGAGTTTCCTGACCTCGTGCTGCGACTTGCCGCAGAACGAGCAGTAGAGGGTATTCTTGGAATCGCCGGACTTGCTCATATGCGCTCCTCGCCTCTGGCCGGCCCGGATGGCGCGCCAGAGGCGTCAAGAAGGCAGAATAGCCCCCCTCCCCCCTCGGGGGAAGCATGGGACATAAATGTGACGGCAGCGCCGCCCCTGCGGCCGGAACACAACACGAACCAACCGGGGCGGCACATGCCCATCAGGGGCGCGGCCCCTCAACGGCCGGTGCGGCCACGGCGGCCCCAGCAGGGAGCTTGGCCACCACCTGGTCGATCAGCCCGAAGGCTTGCGCCTCCTCAGCGGACATATAGGTGTCGCGCTCGAGCTTGCGCTCGATCTCCTCAACCGGCTGGCCAGTATGGGTGACATAGATCTGGTTCAGGCGCTTCCGGAGGTCGAGGATCTCCCGCGCCTGGATCTCGATGTCTGTCGCCTGGCCCTGGGCACCGCCGGAGGGCTGGTGGACCATGATCCGGCTGTTCGGAAGGGCGAAGCGCTTGCCCTTCTCCCCGGCCGTCAGCAGCAGCGAGCCCATGGAAGCCGCCATGCCGAGACAGACGGTAGAAACGGGGCTGCGGATATACTGCATGGTGTCGTACATCGCGAGGCCGGCCGAAACCACGCCGCCCGGGCTGTTGATGTAGAAGGCGATGTCCTTGTTGGGGTTCTCGCTCTCCAGGAACAGCAGCTGGGCACAGATCAGGGACGAAACCTGATCAAAGACCTGCCCGGTCAGGAAGATGATCCGTTCCTTCAGCAGGCGCGAATAGATGTCGTAGGCGCGTTCCCCACGGGCGGTCTGCTCGACCACCATGGGAACCAGGGAATTATTGTAAACTTCCACTGGATCGCGGTCGACGAATACAGAGCGTGTCATTGTTTATCCTTCCCCGCCGGCGGAGAAGTGCGCTCCCGTTGGCATCGCCCGGATGAGTGCCCGGCAAAGCCGCGACACCCTCCCGGCCCCCTTCGCCGGCAAAAATTCCAACCCCAAGATGGGGCAACCCGCCCCCCCGCGAAAGGGGGGCGGGGCCGGATTCAGGTTCAGGCTGGAGCCAGCTGGCCTCAGGCCGCCTGGAGCTCGGCCGGCGTCACGGTCGTGTCCGTCACCTTGGCCAGCTCCAGCATGAAGTCCACGACCTTTTCCTCGAAGATCGGCGCGCGGAGATTCTCCAGCGCCTGCGGGTTCTTCTGGAAGAATTCGAAGACCTGCTTCTCCTGGCCCGGGTAGCGGCTCGCCTCCGTCCGCATGGCCTGGAACAGCTCGTCCTGGCCGACCTGGATGTTGTTGGTCCGTCCAATCTCGGAGAGCAGCAGGCCCAGCCGGATGCGCCGCTCGGCGATCTTCCGGTAGTCGGACTTCAGCGTCTCCTCGTCCTTGCCGGCGTCCTCGGCGTCCAGGCGACCGGCCTTGCGGTCCTCCTCCACGCGCGCCCAGATCTGCCCGAACTCGGCCTCCACCATGCCCTCCGGCACGGCGAAATCGGCCCGCTCGGACAGTTGGTCGAGCAGCGAGCGCTTCACACGCAGGCGGGTCAGCCCGTCATACTCGCGCTGAATGGAGTTCTTCAGCTCCTCGCGGAGCTTTTCGACGCTCTCCAGGCCCAGGGACTTGGCGAACTCGTCATCGGCCGGGGCCGCAGCGCGGGTCTTCAGCGCCTTGGCCGTGATCTCGAACTCGGCCGGCTTGCCGGCCAGCTCGGCGGAGCCATAGCCCTCGGGGAAGCTCACCCGCACCTTGCGGGTCTCGCCGGGGCGGATGCCCTCCAGGCCCTCGGTGAAGCCGGGGATGAAGCCCTCGCCGCCCACCTCGATCGGCATGTCATTGGCGGTGCCACCCGGGAAGGGCTCGCCGACGGTGGCCTCGTCACCCTCACCTTCGATCAGCCGGCCGACGAAATCGGCCACGACCACGTCGCCCTTCGTCGCCGGCCGCTCCTCGGTCACATCCTCGAGCTTGGCGTTGCGGGCGGCGAGGCCGTCCAGCGCCTTCTGCACCTCCTCGTCGGAGGGCTCGGCGCGCGGGCGGTCCACGGCGATCCCGGAGAAGTCCGGCATCGGGATCTCGGGCAGAACCTCCATCTCGATGTTGAACTGCAGGTCCTTGCCATCGGTAAAGTCGCCGACGAGCTCCACCTTCGGCTGCAGGGCCGGGCGCAGGCCGCGGTCGGTCAGCAGCTCGCGCGTGGCGGTCTGCACCTGCTCCTCCAGCACCTCGCCGGTCACGGCGGTGCCGTAGCGCTTCTTCACCACCGACATGGGCACCTTGCCGGGGCGGAAGCCCGGGATGCGCAGGTCGCGGCCGAGGGCGGCGAGCCGCTTGTCGCGCGTCGCATCGATCTCCGCCGCCGGCACCAGCACCGAAAAGGCCCGCTTCAGCCCCTCGGCCGAGAGCTCCGTCACCTGCATTCGCTTAGTTCCACATCCAGGACATTCAGGACGGCGCCAGGCCACTTGGTGCGGGCGGAGGGATTTGAACCCCCACGGCTTGCGCCACTGGAACCTAAATCCAGCGTGTCTGCCAGTTCCACCACGCCCGCCTCGCGCGGCGCCGAAGTGCGCGGCCTTAGCGCAACGGAGCCGTCTTTCCAAGCGGCGGCCGCATCAGCCCTCGCCGAGTCCCGCCGCGAGGGCCCCGGGTAGCCCCGCCAGCACGTCCTCCGCAATGGTCCCAGGCCCCGGCGGCGCGGCCTCGCCCTGCAGCCAGACGGCGGCGCAGGCAGCCTCGAAGGGGGGCATCTTCTGGGCGAGCAGCCCGCCCGCGATCCCGGCCAGCACATCCCCCGTGCCTGCGGTGGCCAGGCTGGGCGGCGCGTTGTGGTTGATGGCGGCGCGCCCATCCGGCGAGGCCACAACTGTATCCGGCCCTTTCAACACCACCACCGCCCCGATCCGCCTGGCGGCCCCCCGCGCCGCCGCCAGCCGGTCCGGTCCGGCCTCCCCGAACAGCCGCGCGAACTCCCCGGAATGGGGGGTGACGATCGCGGCGCCCCGCAGCGCGTCCGGCTCCCCGGCGCAGGCCCCCAGGGCCCCGGCATCGGCCACCACCGCCCGCCCCGCCGCCAGGGCGCCGGCCAGCAGCCCCCGCGTTTCCCTGTCCGGCGGGAGCCCCGGGCCGATCACCCAGTGTCCCCGCCGCGCATCCTCCAGCAGCGGCGCCACCGGCGGCCCGGCAACGATTGCGCCCGGCTCACCAGTCCGGAAGGCGGCGGCCGCCGTCTCCGATGCGGCCGCCAGGGTCACCAGCCCGGCCCCCGCACGGCGCGCAGCCGCCGCCGCAAGCCGCGCCGCGCCCGGCATGGCGCCTCCCGCCACCACCACATGCCCACGCTTGTATTTGTGGCTCTCCGCCCCCGGCTGCGGCAGGCGCCACAGTCCCGGCGCGTTCCGGAAGCTCCGCTCCCCCTCGCCGGCCAGCGCGGCATCGAGTGCCGCCGCCGGCAGCCCGATATCGGCCAGCACCAGGGCACCGCAGAGCAGCCGGCCCGGCAAAAGCAGATGCCCCGGCTTCAACCGCGCGAAGGTGACAGTGAGCTTGGCGGGAACCACCTCCCCCAGAGGCTGCCCGTTCGCACCGTCCAGCCCGCTCGGCACGTCCACAGCCAGAACCGGCCCGCCCGCCGCCCGCAGCATGGACAGCGCCTCCACGGATAGCGGCCGCATGGGCGCCGCGCCCAGCAGCGCGTCGATCACCAGCCCCGCCCGCGCCGCTTCCTCGGGTGCGAAGGGCAGCACCGGCCCCCGCCACCGCGCCGCCGCCTCCGCGGCCGGTCCGCCCGGCCGGGGCGGTGCCATCACCGCCACGGCGACCGGCCAGCCCGCCTGCTGCAGCAGCCGCGCCGCCACATAGCCGTCCCCGCCATTATTGCCCGGCCCGGCCAGCACGAGGGTCCGGCAGGGACGGAAGCGGGCCACCGCCGCCCGTGCCACCGCCCGCCCCGCCGCCTCCATCAGGACCGGGACCGGCACGCTGGAGGCCACATCGGCCCGGGCCATGGCAGCGGGGGAGAGAAGATCGAGCGGCCACCGGTGCCGCGTGGCGTTTTCATCCATGGGGGAAATGCTAGCCTCGCCGCAGCGCGGGAATCGCATCCATGCTTCTCGCGGCCAAGGGATGCGGCAAAGACCACCTGGGGGAGAAGACGTCATGGCACGTGAACGCTCGTTGCAGGAACTCTATGCCCAGGATCCCGAGCGCGCCGATGCGCTTGCCTTCGGCCGCCGGGGCGCGCTGAAGGGCACGGCCCTCGCCGCCATGGGCGCCGCCCTCGGCGCCACCATTCCCTTCGCCGCGCGAATGCCCGGCGGCCTCCTCCCCGCCGCCCTCGCCCAGACCGCCGGCGGCACTCCCACTCTCCGGATGGACGGCAAGGCCCCGCTCATCCTGCTCGGCGAGCGCCCGTTGGTGGCCGAGACCCCGGAAGCAATGCTGGATGACGACGTCACCCCTATCGACAAGTTCTTCATCCGCAACAATGGCCAGATCCCCGAACGCTTCGCTGCCGATCCGAAGACATGGCGCGTCAAGATCGAGGGCGAGGTGAACACCCCGCTTGACCTCACCTTGGGCGAGCTCGAAAGCCGCTTCGAGGTGGTGACCCTCCGCCTCCAGATGGAATGCGGCGGCAATGGACGCGCCGCCTTCGCGCCCGAAACCCGGGGCAACCAATGGGGCAACGGCGCCATCTCCAATGGCGAATGGACTGGTGTTCGCCTGCGTGACGTGATCCGCGCCGCCGGCCCGAAGGACACCGCCCGCTTCACTGGCCATTTCGGGGCGGACCCGCATCTCTCGGGCGATACTTCTCGCCCCGCCATCAGCCGCGGCATGCCCATCGCCAAGGCCATGGAGGACACCACCCTCATCGCCTTCCGCCTGAACGGGCAGCCTATCCCACAGATCCATGGCTATCCCCTGCGCCTGATCACCCCGGGCTGGCCGGGCAGCCTCTCCCAGAAGTGGCTGAACCGGATCGTGCTGCGCCCCACGCCGCATGACGGGCCGGGCATGGGCGGCACTTCATACCGCGTGCCGGTGAAGCCCATCGTGCCCGGCAGCAGCAACAACGGCGCCGATTTCGTGGACATCGCCTCGATGCCCGTGCGTGGCCTGCTGACGAACATCGCCCATGGGACGCGCATGCCCGCGGGCACGCGGCGGCTCGACCTGCGCGGCCATGCCTGGGCCGGGGACAAGACGGTGCGCGCCGTGCATGTCTCCACCGATTTCGGTGCAAGCTGGGCCGAGATGAGGGTGAACGAGGCGCCCAACCGCCATGCCTGGCAGCGCTGGCAGGGCGCGGTCGAACTGCCCACGGACGGCTATTTCGAGCTCTGGACCCGCGCCACCGATAGCGACGGCCGGATGCAGCCCCATGCTGCAGCCAACTGGAACCCGCAGGGCTACGCCGCCAATGCCATGGCGCGGACGGCGATCCTCGTCGGATGAGTCTGTCTACCACGGAGAAAACGGCCCTGGGTGCGATTTGCGCCCTGGGCCTCCTCGTCCTGGCCTTCGACTATCCTGCAGGCCGTACCCCGCGCCAGGCGGAGGCGCCGCCGCCCACCCCCTATGCCCTGGCTACGGCCGAGGCCGATGCCCGCGCCGCCACGGCCCGCGCCGAGGCGGACCGCGCCCGCAGCGAGCGCGAGGCCACAGCCAAGGCCGAGACGGAGCGCCTCGCCGCCGTGCAGAATCCGGGCGAGACGGAGGACATCCTTCCCGCCGGGCATGGGCGGGAGGAGGTCTTCGCCCGCTGCACCGCCTGCCATAGCACCGCGATCATCCGCCGCAGCGGCTTCTCCCGAGACCGCTGGGACGAGCTGATGGATTGGATGACGGAGAAGCAGGGCATGGCACCATTGGAGGGCGATATCCGCACCCTGGTGGTGGACTACCTGGCCCAGCACTTCCCGCCGCGCCGGTCGCCGCGTAATGCCAACCCCTTCCTCAACTGATCCGGTCTAGGCTGCCTCTCGAATCGAGCGGGGAGGCAGGCATGGCCTTCGTGGTGGCGGTGGCGCAGCGGAAGGGCGGGGCGGGGAAATCCACGGTCGCCGCCAACCTGGCGGTGGCGCTGGTGGCATCCGGCGCCCGCGCCGCCTTGTTGGACACCGACCCGCAGGCGACGCTCACCCGCTGGCACGGGCTGCGCGGCGAAGCGGCGCAACGGCTTCCCTTCGAAAGCCCCTCCGGCTGGCGGGTCCCCCAGGCGGTGGACCGGTTCCGGAAGACGATGGACTTCATCGTCCTCGACACGCCGCCCCATGCCGATACCGACAGCCGCATCGCCATGCGCGCCGCCGACCTCGTGCTGATACCTCTCCAGCCCTCCGTTCCCGACCTCTGGGCCATGGAGGCGACGCTGGAGGTGGCGGCGGCCGAGCGGCGCCCGGTCGCCCTGATGCTCAACCGCGTCCCGGCCCAGGGCCGCGCGGCGCAAGAGGTGGCGGCCACGCTCGTCTCGCGGAAGCTCCCCCTCCTCCCGGCGCCCTTCGGCAACCGCACCGCCTTCGCCGCCGCCTTCGCGGAGGGGCTGGGCGTGGTGGAGGCGGCCCCACGCGGCCAGGCCGCCGCCGAGGCCCGCGCCCTGGCCGAGGCCATCCGCCAGGAAAGCGCCTGACCGCCAGGGTCAGCGCGCCTTCGAAATCTCCTGCCGCCAGATCGCCAGCCCGGCCCCCACCAGCACCAGGAAGCCGGCCAGGTCCCAGCCATCCGGCACCTCGCCCCAGAGCATCACGCCCAGCGCCGTGGTCCAGAGAATGGCCGAATATTCGAAGGGGGCGACCAGCGTCGTGTCCTCCGCCCGGTAGGCCGCCGTCATCAGCAGCTGCGCCACCACCGAAACCAGGCCCACCACCGCCAGCAGCGCCCATTGCAGGGGCGTCGGCCAGATCCAGACGGGCAATGCCGCCACCCCCGCGACGACAGCCGCGCCGATGGCAAACCACAGCACGATGGTGATCCCCGCCTCCCCCGCCTCGCCCATCCGGCGGATGGAGATCATGGCATAAGCCCAGCCGAGTGCGGCCAGCAGCACCCCCGCCACCGCGCCCAGATCCATCGTCCCGGACCCACCCGGCTGCAGCATCATCAGCACGCCCAGGAAGCCGACCACGACCACCGCCAGCCGGCGCCAGCCCACCCGCTCCCGCAGGATCAGCACCGAAAGGGCGGTCAGGAAGAGCGGCATGGTGAAGTTCAGCGCCGTCACCGCCGCGAGCGGCAGATGCGCATAGCCGTAGAAGGAACCGTACATCCCCAACAGCCCGCCCAGCAGCCGCTCCAGGTGCCGCCAGGGGTGGCGCGTGCGCAGCGCCGATTTCAGCCCGCCGCCCGCGGTCCAATGCGCCAGCAGCAGCAGCGGCGGCAGGGCCAGGGCATTGCGGAAGAACACCACCTCGGAAAGCGGAATTGCCCCCTCCAGCGCCTTCACCGCCGCCGCCGAAAGGGCGAAGAAACCGGCCGAGCCGGTGACGCAGGCGATCGCCCGGATGCGCGCGGCGCGCTGGCCCGGCGGGACCGGGGAAGACGGGGCATTCATGAAGGGAAGGTCTTCGTGTGACGGCCGCGCCATTCTCCGTCGCCACGCGCGCGCTGCAAGGCCGGGCCCGGCCGAAGCCGGTGATTTCAAGATTGCGCCTTCCGCTGTAGCCTCCGCGCCGCATGACAGAGCAAAACGGCGCGGCCCCCCCGCCTTCCACGAGCCGGCCGGCCATGGCCCCGCCCATCCCGCCCCACCCCCTCTACGCCCCGGAGTCGGACGAGGTGGTCTGGCATGGCCGCTTCCCGCTGCAGCGCGTGTGCTTCCGCTATCGCAAACGCGACGGCAGCCTCTCCGGCCTCCTCACCTGGGAGATCCTGCGGCGCGGCCAGGGCACGGTGATCCTGCCCTGGGATCCGGTGACCGACCGCATCGCCCTGATCGAGCAGTTCCGCCTCCCTGCCCTGGCCGCCGGCGAGGAGCCGCGCATGACGGAGCTGCCCGCCGGTCTGGTCGAGACGGGCGAGGACCCGGCAGAGACCGCCCGCCGCGAGCTGGAGGAGGAAACCGGTCTCGCCTGCACCCGCATCATCCCCATGGGCATCTTCCTCCTCATGCAGGGCGGGAGCGACGAGCGGGTGCATTTCCAGCTCGCCCAGGTCTCGCTCGAAGAAGGCGCCAAGCTCTCCGGCGGCCTTCCCTCCGAGAATGAGGAGACCATCGTCAACGTGGTGGACGCCGCCGAGGCCTTCGCCATGGTCGCCGACAACCGTATCCGCAACGCCCCAGCAGCGCTCGCCCTGCTCTGGCTGCAGGTGAACCACGCCCGACTCAAGGCCGAATGGACCCAGTGATGCAGACCACGCCCCTGTTCCGCGAAGACGCCTATGCCGAGGGCAATGCCGCCGTCGTGCTCGAATCCTCCGAGGCCGGGGTGATCCTAGACCGCAGCGTCTTCTATCCCCGCGCCGGCGGCCAGCCGGGCGACACCGGCGCCCTTCTCTGGGAGGGCGGCGAAATGCCCGTTGCCGACACGGTGAAATCCCCGGACGGCTCCGCCCTGCACGTCCCGGCGCCCGGCGCCGCCATCCCACCCGCCGGCGCCAAGGTGACGGCGAAGCTCGACTGGACACGGCGCCACCGGCTCATGCGGATGCACACCACCCTGCATCTTCTCTGCGCCGCCATGCCAGGCATCTACGCGACCGGCAATCAGATCGGCGCCGAGAAGTCCCGCCTGGACTTCGACCTGCCCGAGCCCCCCGCCAAGGAATGGGTGACGGAAAAGCTCAACGAGTTAGTCTCCGCCGATCACCCGCTCGGCGAGCGCTGGATCACCGACGCGGAGCTGGACGCCAATCCCGGCCTCGTCCGCACCCTCTCGGTCCAGCCCCCGCGCGGCGCCGGCCAGGTCCGGCTGGTGCGGATCGGCCGGGAGGACGCGCCCATCGACCTCCAGCCCTGCGGCGGCACCCATGTCCGCCGAACCGGGGAGATCGGCCGGGTGGAGGTGATCAAGATGGAAAGCAAGGGCAAGCAGAACCGGCGCATCCACATCGTGCTGGCGGAGGAAGCGAAGTGAACGATCTCGTCCCGACCGAATGGCTCGCCGCCGAACTCGGCAAGCCCGACCTGGTGGTGCTGGACTGCTCCCTCGTCCTGCCGGGCGAACCAGGCGACAAGCGCGCCGGCTTCAGCGAGGCCCGCATCCCTGGCGCCCGCTACTTCGACATCGACACCTTCGCCGATCCGGACAGCGACCTGCCGCACATGGTCCCGACCCCCGCGCGCTTCGCCAAGCTCGCGGGCTCGCTAGGCATCTCCAATGACAGCCGTGTCGTCTTCTACGACCAGTCCCACGGGCTGCGCGCCGCCGCGCGCGGCTGGTGGCTGATGCGGCTGATGGGGCATGAGGCGGCCTTCGTGCTCGATGGTGGCCTGCCCAAGTGGAAGCGCGAGGGCCGTCCCACCGAATCCGGCGAGCCCCCAGCCCCGCCCGTCGCCACCTTCACCCCGGATTTCCGCGCGGACCGGCTGCGCGGTATCGGCGACATAAAGCGGATCGTGCGCCAGGGCGGCGGCGAGGCGCTGATCCTCGATGCCCGCTCCGCCGGCCGCTTCGGCGGCACCGCGCCTGAGCCCCGCGCCGGCCTGCCCGCCGGCCATATGCCCGGCGCCGCCAACATCCCCTTCACCGAGCTGCTGGCACCGGACGGCACCATGCTTCCGCCCGAGGCCCTGCGCGCCCAGTTCGAGAAGGCCGGCGTCGACGGCGAGCGTCCCGTCATCCTCTCCTGCGGCTCCGGCGTCACCGCCTGCGTGCTGGCCCTCGGCCTGGTCCGCGCCGGGCTGCCGGAAGGTGCCGTCTATGACGGCTCCTGGACAGAATGGGCACTCCGCCCCGAAACACCCAAGACCACTTCCGACATCGCCAAGGACCACGCCTGATGGCCGACCAGCACGACAAGTCCCTCGGCTTCGCCACCCGCATGTCCCATCACGGGCGCGCGGGTGCGAAGGCGCATGGCTTCGTCAACCCGCCCGTCCATCGCGGCTCGACCGTCCTCTTTCCTGATTGCGAGTCCCGCAAGGCGGCGGCGAAGCAGCGCTACGAGCAGGTGCTCACCTACGGCACCGCCGGCGGCCCCACCCACCACATGCTCGAGGACATGATCGCCGAGATCGAGGGCGGCACGCGCTGCGTCATCGTCGGCACAGGCCTCGCCGCCTGCATGGTCCCGCTGCTCGCCTATCTGAAGGCGGGCGACCACTGCCTGATGCCGGACAGCGTCTATGGCCCGGCGCGTAACCTGGCCGAGGGGCTGATGAAGGGCTGGGGCATCGAAACCACCTTCTACGAGCCCGCGGTGGACGAGGCCGGAATGCGCGCCCTGATCCGCGCCAACACGAAGGTCGTCTATACTGAGAGCCCGGGCAGCCACACCTTCGAGGTGCAGGATATCCCTGCCATCGCCCGCGCAGCCCATGCGGCCGGCGCCAAGGTGCTGATGGACAACACCTGGGGCTTCCACAACTTTCAGCCATTCGCCCATGGCGTCGATGTCTCCATCCAGGCGCTGACGAAATATGCGGCCGGCCATTCCGATGTGCTGCTCGGCAGCGTGACGGTGAACACGCCGGCGGACTGGCTGATCGTGAAGGACGCCGCCAACCAGCTCGGCCAGTTCGCCAGCGCCGATGATTGCTGGCTCTGCCTCCGCGGCCTTCGCACCCTTCCCGTCCGGCTGAAGCAGCAGGCGGAGAACGGCCTCGCCGTCGCACGGTGGCTGGAGACCCGCCCGGAGGTGCTGCGCCTGCTGCACCCGGCCCTGCCCTCCCATCCCCAGCACGCCCTCTTCACCCGGGACTTCGCCGCACCCTGCTCCCTCTTCGGCGTGGTTCTGCGGCCGCGCTACACCGAGGCGGATGCGGAAGCGGTGGTGGATGCGCTCGCCCTGTTCGGAATCGGCGCCTCCTGGGGCGGCTATGAGAGCCTTGCTCTGCCCACCGCGCCGTCCATCACCCGCACCGCGGGGGACCCGGCGCTCGGCGGACCGGCCATCCGCCTCCATATCGGGCTGGAGGACACGCAGGACCTGATCGCGGATCTCGCCCAGGCCCTCGACCGTCTTCCGCACTGAGGCCGGGCGTTGCGGAGGGGGCGGTGCCGAAGGGCACCGCAGGTGACGCGCGGCGCGCGTCACCTGTCAGGCGGCCGCGCGCTCCAGCGGTCGTGATGCCTTCTCCTCGCGCTCGGCCTGACGCCCCAGGACGTAGCCGGTGGCAGCCCAGCTCGCGGCGATACCGGCTCCCACCACCATCGCCGCAAACGGGCTGCTGGAGATCGCGTCGATCCCGGTCTTGATCCAGGAACTGACAGCGTCGCCGCCGCGATAGACCACCGTGTCGATGGCGTTCTTCGCCTTGTACTTCGTCTCGGCATCGACGGTGGTGAACAGCATCTCCCGCCCCGGCCGCACCAGCGCGTATTCGCCGACGCGGCGCAGGACCATCACCACGACCAGCACGCCGAAGGTCGGCGCCAGCGCCAGCGCGCCGAACCCGACCGCCATGCCGAGCGGGACCGCCGTGAGCAGGATGCCGACGCCGAGCTTGCGCGTCAGCCGGCCTGTTACGAAGACCTGGATCAGGATGGTCAACGTCTGCACCACCGCGTCGATGGTGCCGAAGACCTGGGTCTGTTGAACACGGCTAGGGAAGGTGGCGCGCACCAGCCGCGCCTGCTCGAAGTAGAGGAAGGTGGAGACCGAGGCGAGCAGGATGACGAACAGCGCGATGCCCAGCATGTAAGGCGAGCGCAGCACCAGCGTGAGCCCCGCAACGATGCTGCCGCGCATGGCGCGGTCCGCGCTCTCGCCGGTCGGCATCGCCTTCCAGCCCTGCCGGGCGCGCCAGCGGAACAGCCAGGCCGCGCAGAGCAGCGTGCCCAGCAGCATCGCCGCGGACAGGAACAGCAGCCCCGCGAGGCCCATCGGCGCCACCAGCACCGTGCTGAGCAGCGGCCCGGCCAGTCCGCCCAGACTCGCGCCGGCAGCGATCTGCCCGAACAGGCGCTTCGCCTGCTCCGGCTCGAACACGTCCGCCATCACGCTCCAGGCCAACGAGATCACGAACAGGTTGAACACGGACAGCCAGACGTAGAAGACGCGGCCGGCCCAGACATCCTCCGGATCAATCAGCAGCACGAAGCCGAAGCCGATCAGGGTAGCCGCCGAAACGCCGTAGCACACAGCCAATAGCAGCCGGCGGGGGACGCGGTTGCTGAGCCAGCCATAGACCGGGAGCACCACCAGCGTTGCCAGGAAGGTGGCAAGGAACAGCCATTGCAGGTTGTTGACGCCACCGGCGATGCCGAAGGTCTCACGGACGGGGCGCAGCATGAAATAGCTGGCAAAGAGGAGGAAGAAGAGCAGAAATCCCACCAGGACCGGAAGAAGCTCGCCCGGCGCCGCGACGAGCACCCGACCGATCCAGCCGCGATCCTCCAAAGGCCGCGGCCCAGAGGCAGTTGTGCCCCTGGGCGCGTCAGAGCGCATCGATGAACTGCTCCATCCGCCGCCGCATCGCCGCATCCGGCAGCCGGCCCTGCGCGGCCTTGATGTTGTCATCGACATAGCGGGCCTGGGCCATGCCCGGCACGGCGCAGGTCACCGCCTCATGCGAGACGATGTATTTCAGCATGAACTGCGCCCAGTTGGTGCAGTCGATCTCCGCCGCCCATTCCGGCAGGGGCTTGCCCTGAGTGGCACGGAACACGCTGCCGCGGCCGAAGGGCAGGTTGATGAACACCGCCATGCCCCGCTCCTTCGCGAGCGGGATGATCCGTTCCGCGGCGTTGCGGTTGTCCAGCGCATAGTCGATCTGGATCGCATCGAGCGTCTCGCGCCGCATCATGGCCTCGAAGGCCTCGTATTGCCGGTCGAAGGAGGTGGTGGCGCCGACATAGCGGATCCGCCCCGCCGCCTTCAGCTCCCGCAGGGTCGCGAGCTGGTTGCTGATGTCACGCAGGTTATGGACGGCGAACAGGTCGATCCGGTCGGTCCGCAGGTTGCGGAAGGACTGCTCGATCTGTGCCCGGCCGTCCTCCTTGTTGTCGGCGCCCACCTTGGTGGCGATGAACAGGGCGGGACGGATGTTCAGGTCCGCGATCAGCCCGCCCATGATCGCCTCGGCATTGCCGTAGGAAGGCGCGGTGTCCAGAACCGTGCCGCCCAGGGCATGGAAGCGGCGGAAGGTCTCGCGCAACGGCGTGATGTCCTCCTCCGTCTTCGCCTCCTCGTAACGCCTGGCGGAACCCAGGCCGATGATCGGGATCATCTCGCCGGAGGAGGGGATCGGCTTGCGGATCAGCGCCGCCTGTTGCGCGGCGGCCCCCCGTGCAAGGGCGGCGGCGCTCAGCCCGGCCCCGACGCCGGCAAGCAGGGTTCTGCGGGTGGCGTGCATCTCGTCTCCCCGGAAAAGCGCCGCGCGTCATGCCGGCCGCGGAATGCGGCGCAGGGCGGCGGCTCGACGTTCAATGGGGAATGTTGCGCGATCCGACAGGGGGGCGATACGGGCTGCCCACAATTTATGGCGAAAATGTCACGCGGCGGCGCAGTCGCCGCAGGTCCCCTCCACCTCCACCGTGGCGCGGATCGGGCTGAACCCGGCGGCCCGCGCGGCGGCGGCCACGGCTGCGGCCACCGAATCGTCGGACAGCTCAGCCGTGCGGCCGCAGTTACGGCAAATCAGGAACTGGTGGGGATGCTCGTGGTCATGCCCATGCCCCGCCTCAACACAGGGGATGAAGGCGTTCAGCCGCTCGATCCGGTGGATCAGTCCCTGGGCCAGCAGGAAATCCAGCGCCCGGTAGACGGTGGGCGGGGCCGCGCCCGGGCGTTCGGCGCGCAGCCGGTCCAGCAGCGCATAGGCGCCCACCGGCTGGTCGGCCTCCAGCACCATTTCCAGCACGCGCCGCCGCAGCGGGGTGAGCTGCGCGCCACGCCGCAGGCAGCCCTCCTCCGCCTCCCGCAGCGCCGTTGCGCGGTCGGCCAGCGGGGTGGGCTGGGAATGGTCGTGCTGATGGTCGCCTTGGGGCATCCGGTCCTCGAAGGTGGCGCGCGGAGGACGCCGGCGCCGGCCCTGCCTATATAGGCCCCATGCCCACGCCTCCCAACCTACCCGCCAAGCCTCTCCCTGAGCGCCCCGCCGGCCTGCCCGCCTGGCACGCCCCCTCCCCCGAGGCCCGCGCCCGCTTCCTCGCGGCGCTCAGGCCCGATGCCAACGGACTCGTCGCCGCAATCGCCCAGGCCCATGGCACGGGCGAGGTGCTGATGATGGCCTGGATGAGCCCGGAGGCGGTGGAGGAGACGCTCGCAACCGGCCGGGTCACCTATTACAGCCGCTCCCGCCGCGCCCTCTGGCGCAAGGGGGAGACCTCCGGCCAGGTGCAGCACCTGATCGACCTCCGGCTGGACTGCGATGGCGACGCCCTGCTCGCCACCGTCCACCAGGACGGCGTCGCCTGCCACACCGGCCGCCGCTCCTGTTTCTCCTGGGGACTGAAGGAAGAGGCGGTGCAGCCGCTCGAACCTGTCCTCGCCGATCCCGCGGCGCTTTACGGCACGGCGCATTGAAGCGGCGGCGCCGCGCCGGTTGACGCTGCCCCCGGCGCTGGCGCTTGCTCCCAACCCAAAGCTCAGATGGAGTCGGGTTGCCCATGCCGCTCACCATGCCGGAGGAACTGATCCTCCTGATGCTGGACGACCAGACCGGCCGCCTGCACGAAATGGCGGGTCCGGCCTCTGGCTATGCCGTCGCCGGCGCCATCCTTGCGGAACTCGCGCTGCGCAACCGGATCGATACGGATCCCAGCCGCCTCTTCGTCGCCGATCCCACCCCGACCGGCGACACGCTGCTCGACCCCGTGCTCGCCCGGATCGCCGCCGATCCCGGCATGGAGCCCGGCGAGCCGGACCTTCCCCATGGCAGCCGCTGGTGGATCGAGACGCTGGGCCGTGATGCCGATAGCTTCCGTGACGCCATCTTCGCCCGCCTGGTCGCCCAGGGCATTCTGCGGGAGGAGAAGGGCCGCTTCCTCTGGATCTTCCCCGAGCGCCGCTACCCGGTGGTCTCCGACAAGGAGGAGCGCGAGGTGAAGGCGCGGCTGATGGCCGTGATCTTCGACGACGAGATCCCTGAGCCGCGCGACAGCCTGCTGATCGGCCTCGTCCGCGCCGCCGGGCTGTTGCCGCTGCTGCTCGGCAGTGAGACGCTGGAATCGGCCGAGCCGCGCATCGAGCAGGTGGCCAATCTCGAGGAGCTGAGTCGCTCCCTCGGCAATGCCGTGCGCGACATCTTCATCGAGATGGCCCGCTACACGCCGCTCATGTGAGCGGGCTCACCCGAAGCGCAGCTTCATCGCCAGGATATAGGCGGAAAGCAGCAGGGTGACGCCATTGGCCAGGATCAGCCCATGGCTGCCGATCAGCAGCCCATAGGCAAGCCAGAGCGCGATCCCGGCGTTGAACAGCAGCAGCATCGGCGCGGAGAAATCACGCGCCGAGCGCGTGCGGTGCGTCCGCAGCACCTGGGGCACGAAGGCGATGGTGGTGAGGATTCCCGCCGCCACGCCAAGCCACTCCACAGGATCCATGGCCCCTTCCCTGGTGCGCGGCTTTCCCGGGCGCGCCCGGACGCCTATGCATCAGCCCATGTCCGAAATCCAACACCGGATCGAAACCGTCACGGCTGGGGCGTTGCAGCCGCATCTCGGTACGGTCGCGCGATTGCGCGCCATCGTCTTCCGCGACTGGCCCTATCTCTACGAGGCCCAGGAGGGTTACGAGGCCGGCTATCTCCGCAGCTATGCCGAGAGCCCCGGTGCCGCCGTGATCCTCGCCCTCGCCGGGGAGGAGCCGGTGGGCGCCGCGACCTGCCAGCCTATGGTCGAAGCGGGGCGCGCGGTGCTAGAGGCCGCCGCCAAGGTCGGCATGGACCCCGCCACCACCTGCTATTTCGGTGAATCCGTGCTGCTGCCCGAATGGCGTGGCCGCGGCATCGGTGTCGCCTTCTTCGCGGCGCGGGAGGCACATGCCCGCTCTCTCGGCCTCCGCCGCGCCGCCTTCTGCGCCGTCCGCCGCGCCCCCTCCGATCCCCGCCGCCCCGCCGGGCACGAGCCGCTCGATGCCTTCTGGCGCAAGCGCGGCTACGTCCCCGTGCCCGGCATGGCGGCCCATATGATGTGGCGCGAGGTCGGCAGCGAGGCCGAGATGCCTCATATCCTCGATTTCTGGGCGAGGGACCTGCCGTGACGCCGCTGCGCCTCGCTCTCCTCCCCTATCCGGTGGAGCGCCCGGACGGGGTGCCCGCCTTCGCCGCCAAGCTCGACCGCCTCCTCGCCGAGGCGAAGGCCAGCGGGGCGAACCTCGCCGTGCTGCCCGAATATGCCAGCGTGGAGCTAGGCGCCTCCCTCTGTCACGCGGCGCCGCCAACCGAGGCCGCGGAACTGGCCGCCATGGTCGATGCCGCCCCCGAAATCCTCGCCGCCATCCGCGAGGCGGCCCGGCGCGCCGGCCTGTGGCTGCTTCCCGGCAGCCTGGCGATGCGCGATGCCGATGGTCTCATCCGCAACCGCGCGCCGCTGATCGCCCCGGATGGGCGCCTCGCCTTCCAGGACAAGCAGGCCATGACCCGCTTCGAGAGCGAGCGCTGGGGTGTCTCCTCAGGGGCGCCGCCCTCGGTCTTCGAGACGCCCTGGGGCCGGATCGGCATCTCGATCTGCTACGACGTGGAGTTCCCGCTGCATGTCCGCGCCCAGGTCGAGGCCGGCGCCTGGCTCATCCTCGCTCCCTCCTGCACGGACACACTGCACGGCTTCAACCGCGTGCGCCTGACCGCCGCCGCCCGCGCGGTGGAGAACCAGTGTTTCGTCGCCGTCACCCCCACCGTGGGCGAGGCCCCCTGGTCCGCCGCGCTGGACGTGAACCGGGGGCAGGCTGCGGTCTTCGGCCCCGTCGATCGCGGCTTCCCAGAGGATGGCGTGATCGCCGAAGGCGCGCTGGACGACCCGCGTTGGCTGTTCGTGGATCTCGACCCCGCGCGGATCGCGGCGGTGCGGCAGGACGGCGCCGTGCGCAACCACCGGAACTGGCAGGGCGCCGTTCCCCCCGCCCCCGTCGCAGGCTTCGCATGACCCTCCTCTACCTGGTGGCTGGTGAATCCTCCGGCGACGTGCTGGGCGCGCGGCTGATCGCGAGCCTGCGCGCCATGCGCCCAGCGCTGCGCTTCGCCGGCATCGGCGGGGACCGCATGGCCGAGCAGGGCGTCGGAAGCCTCTTCCCCATGCGGGAACTCGCGCTGATGGGCTTGCTGGAGGTGCTGCCGAAAATCCGCAGCCTCGCGCGCCGTATGGAGCAGACGGTGGCCGACATCACCGCCCGCCGCCCCGCCGCGGTGGTAACGATCGACAGCCCCGGCTTCGCCATGCGACTGGCCAAGCGCGTGAAGCCGCTGGGCATCCCGGTGATCCATTACGTCGCCCCGCAGGTCTGGGCCTGGCGCCAAGGCCGGGTGAAGGAAATGGCGCACCGGCTGGACCGTATCCTCGCCCTGCTGCCCTTCGAGCCGCCCTTCTTCGAGAAGGCCGGCGTTCCCGTCACCTTCGTCGGCCACCCGGTGCTGGAAAGCGGCGCCGATAAGGGTAACGCCGCGCGCTTCCGTGCCGTCCATGGCATCGCAGCGCATGAGGAGGTCGTGCTGGTAATGCCTGGCAGCCGCCGCACCGAGATCAGCCGCCTGCTACCGGTCTTCGGCGAGACGCTCCGCCTCCTCGCCGCCCACCGCCCTGGCCTGCGCCCGGTGGTGCCGCTTGCCGGCCCGGTGGAGGAAGCCGTTCGCGCAGCGGCCGCGCACTGGCACCCAAAGCCTATCCTGATCAGGGACGTGGCGGAAAAGCACGACGCCTATGCTGCCGCCTCCGCCGGGCTGATCAAGTCCGGGACTTCCTCGCTGGAGGTGGCTCTGGCGGGTGTGCCGATGGTGGTCGGCTACCGGGTGAACCCGATCACCGCCACCATCGTGCGGCGCCTGATCAAGGTGAAATATGCGAGCATCGTGAACCTGCTCGCCGATGCGCCGGTTATCCCGGAATACCTGCAAGGCGACTGCCGCCCCGACCTCCTGGCCGCCGCGCTGGAACCCCTATTGGCCGGCGGGCCGGAGGCCCGGGCACAGCGTGAGGGCTTCGCGCGCGTCCTCTCCAAATTGGCACCACCCGGCGGCGGCAGCCCAAGCGAGGCTGCCGCCCGCGCAGTGCTGGCGATGCTCAGCGAGTGAGACCGGAGCCAGGTCCGGTCTTCGGGTTCTGAGGGTCGACCATCGGCACGCCCGTTCCACCCATCCGCGCCGCACCGACGGCGAAGGAGGTGTTGGCGGGCAGGTCGGCCTCGGAGACCGCCGTGGGATCGCTCTCCCACCCCTCCTCACGCCAGTCCGCCGTGCGCGTCTCGAGATCGACCGCCCCGTGGCGGTTGAACACCGCGATCACGTGATCGGCCAGACTTTCATCCACGTCCGCGGTCACCACCGAGCCGCCCCGCCGGATGCCTTCGTAATAGGCGTGGCGATCCGAATCCGGCATCAGCAGGTTACCCAGGGAAGCCCAGAAGCCATGGTCCTCGACCGGCTGGGCATTCTCCAGGACATGGAGCTCGATCTGGTCGGGCTCGATATGGTCATGAACGCGCAGATGCGTGACGACAGCTTCCGCCTCGTCCCGGTTGTCGAACAGAGCTGAGATAATGCGACTCATGCCGTCCTCCTGCCGTTCCCTGCGGAAGGGAACGGCAGGCCGGCATCCGAAGTTGCCATGACTCCGGGCAGGCACCGGTATGGCTGTCACCTGCCCGGATTTCACCGTCCCGCCCCGTCCAGGTGCCTGGACGGCCGCAGCCGCTCCCGCGCCCAGCGCTCAGGTCTTGTCAGACACCCGTCGGGCTGGACGGCCTCGTGCCCGTGGTTCCCGCCGTATCCGTGCGGCCGTCATCCACCTCCACCTCGGTGCGCCGCACCGTGTCGGAGATGGCCTCGTCGCGCTGCTCCACATCCTTACGGATGACCAGTTCCTCCCTCACCCGCGCTTCCTTGGAAACCACCGCCTCCTCGCCATGCTCCACCGCCTCAATGGTGCGCTCGCGGAAGGCGTCATCCCCCGCGGAAAGCGGCTGGTCGACCGGCCGCCGCTCCACATGCACATGCTCCTCGCGCAGGGTGACGGTTTCATTGACCGGCGTCTCAACGATATAGGAACGCACCCGCACCCGACCGCGCTCCGTCTCGCGCTTTCCGACGCGGAGCTGTTCCTCCGCTATCGGAATCCGCTCCTTATTGGACATGTCGCCCAACTGGTCGGTTCTGTGCATGCCCATGTCACCGCCAATGTCCGCCATGGTCCCAGTGGTGGTGTTCGGCGTCGGGCCACCGGCCATGCCGGAACCGGCACCCGCCATCGGCGTGGCTCCGCCGACCGCCGGGGTAGAGGTGCCGCCCATGCTCGCCGCGCCCAAGGCGGCGGAGTGGTTCATCGGCCGACACGTGCCCTCGGCGTCATCCGTCCCCATGGTGGCGCCATCCGTGGTGGTTCCCATCCCGGCGGTTCCGGCCATCCCCGCAGTCCCGGCCATTCCGGCCATACCGGACATGCCCGTCGTGTCGGGTTGGTAGCCGCTCCACCCCGCGGAGCGCCACTCCGCCTCGCGGGAATCGAAATCGACCGCGCCGTGCTGCTCGAACACCTCCATCGCGTGGTCGACCACCGCATCCCCTACCTCGGCGGAGACGACGAAGCCGCCGCGGCGGATGCCTTCCGCATAGGCCTGCCGATCCTCGTCGGCGATGAACAGGTCCCGGAGCGACGCCCAGAAGCCGCGGTCCCCGGTATCGCCACCGTTACCGGTGGCGGATTGCCCATGGATGGTGATGCGGTCGGGGTCGATTCCATCATGGCTGCGCAGGTGGGAGGCGACAGCCTCCGCCTCGGCGCGGTCGTCGAAGAGGCCGATGATCGTGCGGGTCATGCCGCTCGCCTTGTCCAATGGTATTGGAACTTCGCAGCAATGCTGTACCGGGGCGCCGGATCAGGAGCCTACGGCATCGGGATTGGGCGGAACCCTCTCCACGGCGGCGTGTTGCACGCGGCGCGTAGCCGGGTGCTCGATCTTCTCTTCCGTATCGATCAGGCGGAGGTGGATCTCCTCCCGCAGGACGAGCCGCTTCTCGACGACGAGGACCTCCTCGACGACGGGAATGATGACGACGTTCCCCTCCTACCGGACGCGCGGCGCCTCCGTGACGGTCTGCCCCACCGCCCGCCGCTCAACCTCTGCATGGCTGCTGCGCAGCGTCTCGCGCAGCACCTCCTCCACCACCTCGGTGGTGCGGGAGACGCGCACGCGCCCGGTCTCCACCGAGCGGGTGTCGAGGCTCAACCCTTCCTCGATGAGGGGGAGCACGGTCTCGGAGGGAACCTCGCCCGGCATCGCAACCTCATCGCGGAACTCTCGGAAAACGGGCGAGGCCGTGGCTGGTTTCGCAATGCGGAATGCGAGCGGCGCAGTTACCTCGCGTGGCGCTTCGGCCTTGCCTTGCGGCGGAGTTCCATCAGGTCCGCCTCTTCCCGCGCCGCACTTCGCAACAGCGCCTCCTGCCCCCAGCGATACTGCGGCGGGCAGGCAGTCCGCACTCCGTAGCGAGCAGCGGCGGCCAGGGTGAAGGCCGGGTCCACCAGATGCGGCCGGGCCAGCGCCACCAGATCGGCGCGCCCGGCGGCCAGGATGGTGTTGATCTGGTCGGCGCTGGTGATGCTGCCGACGCACATGGTGGCGACCTTCGCCTCATTGCGGATCATGTCCGACCAAGGCACCTGGAACATCCGCCCGTAATGCGGTGCGCTATCCGCTACCGTCTGGCCGGTCGAGACATCCAGCAGGTCGCAACCCTCATCGGCGAAGGCACGGGCGATCGCCAGCGTCTCCTCATCCGTGATCCCGCCATCCGCCCAGTCAGTTGCGGAGACGCGCACACTCATCGGCTTGTCCAAGGGCCAGACCGCCCGCATGGCGCGATAGACTTCCAGCGGATAGCGCAGCCGGTTCTCCAGGCTACCGCCATAGGCGTCGGTTCGCAGGTTCAGCAGCGGTGAGAGGAAGCTCGCCATCAGGTATCCATGGGCGCAATGGAATTCGAGCATGTCGAAGCCCGCGCAGGCGCCGCGCCGGGCAGCCGCCACGAAGTCATCGCGCACCTTGTCCATCTCGGCGCGGGTGATCTCGCGCGGCAACTGGCTGTTCGGGAAATAGGGCTTGGCGCTGGCGGAGACGATGGGCCAGGCCCCTTCCTCCAGTGGCTGGTCCATCCCCTCCCACATCAGCTTCGTCGCCCCCTTCTGCCCGGCATGGCCGAGTTGCAGGGCAATGCGGCTGGCGCCATGGGCATGGACGAAATCCACGATCCGGCGCCAGGCGACCTCCTGCTCGTCATTCCACAGTCCCGTGCAGCCCGGGGTGATGCGCGCCTCTGGGGAGACGCAGGTCATCTCGGTAAAGATCAGCCCCGCCCCGCCGGTGGCGCGGGCGCCGTAATGCATCAGGTGCCAGTCGTCCGGCGTGCCGTGCATCGCCGAATATTGGCACATGGGCGAGACGACCACGCGGTTCGCCAGCTCCATCCCGCGCAGCCGGAAGGGCTGGAACATGGGCGGCGCGCCGGCCACCGCGGGCAGGCCCTCCGCCCGCACCTCGCCCTCGAACAACGCTCGTGACTCTTCGACAAACTCTGGTGCGCGCAGCGCCAGGTTGTCCCAGGTGATCGCCTTGGAGCGTGTCATCACACCGAAGGCGAAGCGCGTCGCCGGCATGTGCCAGAAGCGGTCCACATGCTCGAACCAGACCAGCGACACATCCGCCGCGTGCTGGGTCTTCTCCACCTCCTCACGGCGCCCGCCCTCGAAGCGCGCCAGCACCGCCTCCACCGTGCCGCCCTGCATGAAGGCCGCGTGCAGGGCGATGGCATCCTCCATCGCCAGCTTGGTGCCGGAGCCAATGGAGAAATGCGCCGTCGCCTTGGCATCCCCGAGCAGCACCACGTTCCCCTTCGACCAGCGGGCGCAGCGCATCATCGGGAACTGCCGCCACAGGCTGCGGTTGGTGATCAGCCGGTGGCCCTGCAATTCCTCCGCGAAGACCTCCTCCAGGAAGGCGGCGCTTTGCGCCTCGTTCATGGCGCCCAGACCGGCGCGCTCGAAGGTCTCGGGATCCGTCTCCAGCACCCAGGTGCTGGCATTCGCCTCATACTGGTAGCAATGGGCGATGAAGATGCCCTCGGGACGCTCCTTGAAGAAGAAGGTGAAGGCGTCGAAGGGCCGCGTGCTGCCCATCCAGGCAAAGCGATTGGGGCGCAGGTCTACCACCGGCGCGAAATGCTCCAGGTCGCGCTGCCGCACCGCGCTGTTGATGCCGTCCGCCGCCACGATCAGGTCGGCATCCGGGAAATCCTCCGGCTTGGCGTCCCGGCCGAATTCCAGCTCCACCCCGACTTCCCGCGCCCGATCCTGCAGCAGCATCAGCAGTGTGCGGCGCGAGCAGCCGCAGAAGCCGTTGCCGCCGATGCGGTGCACCGCATCCTTCGCGTGGATTTCGATATCGTCCCAATAGGCGAAGGCATCCGTGATCGCCTCGTAACTGGTTCGGTCCGCCTTCTCGAAGGTCTCCAGCGTCTGGTCGCTGAACACCACGCCGAAGCCGAAGGTATCGTCCGCCTGGTTGCGCTCCACCACCGTGACCTGCGCCTCGGGGCGGTCACGCTTCATCAGGACCGCGAAGTAGAGCCCGGCCGGGCCGCCGCCGATGACCGCGATCCGCATGGGGGAGCCTCCTGGATACCGCAAGCGGAAATAGTTTAGGCTTCAAGCTTCCAGGCTTTCAACTGCCGCTTGCGGCATCCGGGGAAAACACTTTAGGCTTCAAGCATCATGGACGGCATCACCGGACGGCACGCGATCGTGACAGGCGGCGGGACGGGCATCGGCCTGGCCGTGGCGGGTGCCCTCACCCGCGCGGGCGCCCGCGTGACGGCGGTCGGCCGCCGCGAAGCCCCGCTGCGCGCCGCCGTTGATGCCGGCCAGGCCGCCGGTTTCGAACTGGCCGATGTAACGCAGGAGGGCGCCTTCGCCGCCGCCCTCGCTCGCCGCGGCGCCGCCGCCATCCTGGTCAATGCCGCTGGCGCCGCCGAAAGCGCCCCCTTCCTGAAGACCGGCGACGAAATCTGGGACCGGATGCTGCGCGTGAACCTGCTCGGCGCCGCCTCGGCCACCCGCGCCGCCCTGCCCGCCATGCTGGAAGCCCGCTGGGGCCGGGTGGTGAACATTGCCTCCACCGCCGCGCTGCGCGGCTACCCCTATGTCACCGCCTACACCGCCGCGAAGCACGGGCTTCTCGGCCTCACCCGCGCCCTGGCTCTGGAAGTGGCCACCAAAGGCGTCACGGTGAACGCCGTTTGCCCCGGCTTCACCGAAACTGACATTGTCGCCGAAAGCGTCGCCCGGATCATGGGGAAAACCGGCAGGTCCGAGGCGGAGGCGCGCGCCGAACTCTCCCGACACAACCCACAGGGCCGTCTCGTGCAGCCCGCGGAAGTGGCCGCCACCGTCCTTTTCCTCTGCTCGGAGGCTGCCAGCGCCATCAACGGCCGGGCCATTGCCGTGGATGGAGGGGAGGTCCCGTGACGCCACCCGACACCCATGTCGACGCCGAGACCGCCCTCGACCATGCCCCGGCGGGCCATAAGGACGACCTGCGCCTCTGGCTGCGCATGCTCTCATGCGCTCGGTTGATCGAAGCCGAGATCCGGCGCCGTCTGCGCACGGGCTTCGACACAACCCTACCCCGCTTCGACTTTCTCGCGCAGCTCGAACGCGCAGCCGATGGCCTCACCCCTGGCGAGATCAGCCGCCGCATGATGGTCACAGGCGGCAATGTCACCGGCCTCGCCACGAGACTTGAGGAAGAGGGCCTGATCGAGCGCCGCGCCGTGCGCGAGGACCGCCGCGCGGTCACGCTCCGCCTCACCGCGCAGGGCCGCCGCGAATTCGCGCGCCAGTCCGCCGCCCATGAAGGCTGGATCGCGGAACTTCTCGGCGGCCTGTCCGCCACCGACCGCGCCGCGCTGCTGCGCCTGCTGGACCGCACGCGCCGCGGCGTCCGCGCTGCTATTTCGGAGGGCGAGGCATGAGCCTCAGCGAATTCCAGGCACGCCATGTGCACCTCAGCGTGGAGGGCAAAACCGCCTCCATCCTGCTGGACCGCCCCGAGCGAAAGAACCCGCTCACCTTCGAATCCTACGCCGAGCTGGTCGCAATCTTCCGCGCCGCCGTGCAGGACGAATCCGTGGGCGCCTTCGTCATCTCCGGATCCGGCGGCAACTTCTGCTCCGGTGGCGACGTGCACGAGATCATCGGCCCGCTGCTGGACCGCGACACCAGGGGCCTGATGCAGTTCACCGCCATGACCGGTGACCTGGTGAAGGCCATGCGCGCATGCCCGCAGCCCATCCTCTCGGCGGTGGACGGCATTGCGGCCGGCGCCGGCGCCATCATCGCCATGGCCTCGGACATCCGAATCGCCACGCCGCGCGCCAAGGTCGCCTTCCTCTTCAACCGGGTCGGCCTCGCCGGCTGCGACATGGGTGCCTGCGCCATCCTGCCGCGCATCATCGGCCAGGGCCGCGCCTCGGAACTTCTCTACACCGGCCGCTCCATGTCGGTGCAGGAAGGGCTGGACTGGGGCTTCTTCTCCCGCTCCGTCGAGCCCGAGGCGCTGATGCAGACCGCCACGGACCTCGCCCGCCAGATCACCGAGGGGCCGGGCTTCGCCAATGCCATGACGAAGCGGATGCTCGCCATGGAATGGTCCATGTCCGTGGAGCAGGCCATCGAGGCCGAGGCCGTCGCCCAGGCCCTCTGCATGACGACGAAGGACTTCCGCCGCGCCTACGAGGCATTCGCCGCCAAGCGCCGTCCTGTCTTCGAGGGCGATTGATGCCCGATCGCGACTTCCTCTCCTGGCCTTTCCTCGAACCCCGGCACCGGGACTGGGCGGATGAGGTGGAAGCCTGGGCTTCCGCTCATGCAGGGCGCCTGTCGCAGGGCGACACGGATGACGCCGTCCGCAATCTTACCCGCGCCATGGGCGAGGCCGGACTCCTGCGCGCCGCTGTGCCCGCGGATGGCAGGCTCGACGTCCGCTCCCTCTGCATCGCGCGCGAGGTCCTGGCCCGCCATTCCGGGCTGGCGGATTTCGCCTTCGCCATGGCCGGCCTTGGCACCGGCGCGATCACTCTCTTCGGTGACGCCGGGCTGAAGGACGCCTTCCTCCCCACCGCCCGCGCCGGCACTGCCCTGGCCGCCTTCGCCCTCAGCGAGCCCGAAGCCGGCTCGGACGTTGCCGCCCTCTCCACCATCGCCACACGTGACGGCAACGCGCATTGGCGGCTGGACGGCAGCAAGACCTGGATCAGCAATGGCGGCATCGCCGGCACCTATGTCGTCTTTGCCCGCAGCGGCGAGGCGCTGGGTGCCAGGGGCCTCTCCGCCTTCCTTGTCCCCGCCGACACGCCTGGCCTGACCATTGAGGAGCGGATCGAGGTATCGGCCCCGCATCCCCTCGCGATGCTCCGCTTTGACGGGCTACGCATCCCGGATGCCTACCGCCTCGGCAAGCCCGGCGATGGGTTCAAGGTGGCCATGGCGACGCTGGATGTTTTCCGCGCCACCGTCGGCGCGGCCGCCCTCGGCTTTGCCCGCCACGCACTCGATCTGACGGTGGAACGCGCCTCCAACCGCCACCTTTTCGGCGGCCCGCTTTTCGACCAGCAGATGACCCAGGCCGCCATCGCTGAAAGCGCTGTGGAGGTGGAGACCTCGGCGCTGCTCGTCTACCGCGCCGCCTGGCTCAAGGATTCCGGCGCGCCCCGCGTTTCGCGTGAGGCGTCCATGGCCAAGCTCCACGCGACGGAAGCCGCGCAGCGCGTGGTGGATCGCTGCGTGCAGATCCACGGGGGGCACGGCGTCGTCCGCGACCACCCTGCAGAAAAACTCTACCGGGAGGTTCGCGCGCTGCGCGTCTATGAGGGCGCCAGCGAAGTGCAGCGGATCATCATCGCCCGCGCCGAGCGCGCGCGGGCCGAGGAGGCGGCACAATGCAGACCGACACCATGACGGCCGAATGGTCCGGCGCCACGCCGGATTTCGCGCCCAGCGCGCATGTCGACACCTTCCCGCGCGACAACCTGCCGCCGCGCGACCAGTGGCCCGAACTCCTCTTCGACCTCGAGGATTACCACTATCCCACCCGCCTGAACTGCGCCGTCGAATTTCTCGACCGCAATGTCGAGACGGGTCGCGGCGACCACCCTGCCCTCATCACGCCTGAGGAAACCCTCACCTACCGCCAGCTGCAGAACCGGGTGGACCGCATCTGCAACGTGCTGACGCGCGATCTCGGCATGGTGCCCGGCAACCGCGTCATGCTGCGCAGTGCCAACAACGCCTGGATGACCGCCACTTATCTGGCCGTGCTGAAGGCAGGCGGCGTCGTCGTCGCCACCATGCCGCTGCTCCGAGCGAAGGAGCTGGGGCAGATGCTGGAGAAGGCCCGCATCAGCCACGCCCTCTGCGACGTGAAGCTGCGCGAGGAGATGGAGCTGGCCGCCGCCAAGGCACCGCTGCTGAAGCACCTCGTCTACTGGGGCAACGGCGATCTCGAAGCCCGCTGCGCCGCGCAGCCGGAAGGCTTCGCCGCCTGCGACACCGCCGCTGACGATGTGTGCCTCATCGGCTTCACCTCCGGCACCACGGGCCTGCCCAAGGGCACCATGCATTTCCACCGGGACATGCTTGCTATCTGCGACGGCTATTCCCGCCACGTCCTTCGACCGGCGCCGGAGGACCGGTTCATCGGCTCCGCTCCGCTCGCCTTCACCTTCGGCCTGGGCGGCCTCGTGCTCTTTCCCTTCCGCATCGGGGCCACCGGCATCCTGCTGGAGAAGGCCGGGCCGGACGAGCTCCTTCCCGCCATCGAGAAGCACCGCGCCACCATTTGCTTCACCGCCCCCACCGCCTATCGCGTGATGGCGCAGAAGGTGGGGCAGTTCGACATCTCCTCCCTCCGCAAATGCGTCTCGGCGGGCGAAACCCTGCCCAAGGCCATCTTCGATGCCTGGGAGAAGGCCACCGGCCTGCGGCTGATGGACGGCATCGGCGGCACGGAGATGCTGCACATCTTCGTTGCGGCACCGGAGGAAACGCTCCGCCCCGGCTGCACCGGCCTCGCCGTGCCCGGCTACCAGGCCAAGGTCGTTGACGACGACGGCCAGGAGGTCCCGCGTGGCACGCCCGGCTGGCTGGCCATCCGCGGCCCTATCGGCTGCCGCTACCTCGCCGATCCGCGCCAGGCCAGCTATGTCCGCCACGGCTGGAACATCCCAGGCGATGTCTACATCCAGGATGAGGACGGCTTCTTCCGCTATCAGGGCCGCGGCGACGACATGATCGTGGCTGCCGGCTACAACATCGCAGGCCCAGAGGTGGAGGGCGCGCTGCTCACCCACCCCGCCGTGCGCGAATGCGGCGTGGTCGGCGCACCCGACGGCAAGGGCGGCATGCTGGTGAAAGCCTATGTCGCGCTCAAGGGCGATTACCTGGCGAGCGACGTATTGGTGAAGGCGCTGCAGGATCATGTGAAGGCCGAAATTGCGCCCTATAAGGCCCCACGCGAGATCGAATTTCTCGAAGCCCTGCCCCGCACCGAATCCGGCAAGCTGCAGCGCTTCGCCCTGCGCAAGATGGCGTGCCAGTGACGCGCCCGAGCCCAATCGCCGCCTCCGCCCTGCCCGCCGCCGCCTTTCGCGCGGCGGCACGGGTCCGCTTCGGCGATTGTGATCCGGCCGGGATCGTCTTCTTCCCCAATTGGTTCGTTCTCGCCAATGCCGCCATTGAGGACCTGTTCCGCCAGCGCCTGGGCATCGACTATCACGCGATGCATGCCGAACGCGGTATCGGCACCGGCTTCGTCCATGCCGGCGCCACCTTCATGCGTCCAGGGATGATGGGGGATGACGTCACCCTCACCCCGCTGATTCGCCGCGTCGGCAGCGCCTCCTACGACTACGACCTGCACATCCATCGCGGCGAGGAGGAGCTGGCCAGGCTCGACCTCGTCACCGCCACCACCAGCCTCGCCAGCCGGGGCAGCATTCCGGTGCCCCCCGACCTCCGCGCCGCCCTGCTGCGCTACCAGTCGGAATGCGGCGCCCCGGGCCTCCAGGAGACCCCCGCATGAGCGGCCCCCTCGATATTCTCCAGCCTCCAGGCTGGCCCGCCCCGCGGGGCTATTCCAATGGCATGGCCGGACGGGGCCGCACGGTGCTGGTGGGGGGCCAGATCGGCTGGGACGAGACGGGGCGCATCGCCCAGGGCTTCGTCGCGCAGACCGAGCAGGCGCTGCGCAACATCCTCGCCGTGCTGGCGGAGGCTGGCGGCGGCCCGGAGCATATCGGCCGCCTCACCTGGTACGTCGTGGACATGGACGAATACCGCGCCTGCCTGCCCGAGCTGGGCCGCGCCTACCGCGCCGTGATGGGCCGCAACTTCCCGGCCATGGCCCTTGTCGGCGTCGTCGCACTGGCGGAGCCCGAGGCGCGGCTGGAGATCGAGGCCACCGCCATCATCCCCGACTGAACCGGTCCCGGCAACGGCCGCGCGGCAGCACAGGAGCAGACCACGCTACCATCGGCCAGCCGGTTCGGCACCGTCGGCTCCCCGCAATGCGGGCATTCACGGACTGTCTCCATCGCGGGCGCTCCCCTGGCAGGCCATAGCTGGGACTGCTTCCCGGCAGGGAAAGGGGCGGATGGATGCGCAGGGAAAGGGGCGGATGGATGCGCAGGGGAAGCCGAAACGGCATGCCCCCGCCTTGAACGGTCCGGGCCCCGGTGCGAATGTCCGGCCGCGCCGGGGTCCGCCCGGCCTGGATATGCCGGCGGGGGACCAACCCGCCCCATCACCCGTTTGAGCAGCGCACGAGGATCGGAATGGCCAAGATCAAGGTGAAGACCCCAGTCGTCGAGATGGACGGGGATGAGATGACCCGGATCATCTGGGGCTTCATCAAGGAGAAGCTGATCCTTCCCTATCTCGACATCGACCTGAAGTATTACGACCTCGGCATCGAGTACCGCGACCAGACCGACGACCAGGTCACGATCGATGCCGCCAATGCCACCAAGCAGTATGGCGTCGGCATCAAGTGCGCGACCATTACCCCGGACGAGGCGCGGGTGAAGGAGTTCAACCTCAAGAAGATGTGGCGCTCCCCCAACGGGACCATCCGCAACATCCTCGACGGCACGATCTTCCGCGAGCCGATCATCTGCCAGAACGTTCCTCGCCTGGTGCCGCATTGGTCCAAGCCGATCGTCGTTGGCCGCCATGCGTATGGCGACATCTACCGCGCGGTTGAGATGAAGGTCCCCGGCGCCGGCACGGTGAAGATGACCTACATTCCCGAGGGCGGGCAGCCGCAGGAGATCGGCGAGTTCGCCTTCAAGGCGGGCGGCGCCGCCATGATGCAGCACAACCTGAACGCCTCGATCGAGGGCTTCGCGCGTGCCAGCTTCAACTACGGCCTGGCCCGCAACTTCTCGGTCTACTTCAGCCACAAGAACACGATCCTCAAGGCCTATGACGGCAACTTCAAAGACATCTTCCGCGGCATCTACGACGCCGAGTTCAAGGCGGAGTTCGAGAAGCGCGGCCTGACCTATGAGGACCGGCTGATCGACGACATGGTGGCGTCCGCCCTGAAGTGGGAAGGCGGCTATATCTGGGCCTGCAAGAACTACGATGGCGACGTGCAGTCCGACATCGTGGCGCAGGGCTTCGGCAGCCTCGGCCTGATGACCTCCGTGCTGCTCTCCCCGGATGGCAACACGGTGGAATCCGAGGCCGCGCACGGTACGGTGACGCGCCACTACCGCGAGCACCAGAAGGGCCGCGAGACCAGCACCAACCCGATCGCCTCGATCTTCGCCTGGACGCGCGGCCTCGCCTATCGCGGCAAGTTCGACAACACGCCGGATGTGGTGGACTTCGCCAATGCGCTGGAGAAGGTCTGCGTCGAGACGGTGGAGGCCGGCCATATGACCAAGGACCTCGCCATCCTGATCGGCAAGGACCAGCCCTGGCTCAACACCCAGGCCTTCCTCAACAAGTTGGACGAGAACCTGCAGAAGGCGCGCGCCTGAGCCGCGCCGCCTGCCTTGTGGCAGGCGGGTTGCTAGCATCGTGAGGGGGCGGGCGCCGGAAGGCCCCGCCCCTTCGCCGTTCCGGAACCAACATGCCCAGCTTTCTCACCCCGCTCGACCTCCTCGCCCTCGCGGTCTTCGCCGCCTGCTGGTTCGGCTATGCCTGGCTGGTGGACCGGGTGCCCTCCATCCGCCGCCGCAGCGTCATCCACGCCATGGACCAGCACCGCCGCCGCTGGCTGCTCGCCGCGATCCCGAGGGAGAACCGCATCGCGGATGTGGGGATTGTGGGGAACCTGATGTCCTCCACCTCCTTCCTCGCCAACACCTGCATCTTCATCATCGGCGGCGCCATGGCTCTTCTCGCCTCACCCGAGATCGGCCGCCACGTGCTGAGCGCCATGCCTTTCGCCGAGGCGTCGCTCACCGATGGCGGCTGGGAGGCGCGGGTCCTCCTGCTCCTGCTCATCTTCGTCCGGGCCTTCTTCGAGCTGACCTGGGCGCTGCGCCAGTTCAACTACGGCTCCATCCTCATCGGCGGCCTCGGCCGCACACCAGCCGCGGTCCCCGCCGCCGAGATCGCGGCCGAGGTCGTCAACCGCGCAGCCCGCCACTTCAACACCGGGCTGCGCGCCTATTACTTCGGCCTAGCGGTGCTGGCCTGGATGGTCCATCCGGTCGCCTTCGTCCTTGCTTCCCTCTGGGTGGTCTCCGAGCTGCACCGGCGGGAGTTCCGCTCCGCCGTCCAGGCGGCGCTCAACACCCAGGATTAGGGGCGCCGTTCACCCTCGCCACGGGGGAGATGGCCGGGCATTCTGTGGCGCGTGACAACGTCCCTTCCCACCCGTCCCGTGCTCGACGATGCCGCGCGCCGGCGAGAGCGATCCATCCTCGTCGCCTGCCTCCTCGATTGCTCGATCCTCGTGCCCTATGCCGTGGTGGGCCTGCTCGCGAACTCCCTCACCATGGTGGCGGAGACGATACGCGGCGTTCTGATGGCCGCGCTCGAGCTGGTGCTGCTCGCCGTGCTGCGCCGTATCCATCGCGGGCGCACAACCGAATATGACTACGGCGTCGGCAAGCTGGAGCAATTCGCCAATCTCGCCATCGGCGTGACCACGGGGGCCTGCGGCATCTGGCTGCTCTTCTCGGCCGTCACCCGCTGGTGGTCACCACCTGAACAGGCGGGGCTGGGGCTGGTCTTCGCCGCCCTGCTGTCCGTCGCCAATCTGGGGCTCAACGCCGCTGCCCTGCGCGGCCTCTGGCTGGCGGGGAAGGACGGCACCTCGGCCATCATGACGGTGCAGATCCGCGGCCGGGTGGTGAAGCTCATCTCCTCGGCGCTCGTCGCCGTCGCCATCGGCGTGAACGCGGCCGGCGAGGTGATGGGCGATGCCCCGCCCTGGCTCAGCCCCCTGGCCGAGGCCCTCGGCACCGGATTCGTCGGGCTGGTGATGGTCCAGCTCGCCGTCAACCTCTGGCGGGAATCCGTGCCGCATCTGCTGGACCGCAGCCTGGACGAGGCCCGCCAAGCCTCGATCAACCGGGCCCTGGCCAGCCATTTCACGGAATACGATGCGCTGCTCGGCGTGAAGTCGCGCATTGCCGGGAAGCAGGCCCAGGTCGACATCGCCCTCGGCTTCGCGCCGGAGCGGCAGATCGGTGACATCCAGCGCGTGGCCGATGCCATCGCCGCCGATCTCCGCGATCTGATCCCGGGCTCGGTCATCACCGTCACCCCCGTCGCCGCCCCAGGCTGATCCGGCGCGTTCTTCCTGCCCGGCCCTCGCCGAAGCCGGAGCAACGGGAGAACGGAATGTCCAAGCTGGTCCTCGGTTGGCTGCTGCCCGTGGCGGAGCGCGATCCGCTTCTCGCCCTCATTCCACCCCGCTACCCTCGGGTGATGGCGCATCACGTCACGCTTAAACCCGGGGTCCAGCGGGACCACGCCCTGCCCCGCCAGACCGAGGGCCGCGTGGTCGGCCTCGCCGATGATGAAAAGGGTGTGCAGGCCCTGGTGGTGGAGATCGGCGGCACAACGGACCGCCCCGACGGCTCCACCTACCATATCACCTGGTCGCTCGGACCGGGCCGCGATCCAGTCGAGAGCAACGACGTGATCCGGGAGCGGGGCTGGTCCCCCCTGCCCGAACCGCAACATATCGCCCTCCGCCCTGCCGTCTTCGGCTCCCAGCGCTGAAGCGGCCGGTCAGCCTTCGGCGGCGCCCTCGAAGCCCAGCTTCCGGAGCGCGGCGATGGAGCGTTCCGCGGAAACATGGTGGATGAAGGTGCCGCCCTTCGCCTCCCAGCCTTCGCGGGCAGAGGCGCGGTCATCCACCAGCACATGGCCCGGTCCGGACCAACGCGGCTTCTCGCGGCTCATGCAGGTAATCACCGGCACATGCGCACCCAGCATCCGGGCCACCCAGCGCTTCTTCTGCTCGGGCGCCCAGCTTCCCAGCGGCAGGCCGGTGAGAATGTTGGGGTGGTGCGGCTCGCAGAAGCGCCACAGCACCTCCGCGTCATGCATGAACTCCAGCGTGTCGAAGAAGGCGGGCGCCTTGGCCAGCGCCCCCCACATGGTCTTCAGCTTCAGCTGCTCCGGCCGCCTGCCGGTGACAGTCGTGACCCCGCGGTCGAAATCCGCCAGCACGCCGTCCAGGTCGAGGAAGAGCTTCACGTTGCCGCGTGCTGTTCCCGAAGCTTCAGGAACTTCAGGGTCGGCCACTCCTCCTCCGCCCGGTTGCGGCGCCAGTCGCTGGTGAAGAAGGCCACCAGCGCCCCGTCATGGTCCTCCGCCGTGTCATGCGGCGCGGACTGCCGGAACTTCTCCATTGCCACTTTGTCGTCCGAGACGACCCAGCGCATCATCGCCCAAGGCGTCGCCTCATAGCGGCTCGGCACGGAGTATTCGGCCTTCAACCGCTCGGCCAGCACGTCCAGCTGCAGCGCGCCGACCACGCCCACCACCGGCGGCGTGCCGTCCAGCGGGCGGAACAGCTGCACCACCCCTTCCTCGGCCAGCTGCTCGAGAGCGGTGCGGAGCTTCTTCCCCACCATCGCATCCTCGATCATCACCCGGCGCAGGATCTCGGGCGCGAAGCTCGGCACGCCGCGGAAGTTCAGCGCCTCGCCCTCGGTCAGCGTGTCGCCGATCCGCAGGATGCCGTGGTTGGCGATGCCCACCACATCGCCCGGCCAGGCCTCCTGGGCCACCTGCCGGTCCTGGGCGAAGAAGAACAGCGGCGCGTTCACCGGCACCTGCTTGCCCGTGCGGGTCTGGCGCAGCCGCATCCCCTTCTCCAGCCGGCCGGAGCAGATGCGGAGGAAGGCCACGCGGTCCCGGTGGTTCGGATCCATATTCGCCTGGATTTTGAAGACGAAGCCGGTGAGCGCCGGCTCCTCCGGCTGCACGCGGCGGGTATCCGCCGGCCGCGCACCCGGCTGCGGCGCGAAGCGCGACAGCCCCTCCAGCAGATGCCCGATCCCGAAGTCGCGCAGGGCCGAGCCGAAATAGACCGGCGTCATCGTCCCCTGGCGAAAGGCCTCCAGGTCGAAGGCCGGGAAGGCCCCCGCCAGCTCCGCCCCCTCGCGCAGCACCTCGGCCTCCGCCGCCGGCACCAGCTCATCCAGCTTCGGGTCGTCCAGCCCGGAGAGCTTAACAGGGCCGGCCCCATCGGCCATCAGGTGCAGCGCCGGCTCCAACATGTCGTAGGTGCCGAGGAAGCCGCGGCCGGAACCCACCGGCCATGCGGCCGGGGTCACGTCCAGCGCCAGGGTCTTCTCGATCTCGTCCAACAGCTCGAAGACGTCCCGGCTCTCGCGGTCCATCTTGTTGATGAAGGTGATGATCGGGATGTCGCGCAACCGGCAAACCTCGAACAGCTTGCGGGTCTGCGCCTCGATGCCCTTGGCGGCATCGATCACCATCACCGCCGCGTCCACCGCGGTCAGCGTCCGGTAGGTGTCTTCCGAGAAGTCCTCGTGGCCCGGTGTGTCGAGCAGGTTGAACACCACCCCGTCCCGCTCGAAGGTCATCACCGAGGTCGCGACCGAAATGCCGCGGTCCTGCTCGATCTTCATCCAGTCGGAGCGGGTGCGACGCCGGTCGCCCTTGGCGCGCACCTGGCCGGCCAGCTGGATGGCGCCGCCGCGCAGCAGCAGCTTCTCCGTCAGGGTGGTCTTGCCGGCATCTGGGTGGGCGATGATGGCGAAGGCACGGCGCCGCGCGGCTTCCCGTGCCACGACGGTGGCACCCGCCGGCACCTCCGACAGGGCCTCAACTGGGGTGATCTGATCCATGGGCGTTATCTGGCGAGGTTACGCGCGCGGTGCAACACGCGCGTCACCCGTAACGGCGCCGAAGCTGATTCAGCAGCACCGTCATCACCGCCCCGAACAGGATCACCGCCGCCACCGGGCCAGGGGTGCCATCGGCGAAAATGCCGACTGCCGTGCTGCCAATCGCGGCGACGGCGAATTGCATGGTCCCCAGCAGGGCGGATGCCGTCCCCGCCCGCTGTCCGTGCCGCCCGAGCGCTCCCACGGCTGAATTCGGCAGCACCATGCTGCTCGCCGCCATCAGAAGCACGATCGGCGGGAAAAATCCCCAGAGACCGCCCCATCCGGTCCAGCTCAGTACCGCGAGCAGCAGCGAGGCCCCCAGCATGGCCGATGAGGCGATGGTCAGCACCCGGCCCGAGCCAAGGCGCCCCACCAGCCCGGGGTTAAGCTGTGCCCCCCCGACAAAGCCGAAGGCCGAGCAGCCGAAGATCACCGCGAACTGCCCGGGCGTGATCCCGAAATGCTCGATGAATATGGCTGGCGCCCCGCTGATATACGCAAACATCCCGAACATCACCGCCGAGCCCAGCAGCGCGTGGGTCAGGAAGACCGGCTCGGACACCACCCGCCAGTAGCCGCGCAGCATCGCCGCCGGGCCGAGCCGCTGCCGCTTCTCCACCGGCAGCGTGTCCGGCAGGAACCGCCAGACCAGCAGGCAGGACAGGGCGCCATAGGCGGCCATCACCCAGAAGATAGAGCGCCACCCCGCCAGGCCGAGCAGCAGCCCGCCCAGCGAAGGCGCCAGGATCGGCGCAGCCCCCATTACCAGGATCAGCCGCGACATCAGCCGCGCCGCCTCAAGCCCCGTCGCGATATCGCGCACCACGGCGCGCGGGATCACGGAACTCGCCGAGCCACCGAAGGCCGCTAGGCAACGGAAGGCGGCAAGCCAGCCTATGTCCGGCGCGAGTGCGCAGCCCACCGAGGCAAGGGTGTAGACCACTGTTCCCACCATCAGCGGCCCGCGCCGGCCGAAGCGGTCGGACAGCGTGCCCTGGGTCACCTGCCCCACCGCCAGGCCGATAAACCAGGAGGCCAGGGTCAGCTGGGCGCTGCCGGGGCCGGTGCCGAACTCCGCCTCCATGTTGGGAAACGCCGGCAGGTACATGTCCGTCGAGACGGGGCCGATAGCTGTCAGGAAACCGAGCAGCAGCGGAAGCCAGGACGGCATGGGGATCCTCGGGGGCGGGGCGGTCTCTTGCTGCGCCGCAGCGAGGCATCTGAGAAGCCCCCTTCATCGCCGGGGCGCCATGCATCGCGTCAGCAGCCACATTGAACTTGCGAACGATTATCATTCCAGGCAACCTCCGGCACGCCCAGTACGGAGATTCAAGCCATGGCCACTCGCGGCATTCCCACCTGGCCCTGGAGCGGCACCGCACCCGAAGAGCTTCCGCCCGCCGAGGCCGTGCTGCTGGATGCCTGCCGCGCCTGGGTCGAGGCGACGCGGACCGGCAGTGCCCCGCTCGTCGCGCTGCGCCTGCCCCTGGTCACGGAGGGAATCGCCGAGGCCGCCGGTCCACTGGACGCGGTGCTGCGCGCCCTGGCCTGCCCGGGTTCGATGGGATGCCGCCTCTGCCCGCGTGTCACCCCGGCGGAGGGGACGCTGCTGATCGGGCTTGGCCTCGCCCAGCGCGCCACCCGGCGCGAGGCGCTCGCCGCCTTCCTGCAGCTCGCGCCGCCGGCCCCGGCCTATGCGGCGATCGGCCCTGCCCTGACGGTCGCCCTGATGATGCGCCGTGCCGGGCTGCTCATGGCCAATCCCCTCCGCGCGACGTCCTAAAGTCGCGCGGGCGCCGGATCACGGGAAAGCTCAGGAAAGGAGTGCGGCGGGCCCAGCCCGCCGCCTCCGCGATCACCAGCGGCGCGACTGGCCGCAATCGAGATGCACGAAGCCGTCGCGCCGGTAGAGGCCGACACCCCCCAGCCCCATGGTCGCCGCCAGCCGCGCCATGGCATAGGAATCCCGCCCCGGTATCCGCATGTCGCCGGCCATGCCCGACATGTGCAGCGACACGGTCGAGACACGGCCGGAGCGGCGCGCAGTCGCGGCATTCGTCTCGGGCGAGCGGTAGCCGCTGATCACCTGGAAGGCCTCGTTCGCCTCCATCCGTGCCGCCACGGCATTCATCACGTCGAAAAGGCGCGGATCCATCGGCGTCACCTCCTCCCGCGAGAGGTCGCGGAACACCCAGTCCAGCTTCCGCAGCGCCTCGGTGACATAGCGCCCATCGGCAAAATAGACGCCCGAAAAGGAATCGCTCGTATAGGCGCGCTGGACGGAAACGCGCCGCGTGCCGCGCGCCACCTGCGCCTCGGCCCCGCCGGGTACGGTGCAGGCGAGCAGCCCCAGCCCGGCGCCGATCAGCGACCGCCGCCCCAGCCGCGCATCGGCGCAGCAGGGGCATTCCGGCTCATGGGGGCGATTACCCTGCAGCACGCGGATCACCGTGCATTCCCCCCGGCTGCCGCGACGCGCACCCCGCCGCGGTCCATCTCGCGGACATAGGCGGTGTCCAGCCCGTAGATGTCGGGCCGGATCCGCACGCGCGACCCCTCCACGACGACGGTGCTGTAATGCAGCCGCACCGGCAGGCTGCGCCGCAGCCCGACCGACTGGGTCTGGCGGCTGTCATAGGCGCGCTGCACCCGTGCCGCGTCCCAGCCCATGCCTTCGAATACGAGGTTCAGCAGATCGTTCGGCCGCTCCAACCGGATGCAACCGGAGGAGAAGGCGCGGTCCGGCCGCCGGAACAAGGCGCGGTCCGGTGTGTCATGCAGATAGATGTCTTCGGAATTGGGCATGATGAACTTGATTCGTCCGAGCGCGTTGTCGTCGCCGGCGTCCTGTCGGATGAGATAGGGAAAACGGTCCGTCCGCACGGCGGACCAGTCCACGGTGGTGGGATCGACCTGCACGCGCTCGCCGCCCACCACGCTGTAGAGGCGGAAGCCCTTCGCGGTCATTCCCGCCGCGTCGCGGCGGAAGCGGGGCAGCAGGTCCTCGCGCGCATTGCGCTCGGGCACGCCCCAGGCCGGGTTGAACTGCACGGTGGTCATGCGGGCGCGCATGGTCGGCGTGGCGCGGGCGGGCTTGCCGACGATCACGTTCATCTGCAGCAGCACACGCGACCCCTCCTGCACCGTCAGCAGGTATTCGGGGATGTTCACCTCGATCCGGCGCTCATCGCCCGGCCGCAGGGCGTTGCGCCGCATGTCCAGCGCCGCGCGGATCTGCGCCACGCGGGCGGAGGCGGGGCGATTCAGCACGGCCTGGCTGATCGCGCCGACGCGCCCATCGACTTCGAGCCCGTTCGCCGCCTGCCAGCGCCGCACGGCCGCCTCCAGCGGCGCGTCATAGGTGGCCCCGCCGTCCCGCGCCGCCGCCAGCACCGGATCCTCTGCCTTCAGCCGCGCCCGCAGCGCCGGGATGCGCGCGGCATCCACCGTGCCGGGCTCCAACGTCGCGACGCCGGGCGGAATGGGCTGCCAGCCACCGCTGGCCACCATGCCGCCCGCCTTGGCCAGCTCCGTGCGAAGCACCGCCGCGCCTTCGGGCAGGTCCACGGCACGGTCGAACAGCTGCGCCGGCTCGGGCGCGCCGACCAGCTCCGCCTGCCAACGCGGGAAGTCGGCCGCAGCCGGATCGCGCAGGATGTCACCACGCCCGCTCGGCTGGCGAAGCCGACCGAGCACCAGATCGCCGAGCGCCGCATTCGCCGCGTGATAGACCGCCGCATGGAAGGCCGCCGGCTCGCTGGAGCCCATGGCGTCCGGCGGGATCGCATAAGCGGCGATGTCCAGCCCGTCATGGTTGAGCTTCCGCAGCCGAGCCGCGAGGCGGAAGACAGAGTCCCAACTCCGCGGGCCGGGCCCTGCTGGCTGGATCGGCACCGCATCCGCGGTCGGATCCAGGGACGAAGCTGGGGACTGGCCATGGCCAAGCGCCGGAAGCAGCCCCGCGAGGAGGCCGGAGAAGGCGTCACGTCTTCGCATGCCGGAGGCATAGCGCCGCCGGTGCCCCGCTGCAAAGGCGAATACGCCGTCGGAGCGAGGGCGACGCGCCAGTGGCAGCTTCGGCCGCGGCGTGCCAGAGAATTCCGCCTACCCCACCCGCTTGATCCCGGCGCCGAAGGCCGCGACCTTGGCGCCATGTCGCAAACCGCCCCTGCCGAAGACGCTTCCGACCCGTCCTGGGCCGCCGCCGCCCACTTCCTGGAAGGGCGCGTGCCACCCGGTCTGCGCGTCATCGCCCCAGCCAGCTTCGCCCCGGTGCTCGGCCCGCTCGCCGAGCCCGACCCCGCCACCGTGCCGGACTGGGCGGTGGTGGCGCTGCGCGTTGCGGAGACGCCACCCGCCCTGCTGCGCCTGCTGCTCGCCCGCACCACGCCCGTCTTCGCCAATGACGGCTTCGTGGTCTTCTCCCGCCGGCCAACCTTCGGCCTCGCCGATATGCGTAGCTCCGCGCCCGTGCGCGCCCTTGCCGAACGCGCCACCGGGCTGGAGCAGCCCCCGGCCCCCACGCTGATCGTAAGCGAGCATCCCGAAGGCCACGCAGACACCCGAGGCCACCATGGGGCCTCTCGCACCGCCTGCCGCGCCCGACATCCCGCGCGCCAGCATGCCGCCCGAAGCGCTGTCGCTCCGCATCCCGCCCGCACCCGGCCAAGCGCCGACGCTTCCCGCCGGCCTGCCGCCGGAGCCACTGGCGCTCCGCGTCCTGCCGGCCGAGGACCGCCCCGCCTCGCCAGCCAGCCTGCCGCCGGAGGCCCTCGCCCTCCGCGTCCCACCGGTCGCGCCGGCAGCCATGCCCGACCAGCCCCCCGCGCCGCCCTCCAGCCGTCCACCGGAGGGATTGGGACTTCGCATCCCGCCGGCCGCGCCTGCGGCATCGCCAGTGCAACGCCCAGCGCTTCCCTCCAGTCTCCCGCCCTGGATCGCCGTCTCGACACCCCGCCCGTCCGCCGCGTCGGAGCCCGGCATTGCAACGCCCCCGCTTCCGGCGGCACCGCGCCCCACGGCCGCAACCGCCTGGGGCGGCCTGCCCGCACGCATCGCGGAACTGCTGGGCGATTGTGCCGGCCGGCGGGTCGCGGCCTTCGGCGGAACCGGCCTGGCCGCTGCCTCCCTGGCTGCATCCGCCCTCGTCTCGGACGCCGCCCAGGATCTTCCGGAGGCCTGCTTCGACGTCGCGATCCTCACCGCTGACGGCAGTCTCGCGGCCGACGCCGCCCGCGCCGCGCGCCTGCTCCGGCCTGGCGCCCAAGTCCTGGCAGTGGTGGAGAATGCTGACTCCCTGGGCCGCCGCCTCGCCGCCGCCCTTTGGGCGTCCCGCACCGCGCACCGGCATCTCCGCCGCCGCCCTTCGCGGCGCGCTGCACGCGGCGGAGCTCCTGCCCCTGCGGCTGGAAGGCCATTCGCTGGACACATGGCGCGCGACGGCCGACGCCCCGCCTGCCGGCCTCGCCGCGGATGACGCCGCCTCCGCCCTGCTCGAGGAAGCGGGAGAGGCCGCCGGTCCCCGCCACGCCGCATGGCTCCTCTGCCTCGCCCGGAGGCCCTGAACCCTCCACCCCGGCTGGCGGCGCGGCCGGCTGCGTATAATCTGGGGGCGGAATCGAAGGAGCCGTCAGGCGCATGACCTGGTCCATCGTGGCCCATGACCCCGCGAGCGGCGCCTTCGCCGTGGCCGTGACGACCTGCAATTTCGCGGTGGGCGCCTCTTGCCCCCATGTCAGGGCGGGGGTTGGCGCGGTCTCCACCCAATCCTTCACCAACCGCTATCTGGGCCCGGCCGTGCTGGACGGGCTCGCACGCGGCCTCGCCCCCGCCGCCGCCATCGAGGGCGCGCTGGCCGGAGACGAGAACCGGCACCTCCGACAGATCCATGCGGTCGATCGCTTCAGCCGTAGCGCTGCCTTCACCGGCGAGAACTGTGTGGAATGGGCGGGGGACCGCGCCTCATGCGGCTTCTCCGTCGCCGGCAACATGCTTGCGGGCCCTGCCGTGCTGCATGACACGGTCGCCGCCTTCGCAGCCCATGGCGACCGCCCCCTGCCCGAGCGCCTGGCCCTGGCCCTGGACGCCGGGGAAGCCGCCGGCGGCGACCGGCGCGGCCGGCAATCCGCCGCGATGAAGATCGTGACGAGCGAGGACTTTCCGGATCTCGACATCCGTGTGGACGACCACACCGCCCCTCTCGAGGAGCTGACGCGCCTGCTCGCCATCTGGCGGCGCGACCGCGCCCCCTTCCTGGACCGGCAGCCGAGCAAGGCGAACCCTTCCGGCCAAGTGGACATGGAGGCTGTCGAGGCTGCCTGGAAAGCCTCCGGCATGGACCTGCGCTTCCGCCGCTGACTGATCACGTACGGCCGGAGCCGCCCGCGGGTACCGCCGCTCAGGCGGCGTGCACGTCCTGCATCATCACCTGTCCCCGGAAGTCCGCCGCCGACATCGGGCGACCGAACAGGTAACCCTGCGCCTCCTCGCAGCCTTCGGCGCGCAGCAGCGAGAGCTGCCCCTCGTCCTCCACCCCCTCGGCATTGGTCGTGACATCCAGCGCGCTGCCGAGCGCGATCACGGCACGCAGCAGCGCGACCGCCCTCGCATCGCTCGCCAGATGGCGGACGAAGGAGCGATCCACCTTGATCTTGTCGAAGCGGAAGCGCTGGAGCGTCGCGAGCGACGAATAGCCGGTCCCGAAGTCATCCATTGCCAGACGCACGCCAAGGCTGCGGAGCCGCGAGAGGATGCCGAGCGTATCCGCCGTATTGGCCAGCATCGCCGCCTCGGTGATCTCCAGCTCCAGGCATTCGGGCGGCAGGCCGGACCGCGCGAGCGCGCCCTCCAGCGTTGCCACGAAGCTCGCCTGCCGCACCTGCATGGCCGAGACATTCACCGCCAAGTTGAGGCCGCCCCAGCCGAAGGCGACATGGCAGGCCTCCGCCAGCACCCAGGCGCCAATCGGCACGATCAGCCCGGTCTCCTCCGCCAGCGGGATGAAGGTATCGGGCCCGATCATGCCACGCTGCGGGTGGTACCAGCGCAGCAGGGCCTCGGCCCCCTTGATCCGCCGCGTCGCCGTCGAGACCTGCGGCTGGAACAGGATGGTCAGCTCCTGCCGCGCCATGGCATTGCGCAGATCCGCGACCAGCGCCCGCCGTGTGCGCAGGCGCTCATCCATCTTCGGCTCGAAGACACGCAGACAGGACCCGCCCTCTGCCTTCGCCTGGTAAAGGGCCAGGTCGGCATCCTGCATCAACGCCTCAGGCCGGGCATCGGGCTGGCCGGGCGTCAAGACGGCGGCGCCGATGGACAGGCCAATGAAGCGGTGGTCGGCCGCCACTTCGACCGACTCCTTCATGGCGGCGAGCAGTCGCGCGGCAAAGGCCGAGAGCTGCTCCGGCCCCTCCAGCCCCGGCGCCACCAGCACGAACTCGTCCCCGCCGATCCGGGCCAGCGTATCCGTTCCGCGCAGGCAGCCCCGGAGCCGCCCGGCCACGATGCGCAGCACCTCGTCCCCCGCGGCATGGCCGAGGGTGTCGTTCACCTCCTTGAAGTGGTCGAGATCCATCGCGAGCACGGCCAGCCCGGTCCTGTCCCGCTGGGCCGCGGCGACCGCCAGCTCCAGCCGGTCCCCTAGCAGGGCCCGGTTGGGCAGGCCGGTCAGCCCGTAGAAATTTGCCAGGCAGCGCAGGCGCTCCAACAGACGGCTGCGTTCCGCCGAGGCATCCCAAAACAGGATGCAGGCATCCGTCAGCTCGACCACCTCGCGCGGCGCATCCCGCGGCGCCGCTGGAATGGGAACCGACAGGTCCCCCCGGCCAAGCCCCCGCAAGGCCTCAGCCAGATCCGCGAGCATGCCCGCCAGCCGGCGCGCGGCCCAGGCAGCGCAGAGCATGGCCAGAGCCAGGATGACCGTGACCACCGGCACGATCATCGCCAAGGTCTCATCGACCGGAACGGTGCCGGCCTTCATCGGCAGAAGCAGCAGCACCGCCGACCTTGGCCCGCCGCCATGGCCGGCGACCGGGGTGCTGCGGGCCAGCCAGTCCCGGTCCTCGATCCTCAGCCGCCCGGTTGCGAGCCGCTCTGCCGCCAGCGCTTCACGCAACCAGGGCGGCGCCCAGTCGCCGAGCTCCCCTCCTGGTACCTCGATCGTGCTGATCCGGACCTCCCCAGCCGCGATCACCACCACCGCCCCGGCATAGGCGGCCGCCAGCCGCTCCGCCGCGGTCTGGTCAAGGAAGGCGCTGAGCTGGATCACCGCCCGTGCCTGTCCAGGGAGTTCGAGCACGGCCTCCCCCTTTACCGCCGGCAGTTCTGGCAGGTCACAGGGAGCATCCGGCGGGGCATCGCAGCCTTCCACATAGCCCCAGCGCCGGACAGGTTGTTCCGGCCGCCGAATCTCAAGGTGAATCGCCCAGATCGAGGGTTCGGCGCGCCGCAGTTTCCTCACCATGCGCTTCAGCACCTCCTGGTCCGGAGGGGCATCGGCATCCAGCGCTTGGACCAGTCGGGGATCGCGGCCGAGAAGCCCCGCCAGCCCCTGCATCCTCCCGCCAAGCTCGGCGATCCGTTGCTCCAGCCCGGTGCCCGTATTCCGCAGCACGCGCTCCGCGAGATCCCGCTGCAGGTCACCGACGAGCCAGGTGATCGTGAGCGCCGTCACCAGCAGGCAGACGAGCGATGGCGCAGCCGAAAGAAGGATCAGCCGCGACCGCAGAGCCTGCCGGGGTGAGAATTGCCGCGCCATCCACCCGTCCCCCCGCCGTCAGGGGTGGGATTATGGAGGCGCCGGCCTTGACCGAGGGTTAAGCAAGCCGGGTTAAGCGTCCTGGAGGCCGGCACGGCGCGCCGCCCAGGGCGCGCCGCATGACGAGAAAGAAGCGCCTCCTCCTCAGGAGGCGCGGCGCGCCGGCTCCGGCCCCGGAAGTTCGACGGCGATGGCCAGGGTCGAAAGATCCCCGCCGCGCTCGAGCGAGACATTCACCCGGCCCGCATCGATGGCGACATGGCGCGCCACCAGCTCCACGATTTCCTTCTGTAGCTTGGGCAGGAAGTCCTCACCCTTGCGGGAGATGCGCTCATGGGCAAGCACGATCTGCAGCCGCTCCTTCGCCTGGGATGCGGTCTGTGGCGCTTCTTCCTGCTTACCCCGGAAGAATTTCAGCCAGCTCATGCAGCCCTCCCGCCGAACAGGCGCGAAAGGAAGCCCTTCTTCTCGGCTTCGACGAAGCGCATCGGCCGGTCCTCGCCCAGAAAGCGGGCCACCGCGTCCTTGTAGGCATGGCCCGCCTGGGATTCACCGTCCAGGATCACCGGGTTGCCGGTGTTGGACGCCTTCAGGACGCTCTCGCTTTCGGGCACCACGCCCAGCAGGGGGATGCGCAGGATTTCCTGGATGTCCTCCAGCTTCAGCATCTCGCCCCGCTCGACGCGCACCGGATCGTAGCGGGTGACCAGCAGGTGCTCCTTGACTGGGTCCCGCTTCTCCTCGGCCCGCTTCGACTTGGACTGGAGCACGCCCAGGATGCGGTCGCTGTCGCGGACGGAGGAGACCTCGGGATTGGTCACCACGATCGCCTGGTCGGCGAAGTAGAGGGCGAGCATCGCGCCCTTCTCGATGCCGGCCGGGCTGTCGCAGAGGATGTAGTCGAAGTCCTTCGACAGCTCCTCAATGATGGTCTGCACGCCCTCCTTGGTCAGAGCGTCCTTGTCCCGCGTCTGGCTGGCAGGGAGGATGGAGAGCGTCTCCACCCGCTTGTCCCGGATCAACGCCTGGTTGAGCTTCGCCTCGCCGCTGATCACGTTGACGATGTCGAAGACAACCCGGCGCTCGACCCCCATGATCAGGTCCAGGTTCCGCAGCCCGACGTCGAAGTCGATCACCACGGTCTTCTTGCCGGACTGTGCCAGCCCGGTCGCAAAGGCTGCAGAAGAAGTGGTCTTGCCCACGCCCCCCTTGCCCGAAGTTACCACGATCACTTGCGCCATGCGCAGACCTCCAGCCCCCTCATCCCGCCGCCCGCCCCTCATTGGGCGGCGGGGCGAAACATTCCACTCCATCGCATGCCCGGCACCGGTCCCGCAAAGGGGTATTCCGGGGTCGGCGCTGCGCTAACCCAGCTTGTCGAACCGCATGCTCTCGCCGATCAGGCAGACCTGCACGGTCCGGCCCAGCGGCGCATCCCCCAACCCGTCCCGCACGGCATAGTAGCCAGCGATCGAAACCAACTCGGGCTCGAAGTTCAGGGCAAAGATGCGGGCGGACAGGTTGTCAGCCCCGCCCGCAATCGCCCGGCCCTTCAGAGTGCCATAGACGTGAACATTGCCATCCGCGATCACCTCGGCGCCCGGATTCACCGTGCCCCTCACGATCAGGTCGCAGCCCTGGGCCCAGATCCGCTGCCCGGCGCGCACCGCCTGGTCCACCACCATGGTCGGCTGCCAGCCGGAGGGCGGTGGTGGCTCGGGAATGGGCGGCGGGGCGGAGACGGCGGCCGGGGCGGGCATGGGCATCGCCTCCGGCTGCGATGCGTCCCCGCCGGCGGCCCGCAACGGCGGCAGGCCGGCGGCCTGGGCGGCCGAACGCAGCTCCGGCGCACCGCCAGTGGTACCGATGGGCGCGATCTGCACCTGGCGCAGCTGGGCCGTCAGATGGGCGAAATCGGGTGCCGCCGCCGGATCGAGGTCATCCAGCCCCAGCACGATGGGCGCATTCCGAAGGAAGCCCGGGGCGCGGCGGAACTGATCCGCCAGGGCGGGGACAATCACCTCCACCCGGGGATCCAGCAGGCGCAGCACCAGCAGGTTGAAATTGGCCCCGCGCAGCCGGAACGGCTCCAATCGGGCTTCAGACGCGGGAGATGACATTCGGGCGTGCAGGGTCCTGTTGGCGGGGGTTCCCCCCTCATTACAGGGAACTGCCTCGGAGGCGAAGCCTTGCGCGTTCAGCGGCGTGCGGGAACCCTCCAGTGCCGCTCCAGGGCCACAGAGCCAGGGGCCACAGAGCCAGCCTCACGGGGCAGCCTCACGGGGCGCGAGAGCAGAGGAGTACCGATGAGCGAAAGGAAACGCCCCGGCCGGGCCGATTACCGCCACTTCCTGGAGATTCCCACCCGGTGGGGCGACAACGACGCCTACGTCCATATCAACAACACCGTGTATTATTCCTTCTTCGACACGGTGGTGTCCCGTTTCCTACTTGAATCCGGCGCCATTGACCTCCGGACCTCAGAGGTGATCGGTGTGGTGGTCGAGACGGGCTGCCGCTACTTCGCCCCGGTCTCCTACCCCGATCTGGTGACCGCTGGGCTAAGGGTGACCCGGATCGGCAACACCTCCATTCGCTACGAAATTGGCATCTTTCGAAACAGGGAGGAGCAGGCGAGCGCCGAGGGCCACTTCATCCATGTCTATGTGGACCGCGATACGCAGACCCGCCCCACCCCTCTGCCCCGGGCACTGCGGGAGGCAGTGGCCCCGCTGCTGACCGGCTAGGGCCGGTGCCCATCTGCCATCGGACCGCGCAAGCCCGCTATGCGTATCGCCAAAATGCTCTAGCCTCCGCCGCTCGACGTCCAAGCAAGGCCAATACGATGAATCTCGCCCGCTTTCCGCGCATCCGCCTGGGTCATCTCCCAACGCCGCTGGAGCCGATGGAGAACCTGTCGAAGCACCTCGGCGGACCAAAACTCTGGATCAAGCGGGACGACTGCACCGGGCTTTCCACAGGGGGCAACAAGACCCGTAAGCTGGAATACCTGATGGCCGAGGCCCGCGCGCAAGGGGCTGACACGATCATCACCCAGGGCGCCACCCAGTCCAACCATGCCCGCCAGACCGCGGCCGCCGCCGCGAAGCTGGGCTTCGCCTGCCACATCCTGCTCGAGGACCGGACGGGCTACACCGACCCCGCCTATACGCAATCCGCCAATGTGATGATGGACAAGCTGCACGGCGCCATTGTCTTCCGCCGCCCGGGCGGCGCGGACATGCAGGCGGAGATGGAGGCACTTGCCGCGGAGCTGCGGAAATCCGGCAAGCGCCCCTATGTCATTCCGGGCGGCGGCTCCAATCCGGTGGGCGCTCTCGGCTATGTCGGCGCGGCGCTGGAGCTGGTGGCCCAGGCCGCCGCCATGGACCTGCGGATCGACCATGTCGTGCATGCCACGGGCAGCGCCGGGACCCAGGCCGGGCTGGTCGCGGGCCTCGTGGGCCTGAACAGCGGAATCCCCGTGCTCGGCATCGGCGTCCGCGCGCCGCGCGAGAAGCAGGAGGCCAATGTCCTGGCGCTGGCCCAGCGCACGGCGGACCATCTCGGCCTGCCCGCCGGCACGGTGCAGGCCGAGCATGTGCGTGCGAATTGCGACTATGTCGGCCAGGGCTACGGCATCCCCACTCAGAGCATGGTGGAGGCCGTGAAGATGGTGGCGGAGAAGGAGGGCATCCTCCTCGACCCCGTCTATTCCGGAAAGGGCATGGCCGGGCTGATCGACCTGATCGGCAAGGGGCAGTTCAAGCCGGAAGAAAACGTCGTCTTCATCCATACCGGTGGCGCCGTCGGCCTCTTCGGCTATCCGGAGGCCTTCGAGTTGCCGGCCGACGCAGCCTAGGAGGAGTGCCGGGCCACGCTGGCCCGGCACATCCCCCGCGGCGGGGCCGCTCTTTTCCCGCCGCGCCCGCGCCTAACGCCGCCCCGTTTCCAGGATGAAGCGCACCCCCGGCCGCGCCAGCCCGCCCGCTACGCCGACCGGCGTGCCATCCGCCCGCCAACAGGCGGCACCGGTCATCATTCCGTCTGGCGCGAAGGCGATAGCGTTCATGCCGCCGCCGACGGTGCTCACCCGCTCCAGCACATGGCCGCGCACCTCCAGCGCGTCGGCCGCCGCGGCAACGATCCCCGGCTCCAGATGCAGCGTATGCCCCTGGGTCCAGATCCGCGGCGCCTCCACCGCCTCCTGCAGTCCCATGCCATGGTCCAGCAGGTTCACAATGGCCTGCATGGCCGAGCCGAAGATTTTCAGCCCGCCCGGCAGGCCCAGCGCGTAGAGCGGTACCCCGTCCCGCAGCACCATCATCGGCGCCATGGAGGTGAAGACGCGCTTGCCCGGCGCGATGGACAGCGCCTGGCCCGGATGCGGATCGAAGTTGTACATGTAGTTGTTCGCGATCATCCCCGTGCCGGGAATGGCGAAGCGCGCGCCGAACAAGTTGTTGATGGTCTGGGTGGAGGAGATGACGGTGCCGCCCGCATCCGCCACCGTCACATGGGTGGTGTTCGCGGATTCCCGCAGCATCGCCCCGGCACGCCAGCTTTGCGCCCGGTCCATCCGCAGTTCCGCGCGCCGCGCCGCCGCATAGTCCTTCGAGATCAGCCGCGCGACCGGCACATCGACGAAGGCGGGATCGGCGGTGGCGACAGAGCGGTCGGCGAAGGCCAGCTTCAACACCTCGGCCAGTAGATGCAGCCCGTCCGGCGTGCCGAAGCCGGCGGCGCGGAGGTCGAAGCCTTCCAGCACGTTCAGCATCTGCGCGATATGCACTCCGGAGGAGGAGGGCGGCGGCGGACCGACGATCTCGTAACCCCGATAGGGGCTGCGCACCGGTTCGCGCTCGAACGGCGCCGCGGCGCGCAGGTCCTCCAGCGAGACCAGCCCGCCGCTGCGCCGCATATGCTCCGCGACCGCCGAACCCAGCTCGCCTCCATGCAGCGCCTTCGGCCCTGCACGGGCAATCAGCCGCAACGCTTCGGCATAATCCCCGCGCACCACCCGGTCGCCCGGCCGCAGGGCTGCGCCGCCCGGAAGAAAGATTGCGGACAGCTCGGGATCGCTGATCATCTCCGCCGCACAATCGCCGATGCAGTCGGAAAGATAGGGCGTGGCACGCCAGCCGCGCGCGGCATGGCGGATCGCCGGCTCCAGCACATCGGCGAGCGGCAGCGTGCCGTATCGCTCCAGCGTCTGGCACCAGGCGCGCAGCGCGCCCGGCACCGCCATCGCGAGCGGCCCCACGCGGTTCTCGGCACCCTCGGTGTCCAGATAATCCGGCAAGCTGTCGGAAACCGTGCGGTACATGTCCGGCCGCGCCGCCGCGGGAGCGGTGGACAAGCCATCCACGACCACATGGCGCCCATCCGGCAGGCGCAGATGCGCGAGGCCGCCGCCGAGGATGCCCACCATCATCGGCTCCACCACCGTTAAGGTGAACAGCGCGGCAATCGCGGCATCGACGGCATTGCCACCCGCCAGCAGCATCTCCGCCCCGGCGGCGGAGGCGAGCGGGTGGTTCGTCACCACCATGCCCTTGTCGCCCGTGGCGCTGCGCTTCTCCGTCATGCCGCAAGACCCCCTCCAAGGACCCGCGCCCGGAAAGGCGCGCTCGCCGAAGTGGCCGCCGCCGTTACTGCTCCGTCAAGGGGCAGCCGGAGTGGTGTGCTATGGCGGAAGGAAATCAGGATCCGGCAGGTTGCATTATCCAGTGCGCCGGCGCCGGAGCGCCAAGTCCATCAACAGCAGCAGCACTGTCATTCCCACCAGCAGCACCGCCACCGCCGCCATAGCCGGGTCCAGGTTCTCGTTGATCCCGTCCCAGATCTTGCGCGGCAGGGTGAAGACACGGCGGGAGGCGATGAACAGCACCACCACCAGCTCGTCCCAAGAATGGATGAAGGCGAAGATGGCACCCGAGACAATGCCCGGCATGATCCGCGGCAGGATCACCCAGCGGAGCGTCTGGCCGAGCGAAGCGCCCATCCCCCGCGCCGCGCTCTCCAGCCGCGGATCGAAGGCAGCAAGCGCGGTGGAGACGGTGATCACCACATAGGGAATGCCGGTGACCCCATGCGCGATCACCACCCCCGTGAAGCTGTCCAGCAGCCCGAGCCGCGCGAAGTACCGGTAAAGCCCGACCGCATAGGTGATGGTGGGGATGATGATCGGCAGCAGCATCAGCGCGCGCACGAGATCTGTGCTGCGCCGGGAGAGCCGCCAGCATCCGATGGCGCAAAGCGTGCCCAGCACCACTGCCAGCAGGGTGGAGGCGGTGGCAATCCAGGCCGATTGCAGGATGGCGTTGGTCCAGGCCGGCGTCGTCAGCAGGGTGACGTAGTGCTGCGCCGAAAGGCGCTCATAGGGCAGCGAGAGGAAGCGCTGGTCGGTCAGCGAGACCGGCAGGATGATGGTGATCGGGAGGATCAGGTAGATCACCGTCGCCCAGGCGAGCGTTCCGTTCAGCCATCCCGGCCGGTGCCCGCCCATGCGCCTAGCTCCCCGCCCCGAACAGTCGCCGCAGATTCACCAGACGCGAGAGGACCGCAAGCGTCGCCAGGATCGCGACCACCAGCACGGTCGCCATCATCGCCCCAAGCCCCCAGCGGATGAGATCAAGGATCTGCAGCTTGATCCATTCCGCCACCATCAGCGTCTTGCCGCCGCCGAGCAGCGCAGGCGTGATGTAGAAGCCGAGAGAGAAGATGAAGACCAGCACGCCTGCCGCGATCAACCCTGGCAGCGACAGCGGCAGGAAGACCCGCAGGAAGGTCCGGATCCGCCCGGCTCCCAGCCCACGCGCCGCCGTCAACACGCGTGGGTCGATCTCCCGCATGGAGGAGAGCATCGGCAGTACCGCATAGGGCACCATGTAGTGCACCATGCCGATGACGATCCCCAACTCGTTCCACACCAGCGCCAGCGGCTGGTCGATCACGCCGGTGGCAAGCAGTCCCTGGTTCACCAGCCCCTGCCGCCGCAGCAGCGTGACCCAGGCAAAGGCCCGCACCAGCACGCTGATCCAGAGCGGCACCAGCACCGCCAGCAGCCACCAGCGCTGCGCCTTCGGGCCCGACATGGCGATGCGATAGGCGAGCACATAGCCGAGCAGCAGCGCGATCGCCGTGGTGATGACACCGATGCGCAGCGTGGTCCCGATCACCCGCTGTACACTCTCGCTGGTAAACAGCCGCTCGTAATTTCCGAGACCCGGCTGCGGCTCCGTGACGCTGATCGCCAGCACCTGCAGGATTGGCGCGATATAAAAGGCTGTCATCAGCAGCAGGGCGGGTATGATCAGCGCCCACCATCCCGCCGCATGCCGGCCCTTCGGCGTCACGCGACGCCGCCTGGAACGGGCGAGCCCGGATCCTCCGCCACGGCCACCGCCGCGTCCCGCGCCCAACCCAGCCGCACCGGCAGCCCCTCCGCCGGAGATACGGGAATTCGCCAGGCCGGGAGATGCACGCGGATATTGCCCAGATCCGGCGTCATCACCGTCAACGCATAGCCGGTGCCCACATAGGACCAGGATGCGATCCGTCCCTCCACCACATTGTCCTCGGTGGCGCCTTCCGGCAGCAGCGCGATCTTCTCCGGCCGCAGCGACAGCAGCGTGCGGCCAGCCCGTGGCGCGCCGCTCGCCACCACCCGCGCCGCACCGCGCCGCAAGACAAAGCCACCAGCATCCGCCTCCGCCTCGCCCTCGATGAAGTTCGACTTGCCGAGGAAATCGGCCACGAAGCGCGTTGCCGGCCGCTCATACAGCGTCTCGGGCGCGCCCACCTGGATCAGATGCCCATGGTTGAGGATGGCGATCTCGTCGGAGAGGCTCAGCGCCTCCTCCTGGTCATGCGTCACGTTGATAAAGGTGCGCCCCACGCGCCGGTGAAGCGCCTTCAGCTCCTCCTGCAACTCGGCGCGCAGCTTCTTGTCCAGCGCGGAAAGCGGCTCGTCCAGCAACAGCAGCGCCGGATCGAACACCAGGGCGCGCGCCAGCGCCACGCGCTGCTGCTGCCCGCCCGAAAGCTGAGACGGCTTGCGTTCCGCGAAGCGATCCAGCTGCACCAGGTCGAGCGCCGCGCGCACCTTGGCATCCCGCTCCGCTCGTCCCAGCTTCCGAACGCGCAATGGGAAGGCGACATTCTCCGCCACGGTCATATGCGGGAAGAGCGCATAGCCCTGGAACACCATGCCGAAGTCCCGCCGCTCCGGCGGCAGGGCGGTGATGTCGCGCCCATCCAGCAGCACGCGGCCCTCGGTTGGCTCCACAAAGCCCGCGATCATCATCAGGATCGTGGTCTTTCCCGATCCCGAGGGGCCGAGCAGCGTGAGGAACTGCCCGCTCGCCACCTCCAGCGAAGCGTCCTGCACCGCGACGAAGTCGCCATAACGCTTGGAGACGCGCTGCAGCGACAGCGCATGCCCCGCCACTGCACTCACGTCGCGTAGTCCGGCTGCTCGCGATCCATCTTCCGGCGCAGCGCCTGCCAGGGCAGCCAGCCCTTCACCGGGCTGTTCCCCATCTGGTCGCGCGCGCGCCGCACCACATCCTCCGGAGGAATGGAAAGTGGCACGCCGCTGGACTGCGCCGCGATCTGGATGCGGCAGGACTGCTCCAGATAATACATCCAGTAGAAGGCCTCGGCGACGGTGCGGCCCACCGTCAGCAGCCCGTGATGACGCAGGATCATGCAGGGCTTGTCGCCCATGTCCCGCACCAGCCGCTCGCGCTCACCCAGGTTGTCGTCGGCGGCGATCCCCTCGTAGTCGTGCAGCGCCACCCGGTCGTGGAACTCCGTGCTGATCTGGTTCAGCGGCAGCAGCCCGCCCTGCTGCGCGGCCACCGCCATGCCTGCAAGCGTATGCGTATGCATCACGCACTGTGCGTTCGGTGCGCCGAGATGCAGCGCGGAATGAATGACGAAGCCCGCCGGGTTCACCGGCCAGTTCGTCTCCTGCGCCGGCTCTCCCTCCGCATCCACCAGCACAAGCGAGGAGGCGGTAATCTCCTCGAACAGCAGCCCACAGGGGTTGACCAGGAAGCGATGCCCCTCACCCGGCACGCGCACCGAGAGATGAGTGAACACCAGGTCCGTCATCCCGAAATGCGCGATCAGCCGGTAGGCGGCCGCCAGGTCGCGCCGAAGCTCCATTTCGGTCGGCACATGCGCCGGGTCGGGCCGGACGGGCGGCGGGGGAAGCGGCATGTCAGTAACCCCGCACGGGATCATAGAGGTTCGGCAAGGTTCCGCCGGCCTCGAAGGCCTCGATGGCGTCGGCCACATAACGTGCCCGCGCCCGCCGCCGCGCGACACTGGCGACATGCGGCGTGATGGTGATTTTCGGATGCGACCAGAGCGGGCTGTCCACGGGCAGGGGCTCCGGATCGAACACATCCAGCACCGCGCCCGAGACCTGCCCGGATTCGATCGCCGCAACCAGGTCCGGCATCACCACATGTGCCCCGCGCGCTGCATTCACGAAGCCGGCGCCGGGCGGCAGCTTCGCCAGCAGCCCGGCATTCACGATCCCGGCCGTTTCGACGGTGGCGGGCAGCAGGCAGACCAGCACGTTGCTGCGCGCCAGGAAGGCGTCCAACTCCGCCTCGCCCGCGAAGCTCTCGGCCTCCTCCACCTCCTTGCGGGAGCGCGACCATCCAGCCACGCGGTAGCCTAACCCGCGCAGCATCGGCACGGCGGCCGCACCGAGCGCGCCGAGCCCCATGATCCCCACGGTGAGGTCCCGCGCCGTGTCATCGCCCACCTTGTAGGTCCAGCGCTTCTCCGACTGGGCGACAGCGAAGTCCCGGCCGTTTCGCAGCAGCGTCAGGCAGGCCCAGGCAATGTATTCGCCCATGCGCTGCCCGACTTCCTCCCCGCCCATCCGCACGAGAGGCACCGCGCGCGGCCAGCTCGGATCACGCGTGATGTGGTCCACCCCCGCACCGAGCGAGAAGATCGCCCGCAGATTCGGCAGGCTGGCGAGCCAGCCCGGATCCGGCTCCCAGGTCAGCACATAGGTGGCCTCCTCCGCCCGGAGGTCCGGCGCGTCGAAGGGCTTCGCCACCAGGCCGGGCCGCATCTCGGAAAGCAACTCGCACCATTTCTGGCGCGTCTTCGCGCCATCGGCCTTTACGACAAGCATGGTTCAGCCCGTGATGATGTCGACCACGTCTTGGTTCAGCTGGGTGTAGTTGTCACCCCACCAATCGCCATTCAACGTGACCTGCAGCTTTGCATTCTCGGGATCTGTCGGGTTGAAGCGGCGAAAATCCGCGGGCACCAGCGGGGCGGCGCGCGGGTTGGTCGGGCCGTTGCCGAGGAACTTCAGCAATTCCACCTGCGGCTCCGGATTGGCCAGCATGCTCGCCAGCAGGCGCTGCGTGTTCACCCCGCCCGGCGACCCGCGTGGGATCACGAAAATACCCGCCTGTAGCAGCCCCTGGTTCCAGATGAACTTGATGCGCCCGTTCGTCTCCTGCTCCAGCACCTTCGCGCGGGTGTGCCAGATCTGGCCCATCACCGCCTCCCCCGTGCGCAGGAACTGCTCGCTCTCGGAGCCATTCGCCCAGAACACCGCGTTGCGCCGGATTTCCCGCAGCTTCGCGAGGCAGGCGCGCGTGTCCAGCGGATACAGATTGGCCGGATCCTTCCCCAGTGCCATCTGCGCCGCATCCAGCACCGCCAGAGCATCGCGCCGCAGCAGCCGCGTGCCGGGGAACTTCTGCAGGTTCCAGAAATCCGCCCAGTTCTGCGGCGGCCCATTGGGGAACTTGGCGCTGTCATAGGCAAGTACGGAGGAGAAGGAGTAGGGCGCGGCCCCGTATTCCAGCGTGAAGGCCTCGGAGATCGCGTCGCTCTTCTTCACGATGCTATAGTCGATCTTCGCGACGAGGTTCTGCTTGCCCAGCACGCGCGCCGAGGAAGCCGAGCTGTCGCAGAGATCCCAGGTGACAGAACCACTTTCGACCATACCCTTGATGCGCCCGGCCGACGGCCCGGTGCTGTTCATCGCCACCTTGAAGCCCGGATTGGCAGCCTCGAAGGGCGCACCGTAGAAGCGCCCGAAGCCTTCATTGGCGATGCCGCCCCAGTTGACGATCACCAGCTCCCGCGCACCCTGCGCGGAGGCCTTCCCTGGTGCCGCGAGTGGCAGCAATCCCAACGCGCCCAGAGCCCGCAGCGCACCTCGCCGATCGACCGTGCCGCGCTGCAGCGCCCGCCTGGCCAGATCGATGCAATCCTCATGGAAGCTCTGCGACATCGCTGTCGTCCCCCTTGTGCCGGTCGCGCCGCGGCGCAACCCTGACCGCCCGTGAGCATGAGCTCAGCAAGTTTGATACCAGCCGGGTCCCGGACGCAATGAGCCACCCTCTCTTCGCCGAAGGCTTCAGAACCAGGCCCTGGTGGTGGGAGGCCGCGGAGCCCGCCGCGCGCCCTGCCGAGCTGCCCGACCATGTCCAGGTCGCGGTCATCGGCGGCGGGTATGCGGGCCTCTCCGCCGCGCTCACCCTCGCCCGCCTCGGCCACCGGCCTGTGGTGCTGGATGCAGGGCGCATCGGCTGGGGCGCCTCCTCGCGCAACGGCGGCATGGTTTCCGGCGGGCTGAAGCTCGCCTCGGCCGAGTTGGCGAAGGCGCATGGCGCGGAACGCGCCGCCGCTATCGCGCGGGATGCCGCCGCCTCCTTCCCCTTCATTGAGGAGCTGATCGCGCGCGAGCGCATCGATTGCGACTACACCCGCTGCGGCCGCTTTGCCGCCGCCTGGACGCCCGCGCATTACCGCGCCCAGGCGCAGAGGGCGGCCTCGATCGAGCAGGCCACCGGCCTTCCCGCCTCCATGCTGCCGCGCGATCGCCAGCGCGAGGCGCTGGGCAGCGACCACTACCATGGCGGCCTGCTGGCCGCGGCCACCGGCAGCCTGCATCCCGGCAAATATGCACGCGGCCTCGCCGAAGCCGCCGCATCCGCCGGTGCCACCTTGGTGGATTCCACGCAGGTTGGAGGCATCGCGCGGAACGGCAGCGGCTTTCTGCTGCAAACTCAGCGCGGCAGGCTGCACGCCGATGCCGTCCTCGTCACCACCAACGGCTACACCCTCGGCGCCCGGGGCGGGACACCCATGCCTTGGCTCGCGCGCCGCCTGATCCCCGTCGGCTCCTACATCATCGCCACGGAAACACTGCCGACCGGGACGATCGACCGCCTCTTTCCCGGCCGTCGCATGATCAGCGACACGAAGCGCGTGCTGAACTACTTCCGCCCTTCGCCGGACGGCACGCGCATCCTCTGGGGTGGCCGCGCCTCTTTCGGCCCGACCACGCCCGAGGCGGCGGCGCCGGTGCTGCACGGCTTCATGACCGCAGTCTTTCCGGAGCTAAAGTCGCTCCGCATCACCCATGCCTGGACCGGCAACGTCGCCTTCACCTTCGATTTCCTGCCGCATCTCGGCACACAGGACGGCATCCACTATGCCGCCGGCTGCCAGGGCTCCGGCGTAGCCATGGCCAGCTTCCTCGGCCACCGCGCCGGGCTGCGCATCGCAGGAGCCGAGAACGAGACCTTCGCCCTCGCCGACCTGCCCTTCCCCACCGCCCCGACCTATCGCGGCCGCCCCTGGTTCCTGCCGCTGGTCGGCGGCTGGTACCGGCTGCGCGACCGCCTCGAGCGGATTGCCGCCTGATGCCAGCACCCGACCTGATCCTGACCAATGGCCGCGTCGCCACCATGGATGAGGGCGGCGACTGCACCGCCTTCGCCGTGCTCGGCGGCAGGTTTCTCGCCACCGGCGGCGACGCCGCCATCCGCTCCCTGGCGGGACCGGGCACGCGCCTGCTCGATGCCGGAGGGCGCCGGGTCATTCCCGGCATCGTCGACGGGCACAACCATCCTGACGCCTATGCCGTCCGCCTGCGTAGCTGGACACTCCTATCGCCCGACCGCGTCCGCACGCGCGCCGAGTTGCTGGACATCATCCGCGCCCGCTGCGCCACCCTGCCGCCGGGCCGCTGGTTCGCCGGCTACCGCCTCAACGAGCGCGCCAGCGGCGGTTATCCGAGCCTGGCGGAACTCGACGATGCCACAGGCGGCCGCCCGCTCTTCATCCTCCGCACGGATGGCCATCTCGGCCTCGCCAACACAGCGGCTTTCGCCGCCTGCGGCATCACCCAGGAGACGCCCGATCCGCCCTTCGGCCGCTTCGACCGCACCGAGGGCCGCTTCACCGGGCTGGTGCGCGAAACCGCCGCCCATGTTTTCCTCAACGCCGTCCATGGGCAGGACACGGAGGAGGACATCGCCGAGGGCATGGAGTTGGTCCAGGACCAGTGTCTCTCCCATGGCATCACCTCCATCGCGAATTCCCTCTGCCCCTCCAAGGCCATCCGCGCCTACCAGCAGATGAAGCGGGAGAACCGCTGGCGCCTCCGCCTGGGCATCATCGCCTCTGGCCGCGAGGACGGGCTGATCGAGGCGCTCATCGCCGCCGGCATCCAATCCGGCTTCGGCGATGACACCCTGCGCCTGATCGGCGTGGAATGGTGCCCGGACTGCTCCACCTCCGGCCGCACCGCCGCCTATCATGCACCCTATCGCGGCACCCCCATTCCCGGCGAACCGGTGCCGAATACCGGCATGCTCCTCTATGAGAAGGACGACCTCACCCGCCGCGCCACCGCCGCCCACAAGGCCGGGCTGCAGGTCATGATCGAAGGCGTCGGCGACCGTGGCATCGACTTCGCCCTCGACGTGATGGAGGCCGCCCTCGCCGCTCATCCGGTGGAGGACCACCGCATGCGCGTCGAGCACTGCTGCAACGTCACGCCGGAGATCCTTGCCCGCCTGAAGCGCGGAGGCTTCGTCGACAGTTCTGCCACCGGCTTCATGGACGAGCTGGGCGAGGCCTATGTCGCCAATCGCGGCCAGGAGGAGATGCGCCACATGTGGCCGCACCGCGCCCTCATCGATGCGGGCGTCCCGGCCCCGGGCCATTCCGACTTCGCCGTCTGCCGCGTGAATCCCTTCACCGCCCTCGCCGCAATGGTTACCCGTCGCACCACCACCGGCGCCGACCTCGACGCCCGCCAAGCCGTCACCCCTCGCGAGGCCCTGGCCGCCTACACCACCCTCGCCGCCTGGGCGCAGCGCGAAGAGCATGAGAAAGGCCGCATCGCCCCCGGCCTCCTTGCCGATTTCGCTATCCTCGACACCGACATCCTCGAGGGCGACCCCGCCGCCATCGCCACCACGAGGGTCCTTTCCACTCATGTGGGCGGCGTGGAGCGCTTTCGCGCCTGAACGGGCGCTATCCGTCGCCCGCGATCGCCCCCCGCACCACCTCCGCCAGCCCCCGGAACTCCGCCGCCCGCGGCGACCGGCTGCGCCAGGCCAAGCCGAGGCTGCGCGCGGCCGACTCCTGCAATGGCCGCAGCGCCAGGTTCGCCCCAGTCAGCACCCCGCCCTCCACAGCCAGCCGCGGCAGCAGCGTCACGCCCAGCCCTCCGGCCACCATCTGCACCAGCGTGTGCAGGGAGGTCGCCGAGAATCCCTCCCCTGCCCGCGCCGCAGGAAGGCGGCAGGCGGCCAGCGCATGCTCGCGCAGGCAATGCCCGTCCTCCAGCAGCAGCAGCCGCTCGGTGGCAAGCGCCGCCATGGGCACGGCGGAACGCTCCGCCAGCCGGTGCGACTCGGGCATGGCGACGAGGAACGGGTCCTCCGCCACCACCATGCTCTCGACCCCGGACAGTCCGGCCGGCAGCGCCAGAAGCAACAGGTCCAGCCGCCCCGCCTCCAACTCGTCGCCCAGCCGTCCGGTCAGGTCCTCCCGCAGCCAGAGTTGCAGCCGCGGATGCGTCTTCCGCAGCGCCGGCATGAGACGGGGCAGCAGGAAGGGCCCGATGGTCGGGATCACCCCCATGCGCAAAGGCCCGGTCAGCGGCTCCCGTGCCGCCTGCGCCGCCTCGGAAACCGCGGCAAGGGCCGAAAGCGCCTCCCGCGCCCGCGTCACCAGTTCCAGCCCCACGGGGGTGAAAGCCGGGCGCTTGGAGGGCCCGCGCTCCAGGATCGCGGCGTTCAGCTGCCGCTCCAGCGCGATCACACCGGCCGAAAGGGTGCTCTGCGTCACCGCGCAGGCCGCGGCCGCGCGGCCGAAATGCCCCTGCTCGGCCAGGGCAACGAGGTAGCGGAGTTGTTGGGGGCTGGGGAGGGCTGTCATCGATGTGGCCGATCATCCACTCGAAAACAATTCATTGGAACCCCAGCCGCCCCGTAGGATAGTGCAGTGCAGCGAGGCGCCTCGCGGCGCCCCGTCCCCCGGCCTGTGCACGGGCCGGCGCGCACCCACTCCAGGAGAACTACCAGCATGCTGACAGTCGGCGATCGCTTCCCCTCCTTCAAGCTGACCGGCGTCCAGGGCGGCGCCAAGGGCCTGGACCTGAACACCGCCTTCACCACCGTCACCGAGGCCGATGAGGCCGGGAAGTGGAAGCTCGTCTTCTTCTGGCCGAAGGACTTCACCTTCGTCTGCCCGACGGAGATCGTGGCGTTCGGCAAGCTGAACCGCGAGTTTGAGGACCGTGACACCGTCGTGTACGGCGTCTCGATCGACAGCGAGTTCGTGCACATGAACTGGCGCCTCAACCATGCCGACCTGAAGGACCTGCCCTTCGCCATGCTCGCCGACATCAAGCGCGAGCTAGCCTCCCAGTGCGGCGTCCTCGACAAGAACGAGGGTGTTGCCCTGCGCGCCACCTTCCTCGTCGATCCCGAGGGCATCATCCGCTATGTCGGCGTGAACGACCTCTCCGTCGGCCGCAACCCGCAGGAGGTGCTGCGCATCCTCGACGCGCTGCAGACCGACGAGCTCTGCCCGTGCAACTGGCAGAAGGGCGAGGACGTCCTCAAGGCCGCCTGAAGCGCGTCTAACGGGCCGCGCTCTCCTCCCCCGGAGATGCGGCCCGACTCCGGGACCGCCCTCCCCCCGGGGATGGTCCCGCCTGCCCTCCCGCGTGGCCTGACCACGCGGGAGCGGTGAGCCGGACCGGCCCCCGGGGCCTCGCGGGCCGATCCCGCCCACCGCTTTCCCCCATAATCCGGAGACGATGATGTCCCTCGACGCCCTGCGCGATCGGCTGCCCGAATATGCCCGCGACCTGCGCCTGAACCTCGGCAGCCTCTCGACCGAGCCGGTCCTGTCCGAGCAGCAGCGCGCCGGCTGTTTCGTCGTCAGCGCCCTGGCCTCCCGCAATGCCGAGGTTTCGAACGCGATCATCGCCGAGTTCGGCCCGAAGCTCTCGCCCGAGGCGCTGAACGCCGCCAAGGCCGCCGCCGCCATCATGGGCATGAACAACATCTACTACCGGTTCACGCACATGGTGCATGGCGACTACGCCAAGATGCCCGCCAAGCTCCGGATGAACGTCATGGCCAAGCCGGGCGTGGAAAAGGTGGATTTCGAGCTGTGGTCGCTGGCCGTCTCCGCGGTGAATGGCTGCGGCATGTGCATGGAGAGCCATGAGAAGGTCGTGCGCGAGCATGGCGTGACGGCGGAGCAGGTGCAGGCCGCCGTCCGCATCGCGGCGGTCGTGCATGCCGTGGCATCCGTGCTCGATGGCGAGGACGCGCTGGCCAAGGCCGCCTGACCTATCCCAGGGCGGTCATCGCCTCCCTGGACTGCGCCCGTGTGGGGCCGCCACCGTGAGGCTGGCGGCCCCATGCCGTTTCAGGGAGGGAGCGTCGGTCCCTAGCCGCCGTACCCCGCCTGGCGCGGCAGCCAGAGCACGATCTCCGGAAAGGCGATCAGCAGCGCGGTGCCGCCGGCGAGCATAAGCATGTAGGGGATGATCGAGCGGTTCACCTCGGCAAGCGGCGCCCCGGTGATCGCCTTGATGACCACCAGGTTCATCGCCACTGGCGGGCTGATCAGCGCCATCTCCAGCGACAGCGTCAGCAGCACCCCGTACCACACCTTGTCGATGCCCAGCATCGCCAGGCTCGGCAGCACGGCCGGCATGGTCAGCAGGATGATGCTGAAACTCTCCAGCACCAGCCCGAGGATGAAGAGCAGCACCATCATCGCCACCAGGAAGCCGGTGCGCGACAGGCCCATTTCGGTCACCAGCGCCGCCAGCTCCTGCGGGATGTGCATCTTTGTCAGCATGTAGCCGTAGACGGCGGCGCCCGCGATAATCATCAGCAGCATCGCGCTGGTCCGCGTCGCGTCCTGCACCCCGTCCCACAGGTCCCGCCAGGTCAGGGTGCGATAGATCGCCCCCGCTATGAGGACGGCATAAAGCGTCCCCGCTCCCGCCGCCTCGGTGGCGGTGAACACGCCCATGTAGATCCCGCCGAGCACGAAGATCGGCAGCGTCATCGACCAGCCGGCGCGGCGCATCAAGGTGCCGATCCGCTCGGGCGGCGGATCATCCGCCGGCGCCACGGCGCGGCCCTCGGTGAGATAGACATAGAGGGCGAAGACCAGCGCCATCATCAGCCCAGGCACCAGCCCGGCCAGGAACAGCGCGCCGACGCTCGTCTCGGTCACGAAGGCATAGAGCACCATCGGCGCCGAGGGCGGGATGAGGATGCCCAGCGTGCCGCCTCCCGCCACCACCCCGAAGGCGCCCTTGCGGGACATGCCATAACGCAGCATCTGCGGGATCGCGATCTTGCCGATGGTGAGCGCAGTCGCAACCGAGGAGCCGGAGATGGCCGCGAAGACCGTGCAGGCGAGCACCGTCGCGATGCCGACGCCACCGCGCACCTTCCGAAGCAGCGCGAAGGCGGCACCATACAGGTCGTCCACCACCCGCCCGCGCACCATCACATGCGCCATCATCATGAAGAGCGGGATGGCCACCAGAAGGTAGCCATTCAGATTGCCGATGACGATCTCGCCGAGTGCCGGAATGCCGCCCTCGACCCAGAGCAGCACGCCGAGCGGCAGCAGGAACAGCGCCACGAACATCGGCAGGCCGAGGTAGAGCAGGCCGATCAGCGCGGCCATCAGAATCAGAAAGGACATGCGTTCCTACTCGCCGCGCGCCAGCGTGTCGCGCGGCAGCTCCTCGTCGCCGGTCGGCAGGTATTCGGGCGTGCCGCCGGTCAGCAGCACCACGCATTGCGCCAGCGCCACCAGCAGCAGCACGGCGGACCCGATGGGCAGCAAGGCCTGGATCCACCATTCCGGCACTCCCTCGATGTCGGTCATCAGCCCGACCATCCGGGAGAACTCCACCGCCTCCCAGCCTGCCCAGAGCAGGATCGCCGCCACCACCGCGACCGAGGCGGCGCCGACGACATGCGCCGCCCGCGTCAGCCGCGGCCCCAGCCGGCTCACCGCGATATCCACCCCGATATGCTCGAAGCGTCGCTGTGCCTCCGGCGCGGCGAGCAGCACCAGCGCCACCACCAGCCAGCCGGCCACCTTGTCGATCCAGGGCTGCGGCGTATGGAACAGGTAGCGCGCCACCACCGACGCCCCGATCAGCAGAAGGCAGACCACGGTCGAGACCGAGGCGAGCCCGCAGGCGATCCGCGAAAGAAGGGCGACGGCGCGCTGCATCGTCAAACCGCCCGCAACAGGTCCAGAAGCCGCGGCCCGTTCTCCGGCGTCAGCTTCAGGAAGGCGTCCATCACCGGCTTCTGCATGGCATCCCGCCACTGCGCCACCTGCTCCGGCGTCTGCTCATGCACAGTCATGCCCTTGGCCCGCAGCTCGCCCACGGCGGCATCGGCGGTGCGGACGGTCGCCTCCACCGCATCCGTTTCGGCCTTGGCCAGCGCCGCCTCGATCGCCTGCCGCGCCTCGGGCCGCAGCCCGTCCCACCAGCGCGGGTTCACATAGACCTGGGTGGAGACGCTGAAGAAGGGCGAGACGGTGCCGAACTTCTGCACCTCGTAGAAGCGGCGCGACACGGCGGCGGACACGTCGGTCAGCCCCGCATCCAGCACGCCGGACTGCAGCGCCCCTACCACCTCCGGCGCCGGCGTCGCGGCCGGGGCGGCGCCCACCGCGGTCAGCGCCTGGTCGATCAGGCTGTTGATGCCGCGGATCTTCACGCCGCGGAAATCCTCCGGCGCCAGCAGCGGCTTGCGCTGGGAGGTGAAGATCGCCCGGTTGGTCGTGAACAGCCAGGCGACCGAGCGCACCGCACGGCGCGAGGTCAGCTGGTCCAGGAACTTCCGCGCCTCGGAGGCGGGGAAGCGCCGGTTCTTCTCCAGATCGGCGAAGAAATAGGGGATGGTCTGGGCGGACATCTCGGGGATGGTGTTGCCCCAGGTGAAGTTCGTCGCCACCGCCGCCTCGAAGGCGCCGCGCGCCACGCCGGGGAAGTTCTCCGCCACCCGGGCCAGCTGCTCCGCGGGGAAGACCTGCACGTCCACCGCTCCGTTGGACCGCGTCTTCACATCCTGCGCGAAGCCGTTCAGCACCTGCGCGATGTGGTGGGATGGCGGATACTGGTGCGACAGCCGCATCACCGTGGCGCCCTGCGCCCGGGCGGCGCGCATCGCTGGCAGCGGCAGAGCGGCCGCGAGCGGCGCAGCCAGGACATGGCGTCGGCTGATAGGCAGGTTCATCGGGCGTCCCTCCGGAGATGTTGCCCGCGGGTTTGCGGCGACGCCCCGCGACGGTCAAGCGCGGTTCAGCGGCCCGCGCCATCTCCTTCGGGCTGCGTCAGCAGCCCCCGCAGCGCCCCCGGCGCCAGAATGGAGAGCGGGTTCAGCTGGAAGTCCGGATCGTCCAGCTTCCCTGTGGCCCGGAAACTGGCAGCGAACAGCCCGCCGCCATGTTCGGAGGTGAACAGCCGGCCGATCCCGGGGATGCGTCCCAGCGCGCTGTTCACCGCATAGGACGGCACCACCGTCCCACGCATGTCGATCCGCTCCGCCTGCCGCAGGATCCGCCCCTCGGCCGTGATGCCAAGCGAGGCCGAGACAGCCCGGGCCTGGCTCAGCGACAGCACCTGCGGGGTCAGTGTGAAAGGCGCATTCAGAAGGGTGAAGCGCAGCCCAGGCCCCCGTGCGGCCTCGGGAATGCCATAGATCGAAAGCGCCTGCAGGAACTTTCCGATCGCCGCCGCCGGCCGCACCCCGAAGTCCCGAAGCTGCGCGATGCCAGTCAGAGGAGAGTCCGGCGCATTGCCGGACCATTCCCCGGACATGTGGAGCGCCCCGCCATCCACCGCATCGAACAGGCCGAGGTCGCGCATCAGCGTGCCGAAGGCATCCGCCTTGGCCTCCATCGCCCGCCCGGCGCCGCGCGGCACCACCACGGCCTCGAAGCCGCCGCCGCCCATGCCGCGGCCCGAAGCGCGCAGCTCCCGCAGCACGCCCGCCGCATCGACGAACAGCGCGGCCTGCACCGGCGCCAGCGCCCGCCCCTCCGCCAGCAGCACCCGGTCGAAGGCGGCATCCAGACGCAGCGGGGTGGAGCCGCCGGACCGCTCGCCATCGCGGCCCTTGCCAAAATCCTGCAGCAGCCCGCGCGCATCCAGCACGGTCCCGCGCGCCCGCACCTGCCAGGGCGCGCCGGGCGACTGAGGCGAAACCACGCTGCCGTTGAAGCGGCTGGTCCCGATCCGCGCCTCCAGCACCTCTGCCCCCGCGAGGTTGTTGCCGCGCCCAAAGGAAATACCGCCCTGCACCTGCAGGTTCGGCCCCTGGACGCGCAGCCCCTCCACGGCCGTCAACTCCTCGCCCCGCAGCCGCACCACCGCCTCGGCCGAGGCGGCAGCGCCGGCCGGCTTGGTGTAGCCGAAGGGCGCCAGGGTGATCCGCGCCTCCCGCAGGTCCGTCTTCACCGCCACCCGTGACTCCCGCGAGCGCCGCCGCTCCGCCTGCACCGAATAGCCCAGCGCCCCGCTGAGATAGGGCGCCACATTCGCTCCGAATCGCCGCAGGTCTGCCGCCTCGGCACGACCTTCCAGCCGGACCCGCTCCGTCACCTGGCTCGGCGGGCCACTCTGGAAATCCAGCTCCACCTGCAGCTGCGCCGGGATCGGGCCAAGCCGTGCCGTTCCCCCGATCCGCATTCCCGCCGTAGTCAGCGAGACATCGAGCTGCGCCCGCTCCACCGCCTGGCCGGCCGCCACATTGGCGATCCGCCCATTGGCGACCTTCCCCTCCGCCGAGACCCGCAGCTCCTCGATCGGGAGGTCGTTCAGCAGCGGCAGGCCGATGGAAAGCCTCGCATCCACGCTGCCCCCAGCCTGGCCCAGCTCCAGCGGCCGCTTGTCGAACAGGTGCAGCCGCGGATGCCGCACGATGGCCAGCACGTCGTTGAGCGGCCCGGTCACGCGGGCATCAATCTCCGCCTTCTCCACCCCCGGCCCGGCAAGGTCGTAGAGCCGCACCCGCGCCTCCGGCACCGTCAGCGCCCCGCCCGACTGCCGTCTTGCAGTGGCCTGGATCACGATGTCCTGCCTGGAAAAGGTGACCAGCCCGTCCGCCCCCTCCAGCGGCGGGATGGGCCGCAGCCAATGCACCATCACCCCCTCGGCCCGGACGCTGCCGCCCGCATCCGTCACCCGCCCGGTGGATAAATCCGCCGACGCCTCCCCTTCCACGAACCAGCGCCCATCGCGCGCGACGCCGGCGGTCAGGTTCTGCATCACCCATTCCCTCCCACCCCGGGCGACATTGGGAGGCCAGTAGAGGCCGAAATCCGCCACGGCTATCGCGTCGATTCCAAGCTCCAGCCGACCGCGCCACATGTCCTCCTGCCGGTCGGCCCGGGCCGATGCCGTGACCCTCGGCCCCGGCTCGCCCGGGCGGCCCGGCGCCAGGTTCAACTCGAAGCGCTCCACCTCGATCCGCCGCCCATCCCCGGTCACAACGATATTCGCCGCCTCGAACGGCGTGCGCCGGTCCGCGGCCGCGATCTGCCCGGAGGAGGAGCGCAGCTCCGCCCGCCCGCCGAAGTCCCCGTTCCCGAAGTCGTAATGAGCGCTGAACCGCGCCCCGAGCCGGGCGTCGAGCGCCGCGAGGGGCCGCAGCAAGGGCAGTGCCGTGGCAAGGGCCGGCGGGCTGACGTCATCGATCTCGACTGACATCTCCGCCACCGGCGGCTCTCCGGCCGCACGGCCGGCGATCCGCACCGGGATCGCCTGACCCGCCAGATGCAGGTTGCCCGAGCCCGCCGTCACCAGCGGGCCATCCTCCGCCCGGTTGATGGAAAGCGCGACGCGATGCATCGCCCAGGCGAGTTGCAGCGGCTCGTCCCGCACCTGCACCATCCCGCCTTCGATCCGCGCCTCGCGCAGCGCGGCCAGGGGCGAATCGGGATGGGGTGGCCCAAGCAACCGCGCCAGCGTCTCCTTCTCCGCCTCGGGGCCGGCGTCGCCCAGCGCCGGTTCCGTGGCGCCATCCGCGCTGGGCGCGACCCCGGGCCCGGGCGAGATGCCGAGATCGATCGAGAGCTCTCCCTGCTGGTCCCGCCGCAGCAGCGCCACCGGATCGCGCAGAAGCACATGCACCGGCGCCACCACCCCGCGCAGCAACGACGGCAAGGCCAGCGACACCTCTACCGAGGTGAGCGAGGCGCGGGTCGCCCCCGCCCCATCCACCGCGCGCAAACCGTCCAGCCGTAGGAAAAGCGGCTCTGGCCTGCCGTCCTTCCACCCGTCCCAGGCCACCCAGGCCTGGCCGAACGCGATGCGCAGCCCGGGCGTCATGCCAGTCAGCCGCTTCGCCACCTCCTCGTTCACGACCCGGATGGAAGGGATGGGCATCGGCCCCTGCGCGAGACGCCAACCGAGCGCCGCCAGCCCGACGCCGACCGTGATCAGGAGCAGCATCGTTACCCGCAGGAGGAACGAAACCCCCTTCGCCGCGAGCCGACCCACTTGACCGGGAAGCCGCGTCACGCCTTGCCTTCCCCCGCATGTCCGAAACCCAGCCCGACCGCCGCCGCCCACCCGCCCCGTTCGACACGGGCGCGGCCGGACGGCTGACCGAGGATTTCGCCGCCCGCGGCGCCGCTGAGGCCGCCTATGCCGCCTCGCCGGCCGGCGGCGCCCTGCTCGCCGCGCTGGGTGGCCATTCGCCGTTCCTGGCGGATCTCGCCCTGCGCGAGGCGACCACCCTGCTCCGCCTGGGCGAACGCGGCGCCGACGCCGCCTTCGCCCAGGCGCTGGACCCGCTTGGCCGTGCCGATCCCGGCGCCAGCTTCTCTCAACTCGGCGCCGCGCTGCGCCAGGCCCGGCGCCAGGCCGCCCTCATCGTCGCGGCCGCCGACCTGACCGGCGAATGGGGCCTGGACCAGGTGACCGGCGCCCTCTCGACCCTGGCCGAAACCTGCATCGACCTCGGCTGCGCGCATCTCCTGCGGGAGGCGGCGGCGCGCGGGGAGATCAACCTGCCCAATGCCGCGAAGCGCGACCCGAAGGCCGCGAGCAAGGGCTCCGGCCTGGTCGTCCTCGGCATGGGCAAGCTCGGCGGGCGCGAGCTGAACTATTCCTCCGATGTGGATCTGATGGTCCTCTTCGATCCGGCCGCCGCGACCCATCCCGACCGCGCGCAATCCACCTTCGTGCGCCTCGCGCGCGATCTCGTCCGGCTTCTGGAGGAACGCACGGCAGAGGGCTACGTCTTCCGGACCGATCTTCGCCTCCGCCCCGACCCGGCCGCGACTCCGCTGGCCGTCTCCATTCCCGCCGCCATCGCCTATTATGAGGGCTTCGGCCAGAACTGGGAGCGTGCGGCCATGCTCAAGGCGCGCCCGCTGGCCGGAGACCGGGGACTGGGCGAGCATCTGCTCGCTGAGATCCGCCCCTTCGTTTGGCGGCGGCATCTGGATTTCGCGATGATCGCGGACATCCATTCCATCAAGCGCCAGATCCACGTCGTGCACGGCACCCGTCGCGGCGCCGGTGCCGAGATCGCGGTGGCCGGGCATGACGTGAAGCTGGGCCGGGGAGGAATTCGCGAAATCGAGTTCACCGCCCAGGTCGCGCAGCTGATCTGGGGCGGCCGCGACCCGGCGCTGCGCGACCCGACCACGCTTGGCGCCCTTGCCGCCCTCGCCTCCGCAGGCCGGATGGACCGGCGCGCGGCCGCCGACCTTGCCGATGCCTATGTCTTTCTTCGCGACGTCGAGCACCGCCTCCAGATGATCGCCGACCGCCAGACTCACCGGCTCCCCGAAGACCCGGACGGCCTCGCCCGCATCGCCTCCTTCATGGGCTTCCCCGACAGCGAATCCTTCTCCACGGCGCTCACAGCCCATCTCCGCCGGGTGGCCAGCCAGTATTCGCGCCAGTTCGAGGCCGCTCCCTCCCTCTCTCTGCCCGGCGGGGAGGGGTTCGAAGGCGGCAATCTCGTCTTCACCGGGCCCGAGAACGATCCCGCCACGCTCGAGACCCTCGCCAGCATGGGCTTCGCCAATGCCGCTGGTGTCTCGGCCATGGTGCGGGCCTGGCATCACGGCCACCGCCGCGCCACCCGCAGCGAGCGGGCGCGGGAGCTGCTCACCACGCTGATGCCCACCCTGCTCACCGCCTTCGCCCGCCAGCGCGAGCCCGATGCCGCCCTGGCGCGCTTCGACCGCCTGCTCGACAGCATGCAGGCAGGGGTGCAGGTGCTCAGCCTGTTCCAGCGCAACCCGGCCCTGCTGGACCGGGTGGCGGGGGTTCTCGGCGCCGCCCCCGCCCTGGCGGACCACCTGGCGCGCGACCCGGCGGCGCTGGAAGGGCTGCTGTCCGGCGGCACCGGCCAGGCCGCCGCGGCCCTCCCCGCCCTGATCGGCGCTGCCCGCCATTACGAGGAGGCGCTGGAATCCGCCCGCCGCCTGATCACCGAGGGCAAGTTCGAGGTGGATGTGGCCGCGCTGGAAGGCGCGCTGGACGTGGATGCCGCCGGTATCGCCCGCAGCGAGCTGGCCGATGCCGCCATCACCTGCCTGCTTCCCCAGGTCGCGAAGGACTTCGCCACCCGCCACGGCAAGGTGGCCGGGGGCGCCATGGCGGTGGTGGCGATGGGCAAGCTCGGCGGACGAGAGATGCTGCCCGGCTCCGACCTCGACCTCGTCCTCATCTACGATCATGCGGAAGACGCCAGCGAGAGCGACGGACCGAAGCCTCTGGCCGTCTCCACCTATTTCGCCCGGCTGGCCGCACAGTTCGTAGCGGCGCTGACGGCGCGGGGGGCCGAGGGAAAGCCCTATGAGGTTGACATGCGCCTCCGCCCCTCAGGCAACAAAGGACCGGTCGCCGCCAGCATCGCCGCCTTCGAACGCTATTACGGCCCCAGCACGGGCGAGGGCGGCCAGGCCTGGACCTGGGAGCGCATGGCGCTCACTCGCGCCCGCGCCGTTGCCGGCCCGGCGGCGCTGCGCCGACGCATCATGGAATGCTGCCACCGGGCCCTGGCGCTCCATGCCGGCCCCGAGGCCATCACCGACGCCCTGGCGATGCGCGTCCGGATGCTGCGGGACCTTCCCCCCGACGGGCCCTGGGACGTGAAGGCCATTCCCGGCGGGCTGGTGGAGGTGGAATTCATCGCCCAAGCCCTGCAATGCGCCCATGCCGCCAGCCATCCGCGGATCGTCGCCCCGACCACCCGCGACGCCCTCGCCAACCTCGCCCGCGCCGGGCTGCTGGGGAAGGCGGAGGCCGATTCGCTGATCCGGGCGGAGCGCTTCTGGCGGAGCCTGCAATCCCTGCTCCGCCTCACCGTCGGCCGCGTCACGACCGAGGCGCTGCCCCCCGCCTCTGCCCATGCGCTGCTGCGCGGCCTCGCCCCCGCCTGCGAGGAGCCGCCCGTTGACCTTCCTGCCCTCCGCGGGCAGATGCGCGGCATCGCGGCCGGGGTGCGCGAATCCTTCGAGCGCCATCTTGGTCCGCTGCCGCAGAAGGGGGCCGCATGATCGCTGTCGGGGACAGGGCGCCGGAATTCGACCTTCCGGGCGCCGGCGGCAAGCGCATCAGCGCAGCCCTGCTGCGGGGAAAGCGCTACGCCCTCTATTTCTACCCCAAGGCCGATACCTCAGGCTGCACCGTCCAGGCCCAGGGCGTGCAGGAGAACCTGTCCGCGCTGCAGAAGGCCGGTATTACCGTGATCGGCGTCTCGCCCGACCCGGTAAAGAAGTTGGACGCCTTTGCCGCGAAGTTCGGCCTGACCTTCCCGCTCGCCTCGGATGCCGACCAGTCCCTCGCCCGCGCCTATGACGCGTGGGTCGAGAAGTCGATGTATGGGCGCAAGTACATGGGCATGGAGCGCAGCACCTTCCTCGTCGGTGCCGATGGCAGCGTCGAGGCGATCTGGCGCAAGGTGAAGCCGGCCGAGCATGCCGCCCTGCTCCTGAAAGCGGCCTGAAATAACGAAGAAAGAAGGATCCCGGGGCGGGTCCTTTTTTCATCAATGCGGTGGATAAGCGCGCCGCCGCCCATTCCGGGCTGCGATTCGACAGAGAACCAACAATGCTCCGTTCCCGCGTCCGCCTGCCGCTGATGCTCCTCGCAGCGACCCTTCTCTCCGGCACTGCACTCGCCCAGAGCAACAACCCCGATTTCCGGCTCAACAACCACACCGGGGTGACCATCAGCGAGGTCTATGTCTCCTCCTCGGCGGTGAACAACTGGGGCCGCGACCGGCTCGGCGACAACACCCTGCCCTCCGGCCGCGGCCTGAACGTCGTCCTGCCGGCCGGTCAGTGCCGCAACGACATCCGCGTGGTCTTCGAGGACGGCTCGGACAAGGAGCGGCGGAACGTCAACACCTGCGGAATCATGGAGTTCAACTTCACCCGCTGAGCGGCTGAGGCGCCTGGGCGTGGCGCGCGGCACCCGCCGCGCACCACTCTCCGCCATGGACCCCCCGGCCGTGCCCGGCTAGGGCCTGTCCTCAGATGAGCCAGACATAGGCTGCGGCGAGGTGGATCGCGCCGAGGAAGTTACGTGCGGTCTTGTCGTAGCGGGTGGCAATGGCACGGAACTGCTTGAGCTTGGCGAAGAAGTT
>NZ_WWDL01000088.1 GCF_009848505.1 Muricoccus harenae
GCTGGCTGCGGCGCCAGTGGCATGTCCTAGCGATAGCCTGGTGTATGCGTCGCCAGAGAGACCATTCGAAGAGGCGGTCGAGCACGACGCCAACGGCGCGCTGGAGGCTGCTGATGAGATGGCGGATCTCGCCTGTGCTGAGGTCGGCCAGAAGTCGGGGTTGCTGGTCCCCCTTTTTTGCCGCGGGGCGGCGTTGAGCTTCGCTCGCATACCGGCGAGAAAGGCCAAGGCGAGCATGGCCAGCGTGATATGCCGGTACCATCCATGCCACGAGCGGATCTCGTAGTCGGCCAGGCCGACCTCCTGCTTGGCGGCCTCGAAGCATTCCTCGATGGCCCAGCGCCGGCCAGCGACGCGCGCGAGGGTGGCCAGCGTGGTCTGGTCGGGACCGAAGACGACGTAGTAGGCGAGGTCCTTTGGGTTCTTGCGGCTGCGCCGGACCAAGAGCCAGTGATCCCAGGGCGGCTGCTGGAGCCGGGTCAGCCCAAGGCGCGCCCAGTCATAGACCCGCTCGCCCTTGCTGCCCGCTCCGGCCGACAAACGCTGCCAAGCCTGGGCTGGAAGACGAGCGGCCAGACGCGAGGCGGCGTGCTGCCCGAGGCGCCCATCCAGCACCGCCCAGAGCTTCTCATTGCTGCGGATGGCGAGCACGAAGGGCTGCTTGCGCTGTTCAAGGGCAATGCGCAGCCGGCGGTCCGAACCGTAGACCTCGTCGCCCAGCACCCAGGCGCAGGGCAGACCAGCATCGAGCGCCCGCTGGATCATGCGGCCCGCCAGTGTCGGCTTGGTGGCGAACCCCACCTCCTCGGGAATGGAGGCCTCGGCGCGCCTGCCGCTATCCTCGCACCACTCCTTCCTGGGCAGGTAGAGCTCGCGGTCGATCAACGCGTGCCCCTTGCCGCTGGCATAGGCCAGGAAGACCCCGATCTGCGCATTCTCGATCCGCCCCGCCGTGCCGCTATATTGCCGCGCCACGCCAACCGAGTGCTCGCCCTTCTTGAGAAACCCGGTCTCGTCGGCGATCAGCACGCCGTCATCAGCCCCGAGATGCTCAAGCACATAATCGCGGCACAGGTCCCGAGCCGCGTCCGCGTCCCACAGGACGTGGCTGAGCACCCGCTGGGTCCGCCAGGGACGCGCATCGCCGATTTGTTCGGCCAGTTGCCAGCCATTCTTGCGCTTGACTGAGCTCAGCAGCCCCTCGAGGTACAAGCCTGCCTGCCGCCGAGGCTCCGCCCGGACGAACAGCCGACCCAGCCGTGCCTGCAGCGCTCCCAGCTCGTCGCGCCAGCGCAGGACACCCACAGTGTCCGAAACCATGGCCCGCCTCCACGAACCAATGCTCCGCCACACACCTGAGGACGCCTCAAGGAAACCTCAACTGTAGAA
>NZ_WWDL01000089.1 GCF_009848505.1 Muricoccus harenae
CTGGACATGTTCCTACGCGTTACTCACCCGTCCGCCACTGACATTGCTGCCCGTGCGACTTGCATGTGTTAAGCATGCCGCCAGCGTTCACTCTGAGCCAGGATCAAACTCTCAAGTTCATCAGCGCGCCAGAACCAAAGGTCCTAACCGCACGGATGCTGATCAACTAGGCTCCGCTCACCACTCTCGATGCAAAATGCCAATCAGCCATCGCCAGACCAGCACACCCCCGAGGGAAAGTACCAGCAGATAAGGCCAAAAGCACTTGCTTGCTTCCAAAAGACAGATGCAGTTGTCAAAGATCTGCTCATGCCGACACCAGCCGACAGGAAATGCCCGCATCTCTGTGCGGACGAAAAGAAATTCGTGCCCAAAGGCACAAAGATCAGGATCCGCAGCCAGACGACGCCCCAACTCCCAAGACAATCAGCCACACCCAAAATGCGACCCGTCCGTCCGGAAAGAGCAGCCACTCCGCCACAGGCACCGACTTAGCGCCCGCAGGCACCAGTTTCAAGAGCCTCTTTTCGGAGCAGCCCAAAGGGAACGTCCGCCCCTTAGCAGACACATGAAATGGTACCTTTCGACACCAGTTTCAAGGCCCAGTCGCCCGGGCTTCTCAAGGAAATGTCCACCTCACGATGGACTACTAAAATCGGGGCCATTCAGCCCAATTTCAATGCCTGGTCACCCAGGCCTTCGAAGAGAATGTCCGCCTTGCAGCGGAGGCGTGAGATAGCTGCCTTCGGACATAACTTCAAGGGAGAATCTGGCACCACATCATGTTCTCCGCGCCTTGGCGGTCCGGCCGCGCCTGGAGACCTTTCCCGATGTGGCGTCTTCTCGCCTGTCGCCTTGCCCCTCCCCCGCCGCCCGGTCATCTCGCCGCCACGCGGCCCGCGTCAGCGCATGGGTGATCTCCGCCGGGGAGCCGCCGCGCTCCAGCACCGCGACCATACCCTCCGCATGCGCCCCCCCCCCCCCGAAACGCCCGGCCCGGCCACCGATCTGCTTGATCTCCTGCACGGAAAGCGGGCGGTCCTGCTTCCCGTCCCATTTGGTCAGGGAAGAAAACACCACCCGCCGCAGCGGGCCGATATTGAGGCCCATGCCGATGGCGTCCGTCGCCACCAGCACCTCCGCCTCGCCCTCCCGGAACCGCCGCGCCTCCGCGCGCGGCACTGTACGACGCCGAGGCCTAACCCGTCACACTGCTTAGTCTTACTGTGTCATTTCCAAGCGGGGCCTCTGGATTGCTGCAGGCAACAGGGGCAGCGTGGGAGGGATTGGACGAGGCTGACGATGAGGCGGCATCGGACGGTGCTGATCGAATATGGGACGTG
>NZ_WWDL01000090.1 GCF_009848505.1 Muricoccus harenae
GGCGCATGGACAGGCGCTGGTTGTACTGCGGCGTGCCCGAGCGGTCGGCATGGCCGGCCACTTCGATGCGCGTCGTGCCGGTGCTGGTCACCGCCTGGGCGGCTTCGGCAATGATCTGGCGGGCACGATCCGTCAGGTCAGCACGGTCGAAGTCGAAGAACACCAGGTAGGTGCGGGCCGGAGCCGGGGCAGCGGCCGGAGCCGGGGCCACGACAGGAGCCGGCGCCGGGCGCGGCGTGTTGAAGGCATAACGCAGGCCGATCATGACCGAATGGTTCTCGGCCGGGTCAGCCTTGAAGGTACCGCGCGACACCGTCGCACCCGCCGGGTTCACCACGCGCCCGTCGAGCTTCGGCTCGAGCGTGCCCATGTAGCGGTACTCAAGGGTGAGCGCGAGGCCGGGGGCTGCGGCGATCGGGTAGGCGACGCCGGCGATGCCCTGCCAGGCGAAGCGGCCATCCGTGTCGTCGATCACGATGGAGTTCGAGCCGCCGGGCTGGCGGGTGCCGCGCACGCCGTCATACTCGGTCCAGACATAGCCGACGCCACCGCCGATATAGGGCTGCACGGGCAGCGGGAAGCGCGGGATCACCAGGTCATAGAAGATGTTGGCCATCGCGCCGTACTGACGGATGTCACCGCCGTTGTTGCGGAAGGCGCTTGTCACGCGCGGGCCGCCGAAGCCGCCGATCTTGTCGACCTCGTTCTGGCGGTAGTTGCCCTCGATCTCGAGGCGCACGCCATTGCCGAAGCCCCAGCCCAGTGAGCCGACGCCGCCCCAGCCGGTGTCCTGGCGCGTCTCGCCATAGGAGCGTGCGCCAGTGGTGTTGAAGTAGTTGCGGTTACCGCCCTGCGCCTCGAGGTCGCGGTCCATCAGCCAATTCACGCCAGCGCCACCCGCGATGTAGAGGCCGGTGACGGGTTGGAACGGAGCCTGAGCCATGGCAGTGGCCGGCATAGCCAGTACCGTGGCGGCCAGCAGGGCCTTGCGGAACGACATCTCGTAAATTCCTTCGTGTAGTGGCCCGCCGCGATCAGGTGCGGCGTGACGCAAAGGCGAGATGCTCCCGAAGGTCGCGAGTGCCAACGCACAGTAATGTCATATGAAGAACCTGTGGCACGAAAGCCACAAGAATGTTCTGCAGGCGGTCCGTAAGTGGAAACGCAGAGGGGCGGGACCTTGCGGTCCCGCCCCCCACTTTCCCTGCGAGAGGGTCGTGCTGCTTAGCGCAGCACGATCTCGACGCGGCGGTTCTGCGGCTCACGCACGCCATCGGCGGTCGGGACCAGCGGACGGCTCTCGCCGAAAGCCTGGATCGACATCTGCGAGCGG
>NZ_WWDL01000091.1 GCF_009848505.1 Muricoccus harenae
GGCGCATGGACAGGCGCTGGTTGTACTGCGGCGTGCCCGAGCGGTCGGCATGGCCGGCCACTTCGATGCGCGTCGTGCCGGTGCTGGTCACCGCCTGGGCGGCTTCGGCGATGATCTGGCGGGCACGGTCCGTCAGGTCAGCACGGTCGAAGTCAAAGAACACCAGGTAGGTGCGGGCCGGAGCCGGGGCAGCGGCCGGAGCCGGGGCCACGACAGGAGCCGGCGCCGGGCGCGGCGCGTTGAAGGCGTAGCGCAGGCCGATCATGATCGAGTGGTTATAGTTCTCGGACTTGGTGCCACCACGGCCAACCGTGAAGCTGCCGCCGCTGCTCGTCGTGTCGATGCTGTGCTCAAGCGTACCGAGGAAGCGATACTCGGTCGTCAGCGTCAGGCCCGGCACGCCGAAGCGGGTGAGCGGGAAGCCAAGGCCCGCGATACCCTGATAGGCGAAGCGGCCGTCGGTGCCGCTGTCACGGATCCGGGCGCCCAGCACGGTGAGGCCGACATCGTCGAACTCACGCCAGATGTAGCCAACACCGGCACCGACATAGGGCTGCACGTAGCTCGGCATGCCAAACTGGGACAGGTCGAGATCATAGAGGACATTGGCCATCACGCCGTAGCTGCGCGAGGTGCCTTCGACGCGGCTGGTGGTGATGCCGTTGAAGCCGCGGATCTTGCTCACATCGTTTTCGCGGTAGTTGCCCTCGACCTCAAGGCGCAGGCCGTTGCCGAAGCCCCAGCCGAGGCTGCCAACGACGCCCCAGCCCGCATCAAAGGCCACCTTGCCACCCGGGTTCACCCCGAGGGCGCGAAGCTCCGTGGCCAGCGGCCCGGTGGCAGCAATCTTGGCATCCTGCAGCCAGTTCACGCCGGCGCCGCCGGCGATGTAGAGGCCGGAAACCGGCTGAGCCTGGACAGCCACCGGAGCTGCGAGGGGCAGGGTCAGCATGGTCGCGGCGAGCAGTGACTTGCGGAGCGACATTACGGGAGATCCTTCAAACGGGGGGCAAGTGGTCCGCCATTGTTGCGGCAAGACAGGAATGCCGAAGGATCACTTGGGTTTATATCGGGGCGGACTGATCTATTCATACAGGCCGCCTGTGGCACGAAAGCCACAAGAATGTTCTGCGGGCGGTCCGTAAGTGGAAACGCAGAGGGGCGGGACCTTGCGGTCCCGCCCCCAACTTTCCCCGCGAGAGGGTCGTGCTGCTTAGCGCAGCACGATCTCGACGCGGCGGTTCTGCGGCTCACGCACGCCATCGGCGGTCGGGACCAGCGGAC
>NZ_WWDL01000092.1 GCF_009848505.1 Muricoccus harenae
CGCTCCTCCTCCGTCAGCACTACCGCTGCCGCTTTCGGGCCACATGACATGGGCGCCTCCCATCAGAGACGCCCGACCTTACACCCCGCCCAGCATGTCAGAACACTTCTAACTCAAACCACTAGGAGGTACCGGACGGCAGCGCAGAGCGGCTCGAAGAAGGTCATCTATGCCGCTCTGGTCGGCAATCTCGCGATTGCCATAACGAAATTCGCGGCCGCCCTTTGGACCGGCTCCAGCGTGATGATGAGCGAGGCGGTCCACTCGACTGTGGATACCGGGAACCAGACCCTCTTGCTCCTCAGCATCAAGCGTGCCGCGCGGCCGCCGACGCCGCGGCATCCCTTCGGCCATGGGATGGAACTGTACTTCTGGGCCCTCGTGGTCGCGTTGCTGATCTTCGCGCTCGGTGGCGCCTTCTCGATTTATGAGGGCTGGCGCAAGATCGTCCAGCCGGAGCCGGTCGAGAGCGCCTAGATCAACTTCGTTGTGCTCGGCGCCTGCGTATTCTTCGAGGCGCTGTCCTTTCGCGTCGCCTGGCGCGAGTTCCACAAGAAGCATGTTGGCGAGCCCTCATGGTCTGCCCTCCGGCGCGGCAAGGACCCCAGCGTCTTCGCGGTGCTGCTTGAGGACGCGGCTGCGCTCATTGGGCTCGCCATTGCTCTCGTCGGATTGCTGCTTGCCGAATGGCTGGACATGCCAATGCTCGACGGCGTCGCCTCCATCGGAATCGGCTTACTGCTGGTTCTCACAGCTACGTTCCTGGCAAATGAGACGCGAAGCTTGCTGACGGGCGAGGCCGCTTCGCCCGTGATCATCCAGCAGGTGCGATCCATGTTGGAAAACGATCCGCGGGTCGCCTCCGTGGAGGAGTTGCTGAGCCTCCATCTCGGCCCCTCCGAGGTGGTCCTCGCCGTGACCATCGACTTCCGTGATGATCTTCCCGGCGGAGCCATCGAAACTGCGGCTTCTGAGCTGACGCGGCGGGTGGAGGCATCACATCCCGAAATCACCCGGGTGTTCCTTCGTCCGCAACTTGGAACCGTGGAGCACGCTGGCGCGCTGCCGGCCTAAAGTGCCTCGAACGCAAAACGCCCCGGCGTTATGTCCGGGGCGTTTTAGGTTGGCTGATTTGGATGCGGGGACAGGATTTGAACCTGTGACCTTCAGGTTATGAGCCTGACGAGCTACCGGGCTGCTCCACCCCGCGTGGGTGTTATGGGTCCGTCGGGAGTATCATCTGATCCGGTCTGGTGGC
>NZ_WWDL01000093.1 GCF_009848505.1 Muricoccus harenae
GCGAAACGGATTCCCCGGCCCACGGCCGCCGCCTAGACTCGGTGCCGATGAGCCCCGTCGGCGTCGACCTGCAGAGCCTGCCGAATGATCCCGAGGCGCTGCGCGCGCTGTTGCTGGCCGCCTGGGCGGAGCGGGACGGGTTGGCAGCTGAGCGCGACGCGCTGGCCGCGCGGAACGAGAAGCTGCGGCACCTGCTGGGCAAGCTGCAGCGCATGCAGTTCGGACGTCGCTCGGAGCGCCTGCCCGAGGACCAGCTGCAGTTCGCGTTCGAGGAGGTCGAGGCGAGCCTGGCCAGCAACGAGGTCGAAGCGGAGAAGGGCTCGCCCGAACTGCGCAAGACGAACACCGCCCGGCGCCGGGCGGGCCGCGGCCGGTTGCCCGCGCACCTGCCCCGCCTCGAGCGGGTGCTCATGCCCGAGAGCACCGCCTGCCCGTGCTGCCAGGGTCCGCTGGTCGAGATCGGGGCCGACACTTCGGAGCGGTTGGACGTGATCCCGGCGAGGTTCCAGGTCCTGGTGACGCGGCGCCCCAAGCCCGCCTGCCGGGCTTGCGAGGGCGTGGTGCTGCAGGCGCCCGCGCCGGCGCGCCTGATCGAGGGCGGCATGCCGACCGAGGCGACCGTCGCGCATGTGCTGGTGTCGCGCTACGCCGATCACCTACCGCTGTATCGCCAGGCCCAGATCCTGGCACGCCAGGGTCTCACCATCGGCCGCGAGGTGTTGGCCTCCTGGGTGGGGACGGCTGCCGCAGAGATCGCGCCGGTGGTGGCGCGGATGCAGGGGATCCTGCTGTCCTCGGCCCGGCTGTTCGCGGACGAAACCACGATGCCGGTGCTGGACCCCGGGCGGGGCCAGACCAAGAAGGGCTTTGCCTGGGCGATCGCGCGGGATGACCGGCCCTGGGGTGGGACGGACCCGCCGGCCGTGGTGTTCCGCTACGCCCCTGGCCGCGGGGCCGAGCACGCCCGGGCGCTCCTGGCCGGCTACCACGGCATCCTGCAATGCGATGGCTACGCCGGCTACAAGGGCCTGGCCGCGCCGGAGGAGGGCGGCCCGGGCGCGACACTGGCATTCTGCTGGAGCCATGTACGACGCGGATTCTACGACCTGGCCAAGAAGAACACGGCGCCGATCGCGGCCGAGGCACTGGCCCGCATTGCCGCTCTCTACGCCGTCGAGGCCGACATCCGCGGCCAGTCACCCGAGGC
>NZ_WWDL01000094.1 GCF_009848505.1 Muricoccus harenae
TCGGATCACCGCCATCATGGCGAAAGCCAGCATGACCAGCGACACGTGTCGATGCCAGCCGTGCCAGGAGCGTGTTTCGTTGTGGGTCAGGCCGAGTTCGTTCTTGGCGGTCTCGAAGCTGTCCTCGATGGCCCAGCGGTGCCCCTCGACAGTGACGAGCGTCTCGATCGGCGTTCCAGCTGGGCACCAGGTCGTGAAATAGGCCAACTCGCCATCGGCGATGTGGCGGCGGATCAGCAGGCCCCGCGTCCACAGGCCCAATGCCTGCGGGCTGAATTCATCCGCCTCCAGGTCGGCCAGTTCCAGATAAGCCCAGTCATGCAGCCGCTCGCCTTTGGTTCCCAGGCCCGCGGACAGGCGCTGCCAGGCGGCGGGATCGAGATCCTTGGCGATGTCCTCGGCCGTTCCGGCAACCGCGGGCTTGCCTATCCAGGATCCGAAATGGTGGGTGGCATTGACGCCGAGCACATAGCCCTTGGCCGCGCGGCGGAGCGCCATCTCGATACTGCCCACGCCGTAGACGCTGTCGGCCGCAACCCAGCCAAAGGCGACCCCCGCGGTGATGGCGCGCTCGATCATGCCGAGCGCCATGGCAGGCTTGGTCGCAAAGGCGGTGCCGGGCGGAACATGGGCCGCCGCCATGCGAGCCGGGTCGTCCGTCCAGTGCTTGGGCAGGTAGAGCGCGCGATCGATGAAGGCATGCCCGTGCTGGGAAACGAGGGCCGCGAACACGCCGATCTGGCAGTTGGTGATCTTGCCCGCCGAGCCCGTGTACTGCCGCCCGACACCGCAGGACGACTTGCCCTGCTTGAGGAAGCCGGTCTCGTCGATCACCAGCACCGCGTCCTCGGCCGCAAAATGCTCGACGACGTACTCGCGCACGATGTCGCGCAGCGCATCAGCATCCCAGCGCCCACGGCCAAGAATGGCCTGCTGCCGCCAAGGACCAGGATCCCCCGCCGCCTCGGCCCGCATCCATCCCGTCTTGCGCCGCTCAGCCCCCAGCAGCCCGTCCAGGAACAGACCGGCCGATGCCGCGACACGCGCCTGGGTGAACAGGGGGCGGATGCGCGCCTTGGTCTCGCGCAATGACGATGCCCAGAGCTCCAGCACCGTCTCAATCGAAGCGCCCCTCATCCACGTCCCCTGAACCATGATCACCCATGGATTCAGAGATCGAGGAAAGACGCAACTGTAATGCTA
>NZ_WWDL01000095.1 GCF_009848505.1 Muricoccus harenae
CCTAGTGGTTTGAGTTAGAAGTGTTCTGACATGCTGGGCGGGGTGTAAGGTCGGGCGTCTCTGATGGGAGGCGCCCATGTCATGTGGCCCGAAAGCGGCAGCGGTAGTGCTGACGGAGGAGGAGCGCGAGACGTTGCAGCGCCTGGTCCGGCGACGTGGCGCGGGTCAGGCGGCGGTGATGCGGGCGCGCATCGTGCTGGCGGCGGATGCCGAGCCGGGGCTGCCCAACGGCGCGATCGCGGTCCGCCTTGGCGTGAGCCGCCAGAGCGTGATCACCTGGCGTGGCCGCTTCCTGGCGCACCGCCTGGAGGGGCTGGTGGACGCACCGCGTAGCGGGGCGCCGCGGCGGGTGGGTGACGAGGCGGTCGAGGCGATGATTACGCGGACGCTCGAGAGCCAGCCCGAGGGGGCGACGCACTGGTCGACGCGCGCCATGGCCCGGCAGGTCGGCATGAGCCAGACCATGGTCTCGCGCATCTGGCGCGCCTTCGGCCTGCAGCCGCACCGGTCCGAGACCTTCAAGCTGTCGCGCGATCCGGCCTTTGTGGACAAGGTGCGCGACGTCGTCGGGCTCTACCTCAACCCGCCCGACCGCGCGCTGGTGCTCTGCGTCGATGAGAAGCCGCAGATCCAGGCCAATGAGGGCACGGCGCCCGTCCTGCCGATGCGGCCCGGCCAGGTCGAGCGTCACAGCCACGACTACGTCCGGCACGGCACCACCGACCTGTTCGCCGCCCTCGACGTCAAGGCAGGCACGGTGATCGGCACCTGCAAGGGCCGTCACCGCGCCACCGAGTTCCGGGCCTTCCTGGATCAGGTCGAGGCGGCCGTGCCCGCCGACCTCGACGTCCACCTCGTGCTCGACAACGCGGCCACCCACAAGACGAAGCTCATCCACGACTGGCTGCTCAAGCGGCCGCGCTGGCACCTGCATTTCACGCCCACCTCGGCGTCGTGGCTCAACCTCGTCGAGGGCTGGTTCTCGCTGCTGACCCGACGCTGCCTCCAACGAGGCGCCTTCGCCAGCACCGACGCCCTCAAGACCGCCATCCAGGGCTACATCGACCAGACCAACGCCGAGCCGAAGCCCTTCGTCTGGACCAAGTCCGCCGACGACATCCTCGCCAGCGTCGGACGCTTCTGCCAGAGAATTTCTAACTCAAACCACTAG
>NZ_WWDL01000096.1 GCF_009848505.1 Muricoccus harenae
CCGCCGAGATCTCACCCAAATAAACCGCGAACCGCGCCTCGCCGCGCCGAAGGCCCGCAGCCCCTTCCATCTCTCTCGCCATGACCCACATATAGGAAGGACCGAGTAAAATGACACAGTAAGACTAAAAGGCCGCCCCTCTTTTCATGCCCATGCCCCTCAATGGATCAGCCCCGCTGCTTGATGCTCAGCGGCGGCGACGCCTTGGCGGCGTTCGGGTTGGGGGATTCGCGCCACATAATCGAGGTGGCGCTCTTGTGCTGATCGATGGTCAGTTCGAACGGCGGCAAGCCGGATGGGCACTCATCGCAGGTGATCTGGATGGCGAGGTCCTGCCGGCGCCGGCTGGGATTGTATTGGCCGTCCGTCAGCCGGAGCGTGCTGCAGTCCCGGTCGATGGTGATTTCCGTCACCTGCTTGGCGTCCTCGATGCGCTGATAGGCAGTGATGCGGCCATGGTGGAAGCCCGGGGAATGGCAGCGGGGGCAGTACAGCAGGCTGCCGCCCGCCAGTTGCATGGGGGTTCATGGCAGGGTTCCCCTCTGGCCTCTTCCCAGAAGGGGTGCGGCACTGGAAAACCAACTGGCAGCCCGGAGAAGACGCGATCAAATGCGACCCGGATGAACTTTTTCACCACCGACCTACCACGTGGAAGTGCTCGGGGTCCCCGGGCCTCGCACACGGAGGCCATTGTTAGAAGAAATGGAGCTTGGAGGCGCGCCAAGAGGGCTTGTGAGGTCGCGCACGCCGCTGACTGGCCGGAAGATCAATGTTGGTCCCGGGGAAGCACCCGTGCCCGGAGAAGTTCCACTGGATGACGGGGCACCTTGGCTCGGCGGTGCTGTTCGGAATATCGCTGTGGAAACCCCCGCTTCGTCAGCGGCGCCAGAAAGATGCCATGCGCACGGCGTTCTACAGGACCGCCTCGGCTCTTCTTCTATGCACCGTGGTCGTCCATCTAACCTCGCGCTCCTTCCCTCCATCAATCGGTGGTCATGGGAGACCTCGAATACGTCTCGCGAATGGGCCGGCATGCGTCGTGCGAATGCGAGCAAAATCCGAGTGACGGATTTCCGCGAAACCCTATCCTGATTGGGCCTTCGCGATACG
>NZ_WWDL01000097.1 GCF_009848505.1 Muricoccus harenae
GGAGGGGTTTCCCCATTCGGACATCTGCGGATCAACGATCGCTCGCATCTCCCCGCAGCTTATCGCAGCGTGCCACGTCCTTCATCGCCTCTTGGCGCCAAGGCATCCACCGAACGCCCTTTATTCACTCAAACTTCCACCGCCCGCACGCAGGACCAACACGCAAGGATCCTCATCCCTCCGTGCCCGCGCCCGCGCGTCCAACCGGACGGCAGCAACACCGAGAACACTCGCTACTCTGCCCCCTCTCACCACCAACCCCCACGCAACCCTTCCGGATCGCAAGGCAGTCAGCAGCTCAAGAGAGCCACTCAACACACCAAATCATCTTCACCTGTCAAAGAACACGAGAAACCGCTTCGCCCCGAAGGTCACCCCTCAGACGCGCGGCCTGTTTCCCGAAGACGACGCAGCACCGGCAGGAGCAAGCATCCGCTCGCTCAACCACCGGGCCACAACCCAGAACCTGTCCCGTGCGGCTTGGAGACGGTCGGTATCGAACCGACGACCCCCTGCTTGCAAAGCAGGCGCTCTCCCACTGAGCTACGCCCCCACAAGCCAACCACATGAACAGGCAAACCTATCCCAACATCACCGCCGCCCACCAAGACCCTCACCCGGGCCCTTGGTGGGCCAGGGAGGACTTGAACCTCCGACCCCACGCTTATCAAGCGTGTGCTCTAACCAACTGAGCTACTGGCCCGCAGGCCCAAAGGCCAGGAACAAACGATCCGTCAGAAACCAGGAAGGATGCGCGGCCAGCGCCACGATGCAGCGAACCGCACCAGCACAAGGCCGCACCCCGAACCATCACGAGAACCAGGCTACAGGCATGAGCGAATGGACCTGATCGGGTCCGATAGCATTTGTCAGGATCGCTTGCAGCCAGGATTGGCGAACCAACCCTACCCCGCAGGCATTCCTTGAAAGGAGGTGATCCAGCCGCAGGTTCCCCTACGGCTACCTTGTTACGACTTCACCCCAGTCGCTGACCCT